>NZ_CP053381.1:1497316-2994632 GCF_017868775.1 Billgrantia sulfidoxydans | reverse complement strand
CGACGTCGTAGCTGCGCTCCATGAAACCCGACATGGCCTTCATCAGCGGGTCGTAATGGCTGCGCACGTTGAGGTTGACTCCCCTTGAGTTGCGTCGTTTTTCACCATAGATGTCCTTGGGCAGCGGAATCCGCGGATTGGCGAAGGTGCGGTACTGGCCCAGCGTCTCCACCGGATGCACGCACAGCGTTTCCACCGGCACCTTGGGGTCGACCAGCTGGTGCACGAACGAGGAGTTGGCGCCGTTCTCCAGCAGGCGGCGCACCAGATAGGGCAGCAGATCCTTGTGGGCGCCCACCGGGGCGTAGATACGGCAGTAGGTGCCCTTGGGCGCACGCTTGAGGGCCGCATCGTAGAGCGCCTCGCCCATGCCGTGCAGACGCTGGAACTCGAAGGGGCGGGTGGCTTCGTTACCCATCTCGAGGATGGTGCTGATGGTGTGGGCGTTGTGGGTGGCGAACTGCGGGAAGATGCGGCCGCGAGTCTGGTCGGAAAGCAGGAAGCGGGCGCAGACCAGGTAGGCCACGTCGGTGCACGCCTTGCGCGTGTAGACCGGATAGCCCTCGACGCCGAGCTGCTGCGACTCCTTGATCTCGCTGTCCCAGTAGGCGCCCTTGACCAGGCGTACGGGGATTTCGTCGCCCTGGCGCTCGGCCAGGCGGTTGAGGTAATGCAGTACCGGCAGCGCACGCTTGGAGTAGGCCTGCACCACCAGGCCGAAATGGCCCCAGCCCTGGCAGGTATCGCTCTCGTAAACGGCGCGGAACACCTCCAGCGACAGCTCCAGGCGATCGACCTCCTCGGCGTCGATGGTCAGCGCCACGTCGCGCTGGCGAGCCATGTCGGCCAGTTCGCGCACGCTGCCCACCAGTTCGCGCAGGACCTGCTCGCGGCGACCGAACTCGTAGCGCGGGTGGAGCGCCGAGAGCTTGATCGACACGGAGGGCGCCGGGGTACGTTCGGTGAGGTTGGTGCTGGTCAGGCCGACCCGTTCGATGGCGCGCGCATAGTCGTCGAAGTAGCGCTTGGCATCGGTCCGGGTCCGCGCCGCCTCGCCGAGCATGTCGTAGGAGTAGGTGTAGCCCTTGTCGAACAGGGGGCGGGAGCGCTTCAGTGCCTCGTCGATGTCGCGGCCGAGCACGAACTGCTTGCCCATGATCTTCATCGCCTCGTACATGGCGCGACGAATCACCGGCTCGCCCATGCGGTTGACCATGCGGTTGATGAAGCCCGAGGGCTTGCCGTCACGCGGCTTGTCGAGGGTGACCACGTGGCCGGTCATCAGCAGTCCCCAGGTCGAGGCGTTGACCAACCAGGAATCGCTCTGTCCGACGTGGGCCTTCCAGTCGGCGGGGCCTAGCTTGTCCTCGATCAGCGCATCGGCGGTGGCCGTGTCGGGAATACGCAGCATGGCTTCGGCCAGGCACATCAGCATCAGGCCTTCGTGGGTATCGAGGCTGTACTGCTGCAGCAGCTGATCGATCGTGTCGACCGCAGTGTCCATCTCGCGCACTTCGCGGACCAGCTCGGCGGTCTTGCCCGCAATGCGCCGGAAGTCTTCGGGATTGGCGCTGAGCACCTCGACCAGTTCCTTGACGAAGGTTTCTTCGTCCACGATGTAATGGTCGCTGATGCGCGAGAACAGGGTATCGAGATCCTGCTGCCAGGAGGCAGTGTCCAGCATTGTTTTGGCGTTGAGCATATGAATTCCCCGAATGTCACCCGTCCTGAAACGGCAAGAGCCATGCGCCAGGCGGTCTACCCGAGCATGGGTGCGTCATCCTTGACTGTAGGGGGCGTACGCCGGGCCTGCTTGTCAAAAACCCCGGAGTATTTGCAGAATTCGCGGAACTTGGCGATGCGGGGATTGCAATTACGACTTAAGTCGTATGTTGTAATCGGTTGGAAGCGAGGGCCGTGGCGCTGTCCGGTTGGGCACGGCGAAGCTGGCTCGGCGGGCAGCCGTAGGCGCTGCGGAACGCATGGGACAGGGCGCTCTGGTGGGCAAAGCCGGTGTGCAGGGCGATCTGCGACAGCGGCATACGGCTCTCCGCGAGCAGCTGCCGGGCCGCTTCCAGGCGACGCCGGCGTACGTACTGCCAGGGCGACAGGCCGGTCTGCTCGCGAAAGCGGCTGCGGAAGTGGGCCTCGCTGAGGCATGCCTGGGCGGCAAGGTCGGCCACCGTGATGGGCGAAGACAAGTGACTGTCGATGAAATGGTCGAGCTTGACCAGATCGAGCCGACGCATCGACGGCTGTGGCGTCTCTCCGCCAAGCCTGGCGTGCAGGCAGCCGAGAAAGGTCGCCGCCAGCCGGTCGCTCTGGGCGGTGTTCAGGCTCGCTTGGCCGCTGGCCTGCTCGAGCAGGAGGAAGTCCAGGTAGTGCTTGAGCGGCTTGTCGAGGGCGAAAAAGCGCGGCGCATCGAACAATCGTGACAGCTCATGGTGATAGCCGGTGAGCGAGGGGGCGTTGGCGGGCAGGTCGAGTATGAGCTGGCGGTTCTCGCCCTGGCCCATGTAGTAGTGCACGTGGTTGGCGGGTACGATGCAGCCCGACAATGCCGAGATCGCCCCTCCCAGGCCTTCGATCTCGAATTCCGCCCGCCCCTGCAGACCGATGACGATCTGATGAAAATCGTGCGCGTGGTGCTGGGTAGCGGTATCGAGCGGCGTCTGGCGTATGACACTGGGCATATGAAGCTCCCGTGTGCTGGCTATCGCACCCGAGCATACCATACTCGGCGTCTGTTCGACGCTAAGGCTGGTTGCGCTGCCGCTCGCGCAGGCGCTGGTGGGCAGCCAGATGGGAGCGCAGCGCAGCCAGCTCCTCTTGGCCGGTCTTGTCGAGCAGCGGCTTGCCTTGGGCGACCTGCCAGGGGCGGCCATGCTCCTGCATCAGATGCTGGGCACGGCGCCTCACGCCGTCGAGGTAGTCGTCGTGGCGGATCGGGTAGTTGATCACCAGGTTCCACTCGTTCTCCCCGACCTGGTTGTCCAACGCCTTGTCGAACAGCTCGAGCAGCTGCTCCGGCTCGGTGCGATAGCGCGGTGTGCGCGAGAACAGCAGGATCAGCACCACGCCGCCGATGACGAACAGACAGACGGCGAAGATAAGCAGGAACAGAGCCATGGGGAAGCCACGCTGGGAAGAGGCGAACCGGCCGCCGCAGCGGCGGCTGCTGGAGCGGGTGAAGGGAATCGGTCCACCTCGCCATGTTGCCTTTAAAAACAAGCGCTTATATTTTAAGGGTAGCCAGCCGTAGCCACAAATGTAGCCACTACGCTAGCCACCCATCACTGCCATTCTACTTACTGAAAAGGACTGCGACTACCTCCCCGCTCACTCAGCTCTGGTCAGCAGGGCTTTCCATGGCCAGTGCTTCATTACGGCAATTGATCCTGGTAGCGCGCTCCAGAGCTCCGACCTCTCCTTTGGCCTGGGCTAGCTCACCTGAGACATCGCCACCAAAGACGGAGCCCAAGGGCAATAGAACGAGAAACACCGAGGCCGCATCTGCCGTTGCTGCATTGTTTTGCTTTCTGGTAAGTGCATTACTCCTCTCCCTGGCAGAGGAAAGCTCAGCTCTGGTCTCATCACAGGTTAGGGTGGAGTACTCCTCGGCTGAAACAGTCGCCGGTGCCACGGAGCTAGCCCGGCTCGCACAGCCAGAGACCACGAGAGAAGCAAGAGCAATACATGCTAACTTATTGAAATTCATTACAGTTCCCTTTTTTCTGAACGAGAGGTCGAAGTCGCCTCTCTCGCGTTTATGTTGCCGGATTGTAATCGGCAGGGGAACAAGGATCTTTAGAATACTTTGGTCGTGAATATCCTTGGCTTTGTTTTGTGACACTCTTGCGAGCCGAGATTGATTGATACGTGTGAGCCGTGTTCCCCCATCCACCCCCATCAGGACACCAGAAAGAGGGCGGTTGGCATGATCCGGCTTGATCCGTTGTGAGCCTCTACCCGCCTATGCTGGACTTGGTTGCCGGTAGGGTACAATATTGACTAACGGTCGTTAGGTGAATCTGTACCTATGGGGGTTGACGATGAAGGTGGTGGCGTATCAGCGGGTCTCGACAGCCCGTCAGGGAGTCAGCGGTCTGGGGTTGGCAGCTCAAGCTCAAGCCATCGAGGAGTACGCAGCCCAGCGGGGAGGCATCGTGTTGGCATCCTTCACGGAGGTCGAGAGCGGAAAGAACAACGACCGTCCCGAACTGGAGAAGGCACTGCACCTAGCCAATGTGACGGGGGCAACGCTGGTGATCGCCAAGCTGGATCGTCTGTCACGCAACGCAGCGTTCCTCCTGACGCTGAGGGACTCGGGGGTGAGGTTCATCGCTGCGGACATGCCTGATGCCAATGATCTCACCGTTGGGGTGATGGCACTGGTGGCACAGCAGGAGCGAGAAGCGATCTCTAAGCGGACCAGAGAGGCTCTTAAGGCTGCGAAGGCGCGAGGCGTGAAGTTGGGCAATCCCAACGGTGCAGCGGCACTCAAGCGAGCGGGTAAAGGCAACAGCGCGGGAGTAGAGGCGATCAAGGCCGATGCTGATCACCATGCCCTGAATCTCGCTCCTGTGGTCAGGGGGCTGAAGACCGAGGGAGTCACTTCTCTGGGGGCTATTGCTGATGCGCTGAACTCTCGGGGGATGCTCACACCGCGTGGCGGGAGTTGGCACAAGTCATCAGTCAGGAACCTGCTCAACCGATTGGATCGGCTATTAGGCACGCCAGAAGACGTCAGAGAGGCTACGTAAGTGACGACAAGGGAAGCCAGGTAAACACCAATAGCCCAACCGACAGCGAGGCTCACAGAGCGCACTGAGAGTTTTTCAGCGTCTAACTGTCCCGCCCCGTATTTATTTTTTCGTAGCCCTGGGGAGGACCAACCACGAGGTTTTGCAATTACCGCCCAGTTAAGGGGGAAGCCATCACCACACAGTCATGGAGAACCCACCAACCCCAACACCTGTTCAGCAGGAAAACTAACTACCGCATGGATCGCACCATGAAGACAGAATCGCAGCCCAAGCGAGCCACCATCAGTCTCACCCATCTCACGCTGTCAGACGATTTCCAAGTCCGCCGGAAACTCGACCAGCCGACCATCAGCCGCTACGAGAACGCCCTCAAGTCAGGCGCTAGTCTGCCACCCGTGACGGTCGCCAAGGTCGATGGCGTGTTCATTCTCGTTGACGGTTACCACCGTGTCGCAGCGCGGGAGCGGCTGGGCGAGACGGTCATCGAGGCCGAGGTAATCGAGACCACCCGAGAGGGGGCGCTGGGGATGGCCGCTATGGCGAACCTCAGTCATGGCCTCCCGCTGAAGAACTCGGAGATCCGCGAGGTGTTCCGAATGTATATCAAGGCAAGAAAACACATCATGGGCCGGGGCAAGCTGAAGAGTTACCGGGTGATCGGGCAGGAGTTAGGCAAGCCCAAGTCCACCATTCTCAACTGGATGCGGAAGGACTTCCCGAGAATCGCCCAACGGTACGGGGGCAATGAGGAGTTCACCGGAGACGGGGGGTTGCAAGAGATGGATACACGATCCAGCCCAGCCCTGAAGGCGGGCCTTGAGAAGATCGCTGAGTTCCGCGAGGCCTACCGGTCCATCACCTGTCCTGAAGCCAAGCGGGAGCTTGCCAAGGCATTCACCGACACCGCGAGAGACCTGCTCGGAGACGGCTGGCATGAGGTGTCCGAGGACTTCTGAAGGGTGTCCAAGGAGAGCCGTTCAATTTGAACGCTACAGGCAACTGAGCCAGCTTTAAGCCGATGATGGGAAAGAGAAAACTGTCCTTTGCCGAACCCCTTTCCAATCATCAGCGAGTTGACTTGGGTTCCTCTACTGATGAAGCGCCATCAGCTGAATTGCCTCCACGGCCTCAAGCCTTGCCTTGAAGTCGGGTCCACGGTGATAGACGTGGCTCGCGGTGGTCAGTCCTCGTTCATGGCCGGTGACCCAGACCACAAGCTGCTCTTGGAATCCAGAGCCGAGCATGATGGTAATGGCGGTGGTCCTGAAGGAGTGGAAGCCGGTCTTCCGGCCTTCCTTGGGAATCGTCTTCCCGGTCAGGCGGGAGAACCACTGGGAGAATTTCGGTCCCTTCTTCGCATCGGTGCGGTTCGTTGCGCCAGCTTCGGGGAAGAGGTACTCGGACCCTGCCGCCTGAGCTTGCTTAAGCTGCTCCAGCACCAGCGGCTTGATAGCGGAGTGCAGTGGGACGTCTCGCGTGGCGTTACTGTTTTTCCCCTTACCTTCACGCACGGACAGGCACCAGACGCCTTGCTGCTGGATGATGTCGGTTGTCTTCAGCGAACACAGCTCTTCGAGCCTCGCGCCTGTGTAGAAGCCGAGCCTGGGCAGCAGATAATAAATGCCCTCAGCTTCTTCCGTTGCCTTGAAGATCGCCTCGACGTCCTCGCGGGTGAACTGGTCGTAGCTCTTCACGGTGGCCTTGGGATTGAGGCTGTGACCTTTGAAGGGGTTCCCCGCTGGCAGTGCCTCCTCCATGGTGTACTCTGCATGGCGCCATATGGCGGACAGCCCTGAGAGGTAGTTGGCCACTGTCTGCTTGGTCTTGCCGTTATGGAGCTGGGTGGTGATGAAGTCCCGGACTTGCTTACGGGTAGCGCTGACCAGTGCCATATCGTCCACCCCTAGGCTATCGAGGAATAGCTGGACTGCCAAGGAGTTCTTGGAACGTGTCGAGTGCTTCCTCTCGATCAGCGGTGACTGCTGCCAGTCCTCCAAGGCACCTTTGAAGGTGAGACGATAGTCGCTGGGCGTCTGCTTCGAGAAGACAGAGCGAAGAGCGTCCTGCTCAATGGGGTTCAGCTTGTCTGGGTCTAGTATATCGAGAAGATCGACGCTGCCGTCGGGGCTTTCGATATCGGAGGCTTGCTGCTGTAGCCGTTCGTACGCTTCAGTGTATAGCTTGCGCTTCTGTGCCGGTGACGACTGGCCGCTCAGGTATGCCTCTTGGTCTGCAAGATCAACCAACAGCTTATCCCTGAAGCGACAAGCGGCATCGAGGTCGCCAGTCTGCGTGCTCTGCTGAAGCATCTTCTTGCCGAGGTGCTGGGCGAGGATAGGGGAGAGCCGCTTTTGGACAAACCAGACGTTGCCCCTCATACGAAGGTGTCGGGAGTCGGCTGGCTTGCCTCTGGCCATGGTGATGCTCCGGTGCGCTTGTGGAAGATCGCGGAGCATACAGCGGAGCGGGGGAGAAGTGTAGCCACTTCTGTAGCCATTCCTGTAGCCCCTAACCCCATGATTGGTGGGGAAAACCTTTAGTATCAAAGGCTTGTATGGCTACTGGAGCGGGTGAAGGGAATCGAACCCTCGTCTTAAGCTTGGGAAGCTTCTGCTCTACCATTGAGCTACACCCGCAGAGCGGATTCGATAGTAAAACCAAGGGGTTGAGCTTTGCAAGCGGGACGGTGAAATTCTCCTTTCTCGAGCGATAAGTGCTTGTTTTCCACGAGCGACAAAAAAATTAACGAACAGTGGCGAACTTTTTTGCTTGCTGCTGTCATATCTGGTACAGGCAACAGCGCGATGGCAGTCGCTAACACTGTTGCTCTGGCTCGCAGTTTCGATCTTTGCCGCCCATGGTCTCCATGGGCGGTTTTTTGTCTGTCGCTTACGTCGAGGGTTCAGGCGAACGAACGAGCCCTGCCGCCGGGCAGGGCTCGTTCGTTTCCGGGGTGGGGCGGCGGGGCGCCGGCTTCAGCTGTATCGCATGCGCAGGATGGCGGTCAGCACGTCGCGACGGGTCACGATGCCGCACAGGCGACCCTGCTCGGTCACAGGGAACACCTTGGGCTTCTGGCCCAGCATCTCCTGGGCCAGGTCGGTGATGCTCTTGGTGGGCGAAACGGAGAGCACCTCGTTGCGCATCAGCTCCTTGACCAGGGGGGCTTCGTCGTTCAGGTAGGCGCTCTGGAGCAGCTTGCCCATCACGTCCTGCTCGGAGATGAAGCCGATCAACTGGTCGTGATCGTCGACGACCGGCACGCCAGGCAGGCGATGCAGGGCCAATCCTTCGGCCAGGGTGATGATCGACGTGTTGCCGGTGACCCGGTAGCAATCCCGGGACATGATCTCGCGAACGATGGTAGGGGCCCTGTTGGGCATGGCGCATCTCCTTGTTTCGATCGCTCTTGGCGGGATATCTACAGCATAGCCGAGTCGACCCGGATATAAGGTAGGTCTTCAACATCTTGCCAACGCTGGTGCCGGGCGCGGGCGAAGGCCGCGACGGAACATGGCCGGGGCCGGGTGGCTCCAAATAGGGTGAGGGTAGGCTAGCTTGTGAGGCAGAGGCGGCAAACCGGATGCTCGAGAGCGGGAGGTGGACATGGATGCACGCGAATATCTGGCGAGAAAGGGGCTCGATGGCAGTCGGGACGAGGAGCGCCCCAACACCCTGGAGGAGAAGGCTTGGGAGCGCGCACGTGAGGCGGGCGGACACCAGCCGCGCGCCGGTACGCCCTTCGACTGGGAGGACTGGGAGCGCTATCACGAGGCGCTGGCCGAGGGGGCGGAAGCCATCGACCAGAAGTTCGATCACCAGGCACATCGCCAGGCCGGACAAACCGCCCGGACCGAACGCGAAGCGAGCACCGCGGTAGAGACGTACATCCCCTCGACAGACGCCGGGCCGGCCACCGGCGATGCGCGGCAGGCGCGGGCTCCTACGTCGTCAGCCTGGCAGGCGTCGGCCGCGCTTCGCTTCTCCTACAAGGCGCTTGCCGTGCTGCTGCCGCCGCTGGCCGTTGGCCTTGCGCAAGGAGGAGGGCGCCGTGTGATCGTCTGCCTGTGTCTCACGCTGCTGGGCTGGGTGCCGGGCTGTATCTATGCCTGGTCATGGTTGAGGCGCAGGCTGGGCTGATCGGGGCCGCGCGCATGCCATCTTCGGAACCGAACAGTGTCGCCTCAAACGAAAGGACAGCGCCGAGCGACACCGGGAGGGAAGCGTCCGCTGCCGCCTGGCATCTTTCCAGATTAGACCATGGTCTAGGTACTTATTCGAACACGAGCGTTGCCGCTCAGCGCTCTCTGGGCTAGTCTCGCTATCGTAAATCGAACATTTGAGGTTCGTTTTCGTTCAAAATCGAACATTGGTGCCTTTCCCTGTTCGTTTGCCGCGACCTCAATGAGTAACGACCCGACAAGAACAACAGGGCGAGACCATGTCCCACCCATTCCCTACGAGCAAGACACGACCGCTTCCCAGGCCGTCTCGAGGCACGCCTGCCGCTGGACGGTCGAGTCGGAGTGCCCGCGCCGCTTCCTACAACGACTCCAACACGATGGCAAAGAGTTCAGCATGTCTCTGATACTGGAAAACATCGACCACGTGGTCAATGGGGCCACACATATCGAGGGGGTCAACCTCGAGTTGGCTCCCGGCTCCTTCAACGTCCTGCTGGGAAGAACGCTGGCCGGCAAGACGACGCTGATGCGGATCATGGCCGGCCTCGAGACCCCGACGCGAGGCCGCGTGCTGATGCATGGCGAAGACGTGACGCGCAAATCGGTACGCAAGCGCAACGTCTCGATGGTCTATCAGCAGTTCATCAACTACCCGGGCCTCAGCGTCTTTGACAACATCGCCTCGCCGCTCAAGCTGGCGCGCGTGCCGGCGGAGGAGATTCGTCAGCGGGTCCACGAGACCGCCACCATGCTGCACATCGAGCATCTGCTCGAACGCTACCCGGCGGAACTCTCCGGCGGCCAGCAGCAGCGTACCGCCATGGGCCGGGCGTTGGTCAAGGACGCCGACCTGATTCTGTTCGACGAGCCGCTGGTCAACCTCGACTACAAGCTGCGCGAGGAGTTCCGCGAGGAGCTGCGCGAACTGTTCAAGGCGCGCAACTGCATCGCCGTGTACGCCACCACCGAGCCCAACGAGGCGCTGGCGCTGGGTGGGCACACCGCCGTGCTGCACGAGGGGCGCCTGCTGCAGTACGGCCCCACCGAGGACGTCTACCATCGCCCGCGCGACGTGCTGACCGCCGAGATGTTCTCCGAACCGCCCATCAACGTCGTGCCGGCGATGGTGTCGGGCTCGGAGGTCACCTTCGACCGCGACGTGCATTTCCCGCTCAATCGGGATCTGGCGAGCCTGGCGCCGGGCCAGTACCAATTTGGCGTACGCGCCTCTCACATCGGGCTGCAGCGTCAGGCGGAGGACGACCTGGAGTTGAGGATGAAGGTCGATATCGCCGAGATCAGCGGCTCCGAAACCTTCCTGCACGTGCACAACGACCTCTTCCATCTGGTACTGCACCTGGCCGGTATCCATCCGTTTTCCGTCGATCAGGAGATCAAGGTCTATTTTCCGACCCACAAGATCTACGCCTTCGATCGGCATGGCGACGTCGTGCATATCCCCGCACGCCCTGGAGCGCACTGATGGCCCAGATCACTCTCAAGTCGCTGGCGCACAGCTATGCGCCGAATCCCTCGGGCCCCGATGACTATGCCATTCGCGAGATGGAGCACGTGTGGCAGCAGGGAGGCGCCTATGCGTTGCTGGGGCCGTCCGGCTGCGGCAAGTCGACGCTGCTCAATATCATTTCCGGCCTGCTCACGCCTTCGGACGGCCAGGTGCTGTTCGACGACCAGGTCATGAACGAGCTGCCGCCCGAGGAGCGCAACATTGCCCAGGTGTTCCAGTTCCCGGTGGTCTACGACTCCATGAGCGTCTACGACAACCTGGCCTTCCCGCTGCGCAACGTGGGTACGCCCGAGGCGAAGGTCCGCGAGCGCGTGGCCGAAGTGGCCGACGTGCTCGATCTGACCTCGCTGCTCAAGCGCAAGGCGCGCAACCTGACCGCCGACGAGAAGCAGAAGGTCTCCATGGGGCGCGGCCTGGTACGCGACGACGTCTCGGCGATCCTCTTCGACGAGCCGCTCACGGTGATCGATCCCCAGCTCAAGTGGAAGCTGCGGCGCAAGCTCAAGGAGATCCACGAGCGCTTCAACATCACCATGATCTACGTGACCCACGACCAGCTCGAAGCCTCGACCTTCGCCGACAAGATCGCGGTGATGTACGAGGGGCAGGTGGTGCAGTTCGGCACCCCACGCGAGCTGTTCGAGACACCCGCGCACACCTTCGTCGGATATTTCATCGGCAGTCCGGGCATGAACCTCATGCCGGTGGCGAGAACCGACAGCGGGGCGCGGGCCGGTACCGTCGACCTGGTCCTTTCCCCGGCGCTTCAGGGCGCCATCCAGCAGGCCCGTTCGCGCAACATCAAGCTCGGCATCCGCCCGGAGTTCGTCGAGGTGCTGGGGAGCCCGGCCGCGGACGCCTACCCGATCGAGATCGACGCCGTCCAGGATCTCGGCACCTACCGCGTCGTGTCGTTCGCGTTCGCCGGCGAGACGTTTCGTGCGCGCCTGGGAGAGGACCAGCCGCTGCCGCCGCGGCAGGCGTTCGTCCGCTTCCCCGCGGCGTGGCTGCACCTTTATATCGACGAGTTCCGCGTGGAGGTGGGGCAATGAACAAGGTCCACGACAATCGGGCATGGTTCCTGATCCTGCCCATGCTGCTGCTGGTGGCGTTCTCGGCCATCATTCCGCTGATGACGGTAGTCAACTACTCGGTCCAGGACGTGTTCGACGCCAATACGCGCTTCTTCACCGGCACCGAGTGGTTCGAGGCGATTCTCAACGACCGCTCCCTGCAGGCGGCACTGCTGCGTCAGTTCGCCTTTTCCTTCACCATCCTGGCGATCGAGGTGCCGCTGGGCATCGGTATCGCCCTGCTGATGCCCAAGCGCGGCTGGCAGGCCTCCGCGGTGCTGATCCTGATCACGCTGCCGCTGCTGATCCCGTGGAACGTGGTGGGCAGCATCTGGCAGCTCTTCACTCGCGGCGACATCGGGCTGATGGGGGTGGGCATCCGTGAGCTGGGCTACCCCTACAACATCACCCGCAACGCTTCGGATGCCTGGGCCACCATCGTGCTGATGGACGTATGGCACTGGACCCCGCTGATCGCCCTGCTGTGCTACAGCGGCCTGCGTGCGATTCCCGACGCCTACTACCAGGCGGCACGCATCGACCGAGCTACGAAGTGGGCCGTGTTCCGCTACATCCAGCTGCCCAAGCTGACCAACGTACTGGTGATCGGCGTGCTGCTGCGCTTCATGCACTCTTTCATGATCTACGCCGAGCCGTTCGTGCTCACCGGCGGCGGCCCGGGCAGTTCCACCACCTTCCTCAGCCAGTCGCTGACCACCATGGCCATCGCGCAGCAGGATCTGGGGCCCTCTGCCGCCTTTTCGCTGATCTACTTCCTCATCATCCTGCTGGTCTGCTGGATCTTCTACACCGCCATCATGAACAGCCAGAAAGACCACACCGCTCAGGGAGGAGCCTGACATGACCCGCTCCGTACCGACCACGCCCGAAAGCGTACGCCAGCAGGCCGCCGAAAGCGCCGCGCGGCGACGCAAGCAGGCACGCTCCGCGACCATTCGCTGGCGTCGCCGCACGTTGCTCGGGCTCTATCTCGTCTTCGTGCTGCTGCCGATCTACTGGCTGCTCAATATCTCGTTCCAGACCAACAGCGAGATTCTCGGCAGCTTCTCGTTCTGGCCGCAGAGTTTCACCCTGGGCAACTACGTCGGCATCTTCACCGATGCCAACTGGTACATGGGCTACGTGAATTCGCTGGCCTACGTGCTGATGAACATGCTGATCAGCATCTCGGTGGCGCTGCCCGCCGCCTACGCCTTCAGCCGTTTCACGTTCATCGGCGACAAGCACCTGTTCTTCTGGCTGCTGACCAACCTCATGGCGCCGCCGGCGGTGTTCCTGCTGCCTTACTTCCAGCTCTACTACTCGGTGGGCTTGTTCGATACCCATATCGCCGTGGCGCTGGCCCACTGCCTGTTCAACATTCCGCTGGCGGTGTGGATCCTCGAGGGCTTCATGAGCAGCGTGCCCAAGGAGGTCGACGAAACCGCCTACATCGACGGCTACAGCTTTCCGCGCTTCTTCGTCACGATCTTCCTGCCCATGATCCGCTCGGGGATCGGCGTGACGCTGTTCTTCCTGTTCATGTTCTCCTGGGTGGAGTTGCTGCTCTCTCGCACCCTGACCGCCACCAACGCGCAGCCGATCGCCTCGATCATGACGCGCACCTCGACCGCCTCGGGGATCGACTGGGGCACCCTGGCCGCTGCCGGCGTACTGACCATCGTCCCGGGCATCGTGGTGGTCTATTTCGTGCGCAACCACATCGCCAAGGGCTTCGCCCTGGGCCGTACCTGAAGGGGAGGAAACCACGATGGAATGGATGGTCTGGACCCTGCCCACGGCAATCTTCTTCTCCGTCATCGCTGCCATCCTGTGCGCCATGACGGCCTGGGAGCTGGCGTCCCCCAGCGTTGAACGGCGCGGCTTCCTGCCGATCGCCACCACCCGCGGTGACCGGCTCTTCATCGGGCTGCTCTCCGCCGCCTACGTCCACCTGGCGGTGGTCGGTTTCACCGAGCTCTCGATTTGGTTTGCCCTGGGGATCTCCGTCCTCTGGTTGCTGGTGCTGATGCGCTGGGGCTGAACCAAGGCCGTACGGACGATAACCACGTCAAGGATGACATCCACACGCAGAACGAGGTCAACATGAAGAATAAAAGGATCCAACTGACGGCGATCGCGGGCGGCCTGATGCTCGCCTCGGCCGGCCTGCACGCCCAATCAGACGATGCACGCGCGATCGCCGAACGGCTGGTCGACGAGCACTTCCAGAACTCGACGCTCTCCCGCGAGGAGCAGATCGAGGAACTGCTGTGGTTCGCCGAGGCCGCGGAGTCGTTTCGTGGCATGGAGATCAATACCGTCGCCGAGGGCCTCACCACGCACGTCTGGGAGCGCGACGTGCTGGCACCCGCCTTCGAGGAACTCACCGGTATCCGGGTTACCCACAACATCATCGGCGAGGGCGATGTGGTGGACAACATGCAGACCCAGATGCAGACCGGACGCAACATCTACGACGCCTACGTCAACGACTCGGATGCCATCGGCACGCATATCCGCTACGGCACTACCGTCAACCTGACCCAGGCGATGGAGAACGAGTGGAAGGACTACACCCTGCCGACGCTGGATCTCGATGACTTCATCGGCCTGCAGTATGGCACCGGGCCCGACGGCAACCTCTATCAACTGCCCGACCAGCAGTTCGCCAACCTCTACTGGTTCCGCTACGACTGGTTCCAGCGCGAGGACCTGCAGGAGCAGTTCCGCGAGATCTATGGCTACGACCTGGGCGTGCCGACCAACTGGACCGCCTACGAGGACATCGCCGAATTCTTCACCGAGCACGTTGGCGAGATCGACGGCGAACGGGTCTACGGCCATATGGACTATGGCCGCCGCGACCCGTCGCTGGGCTGGCGCTTCCACGACTCCTGGCTCTCCATGGCCGGCATGGGCAGCCCCGGCGTGCCGTTCGGCAACCCGGTGGACGACTGGGGCATTCGCGTCGACGAGGAGAGCCGTCCGGTGGGCGCCAGCGTCAGCCGCGGCGGGGCGACCAACTCACCGGCGGCGGTCTTCGCCGTGACCAAGATGGTCGAGTGGCTGGACAAGTACGCACCGCCCGAAGCACAGGGCATGACCTTCGGCGAGGCCGGGCCCGTACCCGCCCAGGGCAACATCGCCCAGCAGATCTTCTGGTACACCGCCTTCACCGCCGACATGACCGACCCGGGGCTGCCGGTCACCGATGACGAGGGCAACCCCAAGTGGCGCATGGCGCCGTCGCCCACCGGACCGTACTGGGAGGAGGGCATGAAGGTGGGCTATCAGGACGTGGGCTCCTGGACCTTCTTCGATTCCACCCCGGAAGACCGGCGCACCGCGGCCTGGCTGTTCGCCCAGTTCGCCGTCTCCAAGAGCGTGTCGCTGGAGAAGCTGATGGCCGGCCTCACGCCGATTCGCGAGTCCGACATCTTCTCCGATCAGATGAGCGAGATGGCACCGAAGCTTGGGGGGCTGGTGGAGTTCTATCGCAGCCCCAATGAGTCCAACTGGACCCCGTCCTCGACCAACGTGCCCGACTACCCGCGCATGGCGCCGCTGTGGTGGCAGAATCTGGCACCCGCGGTCAGCGGCGAGGTCACGCCCCAGGAGGCGCTCGACGACTTGGCCGGCGAGCTCGACAGCATCATGGCACGTCTGGCGCGCGCCAACGTGTTCGAGGCCTACCCGCCGATGCTCAACGAGGAGCGCGACCCGGAGGAGTGGCTGTCGCAGGAGGGCTCGCCCAAGGCCAAGCTGGACGACGAGATGCCGCAGGGCACCACCGTGCCTTACGACGAGATGATGGAGGAGTGGATGGCCGCCGGTACACGTCAGTAAGCAGCCGGCGTCGGGCGAGGTGCCCGACGCGGCCAGGGCCCGGCCACCGCGCCGGGCCGACAACGAACCACGTGTTTCCGGTAGCCCGTCCGGGTCATTCCAGGCCCCGTTCGGCGCTCGCCGAACGGGGCCTTTGCTTGTAAAAGGTCCGCACATGGAACTGCGTAGCAGTAACGTCGAGAAACTCGGCGGCGAGGCGTTCGACGTCCTGATCGTGGGTGGCGGGATCAACGGCGCGGCCTCGGCGGCCGCTCTGGCCGGCAAGGGCGTGCGGGTCGCGCTGATCGACCGCGGCGACTTCGCCGGCAGCACCAGTATGCACTCCTCCAATCTGGTGTGGGGCGGTATCAAGTACATGGAGAGCCGCGACTTCGCGCTGGTGAGAAAACTCTGCTTGAGTCGCAATCACCTGATCCGGAGCTATCCCGCCTCGGTGCAGGAGATTCGCTTCCTGACTACCATCACGCGGGGGTTCCGCTACCACCCGCGCTACCTGTGGGCCGGTGCCTGGCTCTACTGGCTGATCGGTAACGGCTTCACCCGCATACCGCGCTTCCTCTCGCCCCGAGCGATCCGCAACAGCGAAGCGATCATCGACACGCGCGAGGCCGTGGGCGGTTTCGAGTACTCCGACGCCTACCTTCACGACAACGACGCCCGCTTCGTCTTCAACTTCGTGCGCGGGGCGCTCAACTACGGCGCCGTGGCGGCGAATTACGTCGAGTCGCTGGGGGCGCGACGCGAGGGCAGTGATTGGGTGACGCAGGCTCGCGACGTCGTCACCGGGCGGGAGCTCGTCGTTCGCTCCAAGGTCCTGATCAACGCTGCCGGGCCCTGGGTCGACGAGCACAACGGCCTCACCGGTCAGGCCACGCGTCATCGTCATGCCTACTCCAAGGGCATCCACCTGATCGTGCCGCGCTTGACCGACAATCATCGGGTGCTGGCGTTCTTCGCCGACGATGGACGGCTGTTCTTCGTCATCCCCATGGGGCCGCGAACCTGTATCGGCACCACCGACACCCGCGTCGAACGGCCCGATGTGAGCGCGAGCGAGGCCGACATTCGCTTCGTGCTCGACAATATCAACAAGCGTCTCGAGCTCGACCGGCCGCTGGACAAGGAGGACATCATCTCCCTCCGCTGCGGCGTGCGGCCCCTGGCGATCAGGGCCGAAGGCGACGGCGGGCGCGACTTCCTGCAGCTCTCGCGCAAGCACGCCATCGACGTCAATCCACACGATGCCCACCTGAGCATCTTCGGCGGCAAGCTCACCGACTGCCTCAACGTGGGCGAGGAGATCGTCGCCGCGGTCGGTGACATGGGCATCGAGGTGCCCTATCCGAAGCACCGCTGGTACGGTGAGCCGCCCGATCAGGTGCGCCGCCAGTTCCTGCACCAGGCGAGGCTGATGCACCTCGACGAGCTGACCGCGGCCGACGCCTCCGAGCCGCTGTCAAGCCGGCTGTGGCGGCGCTACGGTACCCACGCGCTGGAGATGCTCGAGGAGATCCGCGAGGACCCGCGCCAGGCCGAGGTGCTGATCGAGGGCACCGAGTACCTGCGCTGCGAGCTGCACTACGCCAAGCGGCGCGAGATGATCACGCGCCTGGAGGACTTCCTGCGGCGTCGCTCCAAGATCGCTCTGGTGGTGCACGAGGAGACGATGCGCCAGTCTCCGGGGCTGCGCGAGGCGTGTGCGATCCTGTTCGGCGACGAGGCCGAGGCGCGCCTGGAGGAGTATTTTGCCACCACGCGACGCGAGAGGAGCGAGGTGGGGGGCGGCACGGGAGACGATGTGCCCGACACCTGTCCCTCGCGCGCACCCGAGTCGCGGCAGCGAGAGTCGCATTGATGGATCGCCGCTTGGCGGTATAATCACGCGTCAACCCAAAGGAAGAAAGAGGTTAACCGTGGGCTATTTGATCGGCGTCACCGCGCTCTGGGCCTTCTCGTTCTCGCTGATCGGTGTCTATCTCGCCGGCCAGGTGGACAGCTACTTCGCGGTGCTGATGCGCGTCGGCCTGGCGGCCCTGGTGTTCCTGCCGTTCCTGCGGCCGCGGCTGCTGGCCGGGCGTCAGCGCCTGGCGCTGATGGGGCTGGGGGCGGTGCAGCTCGGCGTGATGTACATCTTCTTCTACCAGTCCTTCCTGCTGCTGTCGGTGCCGGAGGTGCTGCTGTTCACCATCTTCACGCCGCTCTATGTGACGCTGCTCGACGACGCGCTGTTCGGCCGCTTCACGCCGTTCTACCTGCTCACCGCCGCCCTGGCCGTGCTGGGGGCCGCGGTGATCCGCTACGACGGGGTCGACAGCGGCTTCTGGCTCGGCTTCCTGGTGGTACAGGGGGCCAATCTCTGCTTCGCGCTGGGTCAGGTGGGCTATCGACGCTTCTCCGTGACGCTGCCCGCCGAGCTGCCGCGCCACAGCGTCTTCGCCTGGTTCTATCTCGGTGCGCTGGTCGTGGCACTGCCGGCCTTCGCCCTGCTCGGCAATACCGCGGCGCTGCCCGCCACGCCAGTGCATTGGGGCGTTCTCGCCTGGCTGGGTCTGGTGGCCTCGGGCCTTGGCTACTTCTTCTGGAACCTGGGGGCGACCCGGGTGGATGCCGGCGCGCTCGCGATCATGAACAACGCCCTGATCCCCGCCGGGCTGCTGGTCAATCTGGTGATCTGGAACCGCGACGCCGACCTGCTGCGGTTGGGACTGGGTGGGGCGATCATCGTCGGCTCGCTGGTGCTCAACGAATGGTGGCTGCGCCGTCGCACCCCCGCCGCTGCCTGAGCCGAGTTTGCCCGCCCTGCACCCAGCCTCCATAATGAGCGGCCATGATCCGAGAGAGCAGGGCATGCAGAACGAGCACGACGGGTTCAAGAACATCGGCCTGATCGGCCGCCTGGGCAGTGCCAAGGTGGTCGAGACCTTGAAGCGCCTGCTGCGCTTCCTCGACGCGCGTGGCTTTCACGTCATCGTCGAGGATCGCACCGCCACCGTGCTGCTCGACCACGGCCACCCCGAGGCCAGCCGACGCACCCTCGGCGAACTCTGCGACCTGGTGATCGTGGTGGGCGGTGACGGCAGCCTGCTGGGCGCCGCGCGCACGCTGTGCCACAGCGGCACCCTGGTGCTGGGGGTCAACCGTGGCCGACTGGGCTTTCTCACCGACATCTCACCCGACGAGCTGGAGGAACGTGTCGGCCAGGTGCTGGACGGCCAGTACGAGGTCGAAGAGCGCTTCCTGCTCGATGCCGAGCTGTATCGCGACGGCACCCTGGTCGGCAACGGCGATGCCCTCAACGAAGTCGTGCTGCATCCCGGCAAGGCGGTGCGCATGATCGAGTTCGAGCTGTTCATCGACAGGCAGTTCGTCTGCAGCCAGCGCAGCGACGGCCTGATCATGGCCACGCCCACCGGCTCCACCGCCTATGCGCTGTCGGGCGGCGGCTCGATCATGCATCCCAAGCTGGACGTGATCGAGCTGGTGCCGATGTTCCCGCATACCCTCTCCAGTCGTCCCATCGTCATCGATGCCGCCAGCGAGATCCACGTGCACATCGGCGAGACCAATCAGACTTATCCGCACATCAGCTGCGACGGCCAGACACGCGCCGTGGCCAAGCCGGACGACGTTCTGGTGGTGAAGCGCAAGCCCCAGCGGGTGCAATTGGTGCATCCCCTCGGTCATAACTTCTACGAGGTCCTGCGCAGCAAGCTGGGCTGGAGCAACCGGCTGGGGGATTGACGTGAGGCAGGCGGCAATAGAGGGCTACGACCTGATCGGCGACGTGCACGGCTGCGGGGCGACTCTCGGTGCGCTGCTCGAGAAGCTCGGCTACCACCAGCGCGGCGGCGTCTACCGCCATCCGCGGCGCAAGGCGATCTTCCTCGGTGATCTGATCGACCGAGGCCCGCGGATTCGCCTGGCCGTGTCCATTGCCCGGCGCATGGTGGAGGAGGGCGAGGCCCACATCGTCATGGGCAATCACGAATACAATGCCCTGGCCTACTGCCATCGTGCACCGCGCCAGGGCGGGCGCGAGTGGCTGCGCGACCACTCCCCGCGGCACAATCGCATCATCAAGGAGACGCTCGATCAGTACCGCGACCATCCCACGGAGTGGGACGAGGCCCTGGCGTGGTTCATGGATATTCCGCTGTACCTCGATTTCGATGCGTTCCGAGTGGTTCATGCCTGCTGGGACCAGGAGCTGATCGATGCGCTCGAGCGCGAATGCCCCGGGGGCATCATCGACGAGCCGTTCCTGCGTCAATCCGTGGAATCGGATACGCTGGCCTATCGGGTGCTCGACCGGTTGACTCGCGGCGTGCACATACCCTTGCCTCAGGGCGTGGAGATCCACTCGGGCGATGGCTTCACCCGGCATAGCTTCCGCGCCCACTTCTGGGCCCGCGAGCCGCGCACCTGGGGTGACGTGATCTTCCAGCCCGACAACCTCCCCGACGACCTGGAGGAGCGGGAACTGGCCGCGAACGAACGCGCCCGCCTGCCTCATTACGGGCTCGATCAGCCGCCGCTGTTCATTGGCCACTACTGGTGCGAGGGCATTCCGGCGCTGCCCACGGCCAACATCGCCTGCCTCGACTACAGCGCGGTGAAATTCGGCCGCCTGGTGGCCTACCGCTGGAGCGGCGAGCGGCGCCTGGATGCCAATCATTTCGTCTGGGTCCGGGTGCCCCAGGAAGAGGCGGCGAGGCCTCGGCCGTGGGAGATCGACTTCGACTGAAAAGGGATACAAAGTTTTACAACTTTTTTTGTCGCCAGCCTGAACTTCCTTTCGGCTCGCCCGTCTGAGTAGGTGTTCCCTTGAATGATCCCTTGCTCTTGTCCGGCGGCCCCCCTTCCGCCGGATTTTTTCTGTGCCCCTCTGGTGGATTTGAGAAAAGCCCCGCCGCAGCGCAAGATGCTCATAACACGTTGGTTCAGGAAGAGTTCATGTACCGCATCATGCTGTTTCCCCACGAAACGGACACCAGCGAACTGCGCCGAGCGCTGTGGGCGCACCGGATCGGACACCGCTTCACCGAGGAGGCGGAAGGGCAGGTGCTGTGGCTCGCCGATCCCGCCCAGCACGATGCGCTGGTTCGACTGCTGACGCGTTGGCAGCGCGGCGAGCGGATCATGCCGGAACGGCGCCGCCGCTCGACGAGTGGGGCTTCTCTTTCCGCAGCTCTGCGTCAAGTGCCGGTCACGACCGCGGCGCTGGGCATTTCGCTGCTGGTCTTCGCCCTGATGGGCGTGCTCGGCGACATTGTGGTGGCCATGCTGACCATCGTGCCGGTCGCCGTCGTGGGTGGTGGACTGGCCTTCGGCAACCTCACCGATGCGCTGGCCTCGGGGCAGGTGTGGCGGCTGCTGTCGCCGGCCTTTCTCCACTTCGGCTGGATGCACCTGATCTTCAACATGATGTGGCTGTGGTACTTTGGCCGCCAGGTCGAGACGCTGCAGGGCAGCGGGCGCATGCTGACGATCCTGCTGGTGGCAGGCGTCGGCGCCAACCTGGCCCAGTACGCCACCGGCACCGTGCTGTTCGGCGGCATGTCGGGTGTCGACTTCGCCCTGCTCGGGTACGTCTGGCTGATGTCGCGCCGGGCGCCGCATAGCGGCTTCTTCGTGCCGCAGATGCTGGTGGTCTTCATGCTCGGCTGGATGGTGTTCACCATGACCGACATGGCCGGAGCGGTCGGCTTCGGCAACGTAGCTAACGAGGCGCACCTGGGGGGGCTGGTCGTGGGGCTTCTGCTGGGGTGGTATTATTCGGGCCGAGCCAGGCGTCTTCACTGAGCCGTCACTTCGAGAGACTTCCCATGAGTGATATGACCTTCGAACGGATGATCCGGCAGATGACGCCGGCCATCTACGAGAGCCTCAAGCAGGCGGTGGCCCTGCGCAAGTGGCCCGATGGGCGCAGGCTGACCGCGGAGCAGACCGAGCTCTGCCTCGAGGCGGTGATTCGCTACGAGCACGAGAACCACGTGCCCGAAGGGCAGCGCGTCGGCTACCTCGAGCAGCGTACCTGCGGCAGTGCCAGCAGCGGCACCGACGTGCCGCCCGAACTGGCGGGGCTGGCCCGGGATGCCAGCCGTGATTGAAGGTGGACGGATAGAAGCGGCTCCGGTCGTGCAGGGCTGCCTGAGCAAGATGGCCATCGCGCCCGGGGAGCCGGGCGGGCCGGTCAGGTATACGCTGCGCGCCGGCGAGCATCGCCTGGACCTCAATGCACGCCTGGGCCAGCCGCTCGAGCTGAACTGGACGGGCGCCATCGCCTGCACCCACTGCGGCCGGGCGACCAAGAAGAGCTTCGCCCAAGGCTACTGCTACCCCTGCTTCAAGAAGCTGGCCCAGTGCGATACCTGTATCGTCAAGCCCGAGACCTGCCACTTCGATGCCGGCACCTGCCGCGAGCCCGAGTGGGCCGAGCGCCATTGCTTCCAGCCGCATGTGATCTATCTGGCCAACTCCTCGGGGCTCAAGGTGGGCATCACCCGGGGCACCCAGGTGCCGACGCGTTGGCTCGACCAGGGCGCAATCCAGGCGCTGCCGATCCTGATGGTGGAGACGCGCCAGCAGTCCGGCCTGGTCGAAGTGCTGTTCAAGGATGAGGTGGCCGACCGCACCAACTGGCGCGCCATGCTCAAGGGCGAGGTGGAGGCGCTCGATCTCGTGGCCGAACGTGATCGCCTCCTGGCCCGTCTCGACGGTGGGCTAGGCCAGCTGCGTGAGCGTTTCGGTGTCGATACCCTCCGCGTAATCGACGAAGCGCCGGTCTCTTTCGACTACCCGGTGCTGGAGTTCCCGCGCAAGGTCGTTTCGCACAACTTCGACAAGCAGGCGCGGGTGAGCGGTACGCTGCTGGGCCTCAAGGGGCAGTACCTGATCCTCGACTCGGGAGTGATCAACCTGCGCAAGTTCACCGGCTACGAAGTCACTGTGAGCTGAGCGTAGCCGAGAGGCTGCGCTATGCTCCCGTGAGAGACTTCTTCCAAGGGGGCTGCCATGAGCCAGATGCGCGCCATGCGGTTGCATGGCCCGGGCCAGCCGCTGCAGCTGGAGTGGGTGTCCCGGCCTGAGCCCGAGGTGGGTCAGGTGCAGTATCGTGTGCTGGCCTGCGGCGTATGCCGCACCGACCTGCACGTCGTGGACGGCGAGCTCCCTTCGCCGCGACTGCCGCTGGTGCCAGGGCACGAGATCGTCGGCGAGATCACGGCGGTGGGAGAGGGCGTCGGGCCCCTGTCGCCCGGCATGCGTATCGGCGTCCCCTGGCTGGGCTGGACCTGTGGTGAATGCGAGGCCTGTGTGGCCGGCCGTGAAAACCTCTGCGCGCAAGCCCGATTCACTGGTTACACCCTCGATGGCGGCTACGCCGAGTACGGCGTGGCCGATGCCCGCTACTGTTTCCCCCTGGTCGCCGAGGACGCCCAGGCCGCCGCGCCGCTGCTGTGCGCGGGGCTGATCGGCTATCGCACCTGGCGCCTGGCAGGCGGTGAAGAGAACCGCCGCCTGGGGATCTATGGCTTCGGTGCCGCCGCGCATATCCTTGTCCAACTGGCCGTGGCCAGGGGGCAGCGGGTCTATGCCTTCACCCGGCCGGGCGACGACGCGGCCCAGGCCTTCGCGCTGCGGCTCGGTGCGGTATGGGCCGGCGATGCCGACCAGGCGCCGCCCGAGCCGCTCGATGCCGCGCTGCTGTTCGCGCCGGTGGGCGAGCTGGTACCGCTGGCGCTGGCTCAGGTGCGCCCGGGCGGGGCGGTCGTTTCCGGGGGCATTCACATGTCCGATATCCCCGCCTTTCCCTATCGCCTGCTGTGGCAGGAGCGCAGTATCAAATCGGTGGCCAATCTCACCCGCCAGGACGGTGAGGAGTTTCTCGCTCTGGCCCCTACCGTGCCGATACGCACCGAGACCCGCGCCTACCCCCTGGAGCAGGCCAACCAGGCGCTGGCCGACCTGCGCGAGGGCAGGCTGACCGGGGCGGCGGTGCTGATTCCCTGACGTTGCCTCACGGCGGCGAGGGGGCGCGTTGTGGGGGGATTCCTGTGGCAGGAGCGGGCCGTGGCCGGCTATGCTCCCGTTTTGACCCGCTGCGATGAGTATCGCCATGTATCGTCTGCATATTGCCAACAAGAACTACTCCTCATGGTCGCTACGCCCCTGGGTGCTGATGCGTCAGAAGGAGATTCGCTTCGAAGAGGTACTCACTCCCTTCGAAGCCGACTCGAACTGGAGCACCTTTCGAGCCTTCTCGCCCTCGGGGCTGGTGCCCTGTCTGGAGGATGGCGAACGCACCGTCTGGGAGTCACTGGCGATCGTCGAATACCTGGCCGAGCGCCACGCCGGCGTATGGCCCGCCGACGAGGAGGCGCGCGCCTGGGCGCGCTGTGCCAGCAGCGAGATGCACGCCGGCTTTTCCCCACTGCGCAGCCTGTGTCCGATGAATTGCGGCGTCAGGGTGAAGCTGCACCACATGCCGGATGCCTTGGCACGCAACCTGGCCCGCCTCGATGAGCTCTGGCAGCAGGGGCTCACCCGTTTCGGAGGGCCTTTCCTGGCAGGTGAGGCCTTCACTGCGGTGGATGCCTTCTTCGCCCCGGTGGCCTTCCGCGTGCAGAGTTTCGGGCTCACGCTCAGTGAGCCTTCAATGGGTTACGTCACGCGGCTGCTGTCGCTGCCCGCCATGCAGCAATGGTACGAGGAGGCGCTGGCCGAGCCTTGGCGAGAGGCGGCGCACGAAGCCGAAGTCCAGCAGCACGGCACCATCATCGAGGATCGACGGCCTGGCTGAGCCTCCGCCTGGCCCGTTTCTCTCTGCGTTGCTCGGCTCATTCGAACAGGTCGCCCTGGGTCCGGGGCGGCCTGAAGGCCGCGGTGTCCAACTGGCGCAAGTCGCGCTTCTCAGGGTCGTTGAGCCCCAGGCGGCGACACGCCTTTTCGAAGCGCTGGGCGATGAGCTGGGCGAAGATCCCCTCGCCGCGCATGCGCTTGCCGAAGCGACTGTCATACTCGGCGCCGCCCCGGCACTGGCGCATCAGGCTCATCACCTTGCCGGCGCGCTGCGGATAATGCGCCTGCAACCACTCATCGAACAGCGGCGCCACCTCTCGCGGCAGGCGCAGCAGCGTCCATCCGGCCGTTTCCGCTCCGGCATCGCGTGCCGCCTCGAGCAGGCGCTCCAGCTCGTGGTCGGTCAAGCCCGGAATGATCGGTGCGACCATGACACCTACCGGGATGCCGGCATCCTTCAAGCGCTCGACGGTACGCAGACGGGCAGCGGGAGAGGCGGTGCGCGGTTCCAGGCTGCGCTTGAGCTCGGTATCCAGACTGGTGAGGCTGATCGCCACCCGGACCAGGCGCCGGCGCGCGAGCTCGGCCAGTAAATCCAAGTCGCGCAGGATCAGGGCGCTCTTGGTGATGATCGAGACCGGATGGCGGCATTCGAGCAGGAAGGCCAATATCTCGCGGGTGGAACCACGCTCCGCTTCCAGTGGCTGATAGCAGTCGGTATTGCCGGACAGGGCGATGGGCCGGCACACGTAGCTGCGCTTGCAGAACTCTTCGCGCAACCGCTCCACCAGGCCGCTCCGGGCGATCAGCCGGGTTTCGAAGTCGAGCCCCGGGGAGAGATCCCAGTAAGCGTGACTGGGCCGGGCGTAGCAGTAGATGCAGCCATGCTCGCAGCCGCGGTAGGGGTTCAGCGAGCGGTCGAAGCCGAGATCCGGCGAATCGTTCCAGGAGAGTGCGCTGCGGGCTCGTTCGTTGCTGACCACGGTGGCCAGGCGCGTCGGCATCGCCTCCTGCCACCAGCCGTCGTCTTCCGTTTCACTGCGCGTGGGTGCAAAGCGGTTGTCGGGGTTATAGGTGGCGCCGCGTCCCTTGCGCGGCTGCTGCTGGTCGAACGGCGGCATGGCGGCGACCTCGTTCATGTATTTATATACAGTATATCGGCTCATTCATGCAGCGCCAACGCTGGATAAATGGTCGCGGACCGTTACGCTGGTGAGCATGACGCCGACTTCCGACAGCCCCACCACCCGCCGGGCCGAAGCCCTGTATTCGGTGCAGGGGCTCTGGTGCACCAGCTGCGCACTGGCCGTCGAGGCCCAATTGAAGCGGCTGCCCGGGATTGGCGCCGCCAGCGTGCACTACCCCAGCGCTACCCTGCTGGTGGAAGGTGAACCGGAGGCCCTCGACGAGCCCCGGCTGGCGGCTGCCGTGCGCCGTCTCGGCTACCGCCTCGGTCCCCCCGAGGCGGTCGCCGATGCCGAAGCGCGGCTCGACGCCGAGAGCCGCTATCTCACCCTGCGGCTGCTGATGGCCGTGGCCTTCGGCATGTGGACCATGCTCGCTTCGCTATTGATCTATGTCGGCGCCATGCCCAGCCCGCGACTGGAACTGGTCATGGCCTGGGTGTCCGGCGCCTTTGCGTTGCCGGTGGTCAGCTACGTGGCCTTTCCGTTCTACCGCGCCGGCTGGCGCACGGCCCGCGCACGGCGCCCCGGCATGGATGCACTGGTGTCGCTGGGCGCGCTGACGGCGGTCGGCGTCTCGCTGTGGCTGCTGTCGCGCGGCTCGGCGGAGGTCTACTTCGATACCGCCGTGATGCTGGTCACCCTGCTGCTGGTCGGGCGGCTGGTGGAAACGCTATGTCGCCACCGCGGGTTGCGTGCCTTGCAGGCGCTGCATCAACCTCCCGCCGAAGTGCAGCGCTGGGGGCGCAATGGCTGGCAGCCTTGCCCACTGGCAGCGGTGGCGGTGGGGGATCGGCTGCGCATCGAACGCGGCGAGACGCTGCCCCTGGACGGCATCCTGCAAGACGACGAGGCCCTGCTCGACCTGGCGCCGCTGACCGGCGAGAGCGCGCCGCGCCGCTGCCTGCCGGGCGATGCCGTGGCGGCCGGCTGCCGTAACTTGGGCGCTGCCCTGGTGCTCGAGGTCAGCGCCGCGATGGGCGAGTGTCGTCTGGACCGGCTGCGCGAGCAGATGTGGTGGCAGCAGGCCCGCAAGGGCGAGCTGCAGCGTCTGGCCGACCGTTTCGCCGGCTGGCTCAGCCCCCTGGCGGTGGTGCTGGCGTTGCTTACCCTGGTGGCGACCTGGCTGGCCGGCGTGCCGACCGAGGAGTCCTGGGTGAGGGCGCTATCGGTGCTGGTGGTGGCCTGCCCCTGCGCCGTAGGGCTGGCGATTCCCCTGGCCGGCCTGGCGGGTAGCGGCCAGGCGCTGGAGCGCGGTGTGGTGATGCGCGACCCGGGGGCCTTCGAGACCCTGGCACGAATCCGCAGCGCCGCCTTCGACAAGACCGGCACCCTCACCGCCGGTGAGCCGCAGGTGCAGGCCATGCACACGGTGGCCGGCCTGCCTGACGCGGAGCTGCTGGCGCTGGCTTCGGTAGCCGCACGCGGCAGCGAGCACCCGTTGGCGCGCGCCGTGCGTCGCTATGTTCAAGATGTGCAAGATATTAAAGATGCCCGAGGGGCCCAGGATGCCGGGGCGGGCGGGGAACTCGAGGTCGTGCAGGCCGAGGAGGTCGGCGGACGGGGGCGCCGGGTCTCACTTGGCGACGGACGCGAGCTGCTGCTGGGCAGCCGTGCCTGGCTCGCCGCGCAGGGCGTTGCCACCGAGCAGGCCGCCGACTCGGGAGAGAGCGAAGTGCTGCTGGCCTGCGACGGTACAGTGCTGGCCCGTTTCACCCTGGGCGAGACGGCCCTGCCCGGTACCGCCGAGACGCTGGCCGAGCTGCGCCGTCACGGCCTCGCCCTGGCGCTGATCAGCGGCGACCGGGCGCCGGCGGTGAGGCGGCTGGCGGATGCCGTGGGCATGAAAGCGGAGGAGTGCTATGCCGGGCGCAGCCCCGAGGCCAAGGCCAAGCTGCTGGCGGCCATGCCGCAGCCGTCGCTCTACGTCGGCGACGGGCTCAACGACGTGGTGGGGCTGGCCACCGCCAGCGTCGGCGTGGCGCCGCTGGGCGCCAACAGCACGGTGCAGGAGGGAGCCAGCGTGGCGCTGCTGAAGCCCGGCGTCGGCGGTGTCGAGGTGGCCTGGAGCCTGGCGCGCCGCACCCGTCGGGTGATGCGCCAGAACCTGGTGCTCTCGGGTGTCTACAACCTGCTGGCCCTGGGGCTGGCGGTGGCCATGCCGATTCCGCCCCTGGTGGCGGTACTGGCCATGGTGGCCAGCTCGCTCAGCGTGGTGGCGAATTCGGCGCGCCTGGCGTGGGGCGAAGACGAGGCGTGCGGGGCGCGAGAGGATGGCCAGCTGACGGAGAGGCTCGCTGCGGCGCCGTGACAGACCGAGCCAGGCTGTTAAGATGGCGGCTGCCCAACCCCATCAGGATACGCTCATGCTCGCCGATTCCCTGGCCGCCATCGTACCGGTCGATGACGCTCTCGCCCCCGCCGTGCAGACACGCCTCGACAACCTCACCAAGCCGCCCGGCAGCCTGGGTCGTCTCGAATCGCTGGCCATCCAGCTTGCCTGCCTGAGCGGCAGTGCTGCGCCTGCGGTGAGCCCGCCCGGGGTGATCGTCTTCGCTGCCGACCATGGCGTGGCCGAGGAGGGTGTGTCGGCCTTTCCTCAGGAGGTCACCGCACAGATGGTGGCCAATTTCGCCGCTGGCGGTGCCGCCATCAACGTCTTTGCCCGGCAGGTCGCGGCTCGGCTCGAGGTCGTCGATGTCGGCGTGAAGGGGGCGGTCGAGGGCGACGGTGTGATCATCGACAAGGTGCGCCCGGGTACCGCCAACTTCGCCCGAGAGGATGCCATGAGTCTTACCGAGGCCGAGCGCGCCATCGAGGTGGGAGTCCGCGCCGCCGGGCGCAGCTTCGCCGCCGGCTGTCGCTGCCTGATCGTGGGCGAGATGGGCATTGCCAACACCACCGCCAGCAGCGCCTTGCTGGCGGCGCTGAGCGGCCGGCCGGCGAGTCGCCTGGTCGGCCAGGGCACGGGTATCGCTCCCGCGCGGCTGGCCCACAAGGCCGAGGTGATCGAAGGCGCGTTGGCGGCCCGCGGCGTGGATCCCTCTCGGCCGCTCGAACTGTTGGCCAAGCTCGGCGGGTTGGAGATCGCCGCCATGGCCGGCGCCTACCTGGGTGCGGCGGCCCGGCGCATGCCGATCCTGGTCGACGGCTTCATCGCCACGGTGGCCGCGCTGGTGGCCTGCCGGCTGGCGCCTGCACTACGCGGCTACCTGATCTTCGGCCATCGCTCCTGCGAGCCGGGCCACGACGTGGCGCTGGAACTGCTCGATGCCGAGCCGCTGCTCGATCTGCAACTGCGACTGGGCGAGGGGACCGGGGCCGCTCTGGCGTTTCCGCTATTGGAGGCCGCCTGCCGCATGCTGAGCGAGATGGCTACCTTCGATTCGGCCGGTGTGGCCTCCGGTGACAAGGCTAAATGAGCGTCGAGCCCCTGAGCCTGGCCCTGCTGGCGCTGCTGCTGGGGGCCATTGCGCTGGATCTGCTGATCGGCGACCCGCGCTGGCTTCCGCACCCGGTGGCCGCCATGGGGCGGCTGATCGAGGTGCTCGAGCGCCGCTGGAACCGCGGCGCTCACCGGAATCGTCGGCTGAAGGGCTTTCTGCTCACCGGCTGCGTGGTGGTGCTGGTCTATGCGCTGGCCTGGAGCGTGCTGACGCTGCTCGCCTGGCTGCATCCCTGGCTGGGGCTCATCGGCGAATTGCTGCTGCTGGCCAGTGCGCTGGCGATCAAGGGCCTGCGCGATGCCGCCTGCGCGGTGGCCGGCCCGTTGGCCCAAGGTGACCTCGACGCCGCGCGCCGTACGGTGTCGATGATCGTCGGGCGCGATACCGAGGCCCTCGACGAGGCGGGGATCACCCGGGCCACGGTGGAAACCGTGGCCGAGAACACGGTCGACGGCATCACCGCGCCGCTGTTCTGGGCGCTGCTCGGCGGGGCGCCCCTGGCGCTGGCCTACAAGGCAGTGAACACGCTGGACTCCATGGTCGGCCATCGCAGCGAGCGCTACGCCGACTTCGGCTACGCCTCGGCCAAGCTCGACGACCTGGCCAACTGGGTGCCGGCGCGACTGACCGCGCTGGCCATGTGGCTGGCCGCCCTGGCGCTGCCAGGGACACGCGGGCGAGGGGCACTGGCCGGCACCCGGCGCGATGCGCCGCGCCACCCCAGCCCCAACGCCGGATGGCCCGAGGCGATGATGGCGTACCTGCTCGGCGTGCAGCTCGGCGGCGTCAATCATTACGCTGGGCAGGTGTCGGAGCGGGCCCTAATGGGCGAGCCCCACGAGCCGCTGCGAGTCGCCCATATCGAGCGCGCCATATGCCATATGCACGGTGCCTGGAGCGCCTTCTTCCTGCTGATGGTGATGTTCGTGCTGGCGGGAAGGGGGCTCATGTGAAGAGGCAATGAGCGATGCCATGAGCAATGCGAACGAGAACATGAACGACTGGCCAAGCCACGGCGGGCGTCCGGAGCAGCTATTGCCGCGGTTCGGCCTCGCCGACGACAGTGAGGTCATCGACTTCAGTGCCAATCTCAATCCGCTGGGGCCGCCCTCGTGGCTACCGGAGCGGCTTGCCGCCAGCGTGGCGGAGCTCGCCCGCTATCCCGACCCCGACTATCGCGAGGCGCGAGAAGCCATCGCGCACGCCGAAGGGCTCGGGCCCGAGCAGGTAAGGCTCACCAACGGCGGTGCCGAGGCGATCTTCCTCGCCGCGGCGCTGCTGGCCAGGCGCGGCGTGAGCCGGGTCGCCATCGTGCAGCCCACCTTCGGCGAGTACGAGCGGGCCTGTCGTCACTATGGCATCGCCGTGGAGCCTCTCGCCCTGACGGGGGAGCGTTTCATGCTGGACGAGGCGCGTGCCGCTGGGGCCATGCGCGATGCCGGCGCGCTGTTCCTGTGTCGCCCCAACAACCCCACCGGCACGCTGATCGAGCGCGGGATCATCGAGCGCCTGCTGGCGACAGGCCAGCGCCACGGCGCCATGCTGGTGGTAGACGAGGCGTTCGTCGATTTCGTCACGCCGGACGAGCGGCTCACGCCGCTGCTGGCTCGCTTCGACAACCTGCTGCTGCTGCGCTCGATGACCAAGCTGTATGCCATTCCCGGCCTGCGGCTGGGCTATCTGCTGGGCTCGGCCGCCGCGGTAAACGCTGCTGCCGAGTTGCAGCCGCCGTGGAGCGTCAACGCCCTGGCGGCGGGGCTGGTCGCGCCGCTGTTGGCGGACCGGGACTATCTGGCGCGAACCCGCGCCTGGCTCGACGCCGAGCGCCCCTGGCTACAGGGCGAGCTCGCGGCGCTGGGGCTCGACGTCGTGCCGTCCCACGCCAACTTCCTGTTGTTCAGGGATGCTTGGCTTCAGGAGGCTCGCGGCGGGTCGATGCCGGCGCTGCTGGAACACCTGGCGCGCGGTGGCATTCTCGTCCGTCATACCCACCGTTTCATCGGCCTCGAGGGCGCCTGGCTGCGGGTGGCGGTGCGCTCGCGGCCGGAGAACCGGGCGCTGGTCGAGGCCATCGCGCGTTGGAGACATCCATGATCGCCTTCATCAGCGGCGGGGCGCGCTCCGGCAAGAGCACCCATGCCGAAGCCCTGGCGCGGCGCTGGCAGGCCGAGCGGGGCGGGGCCCGCTACTACCTGGCGACCGCCAGGAGCGGCAGCGACGGCGAGTGGCAGGCCCGCATCGGCCGCCATCGGCAAGCCCGGGGCGAGGGCTGGATCACCCTGGAGGAGCCGGTGGATCTGGTCGCCGCCCTCGAGCGGGTGGCGCCCGGCAGCACGCTGCTGCTCGACTGCCTGACCCTGTGGGCCAGCCAACTGCTCTATGCAAGCGAGTATGCCGGCGAACTCGACGAGGCGCGGGGCATCGCCATGCTCGAGCGCCTGCTGGCCGAGGCCCGGCGACGCGACGTGGCGCTGGTGATCGTCTCCAACGACGTCAACGAGGGCATGCCCCCCGAGGACGCCGAGGTGTGGCGCTACCTGGCCTTCCTGCAGCGGGCTCACCGCCTGGTGGCGCAGGAGGCGGACGAGGTGATCCAGGTGATGGCCGGGCTGCCGCAGGTGTGGAAACGCCGTGGTGGGGAGCGCTCATGAAAGACGCCGCCTTTGGCCTGGTGCTGGCGCTGCAGTTCCTCACCCGCCTGCCGCTGCCGTTCGCCTGCCCCTGGACGCCGGCCACCCGGCGCTGGGCGGTGCGCTGCTATCCGCTGGTGGGCGTGCTGCTCGGCGGCCTGCTGGCGGCGGCGGCCGCTCTGCTCGAGAACCTGCTACCCGCGCCGCTGCTGGCGCTGGCCCTGCTCACGCTGTGGGTGGCGCTCTCCGGCGGGCTGCACCTGGACGGCCTGATGGACGTGGCCGACGCCCTGGGCAGCAACGCGCCGCTGGAGCGCAAGTGGGAGATCATGAAGGATCCCCATGTGGGCAGCTTCGGCATCCTGGCGCTGGTGTTCCTGCTGCTGTGGAAGGCTGCGCTGCTGTTCGTGCTGCTCGACGCCGGCGCCGGCCTGCTGCTGCTGGTGATGATCCTGGGGCTGGGCCGCCTGGCAGCCGTGGCGCTGCTGGTGGTGGCCCCGGCGGCACGGCGCGAGGGCATGGCCGCCAGCTGGAAGCGCGATCTTTCACCGCGCGATCTCTGGCTCGCGGCGCTGCCGCTGCTGCCGCCGGCCGTGCTGGTGCCGGGAGGAGTGTGGCTGTGCCTTGCACTGGCGCCGTTCCTGATGCTCTATGCCTGGGGCATGCTGCGCGCCTTCAAGGGCATCAACGGCGACATCGTCGGAACCGCAATCGAGGGAGGAGAGCTATGGCTGCTGCTGGTCGCCTGGAGCTGGTGGTCGTTCGTCACGGGGTGACGCAGTGGAACCGCGAGCATCGCTACCAGGGGCAGCGCGACATCCCGCTGCTGCTGCCCGACGCCCTGCCGGGCCTCGACCGGCTGCGCGAGGCGCTGGCGGAGCAGAGCTTCGATGCCGTGCACTGCAGCGACCTGACCCGCTGTCGGCAGACCCTGGCGCACGTGATCGAAGGGCGCGAGCAGGCCTGGCCGATGCACTTCGATGCGCGCCTGCGTGAGCTCGACTTCGGCGACTACGAGGGGCGCACCTATGATGAGCTGAAGTCGCAGCCCTTCTATCGCGCCTGGATCGACAGCGAAGGCCAGCAGCCGCCGCCCGGCGGCGAGTCCACCGCCGAGCTGCGCCAGCGGCTCGACGACTGGTTCGCCGATCTCGTGAACGGCTGCTCGCCGCACAGCCACCATCGCGCGCTGGTGGTCTGCCATGGCGGCGTGATTCGAGAGCTGCGCCGCCGCTTCGAGGACATCGGCTTCTGGGAGGGCGGCGTCGTTCAGGCCGAGGGGCGGCGATTCACCTTCACTCATGACGGGGAGCGCTGGCAATGCAACTCTTCATCGGCGGTACCTGCGCCGGCAAGCGCGGCGTCGTAAGGCAGCGCTTCGAGGAGCCCCGCTGGCACTCCGCCCATGCGGGAGGCCGGCTCGAGGCGTGGCCATCGGTGGCCGACACCTCATGCCTGGTGCTGGAGGGCTGGGAACGCTGGATCGGCGAGCGGCTCGCCGCCGAGCCCGACGACGACCGGCTGCGTCAGGCCATGGCACGGGAGCTCGATGCGCTGCGGGACTGGGAAGTCGCGCAGGGCGGCCAGGCCGTGCTGATCGTGGTGGAAATGGGCCGCGCCGTCGTGCCCCTCGGCCGCGAGAACAGGCGCCTGCGCGACCTCAACGGCTGGCTCGCCCAGGACGCCACGGCTCGCTGCGAGCGGGTGTGGTACGTATGGAATGGCCTGGTGAAAGGGCTAACTCGTTGATCCATATCAGCCAGAGCGCAACGATGCGTTGACGCCCGGCGCTACGGTTGCTAGCTTACGCCCACTCTCAGGTGCCTCATTGTCATTTCGAGGTTAAACGGGAAGTCGGTGGTCCTCTTCAGGTTTGAAGAAGGCGCATTCCGACGCTGCCCCCGCAACGGTGATCGAGTGTGGGTCCATCATCGCGCCACTGTGCTCAAGCATGGGAAGGCGATGGGCCCGAAGCGTGCCGTCGACGCTTCGCTCGTCAGCCCGGAGACCGGCCTGAGAGCGGGAAAGCTCGACAAATCGTTCGGCTCTCCCTTCATGCCGGGTTGCGGTGGGTAACCTCGAGGCAGGGCAGACGCCTCACTTCTCTCCCTTTCTCGACTCCCATGCCGCCCGGCTTCGCAAAGAAGACCGTGCGGGTAGGCACGGCGAGCAAGGGAATCAGAATGAAAACCAAGCATCATCTGGCCGCCTTTGGCCTGGCCGCGCTTCCGCTGGCCGTTCAGGCTCAAGATCCGACCGGCGAGAGCGCCGATGCCGTGGCGCTCAATCCGCTGGTGGTCACCGCCACCCTGGCGCCGCGCACCGCCGACGAGAGTCTCTCCTCCGTGACCGTGCTCGACGAGGCCACCCTGCGCCGGCAGGATCCCACCAGCGTGACCGATCTGCTGCGAGGGCAGCCGGGGGTCGACGTCAACGACCGCGGATCATTCGGCAAGGCGAGCAGTATCTACCTGCGCGGTACCGGCAGTGAATCGACCGTGCTGATGATCGACGGCATCCGCCTGCGCTCCGCCACCGCCGGAGGCGCGGCCTGGCACTATCTCGACCCGCGCATGTTCCAGCGCGCCGAGATCGTGCGTGGCCCGCGCGGCAGCCTGTACGGTGCCGATGCCGTGGGCGGCGTGGTTCAGCTCTTCACCCATGAGGCGCAGGAGGGAGGACCGCACCCGCGCATCTCCGCAGGTGGTGGTTCCTTCGACACCCAGCGCTACAGCGCCGGGCTTTCCGGCAGCAGCGGCGGCACCCGCTACAGCTTCGCCGGCAGCCGTTTCACGACCGACGGCACCCCGCTGCGCCGCGATGGTGAGGACAAAGGCTACGACAACACCTCGACGCTGGCACGCCTGGCGCATACCTTCGATGGGGGGGGGGAGGTGGGCATGCTGGCCCTGCGTGCTCGAGGCGGCAACGCTTTCGTCGACGGCGAGAGCGACTTCGTGCAGCAGGTGGCAGGCATCTATGGCGAACTGCCTGTGACCGAGCGGTGGACCAGCCGACTGACATTGAGTGAAGCTCGCGATGAGCTCGACACCTTCAATACCGACTTCCCTTCGCTCATCGAGACCCGGACCCAGACCGCCCGCTGGCAGAATACCCTGAGTTTCGGCATGCATGAGTTGATCGCCGGCGTGGAGCATAGCGAAGACAAGGTATCGGGCACCACGGATTTTGCCGTCTCCAGCCGTGACAACAGCGCCGTCTTCACCCAGGGTCTGCTCGATTTCTCGCCCTTCGCCGTACAGGCCGGGCTGCGTTACGACGATAACGAAGCCTATGGCGACGAGGTCACCGGCAGCCTGGCACTGGGCTATGATCTGGATGATGCTCATACCCTGCGAGCCAGCTACGGTACTGCCTTTCGCGCGCCGACGTTCAACGACCTGTACTGGCCGAACTCCGGCAACCCCGAGCTCAATCCGGAAACCTCCGAAACCATCGAAGTGGGTGTGCGCGGCCAATATCGGCAATGGTTCTGGGATTTGGCGGCCTATCGCACCGAACTCGACGACATGATCGCCTGGGCACCGACCCCGAGCGGGCTCTGGGCGCCGCAGAACATTGCCGAGGCACGGATCCGCGGCGTCGAACTGTCGAGTGGCGTCGAACTCGGGGAGTGGACGCTGGCTACGGCACTGACATGGACCGATCCGGAGAATCGTAGCGGTGCCGATGCCGGCAATCGTATTCAGCGTCGCGCCAGCCAGAGCGCCCGCTTCGACGTGGACCGCGAGCTGGGCGACTGGTCCTTGGGCGGGTCCTGGATCCTGCAAGGCGATCGCTACGACGATGCGGCCAACCAGGATCGTATCGGCGGCTTCGGGCTGGTCAACCTGCGTGCCGGCTGGGAGTTTGCCCCGCTGTGGTCGGCCCGCCTGACGCTGGAGAACGCGCTGGACAAGGAGTACGAGACCGCACGTGACTATCCCAACGCCGGCCGCGCGGCCTTCGTCAGTGTTCACTTCGGCCAGTAGCGGCCGCTTCGGCGGGGCCCTTGGCCCCGCTGCTGTTTCCGCTGCCTTGCTGGCGCTGGCCCTGCTGGGGCCGGTGGCCGGCGAGGTACGCGCCGCTTCGCTGTGCGCCATCGACGACCGCGACCGCGAGGTGTGCCTTTCGGCCCCGGCAGAGCGCATCGCCGCGCTTTCGCCGGGCGCGACCGAGCTGGTCTATGCCGCGGGGGCGGGAGAGAAGGTGGTGGCGGTGGTGGCCTACAGTGACTATCCGCCCGAGGCTCAGGCGGTCACGTCGGTGGGCAGCCACACGCGTATGGACCTGGAGACCCTCGTTTCGCTGCGCCCCGACCTGGTGATCGGCTGGGTCACCGGCAACCCGCCCGAGCAGCTCGAGACCATTGAGGCGCTGGGCATGCCGGTGTTCTACATCGAGCCGCGGGACTTCGAGGGCGTGTCCCACGCCATCGAGCGGCTGGCGCGGCTCGCCGACACCCGCGAGGCGGGTGACCGCGAGGCCGCCGAGTTCCGCGATGGCATGGCGGCACTCGCCGAGCGCTACGCCGAGGCCGAGCCGATCTCGGTGTTCTACCAGGTGTGGGACGAGCCGCTGATGACCATCAACGACGACCACCTGATCGGCAAGGTGCTGACCCTGTGCGGCGGGGTCAACGTCTTCGGCGAGCTGTCGCGGCTGGTGCCGCGCATCGACGACGAGTCGGTGCTGGCCGCCGACCCCGAGGCGATCCTGGCCGGTGGCATGGGCGAGGAGAACCGGGAGTGGCTGGCTCACTGGGAGCAGTACCCCGACCTGGCCGCGGTGGAGCGCGGCAATCTCTACTTCGTGCCGCCGTCGCTGATCCAGCGCCCCACGCCGAGGCTGCTGGAGGGCAGCCGGCTGTTTTGCGAGAAGCTCGACCGTGCCCGTGACAAGCGCTGACGCCATGCGCATGCCGCGCCGACGCTCGCTGTGGCTGCCGCTGGGGACGCTGGCCCTGCTTGGGCTGGCGGCGCTGCTGGTGTCGGTCACGTGGGGCAGCGCCGCGCTCACCCTTGGCGATGTGTGGGCGGTAGTCCGGGGCGAGGGCAGCCCCCTGGCGCGCACGCTGATCCTCGAGCTGCGCATTCCGCGTTCGCTCTCGGCCTTCGCCGTGGGCGGGCTGCTCGCCGTCGCCGGCGCCCTGATGCAGGTGCTGCTGCGCAACCCGCTCGCCGACCCCTACGTGCTGGGCCTCTCCGGCGGCGCTTCGGTGGGGGCGCTGGCGGCGATGTTGACGGGGCTCGGCGGAGCGGTGATCACCGGCTCCGCCTTCCTTGGCGCCTTTCTCTCCACCCTGCTGGTGTTCGGCCTGGCCCACGGCACCGGCAGCTGGACGCCCTCGCGGCTGCTGCTCACCGGCGTGGTGGTCGCCGCCGGCTGGGGCGCGGTGATCACCCTGATGCTGGCGATAAGCCCCGCCGAGCGCCTGCCCGGCATGCTCTACTGGCTGATGGGCGATCTCTCCTATGCACGCACGCCCTGGCCGCCGCTGGCGCTGCTGCTGCTCATCTGCCTGCTGCTGGTGCCGCTGGGGCGCAGCCTCAACGTCATGGCCCGCGGCCCTCTGCAGGCGGCGGCACTTGGGGTCAACGTGCGCCCGCTGGAGTGGACGATCTACCTCGTCGCCAGCGTACTTACCGCCACCGCCGTGACTACTGCCGGCAGCATCGGCTTCGTCGGCCTGGTGGTGCCCCACATGCTGCGCCTGGTGCTGGGCAACGACCAGCGCTTGATCCTGCCGGCCTGTGCCCTGGCCGGCGGCTCCCTGCTGGTGCTGGCCGATACCCTGGCGCGCACCATGATCGCCCCGGAGCAGCTGCCGGTGGGGGTGATCACCGCGCTGCTCGGCGTGCCCACCTTCCTCTTCCTGCTGTACCGGAGCCGCTGATGAACCGCCTCGAGACTCAAGAGCTGGTGATCGACGTGCCGGGGCGGCATGACGGCCAAGCGCTCACGCTCAGCGTCGAGCCGGGGCAGGTGTGGGGCGTGCTCGGCCCCAACGGCGCCGGCAAGACCACGCTGCTGCATACCCTGGCCGGGCTGCGTGCGCCGCGGGCCGGGCAGGTACTGATCGACGGCCGCCCGCTGGCGGCGCTGGGCCGACGGCAGGTGGCGCAGACGCTGGGCCTGGTGTTCCAGGAACGCCACGACGGCTTTCCCGCCACGGTGCGCGAGACCGCGCTGATCGGCCGCCACCCCTGGCTCTCGGCGTGGCAGATGGAGGGCGGCGAGGACCTGCGCCTTGCCGAGGCGGCCCTCGAGCGCCTTGAGGTCGACCACCTGGTCGAGCGCCTGGTGAGCACGCTCTCGGGCGGCGAGCGCCAGCGCCTGGCCGTCGCCACGGTGCTGACCCAGGCGCCGCGGATCTGGCTCGCCGACGAGCCCACCAATCATCTTGACCTGCACCACCAGAGCGCCGTGATGGCGCTGCTCACCGAGCAGGCCGCCGAAGGCCGCGCGGTGATGATGTGCCTGCACGACCTCAACCTGGCGGCGCGCTGGTGCGATCATCTGCTGCTGCTCTATCCCGACGGCGAGGCGTGCTGGGGGGCGGCCGAGCGCCTGCTGGTGCCCGCCGCCCTGGAGCGGCTCTACGGCCAGCGCCTGGCCACCGCCGAAATCGACGGCGCCCCCGTTTTCGTTCCCGTGAGGTGATATGACCGACTCGACGATTCGCGGCGAGACCCATGCCGCCTTGATCACCGCCCCCGGCTCCGGCCAGGGCAAGTCCATGGTCACCGCCGCGCTGGCGCGGCTGCACCGCAACGCCGGGCGCCGGGTGCGGGTGTTCAAGCATGGCCCCGACTACCTCGACCCCATGGTGCAGGAGGTGGCCTCGGGCCAGCCGGTCTACCAGCTGCACCCCTGGATGACCGGCGAGGCGGAGTGTCGCTGGCGCCTGGCCGAGGCGGCCCGTGACGCCGACCTGATCCTGGTCGAGGGTTCCATGGGGCTGTTCGACGGCGACCCCTCCAGCGCCGACCTGGCGATACTCGCCGGGCTGCCGGCGCTGCCGGTGATCGACGCCTGGGGCATGGCCCAGACCTTCGGCGCCGTGGCCCAGGGGCTGGCCAACTACCACCCCGACCTCGCCATCCACGAGGTGATTGCCAACCGTGTGGGTAGCCCCGGCCACGGCAGGCTGCTGGCGGAGAGCATGCCGACGGGGCTCTCGCTGCTGGGGGCGATTCCTCGCCACGAGGCGATGAAGGTTGCCGACCGCCACCTGGGGTTGGTCCAGGCCGGCGAGCTGGCGGGGCTCGATGCGCAGCTCGATGCTGCCGCCGAGGTGCTCAAGGAAGCCGGCCTCGACCGGTTGCCGGCGCGGGTCACGCTCGACGCCGAGGCGCCCGAACTGCCGCCGCGGCTGCTCGAGGACGTGCGCATCGGCGTGGCGCGTGACGACGCCTTCGCCTTCCTTTATCGCGCCAACCTCGACCTGCTCACACAGATGGGCGCCGAGCTGCGTTTCTTCTCGCCGCTGGCCGACCGCGAGCTGCCCGGCTGCGACGCCCTGTGGCTGCCCGGCGGCTATCCGGAGCTGCATGGTGGAAAGCTTGCTGTCAACGCGCCGATGCGCGCCGCGATCCGCGCCCATCACGACGCCGGTCGGCCGATCCTGGCCGAGTGCGGCGGGCTGATGGCGTGCATGGGGGCCCTGGTGGATGGCGAGGGCCATGAACATGCCATGCTGGGGCTGCTGCCCGGTACCGCGCAGATGGCCGGCAAGCTCAGCGCCCTGGGCCTGCAGAGCCTGGCGACCGACACCGGCGAGCTGCGCGGCCACACCTACCACCATTCACTGCTGGAGACGCCGCTGACGCCGGCTGCCCACGCCCGGCGCCTGGCCGGGAGCCCCGGCGAACCGGTCTATGTCGAGGGCAGGCTGGTCGCCAGCTACTTCCACGGCTATTTCCCCTCGGCGCCGGCGCTGGCCGCCGCCATCTTCCGCGGCGAGCCGCTGCATTTCACCCAGGACAAGAACTAGGAGACAACCATGCGCGAGAACGCCAAGGACCCCCAGCGCCATGCCCAGCGCATGGCGGCCAAGCAGAAGATCATGCACGAGCGCATCGCCGGCGCGCAGAAGGAGCAGGGCCTGCTGCTGGTGCTGACCGGCCCGGGCAAGGGCAAGAGCAGCTCCGGCTTCGGCATGCTGGCGCGTGCCTTGGGCCACGGCATGAAGGTAGGCGTGGTGCAGTTCATCAAGGGCACGCGGGAGACCGGCGAGGAGGCCTTCTTCCGTCGCCAGCCCGGCGTCGAATACCACGTGATGGGCGAGGGCTTCACCTGGGATACCCAGGACCGCGAGCGCGACACCCGCGCCGCCGAGGCTGCCTGGCAGGTGGCCCGCGGCATGCTCACCGATGCCAGCTTCGACCTGGTACTGCTCGACGAACTCAACATCGCCCTGCGCTACGACTACCTCGACCTCGACCAAGTGCTCGACGACCTGCAGGCGCGGCCGCCCATGCAGCATGCCGTCGTCACCGGGCGCTACGCCCCTGAGCCGCTGATCGAGCTGGCCGACACCGTCACCGAGATGAAGGTGATCAAGCACGCCTTCAAGGATCAGGGGATCAAGGCGCAACGCGGGATAGAGCTGTAATCCCATGCCAACCCTGATGATCCAGGGCACCACTTCGGATGCCGGCAAGAGCACGGTGGTGGCCGGGCTGTGCCGGGTGCTGGCGCGGCGCGGGGTGTCGGTGGCGCCGTTCAAGCCGCAGAACATGGCGCTCAACAGCGCGGTGACGGTGGACGGCGGCGAGATCGGCCGCTCCACCGCACTGCAGGCACTGGCGGCGGGGGTCGAGCCCCACAGCGACATGAACCCGGTGCTGCTCAAGCCCGAGAGCGACCGCGGCGCCCAGGTGATCCTGCGCGGCCGGGTCCACGGCCACATGGAGGCGCTGGACTATCACGCCTACAAGCGCACCGCGCGGGAAAGCGTGCTGGCGGCCTGGCAGGCGCTGGCTTCTCGCTATGACGTGATCATCGCCGAGGGCGCGGGTAGCCCGGCGGAGATCAACCTGCGTGCGAACGACATCGCCAACATGGGCTTCGCCGAGATGGTCGACTGCCCGGTCGTGCTGGTGGGCGATATCGACCGCGGCGGGGTCTTTGCGCAGCTGGTCGGCACCCTGGCGCTGCTCGGCGCGAGCGAGCGCTCACGTACCCGTGGCTTCATCGTCAATCGCTTCCGTGGCGATATCGCCCTGCTCGAGCCGGGGCTCGACTGGCTCACCGAGCGCACCGGCAAGCCGGTATATGGCACGCTGCCCTATCTGCAGGGATTATTGCTCGATGCCGAGGACAGTATCGGTCGCAGCGGCCGGGTGGGGAAGGGGGATACGCTCAAGGTATTGGTGCCGGCGCTGCCGCGCATCAGCAACCATAACGACTTCGATCCACTGCGCCTGCATCCGCAGGTCGACTTGACCTTCGTCGGACCCGGCCAGGCGATCCCGCCGGCCGATCTCATCATCTTGCCCGGCAGCAAGAGCACCCGCAGCGACCTCGCCTGGCTGCGCGCCCAGGGCTGGGAAGCCGCCATCCAGCGCCACCTGCGCTACGGCGGTCGGGTGCTCGGCATCTGCGGCGGCTTGCAGATGCTGGGCCGTGCCGTGCACGACCCGGAGGGCCTGGAGGGGCCGGCGGGCGCTAGCGAAGGGCTCGGGCTGCTCGAGTTCGAGACCCGCATGGTAGCGGGCAAGCAGCTGCGTAACGTGAGTGGGCGCTTGCTTCCCGAAGGGGTGCCGGTCACCGGCTACGAGATCCACAACGGGGTGAGCGAAGGGCCTGCCCTGGCGCGGCCACTCGTCGAGCTGCAGGGCGGGCCGGACGGTGCCGTCAGCGACGACGGCCGGGTCATGGGCACCTACCTCCACGGCCTGTTCGACGGCCCCGAGGCGTGCGCGGCGCTGCTTGCCCGCTGCGGGCTCGAGGCGCAGGGCGACGCGGTGGACTACCGGGCCCATCGGCAGCAGGAGCTCGATCGACTGGCCGACTGCCTGGAAGCGAACCTGGACATGGCCGCCATTGCGCGTCTGGTGGGGCTCTGACGGCATCGTTCGGGCGGTTGGCTACCGTGCGGGCCGACACTCCGGTGTCGGCCCACTTGGGTGATATGGGAAGGGTTTCAGTCCGGCGTGAGCGGCAACTGGCGCTTGTGCTCGGTGCGCCGGTAGGTGGTCACGATGGTATCGAAGGCGGGTCGGGAGACATCCCGGTTCTCCAGGAAGGCGTCGATCTCATCGTAGCTGACGCCGAGGGCCACCTCGTCGAGCTTCTGCGGTGCCAGCGACTCGAGGTCGGCGGTGGGCGCCTTGTCGACCAGCTCAGCGGGGGCGCCGAGCTGCTGGCCGAGCAGGCGTACCTGGCGCTTGGTCAGGCCGGTCAGCGGAGCGACATCGCAGGCACCGTCGCCGTACTTGGTGAAGAAGCCCATCAGCGCTTCGGCGGCCTGGTCGGTGCCGATGACCAGCCCGCCGCGCGCGCCGGCCACGGCGTACTGGACCACCATGCGCTGGCGCGCCTTGATGTTGCCCAGCACGAAATCGCGCTGATGGGCGTCCGTGAATGCCAGCCCGCCGCTCTCCAGCGCTTCCAGCAAGGCATCGCTGCCGGCCTGCATGTTCACCTCCAGCACTTCGTCGGGCTGGATGAAGGCCAGCGCCCGCTCGGCGTCCTCGGCATCCTGCTGCACGCCGTAGGGCAGGCGCATGGCGACGAACCAGGCCTGTTCCCCTTCCTCGCGCAGCTGCTCCACGGCGAGCTGCGCCAGGCGCCCCGCGACGGTGGAGTCGACACCGCCGCTGATGCCAAGCACCAGGGTGTGCTGTCCACTTTCCCGCATGGCCGCACATAGGAAATCGCGGCGCCGCTCGAGCTCATGCCGGGCGTCGACGTTCGTTCTGGAGCGCAGCTGCACGCCGATCGAGCGCTGCTCGGCCTGGCGTGAACGGCGCTCTTCTTCGGCCCCTGTCGATTCGGCGCCGGCGCACAGCCGGTGATAGTGAGGCAATCGTTCCAGCGCGTAGTGGGCCGCGGCCAGGCGCACTTCGTTACGCGTGCCGTCGAAGCGGCGGGTTTCGCTGAAATGGTGGTGCTGGCCATTCTCGCGGAAGGCCCAGGCGAAGCAGACCGTGCCGATGGGAGTGTCGTCGTCGCCCGGGGTGGGGCCGGCAATGCCGGTATTGGCCAGGGCCACGTCGGCATCGTTGTTGCTCAGCGCTCCGCTGGCCATTTCGCAGGCCACGGCCTCGCTGGTCAGTCCGTATCGGTCGATGGTGTCGAAGCTGACCCCGAGGTAGCGATGCTTCGATTGTGGCGAATAGACGCCAAGGCCGCAGTCGATGCTCTGGCCGCTGCCGGGCACCCGGGCCAGCTCGGACACGATCAGCCCCGCGGTACAGGACTCGGCGGTGGCAAGCTTCAATCCGTTGTCGATCAGGTAGTCCGTGATCCTGTCGAGCAGTTCCATTGCACTTCCTCCTGGCTTTGCTTCGTTCTGTCCGTTCCACCATCAAGCTAGACCACTGCAGGCATGGCTGTCCTTGCTCCGGTTCTTCAGAGTCGCGGCGGCGGGGCGATGCCGGCGAACAGGGCCGGATCGTCACTGATGGCGCAGTCGACGCCCCACTCCCAGCGCGGGGCGAACGCGGCGGGGTCGTTGGGCGTGTAGCACAGCAGGCGATAGCCGGCGTCCTTGATCTCCCGGGCGCGGCGGGCGGTGAGCCGCGTCCAGTCGGTATGAAGGCTGAAGGCATCGAGCGCCTCGCAGCGCGTCCGCCACGTTGCGGGTACGCCCTCGGTGAGCACGCCGATGGCCAGCAGCGAGGCATCGGCCAGGGAGCGGGCATGCTGCAGGGCGGGCTGATCGAAGGAAGAGAGAATCAGGCGCTCGGGAGGCAGTGCCTTGAGCAGGCGGGGTACCACCACCTCGGCCAGCTCGGTACCGCTGCGCCGGTGGGTCACCTTGAGCTCCATGTTGACGCCCATGTCCAGCTCCACCAGCAGCGCGAGCATGTCGCTCAGGGTGGCCATGCGCTCGCCGCGGAAGCCGTCGCCGAACCAGGCACCGACATCGAGCCTGCGTACCGCGGCGAGATCCAGCATGGCAAGTCGGCCATGGCCGTCGGAGCAGCGCTTGAGCGTGGCGTCGTGCCAGATCACCGGGGTACCGTCGCCGAGCAGCTGCACGTCGAGTTCCACCCAGGCATAGCCGGCCTCATGTGCCGCCTTCACCGCCGCCAGCGTGTTCTCCGGGGCATGCGCGGAGAGACCGCGGTGAGCGATCAATCGGGGCAGCGCAATAGCAGGGTGCTTTGGCATGTCGGGGCTCCGCGTGAAGGTCGTGGCAAGCTATGGGATCCGAATGGCGATTCGAGCGGGGCGACGCGCATGGAATCGACCGCGACTATGCTAGGCTTGCAGCCTTTGACGATGCAACGAGGCAAGGCATGAAGGTGATGACCCCCGAGCGTGACGAGCAGCGCGATGCCTGGCTCGCCCGCCTGTGCGCCGATATCTACGGTAGGGAAGCGGGGCTCTCGCCGCTGGTCACGTTCACCGGCACGCGACAGGTGCTGTTCTCGCAGGAGGCCGCCCGCCTGTGGGCGCTGGTGGACGAGCAGGGCAGGCCCGGCGCGCTGGCCCTGCTGGCACTCGATGCCTCGGGTGCGGGCATGTCGCTGAGGCTGCACGCCTCCCCCGGCGGCGACCGTGAGAGCCTGCGCCGGCTGATCCGCGAGCTGGCCCAGAAGGCCCCGCTGCGGGTCGATGCGGTGGACCAGGACGAAGAGGCGTTCTTTCGCCGCTGCGGCATCAACCGCTGGTTCGCCGCGCCCGGCGGGCGGCGCGTCGGCCTCTCGACCCACCACCCGGCGCGTGGCGTGAACGAGCTGGAGCCGGCGCTGGGCTTCGATGACGACGCCGTGCTGCGGCGTTTCAAGCACGATCCGCGCTTCTTCGAAGAGGAGAAGGCACGTTTCGTCGAACGGCTGGCGGCATTCCCCGGCTGATCATCATTGTCGGGTGGCGGCGCGCTTGACCGCCTGCATGATCGGCGGTTGGATGGTGTTCACTTAACGTTAGCGAACAAAGGAAGATCTCATGGCCAAGCGCATCCAGTTTGCTCGCACCGGCGGCTCCGAGGTGCTCGAATTCCTCGACGTCACGCCGGCCGATCCCGCTTCCGGCGAGGTTCGGGTCAAGAATGAAGCGATCGGGCTCAACTTCATCGACATCTATTTCCGCACCGGCCTCTATCCCGCGCCTGGCCTTCCGTCCGGGCTCGGCACCGAGGGCGCCGGGGTGGTCGACGCGGTGGGCGAGGGCGTCGACCATCTCAAGGAGGGCGATCGGGTCGCCTATGCCCAGGGGCCGCTGGGGGCCTATGCGGAGTACCATGTGCTACCGGCGGAGAAGGTCGTGGTACTGCCCGACACGATCGCCACGGAAACCGCCGCGGCCAGCATGCTCAAGGGCTTGACCGTGCAGTACCTGCTGCGCCAGACCCGACCGCTCGAGGGCGGCGAGACGATCCTGTGGCATGCCGCCGCCGGCGGGGTGGGCTCCATCGCCTGCCAGTGGGCGCGTGCGCTGGGCGTCAAGCTGATCGGGACCGTCAGCTCGGAAGAAAAGGCGAAGCTGGCCAAGGCCAACGGCGCCTGGGAAACCATCGACTACACCCGCGAAGACGTGGTCGAGCGGGTGCGCGAGCTCACCAATGGCGAGATGTGCGATGTGGTTTACGACTCGGTGGGCAAGGACACCTGGATCACTTCGCTCGACTGCCTCAAGCCGCGTTCGCTGATGGTCAGCTTCGGCAACGCTTCGGGGCCGGTCGAAGGGGTCAATCTTGGCATCCTCAACCAGAAGGGCTCGCTGTTCGTGACCCGCCCCAGCCTCAACGGCTATGCCGACAGCCGCGAGCGGCTGGAAATGATGTGCCGCGACCTGTTCGACATGCTGGGCAGCGGCAAGATCAAGGTCGACATCGGCCAGCGCTTCGCCCTGGCCGATGCCGGCAAGGCCCAGGATGCGCTGGCCGGCCGCCAGACCACCGGCTCGACCATCCTGTTGCCCTGAAGCCGCACCGACACGACGCCCGTCTCCTCGAGGCGGGCGTCGTCGTTTTCGCTTGAACTCTCGGCAGTGTTAGGCGTACTCGCGCGGCGACTCGATGCCGAGCTGAGGCAGGATGGCGTCGAGTTCGAATTGAGAACGAGGCGTCAGGGAGCCGCTACGAGACTCTCCGAGTGAAGGCGAGGCCAGCTCGAAGCCCTCGGCATGGGCGTCGAACCGGCTGATATCGCCATCGAACTCGTCGAGCGTGTTGTGCAGGTTGTCACGCAGTGCGGCGAGCATGGCGGCTCCGTTCTCACTCTCGGGAATCGTGTTGATCCAGTCCACGGTCTGCCCGGGCGAGAGTCCGTGAAGTTCGCCATAGCGCATCAGCAGGGGGACTACGCTATGCCCATCGCCGCTCTGGTCGAGCAGCAGTTGGGCGGCCTCTTCGCTGAAACCGGCGTGGGCGAGGAAGTCCGCCGTGGTCTGGGTCTCGAAGCGACTGTTGCGCTGCGCCGCCAGGTAAGCGTCACGACCGAACTGGACCAGGGTGGCCAGGGTGGCAATGCCGAAGCCGATTGGACCTGCCAGTGTCGAGCTGCCGAACACTGCATAGCCGACCCCGCCCGCCACCGCCGCGTTGAGACCGGCACCGACCACGTCGCCCTGGTTCAGGCGAGCCAGGGCATCGGCCCCGGCCAACGAGGCACCGAGCAGATGCACGAATTTGCCGCTCAGCTTGAGGCCAGGCGTGGCCCGGGAACCTTCGCTGCCGGTGAACAGCGCGTCGACCAGTTGGGCGCCATCGACGCCGACCCGTGCTGTTTCGATCGATACTTGCAGGGCGTTGCGCAGCGAAGGGTCGTCGCCGTAGGTCTCGATGGCATTGGCCAGCCCCGAGCCGACGATGGAGAGGGCGGAAGCGCGGAAGGCGCGATTGTAGGGCGAGTCGCGGAAGATCTCGTTGGTCTTGTCCAGGGTGTTGTTGAGATTGCGCGCCACGTCGATCTGGTAGCGCTGCGGGTCGAAGTTCTCAGTGAATTCGGGTACCAACGCTGTGAAGGTGTCGGCGAGCGCATCGAGCTCGCCGGTCGTGGTGCCCAGCAGCTCGGCGAGCTGGGGATTGTCGCGCAGCGTCTCGTCCAGCCGCGCCTGGGCCTCCTCCAGCGACTGAGGGTCGCTGGGATCGATGTCGACCGCAGGCAGGATCACGTTCTCGCGCAGGTAGGCGCCGACCAGGCTTACCGCCAAGGGGTGCTCTTCGGTGATACCCAGTTCGTTGAAGGTCTCGATCAAGGCGTCGCCGGCGTCCCCCGACACCAGCTCGGGTTTCTCCTGGAGGGCCGTCGAGACAGCCAGCTGGGCATTGGCATCTTCGAACAGGGCCTCGATACGCGACTGCTGGTCTATGCCCGCCTCGTCCGGTAGCCCCCGCAGCTGTTCTATCTGTTCCAGCAGCCCGGCACCGCTGTCGGCCAACTGTTCCTGCAGCGCCTCGAATTCCGTTTCCCAGTCGGGATTGGAGGCGAGGTAATCGTCGATCGCCGCTGCGAGCTGCTCCTCTGTCATTGCCGCACCGCCGTTGAGGATCAGGAAGCTCGGTTCATCGAGATGCTCATGGTACTCGTCGGCCTGTCCGCCGATGGTGTGGTCGCGGAACTGCTCCACGGCGGTGAACAGCTCGTCGCGGAAACTCTCCGCGCCTTCCAGCGAGGCGATCGCCAGGGCCAGGCTGGGAATCGCTTCGCCGGAGGAAATCGCTTCGTGCATCTCGTTGCGCACCGTATTCATGTCCACCGGCAATTGTTCCGCAAGCCGGTTTGCCGCACGATCCCCCGCATCCGTCCCGGCGATACGGTCGAGGATTTCCAGCAGGAGCGTGGTGCCGTTCGGCCCGGCCATGGCTCCGCCATAAGCCTGTAGATCACCTTGGTTGGCCGTCTCGATCTCGCCGATCAGGGCTTCCACTACCTCGCTGGCGAGCTCAGGCTCCAGTCCTTCGGTCAGGGCGTCGAGGCGTTCTATCATCTCGAGTGTGCGCCGCTCGGGGGTGTCCGTTCCCTGCAATTCGCCCGTGAGAGGTTCGGCGGCCCAGGCGGCGGCGTCATCGATGATCGCCTGGGCATCGCTGGACCGGTCGAGAGCGTCCTGCACCCGCTCCGGGGCATCGTCCCGCCCCGCTTCATAGGTGCGCAGCGCACTGGCCGGGTCGTCCTCGGCGCGGGCAGCGTCGACGATCCAAGCTCCTGCTTCGGCGGCGATCTCCCCGGCGCCACTGGAGCGATCCAGGGCGACCTGGACCGTCGACGAAGCTCCTTCGTACCCCTCTTCGAGAGTTTCGAGCGCCGCTTGCGGATCACTCTGTTCTCGGGCCTCGTCAATGATCTCGCGTGCTGCGGCTTCCGCTTCCGGGCCGGCATGACTGCTCGGCTGAAGTGCCAGGCCGCTGTTCTCCGCGGCTTGTTCGATGGCCATCTGGGCAGGACCGGCATCGCGCCAGCTATGGTCGTAGAGGCGTTGCAGGGCGGCCTGTCGTTCATCAACCGGCAGTGCCGCCAGGTAACGCTCAACCTCCTGGGAGAGGGAATCGATCTCGCCGTCGTAATCGACCGTGGCTGGATCGTCGGCGTATTCAAGCTCGTTGCCGCGTTCGCGCAGGCCGTCGATGAACTCGTCTTCTCCAACGGGAACGCCTTGGCTATCACGTGGCGACCGGGCCGCCTCCTCGGGAGAGGTATGCGGAACGAACACGACGTCGCCCGGATCGATCTCTCCCGGGTCGGGCATGTCGTCACGTTCGTTCAGGGCGAGAAAATCGTCGTAATCGACGTGGAGCTCTTCGGCGATTTCCCACAGGCTGTCGCCTTCCTCGGCGACGAAAACCCGCTCCGTTGCGCTGTCGAGCTCGCCCGTGCCGCCTGCTGACGCGCGGGCGTTGAGGGCTTCTTCGACGGCTTGCTCGAAGCGCTGGCGCTCACCCTCGGTCATGGCCTTCGATGCCACGCCGTCGGCCTGATAACGGCGCAGTGAGTCGATATCGATCCGGTATGACATGCTCCGCTCCTTCCTCCGTGAAAGGTTCACCATAGGGAGGAGCGCAGGCAGGTTGTCTGAAGTTTCGTTGAATTTTTCGTGGCACTGCGTCTTGGGCGATCGTCCGCGATCACAGGGAGGCGCCGAGTTCGGCGATCATCGTCTCGCGGTGCTTGAGCGCCGCCAGCCCGGCGCTACCCAGGGCGCTGGCCACTTCACTCAGCAGCCCTTGGGCGAGCAGCATGAAGGCACACATGCTGTTGCTGTAGAACAGGCTATGATTGGGCACCGGAAAGCTGTGCCGCGCGACCCGGGCCAGGGGTGAGCGCTCCGAGTCGGTCAGGGCGATGACCTCTACCCCGTGGCGGGCCGCGACCTCGGCCGTGGCCAGCACGCTCGGGGTATAGGGGAAGCAGCTTGCCACTATCAGCACGTCGCCGGGGTCGAGCTGGGCCAGGGCATCGGCGACGCCTTGCCGGCCCGCGTCGAGTGGGGCGACGTCGGGGCGCAACATCCCCAGGCCATAGGCCATGAACAGCGCCAGGGAGTGGAACTGGCGCATGCCGTGCACGCGCACCCGATGGGCCGTCGCCAGCAGCGTCACCGTCTGCTCGAAGGCCGTCGGATCGATCCGCTCCAACAGGCTCGCCATGTTGGCGCTCTCTTGCCGTCCCAACCGGCTCAGCCGAGCCAGTCCCTGCGTGTCGCTGCTCGCCTCGAGGAGGCGGGAGGCCTGGTCGCTGTAGAAGCTCTGGCCTTCGGTGACTTCGCGGCGGAAGACATCCTGCAACTGGCCGAACCCCCCATAGCCCAGGCGCTGGGCCAGGCGCGAGAGCGTCGACGCATTGACGCCCAGCCGCTCCGCCAGCTCGCTGATGGATGAGACCGCGGCCTGCTGCGGTGCCTCGACGAGCAGCGCGAGTACGTGCCGGGAGCGTTTGCCCAGCCGGATGCCGGCCTCGCCGGCTTCGATGGCCTTGAGCCGTTGCCTGAGGCCGCTCAGCGTTTCCGGAGGGGGCGTGGGGGTGTCCGTCATGGCGTCGCTTCACTTCATCTCGTGGCGTCGGGGGAGCATTGTAGCCTCCTGGCGCTGCTGAGGGCGTTGGATGATAAATATGCAAATTTTAATTGCAAATTTAAATAGAGCATTTATATTTTGCGTATTGTCAACCCGGAGAATCCCATGAGCCACGTTTTCCACCGCAGCCTGACGCAGGATTACCCCACGGCCGTCAAGGGTGAAGGCCATTACCTGATCGACGATCAGGGGCGGCGTTATCTGGATGCCTGCGGTGGCGCCGCGGTCTCCTGTCTGGGGCATAGCGATGCCGCCGCCATCGAGGCCATCCGTGAGCAGGTGGGCAAGGTGGCCTACGCTCACACCGCCTTCTTCACCACCGAACCGATGGAAGCCCTGGCCGATTTTCTGGTCGAGCGCGCACCCGCGGGGCTCGAGTCGGTCTACTTCGTCTCGGGTGGCTCCGAGGCGATGGAGGCGGCCCTGAAGCTGGCGCGTCAGTATTTCATCGAGATCGGCCAGCCGCAGCGCAAGCACCTGATTGCGCGTCGCCAGAGCTACCACGGCAATACCCTGGGGGCGCTCGCTACCGGGGGCAACGCCTGGCGCCGCCAGCAGTTCGAGCCGCTGCTGATCGACGTGAGTCATGTCAGCCCCTGCTATGCCTACCGCGGTCTGCAGGAGGGCGAGAGCCCCGAGGCCTATGCGACGCGCCTGGCCGACGAGCTCGAGGCCGAGATCCTGCGACTCGGAGCGGAGAACGTGATGGCCTTCGTCGCCGAGCCGGTGGTAGGGGCCACCATGGGTGCGGTTCCCGCGGTACCGGGGTACTTCAAGCGCGTGCGCGAGGTGTGCGATCGCCATGGCGTGCTACTGATTCTCGACGAGGTGATGTGTGGCATGGGGCGCACCGGCACCCTCTTCGCCGCTGAGCAGGAGGGCGTCACCGCCGACCTGATCACCATCGCCAAGGGGCTCGGGGCCGGCTATCAGCCGATCGGCGCCACCCTGGTCAGCGGGCGTATCCGCGATGCTATCGCCAATGGCTCGGGCTTCTTCCAGCACGGGCATACCTATATCGGCCATGCGACGGCCTGTGCCGCGGCCCTGGCGGTGCAGACGACCATTCAGGAGCGCGACCTGCTGCCCCGGGTGCGTGAGCTGGGCGAAGGACTGCAGCGGCGCCTGACCGAGCGCCTCGGCGAACATCCCCATGTCGGCGACATACGCGGCCGTGGGCTCTTCCTGGGCCTGGAACTGGTGGCGGACCGGGCCACCAAGGCGGCGTTCGAACCCGAGCGCAAGGTACATGCACGCGTCAAGCAGGCCGCCATGCAGGCGGGGCTGATGTGCTACCCGATGGGCGGCACCATCGACGGACGCCAGGGTGATCACATCCTGCTGGCGCCGCCCTTCATCCTCGCGGAGAGCCATCTGGACGAGATCGTCGACAAGCTCGATATCGCCCTGCGCAGTGCGCTGGGTAGCCGATAAGGAGATAGGTATGGCCATCGAATCCCGCCTGACCCCCCTCGACGAGACGCGCCTGGACGCCGAACAGCGCCGCGTGCTGGAGGAGATCCTCGGCGGCCCTCGCGGCAACCTGGACGGCCCCTTCCTGGCCTGGATCCATAGCCCGGGCCTGGCCGATCACGCCCAGCGGCTGGGTGCCTTCTGCCGCTACGGCACGCGGCTGGAGCTGCGCCTGACCGAACTGGCGATCCTGGTCACCGCCGCCTGGTGGCGGTCCCAGGCCGAATGGCAGATCCACGAGCCCATCGCCCGCGAGGCAGGCATCGCCGATGACGTGATCGAGGCGTTGCGTACGGGCGAGGAGCCGGTCTTCGAGCGCGATGACGAGCGCCTGGTCTATCGCCTGGGCCGGACGCTCTATGCCACCCGACGCATCGACGCGGCACTCTATGCCGAAGCCGTCGAGGCCTTCGGCGAGCCCGCGGTGGTCGAGCTGGTAGGGGTGTTCGGCTACTACGCCCTGGTGGCCATGACCCTGAACGTCTTTGCGGTGCGCCGCGACACGGATGCCCCCCTGCCGTTCCGCGAGCCGTAAGGCCGGCGCCGTTTGGCCGAAGGTGATGGCCAAGCAGCCGGTGCCCACCCTGCAGCAGACCCGGCCCAGGCCGGGTTTCTTGCACCGACCGTAGGGGGGAACTCTCAGAAAAGGCTGGATTTTTTCTCGTGCGGCTGTTGTGCTGGGGCCTGAGTCACCACAGGGAGCGGGTATGGCCGACCATACGTTGGTATTCATCGTGCTGGGACTCACGCTGGCCGCCTTCGTCTGGGGGCGCTTTCGCTTCGACCTGGTGGCGCTCTCGGCGCTGCTGGCCTCGGTGATGCTGGGGCTGGTGCCGGCCGACGAGGCGTTCTTCGGCTTCGGCCATCCCGCCGTCATCACCGTGGCCGCGGTGCTGGTACTCAGCCGCGGGTTCGAACGCTCCGGCGTGGTCGACGTGATCGCCGAACAGGTGCTCAAGGTCGGCGATCGGCTGTTCCTGCAACTGGTGGCGCTGACGACCACGGTGGTGGTGCTGTCCGGCTTCATGAACAACGTCGGCGCCCTGGCGCTGCTGCTGCCGGTGGCCATGCGCCTGGCCCGGGAGCACGACACCTCCCCCTCGCTGCTGCTGATGCCGCTGGCCTTCGGCTCGCTGCTCGGCGGCCTGATGACGCTGATCGGCACGCCTCCCAACATCATCATTTCCACCTACCGTCGCTCCGTGACGGGCGACAGTTTCGGCATGTTTTCGTTCTTTCCCGTGGGGGCGGTCGTGGCGCTGGCAGGACTGGCGTTCATCGTGCTGCTGGGCTGGCGGCTGGTGCCCAGGCGGGCGGGCAAGGCATCCACCGAGGAGATGTTCGATACCGCCAACTACCTCGTGGAACTGAAGGTCACCGAGGATTCCAAGGCGATGGGCTGGACGCTGCGGGAACTGCAGCGGGAGGTGGAGGAGAGCGTGCCGGTGCTGGCCGTGGTGCGCGACGAGCGGCGTTGGGCCGGGCACGCCTTCCTGGGCACCCTGAAGGAGGGCGACATTCTGCTGGTCGAGGCCGGGCCCGAGGAGATGAAGCTGCTCGAGGACAAGGCCGGGCTGCGGGTGGGCTTGGACCCCGAGGAGCAAGAGGCGCAGGAGAATGCAGCGCAGCCGGAGGAGAGCGACGCTGAAGCCTCCAGGACAGATGCCGGACCGGCGCAGGGAAACGACGACAGGACGAGCAAGGAGAACAAGAAGAGCAAATCCGGGAAGACATCGGCCGACACCGAAGGGCTCGAACTGGTCGAGGCGGTGGTACGCAACGACTCCATGATGATCAACCGCACCGTCACCCAGCTGCGCCTGCAGAACCAGTACGGTCTGCACCTGATCGCCGTGGCTCGCGATGGCGGGCGGCTCAAGCAGCGCCTGCGCGACATTCGCTTTCGCGCCGGCGATGTGCTGCTGCTGCAGGGGGGCGAGAGCAACCTTTCCGAGAGCTTGGCGACCTTGGGCTGCCTGCCGCTGGCCCGGCGCAATCTACCGCTGGGTCAGCCACGCATGCTGCTGGTATCGCTTGCCGTCTTCGGCGTGGCCATCCTGGCCATGCTGATGGACTTGCTGCCGGCAGCGGTGGCGCTATCGGCGGCGGCGCTGGTCTCGCTGCTGGTGGGCGTACTGCCGCTGCGCGAGGCCTACCAGGCCGTCGACGGGCCGGTCATCGTGCTGCTGGCGGCCATGCTGCCAGTGGGCCAGGCGTTGGAGACCAGCGGCGGAGCGGCCCTGGTGGCCGAAAGCCTGGTGATGGCAGGCGAGCAGTGGCCGGTGCTCTTGCTGCTGATCGGCCTGTTCCTGATTTCGATGCTGCTTTCCAACGTGATCAACAATGCCGCGGCGGCGCTGCTGATGGCCCCCATTGCCGCCAGCCTGGCCGACGGCTTCGGCGCCTCGGCCGACCCCTTCCTGATGGTGGTCGCGGTGAGTGCGTCGTGCGCCTTTCTCACGCCGATTGGGCACCAGTCCAACACCCTGGTGATGGGGCCCGGTGGCTATCGCTTCGGCGACTATTGGAGGATGGGCTTGCCGCTGTCGCTGCTGGTGCTGGCGGTGGCGATGCCGATGATATTGCTGGTCTGGCCGTTATAAGAGGTCGCGATTCGCTGCTGCGCTCGCTGCTTTGGTCAATAAGACACCCCGGCGCTGGGCCGGGGTTGGTGAGTGGTGCTGACCTTACGCCGCGTTGTGGCGCAGGATGTTGGCCTTGTCGGTGGCGAAGGCGTCGTACTCGAAGTCGTCCACGCTCAGCAGCTCCAGTACCTCGGCTTCGAAGCCGCGCATGAACTCGGCGTCCTCTTCGCTGACCAGACCCTTCTCCCGCGCCGCTTCCAGGCGTGCCTCGGGGTGCAGCGCCTCGCGCGGCAGCTCGCCCTTGGCGTAGGCCTTGTTGACGGTGCGATAGAGCGCCTCGGCGCGATCGTAGTCGGCGAGCAGGGCGTTGTAGCGGGCCAGGGGATTGTCCTTCACGCCGTCGTTCTGCTGCCAGGCCGCCGCGAGCAGCTTGGCGCGCAGCGCGGTGTCGCGTGACACCGCCTGGGCGATCTCGCGGGTCAGTTGGTCGGCGGGGCGCTTCCAGCGCCGTCCCAACGGCATCGTCACGGCGCGCAGCACCCCGGCGAGCGCCCGGTTGGGCAGGTTGTCGAACAGCTCGTCGAAGGCCTGTTCGGCGCGCTGCAGCAGATGAGTGCAGCTGTAGTGGAGCAGAGCGGCCTCGCCTTCCACCTTGTCGCCCTCCTGCCAGTGCTTGAGCACCATCGAGGCGAGATAGAGGTTGGAGAGCACGTCGCCCAGGCGCGCCGAGAGCATCTCGCGCTGCTTGAGCGTGGCCCCGAGGCTGGCCATGGCGGCATCGGCGCACAGGCTGAAACCGGCCGAGAGGCGCGCCATGTCGCGGGCATAGGGTGCAGCGACCGCGTCGAAAGGCACATCCGGCTTGCCGATGCCGAGCCCCATGGTGAAGGCGCGGGCGGCGTTGCCGAAGACCAGGGCGGCATGGCCGAAGAAGGCGCGATCGAAGGCCGGCAAGTCGTTGCTGTCCGAAGCGGCCAGCTCCTCGAGCACGAACGGGTGGCAGCGGATGGCGCCCTGGCCGAAGATCATCAGGTTGCGGGTCATGATGTTGGCGCCCTCGACCGTGATCGACACCGGGTTGGCGCTGTAGCCGATGCCCAGGTAGTTGCGCGGGCCCAGGGTGACCGCCTTGCCGCCGTGGATGTCCATGGCGTCGGAGAGCGCGATGCGCTGGAACTCGGTGAGCTGGCTCTTGAGAATCGCCGAGGGCACCGCCGGCTTCTCGCCGCGATCGATGGTATTGGCGGTCTGGTAGACCGCTGCCTGGGCGATGTACCCCAGCGCGGCCAGGCGTGCCAGCGGTTCCTGCACGCCCTCCATTTCCGCGACGGGGACGTTGAACTGGCGGCGAACGCGGGCGAAGCCGCCGGTCCAGCCCAAGGCGTAGCGCGAGGTACCGCTGGCGCCGGAGGGCAGGGTGATGCAGCGTCCGATGGAGAGGCACTCCACCAGCATGCGCCAGCCCTGTCCGATCATCTCGGTGCCGCCGATGATGGTGTCCAGCGGCACGAAGACGTCCTTGCCCTTGATCGGGCCGTTGAGGAAGGGGCTGCCGATGGGATGGTGGCGCCGGCCGATCTCCATGCCGGCGGTATTGCGCGGCACCAGCGCCAGGGTGATGCCACGATCCTCCTCCTCGCCCAGCAGGTGGTCGGGGTCGAACAGGCGGAAGGCCAGGCCCACCACGGTGGCGATGGGGGCCAGGGTGATCCAGCGCTTCTCGAAGTCGAGGCGCAGCCCCAGTACCTCCTTGCCGTCGATCACCTCCTTGCACACGATGCCGGTGTCGGGCAGCGAGGTGGCATCACTGCCGGCGCGGGGGCCGGTCAGGCCGAAGCAGGGGATCTCGCGGCCGTCGGCCAGGCGCGGCAGGTAGTGGTCTTTCTGCGCCTGGGTGCCGTACTTGAGCAGCAGCTCGCCCGGGCCCAGGGAATTGGGCACGCCCACGGTGACCATCAGCGTCTCGCTGATCGAGAGCTTCTGCAGCACCAGCGACTGGGCCTTGGCCGAGAAGCCCAGGCCGCCGTACTCCTTGGGGATGATCATGCCGAAGAAGCCTTCCTTCTTCAGGTACTGCCACAGCTCCTCGGGCAGGTCGGCGCGCTCCTTGGCGATCTCCCAGGCATTGCACATGCCCGCCGCCACCGAGCACTGGTGATCGATGAAGGCGCGCTCCTCCTCGCTCAGGCCGTCGTCGCGGTAGCTCATCAGCCTGTCCCACCGGGGGCGGCCCGAGAAGAGTTCGCCGTCCCAGGCCACGGTACCGGCTTCCAGCGCAGTGCGCTCGGTGTCGGAGACCTTGGGCGAGACGCGCTTGAACATGGCGAACAGGCGCGGCGTGAGCCACCGGGTGCGCAGCGTCGGAAGCCCGGCCACGGCCACCGCCGCCGCGCCGAGCAGCAGCAGTACGCCAAGCACGGGGGAGACCAGCAGACTCACCAGGCCAAGGCCTCCGAGCATGACCAGGATCGGCATGGCGCCGGCCTCGCGCCGCATCAGCGCCAGCAGGCCAGCGACGGTGAGGATCAGGAGTAACAGGGTGAGCATGTGTTCGGCGCTCCCTTGGTTCATGTTTAGAACGGTTGTTTGAATGTGTCAGCCTAGCCGATCTCCCAAGTGCTGGCCAGTCCTGAGGCGCCTACGAAATGACAGCGCCCTACACGAGACAGGGCGCTGGGTAGGAAGTTAAAGCGCTGCCTTAAATGAGGCGACGCTGGGGCTCGCGCCTGGCCGGGCTGTCGCCGGCCACGTAGTAGGGCGCGTCGGAAGGTGGCAACGGTTCACGGCCGCGGATGCGGTCGGCGATCTTCTCGGCCAACATGATGGTCGGTGCGTTGAGGTTGCCGGTGGGAATCACCGGGAACAGCGAGGCATCCACCACGCGCAGCCCCTCCAGGCCGTGCACGCGGCCCTGGCCGTCGACCACCGCGTCGTCGCCTCCCCCCATGCGGCAGCTGCCGCAGGGGTGGTAGGCGGTCTCGGCGTGTTCTCGCACGAAGGCATCCAGCTCCTCGTCGCCCTGTACGTCCGGCCCCGGCGAGATCTCGCGGCCGCGGTAGGGGTCCATGGCGGGCTGGGCGATGATCTCGCGGGTCAGGCGAATGGCATCGCGGAACTCCTGCCAATCCTTCTCCCTCGACATGTAGTTGAACAGGATGCTGGGGGCCGCCTTGGGGTCGCGTGAGGTAAGGCGAATGCGCCCGCGGCTCTCCGAGCGCATCGAACCCACGTGGGCCTGGAAGCCGTGTGCCTGCACCGCACTCTTGCCGTTATAGCTGATGGCGATGGGCAGGAAGTGATACTGCAGGTTGGGCCAGGGCTCCTCGTCGTGGGTACGGATGAAGGCGCACGACTCGAACTGATTGCTGGCACCGATGCCGCTGCCGAGAAACAGCCATTCCGCGCCGATCTTCGGCTGATTGAACCACTTCAGCGCTGGGTAGAGCGTGATTGGCTGCTTGCACTCGTACTGGATGTACATCTCCAGGTGGTCCTGCAGGTTCTCGCCGACACCGGGCAGGTCGTGCACCACCGGAATGTCGAATTCGCGCAGGTGCTCCGGGTTGCCGACCCCCGAGCGCAGCAGGATCTGCGGCGAGGCGATGGCGCCCGCGCACAGCAGCACCTCACGTCGGGCGCGGACCTGGTGGGCCTGGCCGCGGCGCAGGTAGCGCACGCCCACGGCACGCTTGCCCTCGAACTCGATCACGTCGGTGGTGGCGTGGGTCTCGATGGTGAGGTTGGCGCGCTGCTTGGCCTGGTCGAGGTAGCCGCGGGCGGTGGAGGCGCGGCGTCCTTTGGGGGTGACGAAACGGTCCATGGGGCCGAAGCCCTCCTGCTGGTAGCCGTTGACGTCCTCGGTCTCGGGGTAGCCCGCCTGTACACCGGCATCGACGAAGGCGCGGTAGAGCTCGTTGTTGCCCTCCTTGGGCGTGGCCACGCTGACCGGCCCGTCGCCGCCGTGGTAGGCGTTGGGGCCGATGTCGCGGCACTCGGCCTTCCTGAAGTAGGGCAGGCAGTCGGCGTAGCGCCAGTCCTCGAGCCCAGCCATGCTGGCCCAGTTGTCGTAGTCCAGGGCATTGCCGCGGATGTAGCACATGCCGTTGATCAGCGACGAGCCGCCGAGCCCCTTGCCACGCCCGCACTCCATGCGGCGACCGTTCATGTGCGGTTCCGGGTCGGTCTCGAAGGCCCAGTTGTAGCGCTTGCCCTGCAGCGGGTAGGCCAGGGCGGCGGGCATCTGGGTGCGGAAGTCGAAGCGGTAGTCGGGGCCGCCGGCCTCGAGCAGCAGCACGCTGACGTCCGCGTCCTCGGTGAGGCGGGTGGCCAGCACGTTGCCGGCGGAACCGGCGCCGATGATGACGTAGTCGAATTCACGAATCTGGGACATGGCGATTTCCTCAGAACACCGACTCGAAGGGTCCCATCTCCACCTGCACCGACTTGGTCTGGGTGTAGTGGGCCAGGGTCTCGATGCCGTTCTCGCGGCCCACACCGGACTGCTTGTAGCCGCCCACCGGCATCTCCGCCGGCGACTCGCCCCAGGTGTTGATCCAGCAGATGCCGGCTTCCAGCCGATGGATGGTGCGGTGTGCCCGGGCGAGGTTCTCGGTGAACACCCCGGCGGCAAGGCCGTAGTGGGTGTCGTTGGCGCGGCGGATCAGCTCCTCCTCCTCGTCGAAGGCGAGGATCGACATCACCGGACCGAAGATCTCCTCGCGCACGATGCGCATGTCGTCGGTGCAATCGGTGAACACCGTGGCCGGGGCCCAGGCGCCGCGGGCGAAGTCGCCCTGGTCCAGCGGCTCGCCGCCGATCAGCACGCGGGCACCGTCCTGCTTGCCGTACTCGAGGTAGCCAAGCACCTTGGCCTGGTGTTCGAAGCTGACCAGCGGGCCGAAGTTGATGCTGGGGTCGAGCGGGTCGCCGGCACGAATGCGTGCCACGCGCTCGACGATCTTTTCTTCGAAGGCGGCCTTGACCGAGCGCTCGACGAAGACCCGCGTGCCGTTGGTGCAGATCTGGCCGCTGGAGTAGAAGTTGGCCATCATCGCGGCGTCGGCGGCGCGCTCGAGGTCGGCGTCGGCGAAGACGATCAGCGGCGACTTGCCGCCCAGTTCCATGGTCACGTCCTTGAGCGTCGAGCCGCCGGCCGCGGCCATCACTTTCTTGCCGGTGCCCACCTCGCCGGTGAACGACACCTTGGCGATGCCTTCGTGCGCGGTCAGCATCTGGCCGATGCGGCCGTCGCCATGCACGACGTTGAACACGCCGTCGGGCAGCCCCGCTTCGGTGAAGATCTCGGCCAGCTTCATGGCGGTCAGCGGCGTCACCTCACTGGGCTTGAACACCACGGCGTTGCCCGCGGCCAGCGCCGGGGCCGCTTTCCAGCAGGCGATCTGGATCGGATAGTTCCAGGCGCCGATGGCGCCGATCACGCCCAGCGGCTCGCGGCGGGTGTAGACGAACGACGACTCACGCAGGGGGATCTGGGCGCCCTCGATGGCCGGCGCCAGGCCGGCATAGTACTCGAGCGCGTCGGCGCCGGTGACGATGTCCACCGCGGCGGTTTCGCTGATCGGCTTGCCGGTATTGCGCGTCTCGAGCTCGGCGAGCTCGTCATTCCGCTCTCTCAAGAGTGCGACGGCACGGTAGAGGATGCGGCCGCGCTGCATGCCGGTCATGGCGGCCCAGCGGCGCTGACCCTCCCGGGCCGAGTCGACGGCGCGATCGATGTCGGCCTGGCTGGCCTGCTCGACCTTGGCCAGCAGGCTGCCGTCATAGGGATTGACGACGTCGAAGGTTTCGCCGGACGTTGCCGGCTCCCGACGGCCCGCGATGTACAGGGTCTCGGTGTCGTAAGCGGTCATGCTGTCTCCTTGGTGGACGCAAGGGAGGTGTCGTATCGGGCCAGCAGCTGGTCGAGGTAGGCGTGCGCCAGGCGTCGGGCGCGTGCGGTATCCAGCCCCTCGGGGCTGAGGGTGCCGCGCAGCCACAGGCCATCGATCATGGCGGCCAGGCCGCGGGCGGCATCGCGCGCCGCTGCGTGCGGCATCAGACGACGAAACTGGCAGCACAGGTTGGAGTAGAGGCGCTGGTCATTGACGTGCTGAAGGCGCTGGAGCTGCGGCTTGTGCATGCTGCTGGCCCAAAAAGCGAGCCAGGTCTTGGCGGCCGGACCGATGATCTGGCTGCGATCGAAGTTGCCATCGATGATCGCGCCGATATGCTCACGAGGAGAGCCATTGACGAGCTGGCGACGGCGCTGTGCCACCGCCTCGCCGAGGTCGGTCAGGATCTGGCGCATGGTGGCCTCGAGCAGGCCGTCCTTGCCGCCGAAGTAGTGACTGATGATGCCTGCCGATACGCCGGCATGCCGGGCGATTCGCAGGACCGTGGCATCAGCCAGACCGACTTCGTCGATGGCGGTCATGGTCGCCTTGATGAGCTGGCTACGCCGGATCGGCTCCATACCTGTCTTGGGCACCCGCTGCCTCCTCTTGAGAACGACGCCGCTGGATTTTCCGTCAGCATGGCATTTTTTTATTGAACGTTCAATCAATAAAAAACCGGAGCCGCGCCGGCTTGCTAGCCCGATTCGTTTCGTGCATAATCCTGCCGCGTCGAGGGGTTCGATTCCCGTTCGAAAGGCTACGTAGCTCAGCCGGTTAGAGCACATCACTCATAATGATGGGGTCCCCTGTTCGAATCAGGGCGTAGCCACCAGGTTTCACACATGATGCCCGCGCGACTCCGGTTGCGCGGGCATCGTGCGTTCGAGAGCGGTGTCAGGCCGGCAGAATCCGCCCTTGACCTTATGTGAGCGATCCGTATACTACGCACCGTGTTCACGGCCATTCCCGGATAGCTCAGTCGGTAGAGCAAGTGACTGTTAATCACTGGGTCGCAGGTTCGAGTCCTGCTCCGGGAGCCAAGAACACGAGCTGATCCTGACGCCCGTCATTCCTCGATAGCTCAGTCGGTAGAGCAAGTGACTGTTAATCACTGGGTCGCAGGTTCGAGTCCTGCTCGAGGAGCCATCAGCCCCGCCCTGGGAATCCTTTCCCGTCATGCCGTTCCCGGATAGCTCAGTCGGTAGAGCAAGTGACTGTTAATCACTGGGTCGCAGGTTCGAGTCCTGCTCCGGGAGCCAATCTCCGTCGTCGCCTGCCAGCGACGGGTTTCCATTGCGTGCGCTGCCGCGCAGCCCGGTGGCGTTTTCCGATGTCGTGTCAGCGGTCGAGCCGCATGCCTTGGCGTGCCTCGAGCGCCAGGAAGCGATGCTCGATCTCGTCTGCCGCCAGCGCCGGGCTGAACAGGTGGCCTTGATAGCCCCAGCACCCCTGACGTTTCAGGAACGCCAGCTCTTTCTCGGTCTCCACGCCTTCGGCGATGGTGTGCAGGCCCAAGGTATCGGCCAGGGCGATGATGGCACGTACGATGCCCTGGTTCTTCTCGTCCTCGTGCACCCGCTTGATGAAGCTCATGTCGATCTTGACGGTGTCGATGGGGAAGTCACGCAGGTAGGCGAGCCCCGAGTAGCCCGTGCCGAAGTCGTCGATCGACAGTGCCACGCCGAGGCGTTTCAGCGCCTGCAACGTGGCAAGGGTGTAGTCGAGATCGAACATGGCCACGTGCTCGGTGATCTCCAGTTCGAGGTCGTGACCCGGTACCCTGCTCTCGCCGAGCCAGCGCGTCAACTCGTCAACGAAGTCGGAGCGGGAGAACAGCGAGGCCGAGACGTTGACTGCCACCGGCAGTATTCGGCGCCCCTGGCGTCGCCAGTGTGCCAGCTGTTCGATCACCGCCTCGAGCATCCAGCGATCGATGGCGGCGATCTGGCCACTCGATTCGGCAACGGGTATGAAGTTCCCCGGCGGCACCAGGCCGCGCTCGGGATGCTGCCAGCGCACCAGCGCCTCGAAGCCGATGATGCCGTCATCGGCGATGCCGAGCTTGGGCTGATAGTACGCGCGCAGCTCGTTGCGCTGTATGGCGCCGTCGAGTTCCACCCGTAGGGTTAGTCGGTTCTGCGCCTGGTGCTGCATGTCGCTGGAGTAGAACGCATAGATGCCGCGCCCACGCGCCTTGGCCTGGTACATGGCGGTATCGGCGGCCTGGATCAGCTCGTCGAGATTGGTTCCGTCGCGCGGCGCCTGGGCGATGCCGATGCTGCAGCCGATGTGCACGGGCTGCTCGTCGAGCCGGTAGGGCTGGCGAACGCTGCGGATCAGGCGCTTGGCCAGGGAGCGCGCCTCCTGGCGCCGGCCGGCCAGCAACACCACGAACTCGTCACCGCCGAAGCGGGCCAGGGTGTCGCCGTCGCGCAGCTCGCCCACCAGCCGGGCGGACACCAGCTGCAGCAGGAGGTCACCCTGCTGGTGCCCCATGGCATCGTTGACGTGCTTGAATTCGTCCAGGTCAATGAAGAGCACCGTGAGCGCCAACGGGGCATCGCCCGCCTGCTCGACCGCATGCCGAAAGCGGCTTTCCAGCATCAGGCGGTTGGGTAGGCCCGTCAGGGCATCGTAGTTGGCGAGGTTGAGAATCTTCTGTTCGGCCTCTACCTGGACCGAGACGTCCTCCATGACCGAGATGAAGTGCTCGATCTGGCCGTCCTCTCCGCGTACCGCGGTGATGGTGCCGCGCTGCGGGTAGTGCTCCCCGTTCTTGCGCGAGTTCCAGAATTCGCCGGCCCAGTGTCCTTTCGTCAGCAGGCTGTTCCACAGCGCTTCGTAGAATGCACGGTCCTGTCGGCCGGACTGGAGCAGGCGAGGGTTGTGGCCTATCACCTCCCGCCGGCTGTGACCCGTGATTCGCGTGAAGGAGGGGTTGACGTCGAGAATATGGCCTCTGGCGTCGGCGATGATGATGGATCCATGGCTGTGCTCGAAGACCTCCGACGCCAGCTTCAGGCGTTGACGATCCGCCTGCATGGTCAGGGCAAAAGCGATGTCGCCGGCCAGCTCGTCGAAGAGGCGCACCATATCCGCATCGAAGCCGTCGCGGCGCAGGCTGAACACCGTCAACACGGCCTGTACCGGCTTGTCCTCCGGACGGATGGGAAAGGCTGCCATGGTGCCGGGCTCATTCCCTGGGGGGACGGCGCTCGCGCCTGGCCGCCAGTCGTGTCGAATGACATGGCGACGCTTGGCCTGCGCCTGGTGGACCAGCTCCTCGTCGGGGTGGCACCACTCTCCCGCCGCTAGCAGGCCGCTTCCCTGGCGTGCGCAAATCACGCTGGAGGGTCTATCGGCGCTGCCCGGCCGTGCCGCCTGGAGCGGCGTGATGCAGGCCAGGTAAAAGTCGCTCTCGGCAACGATGATCTCGCACATTCGCTGGTAGAGCTGGGGCGGGGTCAGCTTGAGGTTGATCAGCGCCTGATTGGCGTTGCTGAGCATCTCGTACATGTCGCGCATCTTCTGCACCCGGCGCAGCACGCGATGGCGTTCGTCGATCAGGGCGCCGAGCAGCCAGACGACCATCTGATTGATCAGCAGGAACACCGAGACGGCGATCAGGCTGCGCTGGGCGCTTGCGGGGGTATCGCCGGCTCCCAGCGCATCGGCCACGCTGGCGACCAGGCTGGCCGAGAGCACCACGAACAGGCTGGTCGTCAGGGGGAGTCGTATGGCGACGATCACCAGGAGCGGGGTCAGCAGGAAGCTGTAGGTCGCCAGCGTTCTGCCGGCGGGGTTGCTGACGCTGAAGATCAGGGCCGACGCCAGGCAGGTGAGCGCCCAGAGCGCCACCGATTCCCAGTGGGGCGGGCGTTCGCGAGCCTCGGTCGCTGCGCCGAAGGCGGGTCGAAAGACCAGCACCAGCAGGGGGGCGAAGAGCAGCAGGCCGTTGAGGCGCTGGATGAACCACCACAGCCACTCAGCGAGAAAGTGGCCAGGCGCCTCAAGCAGGCCCAGAGTCGTCAGGCTGGACGACAGCGCTGCCGGCAGCAGGCAGCCCCACAGCAGGAACTGCAGGATGCCCCGCTGCGTATCGGGGCTGCAGCCGTCGGGTGCGATGTGCCGCAGCAGCAGGGCGCCCAGCCAGGCCTGCGCGACCAAAGGCGCGCTGACCCATAGGGCGGCGAGAGGCGGCATGTCCTGAAGGCCGATGCGCAGGCCGGAATCGACCAGCAGGACCGCACCAACCAGGCGGAGCCGCTCCCGGCGATGGGTGGAGGGCAGCACGAGCAGGGCGGCAAGCAGGATGCCCCCCTGCGGCAGCATCAGGCTGAAGCCGTGGTACGGGTTGCGCAGCAGATGCGCCGCCACGGAGAGCGCGGCATAGGCCAGCAGCCAGCTTGGCCAGTGCTGGCTTGCGAATCGAGCCGAGCGTGCCAACCGATGAATCCGCATGCGCATTGTTCCCCTGGGGCGTGGATCGGCGTGGCGGGCCGAGCCCGTGCGACGACCGGAACCTCGGCCATGGCTCGCCAGGCCGTTGCTACGGTCATTCTCGCCGATCCACTGACTTGCGCCATCAACGCAGCGTGGACGAAGCCGAGACAGGCATGCCGTATCGGGCTGATCCTAGCAGGGAAACGCAGGCGAATTGATGACGTATCTCATGGTCCGGCTGGGGTGGGGCTGCCTGAGGCGGCACCGAGGGGAGGGGTGGCAACGCAACCTGGGCGCGGCGAGGGGCGGGCCCCGGGCGGGACCCGCCTCGAAGGGAGGTCAGTAGCGGCCGGCCAGGCGTCGTTCGGTCAACTCGGCGTAGTCGGCGAGAATGGCGGCGGCTTCGGTCACCTGGACTCGATCCACCGGCTCGTCGCGCTCCGTTTCCTCTTCTCCCGCTTCGCTGCGCGCATCGATCAGCTCGTCCAGCGGCTCCAGGCCCAAGGCCTTGCGGCGGCGATTCTCCAGCGCCAGCTGCTCGGCATCGCGGCTCTCCACCTCTCGCTGGCGTCGCTCACGATCCAGGCTGACGCTGGTGTGCTCCTCGCGCATGCGGCGTGCGAGCTCGACGCGCTCCTTCAGGTAGACGAAGTTGGGGTGGGACTCGGCCCGCTCGCGGTGCCGCGAACGCAGCGTCTCGAGATATTCCCATGGTTCGCCGTAGTGGCGGTACTGGACGGCCTGGACGGTGTCCCACGCGAGCGCGTTGTCCAGGCTGCTCTCACCGATTCGCTCCGGGTCGACCATGTCGGGGAACAGGATGTCGGGCTCGACGCCGCGATTCTGGGTGCTCTCGCCCGAGATGCGGTAGAACTTGGCGCGGGTCAGCTTGATCTGGCCGTGGCTGAGGTCGTTCAGGGTCTGCACGGTGCCCTTGCCGAAGGTGGCGCTGCCCAGCACCAGGCCGCGGCCATAGTCCTGGATGGCGCCGGCGAAGATCTCCGAGGCCGAGGCCGACAGGCGGTTGACCAGCACGGCCAGCGGGCCGTCGTAAAGGGTACCGGTCTCGGTGTCGCCATAGAGGCTGATGCGGCCACGCGCGTCGCGCACCTGCACGGTGGGGCCGCGATCGATGAACAGACCGAGCAGCGAATTGGCTTCCTGCAGCGCACCGCCGCCGTTGTTGCGCAGGTCGAGCATGATGCCGTCGACACCCTCGCCCTTGAGCCGCTCCACTTCGCGGGCCACGTCGCGCGTGGTGCTACGGAATTCCTCGGCGCCGGCCTGCCAGGCATCGAAGTCGACGTAGAAGGTGGGGATGGTGATCACGCCGATGCGCTTGACGCCGTCGTCGCGCTCCACCTCGATGACCTCGCCATGCGCCGCCTGGTCCTCGAGGTCGACCGTGTCGCGGGTGATCTCGACGGTATGCGAGCGGGTCATGTCGACGGCTTCCGCCGGAACGACATCGAGGCGTACCACGGTCCCCTTGGGGCCGCGAATCAGGTCGACCACTTCGTCGAGGCGCATGCCGACGACGTTGACCGTCTTTTCCTCGTCTTCCTGGCCCACGCCGACGATGCGGTCGGCGGGTTCCAGCACGCCGGCACGGTCCGCGGGGCCGCCGGGCACCAGGCTGGTGACCTTCACGTACTCGCCGTCGGACTGCAGCATGGCGCCGATGCCCTCCAGCGACAGACGCATCTGAATGTCGAAGGATTCGCCCTGGCGCGGCGAGAGGTACTCGGTGTGCGGGTCGATGCTGCTGGTCACCGCGGCCATGAAGAGGCCGAACACGTCCTCGCCGTTGGTCTGGCGCAGGCGAGTGAGCTGGCCCTCGTAGCGCTGGCGCAGGTTGTTCTCCACCTGCTCCTCGTCCTGGCCGCTGATGTCGAGGGTCAGGGCATCGTTCTTCAGGCGCTTGCGCCACAGCTCCTCGAGTTCCGCCTCGCTGGTGGCCCAGTCGGCATCGCGACGGTCGAGATCGAGCCGCATGTCGGTCTCGTAGGTGAAGTTCAGCCCTTCGTCGAGGGTGTCGAGCAGCCACTCGAAGCGGTTTTCCGCACGGTCGTGATAGCGTTGGTAGAGCTGGTAGGCGGGCTCGAGCTCGCCCTCGAAGAGCATGTCGTCGATGCGTGTCTCGAGGTGGCGAAACTCCTCGACGTCGCTTTCGAGCAGGAAGGCGCGCTGGCCATCCAGGATGTCGAGATAGCGTTCGAAGGCCAGTCGCGACCAGTCGTCATCGATGGCGGTGTCGGCGTAGTGGCCATAGCGCAGCGATTCGGCTACCTCGACGGCGGCCTGGCGCTGCTCTTCACCCGGCTGGATCTGGGCTGCAAGCGCCAGTTGAGCACACCACGACAGCAGCGCCAGCGTCAGGACCGCTGTGCGCCGAATAACGACTAACTGGCTCATCGATGAAGCACCCCTGGTTTCGTGTACACTTCCTTCCCTAGACAAGCGTATGCCCTGTGAGTTGCCAAAGGCAGACATCGCATTGTAGCAGCTCTCGCGTCAACCTTAGACCCCTGATGAGGAGCCTCATGTCTCGGGAAGCCCGCCTCGAGCGCCTGCTCGACTTTCTGTACCGTTCCCCCACGCCCTGGCATGCCGTCGCCGCCATGGCCGAGCGTCTCGAAGCCGCCGGCTTTCGCCGGCTCGACGAGAGCCAGGCCTGGCAGCTGTCTGCCGGTGAGCGGGCCTACGTCACGCGCAACGACTCGTCCATCGTGGCGCTGCAGCTGCCCCGAGCTGGGCTCGAGGCGCTGCGCATGATCGGTGCCCATACCGACAGCCCCGGGCTGCGCCTGAAACCGCAGGCTGCCCAGACGTCTGCCGGCTGGCTGCAGCTCGGCATCGAACTCTATGGCGGCGTGCTGCTGGCGCCCTGGTACGATCGTGACCTGGGCCTGGCCGGCCGCGTCCACGTGCGTCACCCCGACGGCCGCATCGAGGGCGTGCTGCTCCACGTGGAGCGGCCGGTCGCCATCATCCCCAGCCTGGCCATCCACCTCGATCGCGAGGTCAACGCCGGACGCGCGATCAACGCCCAGACCCAGATGCCGCCGGTGTTCCTGCAGGGTGGGGAGAAGGCCGACCTGCAGCGCCTGCTGCTCGAGTGGCTGGAGGCGCAGCATGGCATCACGGGGGCCGAGATCCTCGACTTCGAGCTGGCGCTGCATGACGTGCAGCCGCCGGCCCTGGTCGGCGTCGAGCGCGAGCTGGTGGCCAGTGCGCGCCTCGACAACCTGCTCTCCTGCTTCATCGGCCTGGAGGCGCTGCTGGAGAGCGACGGCAGCCAGGGCGTGGTGCTGGTCGCCAACGACCACGAGGAGGTCGGCAGCGCCAGCGCCTGCGGCGCCCAGGGGCCGTTCCTCGGCGACGTGCTGCGCCGGGTCAATGCCCAGCTCGGCGAACCGGGCGACGAGGGCTTCATTCGCCTGATCCAGGCCTCGCGCATGATCTCCTGCGACAACGCCCACGCCCTGCATCCCAACTTCCCCGACAAGCACGATGCCGCCCATGGGCCGGCGCTCAACGGGGGGCCGGTGATCAAGGTCAACGCCAACCAGCGCTATGCCACCAACAGTGCCACGGCGGCGCTGTTCCGCGACGTCTGCCGCGAGGCCGAGGTGCCGGTGCAGACCTTCGTCACCCGTGCCGACATGGGCTGCGGCAGCACCATCGGCCCGATCACCGCCACCGAGCTCGGCGTGCCGACGCTGGACGTGGGCGTGCCGCAGTGGGCCATGCACTCGATCCGCGAGACGGCGGGCAGCCATGACGTCGAGCATCTGATCCGGGCGCTGATCGCCTTCGCCAACCGCCCGCGGCTGGCCTGATTGCCACCACGAAAAACCCGGCGCCAGAAGGCGCCGGGTTTTTTTCGATCTCTGGTGGCTACGCCCTGACTCGAACAGGGGACCCCATCATTATGAGTGATGTGCTCTAACCAACTGAGCTACGTAGCCAATCGACGGAGGCGAAGTCTACGGATTCACTCCCGTCAGGTCAAGCTTGTGGTTACACATTGAAGCGGAAGTGGATCACGTCGCCGTCCTGCACGACGTACTCCTTGCCTTCGAGGCGCCACTTGCCGGCGTCCTTGGCGCCCTGTTCGCCGCCCAGGGCGACGAAGTCGTCATAGGCGATGACCTCGGCGCGGATGAAGCCCTTCTGGAAGTCGGTATGGATCACGCCGGCGGCTTCGGGGGCGGTGGCACCGACCTTGACGGTCCAGGCGCGCACCTCCTTGACGCCCGCGGTGAAGTAGGTCTGCAGGCCGAGCAGCTTGTAGCCGGCGCGGATCACGCGGTCGAGACCGGGCTCCTCCATGCCCATCTCGCCGAGGAACATGGCGCGCTCGTCGTCGTCGAGTTCGGCGATCTCGGCCTCGAGCTGGTTGCACACCGGCACCACCACGGCGCCCTCCTCGGCGGCGATCTCGTTGACGACATCGAGGTAGGGATTGTTCTCGAAGCCGTCCTCGTTGACGTTGGCGATGTACATCGTCGGCTTGAGCGTGAGGAAGCCGAAGCTCTTGAGCTGGCGCTTCTCATCGTCGTCGAGGCCTGCGCTTCTCAGCGGCTGGCCTTCGGCCAGGTGCGGCTGGATGCGGTCGAGAATCGCCTTGGTGGCGATGGCCTCCTTGTCGCCGCCCTTGACCACGCGAACCAGGCGCTGGATGGCGCGCTCGACGGTGTCGAGGTCGGCCAGCGCCAGTTCCAGGTTGATGGTCTCGATGTCGGCGCGCGGGTCGACCTGGTTGGCCACGTGGATCACGTTGTCGTTGTCGAAGCAGCGCACCACGTGGGCGATGGCCTGGGTCTCGCGGATGTTGGCCAGGAACTGGTTGCCGAGCCCCTCGCCCTTGGAAGCGCCCGCCACCAGGCCGGCGATATCGACGAATTCCATGGTGGTGGGGAGCACCTTCTGGGGCTTCACGATCTCGGCCAGCCTGTCCAGCCGCGGGTCGGGCATCGGCACGATGCCGACGTTGGGCTCGATAGTGCAGAAGGGGAAGTTCTCGGCATCGATGCCGGACTTGGTCAGGGCGTTGAAGAGGGTCGACTTGCCCACATTGGGCAGGCCGACGATACCGCAGTTGAAACCCATGGGAGTGTCCTGGAGAGCGTGTGAGAAATTGGCGGCCATTCTACCGTTGCTATGAGCGGTGAGCTACGGCGAAGCCTTTCAGGGCTTGAAGCTATGCAGGCGGTTCATCGCCTGGGCCCACTTGCCGGTTACGACCAGGGGCAGCGTCGCCAGGCACTCGTCGAGGGCCGCGCCGATGGCTTCGAGCTCCGCCTTGCCGGGGCGCCCCAGCACGTAGTTGGTCACCTGGCGTGAATCGCCGGGGTGGCCGATGCCGATGCGTAGCCGGCCGAACGCCTTGTCGCCCAGCGCGCTGATGATGTCGCGCAGGCCGTTGTGGCCGCCGTGGCCACCGCCCTGCTTGTAGCGGGCGCTGCCGGGGGGGAGATCGAGCTCGTCGTGGGCCACCAGCAGCTCGCCGGGGGCGATCTTGTAGAACTGGCACAGCGCGGCGACGGCGCCGCCGCTGCGATTCATGAAGGTGGTGGGCTCGAGCAGGTGCAGCTCCTGGCCGTCGAGCAGGACCTTGGCGTAAAGGCCGAGGAACTTCTTCTCCGGGCGCAGCTCGGTACCGGCCTGGCGGGCCAGGATCTCCACCAGCCAGGCGCCGGCGTTGTGGCGAGTGGCGGCGTAGTTGTCGCCGGGGTTGCCCAGCCCGATGATGGCCTTGACCTGGGACATGCGGGGCCTCCAAACAAAAACAAGCGCCGCAGCGCTTGATCGGATGGGGAGGGGGCCGCCCGCTGGCGGCCCCCGACGGCAGCGCGATTACTCGGCGTTGCCTTCGCCTTCCTCGCCTTCACCCTCGCCTTCGTCGGCCTCGCTGCGGCCCTTCGGCTTGGTGATGCTCAGCACGGCGTTGTCGTGGTCCGCGCCGTGAGTCAGCTCGACCAGGGTGACGCCGGCCGGCAGCTTGAGGTCGGAGAGGTGCAGGGTGGTGCCCATCTCGACATCGCTGATGTCGACCTCGAGGAAGTCCGGCAGATCCTTCGGCAGGCAGCTGATCTGGACTTCGTTGGAGAGTACGTGCAGCTCGCCGCCCTGGTCCTTGATGCCCTTGGACTTCTCCTCGCCCACGACGTGCAGCGGCACGTTGATGGTGATCTCGTGGGTGGCGTCCACGCGCAGGAAGTCGGCGTGGGTGACCAGCGGCTTGTACGGATGACGCTGCAGGTCACGTACCACGACCTGCTCCTTCTTGCCGTCGATGATCAGGTTGAGTACCGAGGAGAAGAAGGACTCGTCCTCGATGGCCTTGTAGAACGCGGCCTTCTCGACGGAGATCGGCTGGGGGGCCTTCTCGCCACCGTAGACGATGGCGGGCACCTCGAGGTTCGCACGACGCAGGCGGCGGCTCGCACCTTTCCCCAGGTCGTTACGAACGCTGGCATTGAGTGTGAAATCGGACATGATGTTGCCTCTTGCTGAAAGTAAGGGAGACGTGCAACCCGCGACCTGATCGCGACGTTCCCGAAAACCCCCGTGGGGGTGCTGCTCCGGCGCCTGCTCCGAGTGAAAGACTCAGTGGAACATGGCGCTGACGGATTCCTCGTTGCTGACGCGGCGGATCGCCTCGGCGATGAGGCCGGCCACGCTCAGCTGGCGAATCTTGCCGCTGCGACGGGCGACGTCGGACAGCGGAATGGTATCGGTGACCACCACCTCGTCGAGTACCGAGCCGGTGATGTTCTCCACCGCCGGACCCGACAGGATCGGGTGGGTGGCGTAGGCCACCACGCGGCGCGCGCCATGGTCCTTCAGTGCGTCGCCGGCCTTGCACAGGGTGCCGGCGGTATCGATCATGTCGTCCACCACCACGCAGGTGCGGTTCTCGATCTCGCCGATGATGTGCATCACCTGGGCCTGGTTGGCCTGGGGGCGGCGCTTGTCGATGATGGCGAGATCGGCATTGAGCTGCTTGGCGATGGCGCGGGCGCGGACCACGCCGCCCACGTCGGGCGATACCACCACCAGGTCGTCGTAGTTCTGGCGCTCGATGTCGTCGAGCAGGATCGGCGAGCCGTAGACGTTGTCCACCGGCACGTCGAAGAAACCCTGGATCTGATCGGCATGCAGATCCATGGTCATGACCCGGTCGACGCCGGCCTTGACCATCATGTCGGCCACCACCTTGGCTGAGATCGGCACCCGGGCGGAGCGCACCCGGCGGTCCTGGCGGGCGTAGCCGAAGTAGGGCACCACGGCGGTGATGCGAGTGGCCGAAGCCCGGCGCAGCGCGTCAACCATCAGGATCAGCTCCATCAGGTTGTCGTTGGTCGGGGCGCAGGTGGACTGCAGGATGAACACGTCCTTGCCGCGAACGTTCTCGTTGATCTCGACCGCGATCTCGCCATCGCTGAACTGCCCGACCGTGGCATTCCCCATGCGAGTATCGAGACTCTCGGCGATCTTCTGGGCGAGTTCGGGATTGGCATTCCCGGCAAAAACCATCAATTTTGACACGCGCATCCACCTATGCAGTGTTGGGGAGCTCTGTTGACGATGAGCCAGGTTGCCGCAAGCGACGCCACCGCGCTTCGGGTCGGGCGCTCGCTGGCATCATGGCCGTCGACCTAGAGCAGCATGTAGCGGGGAGAGATTCAGGCCGCGGGCAGTGAAAGCAGTATAGCGGCCCGGCAGGTCGGCCAATAGACGCTTCGCCTCGGCGTCTGAATCGAACCAGGCGAAGACACAGGCCCCGGTTCCCGTCAGCATGGCGGGAGCTCGGCGGCCAAGCCAGTCGAGCGCTTCGGCGACCTGCGGATAGAGTGACCGGACCGTCGGCTCGCAGTCGTTGTGCCAGCTGGGCGCTCCCCCCTGCAGTGCGCGCGCCATGGTAATCGGGGCCGTGTTACGTGTCAATTGCGCCGCCCCGAACACCGCGGCGGTGGCGACCTCGATGCCGGGGTGTACGACCACGAACCAAGGGGTGTCGAGCGTCACCGGCGTGAGCCGCTCGCCCACGCCTTCGGCCCAGGCGGCGTGACCGCGCACGAACACCGGCACGTCCGCGCCGAGCTGCAGGCCGAGCTCCGCCAGCCGGTCGAGCGTGAGGTCGAGCTGCCAGAGCCGGTCGAGGCCGAGCAGCGTGGTGGCGGCGTCGCTGCTGCCGCCGCCCAGGCCGCCCCCCATGGGCAGGCGCTTGGTCAGGTGAATGTCGGCGCCAAGCCGACAGCCGGTTTCGTCCTGCAGCAGGCGAGCGGCGCGCACGATCAGGTTGTCACTGTCGGGCACGCCCGACAGGCCGGGTGCCAAGCGAATCACGCCATCCCTCCTTGGCCGCAAGCACAGCTCGTCGCCATGGTCGAGGAACTGGAACAGCGTCTGCAGCTCGTGATAGCCATCGGGCCGGCGGCCAGTAATGTGCAGCATGCGGTTGAGCTTGGCCGGCGCCGGCAATACGAGCTCTTTCATCGGTTCCGTCATCGCCTCACTCGTCGATCACGGGACGCCACTCCGTGACCACCAGCGTCACGCGCAGGTCGTCATATTCCATGACCAGGCGGCGCGGCAACCACAGCGACTCGACCTGGGTCCAGTCGCGATAGACGATCTGCCACCCATCCTGCTCGAGCTGCTGCGGGAAGCCGCGCTCGTCCTGCTGCAGCTGGTAACGGCTGTGGTCGGCGGGCAGGCCGCGAATCCAGTCGGCCAGGGAGCTGACCGGCAGCGACCAGCCGAGCTGCTGCTGCATCAGCGCCTCGGGCGTCGCGGCTTCGAAGCGCCCCTCGGCGTTGGTCAACGAGAAGCGACCTTCGCGGCCCTCCAACAGGTTGCGGCCGCTGCCGAAGGGGCCGCTGATCAGCATGCGGTAGTAGTGCGGATGCTGGCTCCAGTCGAGGTTGGCGCTGGTCGTCTCCTGGGGGGTGCGCAGGCCGGCCTTGCCAACCAGCGTCCAGGTGTTCAGTTCCTCCAGGCGCTCCTGCTGGGCCGTCCACTGGTCGGCCGTGCGCTCACCGTCCGGCGCCGCGCCAGGCGTGGCGCAGCCGGCCAGCAGCGCCAGGGCAAGGCTCGCGGCGAGCCCGCGTATCGCAGAAATGGGGCGTCTCATGGCATCGTCTCGTTGACAGTGGATGATCAGGGGGCCAGCTCGGGAACGCGCTCGAGGAGCGCGTCGATCAGCGGATGTTCGTCGTGCTGGCGCAGTGCCTGTTCCACGACGCGTCGCGCCTCTTCCCGGCGATCGAGGGTCCACAGCACCTCGGCCAGGTGGGCGGCGATCTCCTGGTCGGGCATGCTGGCGTAGGCGCGCTCCAGCCAGGCCAGGGCACGTTCGGGGTCGCCTAGCCGATAGTGGACCCAGCCCAGGCTGTCCATGATCGCCGGGCTGCCGGGTTCGAGCGCATGGGCACGCTCGATCAGTTCACGGGCCTCCTCCAGGCGCTCGGCGTCGTTGATATCGGCCAGGGTATAACCCAGGGCATTGAGGGCGGAGGCATTCTCCGGATTGGCCTCGATGATGCGTCCCAGGTCGCGCTCCATGCCCTCGAAGTCACCGTGTTCCCAGGCGCGCATGGCGCGCAGATAGAGCAGCGGCTCGTCGTTGGGCGTACGCGAGAGCTCGCGGTCGAGCAGGGCGTCGGCGTCGTCCTGCCGGCCGACTTCGTCGAGCAGTTCCACCTCGAGGGCGACCAGTTCGCTGAAGTGCGATTCATGGCGCAGGCGCTCGATGCGCAGGAAGGCCCGGGCGTCGAGCAGGCGCTCGTCCGCGATCAGCATCTGGGCCGCTCGCAGGCGGGCGCGCAGGAAATCGCCGCCGGGAGCCACCTGGCGATAGTAGAGAAGGGCGTTGTCGATCTCGCCCTCTTCCTCGGCGATGGTGCCCATCAGGTAGAAGGCGGCGGGAGGTGGCTCGTCGCTGCTGACCAACGGCAGCAGCAGGCGGCGGGCCGCGTCCAGGTGGCCACCCTCCAGATAGAGGCGGGCCAGCGAGAGGTGCAGCTCCTGGTTGCCGACGTGCTCTTCCATCAGCGTCGAGGTGTGCTGCTCGGCGGCGGCGACGTTACCGAGCATCAGCTCGGCCTGCGCCAGAAGCAGCTGGAAGCGCGGATCGCCGGGCGAGACCTCCAGGCCGCGGCGTGCCGCCTCGCGTGCCTGGCGCGGGCTGTCGGCCTCCAACGCCAACTGGGCACGGGTGAGCCACAGGGCGGGCAGCTCCGAGTGATTGCGCTCGAGCAGGCTCAGGCGCCGCTCGGCCTGCTGGCGCTGGCCCGTGGCCGCCTCGAGCGTGGCCATGGCCAGCACGGCATCGTGATAGTGCGGGTGGGTGTCGACGCCGGTACGCTCGAGATATTCTCGCAGCCGTTCGCGCAGGGGAAGCGGATCGGCGCCGGCCTCGAGCGCCAGCTCGGCGAACAGCGTCAGCTCGGCATGCTGTCCCTGCTCGGCCAGCGCCAGGCGCCGCTCGAGGGCCTGGTCCCAGTCGCCGCGCTGCAGGGCCAGCCCGGCGAGCAGACGCAGCGGTGCCTCCGCGAGCGGGTCGAGCTGATGCCAGGCGTTGACCGCCTGCTCGAGCAGCAGGACGTCGTTGCTGAAGCGCGCCGCCAGCGTGCCGCGCTCCGCCAGTTGCGCGACCCCGTAGCGTTCGGCCATGGCCAGGTAACCCAGCGTGGCACGCCGATAGTCGCCGCGCTGCCCGGCGAACTCGGCCGTCAGCAGCGTCGCCAGCCCCTCTGCATCCAGCCCGTGCTCGATGGGCGGGGCGGAGGCCATGGGGTCTTCTTCTAGCGTGGTAGCCAAAGGGGAGGAGGCCAGGCCCTGGCAACCGCCCAGCAGAACGGTCAGGCCAAGCACTGCCAGTCCATGGCGCGAGGAGCGTATCAGCGTCGAGGGCATGCGTATCTCATCCGGTGTCCCGAGGTGCCAGCATACCGGCTAGCAGCCGATGGGCAAAGGGATCGCTGCGTCGGCGCCATCGCCATGGGAGTGCACCAGCCTTGTCGTGCGTCAAGGGCAGGAGCCGTGCGCCTGGCGCCGATATCCGAAGGCTGTGATAGAATGCAGCGCCGCAGAGACGGTTTTTTCATTTACGGTGCCGCCGGCCGACATCACCGAAGACGCTTAACGCATGACGCTCCTTGCCCTTGGAATCAACCATAGGACGGCCACTGTCGCGGTGCGCGAGCGGGTCGCCTTCACCCCCGCCCAACTCGAGTCGGCATTGACCGAGCTGCGCCATCTGCCTCAGGTGCATGAAGCGGCGGTGCTCTCGACCTGCAACCGTACGGAGCTCTACTGCGTCACCGAGCCGAGCGGCGAGCGCGCCATCCTCGACTGGTTGAGCCACTTCCACGGGCTGGCGCTCGATGAGCTCACGCCCTGCGCCTACCATTACCTGGACAATGACGCCGCGCGGCACCTGATGCGCGTCGCGGTGGGGCTGGACTCCATGGTGCTGGGCGAGCCGCAGATTCTCGGCCAGCTCAAGGAGGCCTATCAGTCGGCGCGCCAGGCGAGCGGGCTGGGCGGCGAGCTGGAGCTGCTGTTCCAGCACACCTTTGCCGTGGCCAAGCAGGTGCGGACACGTACCGGCATCGGCCAGAACCCGGTCTCGGTGGCCTATGCCGCGGTGAGCCTGGCCAGCCGCATCTTCGATGACTTCAGTCGTTCCCGGGCGTTGCTGATCGGCGCCGGAGAGACCATCGAGCTGGTCGCCCGCCACCTGCGCGAGGCTGGCGTGCGCAACATGATCGTGGCCAACCGCACGCGCGAACGTGCCGAGCTGCTGGCCGGCGAGTTCAATGCCGAGGCGATCTCGCTCAACGAGATCCCCGAGGCCCTGGCCCGCGCGGACATCGTCATCTCCTCCACCGCTGCGCCGCTGCCGATCCTGGGCAAGGGCATGGCGGAGCGGGCCTTGAAGAAGCGCCGCCACCGGCCGATCTTCATGGTCGACATCGCCGTGCCGCGCGACATCGAGCCCGAGGTCGGCGACCTGGACGACATCTTTCTCTATACCGTCGACGACCTCAACGAGGTGATCCAGGAGAACCGCCGGCATCGCCAGGCGGCCGCCGATCAGGCGGAGGCGCTGATCGAGCATGGCGTGCACGTCTGGCTGCACGAGCGGCGCGTCCGCGGCAGCGGGGAGCTGATTCGGCGCTACCGCGACCAGGCGGCCGAGCTGCGCGAGCATTCCGAGCGTCAGGCGCTGGCCAGGCTGGCACGCGGCGAGGACCCCGAGGAGGTGATCCGCCTGCTGGCCCATCAGCTCACCAATCGCCTGCTGCACCGCCCCACCGTGGCCCTGCGCGAGGCGTCGGGCGGCGAGCGACGCGACCTGCTCAGCGCCGCCGAGGCGCTGCTGCTGGATTCCACATCAACGAAACCCTGACAGGACACGCCATGAAAGCGACCCTGCGCCAGCGTCTCGATGGCTTCGTCGAGCGCTTCGAGGAGCTCGCCGCCCTGCTGGCGGAGCCCGAGGTGATCAGCGATCAGCCTCGTTTCCGCGATTATTCCCGCGAGTACGCCGAGCTCGAGCCCCTGGTCGAGGCCTGGCGCGACTACCGGGCGGTCGAGAGCGACCTGGAGGACGCCGCGCTGCTGGCCGACGACAGCGACGCCGAGATGCGCGAGCTGGCGCAGCTGGAGCTGGAAGAGGGGCGGCGACGGCTGGAGGTGCTGGAGGTACGGCTCAAGCAGCTGCTGGTGCCGCGCGACCCGGACGATGGTCGCAACGTCTTCCTCGAGATACGTGCCGGCACCGGCGGCGACGAAGCGGCGCTGTTCGCCGGTGACCTGTTCCGCATGTACTCGCGCTATGCCGAAAAGCGGGGCTGGAAGGTCGAGGTGATCAGCGCCAGCCACGGCGAGCAGGGTGGCTACAAGGAGCTCATCTCGCGGGTCAAGGGCGAAGGGGTCTATGCCCGGCTCAAGTTCGAATCCGGCGCCCACCGTGTCCAGCGCGTGCCGGCCACGGAGTCCCAGGGGCGCATCCACACCTCCGCCTGTACCGTGGCGGTGATGCCGGAGGCCGACGAGGTGGGCGACGTCGACATTAATCCCGCCGACCTGCGCGTCGACACCTTCCGCTCCAGCGGCGCCGGCGGCCAGCACGTCAACACCACCGACTCGGCGATCCGCATCACCCACCTGCCGAGCGGCGTGGTGGTGGAGTGCCAGGAGGAGCGCAGCCAGCACAAGAACCGGGCCAAGGCGATGTCGCTGCTGGCTGCACGGCTGAAGCAGAGCGCGCTGGAGAGCCGCCAGCGCGAGCAGGCCGACACGCGCCGCAGCCTGGTGGGGTCGGGGGATCGCAGCGAGCGCATCCGCACCTACAACTTCCCCCAGGGCCGGCTGACCGACCATCGCATCAATCTCACCCTCTACAAGCTCGGCGAGGTGATGTCCGGCGAACTCGACGAGGTCCTCGACCCGCTGATCCACGAGCATCAGGCCGAGCAGCTGGCGGCACTGCAGCGGGAAGCCTGATGCGGCTCGACGTGCTGTTGGCGCGGGCCGCCGAGCGCCTGGCGCGAGCGGGGTCGCCCAGCCCGCGGCTCGACGCCGAGGTGCTGCTGTGCCATGTGCTGGGGGTCGAACGCACGTGGCTCTATACCTGGGGCGACCGCCCGGCGGCGACCTACGCGCGGGCCCGCTTCGAGGCTCTGGTGGCGGCGCGCGCAGCGGGCCACCCCGTGGCCTACCTGACTGGCGAGCGTGAGTTCTGGGGGCTTGCCCTGGCCACCTCGCGGCATACCCTGATTCCACGGCCCGATACCGAGACCCTGGTGGAGGTGCTGCTAGAGCTGGCCCCCGAGCCCTCGGGCCGCCTGCTCGACCTGGGCACCGGCACCGGCGCCATCGCGCTGGCCTTCGCCAGCGAGCGCCCCGGGTGGGAGACGCTCGGCGTCGACCGGGTGCCCGAGGCGGTGGCGCTGGCCGAGTCCAATGCCGGCCGGCTGGGCATCGCCAACGCGCGCTTCCTGCTCAGCGACTGGTTCGCTGCCCTGTCCGGGGAGCGCTTCACCCTGATCGCGGCGAACCCCCCCTATATCGATGCCGGGGATCCGCACCTGGCGCAGGGCGACGTGCGCTTCGAGCCCAGCAGCGCTCTGGTTGCGGCGGAGGACGGGCTGGCCGACCTGCGCCACCTCGCCGAGCAGGGCATGGGGCATCTGCTGGCGGGGGGCTGGCTCGTGCTGGAGCACGGCCATGGCCAGGCCGCCGCCGTTCGCGGCCTGCTGGAGGCCGGTGGCTATGTCGCGGTGGCCAGCCGACGGGACCTGGGAGGGTGGGAGCGGGTCACGTTCGGCCGGCGGCCCTGCCAGCGTTGAGGAGGCGTATTGGAGGGCGGGTGGCCGCTGTGGTACATCTGTTCAGGAAATAATTCCAAATGTCGGCATGTTTGTACGACCGAACACCAGCGCAGCACCCGATTGCCGCGCTTTTTCAGGTCGATCTGCTGTCATGGCGACGCTTCACTCACTCTGACTCGGCTTCCCGCGACACGACAATGAAATCCAAGACTCGCTCGCTCGACCGCATCGACCTCAAGATCCTGCGCTGCCTGCAGGACAATGCCCGCATCTCCTACGTCGACCTGGCCGCCCAGGTGGGGCTCTCCACCACCCCCTGCCTGGAGCGCGTCAAGCGCCTCGAGAAGTCCGGTGTCATCCGCGGCTACAAGGCGATACTCAATCCCCGCGCGCTCAAGGCCAACCTGCTGGTGTTCGTCGAGATCAGCCTCGAGACCCAGTCACCGGCGGTGTTCGACGAATTCCGTCGTGCCGTGTCGCGGCTGCCGCAGATCCAGGAGTGCCATCTGGTCTCGGGGCAGTTCGACTATATTCTCAAGTGCCGGATCCCCGAGATGTCCGCCTACCGCCAGCTGCTCGGCGACGTGGTACTGACCCTTCCCGGCGTCAAGGAGTCGAAGAGCTACGTGGTGATGGAGGAGGTCAAGGAGGAGTTCTCGCTCTACGTCCCCGACATCGAGGAGCTCGAAGGCAAGTAATGGCCATGAACGACGAGGCGCTGCTGCGCTACAGCCGCCAGATCATGCTGGAGGCGATCGACATCGACGGACAGGAGCGCCTGCTGGCCTCGCGGGCGCTGGTGGTCGGCGCCGGCGGGCTGGGCTCGCCGGTGGCGCTCTACCTGGCCGCCGCCGGGGTGGGGCACCTGACCCTGGCCGACGCCGACGTGGTGGAGCTCTCCAACCTGCAGCGCCAGATCGCCCACGGCATGGCCGACCTGGGGCGCAACAAGGCTGGCTCCGCCCGAGACGCGGCCGCGGCGCTCAATCCGGGCTGCGAGATCCGCGCGATCGAGGCGCATCTCGACGAAGCCGCGCTCGAAGCGGTTGTGCGCGAGGTCGACCTGGTGCTCGACTGCACCGACCGCTTTTCCAGTCGCTATGCCATCAATGCCGCCTGCCAGCGCGCCGGGGTGCCGCTGGTCTCGGGAGCGGCGATTCGCTTCTCGGGGCAGCTGGCGGTGTTCGATCCCCGCGATCCCGCATCGCCCTGCTATGCCTGTCTCTACCCCCCTGGGGAAGGCGGCGATGAAGCGCTGCGCTGCGCCGAGAGCGGCGTGGTGGCACCGCTGGTCGGGCTGATCGGCTGTTTCCAGGCGCTGGAGGCGGTCAAGCTGCTCAGCGGGGCCGGCACGCCGCATCGCGGCCTCTCCACCTTCGACGCGCTTTCCGGCCAGTGGCGTCACTTCCAGGTCCCGCGGGACCCCGGTTGCGCGGTGTGCGCCTCGCGCTGAGTGCTCGTGTGATGGTCATTATTTTACAAGTATGGGCGGCTCGGCAACGCTCTCATCAGCCTCGTTACCTTGAAATTCTACCGTATATTGTTGTTGTGTAAGTCGTTTCGTTGGGTTTCGGCGAAAGTCGCCAAAGGCTGGCATGCCGGTTTCGTTATTGGATACTTGACAGCCCCTGTCGGTATGGTGCCAGACTAGTCGAATCCGATGTCCCGCCGTAGCGCTTCAGGGAAACGCAGCATGGCCACTGCCGCCCAGACCGACAGACCCGCTTCCTACTATCGTGATTCGATCACGGTGCGTCTCGATCAGGCGTGTCCGCCGCTCGCCGGCCATCGGCGTGTCGACGTCTGTGTGATCGGTGGTGGCATCACCGGCTGCTCCGCGGCGCTGCACCTGGCCGAGCGCGGCTACTCGGTGGCGCTGCTCGAGGCGCACGAGATCGGTTTCGGCGCCTCCGGACGTAGCGGGGGGCAGATCCTGCCCGGCCTGGGGACCGATATCGCCACCGTGGAGCAGGCGCTGGGACGCGAGCGTGCCCGCGTGGTGTGGGAGATGAGCCGCGAGGCGGTGCGCCTCACGGCCGAGCGCATCGAGCGCCACGCGATTCCCTGCGACCTCGCCTGGGGCTACCTGCACGCCGCGGTCAAGCCCCGACACGTGCGCGAGCTGCGCGAGATGCAGGAGCGCCTGGCCCGCGACTACGGCTACGCGGCGCTCGAGTGGCTGGAGGGCGAGGCGCTGCGCGAGCGCGTGGTCACCGACGCCTACCCCGGCGCCCTCCTCGAGCATGAGGGGGGGCATCTGCACCCGCTCAACTATACCCTCGGTCTGGCACGGGCGGCTCAGCACGCCGGCGTGACGATCCACGAGCACAGCCCGGCGCTGGAGATTCGCCGCGGCCAGCCGGCCACCGTGGTCACGGTCGGGGGGGAGATCGCCGCCGACTTCGTGGTGGTGGGGGCCAATGCCTACCTGGGGCGCCTGCTGCCGGAGCTCGAGGGACGCGTCATGCGCGCGGCCAACTACATCGTCGCCAGTGAGCCGCTGGGCGAAGCGCGTGCCGCTCAGGTGCTTCCACACAACGATGCCCTGTCCGACGCCAACTTCGTGCTCGACTACTACCGCCTCTCGGCCGACAAGCGGCTGATCTATGGTGGAGAAGTCAGCTACGATGGCCGCGAACCCCGCGGGCTTCAGCAGCGCATGGATGCCAAGATCGCGCGTCTGTTCCCGCTGCTCGAAGGGGTGAGAATCGACTACCGCTGGGGCGGCGACGTGGCGATCACGCTCAACCGTGCGCCGGACTTCGGCCGCCTCGGTCACAACGTCTACTACGCCCAGGGCTACTCGGGGCACGGCATGGCGCTGGCCGGGCTGGCGGGGCAGCTGGTGGCCGAGGCCATCGGCGGGCAGAGCGAGCGCTTCGACGTCTTCGCCGCCATGCCCCACCGTCGCTTTCCCGGAGGCGAGCGCCTGCGCACGCCGCTGCTGGTGCTGGCGACCGCTTTCTACAAGCTGCGCGACCGACTATAACGAACGTGACGCCCGGGACGGGCCGCAACGAGGTTCCCATGAAAGATCTGGAAAGCTGGCTGAAGGAGCGACGCATCACCGAGGTGGAGTGCCTGGTCAGCGACATCACCGGCATTGCCCGTGGCAAGATCACGCCGGTGTCGAAGTTCATGGCCGAGAAGGGCATGCGGCTGCCCGAGAGCGTCCTGCTGCAGACCGTGACCGGCGACTATGTCGAGGATGAGCTCTACTACTCGCTGCTCGACCCCGCCGACATCGACATGTTGTGCCGGCCCGACATCTCCGCGGTCTACCCGGTGCCCTGGGCGCTCGAGCCCACCGCCCAGGTGATCCACGACTGCTACGACAAGATGGGCAACCCCATCGAGCTCTCCTCCCGCAACCAGCTCAAGCGGGTGCTGGCGCTCTACGCCGAACAGGGCTGGAAGCCGGTGGTGGCGCCGGAGATGGAGTTCTACCTGACCAAGCGCTGCGAGGATCCCGACCTGCCGCTGCTGCCGCCGATTGGTCGCAGCGGGCGTCAGGAGACCGGCCGGCAGTCGTTCTCCATCGACGCGGCCAACGAGTTCGATCCGCTGTTCGAGGACATGTACGACTGGTGCGAGGTCCAGGGCCTCGACATCGATACCCTGATTCACGAAGAAGGGACCGCCCAGATGGAGATCAATTTCCGTCACGGCGACCCCCTGGTGCTGGCCGACCAGGTCTTCCTGTTCAAGCGCACCCTGCGCGAGGCGGCGCTCAAGCACGACGTGGTGGCGACCTTCATGGCCAAGCCGATCACCAACGAGCCCGGCAGCGCCATGCACATCCATCAGAGCGTACTGGACGCCACCACCGGCAAGAGCGTGTTCGCCAACGAGGACGGCTCCATGAGCCAGCTGTTCCTGCATCATATTGGCGGCATGCAGCGCTTCATTCCCGAGGCGCTGCCGCTGATGGCGCCCAACGTCAATTCGTTCCGCCGCTTCCTGCCCGATACCTCGGCGCCGGTCAACGTCGAGTGGGGCGAGGAGAATCGCACCTGCGGGCTGCGGGTGCCCGACTCCTCGCCGCAGAACCGGCGTATCGAGAACCGCTTGCCCGGTGCCGATGCCAACGCCTATCTGGCCATCGCGGGAAGTCTGCTGTGCGGCTATCTCGGCATGGTGCAGAAGCTCAATCCCTCTGCGCCGGTGCAGGGCCGAGCCTTCGAACGGCGCAACCTGCGCCTGCCGTTCACCCTCGAGCAGGCGCTCGAGCGGATGGAGCACTGCAGCGAACTGGAGCGCTACATGGGGCACCGGTTCGTGACCGGCTACGTGGCGGTGAAGCGGGTGGAGAACGAGAACTTCAAGAAGGTCATCAGTTCGTGGGAGAGGGAGTTCCTGCTGTTGAGCGTCTAGTGGGGAAGTGCCTGGCCGGCGCCATGGCCAGGCGTACGACAACAATGCGAACAAGAGGTGTCATCATGTCATGTCAACGCAAGCTGACGCGGGCCGCCGCACTGTGCTCCCTGGCCGTGGCCGCTACTGCCCAGGCCAACGAGGTGCGGGTCTACAACTGGTCGGATTACATCGCGCCGGACACCCTGGAGAAGTTCACCGAGGCCACCGGCATCGAGGTGATCTATGACGTCTACGACAGCAACGAGGTGCTGGACGCCGCCGTGCTGGCGGGCCGCTCCGGCTACGACGTGGTGGTGCCCTCCAACTACTACCTGACCCGCCAGGTCAGCGCCGGGGTCTACCAGGAGCTGGACCACGACAAGATCCCCAACATGGAGCACCTCAACCCCGAACTGATGGAGCAGCTGGAGTCGATCGATCCGGGCAGCCAGTACTCGATTCCCTACATGTGGGGCACCAACGGCATCGGCTACAACGTCGAGCGGGTCACCGAGATCCTCGGCGAGGACGCGCCGCTGGACTCCTGGGCGCTGATCTTCGATCCCGAGGTGACCGCGGCGTTGAACGAGGGCGGCTGCGGCATCTCCATGCTGGATACCGGCGACGACATGCTCTCCGCCGGCATGGCCTACCTGGGCCTGTCGCCGACCTCGGAGAAGACCGAGGACATCGAGGCGGCCGGCGACCTGATCGCCGCGGTGCGCGACAATATCACCTACTTCCACTCGTCGCGCTACATTTCGGATCTCGCCAACGGCGACATCTGCGTGGCGGCGGGCTACTCCGGTGACATCTTCCAGGCCGCCGACCGCGCCGAGGAGGCCGGGCGCGACTTCGAGATCGCCTACACCATTCCCAAGGAGGGCGCGGCGCTGTGGTTCGACATGATGGCGATTCCGGCCGACGCGCCCAACCCCGACAACGCCCACGCCTTCATCAACTTTATCCTCGAGCCCGAGATCGCCGCCGACATCACCGAGTACGTGGTGTATGCCAACCCCAACATCGCCGCCAACGAGTTCCTCGACCCTGAGATTCTCAACGACACCTCCGTCTATCCCGACCAGGAGGTGATGGACAACCTGTACGTCCAGGAAGAGAAGCCTCTGGCCGTACAGCGCGTACGCACGCGCACCTGGAACCGGGTCAAGTCCGGCATGTGAGGCCCCGCTGCCGGTCCGCAGGGCCGGCCGTTCTTCCCGTCTGGTCGAGGAGAGGTCGTGATGCCGCAATCCCAGACCCAAGCCGCCGAGACGCCGCGACGAGTCGTGGGGCGTTCGGCCAGCGATGCCGCGGTGGGCAAGCCGCGGCCGGCCCGCGATGAGTCGCTGATGGAGATCCGCCGCGTCAGCAAGCGCTTCGACGGCGTCCTGGCGGTGGATGACGTCAGCCTGTCGATCCGTCGCGGCGAAATCTTCGCCCTGCTGGGCGGCTCCGGTTCGGGCAAGTCGACCCTGCTGCGCATCCTGGCCGGCTTCGAGAAACCCAGCGAAGGGCAGGTGGTGCTCGACGGCGTGGACATTACCGCCATGCCGCCCTATGAGCGGCCGATCAACATGATGTTCCAGTCCTACGCGCTGTTCCCGCACATGACGGTGGCGCAGAACATCGCCTTCGGCCTCAAGCAGGACAAACTGCCGCGCCGCGAGATCGACGAGCGCGTGGCCGAGATGCTCAGGCTGGTGCACATGGAGGGCTATGCCCGGCGCAAGCCGCACCAGCTCTCCGGCGGCCAGCGCCAGCGCGTGGCCCTGGCGCGCTCGCTGGCCAAGCGGCCCAAGCTGCTGCTGCTCGACGAGCCGATGGGAGCGCTGGACAAGAAGCTGCGCACCGAGATGCAGCTCGAGGTGGTGCAGATCCTCGAGCGCGTCGGGGTGACCTGCATCATGGTCACCCACGACCAGGAGGAGGCCATGACCATGGCCGACCGCGTGGCGATCATGGCCGACGGCTGGATCGCTCAGGTGGGGACCCCGATGGATGTCTACGAGAGTCCGGCCAATCGCATGGTGGCGGAGTTCGTCGGTACGGTGAACCTGTTCGAGGGCGAGATCGTGGTCGACGAGACCGACCACTGCGTGATCGACAGCCCGGCGTTGGGGCGTTCGATTCGCATCGGCCACGGCGTCAGCACCCAGGCCGACGAGCGTCGGGTATGGGTGGCGGTTCGCCCGGAAAAGACGTGGCTATCCCGTGAGCGCCCGAGCGTCGAGGCCAACTGGGCGCACGGGGTCGTCGAGGACATCGCCTACCTTGGCGGCTTCTCGGTCTACTACGTGAGGCTCGAGAGTGGCCAGCTGGTCAAGGCCAGCATGGCCAATACCGAGCGCCGCGGCGACCGGCCGCGCTGGGACGAGCCGGTGTTCGTCCACTGGGACGATCAGAGCGCCGTCATCCTGCACGACTGAGCCCATGACGCCGGGAGATCCGCATGTCTAACTACACCGCTCGCCTGCGGCGGCTGCTCAAGCCCGGTCGCGGTTGGGTCATCGCCGTGCCGTTGCTGTGGCTGACCCTGTTTTTCCTGCTGCCGTTCGGCATCGTGCTCAAGATCAGCCTCTCCGAGGCGGCCATCTCGATACCGCCCTACGGCCCCATCTTCGACTACGCCAACGAGACGTTGAACGTCGTCGTGAGCTTCGGCAACTACCTGTTCCTGGCCACCGACACGCTCTACGTCTCGGCCTACTGGGGCTCGGTGAAGATCGCTCTGCTGGCCACCGTGCTGTGCCTGGCGATCGGCTACCCCATGGCCTACGCCATGGCCCGCGCTCCGGCCCACTGGCAGCTGGTGCTGCTGCTGCTGGTGATGCTGCCGTCGTGGACCTCGTTCCTGATTCGCGTCTACGCCTGGATGGGCATCCTCAGCAACAACGGCCTGGTCAACAACCTGCTGATCTGGGCCGGCGTGATCGACTCGCCGATCCGTATGCTCAACACCAACTTCGCCGTGATCCTCGGCATCGTCTATGCCTACCTGCCGTTCATGGTGCTGCCGCTCTATGCCAACCTGACGCGGCTCGACGTCTCGCTGCTGGAGGCGGCGGAGGATCTCGGCTCGCGCCAGTTCAACACCTTCCTTCGGGTCACCCTGCCGCTGTCCAAGGGCGGCATCATCGCCGGCTCGATGCTGGTGTTCATCCCGGCGGTGGGGGAGTACGTGATTCCCGAACTGCTCGGCGGGCCCAACACGGTGATGATCGGCAAGGTGCTGTGGGAGGAGTTCTTCCACAATCGCGACTGGCCGGTGGCCTCGGCGCTGGCGATGGTGATGCTGGCGATCCTGATCGTGCCCATCGCCCTGTTTCATCGCTATCAGTCCCGCGAGCTTCAGGAGTGACCATGCGCAAGCCATCCTTCACCACCGCGATGCTGATCGTCGGGCTGGTGTTCCTCTACCTGCCGATGATCATCCTGGTCGTCTACTCCTTCAATTCGTCGCGGCTGGTCACCGTGTGGGCGGGCTTCTCGGCACACTGGTACGTTGAGCTGCTGCGCGACCAGCAGATCCTCTCGGCGGTATGGACCAGCCTGCGCATCGCCTTCTTCTCCGCCTCCATGGCGGTGTGCCTGGGTACGCTGGCAGCCTTCGTGATGGTTCGCTTCGCCCGCTTTCGCGGCAAGACCGCGCTCTCCAGCATGGTTACCGCGCCGCTGGTGATGCCCGAGGTGATTACCGGCCTGTCGCTGCTGCTGCTGTTCGTGCACATGGCGCAGCTGATCGGCTGGCCGGCGGACCGCGGCATGGTCACCATCTGGATCGCTCACACCACCTTCTGCAGCGCCTACGTGGCGGTGGTGGTGGCCTCGCGCCTGCGCGAGGTGGATCTGTCGATCGAGGAGGCGGCCATGGATCTCGGGTCGCGCCCGGTGCGTACCTTCTTCCAGATCACCCTGCCGGTGATTGCGCCGGCGCTCGCGGCGGGCTGGCTGCTCGCGTTCACCCTCTCGCTCGACGATCTGGTGATCGCCAGCTTCGTCTCCGGCCCCGGCGCCACCACCCTGCCGATGGTGGTGTTCTCCTCGGTGCGCATGGGCGTGTCGCCCAAGATCAACGCCCTGGCCACGCTGATCATCCTGGCGGTGTCGCTGGCGACCTTCCTCGCCTGGTACCTGATGCGGCGCAGCGAGGCGAGGCGGCGACAGGCGATGCTGCAGGATATGACGGCTGGAAGGTAACTCTTTTCTTTGAGCATGAGGTAGTTATGTCGACCCAAGCCAATGCCGAGCATGTGGCGTCCTACTATGCGGCCACGGCCAACCCCGCGCCCGAGCGTCCCGCCCTGGTCGGCGACGTCGAGTGCGAGGTATGCGTGGTGGGGGCGGGCTTCACCGGCATCTCGGCGGCCCTGCATCTCGCCGAACAGGGGCATCGGGTGGTGGTGCTGGAGGCCGCCCGGGTGGGGTTCGGCGCTTCCGGGCGCAACGGCGGCCAGATCGTCAACAGCTACAGCCGCGACATGGACGTGATCGAGGCCCGGTACGGCACCGACACCGCGCGGGCCCTGGGCGACATGGCCTTCGAGGGCAATCGCATCATTCGCGACCGCATCGCCGGCTACGCTATTGCCTGCGACCTGAAGGAGGGCAATCTGTTCGCCGCCTGCAACCACAAGCAACTCGCCGGACTGCGCGAGCACAAGGCGTTATGGGAGCGCTACGGTAACCAGCAGCTGGAGCTGCTGGAGGGCGAGGCCTACAGGCGCGAGATCGGCAGCGAGCGCTATGTCGGTGCCTTGGTGGACCACTCCGGTGGCCACCTGCACCCGCTCAATCTGGTATTGGGCGAGGCCGCGGCGTTCGAGTCGCTGGGCGGCACGATCCATGAGCAAACGCCCGTGCTCGAGGTGCGTCACGGCGCGAGCGTGACGCTGCGTACGCCGCAGGGGAGCGTGCGTGCCCAGCGGGTAGTGATGGCCGGCAACGCCTACCTGCAGGGGGTATTGCCGGAACTGGAGAGCAAGTCGATGCCCTGCGGCACCCAGATCATCACCACCGAGCCGTTGCCGGAAGCGCTGCGTCGCGAGCTGATCCCCCACGACATGGCGGTGGAGGATTGCAACTATCTGCTCGACTATTACCGCTTCACCGCCGACGGCCGGCTGCTCTACGGCGGCGGCGTCAACTACGGCGGCCAGGATCCCTCGGACATCGCCGCGGTAATCCGACCCAAGATGCTCAAGACCTTTCCGCAGCTGGCCGATACGCGTATCGATTATGCCTGGAGCGGCAATTTCCTGATGACGCTCAATCGATTGCCGCAGTTCGGTCGTCTCCGCGACAACGTCTACTATGCCCAGGGCTACTCGGGCCACGGAGTGACCTGCTCGCACCTGGCCGGCAAGCTGATCGCCGAGGTGATGCGCGGTGCGGCCGAGCGCTTCGACGCCTTCGCCGGGCTGCCGCACCTGCCGTTTCCCGGCGGGCGGCTGCTGCGCGTGCCGCTCTCGGCGCTGGGCGCCTGGTACTACGCGACGCGGGATCGGCTCGGCTGGTGAAGTGTCGCCCGCGGCAGACAGCGGGTCAGAAATTGTGGAACCCGCTGCGCTGCGCTTAACGCCGGCCGAGCGCGGCGTATACTGAAACCATTCCCGGGCGGCAAGGAGTCGCCGCCCCGCGTCTCTCCTCCACATCGCATCGAGCCGAGCCTGATAAAGCCCGGGGCGGCATGACGTCCTGCAGGAGGAGCGTGATGAACAAGTCGATCGTGATCGGAACGACACTGAGTGTGCTGGGGCTCGGCGGACTGGGCTTCGGTGCCTGGCAGGTACAGCAGGCACCCCGGGAGAGCGGGCCGCAGTTCGCCGAGGTCGTGGCGGTACAGCCCGTAACCCGCAGCGTCGAGACGCCGCGTGAGGTATGCGAGGACGTCGTGGTGCAGCATCAGGCCCAGGCGCCCAGCCGCGACCCGCATCGCATCGCCGGTACGGCGGCGGGCGCCGTGGTGGGCGGGCTGCTCGGCAACCAGGTCGGGGGCGGTAGCGGCAAGACGCTGGCCACCGTAGCGGGGGCCGTGGGTGGTGGCTTCGCCGGACGCGAGATCCAGGGGCGCATCGAGGCCAACCAGACCCAGACCTACACCACCACGCAGCGCCAGTGTCACACGGTCATGGATAGCGCCGAGGAGACCGTCGGCTATGACGTCACCTGGCGTCACGGCGAACTCACCGAGGTATCGCGTCTCGATCACCGGCCCCAGGGCGATCGCGTGCTGCTCGAAGAGGGCCAGCCGCGCTGGGATCTGCCGCTGGCCAGCACGGACGGCTGATTTTTCCCCTTCCATCGCCCCGGCCTGGGTCGGGGCGATGCGACTTTCCTGCCTGTCCTACACGTGTCTTAGGTACCAGGCATACTCCAGTTGACTCACCGTCTGCAGGGCCAGCTCGCGCTCGGCGCGCCGGTTGGCCACGAAAACGTGGACGAAATCGCGGCCCAGGGCATGCTGCAACGGCTCGCTGGCTTCCAGCAGGTCGAGGGCACGGTGCCAGCTGTTGGTCAGGGTGGGCTCGAACTGCTCATAGGCGTTGCCGACGACGGGGGCGGGCGGCGCCAGCCGCTCCGCGATGCCGTGCTCGATGCTGGCCAGCAGCACGGCGAGCAGCAGGTAGGGATTGACGTCGGCACCGGCGACCCGGTGCTCGATGCGCCGGGCATCGTTGCTGCCCGAGGGAATGCGCAGCGCCACCGAGCGGTTGTCGAAGCCCCAAGTGGGCGTCATGGGTACGTAGAGGCCGGGCTGGAAGCGCCGGAACGAGTTGAAATTGGGCGCGCAGATCGCCATCGAGGCCGGCATCAGCGCAAGCAACCCGGCAACGGCCTGATGCAGGGTGGCGCTACCGAGCGGATCGCCGCTCGCGTCGGCGAAGACGTTGCGGCCGCTGGCGTCGAGCATGCTGAGATGCACGTGGGTGCCGTTGCCGGCTTCGCGGCCATAGGGCTTGGCCATGAACGTGGCCTCGAAGCCGTGATTGAGCGCCACGCCCTTGATCAGACGCTTGAGCAGGACGGCGCTGTCGCACGCCCTGAGCGCATCGTCGCAGTGATAAAGGGTGATCTCGAACTGGCCCGGCGCGCACTCCTTGAGTGCCGTATCGAGTGGCAGACCCTGGCGTTCGGCCGCCCGCTGCACGTCTTCGAGAAAGTCGGCGTATTCGTCGAGCTCGCCGATCGAGTAGAGCTGGCTCTGGCTGGCGCGTTCGCCGCTGCGGGGCGAGCGCGGCGGCTGTATCCGTCCCTCGGGGGTGCGTTCGTGATCCACCAGATAGAACTCCATCTCCACGGCGACCACGGGCGTCAGGCCACGCTCGCTCAGTCGCCCCAGCTGGCGCGACAGCAGCTGGCGTGGGTCGGCGAAGAAGGGGGAGTCGTCGGGTTCGACCATGGTCATCAGCAGTTGCCCCTGGCGGCCGTTGCGTAGCCACGGCGATGGCAGTAGCGTGCCGCCGATAGGGCGGCAGACGCGGTCGCCGTCGCCGCTGGCGAGGCCCAGTCCGGTGGCCTCGATGGTGTGGCCGTTGATGTCCAGGGCGAAGACCGATGCCGGCAGGTTGACGCCCTCTTGGCAGACTTTTTCCAGCTTGTCCCGCGGGATGCGCTTGCCGCGCATGACACCGTTGAGGTCGCTGATCAGCAGGTCGATGCTGTCGATGTCAGGATGGCGCGCGAGAAACTCCCGGGCCTGGTCGGCGCTGAGCGGCGGCATGGGGCACCTGTCAATGTCGCTAGTTCATCATTGGTGCCTATCTTTCGATGAAGCGTTTTTGTTGTCAAATCTTTTACGACTGGTCGTGGCGTATTGCTCATGTTTTTCCGCGAAAACGCTTTGTATGTATAGCTTGATTGAGAGATGGTGGAAGTGGAGTGGATTTTTTTGTCTCGATGGTGGAAAGTTTAATCAACACTGTTTTGTCAGCACGATTTCGAGGAGGCCGTCATGCCGAGCCGACCCCTGGTGGGCGTCATCGCCTGTCGCCGTGAGGTGGAGGGTCACCCCGCCCACGTGGTGACCGACAAGTACCTGAGTGCGCTGCGTGCCTACGGCCTGGCGCCGGTGATGCTGCCGGTCTGGCAGGACGCCGTGGACGGCGACCTGCTCGCGCACCTGGACGGCCTGCTGCTCACCGGCAGCTACTCCAACGTCGAACCCTCCCGCTACGGCGCCGCGCGCGCACCGGAAAACACCCGCGACGATCCGCATCGTGACGCCGCGGCGTTGGCCTGGATACCCGCCGCCATTCGGCGCGGCCTGCCGCTGCTGGGGATCTGCCGCGGCTTTCAGGAGCTCAACGTGGCCTACGGCGGCACGCTGCACCAGGCGGTGCAGAACGTGCCCGGCCTTGCCGACCATCGCGAGCCCGAGGCCGACTACGCGACCCGCTACGCCCCCGCGCATGATGTCGAGCTTTTAGCCGGTGGTCGCCTGGCGGCGCTGTATGCCGAGCCGCATGCGACGGTCAATTCGTTGCATCAGCAGGGCATCGATCGCCTGGGTGATGGCCTGAGAGTGGAGGCGGTGGCGCCGGACGGGCTGATCGAGGCGGTATCGGTGGTCGCAGCCCCGGCCTTCGCCCTGGCGGTGCAGTGGCACCCCGAATGGCGTACACAGGAGCACCCGCTCTACCACGCCCTGTTCGTGGGTTTCGCCGCTGCCTGTCGTGCCCATCTTGCCGACCGTGCCGTTGCTGAGTCGCTATCCATCTGAGCAGGAGAATACCCATGCAGACCCAGGCCTACCGCCAGTTGGATCGTGACCACCACCTGCACCCCTTCACCGACTTCAAGGCACTGGCGGAGGAGGGCAGCCGTATCGTCACCCACGCCGAGGGGGTCTACATTCACGACAGCGAGGGCCATCGCATCCTCGACGCCATGGCCGGGCTGTGGTGCGTCAACCTGGGCTACGGCCGCGAGGAACTGGTCGAGGCGGCTACCGCGCAGCTGCGCGAACTGCCCTACTACAACAACTTCTTCAAGAGTACCCATCCACCGGCAGTGAAGCTGGCCGAGGCGCTGTGCCGGCTGGCGCCGGCGCACATGAACCGCGTGTTCTTCACCGGCTCGGGCTCCGAGGCCAACGATACCGTGCTGCGCATGGTGCGCCGCTTCTGGGCGCTGGAAGGCAAGCCCGACAAGCAGTGGATCATCGCGCGCGAGAACGCCTATCACGGCTCGACGGTTGCCGGCCTGAGCCTCGGCGGCATGGCGCCGATGCACGGCCAGGGCGGCCCTTTGGTGCCGAAGATAACCCATGTGCGCCAGCCCTATTGGTTTGGGGAAGGGCGGCCGGCGGGCCAGGATCCTGGAACCTTCGGTCGCGAGTGCGCCGCGGCCCTCGAGGCGAAGATTCTCGAGCTCGGCGAGGAGAATGTCGCCGCCTTCATCGCCGAGCCGGTGCAGGGGGCGGGAGGTGCCATCATCCCGCCGGAGAGCTACTGGCCGGCGGTCAAGGAGGTGCTGGCCAGGTACGACATCCTGCTGGTGATGGACGAGGTGATCTGCGGCTTCGGCCGCCTGGGGGAGTGGTTCGGCAGCATGCATTACGACCTCGCGCCCGACCTGATGCCGATTGCCAAGGGGCTCTCGTCCGGTTACCTGCCGATCGGTGGCGTGCTGGTGGGCGACCGCGTCGCCGAGACGCTGATCGAGCGCGGCGGTGAATTCTTCCACGGTTTCACCTACTCGGGCCATCCGGTGTGCGCCGCCGTGGCGCTGAAGAATCTCGAGCTGATGCAGGCCGAGGGCGTCGTCGAGCGGGTGCGCAACGACATTGGTCCCTACCTTGCCGAGCGCTGGGCCACCCTGGCTGAGCATCCGCTGGTGGGTGAGGTGCGCTCGCTGGGCCTGATCGGTGCGCTGGAGCTGGTCGACCCCGACACCGGCGGGCGCTTCGACAAATCGCTCGGTGCCGGCACCCTGTGTCGCGACATCTGCTTTGAGCTTGGCCTGGTGATGCGCTCGGTGGGTGATACGATGATCATTTCACCGCCGCTGGTCATCTCCCGCGCCGAGATCGACGAACTGGTGAGCCTGGCCCGACAAGCGCTGGACGATACCGAGCGGCGGCTGGTCGCACGAAAACAGGCGGCAGAGTCACCTTCAAGAGAGGAGTCCCGATCGTGAGCCGTACGCCATCCCCCCGCACCCTGGCCGAGTGGCAGGCCCGGGCCGCCGAGCTTTCTTTCGAATCGCGGGCCTTCATCGACGACGCCTTCGTCGCGGCCGAAAGCGGCGACACCTTCGAGTCGCGCAATCCGGCCACCGGCGAGATCCTCGCCCAGGTGGCGAGCTGCGACGCACCCGACGCCGCGCGCGCCGTGGCGGCGGCGCGCCAGGCCTTTGCCGGCGGCGCGTGGTCGCGCCTGGCGCCGGCCAAGCGCAAGAAGACCCTGCTGCGCCTGGCCGACCTGATGGAGGCCCACAAGCACGAGCTGGCGCTGATCGACACCCTCGACATGGGCAAGCCCATCTCGAGCTCGCTGGGCGACATGGCCGGCGCCATCGGCTGCATCCGCTACCAGGCCGAGTGCATCGACAAGCTCTACGGCGAGGTGGCGCCCACCGGCGAGGAGACCCTGGCCCTGGTGCTGCGCGAGCCCATCGGCGTGGTGGCGGCCATCGTGCCGTGGAACTTCCCGCTGATGATGACCGCCTGGAAGATCGCCCCGGCGCTGGCCGCCGGCAACAGCGTGATCCTCAAGCCCTCGGAGAAGTCGCCGCTCTCGGCGCTGCGCCTGGCCCAGCTGGCCCAGGAAGCCGGCCTGCCCAAGGGCGTGTTCCAGGTGCTGCCGGGCTTCGGCCACACCGTGGGCAAGGCCCTGGCGCTCTCCCACGAGGTCGACTGCCTGGCCTTCACCGGCTCCACCGCGGTGGGCAAGCAGCTGATGCAGTACGCCGGGCAATCCAACCTCAAGCGGGTCTACCTGGAGTGCGGCGGCAAGTCGCCGAATCTCGTCTTCGCCGACTGCAAGGACCTCGACCGGGTAGCCAGCCACGCCGCCGCGGCGATCTTCCACAACCAGGGCGAGGTATGCATCGCCGGCTCCCGGCTGCTGGTGGAGAATGCGATCCGCGACGAGGTCGTCGAGCGGGTACTCAAGGCCGCCGAGAGCATGCAGCCGGGCGACCCGCTGGACCCTGCGAGCTTCATGGGCGCCATCGTCGACGAGGCCCAGCATCGGCGTATCCTCGACTACATCCGCCAGGGCGTGGAGGAGGGTGCGCGGCTGCGCACTGGCGGCCAGTCGCTGGAAGGCCCGGGGCTGTTCATCCCGCCCACGGTGTTCGACGGCGTGACCCCGGCCATGACCATCGGTCGCGAGGAGATCTTCGGCCCGGTGCTGGCGGTGTTCGGCTTCGACAGCGAGGAAGAGGCCATCGCCATGGCCAACGACACGCCCTACGGCCTGGCCGCGGGGCTCTGGAGCCAGGACATCGACCGCATCCTGCGCGTGACGCGGCGCCTGCAGTCGGGCCAGGTGTTCGTCAACAACTGGGCCGGCGGCGACCAGACCATGCCCTTCGGCGGGGTCAAGCAGTCGGGCAACGGGCGCGACAAGTCGCACCACAGCCTGGAGGAGTACTCCGAGCTCAAGAGCGTGTGGATCGATCTGGCTCCCTGAGCAGAGGCACCGCGACTGCCGGCCACGGCATGCCGCGAAGCGCAGGCGCCTCCTTAGCCCCGGCTCGGTCGCGGTGCCCAGAAAATTCAGCCCCGAGCCTGACGCCGATTGAGCGTGCGAGGCCCTGCCGGCCCGGCTGGCGCCCACTAGACTTCGAGGAAAAGAGCAGGGAGCGAGGCGGCCCAGGGACGGTATTCCTCTGTTGGCAACAAGAAGAGAGGGCAGCGTCATGGCCAAGGCAAACTGGCGTCTCGAAGGGCGATGGCTCAAGAACTGCAGCTGTGCGTACGGTTGTCCCTGCGACTTCAATGCACCCCCCACCCACGGCGAATGTCGCGGGTTCCTGGGCATGCTGATCGATGACGGCTTCTTCGAGGAGACCCGCCTGGATGGCCTGGGCTTCTTCGTCGTCGTGCATTTCCCCGGGCCGCTTCATGAAGGCAACGGCGAGGCGCAGCCGATCATCGATGAGCGGGCCACGGCGGAGCAGCGAGAGGCGCTGTTCACCATCATGTCCGGGGAGCATTCGGATGAGGGCACGCTGTTCCATATCTTCAACCTGATCGTGACCCGGATGCACGATCCCATCTTCGCGCCGATCGCGTTCGAGTTCGACCAGGAGGCCAGAAGGGCGCGCCTGGGCGTTCCCGGGGTCCTGGAGAGCGCTGTCGAGCCGATCAAGAACCCGGTGACCGGTGCACCGCACCGCATCCGGGTGGTGATGCCCGAGGGCTTCGAGCATATCGAGGGTGAGATCGCCTCGGCGAGCATCGAGAGCCATGGAGCGATCGACTTTTCCACCCACGGATCGCATAGCACCCTGGCGTACGTGGTGCAGACGCCCCAGGGCGTGGCGGCCTAGCGAGCCGACTCGGGACAGGTGCGATGGAGTCTTCCGCGCTGGAAGCCGCGCTGCGACGCGACCGCCTGCTGGTGCTTGGCGGGCTTGGCGTCGTCATCGCCTTGGCCTGGAGCTACCTGCTCCTGGAGGCCGCCTCGATGGCGCGCATGGGGGCCATGCTGATGCCCATGGAGCCGGAAGTGCGAACGCCAGCCGAGACGGCGCTGCTGCTGGTCATGTGGATGGTGATGATGGCCGCCATGATGCTGCCCGGTGCCGCGCCGATGCTCCTGCTCCATGCCACCCTGTCACGGCGACGCCGCGGGCAGGGCCAAGGCGCTGCGGCCACTGGAATCTTCGCCCTGGGGTACCTGACGACCTGGGCGCTGTTCAGCGTACTGGCCGTGGCGTTGCAGTCCATGCTGGAACGTGCCGCGTTGCTGTCGCCGGCCATGGCGATGAGCAGCCTGGTGGCGGCCGCCACGGTGCTGATCGCCGCCGGCCTCTATCAGTGGACGCCGCTGAAGGAGGCCTGCCTGCACCACTGCCGTTCACCGCTGGAGTTCGTGCTGACACACTGGCGTGAAGGGGCGAGCGGTGCCTTCCTCATGGGGCTGCGGCACGGTCTCTACTGCGTCGGTTGCTGCTGGGTGCTGATGCTGCTGTTGTTCGTCGGCGGCGTCATGAACCTGGTCTGGGTGGCCGGTCTGGCGCTGTGGGTGTTGATCGAAAAGCTGGCCCCGGCCGGCCGTTGGCTGAGCCGGGGCCTGGGGTTCGTGCTGATGGCTTGGGGGGCGGCCACCCTGTGGCTGGCGTTCACCTAGGCCAGCCGCTCGTCCTGGGCTGCTGCTGGGTGATGCAATGGATATTGCCACCGCCGAGCAGGATCTCCCGGGCCGGCACGCCGACAACCCGCCTGCCGGGAAACAGCCCCTGGAGAATTGCGCGAGCCTGCTCGTCCCGGGTCGGGTCCAGCAGCGGCATCACCACCACCGAGTTGCCGATGAAGAAGTTGACGTAGGAGCCGGCCATGCGGTCGCCGGGGCGCCGCGGATGGGAGCTGCTCAGCCGGTCGATGCCGCTGGCCTCGTCCTCCTCGATGAACAGCGGACCCGGTTGGGGCAGCTTGTGCACAAGCAGCTTGCGGCCCTTGGCATCGGTCGACGATTCCAGCACCTGCAGAGCTTCCCGGCAGATGGCGTGCTGGGGATCGGTCTCGTCATCGCACCAGCTCAGCACCACCTCGCCGGGGGCGACGAAGCAGCAGAGGTTGTCGATGTGGCCGTCGGTCTCGTCCAGGTAGCAGCCACGCGGTAGCCAGATGATCTTGTCGACACCCAGTGTCTCGTGCAGCACCCGCTCCATCCCGGCGCGATTCAGGCCGGGGTTGCGGTTGGGGTTGAGCAGGCACTCTTCGGTGGTCAGCAGCGTGCCCTCGCCATCGACATGGATGGCGCCCCCCTCCAGCACCACCGGCGCCTTGAAGCGCTCGATGCCGAGCATCTCGGCGATCTTGGTGCGGATGCGCTTGTCCTTGTCCCAGGGGAAGTAGAGCCCGCCCTTGAGACCGCCCCAGGCATTGAACTCCCAGTCCACCATGGCCAGGCGTCCGTCCGGGTGGGTCAGGAAGGTCGGCCCCACGTCGCGCATCCAGGCATCGTTGCTGGAGAGTTCCACCACCCGCACGTGGGCGGGCAACTGATGGCGGGCATTCTCGTATTGGTCGTCATTGACGCCGACGTAGACCGTCTCGCTTTCAGAGATGGCGGTGGCGACCTCGACGAAGGCCTGCTGGGCCGGCTTGGCCCCGAAGCGCCAGGTATCGGGTCTCTGGGGCCACAGCATCCAGCAGGCGTCGTGGGGGGCGAACTCCGCGGGCATGGCGAAGCCCAGCGCCCGAGGTGTCGATTCGTCCAGCACGGTGTCGATCATCGGTACGTTCATGACAAGCCTCACAGGTGCCCCGCCAGCAGGAAGATACACGCGGCGATGGCGGCGGCGATCAGCACGTAGGGCAGCTGGGTCAGGGCGTGGGCCATGGGCGTGCAGCCGGCTCCCTGGGCGGAGAGTACCGTCGAGTCGCCGTAGAAGCAGGCGTGGCTGCCGAAGGCGCTGGCCGAGATCAGGGCGCCGACCACCAGCGGCATGTGAGCGTCGAGGCTGGCCGCCAGCGGCAGCACGATGGGCATGGCCACGGCGAACAGCCCCCAGAAGGAGGCGGTGGCGAACGCCAGGAAGGCCATGGTGACGAAGACCACTGCCGGCAGCATTCCCGGCGTCATCAGCGGCTGCACGGTGCTGATCACATAGTCGGTGAGCCCCAGGGCGTCGTTGACCTCCTTGAGGGTGAAGCCGGCCACCAGGGTGCCCAGCGGCATGATCATCGCCTTGAAGCCGTCGAGCGCGGTGTCGAAGGTATCGTGGAAGCTCAGCAGCCGTTGGCTGGCGATCAGTACCAGGGTCACGGCGAGCGCCACGATCACGCCGCGCAGGATGTCGATATCGTAGTACCAGGTGAAGAAGATCAGCGTGACGATGGGCAGCAGGAAGTTGAGCAGGTGCGGCCGCTTGCGTCCGTCGTCTGCCGCTTCCAGGGCGCTGTCGTCGATGCCCGTCGGAATCGGCTGGCCGGCCGCGGCGCGGGCCTCGGCGGTCTTCATCGGGCCGAGATCGGGGATCCAGCCCAGAGCCACCAGGGGGACCAGGGCGGCGGCCACCCAGGCGTAGAACATGAAGGGAATCGCCTCGATGTAGAGGTTCATGCCGTTGCCGGCGATGTCGTTCTCCTCCAGCAGGCCGGCGAAGAACACTGCCCAGGTGGAGAAGGGCACCAGGATGCAGATCGGCGCGGCGGTGGAGTCCACCACGTAGGCGAGCTTCTCGCGCGAAATGTTGAAGCGATCGGTGATCTTCTTCATCGACGCGCTGATCGCCAGGGCGTTGAGATAGTCGTCGACGAAGATCACCAGGCCCAGCAGCCAAGTGGCCAGCAGGCTCTGGCGGCGGCTATGGATATGCCTGGTGACGGCATCGCCGAAGGTCAGCACGCCGCCGGTCTTGACCAGCAGGGCGATCAGGCTGCCGAACAGGCCGCAGACCAGGATGATCCAGGTGACGGTATCGTTGCCCAGCACCCCGAGCAGGATGTCGGAGCCCTGGGAGACCACGCTGGTGGGGTCGACCATCAGCAGGCCGACCAGGGCGCCCGCGAGCAGCGATTCGATGGTGCGTCGCGTGAAGATGGCCATGCCCAGCACCACGGCGGTGGGCAGCAGGCTGTAGATGCCGTAGTCGTCGCCGTCGAACAGTGCGAAGCCGCCGAGGCTGGCAATCAGCACGACACCGAGAAACAGCAGGCCGCCCTTGGTGGCGCTGCCGAAGCTTTGGGGGTGGGCCGTCGGGCCCGAAGGAGAGTGTGTCATGGTCGTTCACCTTTGTTGTTGTACATAGCACGATGGCTGGACCCGCCGGGAAATGTCGGGTCATGCATGCGCATGCGGCGGCTGCCGGCGGGTTACAGGTAACCGTCCTGGCGTAGCGATGTCGTGGTCGCGGTGAAGGCCTCGTCGAGGATCGCCACTACGCGATCCACCACGGCACGATCCCAGATCAGCGGCGGCGAGATGATGTTGAGGTGGCCCACCGGGCGAATGATCAGGCCGCGCTTCTGGGCCTCGGCGGCGACCCGGTCGCCGACCCGTGCCTCCACCGGCAGCAGCGCCTTGGAGGCCTTGTCGGCGACGTTCTCGATGGCCAGCATGAAGTGGCTGCCCCTCACGTCGCCGACGGTTGCATGATGCGAGAGCGTCTTGAGCTGCCGCTCCAGGTAGGGGCCCACCTCGCGTACGTTGGCGCAGATCCCCTCGCGCTCCATGATCTCGATGTTCTTGAGCGCCGCCGCGCAGCTCACCGGATGGCCGGAATAGGTGAAGCCGGTGCTCAGCACGCCGCCCTTGCGCTGGGGCGTGCCCAGCACCTCGTAGATCTCGTCGGAGATCAGGGTGGCGCCGAGGGGCGCATAGCCCGACGACAGCCCCTTGGCGCAGTTGATGATGTCCGGCTGGGTATCGAACACCGCCTCGGAGGCGAAGAAGTGACCCAGGCGACCGAAGCCGGTGACCACCTCGTCGGCAATGTAGAGGATCTCGTGGGCGCGGCACACCGCCTGCATGCGGGCGTGGTAGCCCCGAGGCGCCATCAGCACGCCGCCGGCGCCCATGATCGGCTCGGCGATGAAGGCGGCGATGTGCTCGGCGCCGATGCGCTCGATGGTCTCCTCGAGCTCGGCCACCAGATGGTCACAGTACTCCGCCTCGCTCATCCCCTTCGGCCGGCGATAGAGGTTGGCCTCGCTCAGGTGGGTGACCAGATGATCCAGGGTATCGAAGCCCCAGTTGTTGCTCTCGATGCCGGTCAGGCTCGCGGCCAGGTAGGTGGTGCCGTGGTAGGCGTTGTGGCGCGACAGGATACGCTTCTTGTTCGGCTTGCCCAGGCGGTTGAAGTAGTAGTGCACCAGGCGGACGGTGGCGTCGTTGGCCGCCGAGCCGCCGCAGCTGTAGAAGACGTGGTTGAGGTTTGCCGGGGCCAGCTCGGCGAGCTTGGCGGCGAGCTCCGCCGCCGGGGCGTTGGAGAGATTGTTGAAGGTGGAGAAGTAGGCCATGCGGGTGGCCTGCTCGGCCATGGCCTGGCCGATCTCGGCGCGGCCGTGACCCACGTTGACGCACCACAGGCCGGCGATGCCGTCGATGAAGCGGTTGCCGTGGATGTCCTCCACGTAGATGCCGTTGCTGTCGACGATCAGATCGCAGCCCTTGTCGTGGAACAGGCTGAAGTCGGTGAAGGGGTGGATGAAGTGGTCCCTGTCCTTCTGCCACAGCGCCTGGGCATCAAGGGGCCGGGGCGGAGTACGGGTAGCGGTGGTCATGGTCGGCCTCGCGTGTCCGATGTCGTTGTTGGAGTGTGCTGCGTTGAGGTCAGGGCCAGACTAGCGAGGGGGCGGAAGCGGGGAATATATCCTGATTGGGGTATATCGGTTCCGCGACGGGTCGGCCTAGGGTTGGGGTATAAAGACAAAGGGAGGCAACCTGCATGAGCGTTTCCATCGACGGCCAGCGGCTCTGGTCGAGCCTGATGGCCATGGCCGAGATCGGTCCCACGGAAAACGGCGGCAGCTTCCGCTTGGCATTGACCGAGGAGGACGCCGCCGGTCGGCGCCTGCTGATCGAATGGTGCGAGGCGCTCGGCTGCACGCTGCGCACCGATCGGGTCGGCAATCTCTTTCTCCGTCGCCCTGGCAAGCGCGACGACCTCGATCCGGTGGCCACCGGCAGCCATCTCGACACCCAGCCCAAGGGCGGACGCTTCGACGGCATCCTCGGGGTGCTGGCGGGGCTCGAGGTATTCCGTACCCTGCATGACCGGGGCATCGTCACCGAGCGCCCGCTGGAGCTGGTGGTGTGGACCAACGAGGAGGGCAGCCGCTTCGCCCCGGCCATGGTGGCCTCCGGCACCTATGCCGGCGAATTCAGTGTCGAGTCGACCCTGGCTCGCAAGGATCGCGACGGCGTCTCCTTCGGCGAGGCGCTGTCCGCCTGCGGCTTCGCCGGCGAGCTGCCGGTGGGCGAACCGCGACTCGATGCCTTCTTCGAGCTGCACATCGAGCAGGGGCCGGTGCTGGAGGAGGAGCAAGAGGCCATTGGCGTGGTCACCGGCGTGCAGGGCATGCGCTGGTTCGACGTGACCCTGCGGGGCCAGTCGGCCCATGCCGGGCCCACGCCGATGCGCTATCGCCACGATGCCCTGGCCTCCGCGGCGCGCCTGATCGATCGCCTTCAGGCGCTGGCCATGGCGGACGGCAGCGGCGCCACCAAGGTGACCTTCGGCTGCTTGGAGATCGACAGCCCCTCGCGCAACGTGATTCCCGGCGAGGTGCGCCTGAGCGTGGACCTGCGCCATGTCGACGAGGGTGAGCTGGACGCCCTGGAGGCCCGCTATGACCGGGAGCTGGCCGCCGCGGCCGAGGCCTTCGGCGTGGAAGCGGCCAGCGAGCGCATCTGGGCGTCGCCGGTGGTCAACTTCGACGCCGGCTGTATCGAGGCCGTCGAGCGCGCTGCCCGCGCCCAAGGGGTGCCATACCGGCGGATGATGAGCGGTGCCGGTCATGATTCGGTCTACGTGTCGCGGGTGGCGCCGACCTCGATGATCTTCATTCCCTGCCGCGACGGCATCAGCCACAACGAGGCCGAGTACGCCACGCCGGAGCACTGCGCCTTGGGCGCCCAGGTACTCTGCGATGCCCTGCTGGAACGCGCCAACCGTCAAGGAGTACGCCATGAGCATTGAGATACCCACCACCCTGGCTGACTGGCAGGCCCGGGCCGCCGAGCTTTCTTTCGAATCGCGGGCCTTCATCGACGACGCCTTCGTCGCGGCCGAAAGCGGCGACACCTTCGAGTCGCGCAATCCGGCCACCGGCGAGATCCTCGCCCAGGTGGCGAGCTGCGACGAACCCGACGCCGCGCGCGCCGTGGCGGCGGCGCGCCAGGCCTTTGCCGGCGGCGCGTGGTCGCGCCTGGCGCCGGCCAAGCGCAAGAAGACCCTGCTGCGCCTGGCCGACCTGATGGAGGCCCACAAGCACGAGCTGGCGCTGATCGACACCCTCGACATGGGCAAGCCCATCTCGAGCTCGCTGGGCGACATGGCCGGCGCCATCGGCTGCATTCGCTACCAGGCCGAGTGCATCGACAAGCTCTACGGCGAGGTGGCGCCCACCGGCGAGGAGACCCTGGCCCTGGTGCTGCGCGAGCCCATCGGCGTGGTGGCGGCCATCGTGCCGTGGAACTTCCCGCTGATGATGACCGCCTGGAAGATCGCCCCGGCGCTGGCCGCCGGCAACAGCGTGATCCTCAAGCCCTCGGAGAAGTCGCCGCTCTCCGCGCTGCGCCTGGCCCAGCTGGCCCAGGAAGCCGGCCTGCCCCAGGGCGTGTTCCAGGTGCTGCCGGGCTTCGGCCACACCGTGGGCAAGGCCCTGGCGCTCTCCCACGAGGTCGACTGCCTGGCCTTCACCGGCTCCACCGCGGTGGGCAAGCAGCTGATGCAGTACGCCGGGCAATCCAACCTCAAGCGGGTCTACCTGGAGTGCGGCGGCAAGTCGCCCAACATCGTCTTCGCCGACTGCAAGGACCTCGACCGGGTAGCCAGCCACGCCGCCGCGGCGATCTTCCACAACCAGGGCGAAGTGTGCATCGCCGGCTCCCGGCTGCTGGTGGAGAACACGATCCGCGACGACGTCGTCGAGCGGGTGCTGAAAGCCGCCGAGAACATGCAGCCGGGCGACCCGCTGGACCCGCAGAGCTTCATGGGCGCCATGGTCGATGAAGCGCAATATCGGCGGGTGCTGGACTTTATCCGCCAGGGAGTGGAGGAGGGGGCAACGCTCAGGACGGGCGGTGTGCCGCTCGACGGGCCGGGCTACTTTATCCCGCCCACGGTGTTCGACGGCGTGACCCCGACCATGACCATCGGTCGCGAGGAGATCTTTGGCCCGGTGCTGGCGGTGTTCGGCTTCGACAGCGAGGAAGAGGCCGTGGCCATGGCCAACGACACGCCCTACGGCCTGGCCGCGGGGCTCTGGAGCCAGGACATCGACCGCATCCTGCGCGTGACGCGGCGCCTGCAGTCGGGCCAGGTGTTCGTCAACAACTGGGCCGGCGGTGACCAGACCATGCCCTTCGGCGGGGTCAAACAGTCGGGCAACGGGCGCGACAAGTCGCATCATAGCCTGGAGGAGTATTCCGAACTGAAGAGCGTGTGGATGTCGCTTTCGCTCTGAGGGCTCACCACGACAGGCTACCGACATCGCCTGTTAGGAAATCCTCGACTTGCCGGTTCCCCATGTCCGGGGGGCCGGCTTTTTTTTCGCGTCTCAGACCGCCTGCTGGCGCGACACCAGCGCCACATGATCGAGGAACAGCCGGAACAGTTGCGACTGGCTGGAGACCTCGAGACGCTGATAGATGTGCTTGCGGTGTACCTTCACGGTGCCGTCGCTGATGTCGAGTTCCCGGGCCGCCGATTTCGTCGAATGGCCGGCCAGCAGCAGACGCACGATCTCCTGTTCCCTTGCCGTCAGCACCGCGGCGCCGAAGCTGGCAAGCGCGGCTTCCACCGGTTCCTGCTCCGCGAGACGCTGCTGGAACTGACTTCCCTGCCATTTCCAGTACTCGGTCAGCAGGGCCTCGGCAATGGGCGATACGTAGCGCAACGCCTGCAGCGCGCGGCGGGTCAAGGGTGGCGACTTCGTCCCGAAGCCGAGCGACACGGCGATCACCACCTCCGCCTCGACCCGGCAGAAAATGCCGACTTCATCGACCAGGCCCAAGGCACGATAGTAGTGGGCGTAGTACTCACTGGCTTCGAAGCGATCCGGGGCCAGCTCGCGCAGGCGATGGGCACCCTGGTCCAGGCCATTGCTCACTGCGGCGAAGAAGGGATCGAGCAGATAGGCCTGGCTCAGGTAGCGCTCGACGCCCTGCTCGTGGCGGTGTGGCGGGTAGTCGTCGTGGATCAGCAGCGGTTGCCGACGACCCCGATAGGCGTTGATCAGCACGGTTTCGTGACCCACCAGCTCGCGCAGGGATTGATCGAGCCTGGCGGGGAAGTCGGGAGTCGCCGCCGTGCGCAGCAGGCGAGCCAGCTGCTGGTGCCAGGCATGGCTTTCGGAGCGGGCAAGGAAATCGAGCATGGGTAGGTGCGTCAGTAGAGCCTGGCTTTCACGATAGCATGACCCTGCGTTGACGCCTGGATGCCGTTCGTTGATGGCTGAGCGGACGAAGAAACGATGAACGATGCCAGGTGGGATGCGATGCAGGCCGTGACAAACTCGGCGGTATTGAGGAGACTTGCGAGCTATCCCTTTGCTGCAGCAGGAGAATGCCCTTGACCGATCTCACCACGCTGCTGGCCGCTCTTCCTCTGGGCTACGTCATGGCACTGACTGCGCTGCTGGCGTTTCTGCTCGCCTTCGGCCTGGCCGGCCTGCTTGCCGGGCGGCAGCGCGGCGTCGAGCGGGAGCGGCATGCGGCCATTCACGCCGAGCTTCGCGAGCGGCTCACCGAGCGTGAGCAGCGCCTCGAGCAGCTTCAGCGCGAACTGGGCGAGGTGCAGGTACGCGAGGCGCGCCTGGCCACCACCCTGGAGCAGAAGCAGCAGCACTTCGAGGCGCAACTGGCCCTGCTGCGCGACAGCCGCGACCAGCTGCGCCAAGAGTTCGAGAACCTCGCCAACGAGATTCTCGAACGCAAGGGGCGCGCCTTCTCCGAACTCTCCCAGCAGCGCATCAGCGGGCTGCTGCAGCCGATCCAGGCCGAGATGAAGGGCTTTCGCGAGAAGGTCGAGACGATCCACCGCCACGACACCGAGCAGCGCGCCGGGCTGCGCGCCGAGCTCAGGCACCTGCAGGCGCTCAATCGTGAGATCACCGACCAGGCCGAGCGCCTCACCCAGGCGCTGCAGGGGCAGAAGAAGGTGCAGGGCAACTGGGGCGAGCTGATGCTCGAGAACGTGCTCGAGGGCTCCGGCCTGCGCTCTGGCAAGGACTACCAGCGCGAGGTCAGCTTCACCACGGCCGAGGGGCGCCGGCGGCCCGACGCGGTGGTCTACCTGCCCCAGGGGCGCCACCTGGTGATCGACGCCAAGACGTCGCTGGCCGCCTACGTGCGCTACGTCAACGCCGAGGACGAGCGTGAACGCGAGCTGGCCCTGGCGGCCCATGCCACGGCGGTGGGCGAGCGTATCAATGAGCTGGCCGACAAGCACTACTACGACCTGCCGGGGCTCAACTCGCCGGACGTGGTGATCATGTTCGTGCCGGTGGAGTCGGCCTACGTCGAGGCGCTCAAGTACGACGAGACCCTCTACCAGCGCGCCATCGAGCACAACGTGCTGGTGGCCACGCCGACCACGCTGCTGACAAGCCTCAACATCGTGCGCCAGCTGTGGCGCTTCGAGGACCAGAGCCGCCACAGCGCCGAGCTGGCCAATCGTGCCGAGCGGTTCTACAACAAGCTGCGCCTGTTCCTCGAGAGCATGCAGGAGGTGCAGGCGAAGCTCGACGGCGCCCGCGACAGCTACGACCGCGCCATGGGGCAACTGGTCAACGGTCGTGGCAACCTGATCAAGCAGGCCGCCGAATTCCAGGAACTGGGGGTGGCGGTGAAGAAGGAGCTGCCCGCCGAGCTGGTCGAGCGGGCCGGGCTGGAGCTCGAAGCTGAACGCCCCCGCCAGGCGCTGCCTGACGGGGGCGGACGAAGCTAGGGATTCCCAGCCAAGCGGGGGCTTAGAAGTTGGCCCACTCCGGCTGACGCTCCGTCGCGGCGAGCTGCAACTGGCGCATGATGGGCCGTGGTGCGGTAAGCATCACTTCGTTCGTCGCACCTTGGCCATCGGTGCGAGCAGTGTTCGGCAGTTGGAAGGCTGCCATGGCCGTCATCAGCTGTCGCGCATGCTGGCGCAGGTTGTCGGCTGCCGTGGCGCTCTCGCCCACGAGCGTAGCGTTCTGCTGGGTGACCCTGTCCATCTCGGCTACGGCGGTCCCGGCTTCCTGGACACCGGCACTCTGTTCGACGCTGGCCTGGCTAATCTCGCGCATCAGTTGGCTGACTCGTGCGATGGCTTCAACGATTTCCTCGGTGGCCTGGCGGGCCTCGGCGGCGCGGGTGTTGCCACTCTTCACACGCTCCACATTGCTGGTGATCAGCTCATTGATCTCCTTGGCGGCATCGGCGCTCTTCTGGGCCAGCTTGCGCACTTCTGCGGCAACCACGGCGAAGCCACGCCCGTGCTCACCTGCCCGGGCCGCTTCCACCGAGGCATTGAGCGCCAGGATATTGGTCTGGAAGGCAATATCATCAATGGTAGAGATGATGCTGGCGATCTCTCCGGCGCTCCTGTCGAGCTCGTTCATGGTAGCCGCCATCTGCTCTACCGCTACGCCACCCTGGCGTGCCGTGTGCGAAGCGCTTTCGGCCTCGCGGCTGGCCTGGCCGGCGTTCTCGGTATTCTGAACCACGGTGCCGTTAAGCTCCTCCATGGCCGAGGCGGTCTGCGTCAGGGCGCTGGCCTGCTGCTGGGTACGCGAGGCGAGATCGGTATTGCCTTCGGCGATCTGCTCGCTGTTGCTGGCCACTGCCTCGGCGGCGGCTCGTACCTGGGCGACGATTTCCTGTAGCTGGCGTGCCATGCCGACCTGGGCGGCCATGATGCTGTGTTCGTCGTTCTTGCGCAGGCGGCCGGCCGTGGCCAGCTCTCCACGGCCGATCGCCTCGGCAAAGGCGCGCACCTCATGCGGCTCGGCGCCCAGCTCGCGCAGCAATTGGCGGGCGAGAAGATAGGCAATGCCGCCACCCAGGAGCATTGCCGCGAGACACAGGGCCAGCATCAGCATCTGGAATCCGGCGGCGGTATCGCGTGCCAGGGCGGAATCGGCGGCGCTTTCGGCCTCCTGATGGTCGATGAAGGCGTTGATGCTGTCGAGCCAGGCGAAGAAGGCCGGACCGGCGGCGCTGAGCAGCCGTTCCCTGGCTGCGGCGAAATTCCCCTGTTCACGCTGTTCCATCACTTCGGCCGCGATGCGCTGGGTGGCTTCGGCCTGGCGCTCCACGGCGGCAAGCAGCTCCTGCTCCCGTGGCGTGACGCTTTCGCGCGTCATTTCGTTCATGCCGTTGGCGGCGAGTCGATAGTCATCGGCCAGAGCCCGGTAGTCGCGCTGCAGCGCCGCCAACTCCGGCTGTGTCTCGACCAGGGTCATGTCGCGCAGCAGGATGGCGCGGTCATGCACGCTGCCCCGCCAGTCGATGGCGTGGCGCAGCTTGACGCCATTGATGTCGTTGATGGTGGTGAGGCTGCGGTCGATACGGTTGACCTGCACGATGCCGATGGCAGTGAGCAGTACGATCAGGGCGAGCACGGCGGAAAAACCGAGAAGCAATCGAGTGCGGATACCGAGGCGGGCAAGGCTGGCGTTCGTGGCCTTCATGGTTGTCGTTCCTTCTGCGTGGAGGAGCTCGTAGGGAGGGCTCTTGTTGTACAAGTCGCACTCTATATCTTGTACAAACAATGTACAATTATTTGACGCTATTTGCGCCATAGCCTCGCAGCCACCGCGATATTCTCTGGCTTGGATAGAAATAAAAAAAACCTGCCGCAAGGGCAGGTTCTCGAAAACTTGTACAGGATGGGTGGTGCTGATCCGTCAGGCTAGAAGGTTCGCGCCGGCGTGCAGCAGCTCACCAGCCGGCAGGCTTCGCTGCCGGGGTTGCGAAAGCGGTGGGGAACGTTGGTGTCGAAGTAATAGGCCTCGCCGGGGCCGAGCAGGCGGGTCTCGGCGCCGATGGTGATCTCGATCTCGCCCTCGAGCACCACGCCGGCCTCCTCGCCCTGGTGGGCGATCATCTCGCGGCCGGTATCGGCGCCGGGCGGGTAGGTCTCGATCATGAAGGCCAGGGCGCGGCTGGCGCGATTGGCGCCGACCAGCTTGTAGACGACTTCGCCGCTACCCACGTCGGCCAGTTCCTCGGCCGAGTAGAAGACCTGGTTGCGGCTCTCCATGTCCATGGTGAAGAAATCGCCGACGCTGATGGGGATGGCGTCGAGGATCTTCTTCAGCGAACTGACCGACGGGCTGACCTTGCCCTGTTCGATCAGCGACAGGCTGGAGTGGGTGACACCGCAGCGCTTGGCCAGCTCGCGCTGGGAAATGCCGCGCAGGGTGCGCAGCGCACGCAGACGTGTGCCTACATCATCCGACATGCTGTTTCCTCGTCGTGGGGAGCCGGCGCTGTCGCTGACACGACAGCGCCTTGTGACCTAGCAGAGCGCGTCCAGCTTTTCCTTCAGCAGCGCATTGACCTGCTGCGGATTGGCGGTGCCGCGCGAGGCCTTCATCACCTGACCGACAAAGTAACCGATCATCTTGCCGCGCTTGTCCGGTTCGGCATCGCGGTACTGGGCCACCTGGGCCGGGCTGTCGGCGATGACCTGGTCGATCATCGCCTCGATGGCACCGCTGTCGGTGACCTGCTTGAGCCCCTGGGCCTCGATGATGTCGTCGGCGCTTGCACCTTGACCGTTCCACAGCGCCTGGAACACCTGCTTGGCGGCCTTGCCGTTGATGGTGTCGTCGATGACCCGCACAATCAGCTCGCCGAGCTGGCGGGCCGACACCGGGCTGTCCTTGATCGACAGGTTCTCACGGTTCAGGGCTCCAGAGAGTTCGCCCTGGACCCAGTTGGCGGCCTGCTTGGCATCGCCACAGACGTCCCTCACCTCGTCGAAGTAGTCGGCCATCTCGCGGGTGGCGGAGAGCACGCTGGCATCGTAGGCGGAGAGTCCCAGCTCGTTCTCGAAGCGGGCGCGCTTCTCGGCGGGCAGCTCCGGCAGGTTGTCGCGCAGGTGGTCGATATAGGCCTGGTCGAGTACCACCGGCAGCAGGTCGGGGCAGGGGAAGTAGCGATAGTCGTTGGCTTCCTCCTTGGTGCGCATGCTGCGGGTCTCGTCGCGCTCGGGATCGAACAGGCGCGTCTCCTGCACCACCTTGCCGCCCTCCTCGAGCAGCTCGATCTGGCGCTCCACCTCGAAGGCGATGGCACGCTCGACGAAGCGGAAGGAGTTGACGTTCTTGATCTCGGCACGGGTGCCGAAGGCCTCCTGTCCCCTGGGGCGCACCGAGACGTTGACGTCACAGCGCATCGAGCCCTCGGCCATGTTGCCGTCGGAGATGCCGAGATAGGTGACGATGGAGTGGATCGCCTTCAGATAGGCGGCGGCCTCTTTCGCCGAGCGCATGTCGGGCTCGGAGACGATCTCGAGCAGCGGCGTGCCGGCGCGGTTGAGGTCGACGCCGGTCATGCCATGGAAGTCCTCGTGCAGCGACTTGCCGGCGTCTTCCTCGAGGTGCGCGTGGTGGACGCGAATCGGCTTGGTCGTGCCGTCATCCAGGGTGATCTCGACCACACCGGCACCGACAATGGGCTGGTACATCTGGCTGGTCTGGTAGCCCTTGGGCAGGTCGGGGTAGAAGTAGTTCTTGCGATCGAAGACCGAAACCTCGGGGATCTCGGCATGAATCGCCAGGCCGAACTTGACCGCCATGGCCACGGCGGCCTCGTTGAGCACCGGCAGAACCCCGGGCAGGCCCAGGTCGACGGCACAGGCCTGGGTGTTGGGCTCGGCGCCGAAGGCGGTGGAGGCGCCGGAGAAGATCTTCGAACGGGTGGCGAGCTGGACGTGGACCTCCAGCCCGATCACGGTTTCCCATTGCATCAGGCGTTCTCCTCGGCGAAGGCGGGGCGTTGACGGTGCCAGTCGGTGGCCTGCTGGAACTGATGGGCGACGTTGAGCAGGCGCGCCTCGGTGAAGTGGCTGCCCAGTATCTGCAGCCCGATGGGGCGGCTGCCGGCGAAACCGGCCGGTACGCTCATGCCGGGAATGCCCGCCAGGTTGATGGCAATGGTGTAGATGTCCTGCAGGTACATCGAGACCGGGTCCTTCTTGGCGCCGAGGTCGAAGGCCGGCGTGGGCGAGGCCGGGCCCATCAGCACGTCGACCTCCTCGAAGGCGTCGAGGAAGTCCTGGCGGATCAGGCGGCGAACCTGCTGGGCCTTCTTGTAGTAGGCGTCGAAGAAGCCTTCGGAAAGCGTATGGGTGCCGATCAGGATACGGCGCTTGACCTCGTCGCCGAAGCCCTCGGCGCGGCTGCGCTTGTACAGGTCGATCAGGTCGGCGGGGTTGTCGCAGCGATGACCGAAGCGTACGCCATCGAAGCGCGACAGGTTCGACGAGGCCTCGGCCGGGGCGATGACGTAGTAGGCCGGGATCGCGTAGTGGGTGTGCGGCAGGCTCACCTCGCGCACGCTGGCGCCGAGCGACTCGTACACCTTGATGGCGTCGCGCACCGCCGCCTCCACCTGCGGATCGAGGCCGTCGCCGAAGTACTCGCGGGGCAGGCCGATCTTGAGGCCGGCGAGGGGCGTGTCGAGCTCCTCGGTGTAGTCGGGCACGCCGCGCGCCACGCAGGTGGAATCGCGCAGGTCGTGGCCGGCCATGGCCCCCAGCAGCAGCGCGCAGTCCTCGGCGGAGCGGGCCATGGGGCCGGCCTGGTCGAGGCTCGAGGCGTAGGCGATCATGCCGTAGCGCGACACCCGCCCGTAGGTGGGCTTGAGTCCGGTGATGCCGCAGAAGGCGGCGGGCTGGCGGATCGAGCCGCCGGTGTCGGTGCCGATGGCAGCCGGCACCAGGCCGGCGGCCACCGCCGCCGCGCTGCCGCCCGAAGAACCGCCGGGTACCGCGGCGAGATCCCAGGGGTTCTTTACCGCACCGTAATGGCTGTTCTCGTTGGAGGAGCCCATGGCGAACTCGTCCATGTTGGTCTTGCCCAGGCTGACGGTACCGGCGGCCTTGAGCTTCTCGACCACGGTGGCGTCGTAGGGCGAGATGAAGTTGTCGAGCATCCGCGAGCCGGCGGTGGTCTTGATGTCCTGGGTGCAGAAGATGTCCTTCAGCGCCAGGGGCAGGCCGGTCAACGGGGCTGTCTCGCCCGCGGCGCGCGCCTTGTCGGCGGCCTCGGCGGCGGCCAGGGCCTGGTCGTAGGTAACGGTGACGAAGCTGTTCAGCTCGCCGTCGAGGCGGTCGATGCGGCCCAGCAGGTGCTGGGTCAGTTCGCGGCTGGAGAACTCGCCGGCGTCGAGCGAACGGGCCAGTTCGGCCAGGGTCTTGTCATGCATGCGGCATGGCTCCATGAAGGCGTGCCGTGAGAGAGAAAGTGGGTCCAGAGGTGACCGACGGGCGGTCGGGGCTCATTCGACGACGCGAGGCACGAGGTAGAGCCCGTTCTCCACGGCCGGCGCGCAGCGCTGGAAGCGGCCGCGCTGGTCGCTTTCGGTGACTTCGTCGGCGCGCAGGCGCTGGGTGACGTCGAGCGGGTGAGCCAGCGGCGCGACGCCCTCGGTGTCGAGCCCCTGGAGCATGTCGACCATCTCGAGAATGCGGCCTAGGTCGTCCACGTAGCGGGCGGCTTCGTCGTCGGTCAGGCCGAGGCGGGCCAGATGGGCGGCCCGCTGCACGTCTGCGTGTTCAAGCGCCATGAGCTGAGTGTCCTCGCACGGATTGGGAGTGTTATGCACAGCAGGAAAAGGTACCATATCCGGCGCGTGGCGGGCACTCTTCTCGCACCCGCGGCGGCGCCATGTCGCTTGCTGCACGGGGGCCGCGATGATACCGTTTGCCTCCGCACTGGTCCCCGGTCTGCACTAGGTAACGACGTCCATGTTCAAACGCTTGAGGGGGCTGTTCTCCAGCGATCTTTCCATCGATCTGGGTACGGCCAATACACTGATTTATGTCCGCGGTCGCGGTATCGTGCTCGATGAGCCGTCGGTAGTGGCCATTCGCCAGTCCGGCAACATGCGCAGCGTGGCCGCGGTCGGCGCCGATGCCAAGCGCATGCTGGGCCGTACGCCGGGCAACATCACCGCGATTCGGCCGATGAAGGACGGCGTCATTGCCGACTTCACCGTCACCGAGCAGATGCTGCAGCACTTCATCCGCAAGGTGCACCAGAGCACCTTCCTGACGCCGAGCCCGCGGGTGCTGGTCTGCGTGCCCTGCATGTCGACCCAGGTCGAGCGCCGCGCGATCAAGGAATCCGCCGAGGGCGCCGGTGCGCGCGAGGTGTTCCTGATCGAGGAGCCCATGGCCGCTGCCATCGGCGCCGGCCTGCCGGTGGACGACGCCCAGGGCTCGATGGTGGTGGACATCGGTGGCGGGACCACCGAGATCGCCATCATCTCGCTCAACGGCGTGGTCTACTCCGAGTCGATCCGCGTCGGCGGCGACCGCTTCGACGAGGCCATTTCCGCCTACGTGCGGCGCCACTACGGCAGCCTGATCGGCGAGGCCACCGCCGAGCGCATCAAGGAGGAGATCGGCTGCGCCTACCCCGGCGGCGAACTGCGCGAGATCGACGTGCGCGGGCGCAACCTGGCCGAGGGCATCCCGCGCAGCTTCACCCTGAATTCCCACGAGATTCTCGACGCCCTGCAGGAGACGCTCTCCTCGATCGTCGCCGCGGTCAAGAGCGCGCTGGAGCAGTCACCGCCGGAACTCGCTTCCGACATCGCCGAGCGTGGCCTGGTGCTGACCGGTGGTGGCGCCCTGCTGCGCGACCTCGACAAGCTGATCGCCGAGGAGACCGGCCTGCCGGTGATCGTGGCCGAAGACCCGCTGACCTGCGTGGCGCGTGGGGGTGGCAAGGCGCTCGAGATGATCGATCGCCACACCTTCGAGCTGCTCTCGAGCGACTGACGCTGGCGCCAGACCGCCTACCAGTGCGAATCGACGGATGAACAGGCGCGGCCAGCCGACGTGCTGCGCCCGGTGCGGGGGGAACGTCTATTAAACCGCTGTTCTCGCACGGTTCTGTGCCCGGTTACCGCATGCTGCTGTGTGCGGTGGCCGCTTCTGCCTTGATGTTCGTCGATCACCGCTTTACCCGTATGGAAGAGGTCCGAGCGCAGCTGACCACCGTCGTGGCGCCGATCCAGTGGCTGGTCGCCGTGCCCAGCGACATTCTGGCCTGGGGGTCGCTGGCGCTTTCCGACCAGCGTGGCCTGGTGGAGGAGAACCGCCGGCTGCGCGAGCAGATCCTGCACCTGTCGCACCGGGTGCAGCACATGTCGAGCCTGACAGCGGAGAACGTGCGCCTGCGCGAGCTGCTGGGTGCCGCGGCGCGCTCGGAGGCGGAGTACATCACCGCCGAGCTGCTCTCCCTGGACTCCGACCCGTTCACCCACCAGATGGTGATCGATCGCGGGCGTCGCAATGGCGTCTACGTGGGCCAGCCGGTGCTGGATGCCTCGGGGCTGGTGGGGCAGGTGACGGCCGTTTCGGCCTACTCCAGCCGGGTGCTGATGGTGGCGGATGCCAGCCATGCGCTGCCGGTCCAGGTCAATCGCAACGGGCTGCGCTTCGTGCTGCAGGGCAGCGGCCAGTACGACTCCCTGCGCGTCGTGCACGTGCCCGACACGGCCGACATCCGCGAGGGGGATCTGCTGGTGACCTCCGGGTTGGCCGGGCGCTTCCCGCCGGGGTATCCGGTGGCAAGAATCACCGAGGTGGTGCACGACCCGGGTCAGCCCTTCGCCCGGGTGACGGCCGAGCCGGTGGCGCGCCTGCAGCGTTCGCGACACTTCCTGCTGATCTTCCCGCCCGAGCCGGCGCCGGTCCCGGAGGATGAGATGTGGGATCGCGAACTGCCCGAACCCGAGGAGAGCGAGGGGGGCGAGGTCGACGCCTCCCTCCTTCCCGCCACGGAGGAGCAGAGCTGATGCCGAGCGGACCGCGAACGCCTCTGGCCTGGGTGTGGGTCACCCTGCTCCTGGCGCTGTGCCTGCAGGTGATGCCGCTGGCCGAAGGCTGGCAGATCTGGCGTCCCGACTGGCTCGGCCTGATGCTGATCTACTGGTGCATGGCCACGCCCGACCGGGTCGGTGTGCTGCACGGCTTCGTGCTCGGCATCCTGCTCGATCTCATCGAAGGCGCCCCGCTGGGCCAGAACGCCTTGACCCTGTCGCTGCTGGCCTTCCTCTCGGCGCTGGTCTATCCGCGCTTTCGCACCTACTCCCTGGTCCAGCAGGCGCTGCTGATCCTGGTGCTGCTGGGGCTGGTGCAGCTGGTCGAGCAGTGGCTGCGTACCCTGTTCGGCCCCTTCTCGATGCACCTCGCCTTCCTGCTGCCATCGCTCATCGGCGCGGCGCTGTGGCCTTGGCTGGTCACCATGTTCCAGGCGCTGGAACGTCGCCTGCTGAGTCACGACTGATGGAGCGGCTCCCATGACCGAGGCGTCGAGCCCTGCCGTACTGTGTCTGGCGTCGGCCTCGCCGCGGCGGCGCGAGCTGCTGGCCAGCATTGGCGTGGCGGCCGAAGTGAGGCCGGTCGACATCGACGAGTCACCACTTGCCGGAGAGCGCCCGGAAGCCTATGTCGTGCGTCTGGCGCGGGACAAGGCGGTGGCGGGAGGACGGCTCACCACGCTGCCGACGCTGGGTTCGGATACCGCCGTGGTATGCGACGGCCGGATTCTCGGCAAGCCTGCCGACCGCGCCGAGGCGGCCGCCATGCTGCGCCTGCTGTCGGGGCGCGCTCACGAGGTGCTTACCGCCGTGGCCGTGACGGGGCCTGCCGGCCTGCTCGACGCCTGCGTGGCCACGCGGGTGTGCATGCGCCGGATCGACGAAAGGGAGATGGCGGCCTACTGGGCTACCGGTGAGCCGGCCGACAAGGCGGGCGGCTACGCCATCCAGGGGTTGGCGGCGATCTTCGTCGAACGCATCGAGGGCAGCCACTCGGCGGTGGTCGGGTTGCCGCTGTTCGAGACGGCGCGGCTGCTCGAACGACAGGGCGTGCCGCTGTGGCACGCAGTCGGTAATGCTGTCTAGCCGCATCACTATGTCATAATGCGGCGAAGACTGAACTGGACAAGGACCTCCGCATGAGCGGCGAAGTACTGATCAACCTGACGCCGATGGAAACCCGCGTGGCGGTGGTGGAGAATGGCGTGCTGCAGGAGGCGCTGATCGAGCGGACGCGCCGACGCGGCATCGTCGGCAATATCTACAAGGGTCGCGTGGTGCGGGTGCTCCCCGGCATGCAGGCGGCCTTCGTCGATATCGGCCTCGATCGTGCGGCCTTCATCCATGCCCACGAGGTGATGCCGCCCGGCACCCCGCCGGAGGAGCAGGCGTCCATCGGCCAGCTGCTGCACGAGGGCCAGGCTCTGGTGGTCCAGGTCACCAAGGACCCCATCGGCACCAAGGGAGCGCGGTTGACCACCCATCTCTCGGTGCCGTCGCGCTACCTGGTGTACATGCCCGACTCCCCCCATCATGGCGTCTCCCAGCGCATCGAGGATGAGCGCGAGCGCGAGCGTCTGCGCGAGCTGCTCGAGCTCTGTCAGACCGAGCAGGAGATCGAGATCACCGGCGGCTTCATCGTGCGCACGGCAGCGGAGAACGTGGGCAAGGAGGAACTCTATGCCGACATGCATTTTCTCCTGCGGCTGTGGCGCAAGGTCAGCGAGCGCAAGGTGACCGCGCCGGCACCCAGTGTCATCTACGACGACCTGCCGCTGTTCATCCGCACCCTGCGCGACCTGATGCGCGACGAGATCGAGAAGGTGCGCATCGACTCGCGGGAGAACTACGTCAAGCTGCTCGAGTTCGCCGAGGAGTTCATGCCGGATTCCTCGGCGCGTATCGAGTACTACCCCGGGGAGCGGCCGATCTTCGACCTCTACAGCGTCGAGGACGAGATCCAAAAGGCGCTGGGGCGCAAGGTGCAGCTCAAGTCCGGCGGCTACCTGGTGATCGACCCCACCGAGGCGATGACCACCATCGACGTCAATACCGGCGGCTACGTGGGCCATCGCAACCTCGAGGAAACCATCTTCAAGACCAACCTCGAGGCGGCCAACGCCATCGCCCGCCAGCTGCGCCTGCGCAACCTCGGCGGCATCATCATCATCGACTTCATCGACATGGAGGACCCGGAGCATCAGCGCCAGGTGCTGCGGGTGCTCGAGAAGGCGCTGGAGCGCGATCACGCCAAGACCAAGTGCACCGGCGTCACCGAGCTGGGGCTGGTACAGCTGACGCGCAAGCGTACCCGTGAAAGCCTGGAGCAGACCCTGTGCGAGTCGTGCCCCACCTGCAGCGGCCGCGGCACCCTGAAGACCGCCGAGACGGTATGCTACGAGATCTTCCGCGAGATTCTGCGTGAAGAGCGCGCCTACAACGCCGAAACCTACATGGTGTTGGCCTCTCAGCCGGTGGTGGATCGGCTGCTCGACGAGGAGTCCGCGGCCGTGGCCGACCTGGAGGCGTTCATCGGCAAGACCATTCGCTTCCAGGTCGAGAGCCACTACTCCCAGGAGCAGTACGACATCGTGCTGATGTGAGGGTCCGATGCCTCCTTCACGCCGGATAGGACGCTGGGCCCTCACCCTGCTGGCCGTGGTGCTGACGCTTGTCGCCGTGCTCGTGGTGGCACTGCGGCTCGTCCTGTCCCAGGCCGACCAGGTGGCGCCACGCGTCGAGCGGTTGCTCGCGGCGCGCACGGGTGCGGCGGTTCAGTTGCGTGAGTTCGATGCCAGGCTGGCCCGGCTCGACCCGGTGATCGAGGGGCGCGGGCTGTCGCTCAGCACCCGGGCCGGGAGTGCCGGCCTGCCGCTGCTGGAGGTCGAGCATGCACGCCTGCGGCTCGATACCTCGGCGAGCCTGCGCAACGGCGTGCCGGTGGTCGCCGATGCCCGCATGAGCGGGATGACGCTGCATCTCTACCAGGACGAGCAGGGCGGGTGGCACTGGCCGGACCCGGCCCAGATCCCCCCCGAACTGCTGGAAGGTGAATTCCACCTCGAACAGCTCGACGCCTGGGTCGGGCTACTGCTGCGCCAGCGAGCCTGGGTGGACAACGTGCGGCTGGTACTGCACGGCCGCGAGCGCCGGGTCGAGATGCTGGCGCCGCGGCTGCTGCTCACCGGTGACGAGCGCCGAGCGCATCTGGAGGGCGAGGTGCACCTCGAGGGGCAGGAGGAGGCCACGCTGCAGGCCGCGCTGGAGGTCTTCCCGGGACCTACCGGTTTTCGCGATTTCAGCGCGGCCCTTCAGGCCAGGATGAAGCTCGGCACGCTGATCGACCTGGTCGAGGTATTCACTCCCGACGATCCCCTGCGGCTGGAGGACGCCAGCGGCGACGTCACCCTGTGGGGGCGCTGGCACCGCGGTGAGCTGGCCGATGCACGCGTCGACATCGACGTGCCCCGGCTGGCGCTGCGTCGCAACGACGAGCCGATCGTGCTGGAACCGTTCAAGGCGCGCGGCCAGTGGCTGCGCAACGACGAGGGTTGGCAAGCCTGGCTGCAGGGCGATGCTGCCGCTGCCGACTGGGCCGAACCGCGCGAGCTCGAGCTCGAGCACGAGCCGGCCCTGCCGCATTTCTGGCATGTGCGCAGTGACGCCGAGGGCTGGTGGCTGACCACCAGCCGCTTCGAGCTGGCTTCGCTGGCTGCCTGGCGCGAGCGCATTCTGCTGCCCGAGGGGCTGGTGCGCACCATCGACGCCCTGGATCCTCGCGGCCTGGTGGCGGGGCTCGGAGTCGGGCGGCGTGACGGCCATTGGGTCGCCCAGGCCGCCGTGCACCAGGTCGAAGTGGAGCCCTGGGATGAGGTGCCGGGCGGTGGCCCGCTCGATGCCTGGGTCGAGGCGCGGGATCTTTCGGGGCGCGTCGAGTTCGTCGGCGTGGGTGAGCCGACGTTCAAGGTGCCGCAGCTCTACCAGGCACCGATGGCGCTCTCCCATGCCAGCGGCGAGGTGCGCTGGACCTACGAGGGGCCGCGCACCTTCGTCAGCGGGCGCCGGCTCGAGGCGGGCTGGCAGGGGGCCGAGGTGGAGGGGAGCTTCGGCCTGGCGCTCGGCGGCGATGTGCACGGGGGCCTGGGGCTCGATCTGCGCTTTCGAGATGCCGATGCCCTGGAGCGGCCGCTGGAGGAATGGCTGCCCGGCGATGTGCTGGGGGAGGAACTGCATACCTGGCTCTCCGCGGGGGTGGCCGGGCGCGTGCCGTCGGGTGAGCTCAAGCTGCACCTGCCGCTGCGGCGTGGCGGCAGCGGCCTCGAGCCGCGCCTGCAGCTCGACCTCGAGATCGAGGAGGGGCGCCTGGCGTTCGATCCCGAGTGGCCGGCGATCGAGTCCCTCGAGGGGCGGCTCACGGCGGGTATCGGCACCCTCGAGGCCGAGGTGGACCATGCCGTGAGCCTGGGCGTCGAGGCGGGCAACGGACGGGTCTTCCTCGAGGATGAGATGCTGAGGGTGAGCGGCGACCTGACGGCCGACGGCGACGCCCTGCACCGCTACCTGCGTGCCGTACCCGTCGACGGCATGCAGCAGCAGGTGGACGACTGGCGCGGCGAAGGGCGGGCCACCGGTCGGATCGAGCTGGCCACGAGGCTCGGCGACGAGGAGGGGTTTCGTCTCGATCTCGACACCGAGGTGGCCCTGGAGCGACTCGACTACCTGCCGCTGGACGTGCCTTTCGAGGACGTTCACGGCCCCCTTGCCTGGCGTCAGCAAGACGAGGAGGGCGGGCTCGTGGGCCAGTTGGAGGCACGCCTGTGGGGTGGTCCGGCCCAGGCCGAGATCGACACCCTTGCCGGTCATGCCGACCTCAACGGCTCCGCCGAGATCGCCAGCGTGCTGCAGCGCTACGAGATCGGCGACCTCACGGCCAGGGTCTCGGGGCGCCTGCCCTGGCGTGGCCGGTTCTCGCTCGGCGAAGCGCGCAACAGCTTTCGTTTCGACAGCAGCCTGGAGGGGGTCGCCATCGACCTGCCGGCGCCGCTGGGCAAGACGGCGGGCGAGACGCGCCCGCTGTGGGTGCAGGCCGACCTCGACCAGCAGCGGGTGGAGGCCGAGCTGGGCGGCGATACGCGCCTGCGCTGGCGAGGCGTGCCGTGGTCGGAGCTGGGCCAGGGGCAGTTCTGGATGGGACGGCTGCCGGAGTCTCCCGAGTGGCCCGAACAGGAGGGCTGGACCGGGACTCTCTACCAGTCACGGCTCGACCCGGTTGAGTGGGGCGAGGCACTGGCGCCGCTGCTATCGGGCGGGCGCGCGACCGCGAGGGAGGGGGCCTCGCCACTGCGTCTGCTGCGGGTGGAAACCGCCTGTCTCGCTGGGCCGGACACCTGCCTTGGCGTCATGAGCGCCGAGGCGCGTCCGCAAGTCGGCGGCGGCTGGCGCGTCGGGCTGCAGGGCGACCTGCTCGAGGGCATCCTCGATTATCGGCCTTCCCTCTCCGCGCCGTTGGATATCGCGCTCGAGCACCTGACCCTCGACGACCTGCTGTCGGCCCGGGTGGAGGACGCCGGCAACCTGCTCGAGGAGCTCGACGTGCCGCCCGACCCGGCGCCTCTGCCCGGCTGGCTCACCGAGCTGCCCGATGGCCGCCTGCGGATCGCCGACATCCTCTACCAGGGGCGGCGTATCGGCCCGCTGACCGCTCGCTGGGAGGGCGGGCCGCAGCGGCTGCGGGTGGCACCGCTGGGGCTGACCCTGGGCCAGGTCTCGGCGCGGGGGGAGCTTGTTTGGGAGTCGGCCGGCGCCGGCGACAGCCTGACCCGCTCGCGGATCGATCTCGACGGGCGCGACCTGGGCACGGCGCTGGAGAGCCTCGGCCAGCCGGTCTCGATCCGCAGCAACGAGACCCGGGTGCGCAGTCAGCTGGCCTGGCCGGGTGCCCCCTGGCAGTTCGCCCTGGCGCGCTCACGCGGCAGCGTCGAGGTCGAGCTGCGCGACGGCCGTTTCGCCTACCTCGAGTCACCCACGGCACGGCTGGTGGGTCTGCTCAACGTCGACAACCTGCTGCGCCGGCTGCGCATGGATTTTTCCGACGTCACCGGCCAGGGCACGGCTTTCGATCGAGTGAGCGGGGCTGCTACCCTGTATGAAGGCGTGCTGGAGACCAATGGCCCGGTGACGATAGACGGCCCGGCGACCTCCTTCACCCTGGACGGCACCGTCGATCTCTTCCGGCGGGAGCTGGATCAGCGCCTGGGGGTCACGGTGCCCGTCAGCAGTAGCCTGCCGCTGGCCGCGGTGATTGCCGGGGCGCCGGTGGTGGGCGGCGCGCTGTTCATCGCCGACCGGCTCTTCGGCAGAGCCATCGACCGGGTCACCCGAATTCACTATCGCGTGCGGGGTCCTTGGATCTCGCCGGATATCACACTGGAAACCGCCGAATGACGACATCTTCCCCGTTCATGCTCGATACCGCCGCCGAGATCCTGCTGCACCCCGGCGGGCTGGATATCGATGCGCTCGATGCCGGCCTCGGCCATGTGCTGACGGCCGGCGTCGACTATGCCGACCTGTACTTCCAGCGGAGCTGGCATGAGAGCTGGGTCCTCGAGGACGGCGAGGTCAAGGAGGCCGGCTACAACATCGACGGCGGTGTCGGCGTGCGCGCCATGGCGGGAGAGAAGACGGGCTTCGCCTACTCCAACCAGATCACCGCCGACGCCTTGGCCGAGACCGGGCGGACGGCGTCGGGCATCGTGCGCAGCGGCGCGACCCTGCCGGCCGGCTCGCGGGTCGTGAGCCAGGCCGCGCCGCGCTATGCCTCGATCGATCCCTTGGCGGGCCTCTCGGCCGAGGAGAAGATCGCCCTGCTCAAGCAGGCCGACCGCGTAGCGCGGGCCGCCGATCCGGCGATCAGCCAGGTCAGCGCATCCCTGACCGGCGTGCACGAGGTCGTGCTGGTACGCGCCAGCGACGGCACCTTGGCGGCGGACATTCGGCCGCTGGTGCGCTTCAACGTCAGCGTCATTGCGGTCAGAAACGGCAGGCGTGAGCGTGGCAGTGCCGGTGGCGGCGGGCGCTATGCCATGTCGCGGCTGCGCGATGACAACGTGGCCGAGCGCTTCGCCAGGGAGGCTGTGCGCCAGGCGCTGGTCAACCTGGAGGCGGTCGACGCCCCGGCCGGCCAGATGCCGGTGGTGCTCGGCCCCGGCTGGCCGGGGATCCTGCTGCACGAGGCGGTGGGCCACGGCCTGGAGGGTGACTTCAACCGCAAGGGCAGCTCCGCGTTCGCCGGGCGCATGGGGCAGCGTGTTGCCGCGCGGGGCGTGACGGTGGTGGACGATGCCACCCTGGCCGATCGCCGCGGCTCCATGAGCGTGGACGACGAGGGCACGCCGGGGCAGTACACCCCGCTGATCGAGGACGGCATCCTCACCGGCTACATGCAGGACAAGCTCAACGCCCGGCTGATGGGCATGCGGCCCACCGGCAACGCCCGGCGCGAGTCGTTCGCCCACATGCCGATGCCGCGCATGACCAATACCTACATGCTGGCCGGCCAGGACGATCCGGCCGACATTCTCGCCAGCGTCAAGCGGGGCATCTATGCGGTCAGCTTCGGCGGCGGCCAGGTGGACATCACCTCGGGCAAGTTCGTGTTCTCGGCCAGCGAGGCCTACCTGATCGAGGACGGCAGGATCACCGTGCCGGTGAAGGGCGCGACGCTGATCGGCAACGGGCCGGAGGCGATGGGGCGGGTGTCGATGATCGGCCACGACCTGGAGCTCGACACCGGGATTGGCGTCTGCGGCAAGGAGGGGCAGGGCGTGCCGGTGGGCGTCGGCCAGCCGACGCTGAAGCTGGATGAGCTTACGGTAGGCGGAACTGCCTCCTGAGTGAAGCAAGAGTCTCGTAACTGTGCCTATAGCGGCGGCGAGGGGGGCGCAGGGGGCAGGCTGGAGGGGAGGTCCTACGCCATGGATGGCGTAGGTAGCGCCCAGGGAAGGGGTTACAGCGCCTCCTCGGAAGCCTGCCGCCGCGACCCCGTGAAGCCAGGCGGTCGGTCGCAGACTGTGTCCTGGGCCTGCGCTTTTACAAACCGGCCGTATCGCGGATCAGCCGGAACAGTTTGCGTGCATTGGCGGGGGGCTTGCCCCGTTCGCGCTCGCTCTTGGCGTTGCGGATCAGCTGGCGCAGCGCCTGACGGTCGACGTCGGGATGCTCCTCGATGAACGCCTCGACGGCGCCGTCGCCCTCGTCGATCAGGCGGTCGCGCCACTTCTCGAGGCGGTGGAAGGCCAGATCGCGCCGGCGGGCCTCCTGCTCGATCTCGTCGAACACGGCCTGTATCGCCTCGAGGTCCTCGCGCCGCATCAGCTTGCCGACGTACTGCATGTGGCGCCGGCGCCCCTCGTGGGAGCGGATGCGCGCGGTTTCCTCGACCGCTGCCAGCATGTCCTCGGAGAGCGGGAAGCGGGCGCGTTCGGCGGGACTCATGGCGATGATTTGCTCGCCCAGCGCCTGCAGGGCATGCATCTCGCGCTTGAGCTGGGACTTGCTGGGTCTTTCATCGGAGGAAGAGGGAATATCCTGGGTCATGCCGCATCCAAGTAGTGAGAGGGTCAGCGCTAGCCTGGCCATCGAGAGATGAATAGGTTCGATGACAGCAGTATATCAGTCCGTCGTGCTACGGCGGGAACAGACGCGTACGGAGACCGGCACGGCCGGTGAATGAGGGAGAGAGACACATGAGCAAGGCTTTCGATGCCGCCGCCCAGCAGGCGCTGCTGGAGTCCCGTGCCGAGCAGGCGTTGTCCCTGGCTCGGCATCTGGGGGCCGATGCCTGTGAGGTGGGGGCCAGTGTCGATCAGGGCGTCGGCATCAGCGTACGTGAAGGGGAGGTGGAGTCCGTCGAACTCTCTCGCGACCAGGGGGTTGCCGTGACGGTCTACCTGCGCGGGCACAAGGGCAGCGCCTCCTCCACCGATGCCGGTGACGCCTCGATCCGTGAGGTCGTGGAAAAGGCCATGGCCATCGCGCTCTACACCGGGGAAGACCCCGCGGCCGGGCTGGCCGACCCTGAACTGATGGCGACCGACCTGCCGGATCTCGACGTGCACCATCCCTGGCCGCTCTCCACCGAGCAGGCCATCGAGCTGGCACTGGCCTGTGAAGCGGCCGGGCGCGGCGAACCCGGTATCCGTCAATCCGAAGGCGCCTCGCTCTCCAGCGGCGAGGGAGTGCGGGTCTATGCCAACAGTCATGGCTTCCTCGGCAGTCAGCGTGGTAGCCGCCATTCGCTCTCGTGCATGTTGATCGCCGAGGACGCGGGCGGCATGCAGCGCGACTATGACTACACCAGTGCGCGCAACCCCCGCGACCTGCTGGCCGCAGAGGAGGTGGGCAAGCGCGCGGCCGAGCGCACCCTGCGCCGCCTGGGCGCACAGCGCCCCGTGACCGGGCGCCTGCCGGTGCTGTTCGATGCCAGCGTCGCCAGCGGCCTCGTCGGCCACCTGATGAGTGCCATCGCCGGCGGTGCGCTCTTTCGCCAGGCGTCTTTCCTGTGCGACCGGCTGGGCGAGCCGCTGTTTCCCGACTGGTTCAGCCTGGGGGAGCGACCCATGGAGCGTGGCGCCATGGCCAGCTCGCCGTTCGACAACGACGGCGTGCAGACCCGCGACAACGTCTTCGTCGAGGAGGGCCGCCTGGCCAGCTACATGCTGTCGGCCTACAGCGCGCGGCGTCTTGGCATGCAGACCACCGGCAACGCCGGCGGCGCACGCAACCTGCGCATCGCCGCACCGCTCGAGTCGCGCGAGGCGCTGCTCGCCCGCATGGGTCGGGGCGTGCTAGTCACCGAACTGATGGGGCAGGGGGTCAACGGCGTGACCGGCGACTATTCGCGTGGGGCGGCCGGCTTCTGGGTGGAGAACGGCGAGATCCGACATCCGGTGGAGGAGTTCACCATCGCCGGCAACCTCGAGGCAATGTACAAGGGGCTGCTGGCCGTGGGCAATGACATCGACACTCGCGGCAGCATCCATACCGGCAGCTGGCTGATCGACGAGATGACCGTGGCCGGTAGCTGAATGGGATGAGCTTCCTATCCCTTGCCGCCTGGCCGGCGCCATGAGCGAGCGATGGCCAGGCCAGGCGAAGCCCGACGAGCAGGCTTCAACGCCGCATGGACGAGCGCAGCCATTCCTCTAGGTATCCTCTTCGAAGCGGGCCTCGAAGAGGGCCTCGATCGCTTCCAGCGCCGCTTCGGCATCTTCGCCCTCGGCGCTGACCTCGAGTTCGGTGCCGCAGGGAGCCCCCAGCATCAGCAGCGCCATGATATTGCTGGCATCGGCCTGCTGCGGCCCGCGGTTGACGAGCACGCGCGCGCTGAAGGGCTGGCAGCACTGGACCAGCTTGGTGGCAGCGCGGGCATGGAGGCCGCGTTTGTTGGTCAGGGTCAGCTTGCGGCAGGGCACACTCAGGTTTCCTTGCGTTCGGAGGTCTCTACGGTCACGTCCCGGGTGGCGGTGACCGGGGTGTGGATGCCGAGCTCCCGGTGACGCAGGCGCACGTCCGGCTGCTGCCGGGCCAGGTGCTTGGCGAGGCGCTCCGCCAGGTACACCGAACGGTGCTGGCCGCCGGTGCAGCCGATGGCGACGGTCAGGTAGCTGCGGTGGGTATCGCGGTAGGCCGGTAGCCAGCGCTCGACCCAGGCGATGATGTCGTCGAGCATCTGCTGGACCAGAGGATACTGTTCGAGGAACTCCACGATGCAGGGCTCCCTGCCGGTGGCCGAGCGCAATCGCGGGTCCCAGTAGGGGTTAGGCAGGCAGCGCGCGTCGAAGACGATATCGGCATCGAGCGGTACGCCGCCCTTGAAGCCGAACGACTCCACCGTCAGGGTCAACTGGTCGGCGCGATGGCTGGCCACCTGTTCGGTGATACGCCCGCGCAGGTCATGCACCGACAGCCGCGAGGTGTCGATGATCAGGTCCGCCAGGTTGCGAATGTCGCTCAGCGTGGCGTCTTCCGACTCGATGGCCTCGTTCAGGGTCATGTCCCGGCCGCGGGTCAGGGGGTGACGCCGTCGGGTCGCGGAGTAGCGTTCGAGGAGAATGCGGGCATCGGTGGTCAGGTAGATGACCTGGCAGTCGACCTGCTTGTTGCGCAGCTCCTCCAGCAGGCGCGGGAAGCGCTCCAGGGCGTGGGGGAGGTTGCGCGCATCGATGCTGACGGCGATGGAGGTCTGGATCGTGGGCGAGCTGCGTAGCTCATCCACCAGCGAGCCGAGCAGCATCGCCGGAAGGTTGTCGATGGCGTAGTAACCGATGTCCTCGAGCGCCTGCAGTGCGATCGACTTGCCGGAGCCGGAACGGCCGCTGATGATCACAAGCTGCATGAGGAATCTCCTGATCAGGGGCTGGCCGTACGGCGAGGGAAGCGGTCAGGCCGAGGACTGTCGTCGTATCGCTTCGACGAGACGCTCGTGGAGTTCACGCTGGCTCGTGCACTTGCGCAGCCGGGCGCGCGTCTCGGCGTCGTTCATGACGCTGGCTACTTGGCTCAGCAGCGACAGGTGCGTATCGTCGGCCTCTTCGGGCACCAGCAGCACGAACACCAGGTCGACCGGCTCGCCGTCGATGGCGTCGAAGTCGATGGGTTCGGCCAGCTTGAGAAAGGCGGCCACGGGGCTGTGGCAGTGGGGGCTGCGGGCATGAGGAATGGCCACGCCGTTGCCGATACCGGTGCTGCCCAGCCGCTCGCGCCCGACCAGTCTACCGAAGACCTCCTGGCTGTCGAGGCTCGGGGTGTTCTGCGCGATGAAGGTGCTGAAGAACTCCAGCACCCTCTTCTTGCTGCCTCCCGGAACGTCGAACAGAGCGCGTTCCGGGGGCAGGATGGTTTCCAGTGTCATGGCAACTCAGCGAACGCCGGCGCCCTGGGCGCGAGCCTGGGCCTTTTCCTTGTGTTTGACCAGTTGACGATCGAGCTTGTCGGTCAGCGCATCGATGGCGGCGTACATGTCCTGATCGGAAGCTTCGGCATGCAGATCGGCGCCGGCGGCATGCAGCGTGCAGGCGGCCTGCTGGCGCTCCTTCTCGATCGAGAGCGTGACCTGCACGTTGGTGATGTTGTCGTAATGTCGCTGGACGCGGTTCAGCTTCTCGCTCACGTAGTCACGCAGTGAATCGGTCAGCTCAACATGATGGCCGGTGATGTTGACTTGCATGACAAGCTCCTTCGTCCTTCGGGTGGTAGCTCGATTGTAACCCTTTTTCCTGCCCTGCATACCCCCTCGGGCGGCGGGATTGCCCGGGGTCAACATCACGTCGCGGGGTCAACGAAAACGCTTGCGCTCGCTCGATGAGGGGATGCCCAAGGCTTCGCGATACTTGGCCACCGTGCGGCGGGCGACCTGGATGCCATCCTCGGCCAGCAGATCCACCAGGCGGCTGTCGGAGAGCGGCTTGCGGGGCGGCTCGTCGGCGATGAGCTTGCGGATGCGGGCACGGATCGCGGTGCTGGAGTGGACGTCCCCGTCGCCGCTTCCGCCGACATGGCTGGAGAAGAAGTACTTCAGCTCGAAGACGCCTCGCGGAGTATGGATGAACTTCTGCGTCGTCACCCGCGAGATGGTCGATTCGTGCATCTCGACGGCCTGGGCGATGTCGGCCAGCACCAGCGGCTTCATGCCTTCCTCGCCCTGCTCGAGAAACTCGATCTGGCGCGCCATGATCTCCCGTCCCACCCGCAGAAGCGTGTCGTTGCGGCTGGCCAGGCTCTTTATCAGCCAGCGGGCCTCCTGCAGGTGATCCTTGAGGAACTGGTTGTCCTGGCTCTTGTCCGCACGCCGCACCAGGGCGACGTAGTCGGGCTGGATGCGCAGGCGCGGCAGGGCCTCGGCGTTGAGTTCCACGCGCCAGCCCGATTCGTCGTGATAGGCGACGAGGTCCGGGGTGACGTAGCTGCTGCCGACCTCGGCAAAGTCGCTGCCGGGGCGGGGATCCAGCGAGCGAACCAGGGCGATGACCTGGTCCAGCGACTCGTCGTCGAGACCCAGGCGACGCTTGAGCAGGCGGCGGTCGTCGGCAGCCAGCGCCTCGAGGAACTGGCGCACGAGACGGCGGGTCTGGGGCAGCAGTGGGGTATCATCGGGCAGCGCCGCCAGCTGCAGCATCAGGCACTCGCGCAGGTCGCGGGCGAACACGCCGGTGGGCTCGAACTGCTGCAATCGCAGCAGGACCTGCTCGACCTCCCGGGTGGGCAACCCCTCCAGGCCCTGACGGCGCAGGCCGTCGCGTATTTCCTCCAGGGGGTGGGCCAGGTAGCCGGCGGCGTCCACGGCGTCGATCAGGCTCTCGGCGATGAGGCGCTGGCGGTCGTTCAGGTCGGTCATCGCCAGCTGCCAGATCAGATGGCCGGCGAGGGTCTGCGCCGAGGCTTGGCGCTCGAAGTCCGGCCCCTCGCCGGTGGCGGCGCCTGAGCCGGAGCCCGTGCCGTGGTCGGGGTAGGTGTCCGTCCAGTCGCTGTCGGTGGAGAGTTCGCTGGGTATCTCGCTGGCCCAGTCGTCGCTCGGGGTTTCGCTGACGGCCTGTTCGCCGAAGCCGTCGTCGAGTTCCAGCATGGGGTTGGATTCCAGCGCCTGCTGGATCTCCTGGCGTAGGTCGAGGGTCGAGAGCTGCAGCAGGGCTATGGCCTGTTGCAGCTGGGGGGTCATGGTCAGCTGAGTGCCGACACGTAATTGCAGGGACGCTTTCATGGCCATGAGGGTAAGGCGCTCATCTGCCGGAAAAGCTCTACCCTAGACGGGTAGCCCATGACTTGCAAGAGAAATGGCTGCAATATGCATGCCAGTGAAAGTTTTTATCCCTGATTAGAATGTTTTAATGCGTCCCAGGTGCTTGCATAATGCAGTGGAGTGCGCTACAGGCGAAAGTCCTCGCCGAGATAGACCTCTCGCACCCGCTTGTTGGCCAGAATGGCCTCGGCGTTTCCATCGGCAATGATCTGGCCGTCGCCGACGATGTAGGCCGAGTCGCAGATGTCGAGGGTTTCACGGACGTTGTGGTCGGTGATCAACACCCCGATGTCGCGCGCCTTGAGCTGGCGGATGATGCCCTTGATCTCGCCCACCGAGATCGGGTCGACCCCGGCGAAGGGTTCATCGAGCAGGATGAAGGCCGGTTCGGTGGCCAGCGCCCGGGCGATCTCGACGCGGCGCCGTTCGCCGCCGGACAGGCTCATGCCCAGGTTGTCGCGGATGTGGGTGACGTGGAAATCTTCCAGCAGCTGCTCGAGCCTCTCCTGTCGCCCGCGGCGGTCGAGATCCCGGCGCGTCTCGAGGATGGCCATGATGTTGTCGGCTACCGACAGCTTGCGAAAGATCGATGCCTCCTGGGGCAGGTAGCCGATACCCGCCCGAGCCCGTTCGTGCATGGCGCTGTGCGAGAGGTCCCGGTCGTCGATGTGCACTTCACCGGCATCGGCCTTGACCAGACCGACGATCATGTAGAACGACGTGGTCTTGCCGGCCCCGTTGGGCCCGAGCAGGCCGACCACGCGGCCCTGCTCGATGGTGAGGCTGATGTCGTGGACCACGCGGCGACGCTTGTAGCTCTTGGCCAGGTGGCGGGCGTGCAGGGTCTTCATCGACATGTCAGCGCTCCGGCTGCAGGGTCATGCGAATGCGCTGGCTGCCTTCGACGCCCTCGCTCTGGGAGCGTGCCTGCACCACGCGGCGGTCGAGGAAGTACTCGAGGTAGCCGCCGTCGAAGGTGTCGCCGCCCTGGTGCAGCTCGGCGCGGTCGATCAGTTCCACACGGCGCTCGGCGACATGGTAGACAATGGTACGCCCCCAGCCGCGAACCACGGGTTGCTCGGGGTCGGGCTGCTGCTCGATGTAGGCGCGCTCGCCGCGGGCCGTGGCGCGCGAGAGTTCGCCGGCCGCATTGCGCTGAAACTCGACGCGGTCGCCGGTGAGTCGCATGCTGCCCTGGCGAATGTCGACATCGCCGGTGTAGACCGCGGTGCCGGCGCGATCGTCGAGGTCGAGCCGGTCGGCCTCGACCTCGATGGGCTGCTCGGCGTCGCGCTGCTGCGCCATGGCCGGCCCGATACTCGCCAGGCCGATCAGCGTCACGCTGGCCAGTGCCAGGGTGAATGGCCTGCGGAGGGTCGGGAGCCTGCATCGCTTCATGGCGTGAAATCCTCTAGGTTGACGGCGTCGGCTTGTCCCGACTGGGTGCCTTCCGGGACATGGTGGCCGCGCACATTGTCGGTCAAACGTGCCCGATTGTCATGAATCCAGGCGTCGAAGCGCTCGCCGCGCATGTGCTGGGGGGGTTGCTGCAGCAGGGCGGGCGTGTCGCTCCAGGCATGACCCACGTTGGCGTCGAAGTGCAGGGTCTCGGTGTCGAGCTGCCAGCGCTCCTCGGGCGCGAACAGCCGGGCGTCGCCCGAGAGCGTCAGCGGATTGCCGCCCGGGCCGAGACGGCCTTCCTCACCGCTCGCCTCCCAGCGCCGGTTGTCGCGGTCGATCAGATGGGCCAGGGGCGTGACGGCACGGGTGACGTCGTCATGGGGGGTGTGGACGAGTCGCGGGCTCTCCAGGCGCTGATGCGCCAGACCGGTGGCGTCGAAGCGGGTCAGCTGCGCCTGCTCCAGGTAATAGTCGGGTTCGCCGGCCTCGTCGGTGGGGACCGGGCCGGGGGCCGGGGCCTGCCAGGGATCCAGCCAGGCGATCAGGCCGCCGAGGATCACCAGCAGCAGGAACAGCCAGACACGAAACGAGGGGCGTGGCAACCGACGCAGCATGTTCGCTCGGCCTCAGCGCTTGCCGTGGAGGTAGGTATCGACCAGCGCGTCGCGATGCCCTTGGGCCTCGAGCAGCAGGTCGCAGATCTCGCGCACCGCGCCGTGTCCCCCGCTGCGTTCGGTGACGTAGTCGGCCACGTCGCGGATGTAGGGCGGGGTGTTGGGGACGGTGATGCCGATGCCGGCACGCTGGATGGCGGCCAGGTCGGGTAGGTCGTCGCCGCAGTAGGCCACCTGTTCGAGCTCGATGCCCCGCCGCGTGCACAGCTCGCGCAGGGTGGCGAGCTTGTCCTCGCAGCTCTGGTAGACGTGATCGATACCCAGGGCGGCGGCGCGGTGGCTGACCATGGGCGATTCGCGTCCGGTCAGGAAGGCTACCTGCAGGCCGGCCCGCCGCAGCAGCTTGAGGCCCAGGCCGTCCTGGGTGTGAAATGCCTTGATTTCGACGCCGTCGGCCTGGAAATAGAGGCGGCCGTCGGTGAGTACGCCGTCCACGTCCAGCGCCAGCAGGCGAACCTTGCGCAGGCGGTCGACAAGATGCGGATCGAGAGTGGAGGTGGCCAGAGCCATGGGCTTTCCTTGGTCGGGATGAGGTCAGATCACGCCGCTTCGCAGCAGATCGTGCATGTGCAGGGCACCGATCGGGTGGCCCGCTTCGTCGACGACGGCCAGCGCCGTTATCAGGTTGTCTTCCATCATGCGTACCGCTTCGGCCGCCAGCACGTCGGGGGCGATGCGCTTGCCGGGCCGGGTCATGACATCGTCCACCGTCAGCTGGCTAAGGTCCTGATACTGGTCGAGCGTGCGGCGCAGGTCGCCGTCGGTATAGACACCGATCAGCCGATTGTGCTCATCGACGACGCAGGTGAAGCCGAGCCCCTGCCGGGTGATCTCGAGCAGGGCGTCGCGCAAGGGGCTGCCCAGCGGCACGCTCGGCAGTCGCTCGCCCTGGTGCATCAGGTCGCTGACGCGCAGCAGCAGCCGCTTGCCAAGACTGCCGCCGGGGTGCGAGAGGGCGAAGTCCTCGGCGGTGAAGCCGCGCGCCTCGAGCAGGGCCACGGCCAGCGCATCGCCCAGCGCCAGCGCGGCGGTGGTCGAAGCCGTTGGCGCCAAGTCGAGGGGGCAGGCCTCGCGTTCGACGCCGGCATCGAGGTGGGCGTCGGCGTGGCGGGCCAGCGTCGAGTCGGGGCGCCCGGTCATGCTGATCAGCGGCGTGCCGATGCGCTTGAGCAGCGGCAGCAGTGCGGTGACCTCGGCGGTCTCGCCGGAGTTCGACAAGGCCAGCACCACGTCGCCTGGGGTGATCATGCCGAGGTCGCCGTGGCTGGCCTCGCCGGGGTGCACGAAGAACGACGGCGTGCCGGTGCTGGCAAGTGTGGCGGCGATCTTGCCGGCGACATGGCCCGACTTGCCCATGCCGGTCACCACCACGCGGCCCTGGCAGGCGAGCATCAGCTCGCAGGCGCGGTCGAAGTGGCTGTCGAGCCGCTCGAGGAGTGCCGCGATGGCTTGCTCCTCGATCCTGAGGGTGCGTCGAGCGCTCTCCCTCAGCGGCGTGATGCCCGGGGCGGCGCTGTCGGGGGGTGCGGTGGAATCGTCTGAGCTCATGGCGATGATTGTTGCCCGATGGGAGGTTTCACTCAAGTGGCCCCGCCGCTGACGCCGAGCCAGACCAGGTAGGCGGCGTAAGTGGTCAGGAAGGCACCGCCGACGAGGCGGCCGAGCCGGCCCTGGCGCTGCCACAGCAGCAGGATGGCCAGGGCCAGCGTCAGCAGCAGCATGACGCGATAGTCGCGTCCCGCGGCGTCCGGGTGGGGGGCGCCGGGGGCGATGAGCGCCGGAATCGGCAGCACCGCGAGAAGATTGAACAGGTTGGAGCCGATCACGTTGCCGATGGCCAGGTCGTGGTGGCGCTTGAGTGCGCTGGCTACGCAGGCAGCCAGTTCCGGCAGGCTGGTACCCACCGCGACCACGGTCAGGCCGATCACCAGTTCGCTGATGCCGAGGCCGCGCGCCAGCTCGCTGGCCCCCCACACCAGGGCGCGGGAGCTCAGTGACAGCAGCAGCAGGGTGACGACCAGCCAGGAGAGTGCGCGCTTGAGCGTCATGTCGGGTATCTCGCCGGCCGGGTTGGCATCGGGCGTATCGGCGCGAATCAGCCACCACAGGCTGAAGACCATCAGCAGCAGCAGGACCAAGCCATCGAAGTGTCCCAGCACGCCGTTGGCCAGCGCATAGCCGGTGATCCCGGTCGCGCCGAGCAACAGGGGCAGCTCGCGACGCACCAGCGAGAAGGGCACCGGGACGGGGCGCGCCAGCGCCGTCGCGCCCAGCACCAGCCCGATGTTGGCGATGTTGGAGCCCAGCGCGTTGCCGATGGCCAGGTCGGGAAGGCCGTCCAGAGCCGCGAACAGCGCCACCACCATCTCGGGCGCCGAGGTGCCCAGCGCCACCACGGTCATGCCGACGAGCATCGCGCTCAGGCCGGTGCGGCTGGCCGTGGCGGCCGCGGCATTGACGAAACGGTCGGCGCTCCAGGTGAGGCCGGCAAGGCCGAGGGCGACGGCGACGAAAGCGATCAGCATGGCAACGGATCAGGGTGGCAAGTGAGGCCGCACATTAGACGTCTTCAGCGGTTCGGGTGCAAGCGACGCCGTGGCTCGGGCTGGCGTCGGGCAGAGCAGTTAGGATACGATGTTCGATAATTTTTCCTGGACCTTGCGGCATGATCGATTCCCCCTTCGTGGAGGTGGAGAGGCTGCGTTTCTCGCGCGGTGAAAAGACCATCTTCGACGGCGTCGAGCTGCGGATCCCCCGTGGCCGGATCACGGCCATCATGGGCCCCAGCGGCACGGGCAAGACGACGCTGCTCAAGCTGATCGGCGGGCAGCTGGTTCCCGACGCCGGTAGAGTCCTGATCGCCGGTCAGGACGTGCACGCGCTGTCGCGCAAGGCGCTGTTCACCCTGCGTCGGCGCATGGGCATGCTGTTCCAGAGCGGCGCGCTGTTCTCCGACCTCAGCGTGTTCGAGAACGTGGCCTTCCCGCTGCGTGTGCATACCGATCTGCCCCAGGCGATGATTCGCGACCTGGTGCTGATGAAGCTGCAGGCGGTGGGGCTGCGTGGGGCGCGCGAACTGATGCCGGCGGAGCTGTCGGGCGGCATGGCGCGGCGCGTCGCGCTGGCCCGGGCGATTGCGCTCGACCCTGACCTGGTGCTCTACGACGAGCCGTTCGTGGGCCAGGACCCGATCTCCAAGGGCGTGCTGGTACAGCTGATCAAGAAGCTCAACGAGGCGCTCGGACTGACCTCCATCGTGGTTTCGCACGATATTCAGGAGACCCTGTCGATTGCGGACTATGTCTACGTCATCGCCGACGGGCGGGTCATGGCGCACGGTACGCCGGGGAGTCTCGACATCGACGACGACCCGCGCGTCAGTCAGTTCGTGCACGGCGAGCCGGACGGCCCGGTGCCCTTCCACTATCCGGCGCCGGACTACTTCCGCGACATCCTCAACCTGGAGGGGCGGCCATGATCATCGGGCGCATCATGCGCCTCGGGCGCGGCGGCTGCGACGTGCTCGAGGCCCTGGGGAGGGCGGGGCTGTTCCTCGTCCAGTCCTCCATCGGCATCCCGTCCCGCGAAGGCTGCTACCTGTGGCTACGGCAGATGCACTTCGTCGGCGTGCTGTCGCTGGCGATCGTGCTGGTGTCGGGGCTGTTCATCGGCATGGTGCTGGCGCTACAGGGCTACACCATCCTGGTCGACTTCGGCGCCGAGCAGGCGCTGGGGCAGATGGTGGCGCTGTCGCTGCTGCGTGAGCTGTCGCCGGTAGTGGCGGCGCTGCTGTTTGCCGGGCGTGCCGGCTCGGCGCTGACCGCCGAGATCGGCCTGATGAAGGCCACCGAGCAGCTCACCAGCATGGAGATGATCGGCGTCGATCCGCTGCGCCGGGTGGTGGCGCCGCGTCTGTGGGCAGGCTTCGTGGCGCTGCCAATGCTCACCGTCGGCTTCAGCGTGGTTGGCATCTACGGCGGCTATCTGGTCGGCGTCGAGTGGCTGGGCGTGTTCGAGGGCTCCTACTGGAGCAGCATGCAAGCCAGCGTCGATTTCATCGCCGACGTCGGCAACGGCATGGTCAAGAGTCTGGTGTTCGCCCTGGTGGTGACCTGGATCGCGGTGTTCCAGGGGTACGACCTGGTACCCACCTCGGAGGGCATCTCGCGTGCCACCACGCGCACCGTGGTCTACTCCTCGCTGGCGGTGCTGGGGCTCGATTTCGTGCTCACCGCGCTGATGTTCGGAGGGTTTTCCTGATGCTCGGTAAATACCTATCGCTTACTGGAGAGGCAGGATGAAGCGCAGCAAGACAATGGAGCTGGGCGTCGGGCTGTTCATGCTGGCCGGCATACTGGGGTTGCTGGTCCTGGGGCTGCGGGTCAGCGGGTTGACCTTCACGGTGCCGGACGACACCTTCCGCCTGGAGGCCAACTTCGCCAACATCGGCGGCCTCAAGCCGCGTGCCCGCGTCACCATGTCGGGCGTCACGGTAGGGCGCGTCACCGCGGTCGAGCTGGATACCGAATGGTACGATGCCCGGGTCGTCCTCGAACTCGACGCCGAGCTGGAGGGTCGCCTGCCGCGCGACACCACGGCGGCCATCCTCACCTCGGGCCTGCTGGGCGAGCAGTACGTCGGGCTGACGGTCGGCGGGGACCCCGAGACGCTGAGCGCTGGCGATACCATCCGCGATACCCAGTCCGCCCTGGTGTTGGAAGAACTGATCCAGCAGTTCGTGTCCAATATGGTCAATGACTGAGCCACACCCTTGTCACCGTTTCACTAGAGGTCGAACCATGAGTCAGATGACGCTATCCCTCGCCCCGTTTCGCCGCCTGGTAGCCGGCCTGACCCTGGTCCTGGTCAGCCTGTCGGCGGTGGCGGCGCCGGAACGCGATCCCGAGCAGGTCATACGTGACAGCATTGACGGGCTGATGGGACAGATCGATGGGCGCAAGGAGTACTACGCCAGCAATATCAACGAACTCAAGTCGCTGGTCGACGACAGCCTCGACGACATCGCCGACTTCCGCTACATCGGCGCCAGCGTGATGGGGCGCTACTTCCAGAACGCCTCTCCCCGGCAGCGTTCGCAGTTCGTCGACGTCTTCCGCCAGACCCTGATCGATACCTATACCAAGGGGCTGGTGACCTTCGATTATCGTGAGCTGCGCGTACTGGAGAGTCGGCGAGCGTCGCGCCACGAGGACCAGGCTTCCGTGGCCATGGAAGTGGTAGCCATGGACGGTACGGTCTATCCGGTCAGCTACACGCTGCGCCTGAGCGATGGCCAGTGGAAGGTGGTCAACGTCATCGTCAACGGTATCAACCTGGGGCTGACTTTCCGCAACCAGTTCGACCAGGCCATGCGCGACCACGGCCGTGACTACGATGCGGTGATCGCCAACTGGTCGCCGGAGATCGCCACCGAGGAGCTCGAGGAAGGCGGCCGCTCATGAGCCGGCTGCTCGAGCGTGGCGGTGTGCGGCTGGAAACCGGCCCGCAGGGGCTGGCCGTCAGCGGCGATGTCGACTTCGAGATTGCCGCGCCGCTGGCGGAGGCGGGTCGTGCCTGGCTCGCCGACCAGGCCGCCGGGGCTCGCGTGGTGCTCGACCTTGGCGGGGTCGAGCAGGTCAGCAGTGCCGCGCTCAGCGTGCTGCTCGAGTGGGCGCGCCAGGCACGCGCGGCCGGTGTCGAGATCGACCAGGTCAAACTCTCGACGCCGCTGGCGCGGCTGACCCGGGTGGCCGGGCTCGACGCGCTGCTGCCGCTCGCCGGCGAGGCCTGATCCCCACCGCCAGGCCCGGTTCCGGCATCGCCAAGTGCGATGCTTTTCTTTACCATGTAGGGATTCTGGTTTCCGGCGGCGGCCTTCATGGGGCCGCGGCCGCTCCATTCGTCCCACAGGAGTTCCGTTTTTCATGCAACCCAGTGACGTCAAGGCGCTGCTCGAGGCGCGCCTCGAGGACTGCGATTTCTATATCCAGGGCGAAGGCTGCAACTTCCAGGTCATTGCCGTGGGCGATGTCTTCGACGGCCTGTCGCCGGTCAAGCGGCAGCAGCTGATCTATGGGGCTCTCGCCGAAGAGATTGCCTCGGGTGCCGTGCATGCCGTCAGCCTCAAGACCTACACCCCGGCGCAGTGGGCTAGCGCGCCGGAGAACGCGGCTTCACCTGGCCAGGGCGCCTGACGGTCGAGCATTCATGGACAAGTTGATCATTACCGGCAACGGCCCCGTCGACGGCGAGGTCTGGGCCAGCGGCGCCAAGAACGCGGCATTGCCCATCCTGTGTGCCACCCTGCTGGCCGACGCGCCGGTGACCATCGGCAACCTGCCGCATCTCCAGGACATCACCACCACGCTGGAGCTGCTGGGTCGCATGGGCGTGGAGCCGGTGATGGGCGAGAAGATGACCATCCAGCTCGACGGTTCCCAGGTGCGGGACTGCCACGCCCCCTACGAGCTGGTCAAGAAGATGCGCGCCTCGATCCTGGTGCTGGGGCCCCTGCTGGCACACTTCGGCCATGCCGACGTGTCGCTCCCGGGCGGCTGCGCCATCGGTTCGCGGCCGGTGGACCTCCATATCCGCGGGCTCGAGGCCATGGGCGCGGAGATACGCGTCGAGGGTGGCTATATCCGTGCCCGCGTCGACGGTCGGCTCAAGGGCGCCACCATCTTCTTCGACACCGTCACCGTCACTGGGACCGAGAACCTGCTGATGGCCGCGACCCTGGCGGAAGGCACCACGATCCTGGAGAACGCCGCCCGCGAGCCCGAGGTGGTGGACCTGGCCGAGTGCCTGATCAAGATGGGCGCGAAGATCCGCGGCCACGGCAGCAACAACATCGTCATCGAGGGCGTCGAGCAGCTGCATGGCGCCTATCACGACGTCATGCCCGACCGCATCGAGACCGGCACCTTCCTGGTGGCCGCCGCACTGTCGCGCGGTCGCGTGCGGGTCCGCAATACCCGCGCCGACATTCTCGAGGCGGTACTGGCCAAGCTCGAGGAGGCCGGTGCCAAGGTCACCGTAGGCGACGGCTGGATCGAGCTGGACATGGAGGGGCGGCGCCCGCGTCCGGTCAACATACGCACCGCGCCTTACCCGGGCTTCCCCACCGACATGCAGGCCCAGTTCGTGGCCCTCAACGCCGTGGCGGACGGCTCCTCCCATGTGGTCGAGACGATTTTCGAGAATCGCTTCATGCACGTGCAGGAGCTGAATCGCATGGGAGCGCAGGTGGCGCTGGAGGGCAATACCGCCATGATCACCGGGGTCGAGCGGCTCTCCGGTGCTCCGGTCATGGCCACCGACCTGCGCGCTTCGGCCTCGCTGGTCATCGCGGCGATGATGGCCGAGGGGGAGACCCTGGTCGACCGCATCTATCACATCGACCGCGGCTACGAGTGCATTGAAGAAAAGCTGCAACTGCTGGGCGCCCGGATTCGTCGCATTCCCGGCTGAGCGGGCTGGCGGCGCCCGCGGTTTCCGACCATAGGCGAGACCATGAGCAAGCAACTGATTCTGGCCCTGTCGAAGGGCCGCATCCTCGACGAGACCCTGCCGCTGCTGGCGGATGCCGGGATCGTGCCGGCCGAGGACCTGGGCAAGAGCCGCAAGCTGCTCTTCGATACCAACCTCGACGACGTCAAGCTGGTCGTGATTCGCGCCACCGACGTGCCGACCTACGTACAGCTGGGCGCCGCCGACCTGGGCGTGGCGGGCAAGGACGTGCTGCTCGAGCACGGCGCCGAGGGGCTCTATGAGCCGCTGGACCTCGAGATCGCCAAGTGCAAGCTGATGACCGCCGGTATCGACGGGGCCGCGGCGGCGCGGGCCCGGCGCCGGGTGGCGACCAAGTTCGTCAACGTGGCGCGGCGCTACTACGCCGAGCAGGGCATCCAGGCCGAAGTGATCAAGCTCTACGGGGCCATGGAGCTGGCGCCGCTGATGAACCTGGCCGACGAGATCGTCGACATCGTCGACACCGGCAATACCCTGCGCGCCAACGGCATGTCGCCGCGAGAGCTGATCGCGCCGATCAGTACCCGCCTGGTGGTCAACAAGGCGGCGATGACCATGAAGCACGAACGCCTCAAGCCGCTGATCGCACGCCTCGCCGAGGCGGTGGCGCGTCGGCGAGCGCATGCCGAGGCGCCGGCTCGGTAGCCATGCGATTCGGTACCCGCAACGAAACCATTCATCAGGAGGCGCAGGCGATGATGAGCGAACCCCCCGTCGAAACCGTCGACATTTCCCGGCTGTCGACCGAGGCTGCCGACTTCGAGTCGCGCCTGGAGGCGCTGCTGGCCTGGGAGGGCGTGTCGGACGCCGAGGTTCAGGCGCGTGTCGCGGAGATCATCGCAGCGGTTCGTGAGCGCGGCGATGCCGCCCTGATCGAGTACACGGGGCGCTTCGACCGGCTGAAGGTGACCGCCATGAGCGAGCTCACCCTGGGGGCGGCGCGGCTGGAGCAGGCCTTCCACGGTCTGCCCGCGGAACAGCGTGACGCCCTGGCCCAGGCCGCCGAGCGCATTCGGCTCTACCACGAGCGTCAGAAGCCGGCGTCATGGTCCTACGTCGAGGAGGACGGCAGTGTGCTCGGCCAGCAGGTCACGCCGCTGGACCGGGCCGGCATCTACGTGCCGGGCGGCAAGGCCGCCTACCCCTCCTCGGTGCTGATGAACGCCATTCCTGCCCACGTGGCCGGCGTGCGCGAGATCGTCATGGTGGTGCCGACGCCCGATGGGGTGCTCAACGAGCTGGTGCTGGCCGCCGCCCACCTCGCCGGGGTGGATCACGTCTTCACCATCGGTGGCGCCCAGGCGGTGGCAGCGCTGGCCTACGGCACCGAGAGCGTGCCGCGGGTCGACAAGATTGTCGGGCCCGGCAACATCTACGTGGCGACCGCCAAGCGCGCGGTATTCGGCCAGGTGGGCATCGACATGATCGCCGGCCCCTCCGAGATCCTGGTGGTGTCGGACGGCGGTACCGATCCCGAGTGGCTGGCCATGGACCTGTTCTCCCAGGCCGAGCACGACGAGGACGCCCAGGCGCTGCTGGTCAGCTGGGACGCGCGCCACCTGGCCGAGGTCGAGGCGGCGATCGCCCGTCTGCTGCCGACGCTGGAGCGCGAGGCGATCGTGCGCCAGTCGCTGGCGCGACGCGGTGCCCTGATCCGCTGCCGGGATCGCGCCGAGGCAGTGACGCTGATCAACCGCATCGCGCCTGAGCACCTCGAGCTCTCCCTGGCCGATCCGCACGCGCTGCTGCCGGAGGTGCGCCATGCTGGGGCCATCTTCATGGGGCGCTACACGGCCGAAGCGCTGGGCGACTACTGTGCCGGCCCCAACCACGTGCTGCCGACCTCCGGCACGGCGCGTTTCTCCTCGCCGCTGGGCGTCTATGACTTCCAGAAGCGCTCATCGCTCATCCACTGCTCCGAAGCGGGAGCATCGGCGCTGGGCAGGGTGGCCTCGGTGCTGGCGCGCGGCGAGTCGCTGACGGCCCATGCCCGCTCCGCCGAGTACCGCATCAAGGAGTAGGAGGGGCGCCGCTCCTCAGCGTTCGGGTCGTCGGCTCGGCGGCAGCGGGCGTTCGCCCACCTCCAGGTCGACGGTGAAGGTCTCGCCGCTGCGCACCAGCGTCAAGGGAAGCGTGGCCCCGGGCTCGATGGCGGCGATGTCGCTCATCGCGGCACGCGCATCGAGGATGGGGCGCCCGTCGACCTCCAGCAGCACGTCGCCCGGGCGCAGGCCGGCGCGGGCGGCGGGCCCGTCCGGCACCACCGCGGAGATGACCACGCCGCGCGGCGCCTGCAACCCGAAGGAGGCCGCCAGGTCCTGGGTCATCTCCTGCGCCTCGATGCCCAGCCAGCCGCGGATCACGCGCCCCTGGGTCACCAGATCCTCCAGGATGGTGCGCGCCAGGCGGGTAGGGATGGCGAAGCCGACCCCCTGGGAGCCGCCAGAGCGGGAGAAGATGGCGGTGTTGATTCCCACCAGCGAGCCTTCGGCGTTGATCAAGGCGCCGCCGGAGTTGCCCGGGTTGATGGCGGCGTCGGTCTGGATGAAATCCTCGTAGGCACTCAGCCCCAGGTGGCTGCGCCCCGTGGCGCTGATGATGCCCATGGTGACGGTCTGGCCGACGCCGAAGGGGTTGCCGATGGCCATGGCAATGTCGCCCACCACCACGTCCTCGGTATCGGCGAGATGAATCACCGGCAGTTGCTCCAGGTCGATGCGCAGCACGGCCAGGTCGCTCTCGGGGTCGGTGCCGATCACCTCCGCCAGCGTTTCCCTGCCGTCACGCAAGGCCACCTGGATCTCGTCGGCGCCATCGATGACGTGATGGTTGGTCAGCACGTAGCCGTCCTCACTGACGATGACCCCAGAGCCCAGGCTCGACAGCAGGCGCTGCTGGGTTGGCAGGTCGTCGGCGAAGAACTGGCGGAAGAACGGGTCCGACATCAGCGGATGCTCCTCGCGCGCCACGACCCGCGACGAGTAGATGTTGACCACGGCCGGTGCGGCCTTCTCGACTGCGGTCGAATAGCTGACCGGCCCCTGCTGGCGCGCCAGGGGAGAGGCCTGCTGAAGCTCGGGGGAGGGGCGCGACACCGTCACCTCCGGGTCCGGCGCGGGTTGGGAGGAGGTGTCCGGGGTCGACGGGGCCCGCAGTAGCTGCGGAAAGGTGTTCAGCAGGACGATGGCCAGCAGCACGCCGATGAGGACGGGCAGGGCATAGGCAATGAGAGAACGACGCATGCGGCGCTTCCTGGTCGGCGGGAAGTCGATGGTGTCCCGCTCAGTCGTTACAATGGGGCCGATTGTAACATCGACACCGAAGCGCTGTCCGGGAGGCAGGGATGATTTTGCGAACCGAGCTGGTGCGGGCCTGCGATACGTTGCTGAACGTCACCGCGTTCAAGGACTATACCGTCAATGGGCTGCAGGTGGCGGGGCGAGACGAGGTGCGCCGCGTGATGAGTGGGGTGACCGCCTGCCAGGCGCTGCTCGACGAGGCGGTGGCGTGGCGGGCGGACCTGCTGCTCGTCCACCACGGCTACTTCTGGAAGAACGAGCCGGTGGCGATCACCGGCATCAAGCAGCGACGCATCCGCACGCTGTTGCTCCACGACATCAATCTGCTGGCCTACCACCTGCCGCTCGATGCCCACGCCGAGCTCGGCAACAACGCCGAACTCGGCCGTCGTCTCGGGTGGCGTGTGGAAGGTTGTGCCGACGGCGAGCTCGGCCAGGGGCTGGTGTGGCTCGGCAGCCTGCCCGAGGCCGCATCGCCTGCGGCCCTGGCGCGTGATGTGGGGGAGCGTCTGGGGCGCGAGCCGCTGCTCGTCGAGGCACCCGGTGGCGGAGCGGTACGCCGCGTGGCGTGGTGCACCGGTGGGGCGCAGGACATGATCGTCCAGGCCTGGGAGGCCGGTGCCGAGGCGTTTATCTCGGGCGAGATCTCAGAGCGCACCACGCATCTGGCCCGGGAGCTCGGCATCCACTACCTGGCGGCGGGCCACCATGCCACCGAGCGCTACGGAGTCCAGGCGCTGGGGGGCTGGCTCGAGCGGGAGTACGGTGTCGAGCATCGCTTCGTGGATATCGACAATCCGGCCTGAGGGGCGCGCCCGGCGGACGCGGGCGCTCAGTAGCGCGGCGGCTGCGGGGTCTCGCTCTTCTCGCCGCTGGACTTGAGGCCGAAATCCTCCGACAGGGTGCCGCCGGAGCCGTCGGCGTAGTCGCGCGGCGCCGGTATGTCGTCCTCGCTGCCGGTCAGGGCGGGCTGGTCGGCCGCCTTCAGCTGACGGTCGTGGCGGGGTTCGCAGTGCAACGTGCTGGCATCCTCGGTGAGGCGATGCTCGAGGGTGCGCATCTCACGCTGGATATTGCCCACCATCATGCCCACCTGGGTGAAATGCTCGTTCATGCCCTCCCGCATCACGCTGAGTTCGCGCTCGCGCTCGGCCACCTGGCGACGCAGCTTCTGCTGCTGCGTGGCCGAGGCGCCGAGCATGCGGTGGCCGATGACACCGATGCCAAGGCCGGCCAGCAGGCTGACGATGGCCACGATCCAGTTCACATTGCCGTAGTCCACGAAGTTCTCCTGATACTGATACACACCGGGGCCGTGCCGCTGCCCGGTTCGAGCCATGTCTGGCGGCCCATTATAGAAGCGTTGGCCGTCGGCGGGTCAACGATCGGCCATTTTTCTGCGCGCCGCGCTCGGGATGCGTATAATGCGGGGCCTGCAACGATGCGAGCCATGATCCAGCAAGGAAACTTCCATGTGCGCGACCGTGACCTCTGCGGGGCCCCGTTCGGCCGGTGCCGGCACGCCGCTGGCACGCTACCGGGCCGACCTCGAGCGCGACGACTTTCACTACGACCCTGCCCAGGAGCAGGCCGTGGAGCACCTGCAGCGTCTCTACGACCAGCTCGTGGCCTCGCCGCGGACCGAGCCCCGGGCGGTAACCACCGGGCGCGGGCTCAAGTCCCGGGTGGCGGGGTTGTTCGGCAAGCGCGACAAGGGGGGCGAGGAGCCGGCCTTGCCGGCGATCCAGGGGCTCTATTTCTGGGGCGGGGTGGGGCGTGGCAAGACCTATCTCGTCGACACCTTCCATGAGTCCCTGCCATTCCCCGACAAGATGCGCACCCATTTCCATCGCTTCATGCAGCGGGTGCACAACGAGCTGGAGCACTACAAGGGCGAGAAGAACCCGCTGACGCTGATCGCCGGGAAATTCGCCGCCGAGGCGCGGGTGATCTGCTTCGACGAGTTCTTCGTCAAGGACATCACCGATGCCATGATTCTCGCCAACCTGCTCGAGGCGCTGTTCGAGCGCGGCGTGGTGCTGGTGGCGACCTCGAACATCGTGCCCGACGAGCTGTACAAGGACGGCCTGCAGCGCGCCCGTTTCCTGCCCGCCATCGACCTGCTCAAGCGGCACTGCCGCGTGGTCAACGTCGACTCGGGGATCGACTATCGTCTGCGCGCCCTGCAGCGGGCCGAGATCTTCCATGCGCCCCTCGACGCGGCCGCCGAGCGTGAGCTCGAGCGCAGCTTTCGCGAAATCGCCAGGCACGAGGGCGAGGCCGAGGTGCCGATCGAGATCAATCACCGCGTGTTGCGAGCGCGGCGCCTGCACGACGACGTGGTGTGGTTCGAGTTCCGCGAACTGTGCGACGGGCCGCGCAGCCAGAACGACTACATCGAGCTGGCCCGCGAATTCCACACCGTGCTGGTCTCCAACGTGACCCGGATGGGGGCGGCGACCGACGATCAGGCGCGCCGCTTCATCAACATGGTCGACGAGTTCTACGATCGCGGCGTCAAGCTGCTGATGTCGGCCGAGGCACCGGCGGAGGCGCTGTATGCCGACGGCCGGCTCGCGTTCGAGTTTCAGCGCACCCTGTCGCGACTGCAGGAGATGCAGTCGCACGAGTATCTTGGCCTGCCCCACAAGCCATGACGGCAGCCAGATAGGGCTTTATCCCGAGCGCGCAGTTCATGTAGAATACGCGCTCCTCGACCGTTGTCGCCGCTCACTGAGCGCGGCAACCAAGAAAAATAGGGATGATCCCGGTGGCGCCGCGGCGCACGGGGTCCAATGCACTTGATAGATCTTGTGGTGATTTCTCCATGAAAACGTTCACTGCTAAGCCGCAGAGCGTGCAGCGCGACTGGTATGTCGTCGACGCGGCGGACAAGACGCTCGGCCGTCTGGCCACCGAAATTGCACGTCGCCTGCGCGGCAAGCACAAGCCCGAGTTCACCCCTCATGTCGATACCGGCGACTACATCGTCGTGATCAACGCCGAGAAGGTGCGGGTCACCGGCAACAAGGCCAAGGCCAAGACCTACTATCGCCACACCGGCTACCCGGGCGGTCTTCGCTCCATGAATTTCGAGAAGATGATCGCGCATGCACCCGAGCGCGTGATCGAGTCTGCCGTCAAGGGCATGCTGCCGAAGGGGCCGCTGGGGCGCGCCATGTACTCCAAGCTCAAGGTCTACGCCGGCGCCGAACATCCGCACGCCGCCCAGCAGCCGCAAGAACTGAACATCTGAGGGGATCATCACCATGGCACAGCAGTATTACGGTACCGGGCGCCGCAAGACATCGACAGCCCGTGTCTTCCTCAAGCCGGGCACCGGCAAGATTACCGTCAACAACCGTGACCTGGATCAGTATTTCGGTCGCGTTACCGGCCGCATGGTGGTTCGCCAGCCGCTCGAACTGACCGAGACGACCGGGCAGTTCGACGTCTATGTCACCGTCAAGGGCGGCGGCGGTTCCGCTCAGGCGGGCGCCATTCGTCACGGTATCACCCGCGCCCTGATGGAGTACAACGAGGACTTTCGTCCGGCGCTGCGCGCCGCTGGCTACGTCACTCGCGATGCACGTCAGGTGGAGCGCAAGAAGGTCGGCCTGCGCAAGGCGCGTCGCCGTCCGCAGTTCTCCAAGCGCTGATTGCGTCCAGAACGAAACAAAAACCCGGGCGTTTGCCCGGGTTTTTTTATTTTTATTTCAAGCAATTGCAGGTCGAATTCCACCTTGGTCAGGACTGTTTCGTCTTGTACCAAGCGGTGCGATTCCTTAAGATATGGCGGATTTGGTATCCGTGGTCGCGGAACTCATTCCGTGCGGGATCAACGGGTAAGCTGATGGGAGAAACCAGAAAATGGCAGACAACGGCGTGAACAAAGGGCGGCGCCGTCTCCTCCTTGGGGCTACCACCGTCGTAGGGGCGGTGGGGGCCGTGGGAGTGGCAGTTCCCTTTGTGGCTTCCTGGCAGCCGAGTGCCAGGGCAAGGGCGGCAGGGGCGCCAGTGACGGCGGACGTCTCGAAGCTCGAGCCGGGACAGCGCATGACCGTCGAATGGCGCGGAAGGCCAGTCTGGGTCATCCGGCGTACCTCCGACATGATCGAGCGCACCGAAAGCTTCGATCCCTCCCGTCTGGCCGACCCCGAGTCAAATGAGCCGCAGCAGCCGAGCTACGTCAGCGGTCCGCTGCGCTCGATCAAGCCCGAGATCGGCGTGCTGATCGGTATCTGTACCCATCTGGGTTGCTCGCCGCTGTTCCGCCCCGAGCCGAACGCCGAAGGGGTGGGGACGGACGACTGGCCGGGCGGTTTCTTCTGCCCCTGCCACGGCTCGCGTTTCGACCTGGCGGGCCGCGTGTTTCGCAACGTACCGGCGCCGACCAATCTCGAGGTGCCGCCGTATCGCTTTGAAAGCGACAGCGTGATCGTCGTCGGCGAAGATGAGGAGGCTGCCTGATGGGTAATCCGAACCGTGCCAAGGCAGAGAGCGGATTCATGCGCTGGGTGGACGACCGCTTCCCCGCCACCCAGATGTGGCAGGACCATCTCTCCAAGTATTACGCGCCCAAGAACTTCAACGTCTGGTACTTCTTCGGCTCACTCGCCCTGCTGGTGCTGGTCAACCAGATTCTCACCGGCGTCTGGCTGACCATGAGCTACAACCCTTCCGCCGAGGGTGCCTTCGCCTCCGTCGAATACATCATGCGCGACGTGGAGTGGGGATGGCTGATCCGCTACCTGCATTCCACCGGCGCTTCCGCGTTCTTCGTGGTGGTCTATCTGCACATGTTCCGCGGCCTGCTCTACGGCTCCTACAAGGCGCCTCGCGAGCTGGTGTGGATCTTCGGCATGGCGATCTACCTGGCGCTGATGGCCGAGGCCTTCATGGGTTACCTGCTGCCCTGGGGGCAGATGTCCTACTGGGGCGCCCAGGTGATCATCTCGCTGTTCTCTGCGATCCCCGGCATCGGCCCGGACCTGGCTCAGTGGGTGCGCGGTGACTACCTGATCTCCGGCATCACGCTCAACCGCTTCTTCGCCCTGCACGTGGTGGCGCTGCCCATCGTGATCCTGGCCCTGGTGGTGCTCCACCTCATCGCCCTGCATGAGGTCGGTTCCAACAATCCGGACGGCATCGACATCAAGGCCAAGAAGGACGAGACCGGCAAGCCGATCGATGGCATTCCCTTCCATCCGTACTACACCGTCAAGGATGTGTTCGGCGTGGCCGTGTTCCTGTTCGTGTTCTGCGCGGTGGTGTTCTACTTCCCCGAGGGCGGCGGCTATTTCCTCGAGAAGCCCAATTTCGAGCCGGCCAACCCGTTGAAGACGCCGGACCATATCGCACCGGTGTGGTACTTCACGCCCTTCTACGCCATCTTGCGCGCCATCACCTTCTCGATCTTCGGGCTGGATGCCAAGTTCCTCGGCGTCGTGTTCATGGGCGCGGCCATCGCGGTGCTGTTCGTGCTGCCCTGGCTCGACCGCAGCCCGGTGAACTCCATGCGCTACAAGGGCTGGATCTCCAAGGTGATGCTGGCGCTGTTCGCCATCAGCTTCGTGATCCTCGGCGTGCTGGGCGTGCTGCCGGCGACTGACGGTCGTACCGTGCTGGCGCAGGTTTGCACGGCGGTCTACTTCGCCTTCTTCCTGCTGATGCCGTTCTACACCAGGATGGAGAAGACCAAACCCATTCCGGAGAGGGTGACTGGCTAATGAAAAAGCAACTGTTCGCACTGCTCTTCGTGCTGGTGCCCTTCACCGCGATGGCGGCGGGTGGCGAGAGCGTGCCGTACTCGATGACGCCGGATCTCCAAGACAAGCCGTCGTTGCAGCGGGGCATGAAGCTCTTCGTCAACTACTGCATGGGGTGTCATTCGCTCGAGCATCAGCGCTTCGCTCGTGCCGCCGAGGACCTCGACGTTCCGCAGGAGCTCATCGAGGAGAACCTGATCTTCTCTTCGTCCCTGGCCTACAACGACCAGATGAACAACGCCATGAGCAGCGAGGACGGCGAGAGCTGGTTCGGCGCGCCCCCGCCCGACCTCACCCTCGAGGCGCGGCTGCGTGGCACCGACTGGATCTACTCGTACCTGCTGACCTTCTACCGTGACCCCGAGCGTCCCAATGGGGTCAACAACGACGTGTTCGATCTGGTCGCGATGCCCAACGTGCTGGAGCCGCTGCAGGGCGTGCAGGAGAAGGTCTGTGCCGAGACGGATCGTCCCGTCCATGGGGCGGAGCTCGATCCGCTCACCGGCAAGTACCAGTCCTGCGAGGTGCTGCAGGTGACGCAGCCCGGCGCCATGGAGCCGGAGGAGTTCGAGGAGGCGGTCTACGATCTGACCAACTTCCTGGCCTACGTCGGCGAACCGACCAAGCTGCATGCGCAGGCGCTGGGGCCGAAGGTGCTGATCTTCATCTTCATTTTCGGCGTGTTGGCGTACCTGCTGAAGCGTGAGTACTGGCGCGACATCCACTGATTCGCTCGAATCGGTAGGTCGTGCCGCAGGGGGCGTATGGCCATCGTGCCATGCGCCCCCTGCGTATTGTTCCGAGTTCGAGAGCACGCCACCCCCGCAGTTGGGTGCGTGCTATCATGCTGGTTCGAATTGATGCGAGGATTGTTACATGGGTGTAGTGGCCAAGCGGTCGTCGATGATCTTCTACTCGGGAGGCGATGACCACTTCAGTCATCGCGTACGTATCGTGCTCGCCGAGAAGGGCGTGGCGGTCGATATCGTCGAGGTCAATGGCGACCAACGTCCCGAAGAGCTTGCCGACCTGAACCCCTACAACAGCGTGCCGACCCTGGTCGATCGCGATCTGGCGCTCTATGAGTCCAAGGTCATGATGGAGTACCTGGACGAGCGCTTCCCCCATCCGCCGCTGCTGCCGGTGTACCCCGTCGCACGGGCGCAGAGCCGGCTCTGGATGCATCGCATCGAGCGGGAGTGGTGCCCGCTGGTCGAACAGATCGAGAGCGGCAGCAAGAAGGAGGTGGAGAAGGCACGCAAGGAGCTGCGTGAAAGCCTCATCGGCATCTCGCCGATCTTCGAGGACGTGCCGTTCTTCATGAGCGAGGAATTCTCGCTGGTAGACTGCTGTATCGCGCCGATACTCTGGCGTCTCCCGGTGCTGGGCATCGAGCTTCCGGAGAAGCAGGTCAAGCCGCTCGTTGCCTACATGGAGCGCCTGTTCGAACGGGAATCCTTCGTGTCGTCGCTGAGCGAGAACGAGCGCGAGATGCGCGCCTGAACCAGGCGTCGGGCTTGCCCGACGCCGACAGACTGGAGGGCAGAACGCCATGTTGTCGAGCCGCCCCTATCTGGCCCGAGGCCTCTACGAGTGGCTTCTGGACAATGACCAGACTCCCTATATCGTGGTGGACGCCGAGCAGCCTGGCGTCAGCGTGCCGCGCCAATTCGTGCAGAATGGTCAGATCGTGCTGAACGTCGGGCCCGCTGCGGTGCGCGATCTGCGCATCGAGAACGATGCCGTGAGCTTTCACGCCCGCTTCGGTGGGCAGCCCATGCAGGTCGTCGTGCCCATGCCGGCCCTGGTCGCGATCTACGCCAAGGAGAACGGTGTGGGCATGGTCTTCGGGCATGAGCCGACCATGCCGGCACCGCAACAGGAGGAGGGCGCCTCCGCCGAAAAGCCCGAGCTGACCAGCGTCGACAGCGGTGCCGAAGAGGGCGGAGAAGGCGCCGGGAAACCCGAACACGACGAGACATCGCCCACCGGCAAGGGCGCGAAGGGTGCCGCGTCCAGGAAACGGCCGTCGCTGCGAGTGATCAAGTAGCCCGGCAGGCGTAGGTTTCGCGGCGACCAAGACGCAGAACGGCAGGCCCAGGCCTGCCGTTCTGCGTTTGCGTTGGGGGGCGCTCAGTCGAGGTAGTCGAAGACCTTGACGATACGCTGGATACCACCGACGTCGGCCACGGCATTGACGATGCGGTCCGCTTCGGCCCGTGTGACCATGCCCATGATGTAGACCGTAGCGTTCTCGGTGATGAAACGCAGCCGGCCGGTGTCGATGCTCTCGTCGGCCGCCAGCGTCGTGCGGATGCGGGTATTGATCCAGGTGTCAGAGAGACGCTGGCTGGCCGGAAGGTTGGCGGCGACGGAAAGCTCGTTGTGCACGTCGCGTACGTTGCGAACCTCCCGCGCCACTTCATTGGCCTTCTCCTTCAGCTCTTCGCTGGGGACCTGGCCGGTGAGGAGCACGATGCCGTTGTAGCTGTCGACGTTGATGCGGGCATCGCCGAGACGGGCGTCGCTGCGTCGCAGGTTGTGGGCGATCTTGGTCTCGATGCTCTCGTCTTCCACCTGGGCGCCTAACGTGCGCCTGCCGTAGTTCTCGTCGATGGTGCCGGGGTTGGTGACGCCGGTGACGGTGGTACAGCCGCCGAGGGCCAGTGCCAGGGTGGCCAGAAGACAAGCGAACAGTCTGGTTGAGGTCATGGTATTACTCGCTGCTGCCGAAGAGTTGTTCATCGATGAGGTCGCACAGGCAGTGGATCACCAGCAGGTGAACCTCCTGGATGCGAGCCGTGGAAGTCGCCGGGACGCGTATCTCGCAGTCGTCCTGGCCAAGCAGGGAGGCCATGTCGCCGCCGTCGCGGCCGGTCAGGGCGACGACGGACATGTCGCGGTCATGGGCGGCCTGGATGGCCTGGATGACGTTGCCCGAGTTGCCGCTGGTCGAGATCGCCAGCAGGATATCGCCGGGCTGGCCGAGGGCCCTGATCTGCTTGGAGAAGACCTCGCTGTAGCTGTAGTCGTTGGCGATCGAGGTCAGCGTCGAGGTATCGGTGGTCAGTGCCAGTGCCGGCAGGCTGGGACGCTCCCGCTCGAAACGGTTGAGCAACTCGGAGGAGAAGTGCTGGCTATCGCCCGCGCTGCCGCCGTTGCCGCAGGCCAGGATCTTGCCTTCGTTGACCAGGCACTGAACCATCATCTGGCTGGCGACCTCGATGAAGGGGGGCAGCACCTCGCTGGCGTAGGTCTTGGTATCGATGCTGGCGTTGAAGTGGCCGAGTATGCGTTGCTGAAAATCCATTCTGTCGAGTCCTGTCGCGTAACGTCGGTCAGAACGCTTCGAAGGCGCCCTGTACCCATTCGAAGTCGAGCGCGGGCGGGGAGCCGGTCACGGCCAGCACGTCGAAACGGCAGGGACATGATAGCCGGTTACGCGCCAGATAAAAACGCGCCGCATGGATCAGCCGGCGCTGCTTGGCGGCAGTCACGGTTTCTAGCGGATGTCCGTGGCGCACGTCGGCGCGATGGCGCACCTCCACGAAGACCAGCGTTTCGCCGTCGCTCATCACCAGGTCGAGTTCGCCACCCTTGAACTGCTGGTTGCTGGCGATGAGCGTGAGCCCGCGTGCCGCGAGCCATTCGGCGGCCAGACGCTCGATGCGGGCGCCACGGGCACGGGCGTCAGCGGAGCTGGCCATCGTCGAGCCGCTCGAGGGTCAGGATGGGCTGCGGCACGCCGCGCTCGAAGCGCGCCCAGGGCAGCCGTCGCTGGATGCGGCCGTCGTGCCCGGGGACCAGCAGGCCGGTGGCGCCGAACAGTTCGCTCTCGGGCAGCAGCTGGAACTGCGGCAGCCGTCGCGCCAGTTCGTAGGCGTCGACGCCCATGGCCATCAGCCGGAAGGTGGAGGGATCGGCTTCCTGCTGAAGTTCCTCGAAGCTGGCGAGGTAGGGCAGTGCTTCCACCCCGCCAACGGCGGCGTCGGGGATCTGCCAGGGAATATCGACGAAGTTGACCTCGTCGAGATCGTGGTCGAGCAGTGGCTGGGGGCGCCCTTCGTAGAGGTGCGAGGTGGCGTAGATGGGAAGATCCGCCGCATCGTAGTAATCGAGCGTCGGCGGCACCTGGCGGGCGTAGCTCGGCAGGGCCAGCAGGAACAGCATGTCGGGGCGTCCGCCGGCCAGCACGCGGCGGGTGCTCTCGGTCGCCGAGCCGCGCGGATCGTAGGCGATGGCGTTGGTGATGGTGCCATCGCGCTGGCGCCATTCATCCTCGAAGGCGCGGCCGACCCGGGCGCCCCACTCGTTGTTGGGCACCATCAGGGCGCTGCGACGATGGCCATCCTCGCGCGCACGGCGAGCCACCTGGCGCGCCTCGTCCTCGGCCGAAAGCCCGTACTGGAACAGCCCTTCGGCACGATTCGTCGAACCGGCACCATAGTTCAGCGCCAGTGTCGGCAAGGGCACGCTGTCGCGGGACTCGAGTTCGCTGACCTGGTCCTTGTCGAGCGGGCCGATCACCACCTGGGCGCCGCGGTTTCGCGCCTCGGCATAGAGGGCGTCGAGGTCGCCCTGGCTGGCGTCGAGGAACGAGAGCCGTACGCCGCCGTTGCGCTCGACGCTGTGGAGGTGGTGGATGCGAATGCCGGTTCGAATCGATTCGGCCACGCCGGCCAGCGGGCCGCTGCCGGGCAGGAAGACGGCGATGTGGCGTACCTCCTTGCCGCGCAGTTCGCGCAGTGCCAGCAGCTCGGAGGGCACGCGGCGGGCCGCTGGATGCCGGGGGTTGCGCTCACGCCAGGACTCTAGGCGAGCGAACAGGCGCTCGATGTCGCCGTCGCTTTCGCGCACCAGGCTGGCCAGCTCCAGCCAGCCGCGGGTGAGGTCGTCGGCGCCCTCGCGCAGGCTGGCGAGCCCGCTGCCCTCGAGGCGCGATAGGGCGGCCCAGATGGGCTCGTTGAGCGCTTCCCGGTCGGTGCGTGCCTGCACGTCCATCAGCATGGCGGCTGCGGCGCGGTGTTCGTCGATCTGCAGCAGGGCGCGGCCCATGCGCTCGCGCAGGATCAGGTCGGCGTCGCGTGGCACCTCGATCTCATCGAGCAGCTGACCGGCCTGGACCACGGCCCAGGGGTCCTCGAGCGCTTCGCCGAGCTCCGACAGCAGCATGGCCCAGTGCAGGCGGTACTCGGCGGGCAGCCGGGCGTCGTCGATCTCGCGAGCGACCTCCAGCGCCTGGGTGCGCCGGTCACGGCGTGCTAGGATATCCGCCGCCTCGAGTCGGCTGAGCGCGGCCTGCTCGGGGGCTTGCTGCTCGGCCTGTTCGAGCAGGGCGCCGGGGTCGTCGTCGGGCACGCGCTCGACGACGCCGGAGGGGGTGCAGCCGGCCACCAGGAGGGCGAGGAGCACGGTGGCCAGCAGGCCGCGGGACGTTTTCAGCATGTATCCTTCCTTGTCTGCAGGCTCAGAGAGGCACAGGCCTGTCTCTGGGCCCGGCATCAATCACGTTCGGCCAAGCCCGACAGTCTCCCTGAGGAATCGCCATGTCTGACATCGATCTGGGCACATTGTACGTGGTCGCCACGCCGATTGGGAATCTGGAGGATCTGAGCCCCAGGGCGGCCAGGCTGCTGGGCGAGGTGTCGCTGATCGCCGCCGAGGATACCCGCCATACCGTTCGGCTGTTGCGCCACCTCGGGCTTACGGTGCCCATGCTTTCGCTGCACGAGCACAACGAGGCGGCGCGGGTGGATCAGCTCGACGAGCGGCTGGTGCGCGGCGAGAGCATCGCGCTGGTCAGCGATGCCGGAACGCCGCTGATCAGCGACCCCGGCTTCGTGCTGGTGCGTGAGCTGCGCGCGCGCGGGCGTTGCATCGTGCCGGTGCCGGGGCCCTGCGCGCTGGTGGCTGCGCTCAGCGCGGCCGGCCTGCCCACCGACCGTTTCCTGTTCCAGGGCTTCCTGCCGGCCAAGGCGGGGGCGCGACGGCAACGCCTCGAGCGGCTCGCCAGCAACCAGGAGACGCTGGTGTTCTACGAATCGCCCCACCGCATCCGTGACACCCTGGCCGACATCGCGGCGGTCCTCGGTGAGCGCCACCTGGTCCTGGCCCGGGAACTGACCAAGTCGTTCGAGACCTTTCTCGACGGCAGCGCCGCGGCGCTGCTGACGCGCATGGAGGACGACCCTGATCAGTCCCGCGGTGAGTTCGTGATCATGCTGGCAGGCGCCGAAGCGAGGCACGGTTCGGACGCCGCCAGCCTGGAAGCCGACGCCGTGCTCGAGGCGCTGCTCGCCGAGGGCGTGGGCGTGAAGCAGGCCGCGGCGGTGGCGGCGCGCCTGTTGGGCGGGGCGAAGAAAGCCTGGTATGGCCGCGCCCAGTCGCTCAAGGAGGCGCGCTGACAAGGTGTGGAAAGACATTGAGAGGCCTCGGGCGCGCTGGTATTCTTGCGCTCGGAGTCGGCCAGACAGTCGCCGCCGGCAGCGCTTGCGAGCGCCGCCGGGGGAGGAAAGTCCGGGCTCCACAGGGCAGGGTGCCAGGTAACGCCTGGGCGGCGCGAGCCGACGGAAAGTGCAGCAGAGAGCAGACCGCCTACGTCTCCCGCGGGAGGCCGGCAAGGGTGAAAGGGTGCGGTAAGAGCGCACCGCGCGCCTGGTAACAGTGCGTGGCATGGTAAACCCCACCCGGAGCAAGACCAAATAGGAACCCAATGGCGTGGCCCGCGTCGGGTTCGGGTAGGTTGCTGGAGGGCCGCGGTGACGCGGCTCCTAGATGAATGGCTGTCCTCGACAGAACCCGGCTTATCGGCCGACTCCCCCGAATCAAACCCTTCGCGTCCGGTCAAGGCCGGTGCGTTCATTCAAGTTCGAGACACCGGGAAAGCGCATGCCGCCATCCGCCGCTGAACCGAGCCGACATGGCTTTCGTCATGCCAGCGTGCTGCTGGACGGCGCCGTGGATGCGCTCGTTCACGACCCCAGTGGGACCTATCTTGACGGCACCTTCGGCCGCGGCGGTCACTCGCGTGCCATCCTCGAGCGGCTGAGCCCTGAGGGCTGCCTGCTGGCCATCGACCGTGACCCTCATGCCATCGCCGAGGCGCAGACGCTGGACGACCCGCGCTTCGCCATCGAGCAGGGGGAGTTCGCCAACCTGGACGAGATCGCCCGACGCCGAGGCCTGCACGGCAGCCTGGCCGGCATACTGCTCGACATCGGCGTGTCGTCGCCGCAGCTGGACGACCCCGAGCGGGGCTTCAGTTTCCTGCGTGACGGCCCGCTCGACATGCGCATGGATCCGACCCGGGGCGAGAGCGCTGCCGAGTGGCTGGCGCGCGCCCGTGAGGCCGATATCGCCCAGGTGTTCAAGATTTACGGCGAGGAGCGCTTCGCCAGGCGCCTGGCGCGCGCCATCGTGACGCGTCGTGCCGAGAGACCGTTCCTGCGCACCGGCGACCTGGCCGAGGTGCTCAAGGTGGCCCATCCGGCCTGGGAGAAGGGCAAGCATCCCGCCACGCGCGCCTTCCAGGCGCTGCGCATCCACATCAACGGCGAGCTCGAGCAGTTGGACCTGGCGCTGGAGGCCGCGTTGGAGGCGCTGGCGCCGGGCGGCCACCTGGTGGTGATCAGCTTCCATTCCCTCGAGGACCGCCGGGTCAAGCGCTTCATTCGCCACCACGTGCGTGGTGATAGCGACCTGCCGCGCGGCATACCGGTGCGCGAGGCGCAGCTCGCCAGGCGCCTGGAGATGCTGGGCAAGGCGCAGCGCCCCACGCCGGCCGAGGTCGAGGCCAACCCGCGCGCGCGCAGCGCGGTGATGCGCGCTGCGCGCAAGCTGACCTGAGGAACGGCATGGCGCAAGGACGGCTGTCATCCCGAATGCTGCGCGTCGCCAGGCGTCCGGCCTGGCTGCCGAGCTGGCGCCTGCTGCTCGTCCTTGGCCTGCTGCTGGCCTGCCTGGCCAACGCCACGGCGGTGATCAACGCCAGCCACCAGACCCGCATGCAGTACGTGCGCCTGCAGCAGCTCGAGCGTGAGCGCGATCAGCTGCAGACGGAGTGGAGCCAGCTGCTGCTCGAGGAGAGCGCCTGGTCATCACCGGCGCGCATCGAGCGCCTGGCCGTCGAGCGGCTCGAGATGCGCCTCCCCGATGTCGACGAAGTCGAGGTCATACGGCCATGAGTACCGAGGTACGCAGTGGCGTGACGCCGCGTCGCCGGCCGCCCATGGCGCCAATGGGCGGGCTGCGCTATGGCGTGGTGCTGGGGGCGGTGATCCTCGGCTTGCTGTTGCTGGCGGGGCGCATCGTGACCCTGCACGTCTTCGATCGGCCTTTCCTCCAGGGCCAGGGCGATGCGCGTATCCTGCGCACGGAATCGCTGACGGCCCATCGCGGCATGATCACCGATCGCAACGGCGAGCCGCTGGCCGTCTCCACGCCGGTCGTGACGCTGTGGGCCAACCCTCAGGAAGTGCCCGACGATCGCATTCGACGGCTGATGCTGGCGCAGGCGCTGGGCATGCCGCTGGACGACCTCGATGCCAGGCTGGAGCGTTTCGGCGAGCGCGAGTTCATGTACCTGCGCCGCCAGCTGACGCCCGCGGCCGCCCAGCGGGTGCTCGACCTGCGGGTACCGGGGGTCTACGCCCAGCATGAGTACAAGCGCTACTACCCGGCCGGCGAGGTGGTCGCCCAGTTGCTCGGCGTGACCAACGTCGACGACATGGGGCAGGAGGGCATCGAGCTGGCCTACCAGCCCTACCTGGCCGGCACGCCGGGCCAGCGCCGCGTGGTCAAGGACCGGCGCGGGCGTCTGGTGCGCGACCTGGAGATCCTGCGTGAGGCGCAGCCGGGCGGTGAACTGACGCTGTCCATCGATCAGCGCCTGCAGTACATGGCCTACCGTGAACTCAAGGCGGCGGTTGCCGAGCATGAGGCCGAGGGTGGTGTCGTGGTGATGATGGATGCCCGCACCGGTGAGGTGCTGGCCATGGCCAACCAGCCCTCCTACAATCCCAACAATCGCGCCGGCATCGATCCGCGCGGCCTGCGCAACCAGGCCATCGTCGACGTCTTCGAGCCGGGCTCGGTGATGAAGCCGTTGGCCATGGCGGCGATCATGGAGAGCGGTCGATTCCCGAGCGACGTGGTGGTCGACACCTCGCCGGGCTGGATGCGCATCGACCGTTTCACCATTCGCGACATCCGCAACTACGGCGAGCTCGACCTGGCCGGCATCCTCGAGAAGTCGTCGAATATCGGCATGTCCAAGCTGGTACTGGAGCTCGACGACCCTCTGGTCCCTGACCTCTACCGTCGGCTCGGCTTCGGCCAGAGCTCCGAGACCGGCTTTCCCGGCGAGTCCGTGGGGCACATGCCGGCCCCGGTGCGCTGGTCGCGAAGCCAGTGGGCGGCGCTGTCGTACGGTTACGGCCTGTCGGTCTCCGCGCTGCAACTGGCCAGCGCCTATACCGCGCTGGCCAATGGCGGCGTGCGCATGGCTCCCTCGCTGCTGAAGCTGGACGAGGCGCCTGCCGGAACGCCGACCATCGACCCGCAGGTGGCCCACGAGCTATTACGCATCATGGAGCAATCCGTGCAGCCGACCACCGGCGGCAGGCGCGCGGCGGTACCGGGCTACCGGGTGGCCGGCAAGACCGGTACAGTACGCAAGACGTCAGGACGCGGCTACGAGGAGAACGCCTATCGCAGCCTGTTTGCCGGTATCGCTCCCGTCTCCGACCCGCGTATCGTCACCATCGTCATGATCGACAACCCCCGGGCGGGAGAGTACTACGGCGGTGCCGTGGCGGCGCCGGTGTTCTCGCGCGTCACGGGCAGTGCCCTGCGGCTGCTCGACGTGCCGCCGGACCAGCGTGCTAGATGATTCCTGCCGTTTCCACGACAGAGGTGTGTCGATGCAGGTAAGTATTTCCCGTCTCCAGGCGGCGCTACGCCGCTGCTGGCCCGGCATGGCGATGCCGGGCTTTGCCGGTGTCGCGCCGGTTCGTCTGGTGCTCGACAGTCGGCGGGTCGCGCCGGGCGACGTGTTCATCGCCGTGCCGGGAGTGACCGGCGACGGCCGTTCCTACCTGGCCGAGGCGCTGCAGTCGGGCGCCGTCCAGGTGCTCTACCACCTCGAGCCGGGCGAGACGCTACCCGATGCGGCGCGGGAGCAGCCGGTCGTCGGCCTGCCGTTCCTGCGCCAGCGTCTGGGCGAGCTGGGGCGGCTGCTCTTCGAGGTGCCCGATGCGCTGGAGCTGGTCGGCGTGACCGGGACCAACGGCAAGAGCTCCGTGACCCACTACGTCGCCGAACTGAGCGAGGCCCTGGGGCGCCCGGCGGGCCTTGTCGGCACGCTGGGGATGGGGCGCCCCGGTCAGTTGGAGGATTCGGGGCTGACGACGCCCGGCCCGCTGACGCTGCAGGCGGCCCTCGGCGAGATGGCCGCGGGCGGCATCGACCGAGTGGCCATGGAGGTCTCTTCACACGCCCTGGAGCAGGGGCGCCTCGATGGCTGCCACGTCACCGCCGCGGTATTCACCAACCTCAGTCGCGACCACCTCGACTATCACGGCAGCATGGCGGCCTATGCTGCCGCCAAGGCGCGGCTGTTTCGCCGTTCCGAGCTGGCGCTCGCGGTGGTCAACGCCGATGACCCGCTGGCTCGCCTGATGCTGGCAGGGTTGCCGGAAGGCGTGCGTGTGCTGGCGGTCGGCGACGATCCGGCGGCGACGCTGCGCGTGATCGACTGGCGTCCCAGCCGTGACGGCCAGCTGGCCCTGGTGGCCACGCCCGAGGGTGAGCGTTCGCTCGAACTGCCGCTGATGGGCCGTTTCAACCTCGACAACGTCCTGCTGGCCATCGCCACGCTGCACGGCCTGGGGGAGCCGCTCGATGCGCTGTTCGAGGCGGCTTCGCGATTGACCCCGGTACCGGGACGCATGCAGCGGGTGGGACGGCATGGCCGACCGGCGGTGATCGTCGACTATGCGCACACTCCCGAGGCGCTGGAGAATGCGCTGGTCGCGCTGCGCGAGCATCTGCCCGGCGACGGTCGGCTGTGGTGCCTGTTCGGCTGTGGCGGCGACCGCGACAGCGGCAAGCGCCCGCTGATGGCGGCTGCCGCCGAGCGTCATGCCGATCGGCTGGTGGTGACCGACGACAATCCGAGAAGCGAGGACCCGGCGCAGATACGCGCGCAGATCCTCGCCGGGGTGTCGGAGGCCGCCGCACCGCGCACCGAAAGCATCGCGGGGCGCCGCGAGGCCATTGCCCGTACCCTGGCCCAGGCGGGGAGCGATGATGTGGTGCTGATCGCCGGAAAGGGGCACGAGCCCTATCAGGAAATCGACGGCGTACGCCATGCCTTCAGCGATCTTGCCGAAGCCGATGCTGCGCTGGCGCGTCGCGAGGAGGGGGCATGAGCGGATCCGGCCTGCAGAGCCTGGCTGCCGTCGCCGAGGCGCTGGGTGTGGCCGCGCCCGGCCACGAGGTGCTCCTGAGCGACATCGTCAGCGACACGCGTCGTCTGGTCCCGGGCAGCCTGTTCGTGGCGCTGCGCGGCGAGCGCTTCGATGCCCACGATTTCATCGCCCAGGCGCGGGAAGCGGGGGCGGCGGCGGCATTGGTCGAGCGGCGTGTCGACGATTCGCTGCCGCAGCTGGTGGTGCCGGACACGCGGCTGGCGCTGGGTCTGCTCGGACGTGCCCGGCGCCGCGCCTGGGGTGGCCCGCTGGTGGCGGTGACCGGCAACAGCGGCAAGACCAGCGTCAAGGAGCTGCTGGCCCGGCTGCTCGGCCAGCGTGGCAAGACCCTGGCCACGCTGGGCAATCTCAACAACGACATCGGCGCACCGCTGACCCTGCTGGGGCTCACCGCCGAGCACCGCCAGGCGGTGGTCGAGCTGGGCGCCAATCACCTCGGCGAGATCGCCTGGACCGTGGGCCTGGCCGAGCCGCAGGTGGCCATCATCACCAACGTCACCGGCGCCCATGTCGGCGAGTTCGGCGGCATGGGCCAGATCGCCCAGGCCAAGGGCGAGATCCTCGGCGGCCTGGGCAGCGACGGAGTGGCGGTGCTCAACCGCGACGACGTCTATTTTCCGCTCTGGGCGCGGCTGGCCGCGCCGCGGGAGGTACTGGACTTCGGTTTTGCCGAGCAGAGCCGCGTGCGGGCCACCGAGCTGGCCTGCGACGCCCTGGGGCGCTATGCTTTCACGCTTGTCGCGGATGGCCGTCGGGTCGGCCGGGTGCAACTCGCGCTGCTCGGGCGTCACGGCGTCGCCAACGCGCTGGCGGCGGCCGCCGGGGCACTGGCGCTGGGGCTTGACGACGGCCAGCTGCTGGCGGGGCTGGCGGCGGCGGCACCGATGCCGGGGCGATTGAGTCCGCTGCCGGGCATTCGTGAGTGCCGCCTGCTGGACGACAGCTACAATGCCAATCCGGGAGCGGTCAAGGCGGCTCTGGCGCTGCTGGCCGAGCTGCCCGGCCCCAGGTGGTGCCTGCTGGGTGCCATGGGAGAACTGGGGAAGGAGTCGGAGCGGCTCCACGCGGAAGTCGGCCGCTGCGCGAGAGAGCTGGGGATCGACGCGCTGTTGACCTGCGGCGAACCGGCGCTGGCCGCGAGCCGGGCCTTCGGCGATGGCGGGTATCATTTCAACGATCACGAGGCGCTGACGCGCCATGTCCTGGGCCATCTGCCCACCGGTGCCAGCGTGCTGATCAAGGGGTCGCGCAGCGCCGGCATGGAGCGGGTGGTGGCGGCGCTACGAGCTGACGCATCAAGGTGAACGCAACACATGCTGCTTTTTCTGGCTGAATTCCTGGCGCAGTACCAGAGCGCCTTCAACGTCTTCAACTACCTGACCCTGCGCATGATCCTGGGCACCATGACGGCCCTGCTGCTGTGCCTGTGGCTGGGCCCTTGGATGATCCGCCGCCTGGTCGAGCGGCAGATCGGCCAGGCGGTGCGCGACGACGGTCCGCAGTCGCACCTGTCCAAGGCCGGCACGCCGACCATGGGGGGCGCCATGATCCTGATGTCGATTGCCGTCGGCACGCTGCTGTGGGCCGACTTGACCAACCGCTTCGTGTGGATCGTGCTGGTGGTGACGCTAGGGTTCGGCGCGATCGGTTGGGTCGACGACTATCGCAAGGTGGTGGAGAAGAATCCCCGTGGCTTGCCGGCGCGCTGGAAGTACTTCTGGCAGTCGGTGATCGGCCTGGGCACCGCGCTGATGCTCTACCTGACAGCCACCAGCCCGGTGGAGACCAGCCTGATCGTGCCGCTGTTCAAGGACATCGTGCTGCCGCTGGGCGTGTTCTACGTCGTGCTCACCTACCTGGTCATCGTCGGCAGCTCCAACGCCGTCAACCTCACCGATGGCCTCGACGGCCTGGCGATCATGCCCACCGTCATGGTCGCCATGGGGCTGGCGGTGTTTGCTTATGCCAGCGGCAACGCGGTGTTCGCCAACTACCTGCAGATTCCCAACATCACCGGTGCCGGTGAGCTGGCGGTGTTCTGTGCCACCATTTCCGGCGCGGGGCTCGGCTTCCTGTGGTTCAACACCTATCCGGCGCAGGTCTTCATGGGCGATGTCGGCGCGCTGGCGCTGGGCGCGGCGTTGGGCGTGGTCGCCGTGATCGTGCGCCAGGAGATCGTGCTGTTCGTCATGGGCGGCATCTTCGTGCTGGAGACCATCTCGGTGATCCTGCAGGTCGGCTCCTACAAGCTGACCGGCCGGCGCATCTTCCGCATGGCGCCGCTGCATCACCACTATGAGCTCAAGGGCTGGCCGGAGCCGCGGGTCATCGTGCGCTTCTGGATCATCACCGTGGTGCTGGTGCTGGTCGGCCTGGCCACGCTGAAGGTACGCTGAGCCGGGTGGCGCCGATCCCACTGCGCGAGGAGGCTGAAATGCCCAAGGTGGCGAAGGGGGAGACACTGGTGGTCGGGCTCGGCGTATCGGGCCGGGCGATCTGCCGGCACCTGGCCCGGGTGGGCACGCCGTTCATGGTCGCCGATACGCGTGAGGTGCCGCCGGGCCTCGCGGACTTCCGTGCCGCTCACCCTGGGGTCGTGCTTCACTGCGGGCCGCTCACCGCGCTCGACATGAGCGAAGCCGCGGAGATCGTGGTGAGCCCCGGGGTCGACCCGCAGACGCCAGGGTTGGCCGAGGTGGGGAAGTGCCGTCGCGCCGACGGAGAACCGCTGGTGGTCGGCGAGATCGCCCTGTTCGTGCGCGCGGCGCGGGCGCCGATCGCCGCCATCACCGGCTCCAACGCCAAGTCCACCGTCACCACCCTGCTCGGCGAGATGGCCCGCGCCGCCGGCCGGCGCGTGGGCGTCGGCGGCAACCTGGGCACACCGGCCCTCGACCTGCTTGCCGACGTGCCCGAAGCCGAGCTCTACGTGCTCGAGCTCTCCAGCTTCCAGCTCGAGACCACGCCCTGCCTGGGGGCCGAGAGTGCGGCCTTTCTGAATCTGTCCGAGGATCATCTCGACCGGCACGGCGACATGGCGGGCTACCGCAAGGCCAAGCTGGCCATTTTCCGCGGCGCGCGGCATGCCGTGGTCAACGCCGAGGACCGCCTGACCTGGCCGGAGGCACCGCTTCCTGCCATGGACCGATTCACCACCCTGCCTCCCGAGGCCGGCGAATGGGGGATTGCCAGCCGCCACGGTCGCGACTGGCTCATGCGCGGCGACGAGCCCCTGATCGCGACCGACGAACTGGGGCTGGCGGGACGTCACAACCAGGCCAATGCGCTGGCGGCGCTGGCCATGGGCAATCGCCTCGGGCTACCCCTCGCGTCGATGTACGATGTGCTGCGCCGCTTCAAGGGGCTGCCGCATCGCAGCGAGTCGGTTGCCGAGCTCGGCGGCGTGCGCTGGATCAACGATTCGAAGGGGACCAACGTCGGTGCGACCCTGGCCGCCCTGGCCGGCCTGGGGCCGACCCTGTCGGGGCGGCTGGTGCTGCTGGCGGGCGGTCTGGGCAAGGGCGCGGATTTCGCACCGTTGGCCGAGCCCATGGGCCGGTTTGGCCGCGAGGCGATTCTGTTCGGCGCCGACGCCGACAGGCTCGCCGAGGCACTGGAGGGTAGCGTGGCCGTGACCCGTGTCGGCGATCTCGAGGCCGCCATGCGGCGCGCGCGGGCGATCGCCGAGCCGGGCGACTGCGTGCTGCTCTCGCCGGCCTGTGCCAGCCTCGATCAGTTTGCCAACTACCAGGCCCGCGGCGAGGCATTCCGGCGCCACGTCCAACGCATCGCTGAGGAGGCTGGGCATGGCTAAGACCAAGGCGCCATCCGCGGGCAGGTTCGCTCGATTGCGCCGACTTCGCGCGCGCCTCTCGACCCGCGACCAGCCGTTCGACGGCTGGCTGCTGTTCGCCGCGCTGACGCTGATCCTGACCGGCTGGGTCATGGTCACGTCGGCATCCACCGAAGTGGCGGCCAGCCTCACCGGCAACCCCTGGTACTTCAGTCAGCGCCATGCACTGTTCGTGGCCATGGCGTTGCTGGCCGCCGCCGCGACGCTGCGCTCGCCGCTCGCCTGGTGGCGTGCCAACGGGCCACTGCTGCTGCTGGTCAGCATCGTGCTGTTGCTGCTGGTTCTGCTGGTCGGGCGCGAGGTCAACGGCAGCCGACGCTGGCTGTCGATTCCCCTGCTGCCCTTCAACCTGCAGATATCGGAGCTGGCCAAGCTGTGCATGATCGTCTACCTCGCCGGTTACCTCGAGCGCTTCCTGCCCGAGGTGCGCCGCCGCTGGGGTGCCTTCCTGCGTCCGCTGCTGGTGATGGGCGTCGTCGCCGTGCTGCTGATACTGGAGCCGGACTACGGCGCGGTCGTGGTGATGACCGCTTGCGTGATGGGCATGCTGCTGATGGCGGGGGCCCCCTGGGGGCGATTCGTCTTCATCCTGGCGGCGGTGGGCCTGCTCGGCTTCTATGTGGCCATTGCCGAACCCTACCGGCTGGCGCGTCTGACCAGCTTCTCCGACCCTTGGGCGGACCAGTTCGCCAGCGGTTACCAGCTCACCCAGGCGCTGATCGCCTTCGGGCGGGGCCACTGGCTGGGCATGGGGCTCGGCAACAGCGTGCAGAAGCTGTTCTACCTGCCGGAGGCGCATACCGATTTCGTCTTTGCCGTGCTGGCCGAGGAGCTCGGCCTGTTCGGTGCCATTGGCGTGGTGGGGCTGTTCGCCCTGCTGATCTGGCGGGCGCTGGCGGTAGGACGGCGGGCCGAGCTGGCAGGCATGGCCTTTGCTGCCTATGTCAGCTACGGCATCGCCCTGGTGATCGGTGCCCAGGCCTTCATCAACATCGCGGTGAGCACCGGCATGCTGCCGACCAAGGGGTTGACCCTGCCGCTGCTCAGCTACGGTGGTTCGAGCCTGCTGGTGAGCGCGGCGATGGTGGCCCTGTTGCTGCGCGCGGACATCGATACCCGCCGGGCGATGCGTCGCGCCAGCCCGACCGCACCGCGGGAATCGGCAGGGCGACGCGAACCCAGGATCAACGGACAGGGGGCCACCAAGTGACGCAGTCGACAACGCGCCGCGTTCTGATCATGGCGGGCGGTACCGGCGGGCATGTCATCCCGGCGCTGTCGCTGGCCCGTGGGCTTCAGGCCGAGGCGCTGGAAGTCCACTGGCTCGGGAGCCCTCGAGGCATCGAGAACCGCCTGGTGCCGGCGGCCGAGCTGCCGCTGCACCGCATCTCGGTGGCCGGCCTGCGCGGTAACGGCCTGGCCGGCTGGCTCAAGGCACCGTTCAACCTGACCCGCGCGGTATGGCAGGCGGCGCAGGTCATTCGCCGGCTCGACCCGGTGCTGGTGGTGGGGCTCGGCGGCTTCGCCAGTGGCCCCGGGGGGCTGGCGGCCTGGCTGCTGCGCCGGCCACTGGTCATTCACGAACAGAACGCCGTGGCGGGCATGACCAATCGTGCCCTGGCACGGCTGGCGCGGCGCGTCTTCAGTGCCTTTCCCCAGGCTTTCGGCAGCCGGGGAGAGGTGGTCGGCAACCCGGTGCGGGAGGATATCGCTGCCCTGGGCGAGTCGCCGCGCGAGGCGGCCGCAATGGGCGGCCGTCGCCTGCGGCTGCTGGTGGTGGGCGGCTCGCTGGGGGCGCAGCCGCTCAACCAACGCCTGCCCGAGGCGCTGGCGGTGCTGCCCGAGGCGCGTCGCCCCGAGGTGCGCCACCAGGCCGGCCGCGACAAGGACGCGGCTACCCGCGAGGCCTACGCGGCCCGGGGCGTCGAGGCCGAGGTGAGCGCCTTCATCGACGATATGGCGGCGGCCTACGACTGGGCCGACCTGGTGGTGTGCCGGGCCGGGGCGCTCACCGTCTCGGAGGTGGCGGCGGCGGCCAAGCCGGCCCTGTTCGTGCCGCTGCCCCATGCGGTCGACGACCACCAGACCGCCAATGCCCGCGCCCTGGTGGCGGCGGGCGCGGCCCGACTGATGCCGCAGCAGGAAATGACCGCGGCGGCGCTGGGCGAGAGCCTGGCGACGCTGCTCGACCCCGACACTCTCGCCACCATGGCCCGGCAGGCGCGCCGCTGCGCGCATCTCGATGCCGTCGAGCGCCTGGTGGCCGGTTGCTTGGAGACAGCGCTTGAGCGATAGCACCTTGAGGCCGGTTCCCGGTCAGGCAACGCTGCCCCGCCATGGGCGAGGCCTGGGCATGCGCCGTATTCGGCACATCCATTTCGTCGGCATTGGCGGGGCCGGCATGTGTGGCATCGCCGAGGTCCTCGCCAATCAGGGCTATCAGGTCAGCGGCAGCGACCTGAAGCCGTCGCCGGTGGTGACTCGCCTGCGCGAGCACGGCATCCGCGTGGCCATCGGCCACGCCGAGGACAACGTCAGCGGCGCCGACGTGGTGGTGGTCTCCACCGCCGTGGATGCGTCGAATCCCGAGATTCGCTGGGCCCAGGAGCATCGCGTGCCGGTGGTGCGCCGGGCCGAGATGCTCGCCGAACTGATGCGCTTCCGCCACGGCATCGCCGTGGCCGGTACCCACGGCAAGACCACCACCACCAGCCTGACGGCGACGCTGCTTGCCGAAGGCGGGCTCGACCCGACCTTCGTCATCGGCGGCAAGCTGACCAGCGCCGGCACCAACGCGCGGCTGGGCGAGGGCGACTATCTGGTGGCCGAGGCCGACGAGTCGGACGCTTCGTTCCTGCACCTGCAGCCGATGGTGTCGATCGTCACCAACATCGACGCCGATCACATGAGTACCTACGGCGGCGACTTCGAGCGGCTCAAGGGTACCTTCATCGAATTCCTGCACAACCTGCCCTTCTACGGGCTGGCCATCCTGTGCATCGACGACGAGCAGGTACGTGGCCTGCTCGATCGCATCCATCGTCAGTTCGTGACCTACGGCTTCAGCGAGGATGCCGACTACCGGGTCGTCGACTTCGCCCAGCAGGCCGGCGAGGTTCACTTCACCGCCTTGCGCCCCGACGGCCTGGCGCCGCTGGAGGTCCGCCTGAGCATGCCGGGGCGCCACAATGCGCTCAACGCGCTGGCGGCGATCGCCGTGGCCACCGATGCCGGCGTCGACGAGGCCGCCATCCTGCGCGGCCTGGCCGGCTTCGCCGGGGTGGGGCGCCGCTTCCAGGTGCATGGCCACTTCGCGCCGCCCGACGGCAGCGGCGAGGTCATGCTGGTCGATGACTATGGCCATCACCCGCGGGAAGTGGAGATGGTGATCAAGGCGGTGCGGGCCGGCTGGCCCCAGCGGCGGCTGGTGATGATCTACCAGCCCCACCGTTTCACCCGGACCCGGGACCTGTACGAGGACTTCGTGCGTGTCCTCGCCAGTGTCGATGTCCTGCTGCTGCTCGACGTCTACAGCGCCGGCGAGACGCCGATTCCCGGCGCCGACGGCAAGACGCTGGCGGGCTCGATCCGCCAGCGCGGCACGCTCGATCCGATCTTCGTGCAGCACAAGTCGGAGCTGCCGGCACTGCTGGCCAAGGTGCTGCGCGGCGACGATATCCTGATCACCCAGGGCGCCGGGGATGTGGGCGGCATCGCCCTCGGGCTGGCCGAGAGCCGGTTGATTCTCGACGAGGTGGAGCTATGACGCAGGCGAGTGAGTTTGGGCGGGTCGTGGTGCTCTATGGCGGCAACTCCGCCGAGCGTGAGGTCTCGCTGAGAAGTGGGGCGGCGGTGCTGGCGGCGCTCGAACGCAGCGGCGTCGATGCGATCGGTTACGATCCCGCCGACGGCGGCCTGGCCGGGCTCGAGGCGCTCGCGCCCGACCGCGTCTTCATCGCCCTACACGGCCGCGGGGGCGAGGACGGTACCCTGCAGGGGGCGCTGGAACTGCTGGGGATCCCCTACACCGGCAGCGGCGTGCTGGCCTCGGCGCTGGGCATGGACAAGCAGCGCACCAAGCTCGTCTGGCAGGCCCTGGGGCTGCCCACGCCAGAGTCGCTGATGCTGGCTGCTGATTCCGACTGGGATGACATCGTCGCTCGTTTGGGCCTGCCCCTGATCGTCAAGCCGGTCCACGAGGGCTCGACCCTGGGCATCAGCATCGTCGACAGCCGGGAGGCGCTGCAGGCGGCCTACCACGAGGCGGCACGCTTCGATGCGCGAGTGATGGCCGAGCGCTTCATCCAGGGCGAGGAGTACACGGTGTCGCTGCTGGGCGGGCGGGTGCTGCCGGCCATTCGCGTCGAAGTGCCCAGCGGCTTCTACGACTACGAGGCCAAGTACAACTCCGATGAGACGCGCTATCACCTGCCCTGCGGCCTCGCCGAGGAACAGGAGGCGGCGCTGGGTGAACTGTGCCTCCGGGCCTTCGATGCCGTCGGCGGCGAAGGCTGGGGGCGGGTCGACGTGATGCGCGACGGCGAAGGGCGCTTCTGGCTGATCGAGGTCAATACCGCGCCGGGCATGACCGACCATAGCCTGGTGCCCCAGGCCGCCGCCCATGCCGGTCTCGATTTCGCAGCGCTGGTGCTGCAGATACTGGCCACCACGCTGGAGCCGCGCCAGGCATGAGCACTCGCGGCTCGACGTTGGGCATACTGCTGCTGCTGATTCTGCTGGGTGCGGGCGGTCGCGCGCTGTGGACCTGGCTCGACCGGCCCATCGAGCGAGTGGCCATCCGCGGCGAGCTGCAGCACGTCAGCGCCGATTACCTGCGCTCTCAACTGGCTCCGCTGCTGCAGGGACAGACCTGGCTGTCCGCCGATCTACCGGCGCTGCGCCGCCGTGCGCGCAACATCGACTGGCTCGCCGAGGTCCGCGTGGCGCGGGAGTGGCCCTACACCCTGGCCTTCGAGCTGGTCGAGCAGGTGCCGGTAGCGCGCTGGAACGACGAATACTTGCTGAATTCGAACGGCGAACCGTTCGCCTTCGCGCCGGTGGAGCCGCCGGAAGGACTGCCCGATCTGGCCGGGCCGGTCGGCAGTGGTGCCGAGGTCCTGGCTTACCACGATCGGCTCGTGCCCCGCTTCGAAACGCTGGGATTGCACATTACCCAGCTGCGGCTGGAGCCGCGTGGCGCCTGGCGCTTCCAACTCGACGACGGCGTGTGGGTGATGCTCGGACGCAGCGATCGCGAGGCGCGCCTGGCCAGGTTGACGGCTGCGTGGCAGCGGCAACTGGGCACGCAGGCGGCCCACATCCGCTACATCGACCTGCGTTACCCCAACGGCGTGGCGGTGGCCTGGCATGGCGAGACCGACATCGAAGAGGAAGATGACGGTACGGGCTGAAACCTTTTGTCACGCACAGGCCTCATCTTGCAGCATTGCGCTATTTTCTTTGTCTTCAATAACCCGTATCGTGAACCAGGTTTTTCGTAATGGACTGGTGGTTTAACGCCAGTTGTTTCTATAATGGGCGCAATGACCATTTATCAGAATAATGGGATTCCCAGCGGGTCAAGTTTCAGGAGACACTCCGGCGCATGGCAGTCACTTCCAACTCATCCAATATGGTAGTCGGACTGGATATCGGAACGTCCAAGGTAGTGGCCATCGTCGGACAGCCTACCGATGACGGCGGCATCGAGATTGCCGGCATCGGATCGCACCCTTCGCGCGGCATGAAGAAGGGCGTGGTGATCAACATCGAGTCGACGGTGCAGTCGATCCAGCGCGCCGTGGAAGAAGCCGAGTTGATGGCCGGCTGCGACATCCATTCGGTCTATGTCGGCGTGGCGGGCAGTCATATCAGTTCGATGAACTCGGACGGTGTGGTGGCGATAAAAGAGCGTGAAGTGATGTCCACCGATATCGAGCGAGTCATCGATTCGGCTCGGGCGCGGGCCATCTCCGAAGGGCAGCGTGTCCTGCATGTGCTACCCCAGGAGTTCGCCATCGACACCCAAGGGGGCATTCGTGAGCCGCTCGGCATGTCGGGCGTGCGGCTCGAGGCGCGCGTGCATCTGGTGACCGCCGCGCTCAATGCGGTACAAAACATCGATAAATGCGTGCGGCGCTGTGGTCTCGAAGTCGATGCCATCATCCTCGAGCAACTGGCTTCGAGCATGGCGGTGCTGACCGAGGACGAGCGCGAACTCGGCGTCTGCATGGTCGACATCGGCGGCGGCACGACCGATATCGCCGTGTTTACCGAGGGAGCCATCCGCCACACCGCGGTGATTCCCATCGCCGGCGATCAGGTGACCAACGACATCGCCATGGCGCTGCGCACCCCGACCCAGTACGCCGAGGAGATCAAGGTCAAGTACGCCTGTGCGCTGACCCAACTGGCCGCCAGCGACGAGATGATCAAGGTGCCGAGCGTCGGCGACCGGCCCGCCCGCGACCTGTCGCGACAGGCCCTGGCCGAGGTGGTCGAGCCGCGCTACGAGGAGCTCTTCACCCTGATTCGCGACGAGCTGCGGCGCAGCGGCTACGAGGATCTGGTGGCCGCCGGCGTGGTACTCACCGGTGGCACCTCGCGCATGGAGGGAGTCGTCGAACTGGCCGAGGAGATCTTCCACATGCCGGTGCGCATCGCCTGCCCGCATAACGTGCGCGGGCTCTCCGACGTGGTGCGCAACCCGATTTATTCCACCGGTGTAGGTTTGCTACATTACGCTCTTCAGGAGGCTCGGCAAGGGCATGGTCGTGAGGGCAGGGTAGTGGCGGCGCCACCCAGGCGCGAAGACGTCTCCCAGCGTGGAGGATGGGAAGGGATTCCGGCGCTGGCAAAACTCAAGGGCTGGTTGAAAGGAAATTTCTAATAGGGCCGCGGCGCGGTCCAGGAGACGGGGCTTATGTTCGAACTGGTAGATAGCGCACCCTCGAGCAGTGCGGTCATCAAGGTCGTCGGCGTAGGTGGCGGCGGCGGCAACGCCGTCAACCACATGGTCGAGAGCAATATCGAAGGCGTCGAGTTCATCTGCGCCAACACGGACGCCCAGGCGCTAAAGCGGGTGGCCGCCAAGACCGTGCTCCAGCTCGGCAACGAGATCACCAAGGGGCTGGGCGCCGGCGCCAATCCCGACGTGGGGCGCCAGGCCGCCATGGAGGATCGTGAGCGCATCGCCGAGCTGATCAGCGGCGCCGACATGGTCTTCATCACGGCCGGCATGGGCGGCGGTACCGGCACCGGCGGCGCCCCCGTGGTGGCCCAGGTGGCCAAGGAGCTCGGCATCCTCACCGTGGCCGTCGTCACCCGCCCGTTCCCGTTCGAAGGGCCGAAGCGCATGCGCGTGGCCGAAGAGGGCATGAAGGAGCTGTCGGAGCACGTCGACTCGCTGATCACCATTCCCAACGAGAAGCTGCTCTCGGTGCTGGGCAAGAATGCCAGCCTGTTGACCGCCTTCAGTGCCGCCAACGACGTGCTGTTGGGCGCCGTGCAGGGGATTGCCGAACTGATCACCAGCCCGGGCATCATCAACGTCGACTTCGCCGACGTGCGCACCGTGATGTCCGAGATGGGCATGGCGATGATGGGCACCGGCGGCGCCACCGGCGAGAACCGTGCTCGCGAAGCCGCCGAGAAGGCCATCCGCAGTCCGCTGCTGGAGGATATCGACCTGCACGGCGCACGCGGCATCCTGGTCAACATCACCGCGGGACCGGACCTCTCCATCGGCGAGTTCAACGACGTCGGCGCCACCGTTCAGGAGTTCGCCTCCCAGGATGCGACCATCGTCGTGGGCACCTCCATCGACATGGACATGACCGACGAGCTGCGCGTCACCGTCGTGGCGGCGGGCCTCGAGGGGCGGCAGGTCAAGGCGGCAGGCCGTGAGACCGTCAAGCGCAGCGAAGGCAGCGAATATCGCCAGCGTGCGCAGCCGGCCATGCGCCAGCAGAGCGCCATGCCCAAGGCCGAGCCCCAGGAAGCGGCCAAGCCGCAGCCGGAGAAGCGTCGCTCGCCCCAGGAGCTGGACGACTACCTCGACATCCCGGCCTTCCTGCGTCGACAAGCCGATTGAGACAGGCTATTGCGAGCCTAGGCAGGGCCAGGTGATGTTTTTTTGTTGAAACGCTCGTTCGGTGTTATAGTGAACGGTGTTTGATAACATACAACGGCCTGGCTACTGCCCATGATCAGACAACGCACCCTGCAAAATACCATCCGCGCCACCGGCGTCGGCCTTCATTCCGGGAAGAAGGTGTACCTGACCCTGCGTCCGGCCCCGGTGAACACCGGCATCGTGTTCGTGCGGACGGACCTGAACCCCGAGGTGCAGGTGCCGGCCAGCGCCGCCCTGGTCACCGATACCACCCTGTGCACCGCGCTTTCGCGGGGCGACGTCAAGGTGGCAACCGTCGAACATCTCATGTCCGCGTTGGCCGGCCTGGGGATCGACAACGCCTACATCGACCTCAGCGCACCCGAAGTGCCGATCATGGACGGTAGTGCCGGTCCGTTCGTGTTCCTGATCCAGTCGGCTGGCATTGCCGAACAGGAGGCACCGAAGAAGTTCATCCGCATCAAGCGCGAGGTGGTGGTGCAGGACGACGGCAAGGAGGCGCGCTTCCTGCCGCACCAGGGCTTCAAGGTGACGTTCGCCATCGAGTTCGATCATCCTGTCTTCGAGGATCAGAAGCAGACCGCCGTGGTGGATTTCTCCACGACGTCCTTCGTCAAGGAGGTCTCCCGCGCCCGGACCTTCGGCTTCATGCGCGATCTCGAATACCTGCGTGCCAACAACCTGGCATTGGGTGGCAGCCTCGACAACGCCATCGTGGTCGACGAGTACCGCATCGTCAACGAGGGTGGCCTGCGCTACGAGGACGAGTTCGTCAAGCACAAGGTGCTCGACGCCATTGGCGATCTCTACCTGCTCGGCTACAGCCTGATCGGCGAGTTCCGCGGCGTGAAGTCGGGCCATGCACTGAACAACCAGCTGTGCCGGGCGTTGCTGGCTCAGCCCGATTCCTACGAGATCGTCACCTTCGAGAACGAGCGCGAGCTGGCGCCGATCTCCTACGCGCAGCCTGTCATGGCCTGAGCCTCAGGCTGTCAGGCCGACAGCGGCCGGCAAAGCATCTGCGAAGTGCAAGCAAGCGCGCCGCCCTCCATGAGGGCGGCGCTTTTCGTCAGCGAAACCAATCCTTCATGACCCCGGTGATGTTGCGCATGTCCACCTCGGGCGTGATATAGGCCGGCATGGTATAGAGCCAGCGGCCGAAGGGGCGCAGCCAGACACCCCGTGCGCGGGCGAAGGCCGCGACCCCCTCGAGGCCGGCGGCATCGTCGACCTCGATGACCGCCGTGGCGCCCAGCACCCTGACGTCACGCACCCGGGGGTGGCGACGCAGCGCCGGATCCTCCAGCAGCTCCGTGCGCAGCACCTGGTTGAGGCCCGCGATCTTTTCCAGGTAGTTCTCTTCCTCGAACACGCTGAGGCTCTCCAGCGCCACCCGGCAGGCCAGGGGGTTGCCCATGAAGGTGGGGCCGTGCATGAAGGCGTGCCGTGGCGTCTCGCCGATGAAGGCGTCGTGCACCCGGTCGGTGGCCAGCGTCGCCGCATGCCCCAGGTAGCCCCCGGTCAGTCCCTTGGAGAGCACCATGATGTCGGGCGTCACCCCGGCGTGGTCGGCGGCGAACAGCCTGCCGGTGCGGCCGAAACCGGTCGCCACCTCATCGAACACCAGCAGCACGTCGAATTCGTCGCACAGCTCACGTGCACCTGTCAGGTAGCTCGGCGAGGTCATGTTGAGACCGCCGGCGGCTTGCAGCAGCGGCTCCATCAGCAGCGCGGCGATCTCATGATGATGCCGTTCCAGCACCGTGCGCAGGGCGGCGAGATCGTGCGCCACGGCGTCGGCGTCGGCATCGTAGGGGGCGGTGGGGGCGGGGGCGAAATGGTGGCTGGGCAGGTAGCCGGCAAACAGGCTGTGCATGCCTTCCTCGGGGTCGCAGACCGCCATGCAGCCACTGGTGTCGCCATGGTAAGCCTTCATCAGCGACAGCATGCGGTGCTTTTCGGGCCTGCCGCGCAGGTGGTGGTACTGCACCGCCATCTTCATGGCCACTTCCATGCCCACCGAGCCGCTGTCGGAGAAGAATACGTGGTTGAGGCCTGGCGGCGTGACGCGCACCAGCTCGCGCGCCAGGCGGTCGGCTGGCTCGTGGGTCAGCCCCCCCAGCATCACGTGGCATAGGGTGTCGGCCTGCTCCTTGATGGCCGCCACCAGGCGCGGATGCGCGTAGCCATGGATCATGCACCACCACGAGCAGGTGGCGTCGAGCAGCGTCTCGCCGCTGTCCAGGGTGAAGCGCGGGCCTTCGCCACCGACGACCCTGGGGGCGGCGGGCTGGGTGAGCAGGTGGGCATAGGGATGCCAGACGGGGGAAGTCATGGTCATGCCTCCGTGAATGCAAAGCGGGAGTGGACAGGCGTGCGACAGGCGCGCGCCGGCACAGCGGCGATGGGCTGTCGTCGGAGAGGCAAAAGTGATGGCAGTGGGAATGTCGCGACGCTCGACGCGCGAGAGCCGTGATGGTGCGGATGGGGAGACTTGAACTCCCACGCCCGAAGGCACCAGAACCTAAATCTGGCGTGTCTACCAATTCCACCACATCCGCAGGGCTGGGCAGGCGTCAACATTTTACGGACCCTCGGTCGCAAGTCAATCGCCTTCGGGTAGCGCGAGATGAGCGATGGCGGCTTCCGGTCGCCGTGCCGGTGCCACTCTCAGGCGCGGTATCACCCCGAGGCAGGGAGCACCGAGAGTACGCTGCAGCGTGGCCAGGTTGTCGGCATAGCACGAGGCGTCGCGGGCGAAGTCGGCAGTCAGCAGGTTCCCCACCCAGCCGGCCAGCCTGGCCCCGTCCGCACGTATGGCCTCGGCCGTCAGGCGCGCATGGTTGAGGCAGCCAAGCTTGAGGCCGACCACCAGGATCACTGGCAGGCGCAGGCGCAAGGCCAGGCCGGCGAGATCGTCGCGGCCATTGAGCGGTACGCGCCAGCCACCGGCACCCTCGACGAGAATCAGGTCGCGGGGCTCGTCCAGCAGGGGCGAGACGTGGGCGCAGAGCCGCTCGAGGTCGAGGTCCACGCCGGCCTGACGGGCGGCCAGGTGCGGGGCGATGGGGGGCTCGAAGGCGAAGGGGTTGATCGTCGCGTAGGGCGGCGACGGCACGCTGCGTGCCAGCAGGGCGAGGGCATCGTCGTTGCGCAGCCCGGCGTCGGTTCGACGGCAGCCCGAGGCGACAGGCTTGAGGCCCAGGGTGCTCAGGCCTCGCGAGCGTGCCAGCGACAGCATGCCGGCCGTGACGAGGGTCTTGCCGGCATCGGTGTCGGTGCCGGTCACGAAGTAACGCGTCATGCTGACGGCTCCTTGTCGAGTACCAGGGTCAGCCGCCGATAGCTGACCGGCAGGCCGGCAGCTTCGCGTAGCGCTTCGTAGCGACGCTTGGCGTGCTCCAGGTCGGCGCGTGTGAGGCGGGCGGCGGGGCGTGGGGTCTGGGCGCCGACGCCTTTGATCGAGGCCATCACCGCCGCCAGGTCGGGGTAGAAGAAGCGCTCGTGGGTGTCGGTGCAGCGGGGCTGTGAGAACCCAGCCAGGCGTGCGCTGACCAGGTGCCGCTCCTGCGTGCGGAAGTCGAGCAGGGCATCGGGCGACGACCAGGCGTGGGCTACCTCGTGCAGCGTGCCGGGCCCCAGGGTGTTGATCACGGCGCGGCCGCCGGGGCGTAGCACCCGGAAGAGTTCCGTCATCACGGCGTCGAGATCCGGGCACCATTGGATGGCCAGGTTGGAGAACACCAGGTCCACCTGGCGATCCGCCAGGGGCAGGGCGGCGGCATCGGCACACAGCCAGTCGACGCGTTGGCGGGCCTCGCGGCGGGCGGTGTCGAGCATTCCCGGGGCGAGGTCGAGCCCGAGGACATGGCAGCCGGCACCGAAACGGACTGCCAGGCGCCGGCTCCAGTGTCCCGGGCCGCAGCCCAGATCGAGCACGCGCTCCGCGCGGTCGGGCAGCAGTGGCCAGAGCGCTTCGCCCATCTGCCGCTGGGCGTGGGCCAGGCGAGCGTAGTGCTCCGAGACCCGGGAGAACGCCCTGGCGACGTGTCGCCGCCAGCGGTGGGTCGTATCGGCCTGCCAGGGAGAGGCGTGGGGGGATGCCTGGGCGAAAGTGGGGCTCATGAGGCGACCCCGCCACGGTCGCTGCGCTGATCGGCATCGCTTCCCGCCAGCTCGACGAGGTGGCGTACCAGGGTCTCCGGGTGCGACAGCATGGGGGAGTGGCCGCAGCCGGTGAGTATCCGCTCGGCTGACTGTCGCGCTGTCTTGCCCATCAGCCGGTCCCGTTCGCCGGCGATACGCCAGATCGGACAGGGGGGGGCGGCAAGCATCTCGCCAAGGTCGAGGTAAGCCAATTGCTCGAGGCCCGTTGCCAGCGTCTGGCTGGACGCGCTGGGGTGGCCCCCGAGGAGATCGAGCAGGCGGCGGTGGGCCATTCGCGGGGCGGGTTCCCCCTGCAGCTGCCAGCGCAGGAAATGCTGCCAGGTTGCCCGTGGGTCGCGGTCGAAGGCGCGGCGAAAGGTGGCGAGTTCGGCAGCCCTGACGCCGTCCTCGCTGCAGAAGCGGGCGCCGGTACCCACCAGCAGCAAGGCACGTGGAGGCGGCAGGTGAGGCAGCAGCGCGCCGGCCAGCAGGCCACCGAGCGACCAGCCGACCCAGATGGCGTCCTGGGGCAGGTCGCCGCGCATCTTGTCCGCCAGCACCGGGAGCGTCTTCGGCAGGGTTTCGTGGCTGCGTTCGCCGTAGCCCGGCCAGTCGGGAGTGCGTACCTCGATGCCGCCTGGCCAGTAGGGGGCGAGCGGGTGCCAGATGCGGGCATCGATGCCCCAGCCGGAGAGCAGAACCAGCGTCATCAACGCGTTATCTCCCCTGGCAGTCGTGCCAGTGCCTCGAGCAGGCGATCCAGGCACTCCCGATCGTGGGTGGCGCGCAGCGTGATGCGTAGCCGGGCCTCGCCCCGTGGAACGGTGGGTGGACGGATGGCACCGACCTGAAGTCCTGCCTCGCGCAGGCGGCCGGCCCAGCGCAACGCCGCCTCGCTTTCACCCAGCACCAGCGGCTGAATGGGGGTGAAGGAATCGGTCAGCGGCAGGTCGAGCCGCGCTGCCTCGTGACGAAAGTAGGCGATATTGTCCCGCAGGCGCTCGCGACGCTCGGGCTCGGCGGCGATCACATCGAGTGCCGCGAGGGTGGCGGCGGCAACGCCCGGCGGCTGGGCGGTGGTGTAGACATAGGGGCGGGCGAACTGGATCAGATGCTCGATCAGGGCCTCGCTGCCGGCGACGAAGGCGCCGCCGGTGCCGAGCGCCTTGCCCAGCGTGCCGACCAGCACGGCCACATGCTCGACGCCATGGGCGCGACCGACGCAGCCGTCGCCGTGGGCGCCTAACACGCCCAGCCCATGGGCGTCGTCGATCATCAGCCAGGCGCCATGTCGGGCGCTGATTTCCGCCAGTCCGCCGATATTGGCCACGTCGCCATCCATGCTGAACACGCCGTCACTGACCACCAACCTGGCCGCTTCGGAGGGGGCGCGCGCGAGCAGGCGGTCGAGGTCGTCGAGGTCGCGATGGTGGAAGCGCCGCGAACGTGCCCCGGCTAGCTTGGCACCATCGAGCAGCGAGGCATGGTTGAGCCGGTCCTGGAAGACTTGGGTCTCGCTGTCGCAAAGGGCCTGCAGCGTCCCCAGGTTGGCCATGTAGCCGGTGGAGAAGAGCAGGGCGCGAGGGCGCCCGACGAGTTCGGCCAGGCGCCGTTCGAGGGCCTCATGGACCTCCAGGTGACCGCTGACCAGGTGCGAGGCCCCGGCGCCGGCGCCGAGTCGCCGTGCTCCCGCCGCCTGGGCCTTGGCCAGCCGGGGGTCGGCGGCCAGCCCCAGGTAATCGTTGCCGGCGAAATCGAGCATCCCGCGGGTGGACGTAAGGCGCTCACGCCACAGCCCCTGGGCACGGCGCCAGGTCGCGGCGTCGGCGAGGCGTTGAGGCCAGGCCTGGGGGCTCGATGCCATGACGTTCAGGCCTGTGTGGCGTCGTAGGCCAGCGCGGCGCTGCGGGCCTGCCTCGCCTGACGTGCCAGGGCGTCTTCGAGCGTGGCCTGCTGGCGGTCGTCGTCGCGGCAGGTGTCGCGCCGCTCGGGGTGCAGCCCGAGCTTGTCGAACAGAGCGCGGTCGCGCGTGGCCTGGGGGTTGCCGGTGGTCAGCAGCTTGTCGCCGTAGAAGATGGAGTTGGCCCCGGCGAGGAAGGCCAGCGCCTGGGTCGATTCATCCATCTGCTCGCGGCCGGCGGAGAGGCGGACGTGGCTGGCCGGCATCAGGATGCGAGCCACGGCGATGGCACGCACGAACTCGATGGGGTCGAGATCCTCGACGTCCTCCAGCGGTGTGCCGGGTACCTTGACCAGCATGTTGATCGGCACGGACTCGGGATGCGGATCGAGCCGGGCCAGTTGCTGCAGCAGCGCGGCGCGGTCGCGGGGTGCCTCGCCCATGCCGAGGATGCCGCCGGCACAGACCTTCATCCCCGCCTCGCGTACGTTGGCCAGGGTTTCCAGGCGGTCGGCATAGGTGCGGGTGGTGATGATTTCGCCGTAGTACTCCGGCGAGGTGTCTAGGTTGTGGTTGTAGTAGTCGAGGCCGGCCTCGGCCAGGCGGGCGGCCTGGTCGCCGTCGACCATGCCCAGCGTCATGCAGGTCTCGAGCCCCAGCGCCTTGACCTGGCGGACCATCTCCAGCACCACGCCCAGGTCCTTCTCGCGCGGGCTGCGCCAGGCCGCGCCCATGCAGAAGCGGCTGGCGCCGGCCTCCTGGGCTGCCTTGGCCTGGGCCACCACCTTCTCGATCTCCAGCAGCTTCTCCTTGCCCAGCCCGGTGGCGTAGTGGCCCGACTGAGGGCAATACTTGCAGTCCTCCGGACAGGCCCCGGTCTTGATCGAAAGCAGCGTGGAAACCTGAACGGCGTTGGCGTCGAAGTGGTTTCGATGCACCTGCTGGGCGCGGAACAGCAAGTCGTTGAAAGGCAGTTCGAAGAGTGCCTCGATCTCGGCCAGCGACCAGTCATGGCGAATCCTGGTATTGGCGGTGATGGTTTGGCCGTTCGGGCTGGCATTCAGGGTGTCGGACATGGAGGGCTCGTCTCGGTCAACTCGATGGTCCAGTAAGGTTGACTGTGAGCGTACGTGAAAATGTCTGCCTGTCAACCTCATGAGTGCAACAGGTTAACGATAGGCGGGCCGAAAGAGCGGCAAACGTCGCGGTGCCGGGGTGATAAGCTCTTGGGCATTCCGTCACTCGACAAGGACGACCATCGATGGAACCGGAATGGGAGCAAGCGTTGCGAGACGGCCCGACGCCGCCGGTACGCCGGGGCGACTGGCTGCGCTCGCTCTGGCACGGTGTCGATGCCATGCTGCGCCGTGCGTTGCCGGGGCGCTGCGGCTTCTGCCTGGCAGCCGCCGAGCCGGAGCGCCCCTGGTGTGCGGCCTGCTTCGAGGCGCTGCCGTGGAACCTGCCGGCCTGCCCCGGCTGTGCCGAGCCGCAACCGCCGGGGTCGCTCTCGGACAGGCGCTGCGGCCACTGCCTGACCCGCCCGCCGCTGTTCGTACGTTCGCGGGTGCCGCTGCGCTACGAGGATGAAGTGGCCAGGTTGATGCAGCGCTTCAAGTTTCACGCCTCGCCGCGGGCCGGCACCGTGCTGCTCGAGCTGCTCGAACTCGGCCTGCCGCCGGGGGCTCTGGCCTGGCCCCAAGTGCTGATCCCGGTGCCGCTGCACCCCCGGCGGGCGCGAGAGCGTGGCTTCGACCAGGCCGATTGGCTGGCCCGACGCCTGGCGACACGTCATGGCCTGGTGCTGGCGCGTGCACGGCGGTGCCAAGCCACCCGCTCGCAGCGCGGGCTCGATCGCGCCGAGCGCTACCGCAACCTGCGCGGCGGCTTCGAGGTAAGAGGCCCGCTGCCGCCGCGCGTGGCGCTGCTCGACGACGTCATGACCACCGGCGCGACCCTGGACGCCTTGGCGCAAGCCTGCCTGTCCGCCGGCGCGTGCGAGGTGGAGGCGTGGTCGGTGGCCCGCACCCCGCTACGGGGTGAGTGATTCCCCGTCGCGCAGGCTGTTACCATGAAGGCTCCCATTTGCCGGTGACCCCCATGCACAGCACGCCACATCCCTTCGCGGCACTCTCGCCGGCCCGCGTCGTGTCGGCCATCGAGTCCCTCGGCTTCTGGCTGCCGGGCGAGCCGTTCGCCCTGAACAGTTACGAGAACCGGGTCTTCCTGCTCTACGATGACGAGGGGCGCCGCTGGGTGGCCAAGTTCTACCGTCCCGGGCGATGGAGCGACGCCCAGATCCAGGAGGAGCACGATTTCCTGGATGTGCTGGCCGCGGAGGGTGTCGCCGTGGCCCCGCCCTGGCGTGATGACGCCGGACGTAGCCTGCACCATGTCGAGGGCTTCCGCCTCGCCCTGTTTCCGCAGCTGCCGGGCCAGGCCCCGGAGCTCGAGAACCCTGCCCACCTGTTTGCCCTGGGCGAGCTGATCGGTGCCGTGCATGCCGTGGGTGAGCGTGCCGACTTCGAGCATCGGGTCCGGCTCGACCTGGATGGCATGGTGAACGAGGCGCGCATGCGCGTGCTGGCGGCGCCCTGGCTGGACCGGCGCCAGCGCCACGCCTATGCCGGGGTCGCCGAGGCGCTGCATGCGGCGCTGCAGGCCCATGCCTGGACGCCTGCACAGGCGATCCGAGTGCAGGGCGACTGCCACATCGGCAACCTGCTCGGTCGCGACGACACCTTTGCCCTGGTCGACTTCGACGATGCCATGATGGCGCCGGCGGTGCAGGACCTGTGGATGTTCCTCACCGCCGAACATGAGGCGGAGTGGCACATGCAGCTGTCGGAAGTCCTGGAGGGCTATGAACAGCATCGTGAGTTCGATCGCCGCGAGCTGGCGCTCATCGAGCCATTGCGCACGCTGCGCCTGATGCGCCACAGCGCCTGGTTGGTGGCGCGCTGGGACGACCCGGCCTTCCCCCAGGCGTTTCCCTGGGTGACCGATGGCGGCTATTGGGATGCGCACATTCGCCAGCTGGAACAGCAGCGCCTGGTGCTTGGCCAGGCGCCGCGCTGGCTGGCGTGAAAGGCGCGCCCCGACGAGGAGGCGCGGGCCGGGAGATCAGTCGCTGTCGGGGTCGGGGCGCTCGGCAGGGATGGGGTTGGCGACGCCGGCGCCGTCGGACTGGCGGCGCTGCTCGTTGATACGCGCAGAGGGGTTGTCCTGCTCCTCGATCTCCAGCTGGCTGGCCAGCTGGAGATGAAAGACGTGATCGCTTGCGAGTTCGCAGCGCCCGGCGTCGCATACGGCCAGCCCGTAGCTGCCGTCGCTGTCGTACGCGGCCGCGGAAATCTCGCCGTTGTAGATGTCGCTGTCGCCGCCTTCGGTCTCGACGCAAGTCAGCGCCTTGGCGGCAATGCGCAGGCGATCACCGTCCTGTCGCGCATCACCCACCACGACGCAGTACTCGGGGAGCTCATGGGTGGTACCGTCCTGGCCGCCGACGGGGCGCAGCAGAATGTCGTCGCGGCGCCCGCTATCGCCATCCAGGATGAGATCATCGATGACCTGTACGGCGACAATGGCGTCCCCGGGCACGGAAAGGCTGTTGGCCGAGGCATTCAGGGGCAGGAGGAGCAGTAGGGCCAGTCCGCTGACTGACAGTATCGCGTCTGGAATCTTGGTCATATCGGCTCTCGGGGGACCAGGCTGCGGGTATCGGCGGTACTCGAAGGCCAGCATGTTACCACAGCCACCGAGGCGGAGCAGTGTCACGAATGTCGCAGGGGGTCGTTTTCAGGCATACCGCCTGCGGCAAGCCTTCGGTTACGGTAGAATAGCGTCGAGAGGCGCAAAAAGCTGTACAAGGTGTGCGCGCGCGCATAGTCCTTGTATGATTCAACGACGATGGCCGGGCCATCACCAGACGAACGGTATCCAGTCGCAGGGCCTGACCATGAACGAAGAGCTTGCCAACTACTACCGCCAGATCATTCTCGAGCTGGGCGAGGACCCGGAACGAGAAGGCCTGCGCGATACGCCGAAGCGCGCCGCCAAGGCGATGCAGTTTCTCACTCGCGGCTACTCCCAAACCCTCGAGGAGATCATCAACGGCGCAGTCTTCCAGAGCGAGACCGACGAGATGGTGCTGGTCAAGGACATCGAGCTCTACTCGATGTGCGAGCACCACCTGCTGCCCTTCATCGGCAAGTGCCACATCGCCTACCTGCCCAGTGGCAAGGTGCTGGGGCTCTCCAAGTTTGCGCGTATCGTCGACATGTACGCCCGCCGCATGCAGATCCAGGAAAACCTGACGCGCCAGATCGCCGAGGCCGTGCAGCGTGTGACCGGCGCGCGTGGCGTAGCGGTGGTGATCGAGGCGCGGCACCTGTGCATGATGATGCGCGGCGTGGAGAAACAGAATTCCAGCATGACCTCTTCCGTGATGCTGGGGGCTTTCCGCGAAAACCAGCCCACCCGGCAGGAGTTTCTTACCTTGGTCAACGGCCGCTGACTGGGCGCCCCGCCCACGGCCGTTCTTGCCCGGAGTTTCGCCATGACGCTGCATGCCCTGGACGACCAGCATCTCGATCACGACCTGGCCACGATTCGCATCAAGAACCTGCGCTTGCGAACGTTCATCGGCATCAAGGAGGAAGAGATCCAGAATCGCCAGGATGTGGTGGTCAACGCCGTGATCCGCTATCGGGCCGACAAGGCCGTCGCCTTCAACCTCATCGAACAGGCGCTCAACTATCGCACCATCTGCAAGCAGGTGATCGCGCTGGTGGAGGAGGGCCGCTTCCTGCTGCTGGAACGCATGACGCGAGAGGTTCTCGACCTGATCATGAGCCACGAGCAGGTCCTAACGGCGCAGGTCGAGATCGACAAGCCGCATGCGCTGCGTTTCGCCGACTCGGTTTCCGTCACGCTCTCGGCCAGTCGAGAGCCGCGCCGGAGCCGCTGAGGTCGCCGTGTCCTGCAGGTGATGGTCCGGGTTTGGCGGCAGCGGGGCTTTGCGCTTAGCATGAAGGGTCCATTGCCGAGCCGACAGGGAGAGAAACCCGTTGAAACGCGACACCCCGTCCCGCGATTCGCCACGGCAACGCCATGCGCCATGGGCCATGACGGCCATCGTCTTGGCGCTCGTCGCCCTGTTGTTCCAGGGCAGCCTGCTGCCTCTGAATCTTGCCGCCGCCATCTTCGCCGTAATGGGCCTGCGCCAGGTCCATCGCCAGCCGGAACGCTACATCGGCCGTGCACTGTGCTGGATTGCCATCGCGCTGGTCCTGATCCTTGCCATACTTAACGCGATGCTTCAGCCGCCCGTACAGGATGACATTTCCGAGAACGTGCCCGAGCAGCGCAGCACCGAGACCCGGTAACAGGGGCAGGGCGTGGCACGCACACACTTACCCTCGGTAGAGGCCCCGCTGAGGCCAGGAGAGACAACATGGAAGCCCTCAAGGAAACACAGCTCTATTGCCCTTTCGCCTACATTGACGGCAGCTGGGTCGCCGCCGACAGCGGCGAGCAGATCGAGGTCGTCAATCCGGCGACCGGAGAGACCTTCGGCACCGTGCCGCGCCTGGGGCGTGCCGAGACCGAGCGCGCCATCGCCGCTGCCGATGCGGCGTTGATAGGCTGGCGAGCGCTCACCGCCCAGGAGCGCGCCGACATCCTGATGAAGTGGCATGACCTGATGTTCGAGCATCAGGACGACCTGGCGATGATCATGACCCACGAGCAGGGCAAGCCGCTCAAGGAGGCGGCCGGCGAGATCGCCTATGCGGCAAGCTTCATCCGCTGGTTCGCCGAGGAGGCGCGGCGCATCTACGGCGAGACCATTCCCGCCGCCAAGCCCAACCAGCGTATCGTGGTCACCAAGCAGCCGGTGGGCGTGGTCGGCGCCATCACGCCGTGGAACTTCCCGGCGGCGATGATCACGCGCAAGGCCGGCGCAGCGCTGGCGGCGGGCTGCACCATCGTCATCAAGCCGGCCAGCCAGACGCCGTTCTCGGCCACGGCGCTGGCGCTGTTGGCCGAGCGCGCCGGCGTGCCGCGCGGCGTGTTCAACGTGGTGCCGGGGCGGGCAGGCGAAATCGCCGCGGCCATGACCGAGTCGCCGCTGGTGCGCAAGATCACCTTCACCGGCTCCACCGAGGTGGGGCGCGAGCTGATGTCGCGGGCCTCCCAGCACATCCAGAAGATCTCGCTGGAGCTGGGCGGCAACGCCCCGTTCATCGTCTTCGAGGATGCCGATCTGGATGCCGCGGTGGAGGGCGCCATGGCGGCCAAGTTCCGCAATGCCGGCCAGACCTGCATCTGCACCAACCGCTTCCTGGTCCAGTCCAGCGTGGTCAACGCCTTCTGCGAGAAACTGGCCGTGGCGATGAACAGCGAGTTGAAAGTGGGCGACGGTACCGAGCCCGACATCAACATCGGCCCGCTGATCGACGGCAACGCGGTGACCAAGGTCAGCGAGCACGTGCACGATGCCGTCGACAAGGGGGCCGAGCTACTGCTGGGTGGCCACCCCCATCCGCTGGGCGGCAACTTCTTCACCCCGACGCTGATCAGCTTCGCCAACGGTGACATGAAGGTGGCCCAGGAGGAGACCTTCGGCCCGCTGGCGGCGGTGTTCCCCTTCGAGGACGAGGAGGATGCCGTACAGATGGCCAACGACACCCAGTACGGGCTTGCCTCCTACTTCTACTCCCGCGACCTGGGCCGGGTATGGCGCGTCGCCGACGCCCTGGAGTACGGCATGGTGGGCATCAACACCGGGCTGATCTCCAACACCGCGGCGCCGTTCGGCGGCGTCAAGGCCTCGGGGCTCGGCCGCGAGGGCGGCCATCAGGGCATCGAGGAGTTTCTGGAGACCAAGTACCTCTGCATCGACCTGGGCTGAACGCTATAAGTTATAAGCCGTAAGACGCGAAAACCCCATCGGTCATGACCGATGGGGTTTACTTGTTCGAGTGGCTTGAGAAAACGGCTGGGCGATGGCCAGGCTAGGCGAAAGTCGGCGAAAGAGCGGAGTTTGCTGTTGCAAATGAGCATCTTGAGCCGACTTTCAACGACGCATGGCCGAGAACCAGCGTTTTCCTCACCTTAGTGCCTGAAGTGGCGCATGCCGGTAAAGACCATGGCAATGCCCGCCTCGTTGGCGGCGTCGATCACTTCCTGGTCGCGCATGGAGCCGCCGGGCTGGATCACCGCGGTGATGCCGGCCGCCGCCGCGGCGTCGATGCCGTCGCGGAAGGGGAAGAAGGCATCCGAGGCCATCACCGAGCCGGGTACCGAGAGGTTTTCATCGGCAGCCTTGATGCCGGCGATCTTGGCCGAGTAGACGCGGCTCATCTGGCCGGCACCGACGCCGATGGTCTGACCGTCCTTGGCGTAGACGATGGCATTGGACTTGACGTACTTGGCGACCTTCCAGGCGAACGCCAGGTCGCGCATTTCCTGTTCGCTGGGCACGCGCTCGGTGACCACGGTCAGTTCGTCGCGACCGACCATGCCGAGGTCGCGGTCCTGTACCAGCAGGCCGCCGGTAACGCGCTTGAAGTCGTGGGCGTGCTCGCGCTCGCCGGGCCAGTTGTCACCGACGTCGAGCAGGCGCACGTTCTGCTTCTCGGCGACGATGGTGACGGCGTCCTCCTCGACCCCCGGGGCGATGATCACCTCGACGAACTGGCGGTCGATGATGGCGCGGGCGGTGTCGGCGTCCAGCGGCCGGTTGAAGGCGATGATGCCGCCGAAGGCGCTGGTGGGGTCGGTGGCGAACGCCTTGTCGTAGGCGTCGCGCGGCGTCGTCCCGACCGCCACGCCGCAGGGGTTGGCGTGCTTGACGATCACGCAGGCGGTGTCGGTGAAGCTCTTGACGCACTCGAAGGCGGCATCGGTGTCGGCGACGTTGTTGAACGACAGTGCCTTGCCTTGCAGCTGGCGGGCGGTGGCGACGCTGGCCTCGCTGGCATCGGCCTCGACGTAGAAGGCCGCGCCCTGGTGCGGGTTCTCGCCGTAGCGCATAGCCTGCTTCTTGACGAACTGGACATTGTAGGTGCGCGGGAAGCCGTCCTCGCCGCCGGGCACCCGCTGGCCCAGGTAGTCGGCGATGGCGGCGTCGTAGCCGGCGGTGTGCTCGAAGGCCTTCACTGCCAGATCGAAGCGCGTGGCGTCGCTCACCGCGCCGCCCTGGGCAGCGATCTCCTCGAGCACCCGCGGGTAGTCGCCGGCATCCACCACGATGGTGGTGTAGGCATGGTTCTTGGCGCAGGCCCGCACCATGGTCGGGCCGCCGATGTCGATGTTCTCGATGGCATCGGCAAGGGTGCAGTCCGGTTTGGCCACGGTCTGGGCGAAGGGGTAGAGGTTGACCACCACCATGTCGATGGGCGCGATACCGTGCTCGGTCATGACCGCGTCGTCCTGGCCGCGACGCCCCAGGATGCCGCCATGGATCTTCGGATGCAGCGTCTTGACGCGTCCGTCCATGATCTCGGGGAAGCCGGTGTGTTCGGATACCTCGGTGACGGCGATGCCGTTCTCCTGCAGCAGACGGAAGGTGCCGCCCGTGGAGAGCAGTTCGACACCATGCCCGGACAGGCCGCGGGCGAAGTCGACGATGCCGGTCTTGTCGGAAACGCTGATCAGCGCGCGGCGTACCGGGGTGGGGGAGGCTTGGGCCATGGTGGGGTGCAACTCTATGGAGTGGGTTAAGGTAAGCCGGCTCGGGCAGCGGCTGGCCACCCGCGCCGACCGGGTTCAGATCAGGTCATGCTGCTTGAGCTTCTTGCGCAGCGTGCCGCGGTTGAGGCCCAGCATCTCGGCGGCGCGGGTCTGGTTGCCCTGGGTGTATTCGAGCACGCTGGCCAGCAGGGGCGCCTCGACCTCGGCCATCACCATGGCGTAGAGGTCGGTCACGGTGCCGCCATCGAGGTGGTCGAAATAGCGTCGCATGGCGGCGTCCACGGCTTCGCGCAGCGGCTGCTCCGCCAGCGTGGCCGGTGGCAGGGCGGGGCTGTCGAGCTCCGGCAGGCCTGCGCAGGAGCTGGCTTCGAGGCCTGGCAGATCGGCATTGCGATTGAAGGCGTCACGATTCATGCGGCACTGATTCCATTCGCTGCCCGGCGGAGGAGGGCCTCACTCTCCGGGCGAAAGAGGACGTCGATGAAGTCATACTGTTCGTCAGGCTGCTCCAGGGCGTTGAAGGCTGCCCGCAGCTCGCGCTGCCGGTCGGCGTCGAAACGACCGTCGCCGGCGAGATACCAGCCGAGATGCTTGCGCGCGATGCGCACGCCCATGTAATCGCCATAGAAGGCATGCAGGGCATGCAGGTGCCCGCGCAGGACATCGGCCCTCTCGTCCGGATCGGGGGGCGGGCAGTGGCGTCCATGGCGCAGGTAGTGGTCGATCTCGCGAAAGATCCATGGGTTGCCCTGGGCGCCGCGACCGACCATCACCGCATCCGCACCAGTATAGTCCAGAACCTGGGCGGCCTTGCGTGGAGAGTCGATATCGCCGTTGGCGAATACCGGAATGCGCACGGCCTGCTTGATCGCGGCGATGGTGTCGTACTCGGCCTGCCCCTGGTAGCGCTGCTGGCGGTGACGACCGTGGACCGCCAGCGCCTGGATGCCGGCGGCTTCCGCCAGGCGCGCCACGCGCACGCCGTTGTTGCTCTCGGCGCACCAGCCGGTGCGGATCTTCAGCGTCACCGGCACTTCGACCGCGGCCACTACCGCCTCGAGGATTTCCGCCACCAGGGCCTCGTCACGCAGTAGCGCCGATCCGGCGGCCTTGTTGCAAACCTTCTTGGCCGGGCAGCCCATGTTGATGTCGATGATCTCGGCGCCCTGCCCGGCGTTGAGGCGGGCCGCCTCGGCCAGCATGGTGGCGTCACCGCCGGCGATCTGCACGGCACGGGGGCCGGGTTCGCCGCGATGGTCCATGCGCTGGCGCGACTTGCGCGTGTGCCACAGCGCCGGATCCGAGGTGACCATTTCGCCCACCACCAGACCCGCGCCCAGCCGGCGGCAGAGCTGGCGGAAGGGGCGGTCGGTCACGCCGGCCATGGGCGCCAGGATGACGCGGTTGGGCAGGCGGTGTCGGCCGATCTGGGGCAACGGGCGGCTATCGGGCATGAGACGGATCAACGAGTTCGGGGCTGCATATCATACGCCCCCGGAGGGGCGGGGTGAAGGTGGCGGTTGTCAGGCCGGGCGCTGTCCGCTGAGCCTGACCCAACCCTCGCGAACCTGCGGCTCGTCCATCCTCAGGCCCTCGCCGCGATAGGCATCGAGCACCTCGTCGGCCTGGCTTTCGAGAATGCCCGACAGTGCCACTCTTCCGCCGGGTGCGACATGCCCGGCGATGGTCGGGGCCAGCTCCACCAGGGGGCCGGCCAGGATGTTGGCGACCACCAGGGGAAAGCGGCGTCCAGAGGCGAGCTGCTCGGGATAGCAAAGCGTGAGTTCATGCTCGGTAACGTCGTTGCGTATGGCATTGTCGCGGCTCGCCTGCAGGGCCTGGGGGTCGATGTCGGTGCCGGTGGCCGTTGTCGCGCCCAGCTTGAGCGCGGCGATGGCCAGGATGCCGGAACCGCAGCCCACGTCCAGCACCTCGACGCCGTCGAGCTTTCCCGCCAGCGCCAGGGCGTCGAGCCATTCGAGGCACAGCGCCGTGGTGGGGTGGGTGCCGGTGCCGAAGGCCAGGCCCGGGTCCAGGTGCAGGTTGACGGCGTCCAGGTCCGGCGGCTCGTGCCAGCTGGGCACGATCCACAGCCGCTGGCCCATGCGCAGCGGTTGGAAGTCCTCCATCCACTCGCGCTCCCAGTCGCGATCGGCGAGCAGTTCGTGCTCGATGACCGGGCAGGGGTCGTCGGGCATGGTCTCGGCCCAGGCCGCGGCGAGGCGCTCGAGCATCGCCTCGAGGCCCTCGAGGTCGTCGTACAGGCCGGTCAACACCGTCTCGTTCCACAGCGGCGTGGTGCCGCGTTCGGGCTCGAATACCGGGTCGTCGTGGGCATCCTGGAGGGTAATGGCGGTGGCGCCTTCGGCCAGCAGCAGTTCCTCGAGCCGTTCGGCCTGCTCCGGGGCGATGCGGGCCTTGAGTTGCAGCCAGGGCATGGGGGTCTCCGTGCGTAACGCAGGCGGGGTGGCCGTGGCCACCCCGCCGGGAGCGAACGTCGGCTCAGGAGCCGAGCTTCTTCTCCAGGTAGTGGATGTTGACGCCGCCCTGTTGGAAGTGGCCGTCGCGGACCAGGTCCTTGTGCAGGTCGGTATTGGTCTTGATACCTTCCACCAGCAGCTCGTCGAGACCGTTGCGCATGCGCGTCAGCGCGATCTCTCGGCTATCGCCCCAGGTGATCAGCTTACCGATCAGCGAGTCGTAGTGGGGCGGCACGGTATAGCCGGTGTAGAGATGCGAATCCATGCGCACGCCCAGCCCGCCCGGCGGATGATAGAGCGTGACCTTGCCGGGGGAGGGCATGAAGGTGCGCGGGTCCTCAGCGTTGATGCGGCACTCGAAGGCGTGACCGTTGAGCTTGACGTCCTCCTGGCGGATCGACAGCGGCAGTCCCGAGGCGATGCGCAGCTGCTCGCGAACGATGTCCACGCCGGTCACCATCTCGGTGACGGGATGCTCCACCTGCACTCGGGTGTTCATCTCGATGAAGAAGAACTGGCCGTCCTCGTAGAGGAACTCGAAGGTACCGGCGCCGCGATAGTCGATCTCGATGCAGGCCTGACGGCATGCCTCGAGCACCTTGGCCCGGGCCTCGGGATCGATGCCGGGGGCGGGGGCCTCTTCCAACACCTTCTGGTGGCGCCGTTGCAGCGAGCAGTCGCGGTCGTACAGGTGGATGGCGTTGCCCTGGCCGTCGGCCAGCACCTGGACCTCGACGTGACGCGGCCGCTCGAGGAACTTCTCCATGTAGACCGTGCCGTCGCCGAAGGCGGCATGCGCCTCGGTGCGGGTCACGTTGATCGCCGACAGCAGGTGTCCCTCGGTGTGCACCACACGCATGCCGCGCCCGCCGCCGCCGGCAGCGGCCTTGATGATCACCGGGTAGCCGATGCGCCGGGCGATGGTGACGTTGTCGCCTTCGTCGTCGCCCAGCGGGCCGTCCGAGCCGGGAACCGTGGGCACGCCGGCCTTCTTCATGGCCTCGATGGCGCTGACCTTGTCGCCCATCAGGCGGATGGTCTCGGCGCGTGGGCCAATGAACACGAACCCGGAGCGCTCCACCTGTTCGGCAAAGTTGGCGTTCTCGGAGAGAAAGCCGTAGCCGGGGTGAATGGCGCTCGAATCGGTGACTTCGGCGGCGCTGATCAGCGCCGGGATGTTGAGGTAGGACTGCGCCGAAGAGGCCGGCCCGATACACACGGCCTCGTCGGCCAGGCGCACGTGCATCAGTTCACGGTCGGCCTTGGAGTGCACCGCGACCGTCTTGATGCCCAGTTCCTTGCAGGCGCGCAGGATTCGCAGAGCGATCTCGCCGCGATTGGCGATGAGAACCTTGTCCAGCATAGGGAGTCCGCCAGTGTCGGTGAATGATCAGGAAATGACGAGCATCGGCTGGTCGAACTCGACCGGCTCGCCGTCCTCGACCAGGATTGCCTCGATCACGCCGTCACGGTCGGCTTCGATCTGGTTCATCATCTTCATCGCTTCGACGATGCACACGGTCTCGCCCTTCTTGACGCTCTGGCCCACTTCGACGAAGGGCTTCGAGCCCGGCGCCGGGCTGCGGTAGAAGGTGCCGACCATCGGCGAGGTCAGGGCGTGGCCCTGGTAGCTGGCGGCGGGGGCCTCTTCGGCGGGTCCGGCGGCGGGAGCCGGTGCGGCCGGGCTGGGCGCCGCCTGTGGCGCGGCATACTGCGGCAGGGGCGCCTGGGGCCAGCTGACGCCGTTGGGGTGGCGGCTGATACGCACCGATTCCTCGCCTTCCTGAATCTCGATTTCGCTGATATTGGATTCTTCCAGCAGCTCGATCAGTTTCTTGACCTTACGGATATCCATGTTGAGTCTCGACCGGTGAGTAAATGGCGATGGGCGAGGGCGCTGTCAACCCAAGCCAACTTTCGATAGATCGCGGCAAGATGACGAACATTGCCGGCTCTATAGGCCTTGATAAGCGTCGTTGGCGGAGTGTGCCTAAAATCGCGAGGGATGTCCAGCCGGTCGGGAACGCTGTTCGATACGGTAGTAGCCTGGGCCGGCGGTGGTATCAGCTGCGCTGTCGCTCGAACCAGTCGAGTATCCCGTTGAGGTGGCTGGCGAGCTCGCCGGCCCTGACTTCACCCTGGATGCGGGCTTCGCGGATCTCCTCTTCCCCGCTGAAGAATAGCAGGCTCGGTGGGCCGAACAGGCCGAAGTGATCGAGCAGTGCGCGGGTGGTGTCGTCGGTGCGGGTCACGTCGACGTTGATGCGGGCGAATTGCGAGAGCGGCTCGGCGACCTGGGGGTCGGGATAGACTTGGCGCTCCATCTGCTTGCAGGAGATGCACCAGTCCGCGGTGAAGTGCACGAAGGCGGGCTGGCCCTGGGCTGCGCCCGAGCGAAGTGCGCCGCGCAGGGCCTCGAGGTCTTCCACGGTGGTGACCTGGACGCGCTCGGCGGTGCCGGTTGCGGCATGGAATGGCGCCAGTGGGCGCAGCGGGTCGCCGCCGCCCATGGCGGCACCGAATACCAGGGCGATGCCCCAGGCCAGCAGTATCAGGCCGGCGGCTTGGCGCACCCGCGGCCAACCCTGGGCCAGGTTGAACGAGAGCGCGCCCAGCGCCAGGGCGCTGCCGATCGCCAGCGCCGCCCACAGCAGCAGGCCCGCGGCGGAAGGCAGCAGGCGCTCGACCAGCCATACCGCGACGCCGAGCAGCAGGATGCCGAAGGCGATCTTGACGCCGTTCATCCAGGCACCGCTGCGCGGCAGCGCGGTGGCACCGAAGGTGCCGACCAGCAGCAGCGGTACGCCCATGCCCAGGCTCAGTGCCAGCAGGGCGGCACCTCCCATCAGTGCGTCGCCGGTAGAGGAGATGAACACCAGGGCGCCGGCCAGGGGCGCTGACACGCAGGGCGAGACCACCAGCACCGACAGCGCGCCGGCGCCGGCGAGGCCTAGCGGCCCGCTGCGCTGGGCGCGTGCCTGCCAGGCGTCGATCCGGCTTGCCAGGCGGGGCGTCAGGCGCAGGTCGAAGGCACCGAACATGGCCAGCGCGAAGACGACGAAGAGCAGCGCGAAGACGATCAGCACGGGGGCGGATTGCAGGTGCGCCTGCAGGTTGAGTCCCGCGCCGAACAGCCCCATCAGCATGCCGACCACGGCATAGGTGAGCGACATGCCGCCGACGTAGCTGGCGGAGAGCGCGAAGGCGCGCGGGCGGCTGGGATGCTGGCCGACGATGATCGAGGAGAGAATCGGCACCATCGGCAGCACGCAGGGGGTAAAGGTCAAGCCCAGCCCGGCAAGGAAGAACAGCCCCAGCGCCAGCGGCAGACTGGCCTCGTCGATCAGGCGACTGAAGCGGCCATCCTCGCTCTGCAGGGCGGGAGGTGATGCGCCGGCCGTGTCTTCGCCGATCCCGTCGTCCTCGCCGTCGGCCTCGCGCCAGCCGACGAAGGCGGCCGGCATGGCGCTGGCGGGGGCCTGCAGCTCGACCCGTTCGGGGGGGTAGCAGAGCCCGGCATCGGCGCAGCCCTGGAAGCTGACCGTGACGTCCAGCGGGCCCTCGGCGCCTTGCGGGAGCGGGGCCTCGAAGACCACGCGATCGTAGAAGACGTAGACATCGCCGAGGAATTCGTCGCTCTTGAACTCGCCCTCGGGAAGGGTCGGCTCGCCGATCTCCACCGCCTCGTCGCGGCTCTCGACGCCCAGCCGGTGTCGGTAGAGATAGTAGCCCTCGGCGTTCTCGAAGCCGATGAACAGCGTCTCGCCATCGTGCCAGGCGCTGGGCTGGAAGGCCTCCCGCACCGGCAGGAAGTCACCCTGGCCGTTGCCGGAGGAGAACCACTGGGCCTGGGCGACCAGCGGCAGCCACAGCAGCAGGCAGTAGAGCAGGCGTATGACGAGGTGGCGACGGGTCAACGCAGTAGTCCTTGTGGCAAGCGGAGGCTGTCGGCAGCGGCACGCCTCGGAGGAGGCGGCCCCCTGGTTGACTCGCGAGCGAAGCGTCGAGTTCCCCGGGCCAAGGTGCCGAACGGTTCTAGAATACCTCAGTCGGCGGCGGCGTTAGAACCTTACGCCTGCGCTGTGATGTCGCACGAAAGCGAGCGGGCCGCCCCATGGGGCGGCCCGCTCGGAAGAGGCAGTTCTGCTCAGGCCTTGTCGTAGGCGGCGACGGCCTTCTCGATTGCCTTGTGGGCGGCATCGGCGCCTTCCCAGGACTCCACCTTCACCCACTTGCCCTTTTCGAGATCCTTGTAGTTCTCGAAGAAGTGCGCGATTTGCTGGCGCAGCAGTTCGGGCAGGTCGGTGACCTCCTGCACGTCGTCGTAGAGCGTGGTCAGCTTGGCGTGGGGCACGCACACCAGCTTGGCGTCTTCGCCGGCCTCGTCGGTCATGTTGAGGATGCCCACCGGGCGCGCGCGGATGATGCTGCCGGCCTGGACCGGGTAGGGCGTGACCACCAGGGCGTCGAGGGGGTCGCCGTCGTCGGCCAGGGTGTGGGGAATGAAGCCGTAGTTGGCCGGATAGAACATCGGGGTGGCCATGAAGCGGTCAACCAGAAGAGCGCCCATCTCCTTGTCGATCTCGTACTTGATCGGAGCGTGGTTGGCAGGAATCTCGATGGCGACGTAGACGTCGTTGGGTAGGTCCTTGCCGGCAGGGATGTGGTCGAAGTTCATCGTCGCTTCCTTCGTTGGGCGAAAAGTGAAGACATCGCAAAATGCGCCGAATTATACGGACCAGACCCGAGGATTACCAATGCGACATAGGTGAGGGTGGGGGTCTGGCCGGCTTGGGCTTTGGTTGACAGGTTGCGTTTCTCGCAACCGTGTATGATGGCCCTCGTCAGGCGGTTCGGCCAGCGATGCGGAGCGAATGGTGATCAGTGGCGATATCTTGAAGGAGCGTGTCTTGCCATCCAATCGACTGTCTCTCAGCGTCGGGCAGGCCTTCGTGGCGCCGGATCAGCGGAACCACCGCAGCTCGATGTCGGTTCGGATTCCCGATGAGGTGGGGCAGTTCGCCGCCAAGGGCGCCTGCGCGGTGATCAGCGACACCAGCTTGCGCAATGCCATCGCCAAGCAGGCCGGCGACCTCAGCGTGAGGGGGTTTCTGGCCGATTACTTTTCCACGCCGGATCACTGGGACGTGAAAACCTCGGCGACTCGCGTGCTGCGGGCGCTCAACGGCTGGTGCTACAGCCAGAGCACCTTCGTCGAAGGCGGCAGCTACGTCGCCTCCCTTTCGGCCATGATCTACCGCGGGCGTGACGCTTACCTGTTCCACATGGGCGATACCCTGGTCTTCCGCCTGCGTGGCGCCGAGTTCGAGCAGCTCTCGCGTGACCACATCACCGACCTGGGGGGGTATCGCTATCCCTCGCGAGCCCTGGGGCTCGATGGCAGCATCGACATCGACTACATGCAGCTGCCGCTCAAGCAGGGCGACATCTTCCTGTTCACCACCCAGGCGGTGCGCGGCACCCTGATGCCGTCCGACTACGTAGGGCTGATTCGTCAGGATGCCAGCGACCTCGACGCGGCCTGCGAGCGCCTGGCCGCGGCGGCACGGGAGCGGGCCCAGGAGCGAGGCTACGGCGCCGATCAGTTCTGCTTCCAGCTAGTGCGCATCGACCAGCTGCCCGAGGAGGAGCGCGATCATCCGAGCCGCATCTACGGCGACCTGCCGATCCCGCCCGAGCTCTCCCCGGGTGAGCGAATCGACGGCCTGGAGGTGCAGGAGGTGCTGTCGCGTACCGCCCAGTCGCGCGTCTATCGGGTGCGCGACAGCCGCACCGAGCGCGAGATGGTGATGAAGGCGCCGAGCCCTGAACTGTCCAACCGCAACGCCTATCTCGAGCACTTCCTGCTGCAGCAGTGGGTAGTGGAGCGGGTCAAGTCGCCGTTCGTGGCCCGCGTCATGGAATCCTCGCGTCCGCGCCGCTACCTCTACTACCTGATGGCCTACGTGGAAGGCATGACGTTGACCGAGTGGGCCCAGCGCCACCCCCAGGCCAGCCTGGCCCAGCGCCTCGACATCGCCATGCAGCTGGGCAAGGCGGTGCAGGCGCTGCATCATCGAGAGGTGCTGCACCAGCGCATCCACCCCGACAACATCCTGATCGACATCCACGGCCAGGTGGTCCTGACCGACTTCAGCGCCTGCCACATGCGCGACCTGGACGGCCACCGCCGCTCACGCGAGCTGGCCCGCCAGACCGGGCTGTCCGAACACAGTGCGCCGGAGTATGCGCTGGACGACAGCGTCGGCCGGCGCAGCGACCAGTACTCGCTGGCCTCGACCACCTATTGGCTGCTTACCGGGGAGCTGCCCTACGAGCTGAGCCCCGATCGGCTGCGTAGCCATACCGACCTCGAGCAGCTCAGCTACCGCAGCGCCAGGCTGTTCAATCCCGAAATCTCGGCGCAGCTCGACGACACCCTGCGACGAGCGCTGGACCCCCAGCGTTCGCTGCGCTTCCGGCGCATGTCCGAGCTGCTCTACTCACTGCGGCACCAGGAGGGGCGAGGCCGGCCGAGGCGTCGCGATCCACGCCGGCTGCTGCGCGAGCCGGCCAACTTCTGGCAGGGGGTCGCCGGTATCCTGCTGCTGCTGCTGGTGCTCTCGTGGCTGCTGCGCTGACACGGGCCCGACACGACGAAGCCCCCGCCGGGGCGAGGGCTTCGTCGCGAACTCGACGCTGGATCAGAGCTTGAACTCGGGCAGCTTGCGCTCGACCTTGGCCAGCTTGAGATTGGCCACCTTGGGCAGCCCGTTCTCGTAGGGCGGGTAGTCCTCCCCCTGGATCAGCGGGGCCAGGTAGCGGCGGCAGGCAGCGGTGATGCCGAAGCCATCCTCGCGGATGAAGTCGCGCGGCATGAACTTCTCGCGGTTGGCGACCTCGGCCAGCGGCGCGGACTCGATGCGCCACTCGTAGGGGGTGTCACTGACCCGCTTGATCGCGGGCATCATGGCGTTCTGGCCGGCCACGGCCAGCTCCACCGCCTGCTGGCCCACCGCATAGGCCTGCTCCACATCGGTGCGCGAGGCCAGGTGGCGTGCCGCGCGCTGCAGGTAGTCGGCCACCGCCCAGTGGTACTTGTAGCCGAGGTCCTGCTTGACCATGCCGGCGAGCGTGGGCGCCACGCCGCCCAGCTGGCGGTGGCCGAAGGCGTCGGTGTTGCCCGAGTCGGCGAGGAAGGTGCCGTCCTCGTAGCGGGCGCCTTCGGAGACCACGATCACGCAGTAGCCGTACTTCTTCACGCACTCCTCGACCCGCGCCATCACCTTGCTGCGCTCGAAGGGCACCTCGGGGAAGATCACCAAATGGGGGGGCTCGCCTTCCCCTTCGCCGGCCAGTGCACCGGCGGCGGCGATCCAGCCGGCATGACGCCCCATCACCTCGAGCACGAAGACCTTGGTCGAGGTGGCGCACATGGAGGCGATGTCCAGCGAGGCTTCCAGGGTGGAGGTGGCGATGTACTTGGCCACGCTGCCGAAGCCCGGCGAGTTGTCGGTGATCGGCAGGTCGTTGTCGACGGTCTTGGGCACATGGATGGCGGTCAGCGGATAGCCCATCTTCTCGGAGAGCTGCGAGACCTTGAGGCAGGTGTCGGCGCTGTCGCCGCCGCCATTGTAGAAGAAGTAGCGGATGTCGTGAGCCTTGAAGACCTCGATCAGGCGCTCGTACTGGGCGCGATGACTCTCGATGTCCTTGAGCTTGTAGCGGCAGGAGCCGAAGGCGCCGCCGGGGGTATGCCGCAGGGCGGCGATCGCCTCGTCCGATTCCTGGCTGACGTCGATCAGGTCCTCGGTCAGGGCGCCGATGATGCCGTTGTGTCCGGCATAGACCTTGCCGATGCGGTCGGCATGTTGGCGGCAGGCTTCGATCACGCCGCAGGCGCTGGCATTGATCACGGCGGTGACACCGCCGGACTGGGCATAGAAGGCGTTATGCTGGGCCATGGGGCTTATGGGCTCCTGGGAAATGTCCATTTTCATGCGTCACGACGAGGCGTGACATTTTAGACGAAAGGCGGCGAACCTGCACGCCGCTGGAGGGGCGCCGCCAGGCCGTGCTAGTCTGCCGGTTCCTTTTCGGCGGGCAGCGCCCGCCAGCTCTACCAGGTGAACAAGGTCGGATTGCATGCACCTTCATATTCTCGGTATCTGCGGCACCTTCATGGGGAGCCTGGCCCTGCTGGCGCGCGACCTGGGGCATACCGTCACCGGTTCGGACTCGGGCGTCTATCCGCCGATGAGTACCCAGCTCGAAGAGGCCGGTATCGGCCTGTATGAAGGCTACGCCGAGGCTAACCTGACGCCGCCCCCCGACCTGGTGGTGGTCGGCAATGCCATGACCCGTGGCAATCCCGAGGTCGAGGCGTTGCTCGACCTGGGCCTGCCCTATACCTCCGGCCCCCAGTGGCTGGCCGAGCACGTGCTGCCGGGGCGCCGGGTCATCGCCGTGGCCGGCACCCACGGCAAGACCACCACCGCGAGCCTGGCCGCCTGGCTGCTGGAGTCGGCCGGGTTCGAGCCGGGCTTTCTGATCGGCGGCGTGCCGCGCAACTTCGGCGTATCGGCAAGGCTCGGTGGCGCGGGTGCACCCTTCGTGGTCGAGGCCGACGAGTACGACACCGCGTTCTTCGACAAGCGTTCGAAGTTCGTGCACTACCGCCCCGAGATCGCCGTGCTCGGCAATCTCGAGTTCGATCACGCCGATATCTTTGCTGACCTGGCCGCCATCGAACGTCAGTTCCACCATCTGGTGCGTACCGTTCCGCGACGCGGCCGGCTGCTGGTGGCCGATGGCGAACCGGCGCTGGACCGAGTGCTGGACATGGGCTGCTGGACGCCGGTGGAGCGCTTCGGCAGCGCGGCGGAGAGCGCCTGGCGGCTGGTGCTGGAGCGCGACGACGCCTCGCGCTTCCGGGTGGTACACCAGCAGGGCGAGGTGAACGAGGACGCCGTGGTCGACTGGGCGCTGACCGGTAGCCACAACGCGCGCAACGCCCTGGCGGCCCTGGCCGCGGCGCATGCCTGCGGCGTCGACCTGGCGCGGGGGTGTGCGGCGCTGTCGCGCTTCGAGACGCCACGCCGGCGCCAGGAGGTGCGCGGCGAGGTGGCCGGCATCCAGGTCATTGACGACTTTGCCCACCACCCCACCGCCTTCGCGGCCACCCTCGAGGGGCTGCGTGCCGCCACGCCGCGCGGTCGCCTGCTGGCGGTGATCGAGCCGCGCTCCAACACCATGCGCCTGGGGACCATGCGCGACCGCCTGACAGCGAGCGTCGCCGCCGCCGACCTGGCGTTCTGGTACCAGCCGCCGGGCCTCGACTGGTCGCTGGCCCCGGTGGTTGAAGCCAGCCCCGTGCCGGCACGGCTCGAGGAGGACATCGACGCGCTGGTCTCGGCGCTGGTGGCCGAGGCGCGCCCGCTCGACCGCATCGTGGTGATGTCCAACGGCGCCTTCGGCGGTATCCACGAGAAGCTGCTGGCGGCGCTCGAGGTGGCGCATGGCTGAGGCAGGTTCCGGGCCGAGGGATAAGTCGGGCTTCCAGCCCCCCGTGACGGTGGCGATCACCGGCGCCTCCGGAGCCCAGTACGGCCTGCGCCTGATCGAGGCGCTGGTGGCTGCGGGGCACGAAGTGTGGGTGATGATCTCCAAGGCCGCGCATCTGGTGATCGAGACCGAGACCGATGCCGACCTGCCGGCACGACCCGAGCGGCTGGCCCGGGCGCTGATCGAGCGCAGCGGGGCCGCCCCCGGCCAGATTCGCTGCTTCGGTCGCGAGGAGTGGATGGCGCCGGTGGCCTCGGGCTCCGGTGCGCCGTCGGCCATGGTGATCTGCCCTTGCTCCACCGGCACGCTGTCGGCAGTGGCCACCGGTGCGAGCAACAACCTGATCGAGCGCGCCGCCGACGTGGCGCTCAAGGAGCGCCGCCGGCTGATCCTGGTGCCGCGCGAGACGCCGCTGTCGGCCATTCATCTCGAGCACATGCTGAACCTGACCCGCATGGGGGCGGTCATCCTGCCCGCCGCGCCCGGTTTCTACCACAAGCCCGAGAGGGTGGAGGATCTCGTCGACTTCATCGTGGCCCGCATCCTCAATCAGCTCGGCATCGAGCACCGGCTCCTGCCGCGCTGGGGCGAATGAACTTCGCCGTCGTGTCATCGCCACGTCACGAGCGGACGTCACGCTAGGAGTAAGGGAAACAGGCCTGCGCCATGATCAAGCTATCGTTGCTGTCGGTCTTCGTGCCGACCTTTCTTTTCGTCTCGCTGACGCCTGGCATGTGCATGACCCTGTCGATGGTGCTGGGCATGACCCAGGGGGTGAAGCGCACGCTATGGATGATGGCCGGCGAGCTCATCGGCGTGGGGCTGGTGGCTGCCGCCGCCGGTGCCGGCGTGGCCACGCTGATGCTGCGCCAGCCGGAGCTGTTCGCGCTGTTCAAGTGGGTCGGCGGCGCCTACCTCGGCTACCTGGGGGTGATGATGTGGCGCTCCCGGGGTCGCATGGCGATTCCCCTCGAGAACGTCGAGCTGGCGCCGGCCACGCGTGGTCAGCTGGCGCTGCAGGGCTTCGTCACGGCGGTGGCCAACCCCAAGGGCTGGGCCTTCTTCGTCGCCCTGCTGCCCCCCTTCCTCGATGCGTCGCGTCCGCTGGGCGGACAGCTGGCGGCGCTGATCGGTGTGATTCTCACCATCGAGTTCCTGAGCCTGTTGCTGTATGCCGCCGGCGGGCGCGGTCTGCGGCGCGTGCTCGGCGAGAGTGGCAACGTCCGGCTGCTCAACCGCATCGCCGGCACGCTGATGGTGGGCGTGGGGGGCTGGCTGGCCTTCGGCTGAACCCCGGCCGTCGCGGCGTTCGTCACACGGCCGGCAGCAGCGCCACCCGGGCGCCGAGCAGCACCAGCGAGGCGACCGTCAGCCAGGGCCAGGGGCAGGGGCTCAGCGGGGCATGGGGGCGGCGTTGCCAGGCCAGGCGCACCAGCGCGCAGACCACCAGTCCCAGCAGACCGCCGCCGATCAGATCGGAGAGCCAGTGAACGCCGATCACCAGGCGTGACAGCGCCATGGGCAGGGTCAGGGCAATGGCGAGCCAGTAGATCCAGAAGCGCCGCTGCGGGGGCAGCTCCTGGGCGATGAAGGCGGCGGCCAGGCCGTAGAGTACCACGGCGGAGGAGGCGTGGGCGCTGGGGTAGGACAGCGAGCCTAGCAGGTAGTCCGGCGTTTCCGGCCGTGGCCGGCCGATCAGCGCCTTGCCCAGTATGTTGAGCACGGCAATGCCGCCGAGCCCGGCGGCAACATGGGCGAGGGCGGCCAGGTGGCGGCGGGCCAGCAGCCAGGCGCCCCAGGGCAGCACCAGAGCCAGGATTCCAGCGATGTCGCCGACGCGCGCCAGCAGCTCGCCCGCCTCGGGCAGCAGCGGCACCACCAGGGCGTCGAAGAAACTGTTCACCTGAAGGTCGATGGGAAAGGGGCCGTCCTGGCGGATCACGGCGATGGTCAGGCCGGAAAGCCCGCCGAGCGAGAAGATCAGCAGCAGCCAGCTGGCCAGGGGCATCTCGCCGTGCCAACTTCCCTTCAACCAGGTCCGGCGCAGCAGCGGGTGGCGCCTAGCGCCGCTTGCCAGCACCCGGTAGACGCGGCCCGGGCGGCTCACCTGCTGGCGCAGCCACGAGAAAGCTACCGCCAGCACCACGAGCATCACGGCCAGCGTGATCAGCAGCGCCTCGAGCCCCGCCGGAATCGTCAGCAGTTGCTGCCAGGTCTGCCCCAGCAGGTATCCCGGCAGCACATAGGTGGGCGCCCACAGCGCCGCCGAGACCAGGTTGGCCCACAGGAAAGTGCGCGGCGGCATGTGCAACATGCCGGCAATCAACGGGATGACGGGGCGAACCGGGCCGACGAAGCGGCCGAAGAACACCGACAGGCTGCCGTAGTGCTGAAAGAAACGTGCGCCTCGCGCCAGCCACTCCGGATGACGCGACAGTGGCCACAGCCGGGTGACCCGCTCGCGCTGGGTATAGCCCAGGGTGAAGCTGAGCCCGTCGCCGAGTATGGCACCGCAAAACGCGGCCAGCAGCAGCGAGGTCACGGCCATGTCCTGATGGCCGGCCAGCGAGGCCGCCGCGGTCATCAGGACCACCCCGGGCAGCAGCAGGCCGATCAGGGCCAGCGATTCGATCATGGCGATGGCGCCCACGGTGAACAGCAGCAGCTGGGGGGAGGGGGCGAGTTGCAGCAGGGCTTCGGTCAGGCTCAAGCATCGACTCCTTGGTTACCGGCTTGCGTGAATCCCTTCAGTTATTGCTGAGATGGCGGGTCAAGGTCAGCAGCCGCTGTTCGAAGCGCGGCCAGCTTTCCCCTGGGAGGCGCTGGCAGTGGGCGATTTTCACCTGCAGCGGTCCGGTGTCCACCAGCACCGTGGTTTCCAGTGCCTGTCCGATGCGCTGCTGTACCATCTGGACCCCGCTCTGGCTGGTGTCCGGCAGTACCAGCCAGAATGTGGAGGCGCTCTGCCGGCCGAGGAAGTCATGGCGGCGCGAGAAGCGATTGACAGCCAGGCAGAGCGCATCGAGCAGGGCCTGGCGTGCCCGGTTGCCGAACTGCTCGCTGGCCATTTCCAGCTGGGGCAGGTGGAGTGCCAGCACGGCAAAGGGCTGGCCGAGGAACTGGGTGCGCTTGTACTCGCTGGCGAGCAGTTCGTGCATGGCCTCGCGAGCCAGGGCATTGCAGTGCGGGTCGCGTGGATTGGTGGCGTCCAGCAGCGCCTGCTGGCGGCGCTGCTCCCAGGGAACCAGTGCCACCACCAGTGCCATGGCGACATAGCTCAGCGCCAGGTGAACGTCCAGCTGCGTATCGCTGAGCAGGAGCCAGACAGGGGCCAGCAGCAGGTTGAGCAGCATGGCAGAGGCGAGAGGCAGCAACAGCACCGTGAGCAGCGGGGCGAAGCCGAGCCACATGATACCCGCCTCGTCCAGCCATGGCAGCTCCAGGGCCAGCATCAGGTAGCCGACGATCAGCGCCAGGTAGGCGGACAACCTCGCCTGGCTGGCGCTGGCGACGCACATCAGGCAGGCCACCAGCATGACCAGGGCGAGAGAGGCCGGCAGCAGGATGCGACTGTAGTCGCCCATCAGGTAGCGCCAGATCGCATAGCCGCCCAGCAACAGGGTGGCAATGGCGTACGCAATGACGATTCGGCCCATATGGGGGCGGTTGGCCTCAGCCATGGACGCGCTCCGTCTCGACCTGGAGTTCCTCGCGCTGGCGCTCGAAGCGCTGTACCGCTTCCTCGAGCGTGCCCAGGCCGCTCAGCGAGGCGAAGCGGACCTTGGCATTGGGGCGCAGCCCCTTGAGCAGTGTATGGCGTCGTTCGCTGGCCTGCTTGTCATCCCGGCTCAGCAGCAGGGTGGCCAGGGTGCGGTGGTCGAGACGATAGCAGTTCTCGAACTCATGGGTCAGGCGGCACAGGTCCTGGGCCATCGGCCACAGCTGATGCCGTGAGGTACGCAGCAGCATCAGCTCGGCGTGTACCCCCTCACGCCGGCAGCGCGCGCGCTCCCGGCGCAGGTCGGTGGCAAGCTGCTGGCCGCTCCACAGGGGCAGGCCTGGTACCAGGCGCATGCGCTGGCGTGCGGCAGCGCGGGTCGGGAACCAGTAGCGGTTGCGAGCCAGGCCCAGCAGCATCAGCGGCAGCAGCACCAGGCCGGAGAACAGCGTCTGCTCGATGCCCAGCAGGTCCGCCAGCAGCCACCAGGTCAGTGCCGCCAGAAGGCAAGTGAGGGCCAGCACCCAGCCAGGCTGCGGCAGCATCAGCAGGGCGGGCCAGACCCACAGCCACAGGGCGTGACGCGCTGGGTCGGCGACGAGCAGCCCGGCCAGCAACAGGCTGGGCAGCAACTGCCAGGGTATGGTGGCGGGGCGGCGATGGCTCAGTTCGAGCAGGCTGGCCGTGACCATCAGCCAGATGCTGGCCAAGACCAGCAGCAAGGCGCTGGACAGCTGTTCCGACAGGTACGCCAGCAGGATCAGCAGCAGCGCTGCAGCCCATAGGTTCAGGCGCATCAGCCCGACTTTGTACTTGCTCTGCATGGTGCCTTACTATGGAGTTCGTCGTATTGTCGCGCCAGTATAACGTCCGCAGCGCCGTGTGGCGCTCTGCCCAGGAGAACTTCGTCCAGCATGCCCGCTCACGCCTCCCAACCCGAACGCACCGAAGCCGCGGTGGTCGATGTCGTCGCCTACATGACCCGCCTCGGCGAGGCGGCGCGCAGCGCTGCCAGCCAGATGCGCCGCGCCGTCACCGGCGACAAGAACCGAGCCCTGCTGGCGATGGCCGAGCAGCTCCAGCGTCGCCGCTGCGAGATCCTGGCCGCCAACGCCGCGGACCTCGCGCGCGGCCGAGCCAACGGCCTGGAGCCGGCGCTGCTCGACCGCCTGGCGCTGGATGATGCGCGGCTCGATGCCATGGTGGAGGGCCTGGAGCAGGTGGCGGCGCTGCCCGACCCCGTCGGCGAGATCGACGGGCTGCGCTTTCGCCCCAGCGGCATCCAGGTGGGCCAGATGCGCGTACCGCTCGGCGTGATCGGCATCATCTACGAATCGCGCCCCAATGTGACCCTGGAGGCCGCCAGCCTGTGCCTCAAGTCGGGCAACGCCAGTATTCTGCGCGGCGGCTCCGAGGCGCGCGACTCCAACGCGGCGATTGCCGCCTGCATCGGCGAGGGGCTGCGCGAGGCCGGGCTGCCGGAGGGTGCCGTGCAGGTCGTGGCGACCACCGACCGGGCCGCGGTGGGGCAAATGATCGCCATGCCCCAGTACGTCGACGTGATCATACCGCGCGGTGGCAAGTCCTTGATCGAGCGCATCTCGCGCGAGGCGCGGGTGCCGGTGATCAAGCACCTGGACGGCGTATGCCACGTCTATATCGATGCCTCGGCGGACCCCGCGAAGGCGCTGGCGATCGCCATCAACGCCAAGACGCATCGCTACGGCACCTGTAACACCATGGAGACGCTGCTCATCGACGCCCCCATGGCGGAGGAACTGCTGCCGCAACTGGCCGCGGCGTATGCCGAGCATGGCGTCGAACTGCGCGGCTGCGAGCGGAGTCGCGCCATTCTCGCCGGCATTGCCGCCGCGACCGAAGCGGACTGGTACGCCGAGTACCTGGCCCCGGTGCTGGCAATACGCGTGGTCGACGGCATCGATGCCGCCATCGATCACATCGAGCGCTACGGTTCGCACCACACCGACGCCATCGTCACCGAGGACTACGGTTTGGCGCGCCGCTTCATGGCCGAGGTCGATTCCAGTTCGGTGATGGTCAACGCCTCGACCCGCTTCGCCGACGGTTTCGAATACGGCCTGGGGGCGGAGATCGGTATTTCCACCGACAAGCTGCACGCCCGGGGGCCGGTGGGGCTCGAGGGGCTGACCACCCGCAAGTACGTGGTACTGGGCGATGGACAGGTCCGCCGGTGACCGCACACCAGACCAGTACGCAGCCGGCCCGGCACGCCGCGCTGCCACTGGAGCCGCCGCGGGTGGCCATGCTGGGCGGCACCTTCGACCCCGTCCACCTGGGACACCTGCGCAGCGCCGTGGAGCTGCTCGAGGCCCTGGGGCTGGATCGGGTCCACATGGTGCCGGCCAAGATACCGCCCCTGCGCGGTGCCCCCCAGGTCACCCCCGAGGAGCGCCTGGCGCTGCTGCGGCTGGGCATCGGCGAGACGCCAGGGCTGGTCGCCGATCCGCGTGAACTCGAGCGCGACGGGCCCTCGTACAGTGCTGATACCCTGGCCAGTCTGCGCGGCGAGTACGGCAACCAGGCAAGGCTCGTCATGGCCCTGGGGCATGACGCCTTCCTGCGCCTGGCCGACTGGCAGTCGCCTCGGCGTCTTTTCGAACTGGCCCACCTGGTAGTGATCGATCGCCCCGGCCACGACGCCCCGCTGCCGTCGGCCCTGGCTGAACTGATCAGAGGGCGTGAAGTCGCGAGTGCCGAGGCGTTGATGCGGCGCCCCGCGGGCCACCTGCTGCGGCTTGCGCTACCGACGCGCATGGCGATTTCGGCGACCGAGATTCGCCGGCGGCTCGCATCGGAACGGAGTGTGCGCTACCTGCTGCCCGAAGCCGTCGAGGCGAGAATCCTCGCCAACTTGCTTTATCGGCGTCGCTGAGCGCTGCCAGCGGCAGCCCAAGACGATACAATGACGGTGACCAAGACTTCCCGTTGACGAGGGGCTATGCAGAACGATTCGCTCAAGACTCTGGTGGTAGAGGCGTTGGACGACCTCAAGGCCAAGGACGTGGTGCAACTGGACGTGTCCCGGCTGACCAGCGTGACCGACCTGATGATCGTGGCCAGCGGCACTTCCACGCGTCACGTCGCCGCGCTTGCCGATCACGTGGTTCAGCAGGCCAAGGCCGGCGGTATCCAGCCACTGGGTGTGGAGGGGCAGGCCGGGTCCGACTGGGTCCTGGTGGACCTGGGCGATCTGGTCGTCCACGTCATGCTCCCCGAGACCCGCCAGCTGTACGACCTGGAACGGCTGTGGGCCGATCTGCCGAGCGACTCGGAGCCGCAGCAGGAACACGGTGGCGTATGAGAATCCGCCTGCTGGCGGTCGGCACGCGCATGCCGGGCTGGGTCAACGACGGCGTCGAAGAGTACCGCAAGCGTCTGCCGCGCGATTTTGCCCTGGAAATCGAGGAGATCGTTCCCGGTCAGCGCGGCAAGAACGCCGACACGGCCAGGGCCGTGGCGGCCGAGGCGAAGCGGATTCGCGAGCGGCTGCGCGGCGATGAATTCACGGTCGCGCTCGAGGTCGCGGGGAAGCCCTGGAGCACCGAGCGCCTGGCCCGGGAGGCCGAGACCTGGCGCCTCGAGGGACGCGACGTGGTGCTGCTGGTGGGCGGGCCCGACGGGCTGGCCCCGGAGCTCTCCGCCTCTGCCGACCGGCGCTGGTCGCTCTCTCCACTGACCCTGCCGCATCCGCTGGTCAGGGTGATCCTGGCAGAGCAGCTCTACCGCGCCTGGACCCTGCTGGTCGGGCACCCCTATCACCGCTGAACGGCGGCTTCACGAACTTTGAGTCGAGACCATTTTCGGCATGCGCGACCGCCGCGAGACGTTGAAGAATCCCGAGCAGGAGCTGCGCATCTTTCGCGTGCGGGCATTTCTTGCCGTATTGACCATCCTGCTGTTGATCGGATTGCTGGCGGGGCGGCTGGTGTATCTCCAGGTCGTCCAGCACGAAGTCTACAGTACCCGCTCCGAGAAGAACCGCGTGCGAGTGGAGCCGCTGCCGCCCACTCGCGGGTTGATCTACGATCGTAACGGAATGCTGCTGGCCGAGAACCGCCCCACCTACAACCTGACACTCACGCGCGAGCGGGTCGACGATCTCGATGCCACCCTGGACCGGCTCGAGGAGCTGCTGGAGCTGACGCCGCCGGAGGCCGAGGGCTTTCGGCTGCGCGCGCGTCAGCCTCAGCGGCCGTTCCAGCCGGCGCTGCTGATGAGCGATCTCGACGAGGCGCAGATCGCCCGGCTGGCCGTCAACCGGCATCGGCTTCCCGGGGTCGAGGTCGAGGCGCAGCTGCTGCGCTACTACCCCGATGCCCATGTCATGGCCCATGCTCTCGGCTATGTCGGGCGCATCAACGCCGATGAGCTCAAGGAGCTCGATTCCGGGCGCTATGCCGGTACCCACTTCATCGGCAAGACCGGGGTGGAGCGCTTCTACGAAGACGTGCTGCATGGCCAGGCCGGCCTGCGCCAAGTGGAAACCAACGCCCGCGGGCGGGTGCTGCGCGAGCTGGGGCGCACCGACCCCGTGCCCGGTCAGAACCTGACCCTGACGCTCGACAAAGAGCTGCAGCTTCTGGCCTACGAGCTGCTCGATGGCCGCCGCGGCTCGATCGTCGCCGTGGCGCCCCAAACCGGCGAGATACTGGCCATGGTCTCGACGCCGGGATTCGACAGCAACCAGTTCGTCACCGGGATCGACTTCGACTCCTACCGCGCGCTGCAGGAGGACATCGACCTGCCGCTGTTCAACCGCGCCATCCGCGGCCAGTATCCACCGGGCTCCACCATCAAGCCGTTCCTGGCGTTGGCCGGGCTGGCCGAAGGCGTGATCACGCCCGAGAAGACGATCAACGACCCGGGCTTCTACCAGCTGCCCAACGACAGCCGTCGCTACCGCAACTGGCTGCGCTGGGGGCATGGGCGGGTCGACATGGAGCGCGCCATCGCCGTCTCCAACAACACCTACTACTATTCTCTGGCGCATGACATGGGCATCGACCGCCTGCACGAGCAGATGAGTGCCTTCGGCTTCGGCCAGCGCGTCGGCCATGACGTCTTCGGTGAGAGTGCGGCCCTGATGCCTTCGCGGGACTGGAAGCGGGCCCGCTTCAACCAGCCCTGGTACCCCGGCGAGACGCTCTCGGTCGGCATCGGCCAGGGGTACTGGCAGGTCACGCCGCTGCAGCTGGCCACGGCCACCGCCGTACTCGCCAATCGCGGCCAGTGGGTCAAGCCGCGCCTGGCCCGGCGAATCGGCGACGAGGACGTGCCGATCCAGCTGCCGGATACCCCCGCCGACATCGTCATCCAGAACGACGCCTGGTGGGACCGCATCTTCTCCGGCATGGAGAAGGTCCTCACGGGGCACGAGGGCACGGCCAGGCGTACCGGGGTGGATCTCGAGTATCGCATGGGCGGCAAGTCCGGCACCGCCCAGGTCTTCTCGCTCGGGCAAGACCAGCGCTACAACGCCGAGGAGCTGGCCGAACGGCTGCGCGACCATGCGCTGTTCATGGCCTTCGCTCCACTGGAGGAGCCCCAGATCGCCGTGGCCGTGATCGTGGAGAATGCCGGGGGGGGCAGTACCCATGCCGCGCACCTGGCACGCGCCATCACCGACGCCTGGCTGCTGGAGGAGGAGGCTCCCGATGTCGAGGAGGTGCGCGAGGTGATGGAGAATGATACCGGCAGCGTGGCGGGGAACTGAGCGATGACGTGGATGGGAGTGGCAAAGGGGCTGCGCGCGCGGCCGGTGAAGGCACCGCAAGACGGCATATCACGGCGCAAGAGCATCTGGGAGCGCACCCATCTCGACCCCTGGCTGCTGCTGCTGCTGCTGGTACTGCTGGTCGCGGGGCTGGGGGTGCTCTACAGTGCCAGCGGCCAGCGCATCGAAGTGGTCATGGCCCAGGGCACTCGCTTCCTGGTCGCGCTCGTGGTGATGCTGACCCTGGCACAGCTTCCGCCTGCCACGCTGCTGCGCTGGGCGCCGCTGACCTATGGCGCCGGGCTGCTGATGCTGGTCGCGGTGGAGGTCGTGGGCGACATCGGCATGGGGGCCCAGCGCTGGCTCGAGATCCCTGGGGTGATCCGCTTCCAGCCCTCCGAGCTGATGAAGCTGGCCATGCCCCTGATGCTGGCGGCCTGGCTGGGGCGACGCGAACTCCCGCCGCGCTGGAAGGACCTGCTGGTGTGTGCGGCGATACTCGGCGTACCCATCGTGTTGATCGCCAAGCAGCCGGACCTCGGCACCTCCCTGCTGGTGGGGTGCGCCGGGGTCTTCGTGGTGCTGCTGGCGGGGCTCTCGTGGCGCTTCATCGGCCTGCTCTGCGTGGGCGCGGCGGCGGCGCTGCCGCTGCTGTGGATCAACCTGCACAACTACCAGCGGCAGCGGGTGTTGACCTTTCTCAACCCCGAAAGCGACCCTCTGGGGGCCGGTTGGAACATCATCCAGTCGACCACGGCCATCGGCAGCGGTGGCCTGTGGGGCAAGGGCTGGCTGCAGGGAACCCAGTCGCAGCTGGAGTTCCTGCCCGAGCGGCACACCGACTTCATCGTGGCGGTGCTCGGCGAAGAATTCGGCCTGGTGGGCATGCTGCTCGTGCTGCTGCTCTACCTGCTGATCGTGCTCCGCGGGCTGTGGCTCTCCGCCGTGGCCCACGACACCTTCGGGCGCCTGCTGGGCGGCAGTATCATCCTGACGTTCTTCATCTACGTCTTCGTCAACGTAGGCATGGTCAGCGGCATTCTGCCCGTGGTCGGGGTACCGCTACCGTTGGTCAGCTACGGTGGGACCTCCAGCGTGACCTTGCTGGCGGGATTCGGTATTCTCATGTCCATTCATGGGCACCGCCGCCTGCTGCCGCGCTGATGGCCGGCGCAGCGCGTTGCGGGCTCGGACGATGTGGCCCCAGTCAGGGAGTGGCGCAAGCATGAAGCCATCGAGAAAGTGCAAAGGGGCTGGCGCCGCGGTGGTGACCATGGCGCTCTGGTGGGCGGCGCCTGCCGTGCACGCCGCAGACTTTTCCCCTGCCGAGCATGAAGGGGCCAGGCAACTGCTCGAGGAGCTCGCCGGGCGCGGCATCGAGCGTGGCTGGTTGGAGGCGGCGCTGGATGACGCTGCCTTCCAGCAGGGCGTGCTCGACGCCATGGCGGGGGCGGCGGAGCGCCGGCTGCGTTGGGATGAGTATCGCGCGATCTTCCTGCAGCCGGAACGGATCAGTCGCGGGGTCGCCTTCATCGAGGCCCATGAGGAGGCCTTTTCCCGCGCCCAGGCCGAATACGGCGTGCCGCCAGAGATCATTGCCGCCATCATCGGCGTCGAGACCAGCTACGGCCGCTTCACGGGACGCCACCGGGTCATCGACTCGCTGGCGACGCTGGCCTTCCACCATCCGGTTCGCGGAAGTTTCTTTCGTGGCGAACTGGCCGCCTTTCTCGAGATCAGCCACGAGCAGGAGGTCGAGCCCGGCAGCCTCACGGGTTCCTATGCCGGTGCCATGGGCTATCCGCAGTTCATACCCAGCAGCTACCGTGCCTATGCGGTGGATTTCGACGGCGACGGCCAGCGCGACCTGTGGACCAACCCGGTCGATGCCATCGGCAGCGTGGCCAATTATTTCGCCGAGCATGGCTGGCGTCCGGGCGAGCCCATCTATACCGAGGCCGAAGGGCCTGCCACGCCGCCCGGGGCGATCGAGTTCAACCAGACCCGGCGGCCCTATCAGGCATTGAGCGAGCTGGAGCGCTCCGGCGTCGATTCCGTCGCTGAACTCGACGAATCGACCCGGGTCATTCCGCTGGCGCTGGAGGTCGACGATACGCAGTGGCGCTACCGACTGGGTTACGAGAACTTCTATGTCATCACCCGTTACAACCACAGCCATCTCTACGCCATGGCCGTGACCGAGCTGGCCGAGGCGATAGCGGAGCTGCGCGAGCTGGAGCCTTTCCCGCTGTCCGCCTCCGTGTCCGACGAGCAGGAGGGGGCGCTGTGAAGACGCTGTGGTTGGGACTGGCCATGACGCTGCTGCTGGCAGGCTGTGCCGGCAGCGGTTCGAGTACCCCGGCGCAGCGAGACGGCGGCCCGGCAGCGGCGACGTCGACGGAGCGCTACGCCATGAGCGGTGATGCCTACCCCCAGGACCCGCCCGACGTGAGCCAGATCCCCGACGCCGTGCCGCGCGCCGAGGCACCCTCGCGGGGGGGCAACCGTCCGGTCTACGAGGTATGGGGCAAGACCTATCGCGTCCTGCCGGATGCCCGCGGCTACGCGCGGCAGGGCACCGCGTCCTGGTACGGCCAGAAGTTTCACGGCTACGCCACCTCGAACGGTGAGATCTATGACATGTACAAGATGAGCGCGGCGCATCGCTCGTTGCCGCTGCCGACCTATGCCCGCGTCACGAACCTGGACAACGGTCGCTCGGTGATCGTGCGGGTCAATGACCGCGGCCCGTTCCACAACGACCGCGAGATCGACCTCTCCTACGCCGCCGCGGCAAGACTCGACATCCTCGACCGCGGTACCGGTCGGGTGAAGGTCGAAGCAATCGACCCGGTGGCCTGGCAGGCCGAAAACGGCGGCAGTGGAGCGAACCGGCCTGCAGTCGCCGCTGTCCAACCCGCGGCCGATAGCGCGCCGCGGCGTGACGTGGCGGCACCGGCACGCAGCGGGGACGCCTCGGCGCCCAGCGCACCCAGCCAGGCGAGCAGCCAGACGCCGATCTACCTGCAGATCGCGGCGCTGGGCTCGGCCGACAACGCGCGAGCGCTCAAGGCGCGCCTGGAGGACGAGCTGTCGCATCCGGTTCGCGTGGCGGACGCCGCCGGCATGTACCGGGTTCAGGTCGGCCCCCTCGCCCATGCCGGGCAGGTCGAGCCCGCCCGCGATGAGCTGAGACGTGCCGGTTTCGATCAAGCCTTTATCGTCAATGGCGCCGACTGAACGGCGCACCTTACCCTTGACCTTTCTCGACGTAGCGATGAGATCCATGCCCATGCGAGTGCTGTTTTCCCGTTTCCGTTCGCGTCTTCTCCCATTGACGCTGCTCGGCCTGATGCTGGTCGTTTCCCAGGCCATGGCGCAAGCGGTGCCGCAGCCCCAGACGCTGATACCCGCTTCACCGCAGATCGCGGCGAAGTCGTGGATACTGATGGATGCCGACAGCGGCAGGGTGCTGGCCGAGCACAACGCCGACGAACGCCTGCCACCGGCGAGCCTGACCAAGTTGATGACGGCCTATCTGGTCGAGCGCGAGCTGAATCGCGGCAACGTCAGCCTGGACGATACCGTGCGCGTCAGCGAGAACGCCTGGCGAACGGGTGGCTCCAAGATGTTCATCGAGGTCAACACGGACGTCACGATTCGCGACCTGCTCTACGGGATCATCATCCAGTCCGGCAACGATGCCAGTGTCGCCGTGGCCGAGCATCTGGCCGGAGGCGAAGCGCCCTTCGCCGACATGATGAATCAGCATGCGTCCCGGCTGGGCCTTAACAACACCCAGTTCGTCAACGCCACGGGGCTTCCCCATCCCGAGCACTACTCCACGGCGCGCGATCTGGCGCGGCTTTCCCAGTACATCATCGACGACTATCCCGAGCACTACGCCATCTACGCCGAGAAGTACTTCACCTACAACGACATCCGCCAGCCCAACCGCAACCGCTTGCTGTGGCGCGACCCGACGGTGGATGGCCTGAAGACGGGGCATACCGACGAGGCGGGTTATTGCCTGGTGGCCTCGGCCGAGCGCGATGGCATGCGACTCATCTCGGTCGTCATGGGCACCAGCTCCGAAGAGGCGCGTGCCCAGGAGACCCAGAAGCTGCTCAGCTACGGGTTCCGCTACTATGAGACGCTCGAGCTCTACGAGCAGGGGGCGGTACTGAACTCGCCGCGCATCTGGGGGGGCGAGAAGGACGAACTGCGCGTCGGTGTCGACAGCGATGTCGCGATGACGCTGCCGCGCGCGCGCAACCAGGAACTCAGCGCGCGGCTCGACATTCGCCCCGACCTCACCGCGCCGATCAGCCTCGGTGACCGGGTGGGCACGCTGGAGGTGCGTCTCGGTGAGGAGGTCGTGGGTGAGCAGCCCCTGGTAGCCCTCGAGTCGATCGAGGAGGGCGGGCTGTTCAAGCGGATGTTCGACCAGGTGCGGCGATTCTTCAGCAACCTGCTCAGCGGGTGGTTCTAGTCGTGCCTTGGTCGGCGTCGGATAGTTGAGTAAAATAGTCGGAAATCCCCACGAGGCGCTCATGGCCATGTCGGACAACAAACTGCGCGACCTGCGTCAGCCGCCGGCTGCCGCGGTGTCGGCGCCAACGATCACCTTCCCTTGCGATTACCCGATCAAGGTGGTGGGTGACGCTGCCGAGGATTTCACCGCTACCGTCTGCCAGGTGGTGCAGCGTCATGACGAAAGCTTCGATGCGTCCAGCATCGAAGTGGTGGCGAGCCGCAATGCCCGCTTCCAGTCGGTGCGATTGACGATGCGCGCCACCGGCGAGGCCCAGCTCAAGGCGTTGTTCGCCGAGCTCAAGGCCACCGGGCGCGTGCACATGGTGGTGTAGTTGAGCGGCCAGGCGGGAGGGGCGCCGATTACCCTGCTGCGCCTGGGCCGGCGCCCCTACCAGCCGGTATGGCAGGCCATGCGCGAATTGACCGACGGCCGCTGCGAGGCGACGCCGGATCAGTTCTGGCTGGTGGAGCATGACCCGGTGTTCACCCAGGGGCAGGCAGGCAAGCCCGAGCATCTGCTGATGCCAGGCGATATCCCCGTGGTGCAGACCGACCGAGGCGGACAGGTGACCTATCACGGTCCCGGTCAGGTCGTGCTCTATCCCTTGCTCGACGTACGCCGGGCCCGGCTGGGCGTTCGCGATCTCGTCTCGGCGATCGAGAATGCCGTCATCGCCGTGCTGGCCGAGCGCGGCGTCGAGGCCCACGCCCGGCCGGATGCCCCCGGGGTCTATGTCGGTGAGGCCAAGATCGCCTCGCTGGGCCTGCGCATACGGCGCGGTGCGAGCTATCACGGCGTGGCGCTCAACGTCGATGCCGACCTGGCTCCCTTCCAGCGCATCAATCCTTGTGGCTATGCCGGCATGGCCATGACACGCCTGGCCGACCTGGTCGCCGAGCCGCTCTCCCTCGATCAGGTCGGCACCCGCCTTGCCGAGTGCCTGGCGCTGCAGCTGGGACGCGAGCTCGTCCCGGATGAGGCGGCCTTGCCCGCCCGGCTGACGGCGAAGGCTGCGCAAGTCGATTGAGTGCGGCGCCGTCAGTCGACGGGGGCAGGGAAGACAAAAAGGCGACCGCGAGGTCGCCTTTTTTGCGCTTGGGCCGTGGCTCCGCCGGTGGGGCGGGTTGTCAGCCGACGTTGACCGCCTGGATGCGATTGGGGTCGGTTGCCTGGCCCGGCACCTCGGCCGGCGCGGCCAGGCCCAGGTTGTTCTTCTCGAACACCCGGTCGGCACGATAGCTGGAACGTACCAGAGGTCCGGAAGCCACCTCCATGAAGCCCTTTTCCAGACCCAACTGACGATAACGCTCGAATTCGTCCGGCGTCACCCAGCGCTCCACCGGCAGGTGGTTGCGGGTGGGGCGCAGGTACTGGCCGAGGGTGACGATGTCGACATCGATGGCACGCAGGTCGTCGAAAGTGGCGAGGATCTCCTCGTCGGTCTCGCCGAGGCCGAGCATCAGGCTGGTCTTGGTCAGCACGCCGGGGCGGTGACGCTTGGCGTGGGCCAGCACGTCGAGGGTCTTGCGGTAACCGGCGCGGGGGTCGCGCACGTAGTGGGTGAGTCGTTCCACCGTTTCGACGTTCTGGGCGAACACCTCGAGGCCGGAGTCGACCACCCGCTCGATGGCGGACGGGTCGCCGTCGAAGTCGGGCGTCAGCGCCTCGACCACCACTTCAGGGGTATTCGCCTTGATCGCGCGGATACACGCGGCATAGTGGGCGGCGCCGCCGTCGTCCAGGTCGTCGCGGTCGACCGAGGTCAGTACCACGTAGCGCAGCCCCATCAACTCCACCGACTTGGCGGTGTTGGCCGGCTCCTCGGCGTCCAGCCAGCCGCGCGGATTGCCGGTGTCGACGGCGCAGAAGCGGCAGGCGCGGGTACACACCGAGCCCATCAGCATGATGGTGGCCGTACCGTTGCTCCAGCACTCGCCCATGTTGGGGCAGTGCGATTCGGCGCATACCGTGCTCAGGCGATGCTCGTTGACGTTGCGTTTCACCGCCTCGAAGCGGCCGCCGCCGGGGATCTGGGCGCGCAGCCACTGCGGCTTGCGACCCGGTTCGGGACGCCCCTCGGCTTGGCTGCGTTGCTTGATGCCATCCTTGATGGCGGCGAAACCATGCTCGGTACGGAACTTCGCGCCGCTCGGCACGCGTTTCGAGGTGCTGTCGCTCATAGGGTGTGAGCCCCTCCACTCGGCGGCTGCCACAACCATGCCGCGGTGCGGCGGGACGTCGGGTCCGGGCGGCACCAGCCCGCATGGCAGCAATTGATACGATGGTCGCAGGCCCGTAATCTACCATATCCCCGCCTGCCTGGCACAGCGCTCCGCGCCGGTACCAGGGGCCGAAGCCTTCAGCCGGGCGGGATCGGCAGGCAGACCACGCCGTGATCGGGCATCGGCTGCGGTGGGGCCTTGAAGTGTGCTTCGATCTCGCCGAGCCGCTCGCGCACGAAACGCAGGAACAGTTCGGTGACGGGGGTGGGGAAGCGATCCCGGGGATAGACCGTGCACCAGGAGCGACGCAGGGGAAACCCGGGCAGGGGCAGCTCGGCCAGCAGCCCCGCGCCCAGCTCCAGGCGAACGGCCAGGCGCGGCAGCACCGTGACGCCCAGGTGCGCCATCACGCCCTGCTTGATCGCCTCGTTGGTACCCAGCTCCATGGTATGCTGGAGCGCGACGTCCTGTTCGGCCGCGAGCTGCTCGAAGGCGGTGCGTACGCCCGACCCCGACTCGCGCATCAGCAGGTAGTGGCGGGCTAGGTCCTCCAGCGTGGGAGAGGGGGCCTCGAGCAGCGGATGACCGGGCCAGACGATGGGAATCAGTTCGTTCTCGAGAAACGGCATGAAGACCAGGTTGTCGTCGTCCTCGGGCACCATGGCCATGATCACCAGGTCGTCGCGGCGTGCCGCCAGTCTTTCCAGCGCCTGGCTGCGGTTGCATACCTGCAGCCGCACCTGGACGTTGGGATAGTGGGCACGAAAGCGGGCGATCAGATGGGGCACCACGTACTGCGCCGTCGATACGGCGGCCAGGTTCAGTTCGCCGGAGATCGTGCCGTCCATGTCCGATAGCGTCATCTGCAGGCGCGAGACCTGGCCGAAGATGGCCTGGGTCGAGGCCGCCAGCGCATCGGCCGCCGGTAGCACGTGCAGGGTCTTGCCGGCGTACTTGAACAGCGGCTGACCCAGGGCCTGTTCGAGCTGGCGGATCTGCGCGCTGACCGCCGGCTGGGTCAGGCCCAGCTGTTCGGCGGCGCGGGAATAGGACTGCTGGCGATGCACGGCCTGGAACACCTGGAGCTGGCGAAAGGTCAGGCGGTTCAGCAGGCTAGGCGTTGTCATCTATCAATCCGCTAGAGGGGTCGGGGAGGCCCGTTGAAGAAGCCCTTTCATGCTATCACCGCCGACGGTCGGGGTCATGCCGCCGGCCTCGCCGGACACCGGCAAGCGTCGTCCAGCCCCGCTCCCGGCGTGCTGCGCCAGGGCGGCTGGCATGGCGTCATGCTGGCGGGCAGCGGCCTGGGCGCGCTGCGGGCCGGCCAGGCCTGCACGGAACTCGAGTTGGTCTGGCATGGCAGCGGTGGCAGGACCGGCGATGCCCTGGTGGAGCACGCCCAGCGGCTGGGCTGCGACGCCGTGCATCCCGGGGAGGCGCTAGCCGAGGAGCAGTGGCGCCTCGCCCGGGCCTGTTCGCGTGCGGGTCTGGTCTTCATCGGCCCGCAGGAGGCCCACATCGCCGCCATGTGCGATGACGAGGCCGCGCGGCAGTTGATGCGTGAGGCGGGGTTGCCCTTGGGCGAACCGCAGGCGCCACGGGTACACCTGCCGGTGCTGGCCGATTGCCGCGGCCAGGCACTGGCCCTGGTCGAGCACGAGCTGCTCGGCGCGGGGTTCGCCATGGCCCCCAGCGAGCGGCTGACGCCCGAGCAACGCGCCTATCTGGGGCAGCTTGCCGTGCACGGCGCCCGCTCGTTCGGCCTGGTCGGCCTGGCGACGCTGAGTTTTTCGCTGGCCGACAACCGGCTGGGGTTCGTTGGCATGCGCCCCGCTCTGACGGGCTACGAGGGGCTGGCCGAAGTGCTGACCGGGCTCGACCTGGCGGTGGAACAGATCCGCCTGGTGGCGGGAGAACGGTTGCGGCGTCCCCGGGTCGGCCACATGGGGCATGGCCCGGGCCGGCCTGGGCAGGCGCGCTGGCGCCTGCTCCTGCCAGGAGGCGGGCAATTGGGAGGTGGGCCCGGCGTCAGGCTTGACCGCCCCACCCCGGAAGCGGGCGAGACCGGGATGCGCCTGCTGGTGTGGGGGCGAGACGGCGCGGAGGCCCGCCGCCGCGAGCATCGAGCCTTGACGGAGTGGTATGGGCGCCCGGCTGGCGTCGGCGAAGACAGCGACGGAACGGGCGGGTAAGCGCTTCACAAAAAATCGACAAAACGGCTGCATTGCAATGACGCAGGGCGTACTATGCTTGCTGCATCGCAGCATTTTTTCTCCTTCCGCTGTCGAAACCCAATAGCGGAGACAACAGGAGCCGAGCATGAACGCACCCTTGCCGATACCCCCGACAGAAGTATTCAGCTTCCTGGATCCATTCGGTTTCGGTCGTGCCGCCTTCGATTACTGGCGGGACGCCGTCGAGCGCAGCGTGCTGTACATGGATGTGATGCGCGAGCGCGGCAACCAGTATCTCGAGCACATCGAGAAGACCAAGCCCAATGTGTTGGGCTTCAACGCCGAGGTGGTAATGGACGGTCGCGAACTGCCGCGGCCGGTCAACTACGAACTGATGCAGATTTTGCCTCCGGCCGGTGTCGAGGTCGATCTCCAGGCGCGCCCCTTCGTGGTCGTCGACCCGCGGGCCGGGCATGGCCCCGGCATCGGTGGATTCAAGCCCGACAGTGAAATCGGCGTTGCCCTGCGGGCGGGCCATCCCTGCTATTTCATCGGTTTTCTGCCTTATCCCGAACCCGGTCAGACGGTGGAGGACGTGGTGGAGGCGGAGATTGCCTTCCTGCGTCGTGTGGTCGAACTCCATCCTGAATCGTGCGAGAAACCGATGGTCGTCGGCAACTGCCAGGCGGGCTGGCAGATCATGATGGCGGCCTCGCTCGAGCCCGAAGTCTTCGGACCGATCCTGATCGCCGGGGCGCCGCTCTCCTATTGGTCCGGCGAGCGGGGCAAGGCGCCCATGCGCTATACCGGCGGCATGACCGGCGGCAGCTGGATGACGACCCTGGCCAGCGACTTGGGCGATGGACTGTTCGATGGTGCCCTGCTGGTACAGAACTTCGAGCGGCTCAATCCGGCCAATACCTGGTGGGACAAGCAGTATCGGCTGTATGCCAACGTCGACACCGAGGCCGAGCGCTATCTCAATTTCGAGCGCTGGTGGGGTGGTCACGTGGTGCTGGGCGGCGAGGAGATCCAGTACATCGTCGACAACCTGTTCGTCGGCAACCGGCTCTCCACCGCACAACTGGTTACGTCGGACGGGCGTCGCATCGACCTGCGCAACGTGCGCTCGCCGGTGGTAGTGTTCTGCTCACAGGGCGACGACATCACGCCGCCGCCCCAGGCACTGGGCTGGGTGCGCGATCTCTACGGCGACACCGACGACATCGTCGCCAGCGAACAGACCATCGTCTATTGCGTGCACGACAGCACCGGTCATCTGGGGATCTTCGTGTCGGGCAGCGTGTCGCGCAAGGAGCATGCCGAGTTCACCGCCAACATCGACTACATCGACGTGCTGCCGCCGGGGTTGTACGAGACCACGGTGACCAGTGCCGATGAGCGCGACGATGCCGAGCTGCTCGAGCGCGACTACCTGCTCGAGTTCAAGGCGCGCTCCATCGAGGGGCTCAACCGCGACGTGCTGCATCACCGCGAGGACGACGACCGGCGCTTCGCCACCGTGGCGCGCCTCTCGGAGACCAACCTCGGGCTCTACCGGCTGTTCGTGCAGCCCTGGATCCGGGCCGTGATTACCCCGGAGGCGGCTCGCCTGATGCGCCGCCTGCATCCGATCCGGCTGGGCTACAAGCTACTATCCGATCGCAACCCCCTGTCGGTGCCGCTGCCGGTGCTGGCCGAGTGGGTGCGTGAGGACCGCCATCCCGTCGCCGAGGACAATCTCCTGCGAACCATGGAGCGGGCCGTGTCGGAGCAGATCTCCCGTAGCCTGGACACCTGGCGCGAGATACGCGACCAGAGCATCGAGCACACCTTCCTGACGGTGTATGGCCAACCGCTGCTACAGGCCATGGTCGGCCTGGGCGGCGACGCCCATATCCATCGCCGCCAGCCCGGCAGCGAGCCGGAACATCGTCGCTTTCTGGAGCGGCGCCAGGACGAACTGCGCCAGCGCGTGGCCGAAGGCGGCATCCACGAGGCGGTGATGCGCTCGGTGATCCATGTGCTGGGTGGGGCACCCACGACCGATGAGCGTAACTTCAAGCGCCTGCGGGCCTCGCGCGCCGAGCTGGAGCCGGGCGCCAGTCTGTCGGACTTCAAGCATCTGGTGCGTGAGCAGTTCTTCATCCTCAAGCTGGATCGTGAGGCGGCGCTGGCGGCGATTCCTCAGCTGTTGGCGGGGGAGTCGGGCGAGTCGATACGCGCGTCGCTGGAGCATATCGACCACGTGCTGGCGGCAAGCGGCGAGCTCTCCGAGCACGCCCGCAAGCGCTACGAGCACATCCAGGCGCTGTTTGGCGAGGCGCTGGAGCGGGTCGACCCGGCGGAGCGTCGCCAGGCGCTGGCCGAGCTTCACGACCAGGTGGCGACGGGGGCCAGGGCCGAGGCCACGGCGCGCAGCGAGATGGCGAGCCTGCTCAGGGCCGAGCCCGAGGCAGCCAAGCCCGATCAGGCGAGGCGCTCCACCGGTTCGAAGGCGCGAACCGGAAAGGTGAGGAAGGCGGCTTCCCGGCCGCAGGCCGACAGCCCTTCCGACGCTACCCGGAGCGAGGCGAACAGCAGGCCGGACGCTTCGCGCAAGCCTCGCAAGCGCTGAGCAAGAGGTTTCGCGAGGACGCCCCGGCGCCCCTGTCAATCGTGGCAGGGGCGCTGGTCGTTTGGCGGCGCGAAGTCGCGACGGGGCATGACCGACTTGATGCCTCTTTCCCATTGCTGCTTTACTGCCGCCATGTGAAGCGACTGGCGTGAAACGGGTGGCTGGGGTAGGGTAAGCGGATTTTTCACCGTCTCCGCCGAGGAACCGGTGGACCGGAACCGTTCAGGTGGGGCTCGAGAACCCTGCCGTGCAGAATGTGGAGCGCTATGGGCAAGTCATTGGTCATCGTCGAGTCGCCGGCCAAGGCCAAGACGATCAACAAGTATCTCGGCAGCGAGTTCGTCGTGAAGTCGAGCGTGGGACACATCCGTGACCTGCCGACCAGCGGCTCGGGCAAGGCGGCCTCCGATCCCAAGGAGCGCGCCCGGCAGGCGGCGGCAACGCGCAAGATGTCGCCCGAGGAGAAGGCCGAGTACAAGAAACACAAGGCCAGGGATCAGCTCATCCGGCGCATGGGCATCGATCCCGAACAGGGCTGGAAGGCCCACTACGAGATCCTGCCCGGCAAGGAGAAGGTGGTGGCCGAGCTGCAGAAGCTCGCCGAGAAGGCCGACACCGTCTATCTCGCCACCGATCTCGACCGGGAGGGGGAGGCCATCGCCTGGCACCTCAAGGAGACCATCGGCGGCGACGACGCGCGCTATCGCCGCGTGGTGTTCAACGAGATCACCAAGAACGCCATCAAGGAGGCGTTCCAGGAGCCCGGCACGCTCAACATTCCCCGTGTCGAGGCGCAGCAGGCACGGCGCTTCCTCGACCGCGTGGTGGGCTTCATGCTCTCGCCGCTTCTGTGGGCCAAGATCGCCCGCGGCCTCTCGGCCGGCCGAGTGCAGTCCGTAGCGGTGCGCCTCATCGTCGAGCGCGAGCGCGAGATTCGCGCCTTCGTGCCCGAGGAGTTCTGGGACGTGCATGCCGATCTCGTCTCCGACCAGGGCGAGCCGGTGCGATTCGAACTGGTGCGCCAGGACGGCAAGACCTTCCGGCCCACCTCGGAGGCCGAGACGCTCGAGCGTATCGAGCGTCTGCGCAAGGCAAGCCTTGCCATCACGGCGCGGGAGGACAAGCCCACCCGGTCGAAGCCGAATGCCCCCTTCATTACGTCGACCCTGCAGCAGGCCGCCAGCGGGCGCCTCGGCTTCTCGGTGAAGAAGACCATGACCCTGGCCCAGCGCCTCTACGAGGCGGGCTACATCACCTACATGCGTACCGATTCCACCAACCTGTCCCAGGATGCGGTGGCCATGGCGCGCGAGCATATCGAGCAGGCCTACGGCAAGCGCTACCTGCCCGAGTCGCCCAATCGCTACTCGAGCAAGGAGGGCGCGCAGGAGGCCCACGAGGCGATCCGCCCCTCCGACGTCAATCGTCAGGCCGGCGACCTGGCCGGCATGGAGCGCGACGCCGAGCGACTCTACGATCTGATCTGGCGGCAGTTCGTGGCGTGCCAGATGACGCCGGCCGAATACCTCTCCAGCACCCTCTCCGTGGAAGCCGACGGCTACGAGCTCAAGGCCAAGGGGCGGGTGCTCAAGTTCGACGGCTATACCCGGGTGCTCAAGCCCGCGGGCAAGAACGAGGACCAGGCGCTGCCTGACCTCGCCGAGGGCACGCCGATGCGGCTCGAGGCGCTCGACCCCCAGCAGCACTTCACCAAGCCGCCGGCCCGCTATACCGAGGCGAGCCTGGTCAAGGAGCTGGAGAAGCGCGGCATCGGGCGTCCCTCGACCTATGCCTCGATCATCTCCACCATCCAGGATCGCGGCTACGTCAAGCTGGAGAGCCGGCGCTTCTATGCCGAAAAGCTCGGCGACATCGTCACCGAGCGGCTCAAGGAGTCGTTTCCCGACCTGATGGACTACTCCTTTACCGCGCGCATGGAGGACAGTCTCGACGAGGTCGCCGAGGGCGAGCGCAACTGGCGCGAGCTGCTCGACGCCTTCTATGCCGAGTTCCGCGAGGAACTGGAGGCCGCCGAGAGCGAGGAGGGCATGCGCCCCAACCAGCCGGTGCCCACCGATATCGACTGCCCCACCTGTGGCCGCAAGATGCAGATCCGCACGGCGTCAACCGGAGTGTTCCTGGGTTGCTCCGGCTACAACCTGCCGCCCAAGGAGCGCTGCAAGACCACCATCGACCTGCTGCCCGGCGACGAGGCGGTCCCCGCCGATGCTGGCGAAGAGGCCGAGACCCAGGCCCTGCGCGCCAAGCATCGCTGCCCCAAGTGCGGCACGGCGATGGACAGCTATCTGATCGACGAGAGCCGCAAGCTGCATATCTGCGGCAACAGCCCAGACTGCGAGGGCTACGAGATCGAGCACGGCAGGTTCCGCATCAAGGGCTACGAGGGGCCGACCATCGAGTGCGACAAGTGCGGCAGCGAGATGCAGCTCAAGTCGGGCCGGTTCGGCAAGTATTTCGGCTGCACCAACGAGGCATGCAAGAACACCCGCAAGCTGCTGCGCAACGGTGAGGTCGCCCCGCCGAAGATGGACCCCATCCCGATGCCCGAGCTGGCCTGTCAGAAGGTCGACGATCACTACGTGCTGCGCGACGGTGCCAGTGGCCTGTTCCTGGCGGCGAGCAAGTTTCCGCGCAATCGCGAGACGCGGCCGCCTCTGGTGCGGGAACTGAAGGCCCACGCCGGTGAGCTGCCGGAGAAGTATCGCTATCTGCTCGATGCCCCCAGCGAGGATCCCGATGGCCGCCCGGCCCAGATCCGCTACTCGCGCAAGAGCAAGGAGCAGTTCGTCATGACCGAGGAAGAGAGCAAGGCGACCGGCTGGCGGGCGATCTACGCTGACGGTAGATGGCAGGTGGAGGACAAGCGCAAGTGAGCCCGCGAGCCCGTACCAACCAGTTGCTCTACCAGGCCGAGCTGCTCCTGGCGGTCCCCCCGGGTGAGGACGAGCACGCCGAGGCGCGGCGCATGGCCACCGAGGAGGCCGCACTGGCGCTGACCGAACTGGCGCTCGAGTCGCTGCTGCGTGAGGTCACCGAGCATGCCCGGCTGGAGCGCCACGACTGGCGCGACCTGCTGGGTGCCGAGGGGGCCGGCATTGCCGAGCTGCATCGTCTGCGCGAGCTGGCGATGCGTCCCGAAAGTTGGCTTGGCTGGCTGTTGCAGCGCATCGAGGCGCTGCATGCGAGCGAGGGCGTGGCGCGTCGGCGCAACTCCTCGCAGCAGGGGCTGATAGCGGTGGGCAGCGGCGCTGCGCTGGGCGACGAGCTGCGCGCCTGCCTGCGTGAGGCCAAGAGCGAGATCGCCGCGCTGCGTGAGACCAGCGAGGAGTGGTAGGGCAGGCGCCTGTCACCCGTTTACTCCGTGCCATCCGGCATCGGTGCCAATCGCCTTCGATTGATACAAGTCAAGCGACGGCGGTGGGCTTTGGCTAGGATGAAAGCAAGCAGCTGGTCGTCGAGGCTGGCTGAGCGACATCGAGGGGGCTCGCATGCGCTTTCATCAAGTCAAGGAGCTGGTCGAGTGGGCGGCCGACTATCATGCTCGTATGGCCGATCACTATTCCCAGCTGGCCGCAACGGGTAACGACGAACGGGTGAGAATGGCGCTGGAATACCTGGCGCAGCGTGAGCGCAAGCTGCAAGCCGACCTGCTGGGCTATCTCGACGATGGCAGCGATCATGAGGGCGTGCTCAACACCTGGTTCGACGACCCCAACGACTTTCCCCACCCCCCGGTACTCGAACGCTTGCCGGAGGGCGTCGCGGGCGAGAGCGTACAGGGCGTGCTGGCAACGGCACTGACCGCACACCGGACCCTTCAGGACCTTTACGCCCATCGCGCCGATCTGGCTGGCGGCAGCCGTGAAAAGGAGTTCTTCGAGGCCCTGGCCAAGGGGCACGAGGGGGAAGTGCGCCGCCTGGTGCGTGACATGCAGCGGCTCGAAGACTATTGAGTTTATGTGCCAGACTGCAAATAGACCCTTCGATCAAGGAGATCGCCATGCCGGAACGTTTCATGTTGAGCTCCATCTCTAACGATCTTCTCTCTCCCGAGATGCTCGGGTACTGGAGCGATGAGTCGCTGCGTGAGGTGCCGGACGACTCCGGCATCTATTGCGTCTTTCGTGCCGCCGCGGACCCCGAGACCCATGAGATGGAGGTCCAGCAACTGCTCTATGTGGGTGAGCATCGCAACGTGCGTTACGGTTTGCAGCATCATCCCGACAGGGAGAAATGGCGTGCCTTCCTGCAGCCCGGCGAGGAGCTGTGGTACTCGATGGGCTTGAGCGGCCATGCCAACCGGGAGCGCCTGTCCGCCGCCATGATCCATGCGCACAAGCCCCGGTTCAACGGTGACAGTGAGTACCTGGACCGTTACCCGTTCCCCGAGACCACGGTGCACATCTACGGGAAGAAGCACAAGCTGCAGAGCATCTTCACCGTGGAGCCACGCCCCTAGCGTAACCGAACGGATCGATGCGTGCCGAGAGCGCCCCCGCAGGCAGGCCTGCCGGGGGCGCTGTGCTTGGCGTGCCGTGGCGGCATGCCGGACTGCGGCGCGGCGCGCTTGAGCTAGACTGCTGTCAGCGGCCGAGCGCCAGCGCCGCATGTCCAGGGTCAATCAGGGAGGAGCAGACCGTGTTGGAGCAGACCTATCAGCGCCACTTGCTGCCGGCATTGTCGGCGCAGTTGGAAGCGGAGCAGGCGTCGGGCGGTGGAACGCTGGAGGCTTACGCTCTGCTCGACGATGCCCTGCGCGCCAGGGCCACCGACGTGCACCTCGATCCCGAGCCGGAGGCCTATCGCATTCGTCTGCGCATCGATGGGCGTATCGTCGATGCACTGCGGGTCGATGCAGCGCAAGGCGCGCGCCTGGTGAACCAGTATAAGGTGCTGTCGAAGCTCAATCCGGTGCCTTCCCTGGTTACCGCGGAGGGCAGCTTCCGCTGGACACGGGAGGCGAGCGGCGAAGGGGAGCGCTACCTGCGCGTCACGGCGGTGCACTGCGTGACGGGGGAGAAGCTGGCGATTCGCTTCCTGGCGCCGCCGCGATCTTTCGACGACATCGAGGAGCTGGGAATCGGCGAGGAAGGGGCGTTGGGCATCAGGCGCTGGATGGACGCCACGGGCAGCATGTTGCTGGTCGCCGGTCCCACCGGTGCCGGCAAGACCACTACGCTCTACACCCTGCTGGGTCAGCTGCAGTTGACCGACAGTCACGTGGTCACCCTGGAGAATCCCGTCGAATATAGCGTTCCCGGCATCAACCAGATCCAGGTGGACCTCGACCATGGTCTGGATTTCGCCAGCGGCACCCGTTCGCTCCTGCGGCTGGATCCCGACTACGTGCTCATCGGGGAAATTCGTGACCGCGAGTCGGCCCTTGCCGCCTTGAGCGTGACCAGCAGCGGTCGTTCGCTGATGGGAACGCTGCACAGTCGCGACGCCGTGGGGGTGGTGACCTCGATGCGCCAGCTCGGCCTCAGCGACAGTGAGATCAGTGCCAACCTGGGGCTGGTCATCGCCCAGCGGCTGGTGCGCCGGCTGTGCCCGCATTGCCGTGAGCAGGCGGCACCCGACCACAGCGACCGCGAATGGCTGGAGGCGATCGGTCATGTGCCGCCGGCGCTGACCTGGGTTGCCAAGGGCTGTCCGCAGTGCGATGGACTCGGGTTTCGCGGCCGTATCGGCGTGTTCGAGATCTGGCAGCTGGCTCCCGAGGACCATGCCCGCATCCTGCGTCATGCCGACGAGTCAGAGCTGCGCCGCAGCCTGCTCGAGCGCGGTATCGAGCTGATGCTCGAGGATGGCCTGACCAAGGCCGAGGCGGGCATCACCAGCCTGCGGGAAGTGTTTCGCATGGGAGCCATACTGTCGGCTTGAGCCGTGGCAGCGCGGCGAGAGGTGTGGAGCTGGCAATATACTGGTGCACAAGAAGCTTGCTGGCCTGAGGATGGAGGGCAAGCATCAGCCCGGCGGGGCCCGGGTCCGGTTACGTTAAGTGAACTGACAGTCGACAAGCGATACGTTATAAAGCGCCTGTCGCCTACCATTCCGTCTGTGTGAGGAGCCGATGAGATCCGTTTCCCGCCGTCGCTTCGGCCAGCTCGCCCTATTGGCGCCTTTCACGCTCCTCCTGCCTCGTGAGGGTCGAGCCAACCTCATCGAAACCCTATTGGCGCGTGCTCACCTGCCTCGTCATGCCAATGAAGTGTGGGTTCTCGTCGACGACCGCGAGGCCGCGTTGAGCCTCTACCGTGGCGAGCGACTCCTCGAGCGCTTCGCGCCCATCTCGCTGGGGCGCTCCGGGGCCAGCATCATGCGAACCCAGGGGGACAACACAACCCCGAAGGGGGAATTTCGCGTCAACCGGTTCAACTGGGAGAGCGACTGGCACATTTTCATCGGGCTGGACTATCCCACGCCCTCCCATGCGCGCATGGCGTTGGAATCAGGGCTTTACACGGAGCAGGATTACGCAGATTATTTCGCCTACTACCGCCGCCACGGGTATCCGCCGCAGCGCACCGTACTGGGGGGCTTCATCGGGATCCATGGTGTCGGTAGGGGGGACCCGGAGATTCATGCCAGCTATCACTGGACTCAGGGATGTGTGGCGGTGACCGACGAACAGATCGAAAGGCTTTCCGAGCTAATCGACATTGGCACTCGCGTCGTCATCCGCTAGGCTCAAGATACGCAAGGGACGTTTCGAGCTATGGACAAGCGCCGTCTGGTATTATAAAACAGCGTTTGACTCCTGTGCTTGGCAGCAGTCGCTGCAAGAATCCTGCATTGAGCAGGGGAGCCTGGATCACAGGCAACATCAACGCCGCTGTACTAACGTGTGCAGTACCAAGGAAGACTCAAGGAGAACATCATGACTCTGAAGACCACCCTGAAGCTGACCGCCGCTGCTGCTTCTCTGGCCATCCTGGCCGGCTGTGCCAGCAACGCCGCTCTGGATGAAGTTCGCCAGACCGCTGAAGCCGCTCAGGCCGACGCTGCGGAAGCGCGCAGCATCGCCACTCAGGCTCAGAACACTGCCAACCAGGCGCAGCGTGACGCCCAGGCGGCTCTGCAGATGTCCGAGCAGAACCGCGAGGAAATGAACCGCATGTTCCAGCGCTCCATGCAGAAGTAATTCTGCCGGAGCGCCGCATCGCCTTCGGGCGATGGCGGTTCTGCAACGAGAAAACCCCGCCTCGGCGGGGTTTTCTCGTTCCGGATGGCTTGTCGATGCGGCAGGCCTCGGCGGTTGGGTCGAGCCAACGCCTGCCGCTTCCAGCGCTAGAGGTGGCTGACTTCGAGCTCCGAAAACAGCTCCGTCTGCTGGCTGACTTCCAGCTCGGAGAACAATCCCTCGTCGAGGGTCTCCTCCCGTTCCTCGGGAGCCGGCTCCTCCTCGGCGAGGCGCAGCAGCGACACCAGGCGACCGTCGGGCTGTTCCACGATCTGGCGCAGCTGGGCGTAATCGACCGGCGCGGGTTCTTCGCCGAAGGCGCCGGCCACGATCTCCATGGCGTTGAGGATCGGCTCGAAGGTGCCCTGGTTCTCCTCGAGCAGGGGAAAAGACTGCGCATAGAGCACGCCGTCGGCCGACCAGGCAACCTTGAACGGCTGGTCGATGATGTTGACCTGGGTGCCGCTGGGCACGCGCTCGTAGAGCGACTCGATGTCCTCGGGGAACATGCGGATACAGCCACGGCTGGCGCGCATGCCGACGCCATCGGGACGGTTGGTGCCATGGATCAGGTAGCTCGGCAGGCCGAGCAGGATGGCATGACGGCCCAGGGGATTGTCGGGACCCGGCGGCACCACGGCGGGGGCCGGCTCGCCGCGGGCAGCGGCTTCCTCGCGCATGGAGCGCGGTGGCGACCAGTGGGGGTCCTTCACCTTGACGGTGGTGCGGGTCACGCCTACCGGCGTGGCGAAGCCGTCGCGTCCGATACTGATGGGGTAGGTCTCGACGATGCCGGGGCGCGAATAGTAGTACAGGCGAAGCTCCGAGAGATTGACCACGATGCCTTCTCGCGGCGCGTCCGGGAGAATGAACTGGGCGGGGATCACCACCTCGGTACCGGGGCGGGGCGCCCAGATGCTGACGTCGGGGTTTGCCATGCGCATCCCCTCGTAGCCCACGTTGTGGCGGCGACCGATATCGAGCAGGGTCTCGCCTTCCTCGACGGTCACGGTATAGACCTCGCCGATCACGTTGCCTTCGTCGGGCAGGTGATAGTGGCCACGCGGCAGCTCCTGAGGGGGCACGGAGCCGTCCTCCTCGGCAAGGGTCGTGGTCGCCAGCAGGGCGGCGAGACCGAACAGGGCAGCGCCAAGACCGAGTCGCCTGGTCAATGTCGGGTTCTTCATCTACGTCGTGTTCTCGTCATAAGGTCGCTGGTCGGGGTTGCCCAAGGGAGGCGGTGCCCGCCGGGCGACGATCATACGCCTGCCGCTGGGGTGGCGTCGGGTTGGTGTCAAGGCTGCGATAAGACACATCGCATAGTATAGCGTTCCCGGTCCCGGCGGGAGTAGCGGTGCCGGATCGGGGGGCTGGCCGCCTTCAGGCGGCCTTGGCCTTGCGATTGAGGCCATCGAGCAGCTGCTCGATGGCCTGGAAGCGGGCCTCGGCGTCTTCCATCTCGCCTTCGAAGCGCAGGGTGTCGGCGCCGTCGAGCCGGTAGCGCTGCGGCTCGGCCTGGATCATCTTGACCAGCGTCAGCGGGTCGACCCGGGTCTGGCCACCGAAGATCACCCGGCCCCGCTGGGCGCCGGCCTCCAGGCGCACGATGCCCAGGCGTTCGGCGCGCTGGCGCAGGCGGGTCTGGCGCATCAGGGTCTTGACCGCGGCCGGCAGCAGGCCGAAGCGGTCGATCATCTCCACCTGCAGCTCCTTGAGCTCGGCCTCGTCGGCGGCGCTGGCGATGCGCTTGTACATCACCAGGCGCTGCTGGACGTCGGGCAGGTAGTCGTCGGGGATCAGCGCCGGCAGGTTGAGGCTGATCTCGACGCCATCGCTCAGCGGCGCTTCGATGTTGGGCGTCTTGCCGGCACGGATGGCGGCCACGGCGCGATCGAGCATCTCCATGTAGAGGGTGTAGCCGATGGCCTCCATCTGGCCGCTCTGCTCCTCGCCGAGCAGCTCGCCGGCACCGCGGATCTCCATGTCGTGGCTGGCCAGGGTGAACCCCGCGCCGAGGTCCTCGGCGGCGCCGATCGCCTCCAGGCGCTTGACGGCATCCTTGGTCATCGCCCGCGGCGGCGGGGCGAGCAGGTAGGCATAGGCCTGGTGGTGGCTCCTGCCCACGCGACCGCGCAGCTGGTGCAACTGGGCCAGGCCGAACTTGTCGGCGCGCTCGATGACAATAGTGTTGGCGCTTGGCACGTCGATGCCGGTCTCGATGATGGTGGAGCAGACCAGCACGTTGTAGCGCTTGTGGTAGAAGTCCGACATCACCCGCTCCAGGGAGCGTTCGGGGAGCTGGCCGTGGGCCACGGCGACGCGTGCCTCGGGTACCAGGGCGCGGAGACTCTCGGCGGCGGTCTCGATGGTCCTGACCTCGTTGTGCAGGTAGTAGACCTGGCCGCCGCGCAGGATTTCGCGCAGGATCGCCTCCTTGATGATCGACTCGTCGCGCTGCTGCACGAAGGTCTTCACCGATAGCCGGCGCGCCGGGGGCGTGGCGATGATCGACAGGTCGCGAATGCCGCTCATCGCCATGTTGAGCGTGCGCGGGATCGGCGTGGCGGTCATGGTGAGGATGTCGACCTCGGCGCGTAGTTCCTTGAGGCGCTCCTTCTGCGTCACGCCGAAGCGATGCTCCTCGTCGATGATCAGCAGCCCCATGTTGGGCAGCTTCATCGACTTCGACAGCAGCTTGTGGGTGCCGATGACGATGTCGGCCTGGCCGCTCTCGATGCGCTTGAGCGAATCGGCCTGCCCCTTGCCCGCGGTAAAGCGCGACACCAGCTCGATCTGCACCGCGGTGTCGGCGAAGCGGTCGCGGAAGTTCTCGAAGTGCTGTCTGGCGAGCAGGGTGGTGGGCACGAGTACCACCACTTGACGCCCCGAATGCACGGCGAGGAAGGCGGCGCGCATGGCGACCTCGGTCTTGCCGAAGCCGACGTCGCCGCACACCACGCGGTCCATGGGCCGGGGAGCGGTCATGTCGCCGATCACCGCGCTGATGGCGGCGCGCTGGTCGGGCGTCTCCTCGAACGGGAAGCTGGCGGCGAAGCGGGCATACTCCTCGTCGGGCGGGGCGCAGGCGAAGCCTTCCCGCGCCTCGCGGCGGGCATAGACGTCGAGCAATTCGGCGGCGGTGTCGCGAATCTTCTCGGCCGCCTTGCGGCGCGCCTTGTCCCACTGCTCGGAGCCCAGGCGATGCAGGGGGGCCAGCTCGTCGTCGGCACCGGCGTAGCGCGAGATCAGGTGCAGGTTGTCCACCGGAACGTAGAGTCTGGCACCGTCGGCGTACTCGAGTGCGACGAACTCCGCAGCCTGGCCGCCGGCCTCCAGGCGTTCGAGGCCGCGGTAGCGGCCGACGCCGTGGGTCTGGTGCACCACCGGGGCGCCCGGGCGCAGCTCGGCCAGGTGGCGAATGGCCAGTTCGCCCATGTCGGTGGCCTTCTCGCGGCGACGGCTCTGGCGCACCACGTCACCGAACAGCTCGGTCTCGGTGATCACGGCGATGTCGGGCTGCTCCAGCCATAGCCCGGCGCCGACCTCGCCCTCGGTGATGGCCAGGCGCGAGTCGCCCTGGCGGAAGGCGTCGAATCCCTCGACATGGGGCAGCTCGAGGTGCAGCGGGGCCAGCAGCTCCTCCAGTGCCTCGCGTCGGCCGCGCGATTCGGCGACGAACAGCACCCGCGTGCCAGCGTGCTCGTCGACGAATCGTCTCAGCGCCGCCAGAGGCTGCTTGGCGCGGGCATTGATGGTCGCCTCCGGCAGCGCGCGTGCGGCCACGGCATGGGCGTGGCGATGCTCGGGGTCCTCGGTCAGTTCCACTCGCGGGTGACGCTTGATGGCGGCGAATACCTCGGCGACGGGAAGGAAGGCGCGGTGGGGCGGCAGCAGCGGCCGGGTGGGGTCGACGCCGAGATTCTCGTAGCGGCTCTCGATGGCCGCCCAATGGTGTTCGGCGGCGGCGAAGACGTCGGGCAGCAGCGCCACGCGGGTACCGTCGGCAAGGTGATCGAACAGCGTGGCCGTCTCCTCGAAGAACAGCGGCAGGTACTGTTCCAGGCCGGGAGAGGGAATGCCCTTCAGGGCATCGACGTACAGCGGGCATTGGCGCGGGTCGACGTCGAACAGGGTCTCGAAGCCCTCGCGGAAACAGGCGATGGCGCTGCGTGACAGCGAGTACTCGTGGGCCGGCAGCAGCTCCATGCGCTCGACCTTGTCCTGGCTGCGCTGGGTATCGGGGTCGAAGCGCCGCAGGGTGTCGATCTCGTCGTCGAACAGGTCGATGCGCAGCGGGCTCTCGCTGCCCATGGGATAGAGGTCGATCAGGGCGCCACGCAGCGCGTACTCACCCGGCTCGTAGACCGTTTCCACGGCGCGGTAGCCGGCGCGCGAGAGACTCTCGCGAAAGCCCTCGCGATCCAGCCGCATGCCCACCTCGAGGGTGAGCACGCGCCCGGCGATGTAGTCGACCGGTGGCAGCCGCTGCATCAGGGTATTGATCGGTACCAGCACGATGCCGTGCTCGCCGTCCTGGAGCCGGCGCAGGGTTCGCAGCCGTTCCGAGACGATGTCCTGGTGCGGCGAGAAGCTGTCGTAGGGCAGGGTTTCCCAGTCGGGAAAGGGGAGTACCGGCACACTGGCATAGAAGCGCAGGTCGTTCTCCAGCCGCTGCGCGCTGGCGGTGTCCGGCGTGACGACCAGCAGCGGCGCGTCGCCGGCGAGGTGGGCCAGCGCCAGGGCAGCCGCGCTGCCCGGCGGGGTCTGCCAGTAGAGGGTATCGCGAGTCCCCGCTGGTCGGGGCGGATCGAGCGGCGAGAGTTTGGGCATGATGTCGTCGGGCGTTCCGTCATTCGTGTGGGCAGGCCGTCAGGCCGTTCGCAAATGCCTGGCTGAGAGCAGCAACAGGAGCAAAGGGGGATCATACCAGCCCGATGCGGCGCTTGTAGTCAAGCCGCGATTCCTGTAATCCCCCTACACCGCCTGCGACCATCCTGCGATTGCCCCAGCGAAACGCGGACGGGATAATGAGCCGGAATTTTCGATTATCAGAGAGGCTTCACGTGAGTCAGCAACCCCTCGAGACCGTCTTCCAGGAATGGCACGACAATCAGGCCCTTGCCGAACAGATGATCCCGCTGATCGGCAGCCTCTATCGCCACAACAACGTGGTCACCACCCTCTATGGGCGCTCGCTGTTCAACCGCTCGGTGATCCGTATCCTGAAGGACCACCGTTTCGTCAGGAAGGTCGAGGGTACCGAACTCTCGGTGCAGGACACCCTGCCCCTGGTCCAGGCCATGACCGAGCTAAACCTGGGGCCGGCTCACGTCGACGTGGGCAAGCTGGGCGTGGCCTTCAAGAAGCGCGGCGGCGGTGATGCCAAGGCCTTCCTGCGCGAAGAGCTCGCCGAGATCGTCGATGCCCACGACCCCAACGGCAACAACGGCCAGTCCAAGGACGTGGTGCTCTACGGTTTCGGCCGCATCGGCCGCCTGCTGGCGCGAGTGCTGGTGGAGAAGGCCGGCGGCGGCAACCTGCTGCGCCTGCGTGCCATCGTCGTGCGCGGCCGGGGCGACATCGCCAAGGACCTGGAGAAGCGGGCGAGCCTGCTGCGCCGCGACTCGGTCCACGGCCCGTTCGACGGCACCATCAGCGTCGACTACGAGGCCCGCACGATCACCGCCAATGGCAACGTGATCCAGATGATCTACGCCGACAAGCCGAGCGACGTCGATTACACCGCCTACGGCATCGACAACGCCGTGGTGGTCGACAACACCGGCATCTGGCGCGACGAGGCGGGCCTCGGCCAGCACCTCGAGTGCAAGGGCGTGTCCAAGGCACTGCTCACCGCGCCGGGCAAGGGCGACATCAAGAACATCGTCTTCGGCATCAACCATGGCGATATCGCCGAGGACGACACCATCCTGTCGGCGGCCTCCTGTACCACCAACGCCATCGTGCCGGTGCTCAAGGTGCTCAACGACGAGTACGGCATCGAGTGCGGTCACGTCGAGACGGTACACGCCTATACCAACGACCAGAACCTGATCGACAACTACCACAAGGGCGATCGCCGCGGCCGCAGCGCACCGCTCAACATGGTGTTGACCGAGACCGGGGCGGCCAAGGCGGTGGCCAAGGCGCTGCCGGAGCTCTCCGGCAAGCTGACCGGCAACGCCATCCGCGTGCCGATCCCCAACGTCTCCATGGCCATCCTCAACCTGACCCTGGGCCGCGAGACCGATGCCGGGGCGCTCAACGACTATCTGCGCCGCATGTCGACCGATTCCTCCTACCAGAAGCAGATCGACTATGTCGATTCACCCGAGGTGGTGTCGTCCGACTTCGTCGGCAACCGCCATGCCGGGATCGTCGACGCCAAGGCGACCATTGCCAGCGGCCGGCAGGCGGTGCTCTACGTCTGGTACGACAACGAGTTCGGCTACAGCTGTCAGGTGGTGCGCATCCTGCAGCACATCTCCAACGTGCGTTTCCTCAAGCTGCCGCGCGTCCAGCCCTGAGCCCTGTCGGCGCATACCCGATCGCGCGGGTCGGGATTACCTGACCCGCGTCACTGATCCGTCACTCCGGGCGGCGCTTTCGGGGCGCCGCCCCGGCTCTTCAGGACAGACGAAAAGCCCTGAAACGAGCGTCTTTCAACGCCTATTGAACCCTTTCGAAGCCAAGCGTAGAGCGGTTTTGTACCCCCTTTTGCGACCTTAGGCCGTGTGGTCTTTGGTCGCGCTTGTCTTTATAATGCTGTGGATTTTTTCGGGGTGGCCCGAATTTCCTCGGGCCTGACTGGTAACGTACTGACTCAACAAGAATTCGAATCCATTCGAACCCCTTTCCTTCGCATTTCCGATCCATCAACTGGGCGAGACTATGATCGAAGTCAAGAAAGGCCTGGATCTCCCCATCATGGGGACGCCCGAGCCGCGCATCGAGGATGCGCGACCCGTGCGTCACGTGGCTGTCCTGGGCACCGACTACGTCGGCATGAAGCCGACCATGGAGGTCCGGGAAGGGGACAAGGTGAAACTGGGCCAACTCCTCTTCACCGACAAGAAGAACCCCGGCGTGCGCTTCACGGCACCGGCTGCCGGCGAAGTCGTCGCCATCAACCGTGGCGAGAAGCGCAAGCTGCTCTCGGTCGTGATCCAGGTCGACGAGAACGAAGAAGCGGTCGAGTTTACGGCCCTCGGGCGTGATGGGCTCGAATCCCTCGAACGCCAGCGCATCGTCGACCAGCTGGTCGAGTCGGGGCTGTGGACGGCACTTCGCACCCGCCCCTTCTCGCGCAGCCCGGCCATCGACAGCGAGCCGGCCGATATCTTCGTCACCGCGATCGACACTCACCCGCTGAGCGCCGACCCCGCCATCATCATCAACGAGCAACCCGAGGCCTTCGAAGACGGGCTCAAGGTGCTGTCGAGTCTAACCCAGGGCAAGGTCTTCCTGTGTACTGCGCCCGACGCACGGATTCCCGGCGGCGACGTGGCAGGCGTTCAGGTCGAGACCTTCGGCGGCCCGCATCCGGCCGGCCTGGTCGGTACGCATATTCACTACCTGTCGCCGGTCGCCCTGCACAAGCGTGTCTGGCACATCGGCTACCAGGACGTGATCGCCTTCGGCAAGCTCTTCGCCGAGGGCAGGCTCGACATGTCACGGGTCGTCGCCGTGGGCGGGCCGCGCGCTGAGAAGCCGCGCCTGCTGCGCACGCGCATCGGTGCCAGCACCGGGGAACTGTTGGCGGGGGAAATCCTCCAACCCGAAGACACGCGCGTGATCTCCGGGTCAGTGTTCTCGGGGTTCACCGCGGAGGGCAGCCTGCGCTACCTGGGCCGCTTCCACAATCAGTTCACTCTGCTCGAGGAGGGCAACAAGCGAGCCTTCCTGGGCTGGCTGTCGCCGGGCAACAACCGTCATTCTGTGCTGGGGATCTACCTGTCGAAGTTCAAGGGGCTCTCCAACTACGCGCCCAACACCTCCACCAACGGCTCCGAGCGGGCCATGGTGCCGGTAGGTGTCTACGAGGAAGTGATGCCGTTGGATATTCTGCCGACCCAGCTGCTGCGCACGCTGATCGTCGGAGACATCGAGGCGGCCATGCAGCTTGGGTGTCTGGAGCTGGATGAAGAGGACCTGGCGCTGTGCACCTATGTGTGCCCGGGCAAGTACGAGTACGGTCCCATCCTGCGTGACAACCTCACCATGATCGAGAAAGAGGCCTGATGATGGGTATCCGACAGACGCTCGACAATCTCGAACCGCACTTCCACAAGGGTGGCAAGTACGAGAAGTGGTACCCGCTCTTCGAAGCGGTCGATACCATCTTCTACTCTCCGCCCAGCGTCACCAAGACCACGGCCCACGTGCGCGACGGTATCGACCTCAAGCGCATCATGATCACCGTGTGGCTGTGTACCTTCCCGGCCATGTTCTTCGGCATGTGGAACGCCGGCTGGTTGGCCAACAGTGCCATTGCCGACGGTTATGCCTCCATGGACGGCTGGCGCGAAGCCATCCTGATGGTGTTCGCCTCGGGCCATGATCCCGACAGCCTGTGGGCCAACTTCGTGCTCGGCGCCACTTATTTCCTGCCGATCTACCTGGTGACCTTCGTGGTCGGTGGCTTCTGGGAGGTTCTGTTCGCCGTCAAGCGGGGCCATGAGGTCAACGAGGGCTTCTTCGTCACCTCCGTGCTCTATGCCCTGATCCTGCCGGCCACCATCCCGCTGTGGCAGGTGGCGCTGGGCATCACCTTCGGCGTGGTGATCGGCAAGGAGATCTTCGGCGGCACCGGCAAGAACTTCCTCAACCCGGCGCTGACCGGCCGTGCTTTCCTCTACTTCGCCTACCCGGCGCAGATCTCGGGCGACGCGGTGTGGGTGGCGGCCGACGGTTACACCGGTGCGACCCCGCTCTCCATCGCCTTCCAGGAGGGCATGGCGGAGCTGAGCTCACAGTACAGCTGGTGGGATGCCTTCATCGGTTACCTGCCGGGCTCCGTCGGTGAGGTGTCGACGCTGGCCATCTTCCTGGGTGCGGCGGTGCTGCTGTGGACCAAGATCGCCTCCTGGCGAATCATGCTTGGCTGTCTGCTCGGCATGGTCGGGACCAGCCTGCTGTTCAACCTGGTCGGCTCCGAGAGCAACCCGATGTTCGCCATGCCGTGGTACTGGCACCTGGTCATCGGTGGCTTCGCCTTCGGCATGGTGTTCATGGCCACCGACCCGGTGTCCGCCTCGATGACCAATCCGGGCCGCCTGATCTTCGGCATCCTCATCGGCGTGATGACCGTGCTGATCCGCGTGGTCAACCCGGCGTTCCCCGAGGGCATCATGCTGGCGATCCTGTTCGCCAACCTGTTCGCACCGCTGATCGATCACTTCTTTGTTCAGGCCAACATCAAGCGCCGCATGCGGCGTGTCGGTGCACCGGCCGAGGAGACTGCCTGATGGCACAGAGCAATAACTCCATCAAGAAGATCCTCACGGTGGCGTTCGCACTCTGTATCGTGTGTTCGGTCATCGTGTCCACCGCAGCGGTGGCGCTGCGACCCAAGCAACAGCTCAACCAGGAGCTCGACCGCAAGACCAACATCCTCAGCGTGGCCAACCTGTACGAGCCGGGCATGGACGTGGAGGCGGCCTTCGGCGAGGTGACCCCGCGCGTGGTGGACATGCGTACCGGGGAGTACACCGACGAGTTCGACCCCGAGACCTTCGACCACTTCCAGGCCGCACGTGACCCGGCCACGGGGCGTACCCTATCGGGGGATCGTGACATCGCCGGCCTGAGCCGCGTCGAGAACTACGCCACCGTCTATCTGGTCGGTGACCCCGAGGATCCGGACCAGATCATCCTGCCGATCCGTGGCCAGGGCTTGTGGGGGCTGATGCGCGGCTTCATGTCGGTGGAAGGTGACGGCAACACCATCGTCGGCATCACCTACTACGAGCACGCCGAGACCCCGGGGCTGGGCGCCGAGGTCAACAATCCGCGCTGGCAGGCTCAGTGGGAAGGCAAGAAGATCTTCGCCAGCGAGGATGACGTCACGCCCGCCATTCACCTGACCAAGGGTGGCGCCGACGACGAGACCGAGATCGATGCGTTGTCCGGCGCCACGTTGACCAGTAACGGCGTCACCAACATGCTGCAGTTCTGGCTGAGCCCGGAGGGCTTCGGTGAGTACCTGGCGCGGTTCCGCCAGGGAATCGACCCGGAGGAAGCTCAGGAAGCCGACGTCGAACTCGAAGCTGAAGCTTAAGGAGCCTGAAAATGTCCGCTGTGACTCCCAAGGGCGTCCTGACGACCCCGATCTTCAATAACAACCCCATCGCCCTGCAGGTACTCGGTATCTGCTCGGCGCTGGCGGTGACGACCAGCATGAGCGTCTCGCTGGTCATGGCGCTGGCCGTGATCTCGGTAACGGCGTTCTCCAACCTGTTCGTATCGCTGATTCGCCATCACATTCCGTCATCGATCCGTATCATCGTGCAGATGACCATCATCGCCTCGCTGGTGATCGTGGTGGATCAGGTGCTCAAGGCGTTCGCCTACGAGATGTCCAAGCAGCTCTCGGTGTTCGTCGGCCTGATCATCACCAACTGCATCGTGATGGGGCGTGCCGAAGGCTTTGCCATGCAGAACAGCCCGGGCCTGTCGTTCCTGGATGGTATCGGCAACGGTTTGGGCTACGGCTTCATCCTGATGACCGTCGGCTTCGTTCGCGAGCTGCTCGGTTCCGGCAGCGTGTTCGGCTTCACCATCCTGCCGACCGTGCAGGACGGCGGTTGGTACGTGCCCAACGGCCTGCTGCTGCTGCCGCCATCGGCGTTCTTCATCATCGGCTTGATCATCTGGGCGCTGCGCTCTACCCATCCGGAGCAGGTCGAGGCGAATGAGTTCAAGATGAAGGAAAACACCCAGCCGAAGGAGGCCGTGTAACATGGAGCACTATATCAGCCTGTTCGTCGCCTCGGTCTTCGTCGAGAACCTGGCGCTGGCGTTCTTCCTTGGCATGTGTACCTTCCTGGCGGTATCCAAGAAGGTCTCGGCGGCCATCGGCCTCGGTATCGCGGTGATCGTGGTGCTGACCATCTCCGTGCCGGTCAACAACGTCATCTACAACGCTCTGCTGGCAGAGGGCGCGCTGACCTGGACGGGGATCGAAGGCGCCGAGAACATCGACCTGTCGTTCCTGGGCCTGCTCTCCTATATCGGCGTCATCGCCGCGCTGGTGCAGATCCTCGAGATGTTCCTCGACAAGTACGTGCCGGCGCTCTACAACGCACTGGGCGTGTTCCTGCCGCTGATCACCGTGAACTGCGCCATCCTCGGGGGCGTGCTGTTCATGGTCGAGCGTAACTATGGCTTCGGCGAATCCGTGGTCTACGGCCTGGGCTCCGGCGTCGGCTGGGCGCTGGCGATCACTGCCCTGGCGGGGATTCGCGAGCGGCTCAAGTACAGTGACGTGCCGGCCGGCCTGCAGGGCCTGGGCATCACCTTCATCACGGTGGGATTGATGTCGCTGGGCTTCATGTCCTTCTCGGGCATCCAGCTCTGAGTCCGGGCGCATTTCCGGCGGCGTTCGCGCCGCCGGGAAACAGGTTACACAGCAAATAGGAAACCGACATGGTTGGAACATCTATCATCTTGCTCGGTGTGTTCATGTTCACCGTGGTCGTCATCGGCCTCGTCGTGGTGATCCTGGCGGCCCGCAGCAAGCTCGTCAGCACCGGCGACGTTTCCATCGAGATCAACGGCGACCCGGAACACACCATTACCACCCAGGCCGGTGGCAAGCTGCTCAACACGCTGGCGGCCAACGGCATCTTCCTCTCCTCCGCTTGCGGTGGCGGCGGCTCATGCGCCCAGTGCAAGTGCCGGGTGGAAGAGGGCGGCGGCTCGATCCTGCCGACCGAAGAGTCCCACTTCACCCTGCGCGAAAAGAAGGAGGGCTGGCGGCTCTCCTGCCAGGTACCGGTGAAGCAGGACATGAAGATCGAGGTGCCCGAGGAGGTCTTCGGCGTCAAGAAGTGGGAGTGCGAGGTCATCGGCAATCCCAACGTCGCCACCTTCATCAAGGAGCTCAACCTCAAGCTGCCCGAAGGCGAGAACGTCGATTTCCGCGCCGGCGGCTACGTCCAGCTGGTCGCACCGCCCTACGACATCAAGTTCTCCGACTTCGATATCGAGGAGGAGTACCGTGGCGACTGGGAGAAATTCGACCTGTTCAAGATCTCCCACAAGAACACCGAGGAAGTCATCCGCGCCTACTCCATGGCGAACTATCCGGAAGAGAAGGGCATCCTCAAGTTCAACATTCGTATCGCCACGCCGCCTCCCGGTACCAATCATCCGCCAGGCTTGATGTCGACCTATGTCTTCAGCCTGAAGCCGGGCGACAAGGTGACCGTGATGGGCCCCTTCGGCGAATTCTTTGCCAAGGATACCGACGCCGAGATGATCTTCGTCGGCGGTGGTGCGGGTATGGCTCCCATGCGCAGCCATATCTTCGACCAGCTCAAGCGCCTCAAGAGCCAGCGCAAGATCTCGTTCTGGTACGGTGCGCGCTCCTGGCGCGAGACCTTCTACAACGACGAGTACGACCAGCTGGCCGAGGAGTTCCCCAACTTCGAATGGCACCTGGCCCTGTCCGACCCGCTGCCCGAGGACAACTGGACCGGTCCCACCGGGTTCATCCACAACGTGCTGTACGAGAACTACCTCAAGGACCATCCGGCCCCCGAGGATTGCGAGTACTACATGTGTGGGCCGCCCATGATGAACGCCTCCGTGATCAAGATGCTGCTCGATCTGGGCGTCGAACCCGAGAACATCCTGCTGGACGACTTTGGCGGATGATCCCCTTCGCCCTCGGGCGACACACCGGGCTGGCCCTCAGTGGGCCGGCCCGGCTCCTTCTTCCGGTTCTGATGGTCCTGGTGCTCAGCGCTTGCCGTGACCAGTCCGACGAGCATCTCATCCAGGGCACGACCCTGGGAACGGGTTACCACATCACCCTGTATGCCGACCTCGACCAGACGCAGGTCGCCGCGCTCGAGGCCGGCATACAAGGTGAACTGGCAACACTCGAACGCCAGCGAAGCGTCTTTACCCACGCGCTGGCTACGGCCTTTCGCCGCTTCTGGATAGCTACACCGGGCCTGCAGCACGAAGTGGATCGCCAGACGCATGTGCTTGCCGTCGACCGGTTGGTGCAATGGCTTGAGGAGCATCGTCCGGCCCCGGCCGCCGTGCTGGTCGAGCTGGGGGGTGTGCTGCGCGCCCAGGGGGAGTCGCCCGACGGGGGCTGGCGCCTGTCGCTCGAGCTGGCGGGGCTGCCCGGCCCCGATGGCGCACGACACCTGCGTCTCCGGAATGCCGCACTGGTGCATCGCTTTGCGCGGCAGGAGCGGGTGCCGCTGCTCACGTTGACGACCCCGCTGGCGGTGAGCGTCATCGCGCCGAGCGCCAGTGAGGCCATGCACCAGGCCAGCCGGCTGATGCAGGCCGATCCCGAGCATGCGCTGGCGCTGGCCGAGAGCATGGATAGTGCCGCCAGGGTCGTTGTCAAGACACCACAGGGTATCGAAATTCAACATACCGCGGCCCTCGAGCCTTGGCTCGAGCCCTAGCCGCCTGGAGGATGAGCAATGAGCACTTTTCTCGTCGTATTGGGATTCATGCTGCTGATCATGGCGGCCATGGCCATCGGCGTGATCATGGGGCGCAAGCCCATCGCCGGTTCCTGTGGCGGGCTCAACAAGCTGGGCCTCAAGGAGGGTTGCGACATCTGCGGTGGCAAGGACGAGGTGTGCGAAGAGGAAAACCGCAAGCGCAAGGGTGAGTCGGTCAGTGCGCGCCGTTCGAGCGACGAGAGTCGTGGCGCCGACCTCGGCTACGATGCCACTCGCCGTTAACGGCCTCGGATTCTGTCGATCGCCGGATCAGGCATCGCTCGAGATACCGTGTTGCAGCCGTAGCCCCGGAAGCCGAGAACCAACATCGACAAGGCAAAGGAGACGCAACAGCCCATGGCAGTCCATAACTACGACGTGGTGGTGATCGGTACCGGACCCGCCGGCGAGAGCGCCGCCATCAACGCCGCCAAGCACGGCAAGCGGGTGGCGGTCGTGGAGAAGCAGCCGGTCCTGGGGGGCAACTGCACCCACTGGGGGACCATCCCCTCCAAGGCGCTGCGCCACCAGGTGAAGCAGATCATGCAGTTCAATACCAACCGCATGTTCCGCGACATCGGCGAGCCACGCTGGTTCTCCTTTCCCAGGGTCATGGAACGCTCGCGTATCACCATTGATCAGCAGGTCGAGATGCGTACCAAGTTCTATGCCCGCAATCGCATCGATCTGTTCAGCGGGGTGGCTCGCTTCAAGGATGAGCACACCCTGCTGGTGCGCGACCAGGAGGCGCTGGAGGAACTGGTGGCGCAGAAGATCATCATCGCCACCGGCTCGCGTCCGTACCGGCCCGCGGACATCAATTTCCGCCATCCGCGCATCTACGACTCCGATGGCATTCTCAGTCTCTCCCACACGCCGCGCACGCTGGTCATTTTCGGTGCTGGCGTGATCGGCTGCGAATACGCCTCGATCTTTTCGGGGCTTGGCGTCAAGGTGGACCTGATCAACAGCCGCGACCGCTTGCTCTCGTTTCTCGACGACGAGATCAGCGATGCGCTTTCCTACCACCTCCGCAAGCATGGCGTGCTGATCCGCCACAATGAAGAGTACGAGCGGGTCGAGGGCGACGAGTCGGGGGTGGTGGTCTACCTCAAGTCGGGCAAGAAACTGCGTGCCGACGCCTTCCTGTGGGCCAACGGCCGCACCGGCAATACCGATGAACTTGGCCTGGAGAACATCGGCCTCGAAGCCAACGGGCGCGGCCAGCTCCAGGTCGACGACCATTACCGTACCGCCATCCCGCATATCTATGCCGCCGGTGACGTGATCGGCTGGCCGAGTCTGGCGAGCGCCGCTTACGACCAGGGGCTCAACGCCTGCGACGAATTGCTCGAGCGCGACTATCGCTTCGTCAATGAGGTGCCGACGGGCATCTACACCATTCCCGAGATCAGCTCATTCGGGCGGACCGAGCGTGAGCTCACCGAAGCCAAGGTGCCCTACGAGGTGGCGCAGGCCTTCTTCAAGGATACCGCTCGTGCCCAGATCACCGGCGATACGGTGGGCATGCTCAAGATCCTGTTTCATCAGGACACCCTGGAGATCTTCGGGATCCACTGCTTTGGCGACCAGGCCTCGGAGATTGTCCACATCGGCCAGGCGATCATGCAGCAGAACGGCGAAGCCAATACCCTCAAGTACTTCGTCAACACCACCTTCAACTATCCTACCATGGCCGAGGCCTACCGGGTGGCGGCACAGAATGGGCTGAACCGGGTGTTCTGACTCTTCCGTCCCGCTCCAGGCCCCTCTGCTTCCACGTGCCGGTCGCCGTAACCGGCACGTGTACCTACCGTCATGGGCCACCCTGCAACGCCCAAGGAAGCGTTTCCCACGCTGACACCCGGCCAGTACGCCACCGCTCTAGGGGCATAGCGCTGGGCTCGCAAAAAAGCATGAGAAAAATGATATACGCAGCGCTGCGCGAGCTGTGTGATCTTGAGTATCGAAAGGTTGCAGTTTGTTCTTTCCGAGGCCGGGAGTTTGACGTCTTGATTACGTAAGGAGGGGAACCGTCGACAAATCCTGCAGAACGGGCATGTTGCCGAGTCGATTGGCCGAGGGGGGGCTATGAAACGAACGCTGGGCGCGTGGGGAAGAGGGATTGTCAGAGCGTGTCTTGCTGGGCCATTGCGCCTGGCCGGTTACAGAATCGAAAGACAGCAGGCTCTCATACACGATATGAGGGCACCGGGAAGGTGTCCCACTCCTTTGGAAGGCATGTATTCGAGCAAGCAGCGCAGATACGTGGTAGACGTGCCGCTTGCCCTGCTGGCATGCACCAACCTGATGCACATCTGGATCCAGGTGATTCGCGCCTATGAACGCGGTGGAAGGGATGCGGCACTGCGGTTCTTTTCCCATTATTTTGATGAATTCCAGCCAAAGAATGTGGCCGAGTTTCTGAATGTCGTGCCCAACAAGCAGTGGCTTCGCCTGGATCCACTTGCTTATGTTTACCCTTGGGATGCGTCGACGCCGGAGGAGAAGAAGGAGTTCCGCATCGAGTTGATGCGCGACGAGGCGCGAAAGAATGGTTTTGAAGCCTGGCGCGAGGAGGATGGTTGGAAAGGTTTTGGCCCAGTCTCCCCCAAGTTGGTGGAAATGGAGCTGAAAAGGCTTATCGAGGCTTATGAGTCCATCAAGCGCATAGGGCTGAAGGAGGAGTTCGGGCTGATCAGGGGTAGAATATTTTCCACTGAGGGAGAGGAAATCATCCAGCCAAGGCATGGCTGGCATCGTGTTGCGATATGTCTGGCTCTGGAAATAGATAGTATTCCCATGTTGTTCGATAAGGATAACCCCGTCATCAGGCTCGAGGAAGCCCATTTATGGCCTAATGTTAGGCGCGGGTTGTATACAGAGGATGAGGCTGTCGAAATTTTCCGCCGCCGATTCGAGCGGCATTTACAAGAACGATTATGGCCGAAACGTGAAGAAATTATACAAGCCGTCTAGCTATCGGAAAAGCCAGAGCGAGATGAAAAATGAATACTATCGGGCGCGTGAATGGGAGTTCGGCTGAGTCTGGCACCATGTTCAAGCTTGCGAAAAAAGCGCGGGAGCCTGCGAGTGAGCCAGCCTTGTTGCAGGAAAGGAGGGGTGTGGTAAGACGAGACTTCTCATGTTTTGCCATATGGGAGGGGGGGCGAAGCAAAGAAGGTGAGATCGTTGAAGGAATAAGGCGAAACTTTAATATACTGGGCGATTACAATATATATTGGTCAGAGCGGAATTATAATAGGAATATTCAGCGCCTCTACCAAAGACCCTCGGGATCACTTGAGTTCAAAGGGTACGACAGGAAAATCGGAAAGCCCCCGTTTCGCTTCATTATTGTTGAGGATCTGGAGCCACAGTACACCTTGATTCGAAATGTATCCGGTAACATAGAGCTTTCTAACCGAAATATCGTGAAGAAAAAATATGAGTTTCGCGCTTGGTTTGATAAAGCGTACCAGGTGCATTCCAGCAACAATTACGAGGAATTTATCTTCCAGACGTCGCTCGTTCTCGGTAGCGAACTTCTTCGCGAGTGTCTGTCTTCCGATGTTCCGATAAAGAAAGACATACACAAGGATCTAGAGGGAGCCAATGGCTGGCGGGACTGGAATGAGCCATTTGAAGTCCTGAATAACTGTGTTAAATACCTTGTGCTGAGAAATTTTGAAAATCTTCCTGTCAGATCCGGCTGTGGTGACGTGGATTTCCTTTGTTCCGATTTTCAGAAACTGGCCTCGGCGGCCAACGTCTACCAGAAGCGTGGAAGGCCTTACAAAGGAACTATCGATATTGCAGGCAATACGATACCTGTCGATATTCGATTCGTGGGAGATGGTTATTACCCCTGTTCGTGGGAGAAGGACATGCTGGAACGCAGGAAGAAGCATGAAAATTTCTTTGTTCCCGAGCTGGAGGATCTCTTCTTTTCGCTCCTCTATCACTGTAAGGTGCATAAGAGTCGTGTTGGTGAAAATTATGTCGCGCTGCTCGAAGAGATTGCAAGGGAAAAGCAGTGGGGTTGGTATCAGGATGTCAATGTACATGATAACGTGCAAGTGGGTGGCCTGCTCAAGGGATATCTGAAATCAAATAACTATTACTACGAAAAACCCATAGACGTTGGCGTTCATATCAACAAGGAAGTGGTGAAATTGCTAAGCGAGTCGATGTTCGGTGAGCGAGAATTGGGGGTTTTTGGAAAAATGGCCATGAGGCCTGTTCGTCTCGCCAACAAGGTTTTGAGAAAGGTGAAAGATCAAGTTAAGCCGACTTTCAATCAGGTTGGAAAATTCATTCATTAAGATCCGGCTCGAGGGATGAAGAATGAGAAGGGTTGAGGGGATCGTGTCTTCAGGGAGGGGGAGGGCTAACGAACATATAGCTCATTCCGTCGAGGAGATAGAACATCTCACGGGGCTGCGCATCTTCCCAGGTTCCTTGAATATCGTCCTTGACGATGGCGTTAAGCTGCGCGTCGCTTGCGCCAAGAAATTCGATAATGGGAGGCGCTTTATCTGGCCGGCTTTCATAGCCGGCCAGCCTGTCTGGATCTATCGTTGGCAAGGCACGCCATTCCATATTATGGAAATTCTTTCTGACAAAAAACTCAGAGAGGTTTTTGACCTGAAGGACGGGTCAAAGGTAAAAATCGACTTGAATGAAGATTTTGTCGAGAAAATGTGCTTGCGCGAAAAAATATCCACACTTGTGATTTGGGGGTTTGGTAGGAGTCATCTTTACTACCGAAGAACCTACACCAGTAACAGGATGATTTTCTTTGCCAGAAGGTGCATGCGGGATGGGCAAAGAAAATGATGACGAGTCGATACGGAGCGACAATGAATAAGGCTAGCATCAGTGTGATCATGCCGGCATTCAACGTCTCGCATTACGTCATGGAGGCGCTAGCCTCCATGGCAAGCCAGGTGGTTCTTCCCGATGAAGTCATCATTATCGATGATGGCAGCACGGATGATACCCTGGCATTGGTTGAAAAATTCCAACATCCCTATCCTGTCAAAATTCTTTCTACCAGCAACCAAGGGCAGGGAAGTGCCAGAAACCTGGGACTTTCGTTGGCTAGTTGTGAATACGTCTATTTTTTCGACTCGGATGACTTGGTGACGCCGGACTTCATAGCCGATATGAAAAGTTTGGCAGAGAACAATGCTTTTCCTGATATTGTTTTCTTCTCGGGAAGGAGCTTTTACGACGGCGTCGATGAAAGCATCATCCAGCTGGAATATGGCAGGGGATTTGATGGAGTCTTCGAGTCCTCGATAGAACTTCTCGAAGCGTTCCGTGCTAGCGGAAGATTTTCCGCCTCGACCTGTCTGTACATGAGCAGGCGCCGCCTATGGTCCGATGCCTCGCTTAGGTTCATCCAACACTTTCATGAGGATGAATGCATCCTCTACCCGTTGGTGATGGCCGCTAGACGCTTTCTGGTGACGCAGCAGGTTTACTTTGAAAGACGCATAAGACTGAACTCGACCATGACCCAGCACAAGGTCCCCAAGCACGTTCAGGGCATGCATGCTACCGTCAGGACCCTCCTGAGGCTCAACCGGAAAGTGAGGGACAGGCAGCTCACCACGTTCATCCATCGACGGATGAGGCTTTTTCTCAAGCGCTATGTATCCCTGTGCAGGAGCGCAGGAACGGAGATCGACTTGAACCTGCTGGTGAGGACTTGCCTGGCATTGCGTGACCCCATGGTGCTGGCATATCTGCTCTACTACCTGTTCGATGGCCCGGCGAGGGGGCGGATCAGGAGATACATGCGCGCAGGATCGAGAGGATGACGAACCTCACGGTGGCGCCTAGGTATCCGGCACCGGACAGTTACTCATCCCGCAGTTGGTGCCGATAGCACGGAGGCGATGCAGGCTCGAGATCTTCGGCATCTTCTTGCCTTAGCGCCTCCAGCAGGGCCTGCCGCAGCAGAGGTAAATAGGACTCCTCCAGGTTGCGTGCCGCGGAAAGCAGCGTCAACTTCCCCTGGCGGGCATATCGCATCAGAGGAATCAGGCACTCGGGATGGTCGCGTAGCTCGCCACGGTAGCGTACCGCAAAGACCTTGGGGCTGATTTCATCCTGACGTAGCTGACGATTCAACAAGGGCGACGGGGAGGCGTCCCGATACCACTCGGTCAGCGCCAGGCTCTCGCGCCTCTTGCCGCGGGGCCAGAGCCGATCGACCAGAACTCGCGCACCGTCTTCCGGTGCGTGCGGACTATAGATACGCTTGAGCGAGATCGCGTAGCTCACGACACCTCCTGCCTCTTCCGTTCTCCTTGGCACATCAGCGCTGCGTCAAGGCCTCCATGGCCCGCTCCCGCCATGGACCCGGCAGCTCGGCGGCACGTGACAGCGCCTGCCGGGCGAGCTCCTCCTCTCCCTGGGCGCGTTGCAGCAGGCCCAGGTTCAACCAAGCCGCACCCAGGTCGCTGCGCTGCGTCACGGCGCTCTGTAGTGCCTCGATGGCGCCCGGCGCATTACCGGCAGCATGGCGGGCATTGCCCAGGGCAAAGTGGCCCATGCCGGAGCCGGGGAAGCGTGTGACCAAAGCCTCCCAGGCCGGGAGGGCTGCTTCGGCCCCCTGCACCTGCTCGAAGGCAGCGATCGCCTGTAGCGCGCGCTGCTCACCGACACCGCTAGGCATCTCACCGGGAGCCAGGGCGACGAAAGCCCAACGGTCGCTGCGTGCCCAGGTGGCATCGAAGCGGCGGAAGGATTCGATGCGCGCCGCTTCCTCACCGCTGTGCAGCGTCATTTCCTCGGCCTCCAGATCGTAGCCGATAGCGACGGCGTAATGCCACATCGGCCACGCTGGAAGGGCAAGGTTCTGCATGACGACGACAGGGTGGCCAGCGGCGATTTCCGTCAGCAGCGCATCGAAGCTGTTGTCCAGCACGAAGGGGATGCGGCCATGACGCCTCACCGTGGCGAGCATTTCAGGCTGTACGCTGCCCTCGCGACCGGGGATGAATACCTGGGGAATCAGGCTCTCCATGGCCACGTCGACGTCGCCATGGTTGAGCACCATGGCCAGCGATGCGGGGCCGCACTGGTACTCGCGCTGGGAATGGAAAGGCACGCCGTCGATTGCGGCCTGGCGGGGTAGCGCCTGCTCGGTGCTTTCGGCCAGGCGAGGCGTCGAGGCGCAACCCGTCAGCACCAGCAGCCAAAAGCCCAACAGAAGAACGCCCGCTAAGCGGGCGTTCATGCATGCTGGCTTGAAACGGCTCTGCATGTCGTTTCTCATCAGCGCGTGAAGGGGAAGACGTTGGTCAGGCCCAGGATGTCGGTGACCAGCAGGACGAGGAAGATGAGCACCAGGGCACCGACGACGCTGGCACCGGCGGGCAGCTGGTCGAGCTGCTCGGCCATCTGGCGCGCTTCCTCGTCGGAGAGCGCCGCTACCCGGGCTTCGACTTCGGCCAGGTCGACGCCCTGGGCGATGAGCTGCTCTTGAACGTCGGCACGAGACAGGATCTCGTTGATGCGTTCCCGGTCGGCGTCGGCCCGCTCGGCCGAGAGAGCCGCCTGGGTGGAAACCAGCTCGCTGGCGGGAAGCGGGGCGGCGGAAACCGAGACGCTGCCGAGCACCAGGGCCAGGATCAGTAGGGGGCTGAGAAAGCGGCGGAGTGTTTTCATGATCAGTGTTCCTTCTTCTTGGGGAAAGGCTTCCGGCTCTTGAATGATCCAGCGCTCCCGGTTCGGTGAGCGCAGTCGTCCACTTGCTCCAACGATGCTGTATAAGTATAAGCAGAAAGCGCGTGAAATTTCATGCCCTTGCATAAAGCGATTTGGCGAGAGGTCACGGGGCGGCCTAAAGGCTCAGCCGACGCGGTAGGAGGACGGCAGTTCGGCCAGCAGGCCGCGGCCACCCGCCAGTGTCAGCGCCAGATCGTGAAGTGCCTCCCAGGGTGGCAGTTGGGCCGCGCCCTTGATCGAGAGATCGAGGCGTTGAGCGAACAGCAGCAGCTTGTGCAGGCGTTTCCTTGGCAAACGCGCAATGGCCTGCTGGTAGGCGGGACGGCGCTTGTCGAAGATGGCTGGCTTCTGAGCCTTGCAGGCGTGCTCGAAGCTCTGGCCCTGGTCGAGATGCTGGTGCAGCGAGAGAAGCGTGCGCAACTCGCGGTTGAGGGCCCACAGCACGATGGGGGCCTCGACCCCTTCGCCGCGCAAGCCGCGAATGATACGCGAGACGCGCTCGCGCTCGCCCTTGAGGCAGGCATCGGTCAAGGTGAAGACGTCGTAGCGCGCGCTGTCCTCCACGCCGCCGGCGATCTGAGCGGGGCCCACGCGCGTTCCTGGGGGCAGCAGCAGGGCCAGTTTCTGCAGCTCCTGGTCCGCCGCGAGCAGGTTGCCTTCGGTGCGTTCGCCGAGCAGGCGGGCGGCATCCAGGTCGAGCGAGAGACCGTGGCGCTCGGCTCGGTCGCGTAGCCAGAAGCCCAGCCGCGCCACATCGACCGGCCACACCGGCACGAACAGGCCTGTCTTGTCGAGCGCCTGGAACCAGGCGCTCTTCTGCTGGCGGAAGTCGAGCTTGCCCATGCTGACGAGCAGGACGTTGTCGCGGTTGCCCGGCGCGTCGGCATACTCCTTCAGCGCCTTGGCGCCCTCCTGGCCAAGGTTCTGGTTGCCCAGGCGCAGCTCGATCAACTTGCTCGAGGCGAACAGCGACAGGCTGGCGGCTGCCTCACGCAGCCGGCCCCAGGCGAAGTTGGCTTCCACATGCAGGATGTCGCGCTCCTCGATGCCGCGTTCGCGGGCCGCGCTGCGCACGGCATCGCAGGCTTCCATGTGTTGCAGCGGTTCCTCGCCGGCCACGATCACCACCGGGGGCAGCTTCTTGGCCAGCGCTTCCGGCAGCTTGTCGGCAAAGATCTTCACGGGCGCGCCTTCACGAGAGCTTCCATCTTCACGGCTGAGTCCCATCCAGCGTGCGCAGGCGATCGAACAGGCGGCGCACGGCTTCCTGGCGCAGCTCCTGGCGCGCTTCCTCGCGCAGGTCGTCCTGGGCCAGCAGGTTGTCGTCGCTGACGGTGAAACGGGTCGATACCTCGAGACGCTGTTCGGAGAGCCGATAGACACCGTCGCTACGCCGTTGCACCGAGAAGGGCACCGTGAGCGCCATTTCCCGCTCCTGCGGGCCGCTGTCGAGGACACTCAACTGGCGCTCACGGAACGTCTCCGGGCCGAGGTTGAGCACTTGCGGGGCGTTGTCGTGCACCTGGGTACCGACCGCCACCAGGCGCTCTTCCACCAGGCGGGCGAGGTCGCTGTCCGTACCCGCCAGGGCGAGTTCGTCGAGGGCCAGCCCCGGCGTATCGAAGCCGCGCAGGCGAAAGCCACAGCCGGCCAGTGCCAGGGCCGCCCCGGCGGCCACGGCAAGGTTGAGAAATTCGCGTCGCTGCATGGGCGCTCCCGTTCGGTCTGCGTCAGCTCACCACGATATTGACCAGCTTGCCCGGTACCACGATCACCTTGCGTACCGTCTTGCCTTCGGTGTGCCGCTGGACGTTCTCGGCGGCGAAGGCTTCGGCTTCAATGGCTTCCTTGGCGGCCTCGGCGGCGACTTCGATGCGGGCACGCAGCTTGCCGTTGACTTGGACCACCAGCTCGATGGTGTCGCGTGCGAGGGCCGATTCGTCCACCTGTGGCCAGGCGGCGTCGATGGCCGGCTCCTCGTGGCCCAGCTCGCGCCACAGCGCATGGCAGGCATGCGGCGTGATCGGTGCCAGCAGCAGCACGCAGGCTTCCACGGCCTCGCGGGCCACGGCCAGGCCCTGGGGGCTGGCATCGTCGAACTTGGCCAGGGCGTTGGTCAGCTCCATCACCGCGGCGATGGCGGTATTGAAGGTGGTGCGCCGACCGATGTCGTCGCTGGCCTTCTTGATCGTCTCGTGGGTCTTGCGCCGCAGTTCACGCTGGGTGTCGTTGAGCGCAGCGGTGTCCAGCTTGCCCGGCTGACCGGCCTCGAGGTGCTCGGCGACCAGGCGCCACAGGCGCTTGAGGAAACGGCTGGCACCCTCGACGCCGGAGTCGGACCACTCGAGCGACTGCTCCGGCGGGGCGGCGAACATCATGAACAGGCGCACGGTATCGGCGCCGAAGCGGTCGATCATCGACTGCGGATCGACGCCGTTGTTCTTCGACTTGGACATCTTCTCGATGCCGCCCATCTCCACCGGCTGGCCGTCCTTGATCAGCACCGCGCTGACCGGGCGCCCCTTGTCGTCGCGTTGGACCTCGACATCGGCGGGATTGAACCATTCCTTGCCGCCGTTCGGCGTCGAGCGGTAGAAGGTTTCGGCGATGACCATGCCCTGGGTGAGCAGGCGCTGGAACGGCTCGTCGACCTTCACCAAACCCAGGTCGCGCATCAGCTTGGTGAAGAAGCGCGCGTAGAGCAGGTGAAGGATGGCGTGCTCGATCCCGCCGATGTAGAGATCCACCGGCAGCCAGTAGTCGGCACGCTCGTCGAGCATGGCTTCGCGATTGTCGGCACAGCAGAAGCGGGCGAAGTACCAGGACGACTCCATGAAGGTATCGAAGGTATCGGTCTCGCGCACCCAGCCGTCGCCCAGGTCATAGAACTCGGGCATCTTCTTCAGTGGCGAGCCGCTGGCGTCGACGGTCACCTCCATCGGCAGGGCCACCGGCAGCTCGTCGTCGGAGAGCGGTACGGTCTGGCCTTCGGGGCCGTACTTGACCGGAATCGGTGCGCCCCAGTAGCGCTGGCGGGCCACGCCCCAGTCGCGCAGGCGATAGTTGATCTTCACCTCGCCGCGACCCAGCTCGGCCAGCCTGCCGGCAATGGCCTCGAAGGCGGCATCGAAGTCCAGGCCGTTGAACTCACCGGAATTGATCAGCCGGCCGTACTCCACATAGGCGCCCTCGGAAAGATCCGGGGCCAGGCCGCTCTCGTCGCTGATCACCGCTTCGATGGGCAGGTCGTACTTGGTGGCGAACTCCCAGTCGCGCTGGTCGTGGCCGGGAACGGCCATGACCGCACCGGTACCGAACTCCATCAGTACGAAGTTGGCGACGTACACCGGCACTTCGCGACCGGTAAGCGGATGCACCGCCACCTGGCCGGTGGCCATGCCGCGCTTCTCCTTGGTGGCGAGTTCCGCCTCGGAGGTGCCGCCGCGCGCGCACTCCTCGCAGAAGGCGGCCAGTTCGGCGTTGCCCTGCGCCGCGGCCCTGGCCAGCGGATGGCCGGCCGCCACCGCCACATAGGTCACGCCCAGCAGCGTGTCGGGGCGGGTGGTATAGACCGACAGCGGCTCGGCGATGCTGCCGTCCGCGTTCCTGATGTCGAAGCTGAGTTCCACGCCGCGCGACTTGCCGATCCAGTTGCGCTGCATGGTCTTGACCTGCTCGGGCCACTCGATCTTGTCGAGATCGGCGAGCAGCTCATCGGCATAGTCGGTGATCTTGAGGAACCACAGCGGGATTTCCTTGCGCTCCACCAGTGCACCGGAGCGCCAGCCGCGACCTTCGATGACCTGCTCGTTGGCCAGTACGGTCTGGTCCACCGGGTCCCAGTTGACCGTGGACATCTTCTTGTAGACCAGGCCCTTCTCCACCAGCTTGGCAAAGAACCACTGCTCCCAGCGGTAGTAGTCGGTGTCACAGGTGGCGAACTCGCGGCCCCAGTCGTAGGCGAACCCCAGCGCCTGGAGCTGGCTGCGCATGTAGTCGATGTTGTCGTAGGTCCACTTGGCCGGTGGCACCCGGTTCTGGATCGCCGCGTTCTCTGCCGGCATGCCGAAGGCGTCCCAGCCCATGGGCTGCATCACGTTCTTGCCCTGCATGCGCTGGAAGCGCGAGACCACGTCGCCAATGGTGTAGTTGCGCACATGCCCCATGTGCAGCTTGCCGCTGGGGTAGGGGAACATCGACAGGCAGTAGAACTTCTCGCGGCTGGCATCCTCGACCGCCTTGAAGCACTGGTTCTTCTCCCAGAAGTCCTGGGCGTCGCGTTCGATTTCAAAGGGCTTGTACTGTGCGTCCATCGGCTTTCGAAATGACCTTAGAGTGTGTTGGCGCGGTAGCACCGTGCGCTTGCGCAGAAAGTTGTCCGACGTCATTGCCGGCCGGCAGCCATACGATAAAACGTTGAACTGACGGCGGGATGGCGTCTAAATGGTAACCAAGGATACCCCAGTAGGGCAGGCCCGGCCATGCCCGGTCCATGCCGAAAACCGCTTCGAGGAGATGACCATGAGCGAACGTCCCGACTCCCATCGCGAACATCGGCTGCGTGAGGGCTACGAGCGCATGCTGGCCCGGCTGCGTGAGGGCGCGGATGATCTGACCTGGGAGAACCTGCAGCGGGAACTGGACGAGGCGGTCGAATTCGAGGCGGAACTCGAGGAATTCACCAAGGATGAGCTCGCCCTGCTGCGTGCCTGGGTCGAGCGCGACCTGATCGACATGCGGCGCTACCTGCGGGCGGGAGGCCGTGGCGTCGCCGCCTGGCTGGGCATCGATCTCGACCTGCTGTCGCGCAAGGTGGTGGATTCGCTGTTCTCCATCGCCGACCGCAGCATCGTCGAGAACGCCCAGCTCAACGAAGACCTGGAGGCGGCACGGGCCGACTACTGCGAGGGTGAGGTGGCGGCACCAGGACGCATGGCCTGCGTGCACTGCGATGCGGTCGTCGAGCTGGAGGGCGTGACTCGCATCGAACCCTGCCATCGGTGCGGCCATCGCTACTTCTACCGTATCTCCCAGTGAGACGCTACACCCAGGCATCGAGCGCGATGATGGCCACCATCACCAGGCCGCTGAGCAGCAGGGCGTACCCCAGGTTGTGACGCATCATGCGGTAGCCGCTGACGCCATAGCGCCCCTGCAGCGACAGATTGATGCCTGACAGCGGCCCCACCGAGGTGCCCACCGCCCAGGAGGCCAGAGCGGTAAAGGCAAACAGCGTCTGCTCGTTGCCACTCAGGTCCAGCATCGAGGCCAGTACCGAGACGCCGATGATCGGATGCAGCCCGGCCACGGCGCTGATCACGATGGCGAGAAAGCTGATCACGGCCTGGGCCGAGCCGAAATGAGAGAATAGCCGCCATTCGCTGCCCGTCGCAGCGGCGACGAAGGTGGAGAGTCCCAGGGTCAGCAAACCTGCCGAGAGGAACAGGGCAATCTCGCCGCGCATCGCCGGCAGGCGCGTCAGCGTGTGCTGGCGCACGCGGCGCAGGGTCCAGCGCGGCCCGGCCGGGAGGTTGCTGACCAGTGCCACCGCCGGCAGCAGAAACGTGATGATGCTGACGATGCCGAGCCGAGGCGTGAGCTGAAAGTGAAACAGCATCACCAGTATGGCCATCGAGACCGGCATCAGCAGGCTACGCGGCGAGAGCGAGAAGCCCGCTACTTCGGCGAGGTCGAAGCGGCGCGACAGCTCGAACGTGGTGAGTGCCCCGCTGACCAGCGCCAAGGGCAGCCCGATGGCCAGGACACGCAAATACTCCATGCCCGGGGCCAGGGTCATCACCACGCCCATCGAGGCGAAGAACGGCGACCACAGCGCGGCGCTGGAGAGGCCGCGATTGAGCGCCAGCAACTGGGGTGTAGTCAGCGGGGCGCGGCGGGCCAGGCGGTCGCCGATCATGAACACCGTCGAAAGATTGAGAATGGTGCCGAGCAGATGGACGCCGAGCCAGGTACCCAGGGTGCCCCGTCGCCCCGTAATCGGGCGGCCCAACGGACGCGACGAGCCGCTGCGGTTGCCGATCAGGCCGATGAAGCTGACACCGACCAACATCGCCACCACATAGGTGTTGCCGCTGGTGACTGCCGGCCAGGCGATGTCGCTGGCGTAGCGCCAACCCGCCAGGATCAGCAGTCCCAGGCCGATGGCGGCCAATGCGCCGGCCTGCCAGCGGGTGCGGCGGGGAATGTCGCGCCACAGCAGCAGGGTTGCCATCCATAGCACGTAACCCACCCCGTGTGGCAGAAGTACGATCCCGGCGAAGGCGAGGATCTGCTGTACCAGCCCAAGCAGGATCAGCCCGCCGGCCAGGGCATGGCGCAAGGATGTCGGTGACGAGTCGGGTGGGGACACGATGGCTCAGGGCTCCAGGCGGAGTCAGGTTTATTGTGAGCAGTCTAACAATTTCTTCCTAACTCCTGCGACTCGTTGCGTCACGCGCCTCCTCCAGCAAGGAGAGCATCGCCCGCGCGGCATTCGAAAGCGTACGGCTGCGGTGCACCAGATAACCCAGAGAGCGGGTGATGGTCGGATGCTCCACGTCGAGTTCGTGGAGCTCGCCTACCACCATTCGCTCCGGCAGTAGGCTCCAGCCCAGGCCGATGGCGGTCATCATCTTGAGGGTTTCGAGATAGTTGGTGGAGAGGGCTACCGGCAGCTCGAGGCCGGCAGCGGCAAAGCGCGATTCGATCAACGTGCGGGTGAAGGTCATGGGACCGGGCAGCACGGCATCGAAGGCGCACAGCTCGTGCAGCGTGAGCCGGCCGCGTGTCGCCAGTGGATGATCGAGGCCACAGACGAAGCACATCCGGTCCTCCCATACCGGGACCACCTCGAGCTGCGGGTCGGGGTGCGGAGCCAGGGTGACCACGGCCGTTTCCAGCTCGCCGTCCAGTACCCCCTGATAGGCCAGCTCCGAGTCGAGAAAGCGCAGGTCCAGACGCACCCCGGGGTGTGCCTGGGTGTAAGCTTTCAACAGGGGCGGCAGGCGATGCAGGCCGATATGATGGCTGGTGGCGAGCGTCAGGCTGCCGGCCACCTGGCCTTCGAGATTGGTCAGCGCGCGGCGGCTGTCGTCCACCATGACGAGAATTTGCCGGGCGCGGGGCAGCAGCACCCGGCCCGCCTCGGTGAGGGTGACGCGGCGGCCGATGCGGTCGAACAGCCGCGCGCCGATCTGGTCTTCCAAGGTGGCGATGCGCTTGGAGACCGCCGGCTGGGTCAGGTGCAGGTGCTCGCCGGCGCGGGAGAAGCTGCCGCTGTCGGCCACGGCGAGGAAGGCTTGCAGGCTTTGGGTGTCCATCCTATCGCTTGTATTCCTGTTGGGAATCCAATGAATAAATAACATGAATTGCTTTTATGGGCGAGCCGCGCAAGACTGCAATCACTCGGCCATGGCAATGCAGGAAAGGGGTAGCCTTGGCATGTCGGGGCTTTGCCGGCGACAAGGTCTTCGAGGAGGCGCTGTGAACCCATCCCTGGGCGCTACTTTTGCCATCCATGGCAAAAGACCTCCTCTCCGACCTGTCCCCGGCGCCCCTCGGCAAGTTCTGCTGCAATGGCCCTTTGAGGCAATACGTACGAGATCGGCGAACCTTGGGGAGTCTTTCCCTAGACCGGACAGGCAAAGGGCCACAGAGCCCCGGAGAACGATATGGCAGGCCAGACGCTTTACGACAAGCTGTGGTCGCAGCACCTGGTGAAGGAGCGCGACGACGGCACCGCACTGATCTACATCGACCGCCAGCTGCTGCACGAAGTGACCTCGCCGCAGGCCTTCGAGGGGCTGCGTCTGGCCGGGCGCAAGCCGTGGCGTCTCGACGCCAACCTGGCCACGCCGGACCATAACGTGCCGACCACGCTGAAGGAGCGTGCCGAGGGCAACGCCGGCATCAAGGATCCGGTGTCGCTGATCCAGGTGCAGACGCTTGACGACAACTGCGTCGAGTTCGGCATCGAAGAGTTCAAGATCAATGACCCGCGCCAGGGCATCGTGCATGTGGTGGGGCCGGAGCAGGGCGCCACTCTGCCGGGCATGACCGTTGTCTGCGGCGACTCCCACACCGCCACCCACGGCGCCTTCGCCGCGCTGGCCCACGGCATCGGTACCTCCGAGGTGGAGCACGTGCTTGCCACCCAGTGCCTGCTGGCGCAGAAGATGAAGAACATGCAGGTGCGCGTCGAGGGCAAGCTCGGCACCGGCGTCACCGCCAAGGACGTGGTGCTGGCCATCATCGGCAGGATCGGCACCGCCGGCGGCACCGGCTACGCCATCGAGTTCGCCGGCAGTGCCATTCGCGAGCTCTCCATGGAGGGGCGCATGACGGTGTGCAACATGGCCATCGAGGCCGGCGCCCGGGTCGGCCTGATCGCGGTGGACGACACCACGATCGAGTACCTCGCCGAGCGCCCCTTCGCCCCCAGGGGCGAGCAGTGGCAGGCCGCCGTGGCGGACTGGCGCAACCTGGTCTCCGATGCGGACGCCCGGTTCGACAAGGTGGTCACGTTGGATGCCGCCGAGATCGAGCCCCAGGTGAGCTGGGGCACCAGCCCCGAAATGGTCACCGGTATCTCCGGCGAAGTGCCCGACCCGGCCGAGCAGAACGATGAGACCGTCAAGCGCGGCTACACCCGTGCACTGGAGTACATGGGGCTCGCGCCCAAGCAGAAGATCACCGAGATCAAGCTCGACAAGGTGTTCATCGGCTCGTGCACCAACTCGCGCATCGAGGACCTGCGCGAGGCGGCCAAGGTGGCGCGCGGCAAGAAGGTGGCCGACTCGATCAAGCTCGCCATGGTGGTGCCGGGCTCCGGCCTGGTGAAGCGCCAGGCCGAAGCCGAGGGGCTCGACAAGATCTTCATCGAGGCGGGCTTCGAGTGGCGCGAGCCGGGCTGCTCCATGTGCCTGGCAATGAATGCCGACAAGCTCGGCGCCGGCGAGCACTGCGCCTCCACCTCGAACCGCAACTTCGAGGGTCGCCAGGGCTACGGCGGCCGCACCCACCTGGTCAGCCCGGCCATGGCCGCCGCCGCCGCCATCGCCGGCCACTTCGTCGATGTGCGTCGTCTCGACGCCCAGCCCGTTGCAGAGGAGGCCTGAGCCATGAGGAAATTCGAACGCACCGAAGGGCTCGTCGCACCGCTCGACCGGGCCAACGTCGATACCGACCTGATCATTCCCAAGCAGTTCCTGAAGTCGATCAAGCGCACCGGCTTCGGCGTCAACCTGTTCGACGAGCTGCGCTACCTCGACGAGGGGCAGCCCGGTCAGGACGTTTCCCAGCGTCCGCTCAACCCGGATTTCGTGCTCAACCAGCCGCGCTATCAGGGCGCGAGCGTGCTGCTCGCACGACGCAACTTCGGCTGCGGCAGCTCCCGCGAGCATGCCCCCTGGGCGCTGGAGGACTTCGGCTTTCGCGTGGTGATCGCGCCGAGCTTCGCCGATATCTTCTATAACAACGCCTTCAAGAACGGCCTGCTGCTGATCACTTTGCCGGAGGACGTTATCGACCGACTGTTCCGCGAGGTGGAGGCCAGCGAAGGCTATCGCCTCGACGTTGACCTCGAGAACCAGCGGGTGATCACCCCTGCGGGTGAGATTCTCGAGTTCGAGGTCGACGCCTTCCGCAAGCACTGCCTGCTCGAGGGGCTCGACGATATCGGCATCACCCTGCAGGACGAGGATGCCATTCGTGCCTTCGAACAGCGCCACCGTGCCGAGCGGCCGTGGCTGTTCCGCGATAGCGCTCAGGCCTGACACTTCCAGCTCTACCGTCGGAAATGCGGGGCTGATCCGGCTTGCCCTCGGCGCCCCGCGGGGCTGATCCGGCGGCAGGCCTGCGAGGAGGCGCTGTGAACCCATCCCTGGGCGCTACTTTTGCCATCCATGGCAAAAGACCTCCTCTTCGGCCTGCCCCCGGCGCCCCGCTTGCGACGGCGGTAGTCAACCAAGGAAACAATGATGACACGCAAGATTCTGGTACTGCCGGGTGACGGCATCGGACCCGAGATCACCGCCCAGGCGAGCCGCATCCTGGCTAGCTGCCAAGCCCAAGGCCTCGACGTCGAGGTGGAGGAGGCGCTGGTCGGCGGTAGCGCCTACGACGAGCACGGCGAGCCGCTGCCCGCCGTGACCCTGGACAAGGCCAAGGCCGCCGACGCCATCCTGCTCGGCGCCGTGGGCGGTCCCAAGTGGGACAAGCTCGAGGACCTGGCCAAGCGCCCCGAGAAGGGCCTGCTCGGCCTGCGCAAGAACCTCGGCCTGTTCGCCAACCTGCGCCCGGCCATCACCTACCCGCAGCTGGCCAGCGCCTCCAGCCTCAAGCCCGAGCTGGTGGCGGGGCTGGACATCATGATCGTGCGCGAGCTGACCGGCGGCATCTACTTCGGCCAGCCCCGCGGCATCGAGGTGCGCGACGGCCAACGGGTCGGCTTCAACACCTATGTCTATTCCGAGAGCGAGATCGAGCGCATCGGCCGGGTCGCCTTCGAGTTGGCGCAGAAGCGCGGAAAGCGCCTGTGCAGCGTCGACAAGGCCAACGTGCTCGAGGTCACCATCCTGTGGCGCGAGGTGATGGAACGGCTGGCGCCGGAGTACCCCGACGTCGAGCTCTCGCACATGTACGTCGACAACGCCGCCATGCAACTGGTGCGCGCGCCCAAGCAGTTCGACGTGATGGTCACCGGCAACATGTTCGGCGACATCCTCTCCGATGCCGCCGCCATGCTCACCGGCTCCATCGGCATGCTGCCCTCGGCCTCGCTCAACGAGAGCGGGCAGGGCATGTACGAGCCCTGCCACGGCAGCGCGCCGGACATCGCCGGCAAGGGCATTGCCAACCCGCTGGCGACCATCCTCTCGGTGGCGATGATGCTGCGCTATTCGCTCTCCGAGCCCGAGCTGGCGGCTCGCATCGAAAATGCCGTCGGGAAAGTGCTGGACGACGGCCTGCGGACCGCGGATATTGCCTCCGAGGGCACGCGCACCGTATCGACGAGCGAAATGGGCGACGCGGTGCTGGCAGCCTTCGAGGCCGCCTGAACGCCACCGCATACCATTGCCGTTATCCTGGCCCGGGCTCGCCTGCGAGGTGGGCCCGGGTCGTGTATACTATTGGCCTCATTCTTTCCAGGAGGACTTCACATGTTGAAAGTCGGTTTCGTCGGATGGCGTGGCATGGTGGGCTCCGTGCTCATGCAGCGCATGCAGGAGGATGGGGACTTCGACGGCATCGAGCCGATCTTCTTCACCACCTCCCAGGTCGGTCAGCCCGGCCCCGACATCGGCGTGGACGTGCCTCCGCTGAAGGATGCCACCGACATCGAGGCGCTCAAGGCGCTCGACGTGGTCATCACCTGCCAGGGCGGCGACTACACCAAGCAGGTCTACGGCGATCTGCGCGGCAGTGGCTGGAAGGGCTACTGGATCGATGCCGCGAGCACCCTGCGCATGGAGGACGAGGCGACCATCGTGCTCGATCCGGTCAACCGTCACGTCATCGACGCCCAGTTGGCCCGAGGCGCCAGGACCTTCGTCGGCGGCAACTGCACCGTCAGCCTGATGCTGATGGGCCTGGGAGGGCTGTTCGAGGCCGACCTGATCGAATGGATGACCTCCATGACCTATCAGGCCGCCTCCGGTTCCGGCGCCAAGCACATGCGCGAGCTGCTCAACCAGATGGGCGCGCTGCGCGACGTGGTCCAGAGCGAGCTCGACAACCCCTCCAGTGCGATCCTCGACATCGACCGCAAGGTGGCGGCGGCCATGAAGGGGCAGGACTTTCCGATCGAGAACTTCACCGCGCCGCTGGCCGGTAGCCTGCTGCCGTGGATCGACACCAAGCTCGACAACGGCCAGAGCCGCGAGGAGTGGAAGGGTAGCGTCGAGAGCAACAAGATCCTCGGCCTGCAGTCCAACCCGGTCCCGATCGATGGCCTGTGCGTACGCATCGGCGCCATGCGCTCGCACAGCCAGGCTTTCACCATCAAGTTGAAGAAAGATGTGCCGATAGATGAAATCGAGGAGCGCATCGCCAAGCACAACGAGTGGGTCAAGGTGATTCCGAACGACAAGGAAGCCACCATTGCCGGGCTGACGCCGGCTGCCGTCACCGGTACCCTGAACGTTCCGGTGGGCCGCCTGCGCAAGATGAACATGGGCGGCGAATATCTCTCGGCCTTCACCGTCGGCGACCAGCTGCTGTGGGGTGCCGCCGAACCGCTCAAGCGCATGTTGAAGATCTTGCGCGAGCAGTAATTCTCGTTGCAGTGCCGTTGACGGGGCATCTCCTGCGGGAGATGCCCCGTTTTGCGTGGGGCTGAGATTGGCCTTGGCTGGCGTGGAAGCAGGGCGTACAGGGATATGGTACATATTCATCAGCGGTCTGAAGCGTGGCTTCAATAGAACCGGACGCCTTATCAGGCAAGCGAGCAAGGCAAGGGAGCTCCATGAAACGCAAGTTGACATACGCCATGCTGCTGGCACTGTCGGCCGCTGGCCCACAGGCGCTGGCGCTGGGCGTGGGGGAGGCTCAGGTGCGTTCCCCGCTCAATGCACCGCTGCGTGCCGTCATTCCGCTCACCGATACGGACGGGCTCGATCCCGAGCGGCTGCGTGTCAGCGTGGCCGGGGCCCGGGAGTTCGAATCTGCGGGCCTCTCGCGCACGCCGCTGGCGGCCAGCGTGCGGGCCGACGTGGAAGTGCGTCAGGGCCAGTGGGTCGTGAGTCTCTCGAGCGAAAGGGCGGTGCGGGAGCCCTGGATGGACTTGCTGCTGCGCTTCGATTGGCCGTCAGGGCGCCAACTGCGCGAGGTGACGCTGCTGCTCGACCCTCCCGATTACGATCGCATGCCGGTACTGGTGAGCGGCTCGAGTCGTCAGCCTGTCCCCGCGGCACGATCCGCCGCCGAAGCGCAGGTGGCCGATGCCGAGCCCGACGCCTCAGGCTTATCCGCTGCACCGGCAGGAGAGCGGAACAGCGCGGAAGAACGCGCCTGGGTCGGCAGTGGCGATACCCTCTGGTCGGTGGCCAGCAGGCTGCGTCCCGATGCCGGGGTCAGCATGGACCAGATGATGGTGGCGCTGGTCGAGGCCAATCCCGATGCGTTCCCGTCAGGCAACATCAACGCCATGCGGGCCGGCTACACGCTGACCGTGCCGTCCCGGGAGGCCATTGCGGCGCGCTCCGCACAAGAGGCTTCCCAGATGGTGCAGGCCATGAACCAGACCTGGGCAAGTCGCGGCAACGGTGCGCCGGCTCGCGTCCCCCTGGGGGCTCGGGTAGCGGCGGGCGGCGAGCTCGAGGCTGCCGCGATGTCCGTTGCGCAGGCGATCGCCGAGCCTTCCGGCACGCCGGGCGAATCGACAGCGAGCGAGCAGGGCATGGCTGCCGAGGCGGCCCTTCCCGCGCCGCGCCTGACCCTGCTCAGCGACGAGGAGCTGGCCGCCGAGTCCGCCATGGGCGCTGCCGTGGAGCGCGACCGGGCGGCAGCGAACGCCGGTGAGGAGGGCGGGCGCGCCGAAGGCTGGCTCGATGCCGACGTGTTGGCAACGCTGGGGGCTGGCGAGCTGGCCTTGGCACAGGACGACCCGCGCTTCGCGCTGCTCGAGCGGCGCTGGCAGGAGAGCCGCGCGGCGCTGGAAGCGGTACAGACCGAGCGCGACGCCCTGCAGCACGAGCTTGGTAATTTGCGCGACGAGGTCGAGGCCATGCGCGAGCAGTTGGCGGCGCTGCTGGCCAGTAACCAGGCTGCAGTGCAGGTTGGCAGCGGCGGGGCGGTAGTACAGGCCGAGGAGGACGAGCCGGGCGAGTCGCCCTGGTGGGGGGCGGCATATCCGGTCGATGTCGACCGCAACCTGCTGTTGGGCGGCGCCGGGCTGGCGGCTCTGCTGGGGCTCTGGCTGTGGGTGCGCCGCCGCCAGCGCCGCGACGCCGCCCCCGCGTCGGGAGGTAGCGCAATGCCCAACATGGTCCACGGCATGCCTCCCTCCGACCACGTCGCGGTGCCGCCAGGGACCGCCGCCGGTCCGGCCCCGCTCGCCACGGCGGGCATGAGCCTGGATGAGCCGGAGACTCATCGGGAAGAGCTGCCTCGCGCCACCATGCCCCAGGCCGAAGCGATCAGCGAAGCGGATATCTTCATGGCCTATGGGCGCTACGATCAGGCCAGGGAGATGCTTGAGGCGGGCCTGGCCCGTGAACCCGAGCGCCATGACCTGCGCCTGAAACTGCTCAACGTTCACGTGGAGCAGGGTGACCGGCAGGCGGCCGAGCGCGAGGCTCAGCGGTTGGCCGAGACCGGCGACTCCGCCCTGGTGGCCGAAGCGGGGCGGTTGCTGGCCAAGCTTCAGCCCGCTGCGCCCGATCCCGATTCCCTTGCGAACAGGGCCGAGCCGCCGCGCACCGCCGCCGCCGCGGGGGGTGAGTCGCTGGCGCCCGCAGTGGGGCGGCAGGAAGCGCCGTTGCCGGCCGAGCGGGAGCCGCTCGACGCCCCCCGCAGCGAGCTGGCCGGGCGCGAGGATGCATCGTCGGCACAGGGAGAGCCACTGCGGGCCGAGGAGCCGGGCGTAACGCCAAGCTCGCCCGATGACGAGGCACCGCCAGGCGGTGGCAAGGGGCCCACCCCGGCGGATGAGCGCGGTGAATCGTTGGAGTGGCGCACGATCGACTACCAGCCTCCCGCGCTGGACCCGGACCCGCCGTCGCGCGAAGAGACGCCGATGCAGCCCAGCGTCGAATTCCCGCGGATGGACGCGGCTCGCGGCGCCGGGCCGGAGGCGGAACCATCGTCGCGCCCGAGTGCCCCGGCGGCCGGGGAGGCCGGCGAAGCCGAATGGGAGGTGGAGGAGGTGGCCTTCCCGCCGCTGGACCGCGATAATGGTGTCGTCCTGGGCGAGGCCGGCGGACGTGACGATCTGCAGCGGGCCCGTCACCTGCTCGAGAGCGGTGACGCGGAGCGGGCCCGTCCGCTGCTTCAGCGGCTGTTGAAGGACGCCAGCGATCCGCAGGTGCGCAGCGAGGCCCAGGATCTGTTCACTCACTACCGACTCTGATGGCGGCATGACCCTGTTTCGACCTCTTGACGATCGCCACCCCCTGAGCGGCCGCCTGGCCCTGGGGGTGGAATACGACGGCAGCGCCTACTGTGGCTGGCAACGCCTCAAGCATGCCCCCTCGGTCCAGGCCGAGCTGGAGCGGGCGCTCGCCAAGGTGGCAAGCCGGCCGGTGACCGTCCATGCCAGTGGGCGCACCGATTCCGGCGTGCACGCCACGCGCCAGATCGTCCACTTCGACGCGCCCGCGCCCCGTTCGCAGAAGGCCTGGGTCTTCGGCGTCAACGCCAACCTGGCGCGCGATGTCGCGGTGCGCTGGGTGTGCGAGGTGCCCGAGGATTTCCACGCCCGCTTCAAGGCGCTGGCGCGTCGCTACCGTTACGTCATCCTCAACCAGCCGAGCCGACCGGTCCTGGAGCGCGCCAACGTCACCTGGTGTCGCGATCCGCTCGATGCCGATGCCATGCATCGTGCGGCCCAGGCGCTGGTCGGCGAGCACGACTTCTCCAGCTTCCGCGCGGCGGGCTGCCAATCGAAGACGCCCTGGCGCCACCTGCACTTCATCGAGGTGCATCGGCACGGGCCGCTGGTGGTGATCGACGTGCAGGGCAATGCCTTCCTGCATCACATGATCCGCAACATCGTCGGCGCCCTGGTCACCGTGGGGCGCGGCGAGCGGGGCGACGACTACCTGGCCGGGCTGCTGGCGCTGAAGGACCGTACGCTCTCCGACGTCACCGCGCCGGCCTGCGGTCTACACTTCGTCGACTCCCTCTACGATGAGACCTGGGGCCTGCCGCGCGAGCCGCTGGGTCCGAACCTGCTGGCCTTCCTGGGCGAGTGGACCGGCGAGCGCGAACTGCCGGCGTGCCCCATGGTCGAATTTCGCCGAGGCCGACCCGTCGCCGAGTCGACGAGCGGTGTACCCGAGGTGGAGGAGGGGAAGTCATGACGCCATCCCGCACTCGCATCAAATTCTGTGGCCTGACCCGCGAACGGGACGTGGCCGATGCCGTGGCCGCCGGTGCCGATGCGTTGGGGTTCGTGCTGTGGCCGGGCAGCAAGCGCTGCGTCGACGAGGCGCGTCTTGCCGCATTGGCAGCCCAGGTGCCGGCCTTCGTCACGCGGGTGGGATTGTTCGTCGATGCCTCGCCGGAGTTCGTCCAGAGGGCCAGCCGTCACCTCGACCTGCTGCAGTTCCATGGTGATGAGACGCCGTCCTTTTGCGCGCAGTTCGGCCGTCCATGGATCAAGGCGCTGCGCATGCGTGACGATCTCGATCTGCACGCCGCCGCCGCGGCCTATGATGGCGCCCAGGCGCTGCTGCTGGATGCCTATCGCCCGGGGGTGCCGGGCGGTACCGGCGAGACCTTCGACTGGTCGCGAATCCCCGCAAGCCTGGCAAAACCTGTTATTCTCGCGGGTGGGCTGACCCCGGACAACGTGGCCGGCGCCATTGAGCGCGTGCGCCCCTTCGCGGTGGACGTTTCCGGCGGAGTGGAAGCCGAACCCGGTGTCAAGGATCCCGGCCAGCTGTCGGCGTTCGCCGCGGCGGTGGCCGAGGCGGATCGCAAGCGCCCGGCATGATGACTCCCTGCCCAAGCCCGACTCAATCCCTGTCCCTTGTGGCGACCCTATGAGGTGTCTTTAGTGAGCAAGTTCAGTGACCTGACCCGACTGCCGGACGCCCGCGGCCACTTCGGCCCCTATGGCGGCCGGTTCGTCTCGGAGACCCTGAGCTTCGCCCTGGACGATCTGGAGAAGACCTACCTGCGTCTTCGCGACGATCCGGACTTCCAGGCCGAATTCGACTATGACCTGGCCCATTACGTGGGCCGTCCTTCTCCGCTCTACCATGCGGAGCGATGGTCGCAGCAGCTCGGCGGGGCACGGATCTGGCTCAAGCGCGAAGACCTCAACCATACCGGCGCGCACAAGGTGAACAACACCATCGGCCAGGCGCTGCTGGCCAAGATGAGCGGCAAGCCGCGGGTGATCGCCGAGACCGGCGCCGGCCAGCACGGCGTGGCCACGGCCACCGTCGCGGCGCGCCTGGGGCTGAAGTGCGAGGTCTACATGGGTGCCGAGGACGTTCAGCGCCAGAAGCTCAACGTCTACCGCATGCGCCTGCTCGGGGCCAACGTGATCCCGGTGGAGTCCGGCACCCGCACACTCAAGGATGCCATGAACGAGGCGCTGCGCGACTGGGTGACCAACGTCGACGACACCTTCTACATCATCGGCACCGTGGCCGGGCCGCACCCCTATCCCATGCTGGTGCGCGACTTCAACGCCGTGGTCGGCCGCGAGGCGCGCCGCCAGTCGCTGGAAGAGTTCGGCAAATTGCCCGATGCGCTGATCGCCTGCGTAGGGGGCGGCTCCAACGCCATGGGCCTGTTCTACCCCTTCGTCGAAGATGATGAGGTCGCCATGTACGGCGTCGAGGCAGGAGGCGACGGCGTTGACACCGGGCGCCATGCCGCCCCGCTGGCGTCCAACGCGCCGCGCGGCGTGTTGCACGGCAACCGTACCTACTTGATGTCCGACGAGGGCGGCCAGGTCTCGGACACGCATTCGATCTCGGCGGGTCTCGACTATCCGGGCGTGGGCCCCGAGCATGCGCTGTGGAAGGATGTGGGCCGTGTGCAGTACGTGGCGGCCAACGACGACGCCGTGCTCGAGGCGTTCCGCGAGCTGACCCGGGTGGAAGGCATCATGCCGGCGCTGGAGTCGGCCCATGCCCTGGCGTATGCCAAGGTGCTGGCGCCGACCCTGCGACCCGATCAAAACATCGTGGTCAACCTTTCCGGCCGCGGCGACAAGGACATCATGACGGTCGCCAAGATCGACGGGCTGGAGTTCTGATGATGAATCGAATCGACAGACGCTTTGCCGAGCTCAAGGCCCAGGGGCGCCGCGCGCTGATCCCCTACATCACCGCCGGCGACCCCGCGCCGCAGCATACCGTTGGGTTCATGCATGCCATGGTGGAGGCGGGCGCCGACGTGCTCGAGCTGGGAGTGCCGTTCTCCGACCCCATGGCCGATGGGCCAGTGATTCAGAAGGCCTGTGAGCGTGCCCTCGAGCACGGCGTACGGCTCACCCATCTGTTCGAGATGGTGCGCGAATTCCGCCAGCGTGACGAGCAGACCCCGATCGTGCTGATGGGCTATCTCAACCCCGTCGAGCGCATCGGTCTCGAAGCCTTCGCCGAGCAGGCCGCGGCCGCCGGCATCGACGGCGTGCTGACCGTGGACATGCCCCCCGAAGAGGCCGACGAGTTCGGCCCGCTGCTCAAGCAGCACGGCCTGGCCTCTATCTTTCTCGTTGCCCCTACCACTTCGCGGGAGCGGGCCGCTACAATATGCGCCCATGGCGAGGGCTACCTCTACTATGTCGCGCTCAAGGGCGTGACCGGGGCGGCCACGCTCAATGCCGAGGACGTGGCCGAGCACCTGGCGCCACTGCGTGAACTGACCGAGCTGCCGCTGTGCGTCGGCTTCGGCATCCGCGACGGCGCCTCGGCCGCCGAGGTCGGCAAGGTCGCCGATGGCGTCATCGTCGGCAGCGCCCTGGTCAGTCGCATTGCCGACAACGCCGAGCGGCCCGAAGCGATTGCCGGCGAGCTCCAGGCGGTACTCGGGGAGATGCGCCGCGCCCTGGATGCGCTGCCCGCTCGCTGAGCTTGCCCTTGCCCGAGATTCGATTCATGACGCCCGGTACAGCCGGGCGCAACAGCATACGGAAGCCTTTCTGACATGAGCTGGCTCGACAAGATTGTTCCCTCGATGGGGCGGATTCAGCGCAAGGACCGGCGGGCCAGCGTGCCCGACGGCCTGTGGCGCAAGTGCCCGAAATGCGAGGCGGTACTCTATCTTCCCGAACTGGAAAAGCATCACAACGTCTGCCCCAAGTGCGACCACCACCTGCGGCTGACGGCGCGCAAGCGGCTCGACTGGTTCCTCGACAAGGAGGGGCGGGAGGAGATTTCGGCCGACCTGGAGCCGGTGGACCGCCTCAAGTTCCGCGACTCCAAGAAATACAAGGACCGCCTCGGTGCGGCGCAGAAGGAGACCGGCGAGAAGGACGCGCTGGTCGCCATGCGTGGCACCCTGGACGGCCTGCCGGTGGTCGTGGTGGCCTTCGAGTTCACCTTCATGGGCGGTTCCATGGGGGCCGTGGTGGGCGAGAAGTTCGTGCGTGCCGCGACCCTGGCGCTCGAGCAGCGCATTCCCTTCGTCTGCTTCTCCGCTTCGGGCGGGGCGCGCATGCAGGAAGCGCTGTTCTCGCTGATGCAGATGGCCAAGACCTCGGCGGCGCTGGAACGCCTGCGCGTGGCCGGCGTGCCCTACATCTCGGTGCTGACCGACCCGGTGTTCGGCGGCGTCTCGGCATCATTGGCCATGCTCGGCGATCTCAACGTGGCCGAGCCCAACGCGCTGATCGGCTTCGCCGGGCCGCGGGTGATCGAGCAGACCGTGCGCGAGAAATTGCCGGAGGGCTTCCAGCGCAGCGAGTTCCTGCTCGAGCATGGCACGGTGGACATGATCGTCACCCGCAGCGAGATGCGTGCCCGTCTCGGTGCCGTGCTGCGCAAGCTCACCCACCAGCCTCCGCAGGGCCTGGAGCTTCCCGGGCCCCTGGAACCGGACCTGGTCGACGAGGCCGAGCGTGCGGCGGCGGAGGAGGGCGAGGTCATTGACGCCTTCGAACCCGAGGCACCGGAAGAGGCTTCGCCATCGGCGTCCTCCGCGGATGCCGATCGCTCCGATGCGCCGCGCTGATCGCCCGTGATGACCTCTCCGTCACCCCGTACGCTGGACGCCTGGCTTGATTACCTCGAGCGGATCCACCCGGTGGGCATCGACCTCGGCCTCGAGCGAGTGGCCGAGGTGGCCCGCCGCATGGGACTGCTGGAGCAGCGCCTGGCGACGCGGGTGATCACCGTCGCCGGCACCAACGGCAAGGGGTCGACCGTCGCCATGATCGAGGCACTGGCCAGGGCGCATGGCCTCACCACCGCCGCCTACACCTCGCCGCACCTGCTGCGCTACAACGAAAGGCTGCGGCTCGATGGCGCCGAGGCGGACGATGTCACGCTCATTTCCGGCTTCGAAGCCGTGGAAACGGCGCGCCTGGCCGACGATCCTGTCAGCCTGACCTACTTCGAGGCCGGGACCCTGGCGGCGCTGTGGGCCATTGCCCGCCGCCGCCCCGACCTCGCCATTCTCGAGGTCGGGCTGGGAGGCAGGCTCGATGCGGTCAACGTGATCGATGCCGACGTCGCCGTCATCACCACCATCGCCCTCGACCATGCCGCCTTTCTCGGCACCGACCTCGACGCAATCGGCCGTGAGAAAGCCGGCATCATGCGTGGCGGACATCCCGTCGTCCTAGGCAGCAGCGAGCTCCCCGACAGCGTTCGCCAGTGCGCCGAGGCTTGCGGCGCCCCGGTCCTGGCGCTGGGGCAGGAGTTTCGCTGGACGCCCGGTGCCGTCGGCCGCTTCGGCTGGCAGGGAGCCGTTGGCGATCACGCCTCGCCAAGCGTGGAGGACTTGCCTGACCCGGGGCTGCCGCTGGACAATGCGGCGACGGCGCTGCAGGCCTTGGTCGCGGCCGGCATTGCGCTCGACGAAGTGAGTTGCCGGCTGGCCCTGCGCGACCTGCAGGTGCCCGGCCGCATGCAGTGGATGGGCCAGTGGTGCCTGGACGTGGGCCACAACCCGCACGCTGCCGCCTACCTGGCGGGCCGTCTCGCAGAGCGGCCGTGCCGCGGGCGAACCTGGGTGCTGCTCGGCATGCTGGGTGACAAGGACGCCGATGGCGTCGTCGCCGCGCTCGCCGGCGTGGCGGATGGCTGGGTGGCCGTGACCCTGGCCGGTGAGCGGGCACGCACCGCCGCGGACCTGGCGGAGCGCATCGCGGGGCAAGCGGGACATGTCGCATACCAGGCCCCGACGCCCGAGGATGGTGCGGCATGGCTGGCCGGGCGGCTGGCGCCCGACGATCGCGTGCTGGTGTGCGGCTCCTTCTTCACGGTAGCGGCCATACTGGCGTGGAAGCAGGCACAGGCAGCTTAGCCGGGCAGGAGGGATGATGAAGTACGGAATGCGCGAACGAATCAGCGGTGCGATCATCCTGATTGCCCTGGCGGTGATTTTCGTGCCGATGCTGTTCGATGAGCCGGCCCCCCGCGACGAGCGTCCCCAGCCGATGCTGACCATCGAGCAGCCGGTCCCGGTGGAGCGGCGCAACGTGCCCGACCCGCAGCCGCCGACGAGCCTGGGGCAGATCCGCACCCCCGAGACGAATCCCTCGCTGGTGGAACCGCAGCCGCCACTGCAAGACGTCGAGCCCGAGCCCGACGATACGGCACGGGTCGAGGCGGAACCGGCCGTGGCCTTGCAGCAGGGCGAGACGAACGGCGCTGCGGAGCAGGCCTCGCCGCCATCCGAGGCGCCTCGGCAGGATCCGATTGCCGACCTGGCCCGGGCTGCCTCCGAACGCCTGGAGGGCGAGCGCTCCACTGCCGCGAATCCCGAACCCGAACGCCAGGACTCCGTGAGCGCCTCGTCGGAGGGCGAGTGGGCCGTGCAGGTGGGCAGCTTTGGCGAGTCGGGCAACGCCGAGCGCCTCCAGACGCAGCTGCAGGAGCAGGGGTTCCCCGTCTACAGCCGGCGGCGCGAGAACGGCATGACCACGGTCTACGTGGGGCCCTTCGAATCCTCGGATTCCGGCGAACGCGCCATGAGTGCCATCAAGGAGCAGGTCAACCTGCAGGGTTTGCTGGTCCGTGTGAGAGACTGAACGCATGATGTTGACCTGGATCGACTGGGGCTTTCTCGCCGTTCTGGCCGTCTCGACCCTGGCCGGTTTCATGCGCGGTCTGGTTCGTGAGGGACTGGGCCTGGCGGCGTGGATCATCGCCCTGTTGGCCGCTCGACTGCTGGCCGAGCCGGTGGCCGATCTGCTTTCGGGACTGATCGACAACCCCGACGGCCGGCTGGTGCTGGCCTTCGTGCTGGTGATCCTTGGCGTGGTACTGCTGTGCGGCATCGTCATCCGCATGGTTCATGCCGCCGTGGAGTGGGTCGGCATGGGCTTCTTCAACCGTGTCGCCGGCGCCTGTTTCGGTGTCGCCCGCGGAGCGGCCATACTGGTGGTAGCCACCATCCTGATCAGCCTGACGCCGCTGGCGCAGCTGCAGGCATGGCAGAATGCAGAACTGCGGCCCACCTTCGAGCAATTGCGCGACTGGGCCGTGAGCCAGCTCGAGGCTTGGGAAGGGCGCGTTCCCGAGGCGCCCGAGGGCTGGCGGAATCTCTCGCTGCCCGAGCGCCGCGATGCCGGCACTTCCGAGCCCGGCGCCCAGTAAGTCACTACTGCTATTATCAAGCCGACTGCGGTTGGCCCCCTGCAAGCGAGGTAAGGTGGAATGTGCGGTATCGTCGGCCTTCTGGCCAAGCAGACCGTTAACCAGGCGATCTACGACGCCCTGACGGTGCTTCAGCATCGCGGCCAGGATGCTGCGGGCATGATGACCTGGAGCGAAGGACGTTTTCTGCTGCGCAAGAGCAACGGCCTGGTACGCGATGTGTTCCACACGCGCCATATGGCGAGGCTGCAGGGCAACCTGGGTATCGGCCATGTGCGCTACCCCACCGCGGGCTCGTCCAGCGAAGCCGAGTCGCAGCCGTTCTACGTCAATTCGCCCTACGGCATTGCGCTGGCGCACAACGGCAACCTGACCAACTCCGACCAGCTCAAGCAGGAGCTGTTCTCCTCCGACCTGCGCCACATCAATACCAGTTCGGATTCCGAGGTGCTGCTCAACGTCTTCGCCCATGAGCTGGGCAAGCAGGGGCTGCACCTTTCCCCCGGCGACATCTTCGACGCGGTGCGGCGGGTGCATCGTCGTTGCCGCGGCGGCTACGCTGCGGTGGCGATCATCAACGGTGTCGGCCTGGTCGCCTTCCGCGACCCCAACGGCATCCGCCCGGTGGTGTTCGGCACCCGCGACGAAGGCACGGGCCAGGAGGTGATGATCGCCTCCGAGTCGGTGGCGCTCGATGTCGGCGGCTTCGAACTGCACCGCGACCTGGCGCCGGGGGAGGCGATCTTCGTCGACATGGAGGGCGAATTCCATACCCAGCAGTGCGCCGATGCGCCCACGCTGTCGCCCTGCATCTTCGAGCACGTCTACCTGGCACGCCCCGACTCGATCCTCGACGGCGCCTACGTCTACGGCACGCGCATGCAGATGGGGCGCAAGCTCGGTGACCGCATCCGCAGCGAATGGCCGGAGCACGACATCGACGTGGTGATCCCGATTCCCGATACCTCGCGCACCTCGGCGCTGGAGCTCGCCCAGCACCTGGGGGTGACCTATCGTGAAGGGTTCATGAAGAACCGCTACATCGGCCGTACCTTCATCATGCCGGGGCAGACCCAGCGCAAGAAATCGGTGCGCCAGAAGCTCAATGCCATCGGCGTCGAGTTCAAGGGCAAGAACGTGCTGCTGGTGGACGACTCCATCGTTCGCGGCACCACCTGCAAGCAGATCATCCAGATGGCACGCGACGCGGGGGCGAACAAGGTCTACTTCGCCTCGGCGGCGCCACCGGTGCGCTATCCTAACGTCTACGGTATCGACATGCCGGCGGCCGCCGAGCTGATCGCGCATGGCCGAAGCGAGGCTGAGGTCGGCGAGCTGATCGGTGCCGACCGCATCTTCTATCAGGATCTGGATGACCTCAAGGCCGCCTGCCGCGAAGTCAACCCCGGTCTCGAACGGTTCGACTGCTCGGTGTTCGATGGTAACTACATCACCGGCGATATCGACGACGGCTACCTCTCGGCCCTCGAGGCCTCGCGCAACGACGCTGCCAAGGAGCAGCAGAGCGTCGGTGCCCACGCGCTGGTGGGCATGCACAATCAGGAAGACGACATCGACGACTGAGGTGGCCGAGCATGCATGACGAGACATTCCCCGACGACGGCTGGGCGCTGGAAACCCTGGCGATTCGTGCCGGACATCACCGCACTCATGAACAGGAGCACGGCGAGCCGATCTTCCCCACGTCGAGCTTCGTCTATGCCAGCGCCGCCGAGGCGGCACGCAAGTTCAAGGGCGAGGAGCCGGGCAACGTCTATTCGCGCTTCACCAACCCCACGGTGCACACCTTCGAGCGCCGCCTGGCGGCGCTCGAAGGGGGCGAGCGCTGCGTGGCGACGAGTTCCGGCATGGCGGCGATACTCGCGACCGTGCTCGCCCTGCTGCAGGCCGGCGATGAGATCGTCGCCTCGCGCTCGCTGTTCGGCTCCACCGTCAGCCTGTTCGACAAGTACTTCGGCAAGCTGGGTATCACCACACGCTACGTCGAACTCTCCGACCTGGCGGCTTGGGAGGCGGCGCTCACGCCCCGAACGCGCCTGTTGTTCGCCGAGACCCCCTCCAACCCGCTCTCCGAGATTGTCGATATCGCAGCGCTCGCCGACATTGCCCATCGCTCGGGCGCGCTGCTGGCCATCGACAACTGCTTCCTGACGCCGGCACTGCAGAAGCCACTGGCGCTGGGGGCCGACCTTGTCATCCACTCCGCCACCAAATACCTGGACGGCCAGGGTCGTGCGATCGGCGGCGCCGTGGTAGGACGTGACAAGGAACTCGAGGAGGTGTTTGGCGTGGTGCGTACCTGCGGACCGTGCCTGAGCCCGTTCAATGCCTGGATTTTCACCAAGGGACTCGAGACGCTGGGCCTGCGCATGCGCGCCCACTGCGAGAATGCCCAGGCCCTGGCCGAATGGCTGCAGGGGCATCCGGCAGTGGCGCGTGTTCACTACAGCGGCTTGCCGGGCCACCCGCAGCATGAGCTGGCCGGGCGTCAGCAGGGCGGCTTTGGTGCGGTGCTGGGGTTCGAGGTGAGAGGCGGGCGCGAGGCGGCCTGGTCGGTTATCGATGCCACCCGCATGCTATCGATCACCGGCAACCTGGGAGACGTCAAGACCACCATCACCCATCCTGCCACCACTACCCACGGTCGACTCTCCGAAGCGCAGAAGGAGGCGGCCGGCATCGGCGAGGGCCTGATCCGCGTGGCGGTAGGGCTCGAGGCGTTCGAGGACATTCGCAGCGACCTGGCGCGCGGCCTCGATGCGTTGATCTGAGCGCTCCGGGCGTGGAAGGGCGCCCCGTGACAACGACCGGGAATTTTTACGAACGTAACGTTCGGTTTTTTCAGCGCATCCTGAGCATTCGTTACGGTATGCTGCCTCCCATCGATCACGCAGCGCAACGGGAGCGACGAGATGTGGCGCAACACCCGCTCAGGCTGGGGCCTGGTCAGCATCCTCTTCCACTGGGCCAGTGCCGTGGCGATCGTGGGCCTGTTCCTGCTCGGCTGGTGGATGACGGACCTGGGCTACTACGACCCTTGGTACAATCGCGCTCCGTGGTGGCACCGCTCCATCGGTATGCTGCTGCTGTTTGCCACGCTGCTGCGCGTAACTTGGCGCCTGTTCCAGCCTGTCCCCGCGGCCCACGGTAGCCGCACAGAGCGCTTTGCCGCCCATCTGGGTCATATCGCCCTCTATGTGCTGATGCTGGCGGTGCTGGTCAGCGGTTACCTGATCTCCACCGCTCGCGGACGTGGCATCAGTGTCTTCGACTGGTTCGAGGTGCCCGCGCTGGTCAGTCACCTGCCCGACCAGGCCAGCATTGCCGGTGAGATCCACTGGTACAGTGCCGTGGCGCTGATGCTGCTGGCGGCGGGCCATACCTTGGCGGCACTGAAGCACCATTTCCTCGATCGCTACGATACTCTCATTCGCATGATGAACCCGGCACGTACGCGTCGCCGTTGAACGCCAGCGCCTGTGGGCGCTCAACCAAGGAGAGACTCGATGTTCAAGAAAGCCGCACTCGCTACTGCCTTTGGCGCCGTTTCCCTGGCCGCCGCCGGTACGGCACCGGCCGCTGAATACGTGGTGGATACCGAGGGACAGCATGCCTTCATCCAGTTCAAGATCAATCACCTGGGCTACTCATACATTCTCGGCTCCTTCGAGGAGTTCGAGGGCCGTTTCCAGTACGACCCCGAGGATCTCGAGGCTTCCAGCGTGGAAATGGAGGTACAGGTAAACAGCCTGAACACCAACAATGCCGAGCGTGACAAGCATTTCCTCAGCAGCGATTTCCTGGACGCCGGTGAGTATCCTACTGCCACGTTCGTCTCCACCGGCTTCACGCCCAACGGTGACGACGAGGGCGTGCTGACCGGAGACCTGACCCTGCACGGCGAGACCCACGAGATCGAGATGCCGGTCACCCTGATGGGCGAGGGCGAAGACCCGTGGGGCGGCTATCGCGCCGGCTTCGAGGGCAGCACCATGCTGACCCTGGCGGACTTCGGTATCGACATGAGCGATTTCCCAGAAGCGATGCACGAACTCGAGCTCTACGTCACCTTCGAGGGGGTGCGCCAGTAACCTGGCTCAACGTCATGACACTGCCACCCCCGGACTGATCCGGGGGTGTCGCGTTTTGTACGGGAGAGTGCGTGACACAAAGTGACAATACCGCGCCCTCGTTGGGGCTGACCCTGTGGCGCCAGACCTGGCCGATGGCGATCGGCGTGTTGGCGCTGCTGGGCTTCCAACTGGTGGACAGTGCTTTCGTTGCCCGCCTGGGTACGGCACCGCTGGCGGCGCAGTCGTTCACCTTTCCGCTGACCTTTCTCGTCATCGGCGTGCAGGTAGGGCTCGGCATCGCCATAGCGGCACTGATCTCGCGCGCGCTTGGGGCCGGCGAGGTCGAACGGGCCCGGCGCCTGGGTTCGCTGGTGCTGGTAGTGGGTAGCGTGACCATCGCCCTGCTCGTGTTCGTGCTGTGGTGGGCCCAGTTGCCGATCTTCTCTCGTCTGGGAGCCGACGCGACGGCACGTGCGCTGATCCGCGCCTACTGGGCGCCGCAGCTGCTGGCGGCGTGGCTGGGGGCGGTCCTCTACTTTGTCTATAGCCTGTTTCGCGCCCACGGCGATACGCGTTTGCCCGGCAAGCTGATGGTTGTCACGAGCCTGATCAATCTGCTGCTCGACCCGCTGTTCATCTTCGGCGTCGGGCCCTGGGCAGGGCTTGGTCTTCCCGGCGCGGCCTGGGCCACGGCCATCGCCTTCGGCAGCGGGCTGCTGCTGGCCGTCTACCGGCTGCGCCGGCGCGACTGGCTGACGCGTCACGGGCTCAGGCGCGAGCTGGCCGGCTCGGCTGGCGCTTTCGCCGGCATCGCCGGGCCGGCCATGGTCAGCCAGCTGATGCCGCCGCTGGCGGCTATGCTTGCCGTCTCGGTGGTAGCTGGCCTGGGGGAGTCGGCGGTGGCGGCATGGGGGCTGGCGAGTCGGCTCGAAACGCTGGCGTTGGTCGTGGTGCTGGCGATGACCATGTCGCTCCCGCCCTGGCTGGGGCGTTGCTACGGTGCCGGTGACTGGGCTCAGGTCAGGCAGCTGATACGCCTGGCGCTGAGGGTCGTCATCGGGTGGCAGCTGCTGCTGGGTGGGGGACTGGCGCTGCTGTCGCCCTGGGTCTCTCAGCTCCTGGCGGGCAGCGCCGATGTGCGGAGCGATTTGACGGTGCTGGTCCGGTTCCTGCTGCCGAGCTACGCCGCCCTCGGGGTCTGCATGCTGGTGGTATCTGCCGGCAACGCATTGGGCTGGCCGCTGCGCGCCATGCTGATGTCCACCGCAAGGCTGTTCCTCTGCTACCTACCGTTCCTCTGGCTCGGATCGTCGCTTGCTGGCCTGCCGGGGCTCGCCATGGGAGCGGCCTTCGGTAACGTGGTGGCGGGCACGCTGGCCTGGCGGCTGATGCGCCACATGCTGGCCCGCAGCAGTGCCGAGGCAGGCGTCGAGTCGAAACTTTTGCCGCGTGAGCGAACCTGACGCCTGTTGCGCTGTCTGGGATAGGACGTAGTGGCTCGACCGTACGGGTCATGAAAGCAACTCTGATGGAATGGAGTAAGTGATGAAGCTCACCAAGTTTCTGACAACGATCGTGCTCACCCTGGGCATCACTGGCGTCGTGGCGGCACAGGAGATGCAGGCTCCGCCTCAGGGAGACCAGGTGGACCAGCTCGATCAGTTGCTCGACCTGGACGAGAACCAGCAGCAGGAGATCCGTGGTCTGCTGGACGAGGCCGAGCGTCAGCTGGCACCCAAGGAGCAGGAGGCCCAGGCCCTCCAGGCGCGCCTCGGCGATCATGTCGGTCCTGACTACGATGAGAATGTCATTCGTGAGGATGCTTCACGCCTGGGCGACCTGACCGGGGAGATCACCGCCGAAACCGTGCTGTTGCAGTCCCGTATCGAGTCGGTGTTCACCGATGAGCAGCGGCAGCGGCTGGACGAGGCGATTGCCCAGCAGCAGCAGCAGATGCAGGACCTGCAGAACCAGATGCAACAGCAGCAGGGCCAGCCGGCCCAGCCTGCGGAGTAAGGCTGCCTGCACGGCGGCTCTCGTGCGGGAGTCGCTGTGGCCTCGGGTGAAGTCGGCGAGCTATGCCTGGTCGATCTGATTGACCAGCGTGGCCGTCATCGACCCGAGCGGCCTGGATGTGTCCCACGACGCTGCGTGACGTAGCGCACGGGTGGGTATCGACGAGGCCCTGTCGAACGTTCGGCAGGGCCTCGTCGCGTCGGAAGGGTTGACCGGCTTCTGCCGCGCTCGAGGCGTAATGTCGCGAAATGGTGACAGGGGCTTTGCCTTCTTACCATGCGTGTCTCTGGGCGAGCTTTCTGGGTGAGCGCTTTAATTGCCTGTCTCTTGATTGCGACGTATCCAGGCTGCCCTAGTCAGCTGTCAGGCAGCTGCATGAACGCCGTTCTTTTTCAATTTCCTGTTTTTACGAATTTTTTGTTAGGCATGGCATGTCTCTCGCTAGGTAGGGCATGAGCGGTATCGTTGCGAGCCGCTCATCAGGAGTCTGACCGAACCACCCCCAAGGAGACGGGGAGAAGGAGGCGCTATGAAGCTCAAGACACTGACTGCCAGTATGGCCCTGATCTTTGCCGGCCTGGCCGGCGCGACCGCTCATGCCGAGAGTGAAACGTGGCAGAGCGGCAATGTTTCCACCGCGGCATCGTTGGGAGTGACCAGCGAATCGTCTCCCATGCTGCTGGCCCAGGCCGGCGATGCCGAGGGTGGCCTGGATGGCGGAGCCGAAGGTGGTGTCGAGGGCGGCCTGGATGGCGGCGCCGAAGGTGGTGCCGAGGGCGGCCTGGATGGCGGCGCCGAGGGTGATGCCGAGGGCGGCCTCGACGGCGATGCCGATGGCAGCGTCGACGGCGATGCCGATGCCGATGCCAGCGTCGACGGCGATGCCGATGCCAGCGTCGACGGCGATACCGATGCCAGCGTCGACGGCGATACCGATGCCAGCGTCGATGGCGATACCGATGCCAGCGTCGATGGCGATACCGATGCCAGCGTCGATGGCGATACCGATGCCAGCCTCGACGGCGATATGGAGACGGAATCGGAATCCACTGACGACCTCGACGCGACGTCCGATATGGATGCCGACGTGGAAACGGAGGTCGAAGCCGAAGCCGACAAACCGAAAGCACCTGGGCTGGATCGTGCCTCGGAGCGGGCTGCCGAACCTGCCCAGGATCGGATCGAAGAGAATCGCGATCGCATCAGGGGGACGGCAGAGGGCGAGACGGAAGCCGAAAGTACCATCGACGCCAACTGAACCGGGATCCGCTTCTTCTCAACGAACCCAACGAATCCCGAGGGAGCCAGTCAAGGGAACCGGGGGCGCAGCTGCGCCCCCGATGCTTTGTGCCTCAGTCGGCCGCTGGCGGCTGGGGAGCCGCGGCGGGCTTGGACGGGGAGGCATGGGGAGCTACCGACTTCTCTTGCTGCCAGGCGAAGTAGAGGAACAGCGCGCCCATCACCAGATAGCCCAGGGTGAAGTCCCAGGCGGCGTTCACGGCCAGCTCCGGGGCGTGCATCAGTCCGACGAAGGAGAAGGCCGCCGCCACTGCGGCGAAGATGGCGGCGCGACGGAACTGATGGTCGATGACCGAGACGGTCATGGCGCCGATGAAGATGGCCATGAACATCGCGCCCTGGCCCATCGGCACGACACCCGAAGAGATTCCCGTTACCGTCTCCTCGGCAGCCCGGTTGAAGCGCGTCATCACGTAGTTGGCGAAGTAGGGCAGCATGGCCAGCGCAACCGCCGGATAATAGCGCGTATCGTTGCTCTGGAAGGCGGTAGCGATCATCGACATGCCGACGAAGACCAGGATCGGTGCGACCACCGAGACCGGGATGATGGCCGCGAGGGCGGCGATCAGGCCGAACATGGTGGCCAGGGCGTAAACGGCGCCGTTGAGGATGCTGTAGCCGCGACCGGCGCCCATCCACTTGGCCCCTACCGTGGCGATGTAGACGGTCGTGGGGAAGACACCGCCGAACAGGGCGCCGATCATGGTACCGGCGCCATCCACGGCCTGGCACTCGCGAACGTCGTACTTGTCGCCCGCGGCTTCCATTGCCTCGACGTTGTTCATGGTCTCGATGGCGTTGTACAGCGTGATCGGCAGCACCACGGTGAGCACCGCCAGCATGCCGGTGAACAGCAGCCCCAGCCCCTCGAACCAGGCCAGGTTGGGCAGCAGCGGGTAGAAGCCCAGGTGAGTGAAGGCATCGCTGAAGCGCTCGCCGCCGGCATCGCCGATGAGGTAGGCCATGGCGGTGCCGATGACGATGGCGAACAGCGAGGTCGGCAGGCGGAACGGCATGCTGACGCGCGCCACCAGGCCGACGATGATGATCGCCAGCACCAGCAGCCCTATTACCGGCATTTCGAGCGTCTTGAACAGCATCTCGCCGGCGATGAAGGTCAAGGCGACCCCCGCGACCGCACCGAGCATGGCGGCACGCGGTAGGTGATACTGGACCCAGCGGCCGATCAGGCTGACCGCCGCCTCGATGGCGCCGCTGATGAAGCAGGCCGCCACCGCCACCTTCCAGGCCAGCTCGGCGTCGCCGGTCAGCTGCTTGGCCGGCAGCAGTACGCCGAACAGGAAGACGAACATCACCGGCGTGGAGATGCCATAGGAGAGCGCAGTGACGTCGCTGCGGTTCTCCTTGCGCGCCAGACGTGCCGCCGACCAGGCGTAGTAGAAATTGCCGACCATCACGGCCACCGCGGCTCCCGGCAATACCTGACCGAAGACAATGGAAGCGGGAAAGCCCATGCCCAGCATGGTGATGGCAATGATGACGAAGTTGGCGATATTGTTCTGGAAGAGGGCGAAGAAGGCATCGGTGTCCTCCTTCTTGTACCAGGGGTAGTGCACGGGGGAAGCCGCCATGATGAGCCTCTTGTGTGTTGGGGTTGTAGTCAAGGCAGGTCCAGTGTGACTACTGTCTGACTATTTGGTCAAGACTGCCTTTGTCGTATTCACCCGCAGGGCGAGCACGTAAGATGAAGTGGCTCATTGCGGGGGTTCGCTGCGCTGGGGGTCGCTTGGCGCATTCATGAATTCAGGGGGGATGCTCGATGAACCCAGACGAGAGCTGCATCGTTCGGCATTTCAATCAGTACTATCCGCTGTCCGCCGAGGACAAGGCGCTGCTGTTTCGATTGGAGGACAGCGCCACCACGGTCAAGGCCGGCTTCCCCCTGTGGGAGGAACGCGACCGGGCCCACGAATTCTGCACGCTCAAGCGCGGCTGGGCGTTCTCCTACCGTGAGCTGGAGAACGGTACGCGTCAGATTCTGGATATCTACCTGCCCGGCGATATCGTCGGCCTGCGCGAATTTGCCTTTTCGCAGCGCCTGGCCGGGGTGCAGATGATTGAGGACGGCGAAGTCTGCTTCTTTCCCCATCGTCACCTCGTCGACATCTTCCGCCAGTCCTTTACCCTCACCTCGATCCTGTTCGCCATCGCCAGCCGCCAGCAGGTGATGCTGACGGAGCGCCTGGTCAACCTGGCGCGGCGCAACGCACGCCAGAAGCTGGCGCATTTCCTGCTCGAGATGTGCCAGCGCATCAAGCAGACCCACGGTAACGGTTGCGAAAGCTTTCGCCTGCCGCTGTCGCAGGAGATTCTGGCCGACCTGCTCGGGCTCAGCCCGGTCCATGTCAGCCGAACCTTCACGGCATTGAACGACGACGGGTTGATCTTCCGCGAGCGCTACCGCGTGACGATACCGGACCTGGAGGCGCTCAAGCATGAGGCCGGGTTCGATGATCGCTACCTGATCGAGAATATGCGCCCGCTCTTCGACGGATCGCCTACGTAAAAAAGATTGGTCGCACGTGCGTCGGCTCAGCCCGCCCCGACAAGGCCGGGGCGGGGCGTGACTGCGAGCGTAGGATCAGTTGACCGCGGCGATGGCCTTGGCCAGGTAGGGCAGGTTCTCGTGGGAGAAGCCGGCCACGTTGGCGCGGCCCGAACGTACCATGTAGATGCCGAACTCGTCACGCAGGCGGTCGACCTGCTCCGGCTGCAGGCCGGTATAGGAGAACATGCCGCGCTGCTCGGCCACGCAGGCATACTTCTGGTCGAGCCCATAGGGCTTCAGCGCTTCGACGAAATCGCGGCGCAGGGTGTTGATGCGGTCGCGCATTTCGGTGAGCTCCTCGCGCCAGATGGCGGCAAGCTCGGCGGAGTGGAGGATCTCGCTGACGATGGCGCCGCCATGGGCAGGCGGATTGGAGTAGTTCTCGCGGGCGACGATCGCCACCTGAGAGCGGATGTTCTCCATCTGCTCGTGGTTCTTCGCCACCATGATCAGGCAGCCGGTGCGCTCGCAGTAGATACCGAAGTTCTTCGAGCAGGAGCTGGTGATGATCACCTCGTCGAGGTTCTCGGCCAGCAGGCGAACGCCGTAGGCGTCTTCATCGAGACCCTCACCGAAGCCCTGGTAGGCAAAGTCGATCAGAGGCAGCAGGCCGCGCTCACGGACCACTTCCAGAATCTGCTGCCACTGCTCGCGGGAGAGGTCGAAGCCGGTAGGGTTATGGCAGCAGGCGTGCAGCACGATGACGTCGCCGGCCGGAATCTGCTGGACCGCGGCCAGCATGCCGTCGAAATCGAGGCGATTCTCGGCGTCGACGTAGGGATACTTGTGCAGCTCGATGCCGGCGGCGGTGAAGATCCCGTGGTGGTTCGGCCAGGTGGGATTGCTGACCCAGATGCCCTTGCCGGGGAGCTGGGTACTGATGAAGTCGGCCGCCAGGCGCAGGGCGCCGGTGCCACCCGGCGACTGCGTCGCCGCTGGCGCGGCCGGCGCGAGGACCGGTGAGCCTTCGCCCAGCACCATCGGCAGGATCACTTCGCCGTACTCGGGCGCGCCGTGGGAGCCGATGTAGGTCTTGGTGGTTTCGTTCTTGAGCAGCAGGGCCTCGGCTTCCTTGACGGCGCGCATCACCGGGGTGTTGCCCTGGGCGTCCTTGTAGACGCCGACGCCGAGATCGACCTTCTGGGGATTGGTATCCTTCTTGAAGGCCTCGATCAGGCCGAGGATGGCGTCCCCGGGGACCCGCTCAATATGTTCGAACATGTTGTTTCGCTACCTCGTCGGTCTGGCGACAATAGGGAATCGTGGCAACGTCGGACCGTCATTCTGCATGGCCCGCATCCTGTCCATGATGCCATCGCCTTGCGCAATCTGCCACATGGGGTGTCGACGGGAGGCGGCATGTTCAGCCGCTGATGACGCGGTTGCGCCCTTGATGCTTGGCCGCGTACAGGCTGCGATCGGCCCTGCCGATCAGGGTGTCTCTCGACTCACCCAGGCGGTACTCGGCAAGCCCGATACTGGCGGTGACCTGGCCGGCCTCGATGCCGAAATCGTGCGCGGCAATGGCGTGGCGCAGCCGTTCGGCCAGCGGGTGGCTGGCGACCAGCGGGGTCAAGGGCAACAGCACGGCAAACTCCTCGCCGCCGAGTCGGCCGATGATGTCTTCCTCGCGCAGCAGCTGGTGGCACAGGGTGGCGAATTCGGCGAGTACCTGGTCGCCCTGCAGGTGTCCCCAGGTATCGTTGATGCGCTTGAAGTGATCCAGGTCGAGCAACATCAGGGAGAGCGGGCTTCCATGCCGATTGCTCCGCGCGATCTCCTCGTCGAGCCGGGTCATCAGCCTGCGGCGGTTGGCCAGGCCGGTCAGGTCGTCGGTATCCGAGAGCCGGCGTAGCCTGGCCTCCTCGGCCATCTGTTCGGTGATGTCGATCATCAGTCCGTGCCAGAGCACGCCGGTCGCCGAATCCTCCGGCTGGGCTCGAAGCGCGACCCAGCGACAGCGGCGACCCGACAGGCGGATGCGGAACTTGGTGGCGATGGGGATGCGCCAGCGAGCCGAACGTTCGATGGCGGCCATCACGCGCGGGTAGTCCTCCTCATCCAGGCGGTCGAGCATGTGGCGAGCGTCCTGGTTCAAGGCGTCGCGATCGATTCCTGGCAGGCCGGTGCCGCTTCCGGCCAGGTAGGGGAAATGCATGTGCCCGTGATGGTCACGATGAAACTGAAAGACGACGCCGGGCAGGCGTTCCGTGAAGTCACGCATGCTGGTCGGTTCATTCAGCTCCCCTCCCGTCATGGCATTCTCTTCAGACATGCGGGCGTCCCTTGTGGCCTGCTGCGTACAGGCATGAGTCCTGGTGTTGTTATGTAACGGCTCGGTACCTTGTCACGGGCATGCTTGGCTTCTACGCGAAGCCACCCAGCTACGGAAGGGAGCCGTTGAGAGAATGTCTAATATACGTTGTAACAGAGCGTAAATCATCTAGCGGAAGCTGTAAGAAATTGCCTACAGCGCTTGTAAGATAACGCCTCATGCGGCGTGAGGCTTCAGCGCGGTGCGTCGTAGCGCGTCCGCCTGCCGCGGGAGAAGACGACCTGCCAGAGCTGAAGGTCGCGCGCACGAAAGGCGCCGGCGCATACCGACAGGTAGTAGCGGAACATTCGCTCGGTGCGCTGGCTGTAGCGATCGGCGATCTCGTGCCAGTGGGCATCGAAGTTGTCGCGCCAGGCCATCAGCGTTCTGTCATAGTCGGGGCCGAAGTTGTGCCAGTCCTCCATCAGCAACAGGTCCTCGCTGGCATCGGCGATATGGCGTGCCGAAGGCAGCACCCCGTTGGGGAAGATGTAACGGTCGATCCAGGGATCGACGCTGATCTCGGAGCGGTTCGAGCCGATGGTATGCAGCAGGAACAGGCCATTCTCGGCCAACAGGCGTTCGACGGTCTGGAAGTAGATCTCGTAGTTGCGATGGCCCACGTGCTCGAACATGCCGATGGAGACGATGCGATCGAAGCAGCCGGCCAGTTCGCGATAGTCCTTCAGTTCGATCTCGACGGGCAGGCCGGCGCAGCGTTCCCTGGCCAGCTCCGCCTGTTCCCGCGAGATGGTGATGCCGGTTACCGAGACCCCGTGATGACGGGCCGCATGCTCGGCGAAGCTGCCCCAGCCGCAGCCGATGTCCAGCACGTGCATGCCGGGGCGCAACTCGAGCTTGCGACACGCCAGTTCGAGCTTGGCGAGCTGGGCCTCGTGAAGCGTCGCGGCGTCTTTCCAGTAGCCGCAGGAGTAGCTCATGGTGGGGTCGAGCATGCGCTCGAACAGGTCGTTGCCCAGATCGTAATGTGCTTCGCCGACGATGTAGGCCCGGGCCTTGCTCTGCAGGTTGAGCAGCCCCGCCTGGAGACGATACATGAGGCGATCTGCAGGGGGGCGGGCCCGCTCGCCCAGGCCATGCAGGAGCAGGCGGCAGGCCATCTCGTCGATCTGCTCGCATTCCCACCAGCCATCCATGAACGACTCCCCCAGCCCCAGGGAACCCTGGCGCAGGATTCTCGAGCAGAAGTCAGGATGATAAATCTGTGGATCCCAGGGCGCGTCGCCGTTGAGAGTCACGCCGGAGCCTTCCAGCAGTGAGGTCAGCACTCGCTGGGCTCGGCTGTCAGGCAGGACGATCGGGCCAATGCGTTGTTCGCTTGTCATGGAGTCCTCCCGGTCCATCGATTCAGGGGCATGCGTGGCATAGCCGTTGTCGTTGTCGTGGTGCCTGGAACGAGGTGAGCACAGCGGGCGTGTGCTGGCGTGCTCATATTAGGTAAGAGCATAGTTCAGGCTGAAGAGAACGGTGAACCGGCAGTGGCTGGTATAATCGGGCCATCACCCCCGCAGCCGGAGCCCCAACGTGTCCAGTGATTCGCCTTTGATCATCGCCCTCGATCATCCCTCTCTCGATGCCGCCTTGTGCCTGGCCGACCGGCTCGACCCCGAGCGCTGCCGCGTCAAGGTGGGCAAGGAGCTGTTCACCCGCAGTGGCCCGGAGGTGATCGATGCGCTGCATGGGCGCGGCTTTCAGATATTTCTCGACCTCAAGTTCCACGATATTCCCAACACTGTGGCCGGCGCCGTACAGGCGGCCGCCGAGCAGGGCGTGTGGATGGTCAACGTGCATGCCGGCGGTGGCCGGCGCATGATGGAGGCCGCACGGGAACGCCTGGATCGCCACGCGCTGGCGACCCGTCTGATCGCCGTGACGGTACTGACCAGCATGACGGCAGAGGACCTCGCCGAGGTGGGCGTCGCGGCCACGCCGGCCGAGCATGTCGAACGCCTGGCCGTGCTGGCGCATCGGTGCGGCATGGACGGGGTGGTGTGCTCGGCGCAGGAGGCGGCTCGGCTGAGCGAGCTGTGCGGTGAACACTTCCTCAAGGTGACGCCGGGAATCAGGCCGCGCAGTGCCGAGCATGGCGATCAGCGGCGCGTGATGACGCCGGCCGCAGCGCTGGCGGCGGGAAGCACGCATCTGGTGATCGGTCGGCCGGTGACCCAGGCGGACGATCCGATGGCGGCGCTGACGGCCATCGAGCAGGAACTGGCCCGGGGCTGAGCCTCACTCCCCCTCGATGCCGGTGATGGGACGGGTGGTGCCCCAGCTGCGGCAACTGGGGCATTGCCAGTGCAGGGGCTGGCCGGCGAACCCGCAGCGCTGGCAACGATGCCTCGGCCGTGCCGTCAGCAGGGTATGGGTGTGCTGCTTGAGCAGCTGCAGCCGGTCGTCGGGAGCCCCCTGTTCCTGCTGCTGATGCTGGTAGAGGTCCAGCAAATAGTCGAGGGCGCCCAGACTCGGCGACCGATTGAGCTGTTCGCTGACCAGCTCGATGGCCACCTGCAGCCCGTGGCGTTTGCGCTGGGTCTCCGCCAGCAGAATGATCAGGCTGGTCACATGGGCGCGTTCGAGCAGTCGCTCCAGGCAATCCACCAGTCCCGCTTCGTCATTCAGCATCGCAAAGGCATGATGCAGCGGTTCCAGCGCGACTGGCATCATGTCCAGATCCTGGTCGGGGATGCGCATGAGGATACGGATGGCATCGCGATAGTGCCCGGTATCCTGGGCCAGTGCCGCCAGCAGCAGGTTGGCGCGCACGCAGCGCGGGTCGATGGATAGCGCGCGCCGCAAGTGCTTGCGGGCCAGCCCCGGGCTTGCCGAGCGGCGTTCCTGGTCGGCCATCTCGCAGAGCCAGTGGGCCGCTGCACGGCGGATGTCCTCGTGCCGACGAATCAGGCTGGGGTAGGCCACGTCGAAGGCGGCCTGCCACTCTCCCTCGCGATCGAAGAGGTCCGCCAGCAGGCGCTTGGCGGAATGACGGAAGTCGTCGTGGCTGGCGTCGTTCACCAGCTGCTGGAGTAGCCGCTCGCTGCGATCGAACAGCCCCAGGTGAAGGAAGTCCCGGGCGAGCTCGAGCTGCACCTGTTCGCTTTGCAGAACCGTCAGGGTGGGGCGGGCCAGCAGGTTCTGGTGGATCTTGACGGCGCGGTCGGCCTCGCCGCGGGTGCGGAACAGGTTGCCCAGGGTGATGTGGGTGTCGATGGTCTCGCTGTTCACTTCCAGCGCGCTGACGAAGGTCTCGATGGCGCGGTCGGGCTGCTCGTTGAGCAGGTAGTTCAGGCCGACGAAGTAGTCCCGTGACAGCGTGTTCGATGGCGCGTGATCGCGGCTGCCCTGGCGCTCACGGCGGCCTAGCCACCAGCCAATGGCAACGGCGGCCATCAGCAGTACAAGCAGCAGGGCATCAGGCATTTACGGCAGTTCCTTGAGCTCCTGAACGCGAAGACGGTCGAGTTCCTTGCGCTGTTGTCGATTCAAGCGCTGAGCGCGCGAGAGCGCGGTGCGCAGCCTCAGCCAGACCCCTGTCATCGCCAGCATGCCCAGTACCACGCCGCAGACCAGGGCGGCCAGCAGCCACACGGAGAGCGATACGGCCGGCAGCTCCATCCAGATCAGGTTGAGCGGTACCGTCTGCTGGTTGTTGACGGCGAAGAGAATGCCGACAAGCAGTACCGCCAGCAGGATGATGGCCAGGATCAGGCCTTTGAGCCAACGCATGTGTCTATCCCTTGTGAATGACGAAAGTATTAATAGCCGAGGGCGCGGCTGGCATTGACCTGCTCGCGGAGTTCCTTGCCAGGCTTGAAGTGTGGCACGAACTTGCCCTCCAGTGCGACCGGTTCGCCGGTCTTGGGGTTGCGACCGACCCGCGGCTCCCGGTAGTGCAGGGAGAAGCTGCCGAACCCCCGGATCTCGACCCGTCCCCCCTCGGCCAGCGTGTCGGTGATGTCGTCGAGAATCAGGCGAACCGCGGATTCGACTTCCTTGATCGAGAGCTCAGGCTGGCGCATGGCGATCTGTTCGATCAACTCGGATTTGGTCATCGGGTCATCTCCAGGCGTTTCCTGGTCCGGTGGGACCTGGGTGGCATTCTTGTTCTCCCGTCAGCATACTGCTCAAACCGAGATAAAACAACGCACTACGACCATGGTCAAGAGAGAGGGGGCAATGCGGGTCGAAGCGCTGCCCCATTTTTCCGGCTCCGGTATACTGGTGCCTCATTCCTCCTACCATCGAGGCCGACGTTGAGCGAAGCGAATACCCCCGATGCCGCTGCCCTGCGCAAGCGGCTCTATTGGCACTCCCGGCGCGGGATGTGGGAACTCGACCTGCTGCTGATCCCCTTTCTCGAGCACTGCTACGATGGGCTCGGCGCCGGGGACCAGGCGGCCTATCGCGCGCTGATCGAGGGCGAGGACCAGGATCTCTTTGCCTGGCTGATGCAGCGCGAGGAGCCCGATCCGCAGTTTCGCCGCATCGTGACGCTGATTCAGCAACATGCCGAGAACGCCGATAACGATCCGCATCGTCCCGTCTAGGTTGGCCTGGGGCTGCCAGTGGCTGCTGGCGCTGGCGGTCACCGCCAGCGTATTGAGCCATGCGCCCGGATGGCTGGCGCTGCCGGCCCTGGGGTGGCTGTTGTGGCTGGGCGGGTGGCTCTGGCGTGGACAGGCCCACGGTGAGCTGCAGATGCAACCGGAAGCCGGTGGCGGCTGGCGCTGGCTGTGGCGCCCGGCGGCGGCTGCCGAGGCGGTTCCCGTCAGGCTGCGCTGCGCCTATCGTGGCCCCTGGCTGATCGCGCTGGACATCGAACGTCGACGGACCTGGCTGTGGCCCGACAGCGCCTCGTGCGAAGCGCGGCGCCAACTGCGGCGGGCGCTGGCTCGCTAGGGGCAAGGCGTCGGTGGCGGACGGCGCGGGTCCTTCAGTCGGGGAGATCGGCCAGATGAAGCCGGGAAGGGCGTGGCGCCAGGCCGGTTTGGTCGTGGGGCGGGCAGTCGGGGTTGAAGTGCAGGCCGCGTGACTCGCGGCGCTGGCGAGCCGCCATCACGGTCAGGCGGGCCAGCCTGACGGCGTGCCACAGGCTGGCCAGTGCCGTATCGGGTGCAGCGCTTTCGACAGCGGCCTGTATCTCTCGACTCAGCTCGCTCAGCTCGCGCGAGGCGGCCTCCAGACCGGCGTCGCGGCGCACGATGGCCACGTGGCGGCTCATGATGTCGCGCATGGCCGTGCGCCATTGCTCGACGCGATGGGCTTCCACCCGTTTTGTACCCACGGTGCCCGCCGTCGGCGAAGACGTGGCGGCGGGGGCGCGCAGCGCCAGCTTGCCGGCGCAGCTGCGCGCGTAGACCAGGCACTCCAGCAGCGAGTTGCTGGCCATGCGATTGGCGCCGTGCAGCCCCGTGCAGGCGACTTCGCCGATGGCGTACAGATGCGGCACGCTGGAGCTGCCGTCGAGGTCGGTGGCAACGCCGCCGCAGCTGTAGTGGGCGGCGGGCACGACCGGAATCGGTGCACGGGTGATGTCTAGCCCGCGATGCAGGCAGTGGGCGTGGATCGTGGGAAAGTGGCTGCGAATGGCCGCGTCGCCGAGATGGGTCACGTCCAGCCAGACGTGGGGCGAGCCGGTACGCTGCATCTCGGCGTCGATGGCGCGGGCGACGATGTCGCGAGGCGCCAGCTCGGCGCGCTCGTCCCGCTCGAGCATGAAGCGATGCCCATCCGTGCTGTAAAGCCTGCCGCCTTCACCGCGAACCGCTTCGCTGATCAGGAAGGGCGGGCCGCCCGGGTCGTAGAGGCAGGTCGGATGGAACTGCTGAAACTCGAGGTTCATCAGCTCGGCGCCCAGCTCAGCGGCCATCATCATGCCCTCGCCGCTGGCCGGGTGGGGGCTGGTGGTATGGCGGTAAAGTCCGCTGGCACCGCCGGTGGCGAGTACCGTATCGCCGGCCAGCAGCTCCTGCAGCTGGCCTCGTTCGTCCACGCAGCGGGCGCCGCGACAGCGCTGCTGGGCATCGCCCATCAGGCCGATGGCGACCAGGTCGTCGCGAATGGCGATCGCCGGATGCGCCTCGACGTGGCTCTTCAGGGTGTCGAGCACGGCGCGCCCGGTGGCATCCTCGGCATGAATGATGCGGCGGGCGCCGTGCCCGCCTTCCCGGGTCAGGTGATAGGGGTAGCTGGCGCTTGGGCTTTCGTCGCGCGTGAACGGTACACCGAGAGAGAGCAGCCACTCGATGGCCGCGGGCCCCTGCTCGACGGTGAAGCGCACGGCCCGCTCGTCGCACAGGCCATCGCCGGCGACCAGCGTGTCGGCGACATGAGCGTCGAAGTCGTCCTGGGGCGAGAGCACGGCGGCAATGCCGCCCTGGGCCCAGCGGCTGGCGCCTTGATCGTCGCTGGCGGGGCGCACCAGGGTGACGCGGCGCGTCCCGGCGACGTGCAGCGCCAGGGTCAGGCCGGCAACGCCGCCACCGATGATAAGAACGTCGTGTTCGCTACGGGCCGGACGGATAGGGGCCATGCGCATTCTCGCTGGAGACTGTTGCATCAGCCAGCATGCCGCAAAGGGGCCCAACAGGATAGGGAGGCGTGGGCGGCGGAGCGCCTGGTGCCCGGCGCCGGCTTCGAACCGGCACGGTATTGCCAACGTGAAGTTTCAAGTTCGTCGCGGGGCTGCGCTTGCACTTCGGTTCCCTTTTCTATCAGGAGCTTAGCTGACTGAGATCGTTGAAGAATGCGCGATTGTAGCATGGCGCCAACGATCAGTCTGGCGCCTTTTCATGAGGCTCCATGACGCCCACCGCATCCACGATGCACGGAAGCAGGCAGGTTTCTCGTTCAAGCACGACGAGGCGCGGCCGATAAAAAACTCATGGGAGGAGATGTCCGTTGTGCGCGCCACGATCAAAGAAAGGGCCGAGCAGGCTCAAGGCCGCGACAATGGCCTATGCCGCCAAGCTGAAGAGGGTCAGTCATGAGCAGCCAATATCCGCTATCGGAACTCGCCGTCTACCAGGGGAATGGCGTCCCCGGAAATGTGCCGCCGGTTGGATGCACTGCAGGCCGAGCGCGACACGCAGGCCTCGCTTGTCGAATCCTGCCGAGCGCTGCTGCTCGAGGCCCCAGTTGGTCTTGGATGACAGCGATCCCGAGCAGTTTGCGTTAAGCAGCAAAATGCGGAAATGGCTGTATTCGTCATCCACCAACAGCACCGGTCTTGGCCGCCGTGACAGGTTGCAGGGGACGATAGCGAGTGAGGGCTGAATTCGTTGGTGCCCGGAGCCGGGCTCGAACCGGCACGGTGTTGCCACCGAGAGATTTTAAGTCCAGATAGCTACCTTTGAACAAATCCCATGTAGCACCAAAACTTGCTATTTCACAGGCACTTACCCTAAAATAATCCCTAGGTTGTTTGCGTAGCTTTGAACCTGCACGGTACATATTTGCTACATATCCGCTAGGGAGCATCCCGCCATGACCTCTAAGATCAAGCTGACCAAGACAACGGTTGAGCGCCTAGCCCCGGTCGAGGGCAAGCAGCTCGTTTTCTGGGATACCGACATCGTTGGCTTTGGTGTTCGCGTCTCACCTGGCGGGTCCAGGGCATTCTTCTACCAGGGTCGCCTCAAGGGCAAGCTGAAGAAGATCACCATAGGCAAGCTGGGCCGAATCACGGCAGAGCAGGCCCGTAAGGACGCCAAGCGCATTCAATCGATGATGGAGCTAGGACAAGATCCAAGCCCCAAGGATGCGACCAACAAGATCGAGCCAACGTTTGGCGACCTTATGAGCGCCTACGTCGAGTTGCTGGAGCAGCAGGGTAAACTATCCGCTTCCAACGTCAAGAATCAGATAGCCAGGGACATTGAAAAGGCGTTCCCGAAGCTATGGGCTGCACCAGTGAGCAAGATTCAGCTCGAGGACTGCATGCAGATCGTCGGCAAACTCAAGGATGAGGGTAAGCCCCGCCAGGCGGACAAGATCCGCAGCTATATACGCACTGCCTTCAGCGAGGCCATCAATGCACGCGGCGATGTGAACATGCCGGCCTCTATGCGCCGGCTCAAGATCACGTACAACCCGGCCCGAGATATGCGCAAGGTGAAGGGCAGCAGCAATGCCAAGGATCGAGCGCTGAGCCTGGCTGAGTTCCGCGCCTACTGGCGGCGAGTGAAGGCGCTTCCTGAACCTCACCGCTCCCTGGCCATGCTTCACGTCCTGACAGGCGGCCAGCGCCAGCAACAACTTGCCCGCGTCACCCTGGCTGACATCGACCGGGACGGACCGAGCATGCGAATCCTTGACTACAAGGGCCGTAGGACAGAACCCCGCATCCATGTAATCCCGCTGCTACCCGAGGCACTGGAAGCAATCGACCGTATCACTGGTGGAGGCCAGTACGTCTTTAGCTGCGACGGCGGCAAGACCCCCATTCATAACGCATTTCTGAATGACATAGTGAAGCGTATCCGCGCCGAGATGGAGAAGGCCGAGGAGCTGGAGAACGGACCGTTCACGGCCGGCTCGATCCGCGCTACCGTCGAGACGCGCCTGATCGCCAAACCTTACCGCGTGTCCTCTGATGTGCTGGCGCACCTGCTGAGTCACGGTATGGGCACTGTTCAGCGCAAGCACTACCAGCACCACGCCTTCGCTGATGAGAAGCTGGAATCCCTGGAGATGCTTTACCGCATGGTCGAAGGAAAGTCCGAGCCAGGCGCCAAGGTTATCGAGATGAGGGCGCGGGCATGAAGCTATCGCCGGACGTAGCGCTAATCGTCGCCAAGCAGGAGCTGGCACGCCATTTTCGCCGGTATGGCGACCTTGAGACGGCTGATAGCATCGAGTACGGCTCAAGCGTGCCTGCTTCAGAAAGATTATTTGATGGGCAAGAATCGTTCGTAAAGTCCCTGGCGTGGTCAACCGGCATTGAGATAGAAGATAGCTGTGGCGAATCTTGGTCGCCCTCTACCGCCCATTTAATGCCAGGCACCGCGAACCACGAGGCCGCAACAGAAGCAGATAAGAGGGGGGCTCTTACCTTCACGGTAAGCGATAAAGGGCGGCTTGCTTGGTTAGTTTCTGAGTCTAGCCAGCGGCAGGTTTCTTACCGGGCGTGCGAATACTTATTATCGAAATTGCTAGAGCAGAGATCTGAGATACCGACCGAGTTAGTAGAGTTCGGGGCAAAAGCGTTGCGCCGGGAAGTGTCGCAGCCGGCAGAGCAGGGCGGAGGCGCCGGAAAGAAGGATATCGCTGATGCATGTATCGTGCTTGCTATTCATAATATTAGCAGCTTCTACGACATTCCTCCGACAGGTAACGATGAGCCGGCTACCGGCCAGCCGCATAACGCGGCGCATTACGTGGCCTTGGCGGCGAACATCTCGACCTCTAAGGCAAGGGGCTTGTGGAAGGAGTCGCGCACGGCCAATGGGCGAAAACGTTATTTGAAGGTGCGCCGCACATAGCCCGTGGTAAAAGTTCCTGCCGAACTTATCCCACGATTGGAAAGCGGTAATTCTTAAAACTGGACTCGTTCAAAGCAATTAGCGAGTGAGTCCAAGTTATGAGTACTACAACCCTCCCTCCCGAAGCTGTCGCCATCCTTCCCAAACTCATGAATCAGCGCGAGCTTGCCAACTATCTCGGCAAGTCTACTGCCTGGTGTGAGCGTGCCCGATGGGCTGGCGAAGGCCCCCGCTTTATTAAACTTGGCCGGCATGTCCGTTATCGCGCTGATGATGTTCTCGAGTGGCTCGAAGAAAACGCGCGCACCTCCACAACAGGAGGTGATGGCTAATGATGATCCAAAAGAAAACGCCCAACCTTGGGGGAGGCTGGGCGCATTCAGATAAATCTGACGAATTTCATAATAGCACTGCTCGCCGAAGCACGCACCCTAAGCCGGTCGGCGCTTGGGCGGTCTATGCCGCGCTTTCAGAGCAACTAGACGTACAGGACGCCCTGCGGGAACAACTCGCCTCAACCGGATTAGCTCACCCCCACGTCATCGCAGATGGCGAGATTCACCGGTTAGACCATCCCGATGGCAAGCGCGGCAATAAGCGCATTTGGTACGTTTGCCGTCACGACTTCGCTGTCTGGGGCGATTGGTCAACAGGCGAACAACACAATGTCTTTGACAAAGGGCCATGCGACCCTGAGAAAGCCCGCAGGGCGCGCGAGGAAGCCGATCGCCGGCGCCGCGAGTACCGGCTAGCTCAGGCCCGGAGGCACGCCCAGGCGGCAGCAGAGGCGCAAGAGGAGCTTCACCGCCTGCCGGAAGCCAGCCCGCTGCACCCGTATCTGGCGAGGAAGCGCATCGAGCCGTTTTCGCTTCGTCAGAAAGGGCCTGATCTGGTGGCGTTCCTAACCGATGGACATGGCGTCATCGGTTACCAGACGATTAGCCCGACCGGAGAAAAGCGCTTTCTCACTGGTACCGCGAAGCAGGGCGCCTATTGGCCGCTGGGCCACGTCAAAGACTACATCGCTGTCTGCGAAGGCGTCGGCACGGCTATCGCTGTGCATATGGGCTTTGGATGTGCTGTGGCTGCCGCCATGGATGCGGGAAACCTCAAGGCGGTTTGCCTGAGTCTGCGCAAGCGCCACCCCAAGACGCCGATCATCGTCTACGCCGACAATGACCACGGTCCGAGTGATGACCGGGAGGACAATCCAGGCGTCAGGCTCGGCAAGGAAGCGGCAGCCGCGGTAGGGGGTCGCTGTGTATGGCCAACTGCCAGGCTGGGGCACAAAGGAACGGACTTTGCCGACCTGTGGCTTGAGTCCCCTTGGTACTTCGATTCGGAGGTGAGGGGATGAGCCTGGCGAAGAAACACCTGGACACGGCGATTAATGACGAGCCCGAGCGGCATCCCGGCTACACCATGGTCTGGGACATGGTGCGCAACGTCAGGCCGCCCCAGTGGCTCATCAAGGGCCACCTGGAGGCGGACAGCCTGGCGCTGATCTATGGCCCGCCTAAGTGCGGAAAGTCTTTCCTGGCTATCGATTGGGCTTGCTGTATCGCCAGCGGCCTAGAGTGGAAGGGGCACCGCACCAAGACAGGTACCGTGTTCTATATCGCTGGTGAGGGACATGCAGGGCTTTCTCGCCGCTTCCTTGCTTGGATGCAGACCAACAGCGTCGAAGCCTCACAGCTAAGGATTGGCGTCACCCCTACGGCAATCCCTTTGATGAACCTCGAGGCCGCCATGATGGTAGGTAACACCATTGCCCGCATGGCTGAGGAGCATGGCGCACCCAGCCTGATAGTGGTGGATACCCTGGCCCGCAACTTTGGCGGTAACGAGAATGCGACCGAGGATATGAATCGGTTTGTGCAGCACGTTGACCAGATCCGCCGACCTTGGAACGCCACTGCCCTGGTGGTCCATCACACCGGCAAGGATGAGGCCAGCGGGCCGCGAGGGTCTATAGCACTCCGCGGTGCCATCGACTCAAGTTTTAGCATTACTCGGGACGCTGCCGGGGCCATTGTCATGGAAGCCATCGACATGAAGGACGCGGCGCCCCCGCCTAACCTGGCGTTTTCGCTCAAGGTGGCGGAGCTTCCAGAGATCCGTGAGGAGGACGGCAGTCCGTCAACAAGCTGCTACCTCGACTTGCTGGCTGGCTATGAGCCGATCCGAAAGAGCAATTCCAGCGCAGGCAAGGGGAAGAATCAGACCCGCTTGCTCGAAGCTCTGAGGACATTGTACCGGGAAGCCGAAGCCAGGCTAGAAGGCACAGGCAGGGAGCCACGCATCGACATTGAAGCCCTGAAAGAAGCCAGCGGCCTAACCGATCGGCGACGATTCTCAGAAGCACGGCAAGCCCTAGAGAAGCAGGGAGCCATTCGAGTAGACCATCCACACGTATACCTGACCTGATCCATACCCCGCCATCGAGCGGGGTTTTTACTGTCCTGTCCGTTGTCCGCTGTCCGTCCCGAACCCCGTCTAGGGGGTTTCGGACGGACGGACACAGCTTTTCGGACGTTTCGGACGGGAACCGGACAAGTTTCGGACAAGTTTCGGACAGGAAGGGGGTAGTTAACCTGATGGTGCAACAAAAGTTAACAATTTTAGGCCCTACCCCTAAGAACAGCGTATTTTGATAATGGAAGGGATATGTAGTCCCTAATAAAAGCTATTCAAGCTGCTGTTATATATGAATTATATTTTTTTTAGATAAAATAGGTATCAGATATGGATCAGATAGCCCCGGAATAGGCCGCATATGACCAAGCTACAAGCGCCACCTGATACGTATTCCCCCGGCTGGCTGTCCACCCTGGATGGCCGAACCGGCATTGCCCAGACCATGCGCAGCCGATACGCCGCTATGACTTCAGACCTTGGCGGAGCCGAGAGCCTGAGCTATGCCCAGCGTTCCCTAGTGGAGCGTGCCCTATGGCTTGAATACTGGCTACAGCAGCAGGAAGTGGAGTTGGCCGAGGGTAAAGAGTTCGACGTGTCCCGCTGGATTCAGGCCGCTAACGGTCTGCAAGGCATCCTCGCCAAGTTGGGATTGGAGCGTAAGGCCCGCGACGTGCCGAGCCTGGCTGACTATCTCGCCGCACGTGAGAGCCACGCATGAGCGTCACGATCCGCGATGCGATGATCGACCCGGCATTGTTCGGGGGCCAGTTCGGGGACGAATCCTTCCTTGGCTGGCGTGCATTGCTGGCTGGCTTCTATGGCTTGCCGCTGCAAGATGATGAGCTGGACGCATGGCAGCAGATAACCCGCCGCTCTGCCCCCACAAGCGCCGCTGAGGAGCTATGGCTGGTAGTAGGCCGACGTGGTGGTAAGAGCCAGGCAGCGGCCTTGCTGGCTGTGTTTGAAGCATGTTTCCGCGACTACCGCGACAAGCTGAGCCCAGGCGAGCGAGCTACCGTTATGGTCCTGGCTGCCGACCGCAAGCAGGCTCGTTCCGCGTTCCGCTACATCACTGGCTTGATTGAATCCAACCCCATGCTGGCCGCCTTGGTAGAGCGTCAGGATGCCGAGAGCATCGACCTGACCAACCGCTGCACTATCGAGGTTCACACCGCGTCTTTCCGTGCCGTTCGTGGCTACTCGACCCCGCTGGTCATTGCCGACGAGATAGCGTTCTGGCGTAGCGAGGACAGCGCGAACCCAGACAAGGAAATCATCAACGCCATTCGTCCCGCCATGGCCACGCTTGGGGGCCGCCTGGTGGCACTGTCCAGCCCATACGCCCGCCGTGGTGAGCTTTGGGAGACGTACCGCAGGGACTTCGGCAAGGAAAGCGAGATTCTGGTAGCCCAGGCGCCAAGCCGCGTCATGAATCCGACACTGCCCGCCCGCGTTGTGGAGCGTGCCCTGGAGCGTGACGAGGCCAGCGCCAAGGCCGAATACCTGGCTGAGTTCCGCAGCGACGTTGAAGCCTTCCTGACTCGCGAAGTGGTGGAAGCCTGCACCGAGCTTGGCCGCATCGAGCTACCGCCAATCACCGGCACCCGTTATACCGCCTTCACCGATCCAGCAGGCGGCAGCGGCAAAGACGCTTTCACCCTGGCCATCGGCCACCTGGAAGGCAGCGTCGCCGTGGTGGACGCCATACGCAGCCGTAAGCCGCCGTTCTCGCCCGAGGCAGTGGTAGCCGAGTTCTCTGACCTGCTGAAGCAATACCGTATCTCAAGCGTGACCGGCGACCGTTACGCAGGCGAGTTCCCCCGCGAGCTGTATCGCAACCAGGGCATCACCTACGAGATTGCCGACCGGCCTCGCTCCGACCTGTACCGCGACATGCTCCCGCTGATGAACAGCGGTCGAGTCTCGCTACCCGAGAATGCCCAGCTCCTGAAAGAGCTAGTCAGCCTTGAGCGCCGCACGGCACGCAGCGGCAAGGACACTATCGACCATGGCCCAGGCGGACATGACGACCTCGCTAACAGCGTGGCTGGCGTCGTGACAACGCTTGGACTGAAACGCCAGCTCCGCCCGTTCAAGGACTGGCTATGAACCTGACAGAGAGGTATCGACCCCATGGCTAACAACCATATCGACTCACTCATGGTCGAGCTGGGCCTCGACTCCGATGTCCAGTCCTTCCGCCAAGCTGAAACCATGTTCAATGGCGTGCGCTCGGCGGCGCTGCAGTTTGCTGCAGCGGTCGGCGGTGGGTTTGGCATGCAACAGCTCACAATGGGCTTTGCGCAGCACTACGACCAGCTGGGTCGATATACCAACCGCCTCGACGTTTCAGCCGAATATGCGAGCAACCTGGCTTATGTCCTAGACCAGGTGGGCGGCAACGCAATCGATGCCCAGGGCGCGCTCGAGACCATGACCGGCTGGCTGGATGACCTAAAGCAGGGCAAAGGCACAGATGTTCTGGTAGCGCTGCAAATGCACGGTATCGACTCGTCAGTCATCATGGGAGCCCAGGATGCTGCAGATGCTGTGGAGCGCCTATCCATGGCCACTGCTGGAATGGATACGCAGCGGCTACGCAGCATGCTGAGCTCACTCGGGATGGGCTCTCTGTTCAATTTATTCGATGCCGGCCCCGAGACTTTTCAGAGCCTGATGCAAGATGCGCAGCGCTTGCGGCCTGTCACGCAGAACATGATCCAGACGGCCCAGGACTTCAACAGCAGCCTGGGCAAGCTGTCGCATTCCATTGGCGGCGTATCTGATGAAATTAGCGAGCGCATACTTCCCGATTTGTCCGAAGCCCTAGACCGGTTCGCTGAGACCTTAGCCGATAACCGTGAACAATTTGGAGAAGGGTTCGAGGAGGCGCTGCCGTACATCAAGGCAACTGCAGCCGGTATCGGCGTACTTGTGGCTGCTGAGGCCGGCAGGAAGGGTCTTGGCATGATGGGTGGAGCCGTCGGGACTGGGACCACCCTGGTTGGTGCTGCCGGCATTGGCGGCCTTATGTCGATGTGGAATTGGACCGCTGAAGATGTGAATGAAGCCTTCGGTATCGACCTGCCTGATTGGCTATTCACACCGATCGAGGATCTTGTGCCGGACAATCTGCCGCGCCCTGAGCTGAGAGGTCCGAACACCGGCGCACTCAACCTGCCTCAACTTCGCCGGGAACGCCAGCCCAGCGCCGTAGAGCTTGAGCCCGAGTTTCAGCTACGCCAGCCCAGCGCCGTAGACGCGGCATGGTCCGACCTAATGCGCTCAGGAATCGACCGGGGTGCCGACACTTGGATACCTGACCTGCACCCCGAAACGCTCGACACCATCCAGCAGATGCAGCGAGGCGGAGTGCCTGGCGGCATTGGAGGAGATGAGCTGCAGCGCGGCCTCAACATGGATGCCCTGGACGCCATTCGAGAGCGTCAGGAGCGCGGCACCTTCACGCCCGAGGATCGGGAATACCTACGCCAGCAGATGCGCGAATCCTTCCCCGAGCGCTACCAGGGCAGTCAGACCAACCATTTCCACATCAACGGCGCCACCGACCCCGAGGCCGTAGCGGCTGCCGTGGATCGCCGCTTGAGCACTCATGCCACACAAGCCGCACGTGACTGGCAAGAACCCTACGCATAACCCACCGACCGACAGAGGACGCAACCATGACCAAGACAGCCCTGGCCGAACTGCATAGCTTGATCCACGAGCAGGACGCCGCCCAACGGCAGGCCGCCAAGATCGCCCAGCAAGCCCACCAGAAGGCGCTCGACAAGGCAGAAGAACTACATACCTCCCTGACGGCTGACACCGACACAGAGGCCAATAGGCCGCGCCTGAAAGCCATCATCGAGGCAGCCGCCAAGAAGGCCATCACTGCCGAGCGTGCCGCGCTGGTCTTTCAGCAATACGCCATCGCCCGAGCCGACCAAGGATTAACGCCCGCCCAGGCCAGAGACGGCGCTTTCCTAACTCGCAGCATTATCGGAGCAACGCGGGGCTACAGCCATGAACAACGCGCCAAGATGTACGCCGCGCTGGTGGTGGCCGCAGTCGAGCGAGCAGATACCGGCCTAATTGAGCTGCCGAAGGATTGGGCCTCACTGCTCCGCGTTCCTGACTTGCAGGCCATGGCCGAGACGCTGGACCCAGCAGCTATGGAGAAGTTGAGCAAGGAGATGCACGCCAAGGCCGAGGAGCTGAGCGAGGCTGACCGGCTGATGCAGGCGCTCCAACAGGCTGCCCCTAAGCTCTACACGACCCGCCTGGACGTGGGCTACTCCGCTGGCGTGTTCAATCACCGCGCCGGCATTGGCCTCAAGAACGGTACCAAGCTTGCCCCCGGCCACAACGAGCTGACGCCAGAGCAATTCGAGGCAGCAAGGAATGATGCGACGTTCAACGCCTACCTGAAAGACGGCGTGGTTGAGATCGTCCAGACACAAAAGCTGGTGGAGGAACTGTAATGCGCACCAACGATGCCCAGGCCGTTCGAGACGCGGCCTACCAAGACTTTGTTGCCCGACGCAGCGGTAAGGATTCGGCCAGCCCCGCGCCTAGTCGTGCAAGCCGTGTTGTGCGCAATGGTGAGTCTGTCGCACCCGCCATGGCAATCACGGACGCGGCCACGACCTACGCCCAGGACAGCCGAGACGCTATCTACCAAGCATTCATGAAGCGCCGGCACAGCGGCCAGGTAATGACCTCAGACCAAGGCCGCGTCGAAGGGGCCGAGCTGATGATGGACCAGGCCCAGCGCATCGACGCCTATGGACGCCCGATGGAGTGGAAATCATGAGCTACGGCAAAGAATCATCCTTGCAGGCCGCAGATATTGCCCGCCAGCAAGCGCGGCAAAAACGTCATGGCCACCAGGGACGCCAACACCCGAACGATAAGCGTCAGCCCAGCGAGGCCGTAAATCGGCACCTTGAGCTGATGAGAAAGCTACACGCCTAGTCCAGGGCGATGGGGATCAGTCGGCGAGTGCCCCGGTTGCGAAAAACCCCGACAGCCCGCGCACCTCATTTCGGGAGGTGGTGGCGGGCATTTTCATGCCGAGGAGATCCACATGGCCAAGCGCGACCCGTTCTCACACAAGATGCGCGATTCCAGCGCCTACCGTGCCGATCGCTTGCAGGTAGAGCACGAACGCCTGATGCGTCGCCTCAAGTGGGCCATGGCTCGCAATGATGAGGCTGTCATCGAGTGGCTAGAGAGCCGCCTGGATGCCTTAGAGCAGGACATGGACGCCGACCTGGGGCCGGGTAAGATGCGCGGCAGGTTCGGCTAGATACCCAGGGCTTCGGCGCTACCACTTTTCCCCCATTGGGGGTTATGGGTGGTTCGGGGTCTGTTCCGTTCAGTCCCCCGGTCAAATTGACCGACCGGCACGGGTAAGGAGGTGAGCCCAGTTCACACCCCTGGTATCCCAAGGCCAAATCGGTTTGGGTACCCCCTTGCCCATGCTGGTCGGTCAATTTGACCGGGGGGCTGAATCGGTAGCCAAGGCCGACGCAATTTGCGTACCCCTTGCTCAGGAAGGTGCGTCCAGGTTTGGACGCATCGCAACCCCCCCCCGCGTGGACGAGATATACCGAAAAGCCCGGCAATTTGATTCGCACGTCACTACAAAAATTTCGTAGTGACCTCTGATAAGTGCCCAGGCTGCGGGTCGTTTTACGAAACCTTCGTAATACCCACCAATGGGGGAAAGCAGTAGAGCTCAAAAGAGGTCTTGCTTGGCGTGATTGGTTCGGCTACCTTGTAACACAACCGAACACAGAGAAAGGCGCAGAATGGCACCACACGACCAGCATGTCACGATCCGGCTATCTGCAGATTTGTTGCAAAGGGTGGAGGAGTACCGCAAGAAGCTGGAGAAGGTGACGCGCCAGCCAGTGACGCGAGCAACAGCGGTGCGTGCGCTGATAGATGCGGGCCTGGAGCACGAACAGAAGAAATAAGCCCCGAGGTGCAGCAACACCCCAGGGCCATACACACCGGCAGCCACTAAAGGGAGACGCCGATATGCCACACAATGATACTAACCTGCCTATCGATGGGCACTACGACACCACGACTCTGGCGCGTGAGCGTCTACAAGGTGCGGAGGCGCATTTTCAGGCGATCTTAGCGCTTCTCGATTCGCCGCACGGCATGGAACATGCGAAGCGGGTAGCCGGCATTGCTGCTATGGAATGCTCACGAGCCGCCGAAGGCTTCGACGAGCAGGCGCGAACCCTCGAGGCGCAAGGAAAAGAGCTTTCATGACGCGGTAATGGCTGCATCCAAAGTAAAAGCCCTGGCGGATGCGGGGGCTTTTTCGTGTGCGCAGAGTAGTTCGGAGGTGGTGCCGAGGGCGGGACTTGAACCCGCACGGCCAAGGGCCGAGGCATTTTAAGTGCCTTGTGTCTACCGATTCCACCACCCCGGCGATGCTACATAAGCGCTACATAGAGATATTGTGGGAGGTGCAACTTTCTGATTTTATTGAATATTTCATGCTGACTAGCGAGATTTTAAGTCTCTTGCGTCTACCAATTTCGCCATCCGGGCGGCACGGTTTCGAGCAGACAACTGACGAGGGGTAAGGAATGGAGGCTGGAGTCGGAATCGAACCGGCGTACACGGAGTTGCAGTCCGCTGCATGACCACTCTGCCATCCAGCCTCGTTGAGTCGTTTGTCTCCCTCACGAAGAGACTGGAGCGGGAAAGGAGATTCGAACTCCCGACCCTCGCCTTGGCAAGGCGATGCTCTACCACTGAGCTATTCCCGCTCGACTCGAGTGCGAATTATACGGATAAGCTCGCTTGTGTCAATCACTTGTTGGCGTCGGGTGGCGTTCGATCACATCGAGCGGGACAGGTGGGGCCAGGCGGCGCGCAGGTACATCAGCATCGACCAGAGCGTTAGGATCGCGGCGACATGCAGGGTGACGACGCCCAGCAGGGAGAGCTGCGTGCTGGGGGCAAAGGCCAGCAGCAGCAGCAGGGCGATCATCTGCAGGGTCGTCTTGATCTTGCCCAGCCAGGAGACGGCCACGCTGCCGCGCTTGCCCATCTCGGCCATCCACTCGCGCAGTGCGGAGATCACGATCTCACGACCGATGATTACCAGTGCCGGCAGCGTCAGCCAGACACTGTCGAAGCGCTCGATGAGCAGGGCCAGGGCCACGGCCACCATCAGCTTGTCCGCCACCGGGTCGAGGAAGGCGCCGAAGGGGGTGGACTGGTTCCAGCGCCGCGCCAGGTAGCCGTCGAGCCAGTCGGTGACCGAGGCCAGCGCGAACAGGCCTGCCGCTACCGGCATGCTCCACGAATAAGGGAGGTAGACGAACACCACCAGCAGCGGGATGAAGGCGATTCTGGCCAGCGTCAGGATGTTGGGGATGTTCATGTGGCGAGGGGTCCTTGCCTTGGGTCAGGAGAGCCGAAATGGCCCCATTCTATCTGTAGCGGCCAGCATCATCCATGCAACGAGCGATGAATTGTCTCGGCCAGCGTGGCACTGATGCCGGGAACGCGGGCGAGCTCCTCGCGGCTGGCCTGCTTGACGCCCTGCAGCCCGCCGAAGAAGCGCAGCAGCTCCCGGCGGCGTTTGGGGCCGATGCCGTCGATGTCTTCGAGGGCAGAGCTGCGCCGGGCCTTGTCGCGCCGGTTGCGGTGCCCGGTGATGGCAAAACGGTGGGCCTCGTCGCGCACGTGCTGGATCAGGTGCAGCGCCGGCGAGGCCGTCGGCAGGTCGAGGGTGCGGTCGACCGTCTCGAGGAACAGCGTCTCGAGGCCGGCCTTGCGCGTGGTGCCCTTGGCCACGCCCAGCAGGCGAATGCTGGTGAGCCCCAGTTCGCTCAGCACCTCACGGGCCAGGTTGAGCTGACCCTTGCCGCCATCCAGCAGCAGGATGTCCGGCGTCACCCCTTCGCCTTCGGCGAGGCGGCGGAAGCGCCGATCCAGAGCCTGACGCATGGCGGCATAGTCGTCACCGGCCGTGACGCCCTCGATGTTGAAGCGCCGATAATCCGATTTTCGCGGGCCGTTGCGGTCGAACACCACACACGAGGCCACGGTTGCCTCGCCATGGCTGTGGCTGATGTCGAAGCACTCGAGCCTCTCGACGGCCTCCTCGAGCCCCAGGGTCTGCTGCAGGGAGTCGAAGCGGCGCTCGAGTTCGCTCTGGCTGGCCAAGCGGCTGGCCAACTGCTGCTCGGCATTGGTGCGCGCCAGTTCGAGCCACTGGCCGCGGTGGCCGCGCACCTTGTGGGTCACCCGTACGCGGCGCTCGGCGCGGCTGCTCAGGGCGCTTTCCAGGATGTCTCCGTCGGGGAGCGGCAGGCTGCTGATCACCTCGCGGGGGATTTCGCGCCCCTGGCCCAGGTAGTATTGGCTGACGAATTCTCCCAGCAGCTCGGCGGCTTCCAGGCCCAGGCCATTGTCAGGCGAGTGGTGGCGCGCCCCGAGGAGTCGCCCCTGGCGTACCGCCAGCACCGAAATGCACAGTGCTCCTTCGCGTTCGGCCAGGGCGAAGGCGTCGGCATCCCCCCCTTCGGTGTCGACGAACTGACGGTGCTGGAGCTGGCGCAGGTGCTGGATCTGGTCGCGCAGGCGGGCGGCATCCTCGAAGGCCAGCTCGCGACTGGCGGTCTCCATGGCCTCGGTCAGTTCCTGGGTCACCTGTTCGCTGCGCCCTTCGAGGCACATGATGGCGTGTTCCAGGTCGCGCCGGTAGTCGGCTTCGCTGATCAGGCCGACGCAGGGCGCGCTGCAGCGCTGGATCTGGTATTGCAAGCAGGGGCGCGTGCGGTGAGCGAAGACGCTGTCCTCGCAGTTGCGTATGCGGAAGATCTTCTGCATCAGCGAGAGGCTCTCGCGCACCGCGCCGCTGCTCGGAAAGGGGCCGAGGTAGCGCCCGTCAGCATGGCGCCGACGTGCACGCTTGTACTCGAGGGCGGGGAAGGGGTGACGATCGCTGGCGAACACGAAGGGGTACGACTTGTCGTCGCGCAGCAGGATGTTGTAGGGCGGACGCAGTTCCTTGATCAGGGTCTGCTCGAGCAGCAGGGCCTCGATCTCGCTGCGCGTCACCGTGACCTGTACGTCGGCGATGCGCGATACCATGGCCTGGGTCTTGGCGTTGAGCGCGCCGCGAAAGTAGCTGGCCAGGCGGGCCTTCAGACGCTTGGCCTTGCCGACATAGAGGGTATCGCCGTGCTCGTCCAGCATCCGGTAGATGCCGGGGGCTTGTGTGAGGTTGGCAAGGAACTGCCTCGAATCGAAGGTCATGGCGCTCGGGCTGTCTGGCATGGGAGCCACAGGTTACCAGAAGGGCCCAGTCAGTTGGCGGTGTCGAAGCCTTCGATCAGGCCATGCTTCAGTCCCAGGTGGGTGAGTTCCACGTCGGTCTCGACGCCGAGCTTCTCGAAGATCCGGTAGCGATAGGTGTTGACGGTCTTGGGGCTGAGGAACAGCCGGTCGGAGATCTCCGAGACCCGCTGGCAATTGACGATCATCATGGCCACCTGCAGCTCGCGCTGCGAGAGCTTGTCGAAGGGGTTCTCCTCCGAATCGAAGCGGGAGAGCACCAGGCGCTGGGCGATGTCCGGACTGATGTAGCGATGCCCGGCGAAGACGCTGCGGATGGCGTCGACCATGTCCGGTACCTGGGTATCCTTGCTGATGAAGCCGCCGGCGCCGGCGTCGAGCATGCGCTGGGCGAAATTGTCTTCCATGAAGCCGGTCAGCGCCAGGATGCGTACGTCGGTGTTGTTGCGCATGATCTTGCGGGTCGCTTCAAGGCCGCCGATGCCTGGCATGCGCAGGTCCATCAGGATCACGTCGGGCTCGAGTTGGCGGCACAGGGTGATGGCTTCCTCGCCGCTGGCGGCTTCGCCTACCACGTCTATGTCCTCTTCGTTCTCAAGCAAGCGAGCAAGACTGGTGCGAACCAGATGATGATCGTCGACAATGAGCACCTTGATCAAGACTGACATTCCTCGTCATTAGGGAGAGCTCGCGGCGACGAACCGGGAGTCGCGGCGGGAGCTTGGGCTCGGTTGGGCTCTCGATCGCCGAGTCTTCGGCATCCAGAGGCAAGCTTGCCATACTCGTGAGGCAAGGGAAATTGAACGAGCATCACGATTCCCGCTTTCTCTCAACGCAAGGACGACATGGCGCGAGCCTATTGACGAGCTCTGTCGCGGTAGGTAAGATACGCCTCGTTCTCGAGAGGTCGGGAACGCGTGGGGCCTTAGCTCAGCTGGGAGAGCGCAACACTGGCAGTGTTGAGGTCAGCGGTTCGATCCCGCTAGGCTCCACCAACAAGCTTTTACGAATCAGCCGCTTGGCGCATCGCGCCAGGCGGCTTTTTCGTGTGCCTGCCGCAGCGTCCTATCTATCCGCGCACCACTGGGTATACGTACCCTGCTCGTCGGGGTGGCCGAGGCGCCACTTGGGCGCGACATCGAGCATCTCCTCCCGGTACCACTGTTCGACCTGCTCACAGTAGCGCTGCTGGTCCGGCGTCAGCTCATCCGGGCTCACCCGTTCTGCCTGGTTCCGGGCGTTGTGTAGATAAATGCCGGCGCCGATGCCGGCCACGCAGGCGGCAGCGACCCATACCTTGTTCATTTTCATTTCCTTGTCGTCGTTTGTATCTATTAACCAAGGTTAGCCGCTTGAAACGCAAGGATACAAAATGGCCGGCATGCGCTGGGCCATTCCTGGCCTGCTCGGCTACGTTATGGGCACGGCAACGCGTGTCGGGTGCGCCGCGCCGTCGATACCGGCCCGCAGCGTCGCCAACAGGGAGGAGGAGTCGAGATGCGTACCCATGACTTGCACGACACGGTCGTCGTGCTCACCGGTGCTTCGAGCGGCATTGGCCGAGCCGCTGCTCACGAGTTCGCGCGTCGCGGTGCTGCGCTGTTTCTCGTCGCCCGCGACCGCCAGGCCCTGCACGGTGTGGCCGAGGCGTGCCATCGCCTGGGCGGCCAGGCGAGAATCGTCGTCGCCGACGTCAGTCGGCCTGACGACATGTCGCGAGTCGCCAGGGAGGCCTACGCGACCGCAGGCCGTATCGACGTCTGGGTCAACAACGCCGGGGTCGGCGCGCTGGGAGCCTTCGAGCAGGTGCCTCGCGAGGCGCATGAGCAGGTGATCCAGACCGACCTGTTGGGCAGCCTGCGCGGTGCCCATGCCGTGCTGCCGTACTTCAAGCGGCAGGGGTACGGTACGCTGATCGACAACGTCTCGCTGGGAGGGTGGGCGCCGCAGCCGTACGCCGCTTCGTACAGCGCGGCGAAGTTCGGCTTGCGTGCCTTTGGCGAGAGCCTGCGCGGTGAGCTGCGGCGCTGGCCGAACATCCATGTTTGCCAGGTATTTCCCGCGGTGATGGACACGCCGGGCTTCCGGGATGGGGCGAACCATACGGGCCGGCTCGTTGCGCCTGTGCCGCCGGTCTACGACCCACGGCGTACCGCGAGAGCCATCGTCGGGCTCGCCATGCGCCCGCGGCACAGTGTCTACGTCGGTCTGCCCGCCGTGCTGGCGCCGGTGGCCCAATGGCTGCCTGGCTACAGCCGAATCAATGCCGGCCTGGTCGAAGCCGCGCTGCGTCGGGCGCGGCCTGTGGCCGAGTCGTCGGGAAACCTGTTCGCACCGCCTCGGGGGGAGCGACGCATCGACGGTCGCTTTCGTTCGCCACGCCTGCGCCGGGCGGTGCTGGTATCGGCGGCCGCCGCCGCGGTAGCAGGCGCATGGCTGCTGAGCAGGCAGCGGGAGGCTCGACCGGTCCGCCGCTAGCCGCTGGGGCCATACCGCGTGGGGTACGCGCCATTTGCCCAAGATGGCAGGTCTTTCCCACAATCATAGGAGGGTCTCACTGGAAAAACGGAGGTTCTTGTGAGCGACACCGATCTCGGCACCATGGATGCGGGGCAGCTTCGCCAGCACTTTGCAAGCGGCACGGCTTCTCCCTTGGAGGCAACGAATGCCGCACTCGAGCGTATCGACCGCTTCAACAGCGCCGTCAACGCCTACGTGGTGGTCGACAGGGAGGGGGCGCAGGCGGCTGCCGAAGCCTCGGCCCGGCGCTGGCGTCAAGGGCGCCCGCTCAGTGATATCGATGGCATTCCCGTCTCGCTGAAGGATCTGACCGAGTCTCTTGGCCTGCCGGCGCGCAAGGGGTCGTTGACGGAGTCGGCTGCGCCCTGCGAGCGGGATTCCCCGCCGGCACGCATGTTGCGCGAGGCCGGCGCGGTGATTCTGGGCAAGACCAATACGCCCGAGTTCGGCTGGAAGGCCATCACCGACAACCGCATCTTCGGCGCGACGGCCAATCCGTGGCACACCGGGCTGACACCGGGCGGCTCGTCGGGCGGCGCGGCGGTGGCGGCGGCGCTCAACATGGGGGTGCTGCACCAGGGGGGCGATTCCGGTGGCTCGATCCGCATCCCCGCGTCATTCTGCGGTGTGTTCGGCTTCAAGCCCACCTTCGGCTGGGTGCCGGAGTGGCCGCGTTCCAAGGAGGCCTCGCTCTCGCACCTGGGCCCTCTGACACGCACCGTGTCCGATGCGGCCCGGATGCTGAACGTGATAGGACGCTACGACTATCGCGACCCTTACGCGCTGCGCGGACAGCCCCAGGACTGGGGGGAGGAGCTCGGCCAAGGGCTCGAGGGCATGCGCATCGCCTACTCGCCTACGCTGGGCTACGCCCGGGTGGAGGCCGAGGTGGCCGAGTGCGTGCGCAAGGCAGCCCATCGGCTCGAGGAACTCGGCGCCGTGGTGGAGGAGGTGGACCCGGGCTTCGAGTCGCCCATCCGAATCTTCAATACGCTGTGGTTCACCGCTTCGCTGGCGGTGTATCGCGAGCACGGCGAGCGGCAGCGTCGGCTGCTCGACCCCGGCCTGGTGGCCGACGCCAAGCGGGCCGAACGGCTGAGTGCGCTGGACATGTTCTATGCGCTCAAGGAACGGGCGCGCCTGACCGAGAGGCTCGAACACTTCAATCAGCGTTATCACCTGGTCATGACACCTTCGGTAGCGGTGCGCCCCTTTCCCCTCCATCATGACGTACCACCGGATGCCGGCATGCGAGACTGGGAGGAGTGGGCGCCGTTTTCCTACCCCTTCAATCTCAGCCAGCAGCCCGCCGCATCCGTACCTTGCGGCTTCACGCCGTGTGGCCTGCCGGTAGGATTCCAGTTGGCGGGAGGCAAGCATGACGATGCCCGGGTGCTGCGGGTCAGCGAGGCCTATCTCGCCGCCTTTCCGCCCAGCTTCCCCGAGCGGCTCGACCTGGCGCGCTAGCGGCGCCTTTCGGCTCGAGCCCCGTCACTCCTCGACCGGCCCATGTGCCTCGAGCCATGGCGACAGCGCTGCCGCCGCCATGGCCGGGCTGTACAGGTTGCCCTGCACGAGGCGTGCGGAAACGCCTTCCACGGCTGTCGCCAGGCTTTCGTCGTCGATACCGACGATCACTGGCTCTATGTCGAGAGCGTTCAGCATGCGGCACGACGCTTCCACCAGGCGCCGTCCGTCATGATGCATGCCGACCAGCCGGGCATCGACGGTGGCTTTCTGGAAGGGCAGACGGGCGAGCCAGGGGAGGTCGACGGAATCCCTGCCGAAGCCCTCCACCGCAAGGCGGATGCCGAGCCGCTCGAGCCGCTTCAGCAAGTGGATGGCTCGGTCCAGGTCGCTGCCGAGCCCGTGGGCGGGCACCTTCAGCGTCAGCCACTCGAAGGAGTTCATCTCCTGGTGTCGCAGGAAGAGATCCAGCGGTCGATGATCGAAGGTGTCCTGCGCCAGGTGCGATTCGCAGAGCTGGAGAGAGACGGGAAGACGCCCGAGGTCAGACCCGCTGTCGTGCCACTGACGATGGTCGGCGACCGCCGTCTGGATCATCCAGCGGTTGAGCCGTACGCCTAGCCCCAGGCGGGCGAGTGTGTCCAGGTAGTGCCCCGGGGGGTGCTGCCAGCGCGTGGGACGCTTCCAGCGCAGCACGGCTTCCAGGCCGGTGCAGTGCAGGCTGCGCCGATCGAGCTCCGGCTGGTAGTGCAGCTCGAAGTGTTGGTTCGGCATGTGGATGGCTTCGCTGAGCAGCGTCTCGAGCCGGTGCTTCTCCTTGAGTTGCGCCGTCAGCCGATGGTCGACGAAGGCCAGTCGCCCCGGCCCTTTCTTGCGGGCCGTGAACATGGCTCCGCGAGCCGCCGTGAGCAGCGTTTCGACGTCCTGCGCATCGGTGGGGTAGAGGGCGATGCCGATCGACGCCGTCATCAGCAGGTAACGATCGCCGGAGGTGAATGGCGGCTCCAGCGCCTCCTGCAGGCGCTCTGCGACCAGCTGTGCCGATTCGGGAGTGCCGTCCTTTTCCAGCAGCACCACGAACTGGTCGCTGCCGAGCCTCGCCAGGGTATCCCTACTGCGCACTTCGCGCTGCAGGCGCTGGGCCAGCTCGCCCAGCATGCGATCGCCCTCGGTATGGCCTAGCGAGTCGTTGATGGCCTTGAACCGATCGATATCGATGAACAGCAGCGCCAGGGTGGTGTCGGCGCGTTCGGCCTGGGCCAGGGCGTGGCCCAGGCGATCACGCAGCAGCAGCCAGTTGGGCAGGCCGGTGATGGGGTCGATATGTATCCAGTGGCGATCGTCGAGCCATTCGCCATTGGCGCTGGTGAGCTGGACGAAGGTGTGCAGGAAATGGCGCGGCTGCTGGTGTGCGTCGAGAATGGCGTCGACCGTCATCAGGACCGGCAGCGATTCCCCGTCGGCTCGGCGACAGAGCACCTCCTGCTGCCAGGAGTGTGTCACGTTCGGAGGGGTCTCAGCGGTAACCGGCAGATGCGAAGGTATGCGCCGGGAAAGGTAAAAGTGCTCGATCGGCCAGCCGCGCGTTTCAGCGCTGTCGACGCCGGCGATGCGACAGAAGGCGTCATTGACCAGCAAAATGTTGCCATCGCCATCGGTGATGACCAGGCCGGTCTGGCTCTGCTCGAAGGCGTGTTGCACCAGCCGAGCCGGATGCTGGGCAAGGACGTGCAGCTGCTTGCCCGGGGGGCGGTTACCTTTTTCGGTCATCGGAACGGCTTCGGTAAAGTGAAATTCGGTTCGATCTAGGTTCTATATCGTCCTGTCTCGCCAGGACTTGAGCGAGGCAGCCTCCTTGCGTTGAGGAGCGCGTTCGTCATGTTGGGTAACATGCTTTGATGCGTCTACAGGGCTCAAGTTCGCTTAGGGCGTGCCGATAACAAGGTTAGCTTCTCCTGCCTCCGTGCGGGGCTGCCAGGAACAGGCGGCACACTCTGTCAAGCCGAAGCCGACAGGCCCTATTTCCCTCCATCCAGGAGATTTCATTGCACGTGATGGCATCTATCGCGTCCCTGGCCCGCTCGATCTGCTCGCTGCAGGGGCGCCTCCTTGCCGGACTGGCCATGACCTGGCTGGTCATCGTCGGCATCGTTCTGGTATTGGCCTGGCAGTTCGGCAAGGGGCTCGTCGATGAGGCCAACCTGTCGCATCTGCGCTATGAATCGCGGCTGATTGCCGACGACCTGACTCGGCAGGTCGAGCGCCGGCTGGGTGCGCTCAAGCGGCTCGAGCGTAGCCTGCGCGAAGTCGAGGCCGACGAGCTTTCGTCCCGGTTGGCGAACAGCCAAGTGCTAATGGAGTGGTTCGAAGGGCTGATGGTCACCGATGCCGAAGGCCGCGTGGTCGCCGATTGGCCCATCGTACCAGGTCGTGTGGGACTGGAAACCGCCGACACCGAATATTTCCGCATGGTCCGGCACTCGCCGTGGCCCTACGTCAGCCGCCCCTTCACCGGCAGGGCAAGCGGGGAGTCGCTGGTGCTCATGCTGGTGCCGCGCTTTGATGAGCAAGGGCATTTCGCCGGTGTCGTCGGGGGCATGATCAACCTCGCCCGAGGGGGGCTGTTTCGCCGCCTGGAGACGATTCGCCTGGGCGAGGATGGCTACGTGTCGGTATTCGCCGTCAGCGGAGAACGGCTCTTTCATCCGCGTCGGCAGCCATCGCTGGCCCGCGAGGAGGATCTCGCCGATGCGCCGGCGCGACAGCTGGCGCTGGATGGCTGGCAGGGCGAGACGGTTGCCCGGGACAGCGGGGGGACGCCGACCCTCATGTCGTATCGTCAGATCTGGCCGGCCGGCTGGGTCGTCAAGGTGGCGGTGCCTCAGGCCCAGGTTCGGCAACCTCTGGGTGACTTCCTGGGGCGGCTCTGGTGGGCCTGGCTGGTGCTGGCGGTCGTCATGCTGGTCACCATGCGTCTGCTGGTGAGGCGGCTGCTGCGTCCCCTGCATCGGCTCGAGCGGCAGATCGCCCAGGTCGGGGCGGGAGAGAGGCGCTATCTGGAACTCTCCACCAATATGCATGAGTTGCGTCAGGTGGCCAGCAGCTTCAACCGGCTCGAGCATGAGCGGCTGGCGGCGCTCGAGCACCTGCGCGATCGGCAGGCGTTCCTCGACGCCGTTCTCGGTTCGACGCCCATCGGCATGTTCGTGGCGGATCTGAACGGCCGCCTCAACTACCTGAATCCGGCACTGCTCGAACTCCTCGGATTGGAAGCTTCTCATGGATTCAAAGATTGGTGGGAGCGCATTCACCCGGCCGACAAGCAGGGAGCCGAGGACATGTGGCGTCATACCCTGGCGACCGGTAGCGACTTCGTGCGTCAGCTTCGCTTCCTCCACCCCAACGGGGCCACGCTGTGGGTCGAGGTGCATGCCAGCCAGGTGCTGGGCAATGAGCAGGCGCTGGGCTTCGTGGGCATGGTCAAGGACATCACCGAGCGTCGGCAGCAGGAGGCGCTGCAGCGCTGGGAGGCCGAACACGACCCCCTGACCGGCCTGCTCAATCGGCGTGGCTTCGAGCGGCGTCTCGAGGAGGCGCTGGCGGAGTATGCCAAGACGGGCACTCCCTCGGTGCTGATCCTGTTCGATCTCGATCACTTCAAGCCGATCAATGACGAGGGCGGACACGCCCTGGGTGACGAGATGCTGCGCCGGGTTGCCCAGGTAGTGGCCTGGGAGGTTCGCCGCAGCGATCACGTCGCCCGCCAGGGCGGGGACGAATTTGCCGTCCTGTTGCCCAGCTGTACGCTCAAGCAGGCAGGGGAGATCGCGGAGTCCTTACGCCGCGCCGTGTCCGAAGTCACCGTAACCAACGAGGCCAAGACGTACAGCATCACTCTCAGCATGGGGGTAACGGCGCTGCAGGAGGGGGATGAAGCCGCCGAGACCGTGCTCGCGCGTGCCGACGAGGCGAGCTACAAGGCCAAGGCGGAGGGGCGTAATACCGTGGTGATCACGACCTGCGACGACGATTTGATCAACAGCCTGTGGTAGCGGCACGGGCACGTCCGCAGCGGTGGGGCGTGTAGCGCAGAGGGCCGTCAGAGTCAGGCGTCGTGGCAGGAGGTGTCAGGCGTCGTGGCAGGAGGTCTTGTGACGACTGTCGAGTCGAGGGGAGGAAGCGGCTGGCGAATCCGTGCCTAGACCGAGGCGTTGATGCGTCCCGATTGGGCGGCAACGCGCCCGCTGGCGCGATAGACGGTCTTCTCGGCGGCTTGGTGGATGAACGCCAGCAGGCGGGTGTTCTGCTCCATGCGCAGCTCCACCAGCTTGCCGTTGAGTGCATTGAGGCGCTGGGCCTCGCGGGTCAGCTCCAGGGTATGGAGCCAGGCGTGCTCACAGCCGGCGTCGGCTGCTGCCTGTCGCGCACCTTGCGCTCCGCTGGCATAGCCCAGGCGCTGCTGCACGCCCTGGCGCAGCGTCTCGCTGGTTTCCAGCTTGGTCAGCAGCGCCTGCTTGCGCCCGGCGATCTCGCCGAGCAGATGGCCATCGATGTGCGCACCGGCCAGCACGGTGCGCTCGTGCCGGAGCAGGTCGATCACGCCATTCAGGCGCTGCTGCTGCTCTTGAAGAAGCTTCGCCAGGCTCATTCCCCGCGGCGCTCCGCTGCCAGGGATTCGATCAGGGCATCGGCAATGCGCTCGGCACGGACTTCCAGTCGCCCCTCGCGAATGGCTTCGCGAATCTCCTCGACCCGCGCCATGTCGACGTCGCGCGAGGTGTCGGCGGCCTTCTGGCTGAGGTGGGTGGCGGCCGACGGACCGGGTTCCTGCTGCTTGGCCGAGGTGGCGCCCTTGACCGGCTGCGTCTCCTCGCGCGGCGTCGTCTGCGTCGGGCGAGTCAGGGGGTTCTGGCTGTTGATCTTCACGATATTGGCCTCATGACCGGATGCTTTCAGCTGTTATCGGCGGCGCGCGGATTAACTTTAGGCCCGATCTTCGATGCAGGTTTTCGAGGCGGCGTTGCTCCTGCCTCGTCCGGTATGGCTCGCCAGCGTGGCAATATCAGAAGTCTACGACAAGGGTGCCCTCGCCGACCACCTCGGCGGTCACGACTTCACGGCTGTCGAAGCGAACCCTGACCCGGTCGCCCATGGCTCCCGGCTCCAGTGCCTGACCCTCGCGGGTGATGCGAAACGCCGCGCCCCTGGCCTCGACCACGACGCGCTGGTTTCTCTCCACCAGCGGCAGGCTGCGGAACTGATGAGCCTGCAGGGGCTGCTCCGGGCTGAGCGGGCGGGTCGCCACCTGGCCGACGATCTCGTCAATATCGAGCAAGGTTCGGTTCGGCAGCTCGGCGAGGTTGCCTGACTGCATGGCCAAGTGTTCGCGACGGACGGTCTCGCCTGCCGCCAGCGGAGCGGTGAGAACCGGATACTCCCCCAGCGCGCCGATGTCGGCCTGCAGGTAGCGCACCTGCCGGCCGTCACTGCCACAGCGTACGCCTACGGAAACGCGCCCGAGGGGAACGTCGCCCGGACGGGCAAGAAAGGGCTCGGGGGATTCGCAGGCCGGCAGCCTCGCTGATGGCAGACGCAGCTCGATGATCAGTTCGTCGCCTAGGGTGCTTGCCTGCTCGTGCAGGAACGCATGCACGGCTTGCAGCAGTTCGGTGTCGTCAGCCGTGGCCGCCGCAGGCAGCGGCAGGAGGGCCAGCGTCAGCGGCAGCAGCAGGGCGAGGCGGATCAGACGCATCGGGCAAGGTCGTCCAGCAGGGGTGATGGCCAGATTCTAGCGACAGGCGACGGACTGAAACAGCGGAAATGAACGAGGAAAACCGGCCTGTTCCTGCCATTGACATGACAACGGCATCGCTATTCTTCAACCTCAAGAAGTTCCGCATGTCATCCACTGGGTTTGCACGGGAGTGCCGGCATGATCGACCAGCTCGAGGCCGCCTTTAATTACCACCAGCAGGCGCTGGGCCTGCGCCAGCAGCGCCACCAGGTGCTGGCGAGCAATATCGCCAACGCCGATACGCCCAACTACAAGGCGCGCGACATCGACTTCGCCAGCGAGCTGAAGAGGGCGGTCGAGCACGGGCGGTCGTCAGGCGGCGGGTTATCGCTGGCGCGCACTTCCGAGCGGCACCTGGCGGGGCAGGCCATGGCGATGCCCCGGCATGAGCTGCTCTATCGCATTCCGGACCAGCCGAGCCTGGATGGCAATACCGTGGACATGGACCGCGAGCGTACCCAGTTCGCCGACAATGCGGTGCGCTACCAGGCGGCGCTGACCTTCATGAACAGCCGCATCCAGGGGCTGAAGAACGCCATGCAGCCGGAATGACAGGCCGGAACTGACAGAGGAGTGAGATATTACCATGTCGATGTTTTCCGTGTTCGATATCGCCGGCTCGGCCATGAGCGCCCAGTCGCAGCGCATGAACGTCACCGCCAGCAACCTGGCCAACGCCGACAGCGTGGCCGGGCCGGACGGCGAGGCCTACCGTGCCAAGCAGGTCATGTTCGAGTCACGTCTGCAGGGCGGGCGGGGCATCGGTGGCGTCGGGGTGCGTGACATCGTCGAGGACCCCGCGCCGCTGCGCCTGGAATACCGCCCCGAGCACCCGCTGGCCAATGAGGAGGGCTACGTGTCGATGCCCAACGTCGAGCCGGTGCACGAAATGGTCAACATGATCTCAGCGTCGCGCTCCTATCAGGCCAACGTCGAGGTCATGAACACCAGCAAGCAGATGATGCTCAAGACACTCACGCTGGGCGAGGGCTGATCGCCATGTCGAACACCATTGATGCCAATGTCGTCACGCGCATGAACCAGGGCGGCCCGGCCGCCCGCGATGCCAGCCAGTCTGCCGACCTGCGCAACAATTTCATGACCCTGCTGATTGCCCAGATGCAGCACCAGGATCCGCTCAAGCCGATGGACAACCACGAGATGACCAGTCAGCTGGCGCAGATCAACACCGTCAGCGGCATCGAGGATCTCAACGAGACGCTCTCGGGCATCACCGACCAGATGAACGCCGGCCAGACCCTGCAGGCCACCGGCCTGATCGGCAAGGGCGTGCTGGTGCCGGGCGATCGCGTGCTGCTCGAGCATGGCGAAGAGGGCGAGCCGCATACCACGCCGTTCGGCATCGAGCTGCCCCAGTCGGCCGATAACGTCCGTGTCGTGATCACCAATGCCAGCGGCCAGGTGATCAATCGCTACGACATCGGCTCGGCCAAGGAGGGAGTGGAGTCGTTCACCTGGGATGGCCGTACCAGCGAGGGCGAGGTGGCGGCTCCGGGCTCCTATCGCGTTCGTATCGAGGCCACCAGCGGCGACATGACGGTAGACGGCACCACGCTCAACTATGCCGTGGTCGGTGGGGTGACGCCTCCCGACAAGAACGGTGGCGTGAAGCTGGACCTGGGCGCCGTCTATGGCCAGGTCGGCCTCGACCAGGTCAAGCAGATTCTTTGACCCACATTCACTGAATACGAGAACCGCGCATAGCGGCATTTTTCGCCGGTAGGCAGAGGAACGAAGCAATGAGTTTTTCACAAGCATTGAGCGGCCTGAATTCCCAGTCGCAGAAGCTGGGCACCATCGGCAACAACATTGCCAACTCCCAGACCGTGGGGTTCAAGGGCTCCAACGTCCAGTTCTCCGACGTGTTCGCCAACTCCAAGGTCGGCCTGGGAACGCGGGTGTCGGCCGTGCTGCAGAACTTCAGCGAGGGTAACGTCGAATCGACCAACCGCAACCTGGACCTGGCGGTAGCCGGCGAAGGCTTCTTCCGCTACATGGATACCAGCGGCGAGGTGGTCTATTCGCGCAACGGTCAGCTCTCCATGACCTCAGACGGAAACCTGATCAATGCTCAGGGCTTCCAGATCATGGGCTATGGCCTCAACGCCGCCGGCCAGGTACAGGTGGGCGGCCAGCCGCAGCCGCTGAACGTTTCTGCCGAAGAGCTGGATGCCAGCGCCACCACGCGCGTCGGTACCACGCTCAACCTGGATGCGCGCAAGGTGATCGGCGACGACCTTAGTACGGTGGAAGCGGTTGATTCGACGGGCAACCCGGCCATGATCGACTACCACTACTCCAATAACTTCACCGTTTACGACTCGCTCGGCAACCCGCGTAACATCACTGTCTACTACGAGAAGACCGCGGCCAACGACTGGACGGCGAGAATGACGCTCGACGGTACCACGTTGGACGATGGTGCCGGCAACGTGACGGAATTTTCCGTCCAGTTCGACAATAACGGCAAGCTGATCAATGGTGCGGGAAGCGTCAATGCCAATGGCGCCATCGCGGGTGTCTCGTTCGCCGCCAACGACTACCTTGGCGGCGAGCCGGAGGATCTCACCTTCGACCTCAACCTGGCCGGCACCACCCAGTTCGGCAACACCTCTACCGTCAGCAGCCTGACCCAGAATGGCTACACCTCGGGCACCCTGGTGGGTATCACCATCAATGAAGACGGCACCATCATGCGCAACTACTCCAACGAGCAGTCGCGCCCCGCCGGTCAGGTCGCCCTGGTCAGCTTCCGTAACCCCGAAGGCTTGACGCCCGCCGGCGACAACGTCTGGCGCGCTTCCAACGAATCGGGCCAGGAACTGGTCGGCGCGCCGGGTAGCGGCCTGCTGGGCAGCATCGTTTCCGGGGCGGTCGAGACGTCCAACGTCGACATGGCGCGTGAACTGGTCAGCATGATCGTGGCGCAGCGGGCCTACCAGGCCAACTCGCAGACGATCAAGACCCAGGACGAGCTCCTGCAGACTGCGATCAACCTGCGCTAAGCGCTGATTCGAGCGTCAAGGGAGCGAAATCGTGGACCGTATCCTCTATACCGCCATGAGCGGGGCCAAGCAGAGCATGGATCAGCAGGCGGTGGTCAGCCACAACCTGTCCAACGTCTCGACCAGCGGCTTCCGCGCCCAACTGCATGCCATGCGTGCCGTGCCGGTTCAGGGCGACGGCGTGTTGCCGACCCGCGTATCGGTCGCGGCGACCACGCCGGGCAGCGATTTCAGCCAGGGGCCGATCACCCAAACGGGGCGCGAGCTGGATGTGGCGCTGGAAGGTGATGCCTGGCTCGCCGTGCAGGCCGACGACGGCAGCGAAGCCTATACCCGCCGCGGCGACTTGCAAGTGGATGGCAACGGTCTGGTCACCGTGGTGGGGCGGCCGGTGATCGGCGAGGGCGGTCCCCTCATCGTGCCGTTGGGCTCGAGCGTCACCATCGGTGCCGACGGGACCCTCAGCGCCATCGGTGAGGGAGAAGGCCCCGAGGCACTGGTCGACGTAGGTCGGTTGAAGCTGGTCACGCCGCAGCAGAGCCTGCAGCGCGGCGATGATGGCCTGTTCCGCGTGCCGCCGAATGCGGAGGGCGAGGTCGCCGCGCTGGAGGCCGACGAGGAAGCGCGGCTTGCCAGTGGTGCGCTGGAAGGCAGCAACGTCAGCGCCGTGGAGGCGATGGTCGCCATGATCGACGTGGCCAAGCGCTACGAAATGCAGATGAAGGCGATCAAGACCGCTGACGAGAATGCCCAGCGGGCCAACAATCTGCTCTCTATACAAGGCTGATGGCTCGCTCACGAGCCGACGGCGCGCAGGGTAAAGGAAAAGTCTCATGATCAAGTCACTGTGGACGGCCAAGACCGGCCTGGAATCCCAGCAGGTCAAGCTGGACGTCATCTCCAACAACCTGGCCAACGTCAGCACCAACGGCTTCAAGCGCTCGCGGGCGGTGTTCGAGGACCTGCTCTACCAGAACCTGCGCCAGCCCGGTGCACAAAACGACGTACAGAACCGCCTGCCTTCGGGAATGCAGGTCGGTACCGGTGTGCGTCCGGTGGCCACCGAGCGCCTGCACAGCCAGGGCGGGCTCGAGCAGACCGAAAATTCGCGTGACCTGGCGATCAACGGCAACGGTTTCTTCCAGGTGCTGATGCCGGATGGCTCCACGGCCTATACCCGCGACGGCAGCTTCCAGCTCAACGAGAACGGACAGATGGTCAACGCCAACGGCTATCCGCTCGAGCCGGCCATCATCATTCCCGACAACGCCCTGTCGATCTCCATCGGCGAGGACGGCATCGTCTCGGTGACCCAGCCGGGCGTGAACCAGGCGCTGGAGGTGGGCCAGATCACCATTTCGACGTTCGTCAATGCGACGGGGCTCGAGAGCATCGGCGGCAACCTTTATCGCGAAACCACTTCGTCGGGCCCGCGCAACGAGGCCATGCCGGGGATGAACGGTGCCGGCAGGCTGTTCCAAGGCTACGTGGAGACCTCCAACGTCAATGTGGTGGAGGAGATGGTCAGCATGATCCAGACCCAGCGGGCCTACGAGATCAACAGCCGTGCCGTGCAGACCAGCGACGAGATGCTGGCCCGCCTGAGCCAGCTCTGATCGACGATCAACGGCACATCCTGGGCTGAAGCGTTCGGCCGGAAGCGAGCAAGAATGAAAGGTACGGGTACTAGTTCGATGGCGGGTAGAGTGATCACGGCGGTTATCGCCATCATCATGCTGGCCCTGGGCGGATGTGCCCAGGTGCCGCGTGCCTCGGTGGTCGGCGAGCAGGAGCAGATCAATATCGTCGAGCCGCCGCCGCGCTTGGCCAATGGTTCCATCTACCAGGCGCATCGCGGGGTCCAGCCGCTGTTCGAGGATCGCCGACCGCGCATGGTGGGCGACATCCTGACCATCGTGCTCGACGAGCAGGTCAGCGCAAGCAAGAACTCGCGCTCCAACATGGATCGCAGCGGCTCGGCCGGTCTTGACCTGGCCGAGCTGCCCGATGCGCTGGAGCGCCTGGCCGAGTACGGCTTCGACCTCTCCGGCGAGAGCGATTTCTCCGGCGGCGGCGGCTCCCAGGCCAACAACAGCTTCACCGGCACCATCACCGTCTCGGTGCTCGAGGTGATGCACAACGGCAACCTGCGGGTGCGCGGCGAGAAGCAGATCGCCATCAACCAGGGGGTCGAGTTCATTCGCTTCTCCGGGGTGGTCAATCCGCGCACCATCACCGGCCAGAACACCGTGCCCTCGACCGCCGTGGCCGACGCCCGTATCGAATATGTGGGCAACGGCTACATCAACGAGGCGCAGTACATGGGCTGGATGCAGCGCTTCTTCCTCAACATCTCGCCTTTCTGAGCGACCGCGAGCGAGGCGACCATGACAACTCTCACGATGTCCAAGCCATACCGTTCTCCTCCGATGGCGGCGAAACTCCTGCTTCTGGCATGGCTCCTCCTGCTGGCGCTGCCGGTACAGGCCGAGCGCATCCGGGAGATCGCCAGTTTCGCTGGCGTGCGTGACAACCAGCTGGTGGGCTATGGCTTGGTGGTCGGCCTCGACGGGACCGGTGACCAGACCATGCAGGCCCCCTTCACCGGGCAGAGCCTGACCAACATGCTGTCGCAACTCGGCATCACGGTGCCGCCCGGCACCAACATGCAGCTGCGCAACGTTGCCGCGGTGATGGTGACGGCCGATTTGCCGCCTTTCTCGCGTCCCGGGCAGCGGCTGGATGTCAACGTCTCGTCGATCGGAAACGCGCGCAGCCTGCGTGGCGGCACGCTGCTGATGACCCCGCTGAAGGGCGCCGACGGCGATACCTACGCCATCGCTCAGGGCAACCTCCTGGTTGGTGGAGCTGGGGCGGCGGCGGGAGGCGCCTCGGTTCAGGTCAATCAGCTGGCTGGCGGGCGCATTGCCGGCGGCGCCATGGTGGAGCGTGAAGTCCCGCTCGATCTCGGGAGCAATGGCGGGCTGCTCGAGCTGGAATTGAAGGAGTCCGATTTCGGCACCGTGCAGCGCGTGGTCAACGCCATCAACGACGAATTCGGCCGGCCGGTGGCGGCAGCAATGAACGGCCGCGTCATCGCCCTCGACGGGCCGATGAATGCCAATTCTCGGGTCAATTTCATGGCCCAGGTGGAGAATATCCAGGTCACGCCCACGGAGGCGGCGGCCAAGGTGGTGTTCAACGCCCGCACCGGCTCGGTGGTCATGAACAGTGCGGTCAAGCTGCATCGTGCCGCGGTGGCTCATGGCAATCTCTCGATCGTGATCGATCCGCGCTTCATGGTCAGCCAGCCGGCGCCCTTCGGCGAAGGGGAAACGGTGGTGGTGCCCGATACCGAGATCGAGGTTCAGGAGCAGGATGCCTATCTGCGCGTGGTCGAAGGGGCCGACCTGGTCGACGTGGTCAATGCGCTCAACGCGCTCGGCGCCACGCCCACCGACCTGATGGCCATTCTCGAGGCGCTCAAGGCATCCGGTTCGCTGCGTGCCGAGCTGGAGATCCTCTGATGAGCATTCAGGACGCCACCGGCCAGTTCGCCCTCGACGTACAGGGGCTCGAGCGGCTCAAGCACACCGCGCGTCAGGATAGCGCGGCAGGCCTGCGCGGTGCCGCACAGCAGTTCGAGGCACTGTTCCTGCAGATGATGCTCAAGAGCATGCGCGACACCATTCCTGACGGTGGCCTGCTCGACAGCCAGCAGGGCGAGTTCTACCAGTCGATGCTCGACCAGCAGTGGGCCCAGACCATGGCCGGACGCGGCATCGGCCTGGCCGACCATCTCGTCGCCCAGCTTGAAGGCCAGTTGGGTGCCTCGTCGTCCCGCTCGGGCGTGGCCGACCGCGAACTGGGCGAATTGATTGCCGGGATACCGCGCGGCACGCCCAGGGTGCTTCAGGATGCCCTGCAACCGGCAGGCGAAGAGGCAATAGCCCCGCAGGATGAGGGCAAGGCGACGGGGGCGGCGCGAGAAGAGCGTGCGGCCAGCCTGCCGGCAACCTTCCTCGAGGAGCTCGAAGCGGTGCGCGGGGGCTTCATGTCGGCCCTTGATGCCACGCTGCCGGCCCCGAGCCGCGCCGCCGGCGAGCCAGGAAGCGCCGGCACGGCTGCCGGCGAGGCGCTCCGCTCAGCCCCGAGCGACGGTCAGGGGGGCGAGCATGTGCAACGCTTCATGCAGCGCCTCTCGGCACCCGCCCAGGCGGCAAGCCGCCAGACCGGGGTGCCGGCCGAGCTGATCCTGGCTCAGGCGGCACTGGAGACCGGCTGGGGGCGCCACGAGATCGCCACGGCCGATGGCGGCAACAGCTACAACCTGTTCGGCATCAAGGCGGGGCGCAACTGGCAGGGGCGTACCACTGACGTCACCACCCATGAATACATCAACGGGCGGCGCACGCGAGTGGTCGACACCTTCCGTGCCTACGACTCCTTCGAGCAGGCCTTCACCGACTATGCGCGGCTGATCGGCAACAACCCCCGCTATGCAGCGGTCACCACCGCCGGCAGCGCCGAGCAGGCCGCTCGCGCCCTCCAGGCGGGCGGCTACGCCACCGACCCGGCCTACGCCGACAAGCTGATCGCGGTGATGAACTCCATGGGGCCGGTGCAGCAGCGTGGCGACTCGCTGGTCTTCTTCAGCTACTGATTTGCGTCTCGGCGCCTAAAGGTTCGCGGACCCGGGCCGATATAACGGGCATTGGCGAAAGGAAACGACACCATGAGCACCATTTTTTCCGTCGGCCTGAGCGGCCTGAATGCCGCCCAGAACGCGCTGAACACCACCAGCAACAACATCAGCAACGTCTATACCCCCGGCTACAACCGGGAACTGACGATCCTGGGGCAGAGCCGTGCCGACGCCGGCGTGCAGGTCAACGACATCCAGCGCCAGTTCAACCAGTACGTCGCCTCGCAGCTCAACGCAGCAACCAGCTCCTCCAGCGCGCTGTCGACCTACGAGAACCAGATCAGCCAGATCGACAACCTGCTGGCCGACCGGGAGGCGGGTCTGGCACCGCTGATGCAGAGCTTCTTCTCGTCGTTGGAAGACCTCGCCGGTGCACCTTCCGACCCGGCGGCGCGCCAGGGCGTGCTTGGCACCGCCGACACCATGACCGCCCAGTTCCGCGCCTTCGACGGTTACCTGCAGGACATGCAGGAGGGCATCAACGGCCAGATCGAGGATGAAGTCACCCAGATCAACAACGCCACCGAGCAGCTCGCCACGCTCAACCGCGAGATCGCCCTGGCCCGTGCGCGCAGCGGCGAGGCCCCCAACAGCCTGCTCAACCAGCGCGACCAGTTGGTGGCCGAGCTCAGCGAGCGCATGAACCTGCGCCTGGATATCCAGGATGGCAAGAGCTACAACATCAGCCTGCCCAACGGGCAGCCACTGGTTTCCGGCACCAACCACTATCGCCTGGAGGCGATGGATGCCCCCAACGACCCGCAGCGTACCGTGCTGGGCTATCGCGACTCCGGTGGCAACCTGATAGCGCTACCGGAAAATACCATCCAGGGCGGGGCCCTGGGCGGCCTGATGACCTTCCGTGCCGAGACCCTGGACAAGACCCAGAGCCAGATCGGCCAATTGGCCGTATCGCTGACGGTGGGTTTCAACGAACAGCATCGCCAAGGGATGGATCTCAACGGCGATCCGGGCGGGGATTTCTTCACCATCGGTCAGCCTCAGGCCTACTCCTACCCGCGCAACACCAGCGGCGAGGACGTGCTGACGGCCAGCTTCGATACGGACAATATCGACAGGCTGCGCGCCACTGACTATACGGTGCGCTTCGGTACCCCGGGCGATCCCCCCCAGGTGATTCGCAAGGACAATGGCCAGGCGGTACCGGCCGACGAAATCACCTGGGACGACGGGACCTCGACGCTGGGCTTCGGAGGCGTGACGTTGCAGTTCAGCGGTACGCCTGCCAATGGCGATCGCTACGAGGTTCAACCGGTGCGGCGTGCCGCAGCCGCCTTCGAGTCGCAGGTTTCCGACCTGGACAAGATTGCCGCGGCCCAGCCGCTCAACCCGACGGACGATCCGGCCGACTGGATCATGTCCGGTACCGGTGACAACCGTAATGCCCTGGCCCTGCAGAACCTGCAGAGCGAGGCGCTGGTGGCCGGGCGCTCGTCGTTCAGCCAGGCCTACGCCGGCATGGTCAGCGACGTGGGCAATCGAGCCAACATCGTCAAGGTCAACCTCGACGCCCGCCAGGGGCTCACCGACCAGCTCAAGGCGGTGCAGCAGTCAGAATCCGGCGTCAACCTGGACGAGGAAGCGGCCAACCTGATTCGCTACCAGCAGTTCTATATGGCCAACGCCAGGGTCATCGATACCGCTTCCACGGTATTCGACACCATCCTCGGCTTGCGTAACTGATCACCAGGGAGTCTCGTACGATGCGTATCAGCACCGTGACCATGTTCGATCAGAGCGTGGCATCCATGAATCGTCAGCAGAGCGACTTCCTCAAGGTCGGCCAGCAGATTGCCAGCGGGCGCCGCGTCGTGAACCCCTCCGACGATCCCCAGGCGGCCTCGAGGGCGGTCGGCGTCTCCCAGGCCATGGCGGTGAGCCAGCAGTTCGCCGATGCGCGCGTATCGGCGCGCAACTCGCTGGCCCAGGCCGAGAGCGTACTTAACAGTGTCAGCGATGCCATCACCAGCGCCAAGACGCTGCTGGTGCAGGCGTCTAGCGACACCCTGAACGATGCGGATCGCCAGTCGGTGGCCTCGGAGCTGCGCGGCATCTACGAGACGCTGATCGGCCAGGCCAATGCCAGCGACGGTAACGGACGCTACCTGTTCGGCGGCTATCAGGATTCGAGCCCCCCCTTCGTACGCAGTGCTGACGGCGTGTCCTATGTCGGCGACGACAATGCCCGGGCGCAGCGTGTCGATGCCTCGCGCGAGATGCCGGTGTCGGACAGTGGCGCGCGCATCTTCAACAGCGTCGCGAGTGGTGCCGGTTACCTGTCCGAGGCCGGGACGCTGGATGCGGACGGTACGCTTACCGGCAGCAACGGAGGCAACGTGCGCTTCTCCGGTCCGCAGGTCGTGAACAACGCGGACCCGAACCATGGCCGTGCGTTTCGCGTCGACTTCACCAGCGATGGCGTAACGCATACCTATACCGTGAAGATGCAGGACGATAACGGCGACTGGGTCGATACGGCACCGGCCCTGAACGACGAGCCCTACGACCCTGCCGGCCAGACGGTCGAAGTGGGCGGCTTGAGGCTCGAGCTGCAGGGAACTCCCCAAGATGGGGATGGGGTCAAGTTTGCCACCGCAGACGAGATGAACCATGACCTCTTCAAGACCCTGGAGAAGGCACTCGGTGTGCTCGAGAACCCGGCCGGCACCCCGACCGAGAAAGCCGAGCTGGCCAATACGCTGCGTACCACCATGCGGGAGCTCGACAACGGTCTCGACAACGTGCTCACCGTGCGCGCCTCCATGGGGGCGCGTCTCAACGAGCTGGACGTGATCGAGGCCGTCGGCGGCAACCGCATGAACAACTACGAGCAGACCCTCTCCGACCTGGTCGACCTCGACTACAGCGAGGCGATTTCCGAGTACAGCCTGCGTCAGGTCGGGCTGCAGGCGGCGCAGAAGGCCTTCGTCGACGTCAAGGGCCTGTCGCTGTTCAATTATCTCTGAGGCCCGAGGCTGCGCGGCAATTCGCTCGTGCAGCCAGCATCTCCCTAAGCGGCGTCCAAAAGCTGGCGGACGAGGCTTTACGCTTCCCTGCAGACCTTGTCGGTGCAAACCCATGGGGTCTCTTTTCGCCGCTCCGGTTCGCCGGGGCGGTTTTTTTTGTTCAGGGGGTGGGGCGGGTTTCGCCTGGCAGGCGTTCAGGCGTTCAGGCGTTCAGGCGTTCAGGCGAGTGGCGCCATCGCGTCGATGAGCGAGTAGAGGAACTGGATGCCGTGGCTGAACAGCCCCTGGAGGAAGCGCGACATATCGGTCATCAATACCATCAGCAGTACCAGGCCGATAGTCAGCATCATGGGGAAGCCGATGTTGAACACGGTGAGCTGAGGGGCCGAGCGGTTGAGGATGCCCATGGCCAAATTGATGATCAGCAGCGAGCCCACCAGCGGCAATGCCAGCGACATGCCCGCCACGAAGATGGTGCCGCCGTAGCGCACCAGCATCTCGAAGGCGGCGGGGTTGAACGAACCGATGCCGACGGGCAGGCCGTGGAAGCTGGAGACCAGCGCTTCGAGCACCAGCAGGTGCCCGCCCAGGGCGAGAAACAGCAGCAGCGTGATCATGTAGAACACCCGCGAGAGGATCATGGTGTTGGTGCCGCTGCCGGCATCGAAGAACGTGGCGAAGGCCAGGCCCATCTTCAGGCCGATGAACTCGCCGGCAGCCTGCACCACGGCGAAGGTCACATGCATCACCACGCCGATGGCAATGCCGATCAGCATCTGTTCCACCATCAGCCCGAGGCCCGCCCAGGAGACGATCGGCACGTCGGGCATGGGGGGCAGCACCGGCGCGACGACCACCGTGACCAGGAACGCCAGGCCGATCTTGGCCTGGCGCGGGACACTGGAGTGGCCCCACAGCGGGGCAGCCGAGAAGAAGGCCAGGATCCGCACGAAGGGCCACAGCAGGATGACGAGCCAGCCGTGCAGCTGGGCGAAAGTCACCTCGACCATGCGTGACTCACATCAGCATGCTGGGGATGCTGGTGAAGAGGTTGCGCGTGAAGTCGACGATCAGGCCGATCAGCCAGGGGCCGGCCAGCACCAGCACGCTGAAGACGCCAAGGATCTTGGGGATGAAGGAGAGGGTCATCTCGTTGATCTGGGTCGCGGCCTGGAACAGGCTCACGATCAGGCCGGTCAGCAGCGCGGTGATCAGCAGCGGGCCGGCCAGGAACAGCGTGACGCGCATGCCCTGGTAGGCAATGCTCATGACCATTTCCGGTGTCATTTGGACTCCTCGCCGAGGCTGGCTCGGCCCTGTTTCGCGTAGGCCCGGATCAATGCCCGGGCCTAGATGAAGAAGCTTTCGGACAGCGAGCCGATGATCAGCTGCCAGCCATCCACCAGCACGAACAGCATCAGCTTGAACGGCAGCGAGATCGTCGCCGGGGGCACCATCATCATGCCCAGCGACATCAGCGTACTGGCCACCACCAGGTCGATGATCAGGAACGGGATGAAGATGGTGAAGCCGATCTGGAACGCTGTCTTCAGCTCGCTGGTGACGAAGGACGGCACCAGGATCCGCAGCGGCACGTCTTCCGGGCCCTGCATGGGGCCGACCTCGGCCAGGCGGGCGAACAGCGCCAGGTCGGGCTCACGGGTCTGGGCCAGCATGAACTCGCGGAAGGGCTGCTGGGCCAGCTGCAGGAACTCGTCGAAGTTGATCTCATCGGCAGTCAGCGGCACCCAGGCCGTTTCGTAGACCAGGCCGATGACCGGCGACATCACGAAGAAGGTCAGGAACAGGGCCAGGCCCAGCAGCACCTGATTGGGCGGCGTGGCCTGGGTGCCGATGGCGGTGCGCAGCAGGCTGAGCACGATGATGATCCGGGTGAAGCTGGTCATCATCAGCAGCGCCGCCGGCAGGAAGGCCAGCGAGCTCAGCAATAGCAGGGTTTGCAGCTGGATCGACCACTGCTGGCCACCGTCTTCGAGGGGCTGGCTGATGATTCCGGGAATCTGCTGGGCCTGCGCACCGAGCGGCAACAGGGTGAGGATCAGCGCGACGGCCAGGGCGAGCCGGTGCAGCGAGCGAGGAGAGCCGATCATGCATCTCCTCGCCCGCGGCCGCCCAGGCCGGCGTTGTGCTTGAGTGCGCGTGCAAAGCGAGCGGCGAAGCGCTCCCCCTCGGGCATCGGGTGCGAGCCATTTCCGGCGGGCCGGGCGGGAGCCGCGAGCTCATGCAGTTTGTTGATCTGGCCACCGCCGACACCGAGTACCAGCCAGGTACCTTCGACCTCGACGATCACCACTCGCTCGCGGTTGCCCAGGGCGGCGCTGCCGATGACCTGCAGATGGCCGCCCGCCGCGCGCTTCTGGGGATTCCAGCGACGCAGCAGCGCCGTGCAGATGAAAATGATGGCAATGACCAGCGCCAGGGCGGCGGCAGTCTTGCCGAGGGTGGCCATGCCCACCAGGGCATCGCCACCGACGGCCAGGGACTCGAGCCCCGAGGCGGTCTCGGAAGAGGCGGTGTTGCTCATCGGTTGAGTTTCTGTACCCGCTCGGAGGGGGTGATGATCTCGGTGATGCGGATGCCGTACTTGTCGTCGACCACGACGACCTCGCCCTGGGCGATCAGATAGCCATTGATCAGGATGTCCATCGGTTCGCCGGCCAGGCCGTCGAGTTCGACGACGGAGCCCTGGGTCAGCTCCAGCAACTGCTTGATGGTCAGCTTGGTGCGGCCCAGCTCCACGGTCAGCTTGACCGGAATATCCATGATCATTTCGAGGTCGCGGGCGGCACCGCCTTCCTTGCCCTTGTCGAGCGGGCGGAACACCCGGTCGCCGGCCGACTGAGGGGCGGCGGCAGGCGCGCTGGCCGACGCCGGGGCCTCGTCGGCCGCGGCATCGGCCGCTTCCTGCTCGGCCAGGGCTTCCGCCCAGGGATCGTCCTCGGCGCCGGCCGCAGACTCGGCCGCTTGCTGCTCGGCCATGGCTTCGGCCCAGGGGTCGTCGTCGGCCGCGGGCTCGTTTCCTTCCTGCTCGGACATCGCGGAGGCCCAGTCGTCGTCGGAAACGTTCTGATCGGGTTTCTTGGGATCAGTCATGCTTGAAGTCCTTGGCTTGAGGCGCTGCGCCCTTGATGAAAGCGTCCTTTGACGCCGGGTTCTGTGCACCATGATCGATGATGCGGATGACACGCAGCGCGCGTTGCTCGTGCTGGCTACCGTAGTCGCACTCCATCACCGGCACGCCGTCGACGCTGGCGGTGACCGTCTCGGGCAGCTCGAGAGGGAGGACGTCGCCCACCTTGAGCGCCATGACATGGGCGATGCGGGTGGGGACATCGGCAAAGTTGGCGATCAGCTCCACCTCGGAGCGACGCAGCTCGCCGGCCATGCGCTTGGTCCAGGAGCCATCCTGGTCGTGGTGGCCGTCGCTGAGCGGGTTGGCCAGCAGGTCGCGCAGGGGTTCGACCATCAGGTAAGGGATGCAGATCTGGAAGCTGCTGGAGAGATTGCCGACTTCGATGTTGAAGTTCGTGTTCACCACGATCTCGTTGGGCGAGTTGGTGATGTTGGCGAACTTCGACTGCATCTCCGAGCGCAGGTAGCTGATCTGCAGCGGGTAGACCGACTTCCACGACTCTTCGTAGGCGTCGATGGCCAGCTGCAGCAGGCGCTGGATGATGCGCTGCTCGGTGTTGGTGAACTCGCGCCCTTCGGACTTGGTCAGGAAGCGCCCGTCGCCGCCGAACAGGTTGTCCACCACCATGAACACCAGGTTGGGCGGAAACACGATCAGCGCCGACCCACGCAGCGGCTTCATGCCGATGATGTTGATATTGGTCGGTACCGGCACGTTGCGGGAGAACTCGCTGTAGCTCAGATAGCGTACCGAATCGACGGTGATATCGGCGCTACGCCGCAGCAGGTTGAACAGCCCCATGCGGAAGTGCCGCGCGAAGCGTTCGTTGATGATATCCAGCGCCTGCAGGCGCTCGCGAATCACGCGGTGCTGGGTCGCCGGGTCATAAGGACGTACGCGGGAGTCGCCGTCGCTGCGCGCAACGGGCTCGTCATCGCCGCTGACGCCCTTGAGCAGGGCGTCGATTTCATCCTGTGACAGCAGATCGTCTTGGGACATGGTGGCCAGGGCACCCGTTTATTGCACGATGAACTCGGTGAACAGCACGTCCTGGATCTCGAGGGACGGCTGGGGTTCGGTCAGCGGCTCCGAGAGCACGGCGATGACCTCCTCGCTCAGGCGGCGCTTGCCGTCCGGCGTGGTCAGTTCGCTCGCCTGCTTGCCGGAAAACAGCATCAGCAGCCGGCTGCGTACCTGTGGCATGTGCTCGATCAGGATCTCGCGGGTCTCGTCCGCGCCGACCTTGAGCGAGATGCCGGTGTAGAGCAGGCGCGAGCCGAAGTTGTCGTCGGCGAGATTGACCGTGAAGGGGTCGATCTTGACGAAGATCGGTGCCTGCCGCTCGATCTGCTGCGTCTGGAGGCTGGCATCGCCTTCATTACGATCGTTCATGACCATGTAGATGGCCGCCCCGGCCGCCGCCGTGGAGAGCAGTACCAGCAGTATCATCAACCACAGGAGCTTGGAGGAGCCACCCGTCGATTTCGCCATTGCCTTGCCTTTGTCAATGTGGGTCTAGCCGTTGAGGAGAGTATGCCGAAGGTGCGCGACCCCTGATGACAGGAACAGGCCGCGCGAAAGGGCCTATCTTGGCTTTTTGTCTCAAGCGTAGAGGTTCACCCGGCCATCCAGCGGGAGCGTGATGGAGGAGGGGGACACGCCCGGCTCATCGCCATCCGGCAGTGCCAGCCCGTCTTCGCCCCGGGTTGCTCCCCCCTGGCCACGCTGACCGTCACGGCCCGCGAACGCCTGGGCGTCCTGTTTGCGCTGCTCGCCAACGGAGGTCTCGCCGAGGCTGATGCCCTGCTCGGCCAGTGCCTCACGGAGCTGTGGAATGGCCTGTTCGAGGACCTGGCGTACCTGGGCATGGGCGGACAGGAACTGCGCCTGGGCCCCCTGCTCGGTCATTTTCAGGGTCACCGTGAGCGGCCCGAGCTCGGCGGGATTCAAGCGCATCTCGACCTGCTGTTCACCGCCCTGGCGGGCGAACTGCACCAGCTGTTGCCCCAGTTGGCTGGGCCAGGCCGGACTCTGGAGTGGAGCGGCAAGGCTGGCCTGGGCGACCGGGACCGGGGGCGGGGCGGGCTGAGCCGATGCATGGGCGGGTGCCGTGGGGCCGGTGGTGGCCTGTGTCATGGTGGCGGCATCCGGTATGAAGCCGCCACGCGGTGTCTCGGCGGTGGTGGCTCGCAGCTCGGCGGTAGGCTGAGGCGCAGGTGCCTTGGCCAAGGCATTGGCGAAGTCGGCCGGCCGAGCCGACGCCGCAGCACCATCTCCCGCTTCCGCGGCGGCGGCTGCCGAGGCTGCTAGCGACGCCGTCAGCGGGTGGCCGGCGGCAGCGGCAGCCGGCTGGCCGGGCTGTGCGGCGCGTTCACCCGGTAAATTCATGCCCGGAGAGGCTGCCGTACCAGGGCGCTGTGTCTCGGTGACGGCAGCCGTCATCAGGGCCGCAGCCTGGGGGTGTTCGGCGAGCTCGACGCTCATCTCGTCAACGGGGCGTGCCGTTTGCTGGTCGGCCGGCAGCGCTGCATCGGGCAGGGCCGGCGCCTGGCTGCTGCCTTCGATCAGCGCGAGCCGCGCCATGATCTCGCGCAGCTCCGCATCGGGCAGGGCTGATTCGGCCTCGCCGTCGAGTCGCTGCCCGGCGTGGCCGTTCAGGGCCTGGAGCAGCGCCTGCTGAGCGGCCATGGTCGGCGGCGGTAACCCCTCTGTCGGCATGGCGCTCAGTTGGGCGGCAAACGTGACGTTGCCCGCCTGGTCGGGAGTGGCCGTGGCAGCCTGGCTGAGTGCCAGGGCGAACTGGCCCTGGCCGGCGCCGGTGTCCGGCTTGCCGGAGAGCGGCGTCGGCAAGGCGGACAGGATCATCTGGATATTCATGGTTGTCTCCTTGACCGGATCAGGATGCGTATCCGGCGCGCTGGCGCAGTAGCCGTCCGGCTGCCATCTCGTCGCTGGTGCGTTGTTCGCGGCGCTCCTCCTGACGCTGCCGCTCGACGTCACGGCGCGACACCAGGGTATCGAAGGCCGAGAGTCGCTGCTGTTCCTGTCGCCACTGTTGCTGGCTCTGCTGAACGCGTTGCTGCTGGGCATCGAGCGCCTGCCTGGCCCGCTGCAGGGCGGCATCCAGCGAAGCCAGGAACTGCTGGTAGTTGTGCATGCTGGCCGGGTCGATACCTTCCCGCATGGCCTGCTGCAGGCGCTCGGCATATTCGAGCCGATAGCGACTGAGCGACTCCAGTTGGGAAGCCACCTGGCGCTCGCTCTGTCGCTCGCCGGCCAGCAGTCGGCCGGCCTGATCGCGGGCATCCCGCGCCAGGTCGCTCAGCATGGCGAGTTGAGACGGTGCACTCATTGCTTGACTCCTAGGGTCTCAGCAAGAACCTGTCGGGAAGCCTCGATCGAAGCATTCTCATTGATGCCCTGCTGGAGGAAGTGTTCCAGCTGCGGGTAGCGCTGGACGGCTTCGTCCAGCTGAGGGTCGTGCCCCGGGCTGTAGGCGCCCACGCTGATCAGGTCGCGGTTGCGCTGGTAGCGCGAGAAGAGTCGCTTGAACGCCTGGGTCATGCCCAGTTGCCGTTCGTCGATGATGTGGGTCATCACGCGGCTGATCGAGGCCTCGATGTCGATGGCCGGGTAGTGGCCGGCTTCGGCCAGGGCCCGCGACAGGACGATGTGGCCGTCGAGGATCGCGCGTGCCGAGTCGGCGATGGGGTCCTGCTGGTCGTCGCCTTCGGTCAGCACGGTATAGAAGGCAGTGATCGAGCCGCGGCCGCGCTCGGCATTGCCGGCGCGCTCCACCAGGCTGGGGAGCTTGGCGAACACCGAGGGCGGATAACCCTTGGTCGCCGGCGGTTCGCCGATGGCGAGGGCGATTTCGCGCTGGGCCATGGCGAAGCGGGTCAGTGAATCCATGATCAGCAGCACGTTCTTGCCCTGATCGCGGAATCCCTCGGCCAGGCGCGTGGCATAGGCGGCGCCCTGCAGCCGTTGCAGCGGCGAGGTGTCGGCAGGAGCTGCCACCACCACGGCGCGGCGGCGCCCCTCCTGGCCGAGGATGTTGTCGATGAAGTCCTGTACCTCGCGACCGCGCTCGCCGATTAGCCCGACCACGATGACGTCGGCGCCGGTATAGCGGGCCATCATGCCGAGCAGCACCGACTTGCCCACACCGGAGCCGGCGAACAGGCCCATGCGCTGCCCGCGACCGACGCTGAGCAGGGCGTTGATGGCCCGGATACCGACGTCGATCTGCTCGTCGATCGGGGCGCGCCTGAGCGGGTTGAGCGGTGGCGTGCTGAGCGGCGCGCGCGGGGCGTCGTCCAGCGGCCCGAGGCCATCGAGCGGCTCGCCGTTGCCGTCGACGACGCGGCCCAGCAGCGACTCGCCGAGAGGGAAGCGGCGAGCGGCATGATCCGGGCCGTCGCCGAGCGGGTACACCCGGGCGCCGGGCATCAGGCCGGAGATCTCGGTGAGCGGCATCAGCAGAAGGCGTTCGCCGTTGAAGCCGACCACTTCGGCCTCGGCGAACTGCGGCGCTTCGTTGCCGCCGGGGGAGAGCAGTTCGATGCGGCAGGCATTGCCGAGCGCCACACGCAGGCCGACGGCCTCGATCACCATGCCGGTGGCGCGCAGGACACGCCCGCTGGTGCGGTAGCCGGGTACCGTCTCCACACGCTCGCGAACGTGCCGCAGCGCCTGCTGCCAGCGCATCCGGTGCGCATTGGGTGTCGATACCGCTGCTTCGGTCATGGGCGCATCTCGCTGCTAGTCATCTTTGCCGTCGCCGGCGGGGGGCGTCGAGTGGCGCCTGCGCACCTGCGACTTTACCGCCTGCCAGCGTGTTTCCCAGGTGGCATCCAGCTCGCCATTAGCGCTCGTCACCCGACAGCCGCCACGGGTCAGCTGGGCATCGGGCTGCAGCTTCCAGCCGGCGGCAGCCAGCTCGACGCCCAGGTGTTCTTCCACCAGCTTGTGATCCTGGGGGTTCAGCCACAGGCGCTGCTGGCCGACCAGTGGTGGCTCGGTGTGCAGCAGCGCCTTGACCAGCTCCAGTACCTGGCGCGGCCGAGCCTTGAGCGCTTCCCCGGCCAGCTGTTGGCCGGTTGCCAAGGCCAGTTCCACCAGATCCGTGGCGATCTCATCGTCGAGCGTTGCCAGCGCGTTCGCGAACTGCTCGGCGAGCGGCTTGAGCGGCGTGACGACCTCGTGAGTGCGACGCTTCAACTCTTGCTCGGCCTCCTGGCGTCCTTCCTTCAAGCCCTGGGCATGGCCTTCGTGGCGCCCAGTCTCGAAGCCGGCTCGATAACCCTCTTCGCGGGCTTCCTGAATGACTTTCTCGCGCAGTGCCTTCAGCTCCGCCTGGCGCTGAAAGGCGGCGCGGCGCCTGGCCTGCTCGGCCGGGTCCAACTCCTGGCTCTGTCGCTCGGCCGGGTTTTCGTCGTGCAACTGGCCCATCTGCCAGCGCTGCCACGGCGCGTGCCGTTCGGAAGAGGCGGGCGAACGTTCAGACATAGGTGTCGTCTCCGCCGCTCAGCACGATCTCGCCGGAATCCGCCAGGCGGCGCACCACCTGGAGGATGGCCTTCTGCTCGGCTTCCACCTGGGACACGCGAATCGGCCCGCGGGCTTCCATGTCCTCGCGCAAGAGATCGGCGGCCCGCCGCGACATGTTGCGCAGGAACTTCTCCATGAGACCTTCGGGTGCGCCCTTGAGCGCCACCACCAGCGAGTTGGTGTCGATCTCCTTGAGCACCAGCTGGATACTGCGGTCGTCCAGGTCCATGAGGTTCTCGAACAGGAACATCTCGTCGATGATCTTCTGGGCCAGGTCCTCGCTGTGGGCGCGCACCGTCTCGATGGCGGTCTCCTCCAGGGAGGAGTTCATCAGGTTGAGAATCTCGGCGGCGGTTCTCACGCCGCCCATCTTGCTGCGCTTGAGGTTCTGGCCATCGAGCATGCCGGAGAGCACCTCGGTGAGTTCCTGCAGGGCAGCCGGCTGGACGCCGCTGAAGGTGGCGATACGCAGCACCACGTCGTTGCGCAGCTTGTCGTCGAACAGTTCCAGCACATCGGCGGCCTGATGGCGCTCCAGGTGCACCAGGATGGTGGCGATGATCTGCGGGTGTTCGTCGCGGATCAGCTCCGCCACCATCGACGCTTCCATCAGGTTCAGAGAGTCGATGCCGCTGCTGGTGCCGGTGGACTCCAGGATGTCCTCGATCAGGCTGGTGGCGCGTTCGCTGCCCAGGGCCTTGGTCAATACCGAGCGAATATGGTCGCTGGAGTTGAGGTTGAGGGCGATGAACTCCTCGGTCTCGCGATGGAACTCCAGCATGACCTGCTGCATGTCCTCGTGGGAGACCTGATCCATCTCCGCCATCTCCATGCTGAGCTGCTGGATCTCCTTGGGCGCGAGGTACTTGAACACCTCCGCGGCGCTGTCCTCGTCGAGGGCCAGCATCAGGATGGCGCTGCGGCGTACGCCGCTCATGGGCTTGGCACTGCTCATTCTTTGTTCATCCAGCTGCGAACGATCATGGCGATCATGCGGGGATCCTCCTGGGCGAGCTCACGCAGTTCGGCCAGGTGGTCCTCATAGGCCGAGGAGCGGCGCTTGCGCTTCGGCTTCTGGTACGGGCGCAGTTCGTCGTCTTCTCCGCCGGCCGCCTGCAGCTCGCCTTCGCTGGCCTCGGCATCGTCGCCCACGCGGACCTGCAGGCCGGTGCCCGGCGCGGCCGCCAGCACGGGACGCTCAGTGTGGCGCTTGATCAACGGGCGCAGGATCAGCAGGTAGCCGAGCAGGATGCCCAGGGCGACCAGCAGGTAGCGGCCGACGGTCAGCGCCAGGGCATGGATCTCGGGCGACTGCCACCACTCGAGCTCCTCGCTCTCCTCGACCACACGGCTGAACGGGCTGTTGACCACTTCGATCGCGTCGCCCCGCGCCTGGGAGAAGCCGATGGCCTGGCGCACCAGGCGCTCGATCTGGGCGATCTCGGCCTCGCTGAGCGCAACGCGCTGCCATTCGCCGTTCTCGTCGCGCTCCTCGCGATAGTCCACCACCACCGCGGCGGTCAGGCGCGTCACCTGGCCCTGGCGATGCTGGATGTGCTGGACGTTACGATCGACCTCGTAGTTGATGACGTCGTCCTGGCTCAGATTGTTTAGCGCGCGCAGGCTCTGCTCGGCCTCCTCGGTGAGCTCGCCTTCCTCGTCGGTCTGCAGCTCGATGGGGGAGGGCGCCACGCCCGGCGGGGTGTTGCTCAGGGCACCGGGGATGCCCCGCGCCACGCCGTCGTCGCCGTTGTAGGAGAGGCTGGTCTGGCGGCTTCGCACCGCGGCTTCGTTGGGCGGCTGGTTGGGGCCGTAGCGCTCGCTGGTCTCTTCGCGGCGCGAAAAGTCGATCTGGGCGGCCACCTGGGCGCTGATGCTGTCGCGGCCGAGGATCGGCGCCAGGATGTTCTCGATGCGCTGCTGGAAGGAGCGTTCGACTTCGGCGATGTAGTCGAGCTGGGTCGCGTCGAGCCCACGGCCCTGGCTGTTCGGCATCGACAGCATGCGACCGCTATGGTCGACCACGGTGACGTTCTCGGCCGCGAGGTCCGGTACGCTGCTGGAGACCATGTGGACGATGGCGGCGACTTGGCTTTCACCCATGACGCGGCCCGGCTCGAGGGTCACGATGATGGACGCCTTGGCGGGTTCGCGGTCGCGCACGAAGACGGAGGACTTGGCCATGGCCAGGTGAACGCGGGCGCGCTCCACCGGCCCCAGGGACTCGATGGAGCGCGACAGTTCACCCTCGAGGCCGCGCTGGTAGTTGACCTGCTCGGCGAACTGGCTGACGCCGAAGGCTTGGCTGTCCATCAGCTCGAAACCGACGTTGCCGCCGCGCGGCAGGCCCTGTTCGGCCAGCTGCAGGCGCAGGCTGTGCACGCTGTCGCCCGGCACCAGCAGGGCGGTGCCGCCTTCGCTGAAGCGATAGGGAACGCCGCGGCTATCCAGCTCGCTGATGATGCGCCCGCCATCGGCTTCGGTGAGGTTGCTGTAGAGGACGCGATACTCCGGTTCACGCGCCCACATCAGCAAGGCCACCACGATCGCGATCATGGCGGCACCGCCGATCAGAACGGCGATCAGCGGGTTTCCGCGAAACTGCTGCTGAAGGCGCTCCAGCAGCGCAGCGGAGGACCCGCTGCCCGGGGAGGCCTGACGCTCCTGCGTCGTGGCGCCGTTGCTCATGCGTCCCCCCGTAGGAGAGCGTCATCGGCTGCCTGGAAAATGTTGCTCGAAGATGGCATCGACTGCATCCGTTCACCGCGTTCTGGCTGCCCCCGTGGGGGCGCAACTGTGATGAACGCTATTATGCGAGCCGCCATCCACTCCAAAGGCGGGAAAAGCCCCTTTTTTTCCTGCCATTTGGTAGTTTGGTGACGCTTCGTAACCTGTTAGCCTTGCTCTACATTCGCCAGGGGCCCGATTCGGCGGCCCCGGCGTCAGCAGGCAAACGCTCCATGGTGCAGATGCCATGGCGAACGAGAGAGGGCGCGGATCATGAGTTCACCGGCCATCCAGTCGGCACTGGCCCAGATGCAGACCCTGGCGACCCAGGCCGGCGGTCAGGCGGGCAAGGGGCAGCAGGTTTCCACTCAAGTGGGCCAGGGCGGTTTCGCTGGCGAGTTGCAGGCGTCGATACAGCGCATCAACCGCCTGCAGCAGGCATCCGCTGCCAAGACCATGGCGTTCCAGGCCGGCGATCCCAACGTCGAACTCAACGACGTCATGGTCGACATGCAGAAGGCCAGTGTCGCCTTCCAGATGGGGCTGCAGGTGCGTAATCGCCTGGTGGCGGCCTATAAGGACGTCATGAACATGCAGGTGTGAACTTACACCTTGAGGCTGATCAGGTTGCCCTGCAGTTCCTCCAGCCGTTCGGCGATGGCCAGCACTTCCTCCGCAGGAATCTGGCGCAGCACGTCGCCCGTTTCACGATCCACGATGCGAGTGATGATCCGTGACGTGTCGTTGAGTTCGAACTCCACGCCATACTGGCGAAGCACTTCGTTGATGCGTTGAATCGGTTCCACCAGGTCGGCTGGGCTGGGTGCCTGGCCGAGGCTTGCGGCCTGGGCCAGCACGGAGCCCGCCGAAGGTAGCGTGGCGAGCACGGTCTCCTTGCGCTGGCGCGGTGTCAGGTCGTGTAACGCCGACGTGTTCAAGGCATTGGTGGCATCGGTCAGTGGCGAAGACATGTCGTGTTTTTCCTTGTGTATGCCTTGCTGAAGCGATCTTTCAGCATCCCCCAAGGCCGTCTGGCGGACAGCCTCTCCCGCAAACTCTATCGGCCGCCAAGCCGGCAACTTTAGCGTCTGGTGCCGCTTTATTTGCGCGAAAAACACCAAGCGTTGGTCTTTTTTTCCCTGCGTTGATGCAAAGTCAGGCCAAGTGGATAAAATGCAGTTACGGATTGGCTACATTCCACATCGCCACTCCGGACAGGCAGGCAGGGATCCTGAACCGTGCAGGGACGCGTGCAGGTTGCTCTTGAGTTCCATGTCGACGACGACTCAAGCAGCAGTATCCAGCCAGCGAGGCGCCATGAGCCAAGAGCTACCCATCGAACGCATCATGCAGTCCGGCCTCCTCACGTGCGAGCCCGAGACACCGCTGTGGATGGCCGCCGAACGCATGGCGGCGCGCCAGTGCAGCTCGATCGTCGTGGTCAAGGCAGGACAGCCGGTGGGAATCTGGACGGAGCACGATGCACTGGCGGTCAATTTTGCCGACCCCGAAGCCGTACGCCAGCCGATAGCCCAGGTCATGAGCCAGCCGGTGGTGTGCCTGCACGGTTCCACGCCGCTCAGTGAGGCCGCACTACGCTTCAACGCCGAGCGGCGCCGGCATTTTCTCGTCGTGGATGACGCTGACGCTCCGCTAGGCATCCTGTCGCAGACGGACGTGGCACTGAACCAGGGGCTCGAGCCCTACCTGCGGCTGCGCGAGGTCCAGGCGGCCATGCGTCATCGGGCGCTGGTGCTGGATGGGGGGCAGCGCCTGGCCCAGGCGGCGCGTTCGATGCGCCTCTCGGAATGCGATGCCGTGGTGGTCAAGTGCGAGGGCGGCGAGCTGGGCATTCTCACCGAACGCGACCTGGTGCGCTTCGTGGCGCGCCATCCGGGCAACACGCCGATCGATTCGCTGGCCAGTCGGCCCCTGCTGACGGTGCGCCAGGACGACACGCTGATTGCTGCACGCGACCTGCTGTTGAATCACCGCGTGCGCCACCTGGCCGTGCTCGACGAGGCCGGTGAGGTGGTGGGGCTGCTGGGCTTTCGCGACATGCTGGCCGGCGCCGAGCACCTCTACATGCAGGACCTGCGCCATGCGCTGGAGCAGCGCGACCGTGCGCTGGCCCAGTCGCGGGAGAACCGCCAACTGGCCGAGCGGGTCATCGACTCCTCGCTGGAAGGCATCATCGTTACCGATGCCGCCAATCGCATCGAATTCGTCAACCGCGCCTTCAGCCACATGACCGGCTATAGCGCCGAGGAGGTGATCGGCAAGACCCCTGCCATTCTCTCCTCGGGTCGCCACGATGCCGCCTTCTACCGCCAGATGTGGGACACCCTGCAGCGCAGCGGCAACTGGCGCGGCGAGATCTGGAACCGGCGCAAGAGCGGCGAGCTCTATCTGGAGCTGCTCACGATCACGGCGATCACCGACCGCAGCGGCACGGCGACCCACTACGCGGCGCTGTTCAGCGACATCACCCACTTGCGCGACAGCGAAGAGCGCATTCGCAAGCTGGCCTACTATGATGCCCTCACCGGCCTGCCCAATCGCCGCCTGCTGGAGGATCGTCTGGAGCTGGCGATACGCCACGCCCATCGCAACCAGAGCCGGCTGGCGGTGATCTTCGTCGACCTGGACCACTTCAAGGAGGTCAACGATGCGCTGGGCCATGCCTTCGGCGACGAACTGCTGGTGATGATGGCCGAACGGCTGCAGACGCGCCTGCGTGAGGACGACACCCTTGCCCGCCTGGGGGGCGATGAATTCCTCGTGCTGCTGCCCGATCTGGAGGAGGTGGACGAGGTGGTGCGGGTGGCCCGGCGCCTGGTGGAGGCCGTGCGCGAGCCCTGCGTGATCGAGGGCCAGGAGTTCCGCCTCGGCTGCAGCCTGGGGATCAGCCTCTATCCCGATGACGCCTCGACGGCGGAGTCGCTGGTGCACAATGCCGATGTCGCCATGTACCAGGCCAAGCAGGAAGGGCGCAACGGCTACCGCCTCTACCGCAACGAAATGAACCTGCAGGACGACCGCCAGCGCGCGCTGGAAACCGCCCTGCGTGAAGCTTTCATCAGCGGCGAGGGGCTGCAGCTCCATTATCAACCGGTGTTCGAGCGTGACGGCAATCGGCTGCATGGTGCCGAGGTCCTGTTGCGCTGGCATCATCCGCTGCTGGGCAGCGTGCCGCCGGTCAGCGTCGTGACCCTGGCCGAGCGCGCGGGGCTGCTGCCGCAGCTGGACGAGTTCATCCTCGAGCAGGTCTGCACCCAGCTGGCCGGCTGGAGTGCCTCGGGGGCTACGCCGGTCCCCGTCAGCATCAACCTCTCGTCGCGCCAGTTCTGGCAGCACGATTTGCCCGTACGCGTGGCTACCAAGCTCAACGAGCACAAGCTTCAGCCGGGCCTGGTGGGGTTCGAGATCGCCGAGCGAACGCTGCTGGAGAAGCCTCATCAGGCGGCCGTCGTGCTCAAGCGGCTGCGGCGGTTGGGCGGCGAGGTCGCCATCAACGATTTCGGCACCGGCTACGCCTCGTTTGGCTACCTGCAGGAGCTGCCGATCAGCATGCTCAAGATCGACCGCCGTTTCGTGCAGCGCCTGGACAGCGGCCAGCGCGGTAGTGCGGCGATCGTGGCTGCGGTGGCGGGGCTGGCCGGAGAAATGGAGTGGCGTATCGCCGCCGTTGGCGTCGAGACCGAGGCGCAGCGCGACATCCTGGCTCGACACGGCGTCGAACTGGTCCAGGGCTACCTCACCGGTCAGCCGGTACCGGCCGATCTTTTCGCCAGTCGCTATCTCTCCCGCAGCGGAGTGGCACCACAAGATGCCTGAAGGCCATTGCCTGGCCATGAGAAACTGTCTTCGGCAGGCGCTTTTTACGGCTTCGCCCGTGGCCGTGATCCCTTAGTCTGGTATCTTTCTTCGTCCGTCTCCCCAACCCCGGATCGACAGCCGTCTCGATGAGTTCCCTGCACGCCAGCGGCGGCGATCACCGTGGCCCCATGCGCCACGAGTCGCTGATGCCGACCCACTACGATCACGATCAGGACAGTACCTGGATGATCGGCTACTTGGACATCATGACCCTGCTGGTGGCGCTGATGGTGCTCATCTTCACGCTCTCGAGTTTCGGGCGCCCCGGCGACGAGGCGGCACCGCTCGCCACACGGGTGCCCTTCGCCATACCGCTGCCCAGCGAGATGACCCAGGCGCTGCCGTTGGCGGAGATGCCTCGCCCGGTTCCCGGGCGGCTGAGCCAGTCGGCCATCTCGGCCGCGCTGGGCGTGGCTGGGTTGCCGCGGCGCTTGACGCCGGCGCCGAGCGAGCGGATCGCCTTCGCGGCGCCCACGCCGCTGGCCCTGCTGGCGCAGCGCGAACCCCCACCGCTCATGCTGCCGATGCTGGTGGCAAACGGCAGCGTGCCGACCTCGCCGGCCGACTTCGCGCTGGTGCTGACCGACCGCCCGCCGAATGGCGTCATGGAGATCACGCCGCAGGCCGTTGCCGCGACGAAAGCCTTGCAGGAGACACTGAGTGCACGCCTTGACGATGCCCCCTACCTGGCCGACCTGGAGGGCGTCGAAGTTTCACGCGTGGCCGAAGGCATCAAGCTGCGCGTGGAAGACCGGCTGCTGTTTCCCACCGCCACGGCCGAGCTGAGCGACGACGGCGAGGCGCTCATCCAGCGTCTGATGGAGGTGATCCAACGCCATGACGGGGAGGTCGCCGTGGAGGGGCACACCGACAGCCGCGCGATCCGCACCGAAGAGTTTCCCTCCAACTGGGTACTCTCCAGCGCCAGGGCGATCGCCATCGTGCACGCGCTGGAGCGTTCAGGCGTCGATTCGCAGCGCCTACGTGCGGTGGGCCTGGCCGACACGCGGCCCCTGGCGAGTAACGACACGGGGGAAGGGCGGGCCCAGAACCGCCGTGTCGAGGTGATCATCCACGCGCGTTGACTTGCGGCTAAAGTCTAGCGACTCGCAGCCGATATGCGGTTACCCCCGGCGCATGGACGTGACCGGCTCCGCATTCCGTTACAAGCGAGAACTCTCCATGCTCACCTCCCTGCGACTTCGTTTGCTATTGGTCACGGCCGTCGTTATCGCCGCGTCGCTGATCGTCAACGCCGCCATCAACTACTTTACCCTCCAGCGCCATAACGACCAGCAGGTCGCACGCCACCTGTCAGCCGAAGCCCAGGGCAACGGGCTCGCCATCAGCGAGTGGATCGATGCCCGCGCCAGCATGCTGGAGGCGCTGGCGCCTGCCGTCGAGGGCGAAGACCCCCTGCCGGCTCTGCAGCAGGTGGCCGCTGCCGGTGGCTTCATGTCGACCTACCTGGCGAACCCGGCAGACGGCAAGGGCATCTTCTCCGATGGCTGGAACCCGCCCGCCGATTACGACCCGCGACAGCGTCCCTGGTACCTTCAGGCGGTGGAGGCCGGCGGCACCATCGTCACGCCGCCCTACGTGGATGCCAGTACCGGCGGACTGATCGTCACCATTGCCACGCCTTTCCACGACGAGGGTCGGCTGGTGGCGGTGGGCGGTGGCGATATCTCCATCGACACCATCGTGGACAACGTAGGCGACATCGCGCCGACGCCGGCAAGCTTCGCCTTCCTCGTCACCGCCGACGGTACGCTGGTGGCGCATCCCGATCCCGATATGACGCTGGAGCCGGCGTCACGCCTCTCCCCGGCCTTCGGCAATGACTATTTCACTGCGCCGATCGGGGCCGAAGCGCCCGTACGGCTTGACCTGGAGGGGCGCAGCAAGTGGCTTCGCAGCGTGCCGATACAGGGAACCGACTGGCAACTCGTCGTGGCGCTGGACCAGCGCGAAGCCACGGCCGGGCTGCGCGCCGTATTGGGTACCTCGCTGGCAACCCTGGTGCTGGTGGTGCTGGGTGCCGCCCTGGTGCTGGGGACGCTGCTCAAGCTGATGTTCCGTCGGCTGCAGGTGGCGCGTGACGCCATGACCGACATTGCCAGCGGCGATGGCGACCTCACCCTGCGCTTGCCGGAGGACGGCCGCGACGAGGTGGCCCAGGTTGCCGCCGCCTTCAACCGCTTCGTCTCGCGCATCGAGGACGTCATGCTGACCATCCGCGATGCCAGCGAGTCGGTGACCGTGGCGGCGGGGGAGATCGCCACCGGCGGTCAGGATCTTTCTCGGCGCACCGAGAGCGCGGCGTCGAGCCTGCAGCAGAGCTCGGCCTCCATCGAGCAGATCACCAGTACCGTCGAGCACACCGCGGATTCGGCGCGCCAGGCCAGCGAGCTGTCTCAGTCCGCTTCCGAGGTGGCGGCCCGCGGTGGCGAAGTGGTGGGCCAGGTCGTGACCACCATGGAGGAGATCACGGCCTCCTCCGAGCGCATCGGCAACATCGTCAAGGTGATGGACGGCATCGCCTTCCAGACCAACCTGCTGGCGCTCAACGCCTCGGTTGAGGCCGCCCGTGCCGGCGAGCAGGGCCGGGGCTTCGCCGTGGTGGCGGGTGAAGTGCGCCAGCTGGCCACGCGCAGCGCCGAGGCCTCGCGCGAGATTCGTGGGTTGATCGAGGCTTCCGGCCAGAAAGTGGCTTCTGGCACCGCGTTGGTCCAGCGCGCCGGCGCCACCATGGAGGAGCTGGTCGAGGGGGTCGGCCGCGTGGCCAAGGTGTTGGGCGAGATCAGCGTCGCGGCGGGCGAGCAGAGCGACGGTATCGGGCAGGTCAACATCGCCGTGGCGGAGCTGGACCGCATGACCCAGCAGAACGCCGCCTTGGTGGAAGAATCCACCGTCGCGGCCGAGCAGCTCAAGGACCAGGCCGACCGGCTGGCCGAGGCCGTGGGTGGTTTCAAGCTCAGCGAGCGCAGGGTGGATCGGCAGGCTCCCAGGCAGATTGAGATGGCACCAACCCGGTCGCGTGAACTCGTCGAGCTGGAGTGAGTCCTTTCCGGCCGCTGAGCCAGACAGGCTCGGCGGCCCTGTTCATAGGCAACGAAAAAAATCGCTTCCGAGCCTAAAGGTTGGCTCGCTGCCGCCGACAAGCTAGGTACGGACGGTACCGAGCGATGCAGTGTCGCTCGATACCCGAACTCACCGGCTGAAGGCAGTTCCCCATGGCCAGCATCTCCTCCCTCGGCATCGGCTCGGGCCTCGATCTCAACGGCCTGCTCAATCAGCTCCACGACGCCGAGCGCAGCAAGCTCGAACCCATTAAACAGCAGATCGAAACCCAGCAGGTCAAGATCTCCGCCTACGGCGAATTGAAGGGAGCCCTTTCCGGTTTCCAGTCCGCCAACGAGGCCCTCAACGACGCCGCTCTCTTTCAGGGACTATCCACGTCCGTGAACGGCGATGCGGTGCAGGCTGCGGCAGGCCCCGAGGCTTCGCCCGGCCAGTATGCGATCGAGGTGGAGCAATTGGCGACCGCCGGCAGTCTTGCCACGCAGCGCGTCGAGAGCCTCGATGCCGAACTCAACGATGCCGATGCCATGCTCGAACTCGCCTTCGCGGATAACAGTCTCGATCATGGCGTTGCCATAGCGGCAGATAGCACTCTCGAAGACGTGCGAGACGCCATCAATGCCGATGCCGAGGCGGCCGTCACGGCCTCGATCGTCAACGATGGTGAGGGCTACCGGCTGGCCCTGATGTCGCAGGAGACCGGCGAACAGGCGGCCATCGTCGATGCCAACTTCGCGACCGTGGCGGCACAGGTAACGCTGGAGGACGAAGCGGTGCTGCAGGAAGGCCGGGATGCCCGGTTCGAGGTGAACGGCATCGCCGTGGCGAGTGCCGACAACCAGGTTGACGATGCCATCCAGGGGGTCGCGCTCAGCCTTCAGGGCACGGGCAGCAGCATCTTGACGGTCGAGCCGGACACGGACTCCATTCGGCAGGCCGTCGCCGACTTCGTCGAATCCTACAATGAGCTCAAGGACACGGCAGGCAAGCTGACGGCTTTCAACGGCCAGGACGGGGAGGCCGGTGAGCTGATCGGGGACAGTGCGGTGCGCGGCATCGAGTCCCGTCTGCGCAGCGACCTGGCAAGCGTGATCGAGGGGAGTGACCACGCCATGCTGGCCGACCTCGGCATCGCCCTGCGTGTCGATGGCACGCTCGAGCTCGACGAAACGAAATTGGAAGCGGCGCTCGCGCAGGATCCGGGCGAGGTCGGCGCCTTTTTCGCCGGAGAGAGCGCAACGGATGGCATGGCGGGCCGGCTCGACGCGACACTCGAACAGCTGCTGGACAGCAATGGAGCACTGGAAGGGGCCATCGGCGGGGCCGAGAATCGTATCGACAGCCTGAACGAGCGCTATACCCGTACCGAGCAGAGCATCGATACCACCATCGCGCGTTACCAGACGCAGTTCGGTCAGCTCGACGGCATGCTGGCCCAGATGAACCAGACCAGCGCCTACCTGACGCAGCAGCTAAGCCACTTACCGGGCCAGGGCGAGGGTGGTGCGGGCATGCTCTGATCACTCCCTGCTTGGGCTTGCCTGCCGCTAGCGGTCAGAAAAATTATGCCACAGGGCTAAAGTTGCCGGTTCAGCAGCCGATAGTAGGCCCATAACCGTTATTGACGCTCACGGAGGGCGCATCGTCCCATGGCAAGCATCTCCTCACTCGGTGTTGGCTCTGGCTTGGATCTGTCGGGGCTACTCGATCAGCTGAACGCGGCGGAGCGACAGAAGCTCAAGCCGATCACGGCCCAGAAGACACAGGAGCAGGCCAAGATCTCGGCCTATGGCCGGCTGCAGTCCGGCCTGACTAAGTTCCAGGACGCCGTGACCAAGCTCAATGACGCCAAGCTGTACCAGAGCTTGACGACCAGTGTGTTGGGCGAGGGTATAACCGCTACCGCGGGAGCGGATGCGAGCCCGGGGCGCTACGAAGTCACCGTGAATCACACCGCCAAGGCGGGCAGTATCGCCAGCCAAGGCGTCGCAAGCACCACCGATGCGCTGGTGGGCGCGGGTGGCGATACGCTGACGCTCAGTTTCCAGGGCAAGGCGGACGTCACGGTCGATCTCGCCGAAGGCGGGAGTCTCGAGGACATTCGAGATGCCATCAATGCGAATGCCGATGCCGGAGTGTCGGCTTCGATCATCAATGACGGCAACGGCTACCGCCTGGTGGTGAACTCCAAGGAGACGGGGCTGGCAGAGAGTGTGACGGGCATGGCCTTCGCCAATACCGCGCTGACCGAGGATACGGCAGTCAAGGTGGTCGGGAGAGACGCCGAGCTTCTGATCAACAATATCACCATCACCAGCAGTTCCAACCGGGTTGAGGGCGCGATTCAGGGCGTGACGCTCGAACTGGACGCCGCGGCGGCGGGGAAAACCGCGACGGTGGTGGTGGAGCGCGACAACAATGTCCTCAAGGAGGCTGTGAAAGGGTTCGTTACCGCCTACAACGAGATGAAGTCGACCATCGGTCGCATGACCGAGGCGACCGGAGACGCCGATACGGCTGGTGAACTGGTCGGCGACCGTGCCGTACGCACCATCGAATCGCGGCTCAGCCGAAACCTGGGTGATCTCGTCCCGGGCGGCGACATACAGATGTTGACCCAGATGGGCATCTCACTGAAGCCCAACGGCCGGCTGGAACTCGACGAGACCAAGCTCGACGAGGTGATCGCAAGCAATCCCCAGGCACTGTCTGATTTCTTTGCAGGAGATAGCAAGGAAGCCGGCATGGCTGGCCGGCTCGGTACGACGCTGGAGCAGGTGCTGGGCGCCGAGGGCTTGGTGAAGAGCTCGATCAAGAGTTCGGAAACCAAGGTGGACAGCCTGAACGGCCGCTACGAGCGCATGGAGCTCAGCATCGAGCGAACCATCGAGCGCTATCGCAAGCAGTTCGGTCAGCTCGATGTCATGCTCGCCAAGATGAACTCCACTGGCTCTTACTTGATGCAGCAGCTCGATATGTTGAGCATGCAGATGGTCCAGACCAAGAAGTAGTAGAAGCCGCTAGAGAGTTCTGCAGCGGTGCCAGGATCACGACTCATCCTGGCCAATTTACCGGGCCCGGCAATTGCCGGGCCCGAGCGTTTACGACACCGAAGCCGACTTGGCAAGGTGTCCGATCCTTCAAAAAAAGCAAAAAAAGTCGTCTCGCCCCCTAAAGGTTTTCCTCCGTAAGCCGTTAATTAGGGTAACGGCCAACGGCGCCGTTGAGACAGGCCCGAGATGCTGGGCCGCAGGAAAGGTTCAGTGGGCCCGTCAATGGAGCCCTCAACGTAAAGAAGGAATGACACCATGTCAGTGATCAATACCAACATCACCGCCCTGATCGGCCAGAACAACCTGAAGTCCTCCCAGAGCATGCTGGCCAAGGCGCAGGAGCGTCTCTCCTCCGGCCTTCGCATCAACAGCGCTGCCGACGATGCCGCCGGTCAGGCCATTGCCAACCGCATGAGCGCCCAGATCAAGGGCATGCAGCAGGCTCAGCGTAACGCCAACGACGGCATCTCCATGGTGCAGACCATGGAAGGCGGCCTGAACCAGCTGAGCGACAACCTGCAGCGTATCCGTGAGCTGGCGGTGCAGGCAGCCAACGACACCAACTCAGCTGATGACCGTGCTTCCATCCAGCTGGAAATCGATAAGCGCGTCGAAGAAATCACTCGTATTGCCGAGGCAACGACTTTCAACGACACTCAACTGCTCAGCAATTCTGCTACTTTGAATATTCAAGTGGGTGCCAATACCGGAACCTCTGACTCCATCGAAGTCGCAACCGTGACGATGACGGCTAGCGATATTGGCCTTGCTGGCACATCAGTAGCAGACATCGACGTTAACAGTTTTGCAAGCGCGCAAGCAGCTATCGATGTTGTCGACGCTGCCCTTCAGCAGATCGACGATCAGCGCGCTACGCTCGGTGCTACCCTGAACCGCTTCGATTCAGTAGTGGAAAACCTGACCACCAACGTCACCAACCTCAGTGAGGCCCGTTCGCGAATCGAGGATGCCGACTACGCAGTCGAAGTTTCCAACATGACCCGCGCGAACATCCTGCAGCAGGCAGGTACATCGATGCTGGCCCAGGCCAACCAGACTCCGCAGAGCGTACTCTCTCTGCTGGGCTAATCGCGAAGTTGATATCGGGTTGTGTTATGCAACCCTCCCCCGAGGCTGGCCGATTGGCCAGCCTCGCTTCGTTGTGGATACTTGCTGGGAAACCACTCAGCCTAAGAGTGAAAAAGGGGGTTGTTGCTTGTCCTTTTGCACGTATCCCGAGGCGCCAGGCGGTTTACCATGAGCAGTTGTCATCGTATACGACTGTCAAGGTGCCCTGGTCATGGCCAAGAAAAATGCTCGTCGACGTTACCCTTCCCCCGCTCCACAGGCTGGCACTGCCCTGCCAGCCGATCAGCTAGATGCTTTCGATAGTGCTTATCGTGGGGGAGACTACCTCCGAGCCTTGCAATTGGCCGAAGCCATGGTGCGACGCTACCCGAAGGCTGCCCAGGCCCATGAGCTACATGCAAACGTGCTGGGCCGGTTGGAGCGCTTTGCCGACGCCTGCGAGGCCATGGCCCAAGTGATCGACCAGCTGGCAGCGCCCGGCGCCGCTCAACGGCTGAAATTGGCACAGTATCAAGTGCTGGCAGGGCAGGCCAAGCAGGCGACGGCAGCGCTGCATGAGATTCTTAAGGCAGAATCAGACCACTTGACCGCATTGGTATGGATGAGCCGAGCCTACCATCAACTGGGTGATAACCGCAGGGCGCTCGAGATAAATGATCGTGCTTTAGCATTAGACGCTTATCATGAAGAAACACTGCTATGGCGATCCCGCATACTTGAACAGCTTAAGCGACACGATGACGCTCTTGAGACCTTGAAGCGGTTACTTGAGATAAACCCAAAACATGTGGGGGTGAATAACCATATTGCGGCACTCTATGTCAAAGAAAGTGAATATGAAAAAGCCGAATTTCATTACAACAAAGAGCTGAAGTTAAATCCTTCCAATAGGAAGGTTTATTCAAATCTATTGGTAGCGGCGCACTATAATCCTGCGTATAGTGCGGTGGATCTTTACAACATGACAATACAATGGGGTAAGCAAGTTGCCATGCTTGCCTCAGCTCGGGCAAGTACGCTTAAGAATCCTGCGAAAAAAATTCGTGTTGGACTGCTTTCAGGTGGATTCAGAATGCATCCGGTAGGGCAGATGATACTTCCTGCACTGGAGAATTTACCTGCTGAGCAGTTCGAGTTGATTGCTTACAGTACAAACCAAGTAGTGGATAAGTTGACGCAGTGTTTTCAGAATGTCGTCTGCCGTTGGGAGGTGGTCGAAGGTCTGAGTGCAGAGCAACTGGATCAGAAGATTCGCCATGATGCCATCGATATCCTGATCGACATGAACGGAGCCGGTGAAGGCTCGCGCTACGATACCCTGACTCGTGAGCCAGCTCCGCTGATCGTCAAGTGGGTGGGAAGCTTGATCAGTACGACTGGGCTAAGTTGTTTCGACTACCTGCTGAGCGACAGCATCGAGACACCCGAGGGAGTCGATGATCTCTATGTGGAGAAATTGATTCGTCTCCCTGATGATTATATCTGCTATCATATTCCCGAGCATGCCCCTTCGTGTAATGCACTTCCTGCGCTTAGCAATGGTTATATTACTTTCGGTTGTTTGAATAACCCCGCCAAGTTATCTCCTCCCATGCTGGCCGAATGGGCCAAGCTGCTTAATGACGTTTCCGGTAGCAAGTTGCTTTTACGTGGTATCCAGTTCGAAAGTGCGCGCTATCGCGACAAGATTACCAATATTTTTGCGGAGCATGGCGTTGCTTCGGACCGTCTCTTGCTGGAGGGCCCGGCACAGCACCAGGAGTTCATGGCGACCTATCAGCGTATCGATATTGCCCTGGATACTTGGCCTTATTCCGGTGGCCTGACCACCTGCGAGGCATTGATGATGGGAGTGCCGGTGGTGACCCGGGTTGGCCCTACCTTCGCTGGGCGCCACAGTGCAACCCATCTCGTCAATGCCGGGCTTCCGGAACTGGTCACCGATGACTGGGAGGAGTTTCGCAAGCGTGTCAAGGAGCTGGCATCCGATTTGCCAAACCTCGCGGTCATTCGTGCCGCGCTGCGTACCATCCTCACAGATTCACCTATTTGCGACGGTCCTCGCTTCGCCAAACATTTGACAACGGCACTACGAGCCATCTGGCAGCGCCATTGTGAAGGCAAGGCGCCCACCGCGTTGACCTTCACTAAAAGCGGTCAGGCGCGCTTTGAAGGTGTGGCCACGCCAGTCGCACTTCCTAACGCAAGCCAGCAGGACGAAGGTTTCGATTGGAAGTTGGAATCGACAGTTACCGTTTTTGATAACGGATGCAACCTGGCATCCCGCAGTGATGCGGAGCAGCTGTTGGGCAGCGGAAAGATTGCTTTGCTGGCTTTCGACCCTGCGGGATGCTTGCAGAATGCCGAAACGCTTTCCCAGTTCGGGGAGCTTCACCATTATCCTCAGGTTACCCTTGGCGACGGTCAGCCAGTTACATTGCGGGTGGGCGACGATCCTGAGCAAATTACCAGCCTGATGCCGCTGACGGCGCCTACCTCGTTGACACAGGAACATGCGATACCAAGTATTGCCCTGGACAGCATCGAGGGTCTGGAGTCAATTGATCTTCTTGCGCTGGATGATCGCCATGATAGCTTGGCGATCCTGAAGCATGGCGAAAACGCACTGCAGAATCTATTGGTGCTGCAGGCCCGGATCAACTTCGTAGCAACCCATCAGCACCAGCTCGATTTCGCTTGCATCAGCCAGTGGGCTAAAGATCACGGCTTGAGATTCCTGCGGTTCAATACTCTGAGCTACCAAGGCAACTCAGCGGAAGGCGAACCGCAAGCCCAAGTTTCACAACTGGCAAGCGCCGACGCACTGTTCATTCCAGAAAGCACGCGTATGGCCGAACTGAGCGGCAGCCAGCATAAAAAGCTCGCCTTTTTGTTGCATAGTGTCTACTGCGCTAAGGACACGGCCTATGAAGTCCTCAACTGGCAAGGCAAAGAACAGGCACAGGATTATTTGCGATACTGGAAGAAAGGCGTCGTACCGCTCCCCCTGACGTCTACTCAAACGGTTGCCCAAGAGGATGCTCCTCCACATGATAGCGCCACCTCTGCCCGGATATTCAATCAGATCGAGTATCCACTGATTTACAACATCGAAATCTTAAATAACGGGGTAATCGATAGCGCCTTAGCTAAGGTGGGGGCAAAAAAGAGAACTCTCAAAGGCATTGAGGGGCTCTTGTCTGCAGCTTCAAAAAAAGATGCCCAGAAAGAAATATTCTTCACCGGACACTCTTTTTACAACACCATGGTGAACAGCCCTCCGTATGTTATCAAGCAGAATGTCTTCGACCTCTTCGGCATAACCCCTTTCTCTATCATTGATGATCACGCCTACGCTGACTTCATGTTGCCGAGATGTCTCAACAGTCCCGACAGCATTATCATCGGGTCGAAGTCGGCACGTCTCATCGAAGAGTTCAAACAGGTCGGCAACGCCAAAAAGATCAAGGGTATCGTCATACCGCATAAGGCGCCTGAGATAGATCCTGTATTGTATAAAGACAAGCAAAACATCGCTGTCTTTGTCGGCAAGCTTTATCCGAACGCACCCAAGTCCACCACGTCCATTATCAAGGCGGTGGCCAAGGAAAAGAAGATTCCCAAGAGCCAGCAGCAGGCCATTTGTGAATTCATCGAAAAACGGCGTAGTGACCCCTTCGCGGAACCCACCCTGGAAAGAGGTGTGACCACTGAGACGACGTTGCTCTATTTCGACTTGGTCGACAAGCACTTCAGGAATAAGTACCGGACTGCCCAGCTCGAAAAGTTATCCAGCGTCCTCGCTGCTAGAGGCATCAAGACCGTCGTCATCGGCGGGAAAAAAAGCGAGTGGCCCTTCAAGAAAGACCAAGGCTGTGTATTCTATGATAGAATGGAGTACAAAAAGGCTCTGCATATCATGAATAGAGCCCGTTACAATATTAACCTGACCCCGAGTTACCCCGACCTATTCACGGATAGAGCCATCAATATGATGGGCTCAAACTCGTTATGCTTATCCGATTACACGCCTTTTTTAGAGTCGCATAACAAGAAAGCACTCTATTTTGGACATGAGTGGCTGGAAAACGATTTTGAGGTAAGCGATTGTCAAGAGCTTGCCATGAAACAAAAGCTGGAGATACTGAAGACCTACAATGCTGCCCGTATCGAAAGCGCCTGGATCTCCTGCCTCGAGCAAATATACAACAGTTGATCAGAGGCCACAATCACCTTGACTAAAAAGCAGCCCACCAGGGGCTGCTTTTATAAGCATATTTTCTACGCACCCTTTTTCGAGTTATAGTTTGGGTTCATAGAATAAGCGCAGCATTCAGGCCACCGCAGCGATTTTCAGCCTGATCGAAACCGCCAAGGCCAACGGTCACTCACCTTACAAGTGCTTGCAGTTCGTACTCGAGACGTTGCCGACCCTAGTCGACGATGGTAGCCTTGATTCTCTGCTGCCCTAGTGCTGGAAAGAGACGTTACCGCTCTAAGTCAGCCCTGAACAGATGGGGTTTATAGCGAGCTTACCGAGCGCCGGAGTTGGGTATTTGTTGACCGCTAGGCTGTCTACACTACGGCACAAGGAACTGCCAGGACTATGAACTGGCTGCTGAAGCCACGTCGAGGTGCCGTGAAGCCTCTACGTTGGATAACGGCTCGGAACTTACCGGACACCGAGAGGTGGCTCATGCCGTGAGCGCTGACAACTATTTCTGCGACCCCTACCGCTCCAGTCAGCGTTGGACGAACGAAGCACGAACGGACTGATTTGACAACATTTTACAGAGAACACCAACTGCCAGAAAGTTACTGATCCTAGCCGATAGCCCCTTGTCCTGATCGCCCAGCAGGGCCACCAGGACCTCTTGTAATCGGCGATGAGAATCCCCCTTCAGATAGAGCCAGGGAATCAGGTACTCGTTGTTGCGGCCCTGCTTCCGGTAGGGCGGCATTGATTGCTGGTGAAGCGAGCGCCACTGCCGCTGTGGTCACGCACCATGGGCACCTGTACGTTAACATCACCGATACTGGTCTGAATCGCACGCTCGGGCAGGTAGCTATTAAGGACCACGGCTTGCCGTCCATCATCGAGCCGTTGGTCGGCATATTGCGTCAGGAAGGTGGCCAGCTCGGCTTCTACGGCCTTGGCGATTAGATCATGGGCATCTTGGCGCAGCAGTTCGTGCAAGGGGTCAGCAATCTGGGGTTCTGGTGTAAAAAAGTTTGAAGCGAAGAACCGGTCATGGCGTATCCATTCGTGTTGATTAAAATCTTGGCTGTGATTAATCAACATGAGGCACCATTCTTCCTACTTCCTCCCATACACCAGACTTAGGCTTAGCTCACTCTTTTCATGAACTCACGAAAAAATCTTGAATTATCTTCCAAGTGCACTTTCACTTCATTGATTTCGTTTTCGCTAGGTGCCTGGATTCTTATTCCCTGCTTCGTGAATATCGCTCCAGGCTCTTTATCTGTTATATTTTCCTTAGCGTTGATAAATCGTACCTCCTCTTGGAAAATATTGCTCATTGGGTCTTTCTGTTTATCAAATATGTCAGCGTATTGTAAGATAATCAGACGTGCTGTGTTAAAACAAGCTTGCAGTGCACCTAAAAGATAATCGTAATGGTATATTTTCATGTCGAGAGAATACCTGACTGCCTGCGGCCAAGTTATTCCATTTTTCTTGAACAGTTTATTGTAGCATTCTATATAATACGAAAGGCTGGCTTCCGTAGGTTCCCGCGTAGTTATGATAACTTTGTAATCATTAAACAACTTAGCAAGTTCAGCCACCCGCTCAAGTTTCTCCACCCATGTCACCCCATGACTGGACACAGTGAACATCTCTTCCGACAAGACTAGCTTTTCGGAAGGATCCTTTACTTCCTTCAGAATGGTACGTTCCGCATCTCCATAAGTCATCCCCCCGATCGAGTAGATCTGGAAGGCCTTATATATATTCGAGTTGGCAGTCCCCCGTGGTTGACTCACCCCCAGGTATCGGGAGTTTTTCAATCTGGGGAAAAAATGTTTTTGTAGCGCAGTTGTTCCAGTCTTGGGTAGCCCGACGTGAATATAGATCATGTCTTTCTTACCTTAACTTATCGAAATGCGTTGATGGACTCGATGACGAAGGCCTGCTGTTCATCTGTCAGTCCAGGATAAAGAGGAATACTGACGACCTCATTGGCCAGACGTTCACAAAGCGGATAGCTCGCGTTCAGCTCACTGTAAGTCAGTTGTTTGTGGGGAGGAAGCGGATAATGCACCAAGGAGCCGACTCCAGATTCGTGTAAATGATTAATAAAAGCCTCTCGCCGGGGACTGCGCACCACGAACAGATGAAACACATGAGCCTGCATGTCGCTTACCGTCGGCAGAGCGACAATTTCATTATTAATGTTTGCGAGATAAGTACTGGCGAGGCGACGGCGTTGTACTATCTCCTCTTCCAAGTTGCGTAATTTGACTCGCAGAAACGCCGCCTGGATTTCATCAAGACGACTGTTCACACCCTTGACGCTATGCTCGTATTTTCTTCGACTACCGTAATTTCCAAGGGTCCGAACCATGCGAGCCAACTCATCATCTTGGGTGGTAACCGCCCCGGCATCGCCCAAAGCACCAAGATTTTTTCCCGGGTAGAAGCTGAACCCCGCAGCCTCTCCCCAGTTACCGGCCTTGCGGCCTTGCCTACTGGCTCCGTGTGCTTGTGCTGCATCCTCCAGCACCAACAAATCATAACGCCTGGCAATCTCTAGAATGGCAGGCATATCGGCCAACTGGCCATACAGATGAACAGCCAAGACAACCTTGGTTCGCGAGGTAATCGCGGCTTCGACCTTATAAGGACAGAGATTATAAGTCCTTTCATCAGGCTCCACCAATACAGGCACTAGGCGATTTTCACTGATAGCAAGGATGCTGGCAATATACGTATTGCCCGGCACGATAACTTCATCACCATCTTTTAGCCGCCCTTGCTCTTTCCAAGCACGTAGGACCAGAGTTAGTGCATCAAGTCCATTAGCAACGCCAATGCAGTTTTCGGAGTCACAGAAAGCCGCAAACTCCTGCTCGAACTCTCTTACTTCCTTACCTTGGATATACCACCCTGAGTCGATGACACGAGAAGCGGCCTCAATTAGTGCTGTTCGATATTGGGCATTAATGTGCTTTAAATTGAGAAAGGGGATATTCATTTCACGTACCTGACGACTTTTGCCGGATTTCCTATCACTACGGCACGTGCGGGAACATTTTTTGTTACAACGGCTCCCGCTCCTATCATGGCGTACTCACCTACGATAATACCCGGCAGTAATGTGGCATTTGCACCTATACTTGCATAACGTGCAACTTTGATGCCTGAAAATTGCTTCGGATACACTTTGGATCGTGGGTGCTTGTCATTGGTGAAGGTTGCATTGGGACCAATAAAAACATCATCTTCTATACGTGTCCCAGCCCACAGGAACACACCAGACTTCACAGTCACCCTACTTCCTATCACCACATCACCTTCAACTAAGGTATGGGCACATAAATTGCAATCTTCACCGATCACGGCACCTTTCATAACTACGGCAAACTGCCATATACGGGTGCCCTTTCCTAAAAGACATGGCCCGACGTCAGCCAACGGATGGATATAGCTCATAATTAATACCATTCAAGAAGGTATTGTAGTCGCGAATGTAGTCCGCTTCATTGTAGTGTTCACTTGCCAACAATAAAAGAACACAATCAGGGCTAAAGTCGTGCATTTCTCGCCAAAGCATTTCCGTGATATATAAACCTTTAGTAGGACTGTCTAACCAAGCACTTTCTCGAACTCTTCCATTATCCAGTACCATACGACATTTTCCAATGACGCAAACAGCTACTTGTTTGAGAGCCTTATGAGCATGAAACCCCCTTGCAACCCCTGTCTGTGTGCCGAAAATGTAATATACGCGCCGAACATCAAACGGAACTGTTTGATTACTCTCCAAAGCCACCAGAGAGCCACGTTCATCACCTAGGAGAGGAAAATCGATCCACTGAAAAAGGCTCATAGCATCTCCTGCGTCAACGCGAGCAAATACCGTCCATAGCCGCTCTTGTTCAAATTATTACCTGCTGCTCCAAGCGCATCAATGCTCAACCAGCCATTGCGCCAAGCAATCTCTTCCAAACAGGCTATTTTATATCCTTGGCGCTTTTCAATCGTCTCAACAAATTGCGCCGCTTCGAGCAGGCTCTCATGGGTACCGGTATCTAGCCAGGCGAAGCCTCGACCAAGCAATTCGACTTTCAAGTCGCCTCTCTCCAGGTAGGCCTGGTTGATGCTGGTGATTTCCAGTTCGCCACGGGGGGAGGGCATGACCTGCTTGGCGATTTCGATTACGTCATTGTCGTAGAAATAGAGGCCGGTTACAGCATAATGAGATTTTGGCTTGGCGGGTTTTTCTTCAATAGAAATCGCACGCTTGTTTGCATCGAACTCAACGACGCCAAAACGCTGGGGATCTTTAACTTGGTAGCCAAACACTGTGGCACCGTGAATTTGTGCGGCAGCTTGGCGTAGCTTAGGGGTAAAGCCTTGGCCATAGAAGATATTATCCCCCAATACCAAGCATACATTGTCATTACCGATGAATGCCTCTCCAATGGTAAATGCTTGGGCCAGGCCATCGGGACTTGGCTGCTCGGCATAGCTGAGCATGATGCCGAATTGGCTTCCATCGCCGAGCAGTCGCTCGAAGCTGGTGCGGTCTTCTGGTGTAGTAATGATCAACACCTCACGAATACCTGCCAGCATCAGCACCGAAAGCGGGTAGTAGATCATCGGCTTGTCGTAAATTGGCAGAAGCTGCTTGGATATTCCCAAAGTGATCGGGTGCAGACGTGAGCCGCTACCGCCGGCGAGTATGATACCCTTCATGCGGAGATTCCCAGGCGTTGGTGTAGCTGATGAGGGGGGCGTTCTTGGATCCGTTGGCACCACTCGAGATTGTCTAGATACCACATCACGGTTTTGCGAATACCGCTTTCGAAGCTTTCCTGAGGCGCCCACCCTAGCTCACGCTCTATCTTGCTTGCATCGATCGCGTACCGCTGATCGTGACCTGGGCGGTCTGTGACGAAAGTGATCAAGCGATGGTAGCGCATGGTCGCAGGCGCCAGTTCCTCTAGCAGATCACAGAGCGTATGCACCACCTCGAGGTTGGTTTTCTCATTATGGCCACCTATGTTATAGGTTTCACCTACTTGCCCGCCTTTAATGACTTTGTAAAGAGCACGAGCGTGATCATCGACGTAAAGCCAATCGCGTATCTGCTCACCCTTGCCGTAAACCGGAAGCGGCTTTCCACTCAAGGCATTCAGAATCATCAATGGAATGAGCTTTTCAGGATAATGATATGGGCCGTAGTTGTTCGAGCAGTTGGTGATCAGTGTGGGCATGCCGTAAGTCCGCTGCCAAGCACGTACCAAATGGTCGGAACTCGCCTTGCTAGCCGAATAGGGTGAGCTTGGTGCATAGGCAGTAGTTTCGGTGAATAGCCCTGTCCCTTCCTCGAGGTCACCGTAGACTTCATCCGTGCTCACGTGGTGAAAACGAAAGGTGTCGTGGCGTTGGGCATCAAGACTTTTCCAATAGGCACGGGCCACTTCCAGCAGAGTATAGGTCCCGATGATATTGGTCTCTATGAACGCTGCAGGGCTGTCTATCGAGCGGTCCACATGGCTTTCTGCGGCGAGGTGCATGACGGCGTCGGGCTGATGCTCGAAGAAGGCTTTTTCGAGCCTTGTTCTATCGCATATATCGACGTGCTCAAAAGCGTAGCGCGATGAGCTCGAGACTTCTGATAGAGATTCCAAGTTGCCCGCATAGGTAAGCTTGTCGACGTTGATGACGCTATCCTGGGTGTTTTTTATAATGTGACGTATGACGGCCGAGCCAATGAAGCCCGCTCCACCTGTGATCAGTACTTTCATGTCGCTACGCTTACCCTGTTGCCTTGTGGACACGCTACCGCCGAGGCATGCCTGGCGACCAGGCATCCCCCAGCCTGATGGTGGCATGCCGCCGTAGCTAACAATCCTCCGATTAGCTGGCCATTACCTTGCCTATTGCAGGTTCGTCATGGTTAAAGTTTTCTTCGACGGGGACGATATGGTGGCTTGAGCCCTACCAAGGAGGCCAGCATGGTGGTTGTCACATCGAATTCTCTTGCCTTGAACACCCAGAGCCACCTTGCCCGCAGCCAGTCCCAGTTGGCGGTGTCCATGGAACGGCTCGCCTCAGGCCTACGCGTGAACAGCGCCAAGGACGATGCCGCCGGCCAGGCCATTGCCAACCGCATGGAGGCAGGCTTGCGCGCGGGCTCTGTGCTGTCGCGAGGCATCAATGATGGGATTTCGCTGATGCAGACTGCCGAAGGTGGGCTCGACAGTATCAATGAGATCCTGCATCGCTCGCGTGAGCTGGCCGTTCAGGCAGCCAACGGAACGCTCTCGGAGGCTGATCGTGCCTCGATCGATGCCGAATACCAGCAGCTTGCCAAGGAGATCGATCGGATCGCGTTTGGCACCGAGGCGTTCGGCAAGACCCCGCTTGCGCCGGAGGAACCTCGACCGCTGCCAGTCAAGCTGGGAAACGCACCGCATATCACCGAGCTGCTCGAGCCGACTTTCAAGCGCTTCTCCTCCGGCATCGCGTCATTGGCCTACATTCCCCAGGGTGCCACCAACGTGATGCTGGAGATTGATTCGCTGAGTTTCGACGACGACATTCAGATTTTCACGGTAGACGGGAAGCATCTCATCGGCACGCCAATCGAAGGGGATCATCCCGATTATGTCTGGCTGTACCGCAACGTCAGCGACGCCGCGACGGCCAACGACCGGCTGATAACGGTGGGTAACGGATTCAATGCAGATGCCTCCTACGATGCCGGCCTGCTGCAGGACAGTGCGGGGTCTCATGATCCGAATTCGCCGCCTATCCAACTGGATTACAACGGCATGCACATCGCTTACAGCGGAGATGGCGATCGGCTGGCGCTGGATACAGCTGATGAAGACGGCACCGAGTTCAATGACGGTCGCTTGGCGGACAACATGCTGGAGCGGGTCACGTTGGACAGAGTCACCGAGAACCTGCTCGTTTTCGTTGCAGGGGAGGGGGCTTTCAATGCCCGGGCAACCTGGGACGAGATGCCCATCGAATACGAGGAGCCGGAACCGTTGATGAGCCCTGTCAGTAGGCCCACTGAGATAGCGGTCGGTGCTGGCTTCGGCCAAGGAATCGATAAGATTACCGTTGGCCCTACCCCAGCCGATAGCCACTCACTGGGGCTCGAGGGGGTGGCGTTGGACCCGAGGGAGAAGGCCCTCGAGGCGATGCAGAAACTCCAGCAGGCGACGGGCCAGGTGGATGGCTATCGCAGCCATTACGGCGCACTGCACAATCGCTTCGAATCCGCCCTCGATAGCTTGGGGCATGAGCAGGTAAGCCTGGGAGCTGCCCGGTCTCGAATCGTCGATGCCGACTACGCCCATGAGACCTCCGCCCTGGTCAAGGCGAAATTCCTCCAGCAGGCGGGTTCCGCGGTTCTGGTTCAGGCCAACCAGGCGCCGCGGGGCGTGATGTCGCTGCTGGCTTGAGCACGTGCTCTTAGGAGAGGTGGGTAGGATAATCCATAAATTTCTGACTGAGAGAGAAAGCATGGCGGGATTCGATCCGAGCCTATCGTCAAGGGAGCTTTTGGACGAACTTCTGCCGAAACTCCAGGCAACCGAGCAGTTTCTGAGCGAAACGCTCGGGGCCAAGCTTGAGTACAGTCTCGACCCCAGGGAAACGCGGCGGCTTCAGGAACTCAAGGACGAGTTCGAATTGGAGATCACCATGATCAATATGAACCTGGGGCACTTGCTGCGGCGCTACTCTGATCAGCTGGTCGATGCCATGGAAGAGCCGGAAGGGAAGGACGATACTCGGCTGGAGCTGGACGAGCACGAAGCCGTGGCTGTCGAGAGAATTCGTCGTCTCTACCAGCGCGCCCAAGAGCTGCAGACCGATCCTGCATAAGGCTACCACAGTCGCCTAGCGTCACTCTCCCTGCCACACCACCCGGTTGCGCCCGCGGGCCTTGGCCTCGTAGAGCCCGGTGTCGGCGCGCTTGATGGCCGGTTTCAGGGTCGATGCTTCCGGATTGACCCACGTGACCCCCATCGAGGCGGTATAGCGCAGCTGCCCCGAAGGCTCGACCTCTTCATCCACCGCTGCGGGTGAACTTTCCAGCGCCTGGCGAAGCCGCTCGGCGATCAGCAAGGCAGCCTCCTTAGGGGTGTCGGGCAACAGCACGGCAAACTCCTCACCGCCCATGCGGCACAACACGTCGCCCTCTCTCAACTGCTCCGCGGCATTGCGGGCGAAGTCCTGCAGCACCAGGTCGCCTATGTCGTGGCCGTATTCGTCATTGATACGCTTGAAGTGGTCCAAGTCGATGACGATCAGGCTCAGGGGCGCGCCGCTGCGCCGGGCGCGGGCCATCTCCAGGCTGGCCTGGTCCTTGAGGTAGCGCCGGTTGCCCAGCCCCGTCAGGGGGTCCGTCATGGCCTGGCGAGCCAGCGCTTCCTCCAACCGCTTGCGTTCGCTCAGGTCGAACACCATGGCGCGGGAGTGCACGAACCCCTGCCGTGTGTGATAGGCGGTGGCCTGGATGACCACGGGCAGGGTGTCGCCGCTTCGTGTGACCAGCTCGCACTCCGCCGAGCCCTCCCGCTGCGGCCCCAGCACCTGCCGAAATGCCGCTTCGAACGCCTCGCGGGTCTCGGGCGTGACGAAATCCCGATAGTCCCGCTTGCCTATCACCTCCTCGGCGGCGTAGCCCAGCCAGTTGAGTTCGGTACGGTTGATCTTGACCACGCGCCCGTCGGCGTCCAGCGAGTGATAGCCGCACGGCGCATTCTCGTAGAGGTCGCGCACCTCATGGGCATAGTCATGGGCCTGCTGGGAGAGCCGCTGCGCCTGTTGGCGCAGGGTCTGCTGGCGATGGTGGCTGATCGCCCAGTACACGCCGAAGGTGATGGAAAGCACATAGAGAAGCAGGGCGATCAGAACGGCCGTGGGTTGCTCTGCGAGCAGCGTAGCGAGAGCAGGTTGGGTCACCGTGATCCCCAGCCGCCACGGATAATAGCCCGGTGGGCCGGTGACCATCCCGGCCTGGCTATGATAGTGGTCAATACGCGCATCGTAAGCGCGAAACAAGACTCGCTGATCGCCATCGTCCACTTCACCGCGATTGCGCTGCAAGAGCGCCTCCCAGATGAGCGGTGAATGTGCCGCAAAGCTGTCACCGAACGCGAGCGGCCCCTCCATCTCGGTCAGCAGCCAGGTTCCCCGTGCGTCGATCATGAAGGGGAGCGATTCCACTTCCATGGCAACGGTTCGCTGGATATCGGTGGCCAGATGATGCCAATCCAGGGTGAATCTCAGCACGCCCTTGCGCTTGCCAAGCGTGTCGAAAACGGGCGTGGCGATAGTCAACTGGAAAGCGCCGGCCGTTTGACGGTTTTGGGCATGACTTGGCGCCGCAACGTAGACGTCCCGGGGCGCGAGCGCCATGGCTTCGAGAAAAAAAATCGCCTCGGCATGACGCTCGGGCTGGGCCGGTGCGTCGCCGACGTGTACCAGTTCCCGGCCGGCTGAATCTATCAGGCTTAACTGGGTATAACGTGCGTAGTGTGGCAGTAGCGTTTCGAACAGCGCGTGGAGGCGGGCTTCGGTGAGATGTGCCGTGGCCTCCTGCCGTGGGGATTGAACCGTCCCCACGCCAGTCAGGTAGCGTTGGAGCAGCGGCATTTCGGCGGTCGCCAGCAGGTGGTTGATGCTGGCGTTGATCTCGCTCTGCAGCACTCGCAAACCGGCTTCGAGCTTGGCGTCGGCGGCCGAGGCGGCGCCGTCGAGCCGGGCGCCGAGGTGGGCCTGGAGGATCGGGTACAGCGTGGCCGTCACCAGGATGACAGGTACGACGACGGCTGCGATCAAACGCCTGCAGAGGACTTGCAGCGTCATCAGGCGACCCTCCGAAAGTGACGAGCGAAGCTCGAGCCGGCGCATTCTAGGGTAAGCCGCCCTGAAAGGAAACGCTGTTTTTATATGACGGCAGTGCCCGCCTGGCAGGTACTACCAGCGAGACGGACAAACGGGTAAGCCGTACCATCCGATTAAAGTTTCGACTTGCGGTGCCGTTAAGCCTCTTAGAATAAATCACGCGAGTCCTGCCAAGGTGCTGTTCGGTATGGATGGCTCGGAGCAGAAGGCTCGCGATGCTCTGAAGGGGTATTCACTCATGTCCGAGGTACGCCTGCATCATTTGAATTCCTGGTGTTCCTGGTGCGGAGAATTCAGTCGCCATACCTTGTTCAAGAAGCATGGCTCTGGCCGCGCCACCTTCCTGTGCTCCTCATGCAAACTTCTGACGGCGCAGTGTCGCTACTGCGACAGCATGGCGCGCGCAGTGATTGGTGACGATGGGAAGGCAGGAGATGAGTGCCAGACCCAGGTGTGGCATGGCGAGCTGTGCGCAGAGCATGATGGCTCGATGCCGAACTTCACCAAGGCAACGGCCAAGATACTCGAACTGGGAGAGTTCAAGTATCTGATGCGGCCACGCAGGAAAAACCTCGTTGGCCTGGCCAATGGCAATGGACCCGGTGCCGGGGAGGCGAGCAGCTACCTGGCGGCGCCAGGCATTGCGGTGGCGCTGGGGGGCTCCTACTGGCGTGCCCGCCACGACGCTTCGCACGAAGACCTGCTCGCTTCGGCATCGTTGACCAAGGTAGGGAGCGGAGAGTTGGGTATCATTGCCGCCGCCGGAGCCGGGCTGGGTGGCAAGGCCGGTTATGGGCTGGCAAATGCCTATCTGAAGGACATCCCCGATTACCATTTTGTATTGAAGCGTACGTCACCCGAGGACCGTGGACATCGGGTCGTTATGGTCAATGGTCCCTTGTCCGAGGGGGATCTTGATGCCCATGACTGGTGCGATGGCCTGACGGAACACTACCGTGATGCTTCGCTCTGGTATTTGAATTGGGAAGCCAAAGCGCTGCGTAGGTTGGGTGGGCTGCTGACCAAAACCGCAGCTGGCGCACATACGAGCGATATCTTGTTCCGTGGGGAAAAGGGAGCGTTCAACCCTTGGCAATCCGCCATGCTGAACGCGGAGAAGGCGGGGGCGCTGCTGGCCGAGGCCATCAGCCGTACCGAGAATAGAACTTTCACTCTGATGGGACATTCGCTGGGAGCCAGGGTCATCTTCTTCGCTCTGCTGGCGTTGGCCAGTAAGGGGCCCGGGAGATATGTCCGGGATGCCATCCTGTTGGGCGGTGCCGTGGACAGCGCCAACGAGTTGGACTGGCGCACGGCGGCTGCCTCTACGGCGGCCGGTATACATAACTGCCACTCGGAACAGGACAGCGAGCTGCAGTGGCTGTGCCGTAAGGCGGATGCCGGTTTCGCTGCTCCGGCAGGCTTGGTGCCGGTACCCGACGCGGGAAGCGGCATTGTCAATTGCAACTTCAGCGATCTGGTTGAAAGGCACTGCGAATGGAAAGCCAATCTTGGCGCTGTGATGAACCGCCTCGCACGCCAGCGGCAGTCGCTTGCCCTTCGCGAGAGAGAGGTCAGTCAGGCGAAACCTTTTCCTGTAGAAGCGTTTCGCTGAAGTACCGGTGCCCGATGAGCTGATGCAAGTCGCGCTCGGCGATGGGTTTCGAAATGACGTACCCCTGGGCCATGTCACAGCCCAACCCGGCCAGCTCGCGAAGCGTGGCGGCATCTTCGACCCCTTCCGCCGTCACCTTGAGCCCCAGCTCATGCGCCAGGGCAATGGTCGAGGCGATAATGGTACGGTGCCGCCGGTTTTCCAGCATGTTGCTGATGAAGCTGCGATCCAGCTTGACCTCATCGACGGAAAACGCACTCAGGTAGGATAAGGAGGCGTAGCCGGTACCGAAGTCGTCAACGGCACAGCTGATGTTCTCGTCGTGAAGCTGCTCGATGACCTTCTGGGCGTGGCGCTGGTCGTGGATGACGCCCGTCTCGGTAATCTCGAGGCACAGCGCCTGTTTCCGGTAGGCGAACGATCTCGTCTTGATAAAATCGATCAGCGTGGATCCTTCCATCAGGTCCCGGGATGAGATGTTGACGCTGAGGCTGAAATCCTCGTCATGCTCCTGGCATCGCTCGACGGCCTGTATCGCTTCTTCCATGACCCAGTAGGTCAGCCGTGTGACCAGCCCCGTCTCTTCCAGTAGCGGGATGAAATGGGCGGGCGACACGTTGCCCAACTGCGGATGCTGCCAACGGACCAGCGCTTCGGCTCCCCGGACATAACCGCTCGCCAGGTCGAGCTTGGGCTGGTAAAGCAGGTACATGTCGCGTGTGCCATGGCGACGGAAGTCTCGCAGCAGTATCAGGTCGTTGGGGTCGGGTTCCAGGTCAGGGCTGTAGATACGCCACGCCTGGCCGCTGCCGGCTGCCGCGGAGTAGGCCGTCATGGCGCGGCGCACCAGCTCTTCTGCCTCGGAGCCGTTGCATTCGTCCCGCTTGGTGCGCCCCTCGCAGATGCCCATGGCGACCTGCACGTCGATGCTGATCGTATCGACGACGAGGGAATCGTTCACCCGTTGCGCGAGATCGTCGTGTGAGATGTCGTGCTGGCGCAGAATGGCGAAGACGCCCGAACCCAGGTGGCTGACCTGGGCAAAATCCAGCGATTCGAGATGCCTGGCGAAACTAATGAGCAGCAGCTCGTGGCCGAAGCGATAGCCGAACATGCTGGTGAGCTGTTCCAGGCTGAGCAAGCGCAGGAGAATTACCGTGGGCTCCCAGTTCGGCTGCTCCTGGAGTCGCCGGTCCAGGCTCTCGATGAACCTGGTGCGGCTGGGAAGCCCGGTCAGGGTGTCATGCTCCGCCTGATAGCGCAGCTCTTCCTCGAGTCGGCTACGGGCCTTTAGTTCCTGGGACAGTAGGCGCGTGCGCAGGGATACCTGACGCTTCAGGTACCAGGAAAACATGAAGCCCAGCAGCGCCATGAAGAGCAGAACGGCAACTGCCCAGGCATAGGTGCGCAGGCTGTCGATGATGCTGGGCTTCCGCCACTCCAGCTCGGGTCGCCACTGCTGGTAGATGTCGTTGAAGGTACCGTCGGCCATGACCACGGCCAACTGGTGCTCCAGCCAGGCCAGCATGGCTGTATTCCCCTTGCGAACCCCGAACACGTAGGGCTGCGGCCAGAAAGGGGGGCTCGACTGGCGTACGTTCATTTCGGCGGCGTGGCGCATCGAGGTGAGGGAGGCCTCGATACAGGCCTCCGCCTGCCGGGCCTGCACCGCGCGCAGGCAGTCGTACTCGGTGGCGACCGGCACCAGCGGAATATCTGGGTGCTCTTCCGCCAGCCGTGCTTCGGCATGGCTGCCGGAGACCACGGCGGCTCGGTGCCCCTCCAGGGCCGCCAGGCTGCTGAAGTGCTCGCCGTCGTCGTGCGAAAAAATGCCGTGAAACAGGTAATAGAAGGGCTCGGTGAAATCGAGGAAAGGCGCACGCTCTTCGGCGGCGAACAGCGCAATGGCATCGGCCCTGCCGTCCTGGACTTCCTGCAGGGCGCTATCCCACTCCATCAGCCGATGTTCGGCGTCGATCCCGGCGTGGTGTGCCATGCTCTCCTGCAGATCGATGACGAAGCCTTTCGCCTGGCCGTGCCGGTCGAGCCACTGGAACGGGGGGTAGGTCGCGGAGCCGGCAAAGACCAACTGGTCATGCTCGGGCTCGCTCTGCCCCATGGTATCCCGCAGGGGGAAGACCAGCATCAGCAGGCCTGCCGCCAAGGCCAAGGCCAAGGCGATGTTCGCCTCGGCGTTTGCGAGCTGCATAGGTCCCCCCTTGGCAAAGCTTCTTACTTGGCGATCCGGACCCCGTAGTCAGCGGGATTGACCACTCCCTCGAGCTTTCCTATCTGCGCGAAGTCCTTGCTGGTCAAGACGCTGTCGATATTGGTGTCCTTGAAAGATAGATTCTTGATGACGTTGACTTTGGTGGGCATGCCCTTGGCATCGATATCCATGATCCAGGCCAGGAAACCGCCCGAGAACTTGGCCAGGCTGCCGATCGGGTAGAGACCATAATACTGGATGTATTCGACGAGGACGGTCTTGTCATAGGCTCCAGAGGCATCGTTGACCCAGCGGTAGGCATCGAGCGGCGCCCGCGGCGGAATGCCATTGCGCTCATGCGTCAGCTTGTTGATGGCCTTGAGCACGGAAACCAGCCTGGCCAGCTCCGAGAGCTGTTCACCTCGTTTGCCCGCCGGGTAGCCGGATCCATCGAGTCGCTCGTTGGCGTTGACCAGTACGTCGCGACAGGTCGGACTCGGCGACCAGCCCAATGCCTGCAGCTTTTCCTTGAGGGCGGCTACGTGCCCTTTCAGGATCTCTTTCTGGTAGGGCTTCATGTGGACCTTGAGGGACGGCAGCTCCTCGCTGACCAATAGCGGCTTGCCCATACTGTGCAGCAGCGCACCCAGGACGGCCTCGCGCACATGAGGCGAATGGGGATCGCGCAGCAGCATCATGTCCGCCAACTGGCCGGCTACCTGGATGGCATGGCGTACCCAGTCCGGCTCGTTGCGCAGGAACGCCAGCGCATAGAGGAGCGCCTTGCGATCCTGCCCTACGAGATAGAGCAGGGTGTCGGCACAGTCATACAGGATCTCCTCGGGGAAGAGGTGGCGGGTCTTCATGTACATCAGCCCGATCTGGATCTGATGGGCGATTTCCATCACCCCCCGCTGGACGGGGGAGCGTTGCGCGTGCTTTTGGCGCTCCTGCTCTTCTCGTTGCAGAATCTTCTTCTCCTTGGCACCGGGAATGAAGAGGGGGGAGTGCGTGGCCACTGCGTCATTGGCTCCCGTTCGGTAGGCGGCTTCCCGCTCGGCTTCCGAGACATAGTGGAACAGGGCTTCGGACTGCGGTGTGGTCAGGTTGATGAACTGGAAACCCACGGCTGCATGGCCGTGGTTGCCGAAGGGGCGCATGTGGCGAATGCTTGCTTCGGCGAAGAAGCTCACCCCGCTGGGAAATTCCAGGGTGATGCCCGGCACGCTCTGCCCCACGGTAATGGCAATGCTGTCGGCTATGTCGATATCCACCATGCAGCCGCCGACGGAGAGGTTGCGCAGGCGCCCGGGGATGCTGAGTTCGTGGAGGTAGACTTCGACGCTGACGCGTGCCTGCATACCCAGGATAAAGGGGATGCGGATCGCCCCGCGGCTATCCTGGACGAAGACGGATTCAGGCAGCTGGCATTCCAGCCGGTAGGTCGTGCTATCGGTCTTCAGGATCTTCGCCGACACGTTGCTGATGCTGTAGACCTCGCGCTCGCCGGCATCCGGGGCCTTCAGGGCCTCGATGTCGAAGCTCATGCCGCCACCGCTGGTGTACTGCTCGATGTCGGAGCCACTGTACTCCGCCTCCAGCACCAGCTGGCCGGCCTCCAGGTCCAGCTCGGTGACCTGGGCCGGCAGCGCATAGGGGGCGTTCTTCGAATGCACCGAGAGCTGGTGCTTGTGCTGCAGCAGCGACCGGATCACCTGGGCGGAGGGATTGCCGGAGCGTGGGGCGGCGTTCATAAGTTACCTGCGGAGTCGATCATGTGCCGAGTAGTGAATATATCTTAGGATGTGTCAAGGGAGGAGCCAGCCCAGACCCATTTTTTTGCGACAAGCGGCTGCTTCCGGCCATGTCGTTCGATCGCCCTCGGTCGGGCTGAACGGCGCCGTGCCAGCCGCAGCCAAGCATCCGAAGGGAGGCGCTGAGCCCCATGGCGGGCTTTTGTGGGAACGCGTATAGCGAAAGCCGGCGCATTCTAGGGGATACCGCTGGGAAAGGGAAACGGCAGTTACCCGCCACCTGCATTCACCGCGCCAAACGCTGGGTACTGCTGCGTAGCTTTGGCGTGACGGGCAAAGTGACGTGCTCCGGTGTGGTGTCTGTCTGGTGGATTTGTCCCATCAGCAGCTCCGTGGCTTTCATGATCATCTGGTCGACGGGCTGTTGCAGGGTGGTCAGGGAGTGGCTGGGCCAGCTCGCCATCGGCACATCGTCGAAACCGATGACCGAGACGTCATTCGGCACCATCAGGCCGAATTCATGACGCATGGTTTCCATCGCGGCAATCGCCATCACGTCGTTCGCACAGAACAGTGCATCCGGCGGCGATTTCGCGGCAAACAGGCGCCGCGTGGCATCACAGGCATCCGTGTAGCGGTAGTTGCCCACCTCCAACGCGTGGCAGGCTGCACCCATGGTGGCAAGCCCTTCGATAAAGCCGGCATGTCGCTGATGGTCGGTGGAGGAGTCGGGCAGCCCCGCCAGATAGGCGATGCGGCGATGGCCAAGGGAGGCGAGGTGTTGACCGGCCCAGTACCCGCCGCTGAAGTTGTCGCTGCCGACTTGGCTGATCCCCGCATAGTTCACGGTACGGTTGATGATCACTACGGGTATCCCGAAATCGGCCACTTCCTCTGCCTGGGCGTTGTCGAGGGTGATGGCCAACAACAGTACGCCCTCGACCTGGCTCCTGATGATTTCGTCGATAACGGTGTCGAACCCCCTATCTGAGGGAGCAAAGAACAGCAGCAGGTGATACCCCTGCTGCTGAAAGAACCGTGACGCCTTTTCCAGCATGAAGGCATAGAAAGGGTTGTCGAGGCTGTAAGTCACCACGGCAATGGTGCGACTGGAGCGGGTGATCAGCGAGCGAGCGATCGAGTTGGGGCGGTACCCCAGCTCCCTGGCCGCTGCCATCACCTTCTTGCGTGTCTTCTCCGCCACCTTGGCGTCGGAGGAAAAACTGCGACTTACTGCCGATTGGGACACCCCAGCCAACTTGGCCACATCACGGGAGGTTACGGATTTTCTTTTCATGCATCACTCTCTCAGGAGCCGGGCAGATCACAAGCAGCGAATCACCAGAATCGTAGAGCGTGTCTTGCCCGACCCTGCGCTCATAGCTTCCCCAGAGACTGATACTGATGAATCTTCTTCACGTAGACGGCACTGTTGTCCAGCGCCCCCTGGACTTCTTCATCGGTCAATTCCCTGACCACCTTGGCGGGGCTGCCGACGATAAGTGAACGCGGTGGGAACTTCTTGCCCGAGGTGATCAGGGCACCGGCCCCGATGATGCAGTGTTCGCCAATCTCGGCGCCGTTGAGCAGCGTGGCGTTCATGCCGACCAATACACCGTCGCCGATGCGGCAGCCATGCAACATGGCCAGGTGCCCAACGGTGACCTGACGGCCGATGACGACCGGGTGGCCCGGGTCGGTATGCACCACACAGCCATCCTGCAGGTTGCTGCCGGCGCCCACGGTAATCGGCTCATTATCGCCGCGCAGCACGGCACCCGGCCAAACGGTGACCTCACGGTCCAGGTGGACGTTTCCGATCAGGGTGGCTTCGTTCAACACCATGGCGGAAGGGTCGATCTCGGGGGCATGGCCTTCGAGTCGGTAAAGGGGCATTAGCCAATCTCCTTAGAAGCCGACCTTGTCGGCACCTTTCAGCTGCAGCATGTCGCGCGCTTCATCGGGCGTCGCAATCTCGAAGGAGAGCCCCTCGAGGATCTCACGCACCTTTCTCACCTGGCTGGCATTGCTTTCGGCCAGCTTGCCCGGGGCGAGCCACAAGGAGTCCTCCAGCCCCACGCGAACGTGACCACCCATGGCCGCCGCCTGAGCGGCAATGCGCATCTGGCTGCTGCCGGCACCCAGCACTGACCACTCATACTCATTGCCGAACAGCCGGTTGGCGGTGCGGCGCATATGCATCACGTCTTCCGGATGCGGGCCGATGCCGCCTAGAATGCCGAACACGCTCTGCACGAAGATGCGTCCCCCCACGATGCCGCGATCCATCACGTTGCGCAGGCTGTAGAGGTGGCCGATATCGTAGCACTCGCACTCGAAGCGTGTGCCGTTCTTGCCGCCTAGCGTCATCGCTGTCTCGATGTCGGCGAAGGTATTCTTGAACACCAGGTCGCGGCTGTTTTCCAGGTGGGCGCGCTCCCACTCGTGCTGGAAGTTGTCGTAGCGATTGAGCATGGGGAACAGACCGAAGTTGATCGAGCCCATGTTCATCGAGGCGAGCTCCGGCTTGAACTCCATGGCGGGGCGCATGCGTTCTTCCACGGTCATGTGCGGGCTGCCGCCGGTGGTGAGGTTGATGACCGCGTCGGTGGAAGCCTTGATACGCGGCAGGAAGCGTTCGAAGACGGCGGGGTCCTGCGTGGGCTTGCCGTTCTCGGGGTCCCTGGCGTGAAGGTGAAGAATTGAGGCGCCGGCCTCGGCCGCGGCGATGCCCGCTTCGGCGATCTCCTCCGGGGTGACCGGCAGGTGCGGTGACATGGAGGGGGTATGAATGGCGCCGGTTACGGCGCAGGTAATGATGACCTTGTGTTTGTTCGCCATGGTGTGTGTTTCCTCGTGGTTGGCGGCTGTCAGGAAGCGGAAAGGTGGCGCTGGTGGGCCATCAGCGCCATGAGGCGACGGTCGCGCCAGGCTTGCCGCTCGGCGAGCCCGTCGCTCGGCAGCTGCTCGCGGCGCGCTTCGCCCAGTGCGGCGAGGTTCGTGGTTTCCCACGGATCGTCACCGCCGCGCTGGCGATCGACGTCGCGGTACAAGGGGCCGTAGCGCTGGCCGTAGTCGACCACCCCGGAGGGCGCATTGAGGTCGATGGTCTCGAAGGGCCCCATGAACGACCAGCGCAGCCCCAATCCATGCTTGACGGTCTTGTCGAGATCCTCGGCGGAGACGTAGCCATCTCGGAACAGGCGCAGCGCCTCGTTGAGCAGGGCGCCCTGCAGGCGGTTGAGGATGAACCCCTGGATCTCCTTGCGCACCAGGATGGGGGCCTGGTTGGCCTGCTCCATCAGGCGCATGGTGCGGTTGACCGCGGCTTGCGATGTGGCGGGCGCGGGGGCGACCTCGACCAGCGGGATCAGGTAGGGCGGGTTCACCGGATGCGCGACCAGGCAGCGCTCCGGGTGGCTCAGGTGGTCGGTGAACTGCGAGGCGGCTATGCCCGAGGTGGAACTGGCCAGCACGGTATCGCTGGCTACCACTGCTTCCAGGTCGGCATAGATGCGCCGCTTGGCCTCGACGTTCTCCGGGCCGCACTCCTGGACGTACTCGACACCTGCCATGGCTTGCGTCAGGTCGCTTTGTGTCTGGATACGTGCCAGTGGGGCGTCCACGTCCTCGATCAGGCCGGCCTGCTGGAGGTCAGTGAGGGATTGGCGGATGGCCTCCCGCGCCTTGTCCAGGGCGCCTGCGTCCACGTCATAGAGAGAAACGGACATGCCGGATCGGGCGAAGACGATGGCCCAGGCACGACCGATCAGGCCGGCGCCCACGATACCTATTCGAGCTGTCATGTAGGGCTCCTTTTGCCGTCACAGGGATTCGACGTTGGCGCAGACGCTCAGCGCCTGGCCCGAGATGTTGGCGCCGCCCGGCGCCGACAGGAAAAGCGCCATGGCCGCGATGTCGGTGGGCTCCACCATGCGGCGCATGGAGATCTTGGAGAGATTTTCCTTCTCCATCTCGGCATAGCTGATGCCCCGTTTGGCGGCACGATCCTCGATGACCTTTTCGATGCGTGGACCGCGCACGATGCCGGGCAGGATGGCATTGACCCGTACCCCCTCGGGGCCGAGTTCGCAGGCCAGGCTCTTGGTCAGTCCGACGACGGCCCATTTGCTGGCGGCATAGGGCGTGCGATAGGCAAAGCCCAGGCGGCCGGCGACCGAGGCCAGGTTGATCAGTAGGCCGTGGCTCTTGCGCAGGAGTGGGGCGGCGCGATGCGCGACGCGGTACTGGCCGTTGAGGTTGATGTCGATGGTGCGGTGCCAGCTTTCGTTATCAATCTCGTCGATGCTCGCGGTAGGGCCGGCAATTCCGGCGTTGTTGACCACCACATCGAGCCCGCCCAGGGCGGCGGCGTCCTGGAACAGCCGCTCGACATCCGCTTCCTGGCTGACATCGGCCTGGGTGTGCGTGATGCCCTCGGGCAGCGCGGCCAAGGCCTGGGCGTCGATATCGCAGACGTGCACCCGCCCCCCTGCTTCCTGGAAGGCCTTGGCAATGGCCAGGCCGATGCCGTTGGCGCCGGCGGTTATCAGGACTCTGAGGCCATGGCGAGGCGCCAGGCTTTCAACGACGTTCATGGGTCTCTCCTAGTCAGGTTGACCTGGGTAGGGCTTACAACGAAGGCAGCCAGGTGGAAAGGAAGGGCAGCAGGCTGATGATCAGCAGGTTGATGAGCACGATGCCGACGAAGGGCATGACGGCCCAGGTGAGCCGGGCAATGCCGATGTTGGTGATCTGGGACGCAACGAACAGGTTGAGGCCGACCGGCGGCGTGAACATGCCCATGGCCAGGTTGACCACCATGATGATGCCGAAGTGAACCGGGTCGAAGCCGAAGCCGATGGCAATAGGCAGCAGGATCGGCACGAAGATCAGGATCGCCGCGGCCGCCTCGATGAACATGCCGGCCACCAGCAGCAGGAGGTTGGCCAGGATAATGAACAACAGCGGGCTGTCGATGGCCGAGATCACGAAATCGGAAATCATGTTTGGCACCCTCAAGCGCTGCAGGATGCGACCGTAGAGCCCTGCGGCGCCGATGATGCTGAGCACCACCGCGGTGGTGACTGCCGATTGCTTGAGGATGCCCACCAGGCTGGCGAGCTTGATTTCTCGGTAGATGACGAAACCGATCAGGAAGGAGTAGGCAACCGCCACCACTGCGGCTTCGGTCGGCGTAAAGATACCGCCATAGATGCCCCCCAGAATGATGATCGGCATCAGGATTGCCAGAATGGCTTTCCGCCCGGCCCGGAGGACGTCCTTGAAGGAGCTCTTTTCGTTGCCTCCCAGGCCGTTGGCCTTGGCGAAGAAGTAGGCGAAGAGCAGCAGCGTCAAGGTGACCAGAACGCCCGGCAGGATGCCGGCGATGAACATGTCGCCCACCGAGACGTTGGCGGCGATGCCATAGAGTATCAGCGGGATGCTGGGAGGAATGATCACGCCGAGGGCGCCGGAGGCGGCCTGGTTGGCGGCGGCGTAGCCGCCGGGGTAGCCCTTGGCCAGCATGGCAGGGATCAGGATGGAGCCGATCGCCGCGGTAGTCGCTGCCCCAGACCCGGAGATGGCGGCGAAAAACAGCGAGGTGACGATGGCGACCATGGCCAGGCCCCCCGTCATGCTGCCGACCAGCGTATTGGAGAAATCGACCAGGCGCTGGGAGATGCCTCCCCCTTGCATCAGGTAGCCTGCCAGGATGAAGAACGGGATCGCCATCAGCGGGAAGGAGTTCACCGAGGCGATGAGCTGCTGGGCGATGACCAGCATCGGCATCAGGTCGCCATGCCATACGGTCACGGCAGAAGCCAGGCCGAGCGAAAAGGCGATGGGAACGCCGATGAGGAACAGGGAAATCAACACCAGGAACAGGAGCAGTGCCATGGTCAGTTCACCTCCTGTTTAGGGCTGTACGGTTTGCCGAGTGCTTCATCGATCAGCAGCCCCACGCTGTTGATCAGAATGACGACGCCACCCACGGGCACCGCAAGATAGGGCCACATCATGGAAATCCGGGTGCTGGGAGCGGTCTGGCTCGAGACGCGTTCCACGATATCCAGCCCGTACTTGACCATGATGAAAGCGAACAGCGCCGAACACAGGATAATGGCGATCCGCAGCAGGCAGCCCAACGTCTTTCCTGCATATTCCAGCACGATATCCACGGAGATCAGCGCGCCCCTGCGATAGGCGTAACCGGCCCCGATGAAGGTGAGCCAGAGCATGGCAAAGCGGGCAATCTCATCGGAGAAGAACAGAGGTTTTCCTATCACGAATCGGGCAAATACCTGCCAGAAGATGAGCACGGTCATCACCAGCAGGAGTGCGGCCAGCCCCCAGCCAATCAGGCGGTTAAACTGGTCGATGGCCCTATTGGCCAGCAATAGATAGGTCTTCATGGGCGCCTCATGCGTCAGCATGGCGCCCGCAGGGCTTCAGCCTGCGGGCGCCGTGGGGCTCAGTACTCGTAGTTGAGGGCAGCGTCGACAAGGTCCTCGCCGACGGTGGGGGCCCATTCGTCGATGACGGGGCGGACAGCCTCGCGGAACGGTTCGAGATCGGGGTGGGTCACGGTCATGCCCAGTTCCTCGAGTTCACCGAGGTAGCGCTGCTCGAGTTCCTGGCTGGTTTCACGCTGGACGGGCAACGCGATTTGGGCCGCTTCCAGGATGATGGCCTGGTCTTCCTCGCTGAAGGAGTTGAAAAGGTCCAGGCTCATCATCAGGGGCGCCGGAGAGTAGACGTGCTGGGTCATGTTCAGGTAATCCTGAACTTCATAGAAATTGACATCGTAGATGGTCGCCAGTGGGTTCTCCTGGCTATCCATCACGCCCTGCTGAAGCGCAGTGTAGACCTCGGTCCAGGCCATGGGGGTGGCATTGGCACCCAGCGCTTCCCAGGTATCGACCTGCACGCGGCTTTCCTGGGTGCGGTGGTTGATACCTTCCAGGTCGCTGGGATGTTCGAGCGGACGCACCGAGTTGGTGTTGTGGCGGAAGCCGTTCTCCATCCACGCCAGGAACTTGACGTTCATGCCCTCTTCGGCCAGTCGAGCAAGCTCTTCGCCATGCTCGCTATCCAGGAAGGCGTAGGCATGCTCGTGGTTCTCGAAGACATACGGAAGATCGAAGAGCATGAACTCGTCGACGAACCCCCCCATGGGGCCGGTCGAGGTGATGCCGGCGTCGATCATGCCCATCCCCATGCCCTCGACGACCTCTCGCTCGGCCCCAAGGGCATTGTCGTAATGGGGCTCGATAGCCAGACGGCCGCCCGAGAGGCGTTCGAGCTCCTCGCCAAACTTGAGAATGCCTACACCCTGCTGGGATTCGGGGCCCAGCGGGAGGCTGACGTCGATGACACGCTCTGGCTCGGCAAGAGCGGAAGTTGATGTGGCCAGAGCGACGGCGGCTGCCAAGGAGGTGAGGGGTAGGGACTTGGTCTGCAAGCGGTTCATGAAAAACTCCTGATGAAGCCAGCGTTAGCGCTGGGCGCGTTATCGTTGTGGTCTGTTACCTGAGTCGATGTGGGCTCAACAGCCGGTATCCAACCAAAAGGCCAAGCCCAGGGGTTGTTCTAGGTGATAGCGCATACGTATGCAATGAATGGTAGGTTCATTGCCAAACCTGTTCTTAATAACTATTTGAAATTAAAGTAAATATACTTTAGTAGTAGAAAGTGAATACGTATTCGTTAAACTTTAAAATCGATCTGGTGGGCGGGGCTTCACCCGGGGCGTGCGAGCCTGAAGAGGGCCCAGGTGAAGCCAATATGAAAATGGGTCTGGCTGGAAGCTGGTGGGAATCGCCCGGCTGCCTTGGTGGCGGGAGAGGCGGGGCCCTCCTGTCATGGCGGGATGGTCGAAGTCACCCAAGCAGAAACTGCTCTACCGCTCAACTGCCAGCGCTGCTCTGCCGTCAGCGCAGTGAGTAAAAGAGGTGCCAGACCCACATCACTGCCGGGCGTTATGTCGCCTGCGGCCTGACTGCCAAATAGATATACCGGCTGCAATGAGGGAAGGGTGGCGGGGAGATAGGCCGTTACTGAGGCTTGAGCAGGGCATGGCCCCCTCCCTTTGGGCTTGCAGCATGGCGTTACTGCATTAAGACAGCAGTTTTATTGGCATCTTCGCCCGGGAGGGGGCACGCTTCAGTTGGCAGGATTCAGCTCGGTGATCTTGAGCGTGGCCGGCTGCATCTGGTCGCTGCCGTGCACGCCCACCCAGACGTTGTACATGCCGCTGGGCGGGTTCTGGAACATGACCACGGGATCGAGACCGCTGAAGTCGTCGTTGCAGTACCAGCGTCCATCGGGCGCATTGACGACCAGGGTGGTATCGGCGCTGGAAGTGACCGTGATGTAGAGCGGCATGCTGCCGGCGGTGTAGTGCAGGTCGATGTCCGGGGCGCTGGCCATGATGTAGCCGGTGCAGTTCGGGCCCAGTTTGGCACTCACCGGCGTGGAGCCGCCCGCCTGCAGGCTCTGTACCCAGGGGTCGGGGGTGAAGCCGGCGGAAAGGTGGTGGCTGCCGTAGCTGGGCTCGGCGGTCCAGTCCGGCTCCTGCGCCTGGACCGTAGCGAGTGAAAGGGCCGTGCCTACGATCACGGCGCCGCCCACCAGGGGGGCGCGGAAGAGAGCAACTGTGTTCAAGGTGACGTTCCTGCGTGGTTGAGCGCGGGGCTCTTATCGTTGGTATCGTGTGACGCGTAGAATAAGCGCGAAGCTAGTGAATGAGAAGTCGCTGATGCGCACCGCGGGGTCGCCACCTTTAAACGCAACCTACTGGGCCGGTTGAAACACATGCCGAGTGTCGATGTCGTGTTGAAGCTGTCCGCCGAGGCCTGCCTCGCCCATTACCAGGGCAGGGTGGGGCAGGTGCTGGCCATGAGCCTGGATGGCCGGCGCGTGGCGTTCCCTGCCGAGGCGCTGCGCCACGTGGTGAGCCGGGATGGCGTGCATGGCGTCTTTCGCCTCTGCTTCACGCCGGAGGGGCGCTTCCGATCGATCGCACGTCTGGATCGGTTCGCATGATGCATGCGCATTGAAATGGCAATGAAATGGCACGATGTTCGTCGCATATCGAGTCTTTCGGGCTCGTTACCGTGAGCTTGCTCTGATATAACGACGAAGCTGCACAGTTACCCTCCGTTCAGGCAGGCGTGCGGCATCTCCGTTACCGGCCATCAGGAAGTGCGGCCATACGACAAGGCCCTACCATGCTCTTGAGCAAGTCGCGTGAGCCTCGTGAGTTCCACAGCCGGCGCCTGGATGCACTGGCCGAGCCGCCCGAAGTGGGGCATGAGCTGTTCGTCGGCTTGAGCGTCCTGCGCGATACCCTGAGCAGCCGCCACCACTCGCGGGACTTCGCTTTCGCCCATGCGCGCTACCTGCGCAGCCGCGTGCTGGCCCTGGCGCTCATCTTCGCGCTGCTCTCGCCGCTGTGGATCGTGGTGGATGCCCTGGTGCTGCCGAGCGAGCTGCTGTACCTGACCCTGGCGGGAAGGGTGGGGCTGCTGCTGGGGCTGGTGGCCGTGCTGGTGCTGGCTTATTGCAGCCGCGAGCGGATCTGGCGCATCCGCTTCTGTGCCGGCATGCTGCTGGCCCTGCCGGCGGGGTTCTACCTGTTCGTGCTGGTCATGCTGCCGGCGGAGCAGCTACGCAACTTGGTGGGGTATGGGTTCATCCCCTTCCTGCTGGTGGCGGCGCTGAGCGTCTTTCCCTTCACCCTCATCGAATCGCTCGCGGCCGGCCTTGCCATGCTCGGGCTGCTGGCATTCTCGCAGCTGAACGACGGGAGCTGGATGAGCGGCCGCGGGCTGGAGAGCGTCTGGCTGCTCTCCAGCCTGTTGCTGGTGTCGCTGGCGGCCAACCACTTTCAGCTCAGCCTGCTGCTGCGGCTCTATCGCCAGGCCACGCACGACCCGCTGACTGGGCTCTACAACCGCGGTGCGCTGGAGGTACATCTGGAGAAGGTCCAGGCCTGGCAGCGTGACATCGAAGGGCAGGATAGTCTCGGCAGCGTACCCTGTTCGCTCCTGCTGGCGGACCTCGACCATTTCAAGCGTATCAACGACAGCTACGGCCACTCGGCTGGCGATAGCGTGCTGTGCCAGTTTGCCGAGCTGCTGGAGCACCAGACGCGCCGTCACGATTGTGTCGCGCGCTATGGGGGCGAGGAGTTCGTCATCATCCTGGTCGGCAGCGGCCAGGCCAGGGCGCTGGAAGTCGCCGAGCGCATTCGGCATGCCGTGGAGGAGACCGAGTTTCACGGCCACGCTGGCGAGCCCATACCCGTCACGACCAGCATCGGCGTGACCCGCCTGGCGCAGGACGAGCCGGCGCAGGAGGCACTCAAGCGGGCCGACGAAGCGCTCTACCGGGCCAAGCGGGAGGGGCGTAACCAGGTGGTGGCCGCGCTGGACCCAAGCGACGCTTGAGCCCGCAGGTCCATGAGTTCAGTGGCAGGCAATGGCCGGCTCCTGCACGGCGATCCTGTGGCCACGCCTGGCGATCTGCACGACCCTCGCCGAACTCCTCAAGTCTTCCGGCTCGCTGCCGATAACCCTCTCAGGGAAATTAGCGAGTGGGGACCGAATGCCCAACAATTCTCAGCAAGTGGCGCTCCATGCCTGGCTGGTGCTGGTGCCGGTGTTGCTGCTGATCATGGGCATCGTCAACGGCCTGGCCACTTGGCAGCTCCCGGTCGAGTGGCAGCCGCCCGGCATCAGCCTGCCCATCATGGTGCTGGTTGGCGGAGGGCTGTTGGCGACGCTTGTGAGCAGGGTGCCGTTGGCCCAGCTCTGTGGGGCACTGCTGCTGCCGATCGGCCTTTATGCGCCGCTGCTGGCATGGCTGGCTTCCGCGTTTGGCGAGGCGTTCACGTTCGGGCAGCCACCGCTGACGCCGATGACCAGCGTCGCGGTACTGATCGTTGCCGCCTGCCTGATGGCGGGCAATCGCTCGGTGCGCGCCCGCTTGTCCTGGTGGCTTGGAGGGGCTGGCCTGTGCCTGGTGGGGGGAGTGAGTGTAGTGGCGGGGCTGCGGCCCGACCTGCTGGACATCGGCCCCTGGGATAGCGCCTTCGCAACGCCTTTCATCGCCTTGCCCGCGCTGCTGAGCGGTACGGCCATGATGCTGATGGCACGGCACCCGAGCGTGGTGCTCACGCTGAATCGCGGGATGATCCTGGCCTTGACTGGTGGAGTGCTGGCCAGCGGCATTGCCTGGTATGCGCTTACCATGCAGCAGTACGATGCCAGGCAGCAGCACGCCGCGGAGCTGTTCTTCACCTTCAAGGTCAGCGCCGAGCGTGTGGTGGACAACAAGCAGCGCGAGATCCAGCGCATGGCGGAGCGCTGGGTCGAGTTTGGCGGCCTGCCGCCCCGGCGATATCGGGAAGTGGAGGTCGATGGCTACTTTCGTGACATGCCGAGCCTGGTGGCGCTCCACTGGCAGTCCGGGCTCGACGAGCAGCTTCGCTGGGGGCGGGAAAAAGGCGATTTTCGACTCGCCGGCTGGGTGACGAAACACGATTGGCTGCTGGACTGGCTGGCGGTGGGTGGCCCCTACCCACGCTGGGTGCTGCCGGACGAAGCGCACCCCGAGCTTGCCCTGGTCTCCGTGCCGCTGTCGCCTCCCGCCCATGGCAAGCTGATCGCCGTGCTCGATCTCACGCGCCTGTTTCGCGAAGAGGTGAATACGCTGGTCACCCCACTGCGCCTCTCGTTGCAGAGTGATGAGAGCCTGTTGCCGATCAACCACCGCCAGGATATCGAGGGGGTGGAGCTCAGACGTGGCCTGGTGATGCTGCCGGGCGGCGCGGCCATGAAGATGCGCGTCCACGATGCCGGTCCGCAGAGGGCCAGCCTGACGGGGCTGATGCCGTTGGGCGTCGCCGTGGGCGGGTTGGTCATGAGCTATCTGTTGGCCTTCAGTCTCGGCATGGCCGGCCTGGGCCGGCGCCGTTCGCTGGCCCTGGCGCGCACCCAGCGTCACCTGAGGGCACAGCAGCGCGTACAGACACTGATTGCGCGGGACCAGCCTCTGGAGGATACGCTGAAGGCGATCTGCCGGATCGTCGAGGCCCAGGTGCCGGGTGGCATCGCGTCGATCATGCTCTGCGACGAGGCGCAGCAACGGCTGGAGCGACTGTACAGCGTCAGCCTGCCGCAAGCCTACTGCGAGGCGATCGGGGAGGTGACGATAGGCCCTGATAACGGTGCCTGCGGCCGTGCGGCATACCTTCGTGACTTCGTGATATGCGCCGACCTGGCCAACGATCCGCGCTGGGTCGGTTACCATGCGCTGACGGCTCGCCATGGCCTGAGGGCCTGCTGGTCCTGTCCGGTGGTCGGCAGCAACCAGCAGCTGTTGGGCACCTTCGCCATTTACTATCAGCGGCCGGGCGAGCCTGCGCGGAGCGACCGCCGACGTGTGATCGAGGCGGCCGAACTGGTCTCGCTGGCGGTGGAGCGTGAGCGTAACCGTCGAGCGCTGAAAGAGAACGAGCAGCGCTACCGTTCGATGTTCACCTACCATCCCGACGCGGTTTTCTCGCTCGACCTGGAGGGGCATTTCACCACGGCCAATGCGGCCTGCAGCAGCGTGACAGGCTACGCCCTGAAGCAGCTGATCGGCTTGCATTTCTCGAAGCTGGTGGAGTCGGACGACCGTGAGCGTGTCGCTGCCCTCTATCGCGATGCCGACAAGGGCGAGGCATTCCGCTATACGGTCACCATTGCGCATCGCGAGGCGCGCAGCGTCTATCTGGACGTGACCAACCTTCCCATCGTGGTCAACGACCGCATCATCGGCTTTTATGGCATTGCCAAGGACATGACGGAGCGGCACCGCCGCGAGACGGAGCTCCGCATCCTGCAGCGCAGCGTCGAGGCCAGCATCAACGGCATCATCATCAGCGACGCCCGGCAGCCCAATAATCCCATCATCTACGTCAACGAGGCGTTCGAGCGTATCACCGGCTACCGCCGCGACGAGGTGTTGGGGCGCAACGGGCGCTTCTTGCAGGGCAACGATACCGATACCCAGGCCATGGCGCAGTTGAGGCAGGCTATTGCCGAACAGCGCGAAATCAACGTCACGCTGTGCAACTACCGCAAGGATGGCACACCGTTCTGGAACAATCTCTACCTGGCGCCGGTGCGGGACGACGAGGGCGTCGTGACGCATTTCATCGGCATCCAGCACGACATTTCCGAGCGCAAGTCCTACGAGGCGAAGCTTTCCTATCACGCCAGTCACGATGCGCTGACGGGGCTGGCCAACCGCTCGCTGTTCGAGGATCACCTGATGCACGATGTGCTGCTCGCCCAGCGGCACGGGTGTCACCTGGCGGTACTGTTCCTCGACCTGGATGATTTCAAGCCGATCAACGACAGCCTCGGCCACGAAGTGGGCGACCAGGTCTTGATCCAGGCCGCCCAGCGCCTGGCTGATGAGCTCGACCCGGGCGATACGCTGGCCCGCTTCGGCAGCGATGAGTTCGTCATCCTGCTGCCCGAGCTGGAGCGCGAAGAGGATGCCATCCGCCTGGTCGAGAGGCTGCTTCCCTGTATCGGACGCCCGTATCGGGTTGGCGAGCACGAACTCTACATCGGCGCCAGCGTGGGCATCGCCTTCCTTCGCAAGGAGCTGGAAAATCCCGTCGAGCTGATCCAGCAGGCCGACATGGCGATGTACCGAGCCAAGCAGAAGGGGCGCAACGCCTGGGAGTGTTTCACCAGCGATATCAATGACGAAGTGAGCGAGCGCATGGCGCTGCGCAACGACTTGCAGGAAGCGATCGAGGCCGAGAACTTCGAACTGCACTACCAGCCCCTGCTCGCCGCACAGGGCGGGCAGGTGGTCGGCTTCGAGGCGCTGGTACGCTGGAAGCATCCGGTCAAGGGGTACCTTTCGCCGGGGCTGTTCATTCCGCTGGCCGAGGACACCGGCCAGATCGGGCCGATCAGCGAATGGGTGCTGCGCCAGGCGTGCCGTGACATGTGTCGGTTGGCCGCCAAGGGGTACGGCCGCTATCGCGTCTCGGTCAACCTCTCACCGCTGCAGTTCCGCCGCGCCAATTTCCTGAGCAACCTGCAGCAGGCGCTGCTGGAAACCGGCCTGTCGCCGGACTGCCTCGAGCTTGAGCTCACCGAGGGCATCCTGATGAGCGATACCGCGGCGGCCGTCGAGACGCTGCATCGTCTGCGCGACATGGGAGTGGAGGTGTCCATCGATGACTTCGGCACCGGCTTCTCGAGCTTGAGCTACTTGAAGCAGCTGCCCATCGGTAAGATCAAGATCGACCGCAGCTTCGTACGTGACGTCACTGTCAATCGCCACGACAGCGCCATCGTGCAGGGTATCATCTCCATGGCCCATCACCTGGGGCTGCTGGTAGTGGCCGAAGGCATCGAGGAAGCGGCGCAGCGCGACTTCCTGGCGGCGCACGGCTGCGACGTCTTCCAGGGCTTCTTCTTTGCCCGCCCGATGCCTCTCGAAAAGCTTAAGGCCTACTTGACGCAACGAGGCGCGGTGCCCGGACAAGGTGACAGCCTGTCGATACCGCTCGACGGTGAGGCGCTCACGGCCGGGGCTCAGTCGTGGCCAGACGATAACCACTAAACCATTACCGAAGGGGCGGGATAGCGAGGATGGCGCAGGTTCAGGACGAATTTCTTCGAGTGGGGAGCCCGAGCGAGATCGAGGCGCTGCTGGAGCGGTTGATCCAGCCCGGCGGAGCTTCACTGCTGCTTGACAAGCCCGACAGCACGCCCATGCCGGTGGTAGTGATGGAGCAGGCGGCGCCGCAATCCCTTCTGCTCGATATCACCGCCGTTCGCGAAATCATGGGTGAGCTCAAGCGCGGGGTCGGCTTTCGCCTGCTGGGGCAGGTGCAGGGCAAGATGATCCGCACGCCGGCGCTCAAGTCGCGGCAGGTCGAGACGGCGGGGGGGCGGGTGCAGTGTCATTGCGAATATCCTCACTATCTCGAAGAACTGCAGCGGCGCGAGTCCTTTCGTGCCCGCCTGCGACTGGGCATGGAAGTCGGCGCCATCGTGCGCGGTGCCGAGGGCGAGACCGCAGTGCAAGGGGACCTCAAGGATCTCTCCCAGCAGGGGTGTCAGTTGGAACTGCCCGCCTCGGCCGCTGCGCTGCTGGCCGAGGCCGTGCTGGTCGAGGTAGAGCTTTGCTTTCCCAACGATACGCGCTTCACCGTACAGGCGGTGCCGCGCCACACGGTGGCGGATAGCGATCGCCAGACCCTGAGAGTAGGGTTCCAGTTCGAGAAGTGTACCGCCGAGCAGGAGCGCAAGCTGTGGTTCTTCGTTCGCGAGATCGAGCGCGAGTCGTCGCGTTACGGCGATGATGCCGATGTCGGCCGCCTGCCCTCGATGCTGTTTCAGAGCCAGTCGGCAGGCGCCTCGGCCCCGGTCGGCAGGCGCAACCTGCAGGCCTACCCGACACCGATGGCGCGTCGGCTGGCACGGGTGGCAGGCTACCTCGATGCCCAACTGCTCGAGCTGCAGCAGGGTGACGAGATCGACTCGGTTCAACTCTCGCGCCATGCCGACATGCTGCTCCAACTGGCCGAGGAGGACATCGAGGCGCTGCTGTTCGCCACTCGTTGCCTGGGGCAGGAGCCACTACTGGTCCGCCATGGGCTTGGGGTTGCCGTACATGTGCTGGCCCTGGCTAACAGCGGCTCGGTGCCGCGGGACGTACGCAAGGCGCTGGCTGCCAGCGCCATGGTGCATGACCTGGGCAAGGGGCTGCTGCCCCCCGGCTTGCTGGCCGCCGAATCGCTGGGGCCAGAAGCGCGGGCTCGCCTCCGCGAGCACGTGATGCTGCTGAAGCAGCGGCTGGGCAGTTGCCAATGGCTGGCGGCGGGGGTCGTGAGTGCGGTCGTGGGTGGCATCAACGAACGCCTCGATGGCAGCGGTTACCCGGCGGGGGCAACGAGCGAAGGCTTGCCCGAGCTGGCCCGCATGAGTGCGGTGGTGGACGTGGTGGATGCCATGCGGCGCGACCGCTCCGACCGCCCCGCCTGGCGCATCGACGCGGTATACCGGCATCTGCTCAAGTCACCTGGCCAGTTCGACCCGCGCTGGGTGAAGCGATACGTGCAGCGCTTCGGGCTGCGCCCGGTGGGCTCGCTGGTGCGTTTCTCCGGCGGCGCGTTGGCCTGGGTGCAGCGGCTCGACCAGCAGGGCAAGCCCTTCCAGGTACAGCTGACCGAGCATGTGGCTCCGCCTGGAGACGCGCTCGGGGAGGTACTGCGCGGGGATGTCACGTCGCGCCTGGGAGAAATGGTCGAAGAGGTGCCCGTCTCGACGTGAGTGCTCCGGTGCGTGGCTAAAGTCGACGCGCTTCGCGCCGATAACAGGAAATAACCCCAAGGTCGCGGGCTTTTCACCGGAACCGTTGGCGCGAAGCCTGCCAAACTATCCGTAAAATGCCATATCGCCATCGTGACCGTTTCGCCGCCACGATTTTTCGGAGAACGACCCATGAGTACCATGCGAGGAGCTGCCGCTTACGGACGAGGTGCCGGTGCCTATGCCAGGGTTGGCGTCGAGAGCGCCGTGATGTCCGCCTCGCCGCATCAACTGATCGTGATGCTGTTCGACGGTGCCCTGAGCGCCATCCGCGCGGCGCGCATCCACATGCAGGCGGGCAATACCGTGGAGAAGGGCAAGGCCATCTCCAAGGCGCTCGACATCGTCAATAATGGGCTGCTGGCAGCGCTGGACATTGAAAAAGGGGGCGAGATTGCCGATCGGCTGGGCTCGCTTTACGACTACGTCGGTCGGCTGCTGCTGGCGGCCAACCTGCACAGTGATCAGGAGAGCCTCGACCAGGCCGAGAAGCTGCTGGACGACATCGCCTCGGCGTGGCGAGAAATAGGCGGCGCTGGAGCGCAAGGCTGAGATGGCGATGTCGACCACTCGTGCCGTACTCGACGGCTATACCCGACTCAGGCAACAGGTTGCCGTCATGCTCGAACTGGCACGCGCCGGAGAGTGGGATGCGCTCATCGAGCGTCAATCGGGCTATCTGCAGCTCGTCGATCGGGTCCGCCAGCTCGACAAGGACGCCAGGCTCGATCACGAAGGTCTGCAGTGCAAGGCCGAACTGCTCGAGGCCATTCTGGCCGATGACCTGGCGATCCGTGAGCAGCTGATGGCGCGCCGCAGCGAGCTCGGGCAGCTCATGGATACCAGCCGGCGCCAGCGTGACTTGCATCGCAGTTACGGCAAGCAGGCGGCCTCCGTGATCGATGCTGCCGGCAAGTTCGACCCGGAGACGTCGTGAGTGGCATCACGCCACTGCTCGATACGCTGCTTCATCAGGTGCTGGGCAAGCGTATCGATACCGCCCCGCCGCGGGAGTTGACCGAGCCGGTCAGACCGGTCGACCCCGGCGAGGGGCCCAGGGCGCTGCACAGCGATTCCCGCCTGGAGGGGCGCCGCCCCGGCATGGCGCCGCTGCAGGGCACCGCAACCCCCAATCAACGTGGCGAAGTGCCGGTATCGCGCAGCGACCCGGCGCCGTCTCCCGCATCCTTTCAGACCCATTTCAGCCCCTCGGCGCGTACCATTGCCGACCTGCTGGTACGCTTCCCGGCCCCGCCGTCGGTACTCAGTCCGAACTCTCCGCTGATGACCTCGGGCGAAGCCCCCAGCGCTTCTATCCTGGCCGAACGGCTGCAAACCGGCGTGCGCGACAGCGGACTGTTCTACGAGGCGCATCTTTCCCGCTGGTACCGCGGCGAGATGAGTCGCCAGCAGCTGGAACGTGAACCCCAGATGCTGCGCACGCTGCGCTTCACGCCGGCGGCACCGGCTAACGCTCCCGCCCCGGCGCCGGTGGCCGGTGCCGGGGCGCCGGCCACCGGTGCGCCGGCTACGGGGCAGCCCGGCTTGCTTCGGCCCGCGCCACCAGCCCCTGGACAGGCCTTGCCGGGGCAGGCAGCATCCGCAGCCAGCGCCTATGTCGCCACCGAGTCGCTGTATCCGGCAGCGGCGCGTGGCGAGAGGGCCGGGGGCGAGATGCCGGCACCGTCTCAAGCCCCGGCGCGCGACACCCCGGCGCCGGCGGCGTCACGGGTGGCAGGGGCGGAGCTGGCCGGGCAGGCGGAGGGCGAGCCGCCGGCTCGTGCCCGGGCCACGGGAGGGGAGCCGGTCCACGAAAGCCTCCAGGGGCTGGTCCGGCATCAGCTCGAGATGCTGGTCACACCCGTCTTGCGCTGGGAAGGGGACGTCTGGTCCGGTATCTTCATGGCCTTGATGATCCAACTGCCTGCCGGTGCCCGGCATGAGCATGAGGGCACCGAACAGGGTCAGGGTGAGGGGCAGCAGGAGGCCTGGCACTCCGAGCTCCAGCTCACGGTGCCAAGCCTGGGCGAGATTCGGGTGGCGCTGTGGCTGCAGGAGACACACCTTCGCCTTCAACTGCTGGCCAGGGAGGAGGGTAGCCTGTCGGTCCTGAAGAGGGGGCTGCCGCAGCTGGAGCAGCGGCTTCAGGAGGCGGGGCTGTCGCCGGTGCTGATCGATGCCGGCCCCTGGGAGGGGGGAGCAATGGACGGGGGAGGAGCCGATGACGGAGCCGAAGCCTGAGCGGCGACGCCAGGCGGTCGCGCTGGCCTACCGCGAGGGTGATGATGCCCCGCGAGTGCTGGCCAAGGGCTATGGCGACATGGCCGAACGGATTCTGGCCGAGGCCAGACGGCAGGGTATCTACGTTCACGATGCCCCCGAGCTGGTGGCGCTGCTGATGGGGCTGGATCTGGACGAGCGCATCCCTCCGATGCTGTACCAGGTGATCGCCGAATTGCTCGTATGGGTGTATGAGCTTGCGGAAGCGCAAGAGCAGCGTTGAAACGGACAGCCTGTTTTTTGTAAAAAATTGTAAACGAATGCGCTTTTTTCTGGATTTGTCAAGCCTTTAATGTGTCTTTTTTTATGTTGCGGCACAAGGCGTTAACAATTTAATCCTTGAGGCTTAGTCGCTTCATCTTTTCGGCTGAGGTTATGTTGCGTTGAGAAAGGTTGGCAGGTATTAAAACAGTGGTCACAATGCCTGTGTGAGATATGTCCTTATCAGGTGCTGCCTGGTCATGTCGTTGATCCATCCGACGTATCTCCAGGCCGTAGTCCTGAATAAGTGCTTTACAAGAAAACAAAGGACACGCGAATCAACAGCGTGCAGGGAAACTGAATGATGAACACGAATCACCTGGATGAGATCCAGGAGCTCAACCTCGCCTATCTGCTGCTGGCACAGCGCCTGCTCAACGACGACCGCGCGGCGGCCATGTTTCGTCTCAAGATCGATGACGAGACTGCCGATCTGCTCGTGTCGCTCGGTGCCGCCCAGTTGACTCGCCTGGCTCGCACCAACCAGCTGCTTTGCCACTTCGGCTTCGATGGCGCCGAGCAGCTGCGTCAAGTGATCGATAACCCCCGTGACAATGGATTGTCGCAGTTCCATGCCTCGCTGCTCATGGCGGGTCGTGGTACCGCATCCCTGTCGCGGGGGGTGTGAGCGATGTCGCAGAAAAGCCTCGTCGAGGAGATGCAGCAGGTTCAGCTCGCCATCGAGCTGATCGAACTGGGGGCTCGTCTCCAGGTGCTGGAAACCGAGACCGACCTGAGTCGTGCCCGCTTGATTCGCCTGTTCAAGGAAGTGCGTGGCATGTCGCCGCCCAAGGGCATGCTGCCCTTTTCCACCGACTGGTTCATCACCTGGCTGCCGAACGTACACGCCTCGCTGTTCTTCAACATCTATCGCAGCCTGGTCGAGGAGCAGAAGTGCGAGCGGATGCAGGCCTTCGTTACCGCCTACCGGCTCTACGGCGAGCAGGTCAGCATCGATCAGGCCGAGCCGGTGCTGGGCCTGACCCGCGCCTGGACCCTGGTCAGGTTCTTCGAGAGCGAACTCCTGCAGCTGTCGACCTGCACCCACTGCAGTGGCCGCTTCGTCGCCCATGCCCACACGCCGGACCATGACTATGTCTGCGGTATCTGCATGCCGCCTTCGCGCGCCGGCAAGACGCGCAAGCGCCGTGAGCGCGAGGCGGAGCAGGCCGTCGGTCGTGAGGTTTCGCTCAAGCGCGTCGGTTGACGTTGCTGTGACCGGCACACCTGCGTAGCAAGACGCCGCCTTCGGGCGGCGTCTTGTCGTTGGGGGCTGGATGGGTCGGCCGAAGGCCGGTCGTTCTTTTTAGCCCGCCGGGCCTCAAGTGTGGCGCCGCTTGGCCGATAAGCAATGGTAACGACGGCTTGCATCCATTGAAGGGTATCGGTTGTGCTGATTCTGCTGGGTTACCTCGTAGTCATAACGTGTGTCTTCGGCGGCTTCGTGCTGGCGGGGGGCTTCCTTGGGCCACTCTACCAGCCGACCGAGCTGCTGATGATCGGTGGGGCCGGGATCGGGGCCTTCATCGCTGCCAACAACGGCAAGGCGATCAAGGCGAGCTTCAAGATCCTTCCCAAGCTGCGGCGTACCAAGAAGTACAACAAACAGATGTACATGGAGCTGCTGGCAGTGCAGTTCAAGCTGCTGACCAAGGTTCGCCGCGAGGGCATGCTCGGCATCGAGCGCGACATCGACAGCCCGCAGGAGAGCGTGCTGTTCCAGGAGCACCCCAAGGTGCTGGCCGATCCGATGATCATGAATTTCCTGACCGACTACCTGCGCCTGATGGTGGCCGGTGGCATGGATCCGATGGAGATCGACGAGTTGATGCTCCACGAGATCGAGACCTTCGAGCAGGAGGCACACATCCCCGCGGATGCCATCGCCAAGGTGGGCGATGCCATGCCCGCGTTCGGTATCGTCGCGGCCGTCATGGGGGTGGTCAAGGCGCTGACCTACGCCGATGCCGGCCCCGAGCAGATGGGCGAGATGATCGCCCACGCCCTGGTCGGTACCTTCCTCGGTATCCTGATCGGCTACGGCTTCGTCAATCCGGTGGCCAGTACCATCGAGCGCCAGGCCAAGGAAGCGGAGAAGATGCTCCAGTGCATTCGCATCACGCTGCTGGCCAGCCTGCACGGCTACGCGCCGCAGCTGGCGGTGGAGTTCGGCCGCAAGGCCTTGCATACCGCCGAGCGCCCCGGGTTCACCGAGCTCGAGACCTATGTGCGTAATGCCAAGTCGGGTGCGGCAGCAGAATGAGTGCGGGGGGAGACAAGCGTCCGATCATCATTCGGCGCAAGAAGGTCGTCCACGCTCACCATGGCGGGAGCTGGAAGATTGCCCTGGCCGACTTCATGACGGCCCTGATGGCGCTGTTCCTGGTGATGTGGATTCTCTCGGTGGCAAGCCCGGAGGCGCGCGAAGGGGTGGCCGACTATTTCAGCACGCCCTTGGTCAGTGCCGTCACCGGCGGGGATCGTGCCGGCAGCACCCGGGCCATTCCCGGTGGCGGCCCCGACCCGGCTCACAGCGAGGGCGAGCGGGCGCGTATCGACACTCGCGAGTTCTCGCGTCCAAGCGAGCAGCAGCGGCGCTTCTTCATGGATCTGCAGCGGCGCATCGAGACGGTGATCGATGCCGACCCCGAGCTGCGCGAGTTGCGCCAGCAGATGCGCTTCGATCTGACGCCCGAGGGGCTGCGTATCCAGCTACTCGATACCGAACAGCGACCCATGTTCGCCATCGGCAGCGACCGCGTCGAGCCCTACATGCGCAACCTTCTGCGTACCATCGCGCCACTGCTCAACGACCTGCCCAACGACCTGAGTATCGGTGGGCACACCGACAGCCGGCCCTATGCGGGCGGCTACCGGGGCTACAGCAACTGGGAGCTTTCCAACGATCGGGCCAATGCGTCGCGCCGCGAACTGGTCGCCGGCGGGTTCGACTCGGACAAGCTGCTGCGGGTATCCGGCTTCGCCGATCGCGTGCTGCTGCCCGATACCGACCCCTTCGATGCGGACAATCGCCGGATCGAGCTGCTGGTACTGCTGCCGGAGGTGGCGGAGTACATTCGCCGGCCGAGCATTCTCAACGGCCCGGGCGTGCCGAGTCCGATGAGCACCCGCCTCGACAGCGAGGTCGACCTGGCGCCCGTACAGCAATTTACTGAAGGCCTGCGCCGTACCCTCAATCCCCAATAACCCATTTTGACACCAGGTGGTGAAGCGCATGGATATCACGGATTTCTATGACACTTTCTTCGAGGAAGCCGAAGAGCTGCTGGCCGACATGGAGCGCTACCTCCTGGAGCTCGACGTGGAGGCACCGGATACCGAGCATCTCAATGCCATCTTCCGGGCGGCCCACTCGATCAAGGGAGGGGCGGGCACGTTCGGTTTCGACGTGCTGCAGAAGACCACACACCTGTTCGAGAACCTGCTCGACCATACCCGCAAGGGCGAGCTCAAGCTGCGCCGGGATATCGTCGATACCTTTCTGGAAACCAAGGACATGCTCAGCGATCAGCTAGACGCCTACCGCAACGGCGACGAGCCCGATCAGGAGGCCTTCGAGCGTATCTGCAAGACGCTCCAGCAGATTGCGCTCGAAGAGATCGGCCAGGATCTGGAGGGGGGCGCGCCCTCAGCGCCGGCGCCCAAACCGGAGCCGCCGCCGGAACCCGTCGCCGCGAGCGAGCAGGACGGCGAGGCAGGCTCGAATCACTGCATCGTGACGTTGCTCAACGTGGGCGAGAAGGACCGTCAGCTGCTGGTCGAAGAGCTGGGCCAGCTGGGTGAGGTCATCGCCCACGGTGGCGACGAGGCGTGCTACGAGGTGACGCTCGCCTCGTCGGTCGGCAATGACGACATCGAGGCGGTGATGTGTTTCATCGTCGATGCCGAACAGGTCAACATCCGCGCCGCCGAAGGCACGCCGGCGATGCAGGCTGGCGAGCCCACGCCCACGCCGCAGGAGACACCTGCCGAGCCGGTGGCGGAGCCGCCGAAGCCGGCGGCCGCCGCCATGGCTGCCGACGATGGCAAACCCGCCAAGGCGAAGAACAAGGCCAAGGGGGGCGGCGAGTCGACCTCGATTCGAGTATCGGTCGACAAGGTCGACCAGATCATCAACCTGGTGGGCGAGCTGATCATCACACAGTCGATGCTCGACCAGACCGTCAGCGAGCTGGACGGCGTCGCCGACAGCGCATTGCTCAACGGGATGAGCCTGTTGCAGCGCAACGCGCGGGATCTGCAGGAGTCGGTGATGTCGATCCGCATGATCCCGATGGACTTCGTCTTCAGCCGCTTCCCCCGGGTCGTTCGCGAGACCGCGGGCAAGCTGGGCAAGGAGATCGAGCTCACCACCGAGGGTGAGGCCACCGAGCTCGACAAGAGCCTGACCGAGCGCATCATCGACCCGCTGACGCACCTGGTGCGCAACAGCCTCGATCACGGCATCGAGCCGCCCGACGTGCGCGAGGCGGCTGGCAAGCCGCGCACCGGCAAGCTGGTGCTGTCGGCCCGGCACCAGGGCGGCAACATCATCATCGAGGTGATCGACGACGGCGCCGGTCTCAATCGCGACAGGCTGCTGGCCAAGGCGCGCGAGAACGGCCTGCCCGTTTCCGACACCATGAGCGACGACGAGGTGTGGCAGCTCATCTTTGCTCCCGGCTTCTCCACTGCCAAGGAGGTGACCGACGTCTCCGGCCGCGGCGTGGGCATGGACGTGGTCAAGCGCAACATCCAGGGCATGGGCGGGCACGTGCTGATCATGTCCACGCCGGGCGAAGGCACCACCATCCGCATCGTGCTGCCGCTGACGCTGGCGATTCTCGACGGCATGTCGATCAAGGTCGGCAACGAGATGTTCATTCTGCCGCTGTCCGCCGTGCTCGAGTCACTGCAGCCGGCCAAGGAGGATCTCTACGCCATGGCCGGTGACGACGTGGTGCTCAAGGTCCGCGACGAGTACCTGCCGGTGGTGGCGGTACACGAGGCGCTGGACGTGCCGAACGCCAAGACCACGCTCACCGAGACCATCGCCGTGATCGTGCAGGGCGAAGGGCGTCGCTATGCCCTGCTGGTGGACGACCTGGTCGGCCAGCAGCAGGTGGTGGTCAAGAACCTGGAAACCAACTACCGCAAGGTGCCGGGGGTCTCCGCCGCGACCATCCTCGGGGATGGCAGCGTGGCGCTGATCCTCGACATCACCGGCTTGCATCGCCTCAGCCGGGCCAAGAAGGAGAAGCGCCGGCCCGAGCGGGGATTGCAGACACTTGAAGTCCTGACCGAAAACGCGCTGGAGAACTGATCATGAGCCAGACGAACGATGCGGCACTCGCCGCTGCCGAAGCCCACAACCGTGAATTCCTGGTGTTCTCGCTGGGCGACGAAGAGTATGCCGTCGACATTCTCAAGGTGCAGGAGATCCGTGGCTACGAGAACGTCACGCGAATCGCCAATGCGCCGGACTTCATCAAGGGGGTGACCAACCTGCGCGGGGTGATCGTGCCGATCGTCGACCTGCGTATCAAGTTCCACCTCGACAAGGTGGAGTACGGCGGCCAGACGGTGGTGATCGTGGTCAACGTCGAGGATCGTGTCGTCGGGATCGTCGTTGATGGCGTGTCCGACGTCATGACGCTCTCGCCCGACCAGATCAAGCCGGCGCCGGAGTTCGGGGTCACGCTCTCTTCCGATTTCCTCAGCGGGCTGGGCAGTCTCGAGGACCGCATGCTGGTCATCGTCGATATCGACAAGCTGCTGACCAGCGACGAGATGGAACTGGTGGAGCGTGTGGCGGAGTGAAGGGGGCTCAAGTTCGCCTCGCCCTTGCCGATGTCCGTATGAAAGGCGGTCTTTCCGCATGCCGCTCATAAGGGGATGACGTGAAGTTACTCGACAACCTGACAGTCCGGGCCAGCTGGTTCCTGGTGTTGCTGTTCTTCGGCGCGATGCTCGTCGTGCTGAGCGTCCTGGGTCTCTATGCTCTGCAACAGGGCAGCGCCGCCGTCGCCGCCATGGCGCCGCACGCGGGAGAGTCGGGTGCGGCGCATCAGGCCTCGTTTGCCGCTACGACCGGTCTGATCCGCCTGGCGATCGTCGCCGTGTTGCTGGGATCGGTCGTGGTGATGGGCATCGTGGTGTGGGGCATCAGCGTCAATGTGCTACGACCGCTCGCCCGTCTGGTCGGTTATTTCGAGGGCTTGGCCCAGGGCGACCTCTCCCAGCCGGTGGAGAACCGCGGCAGCAACGAGATCGGACGCCTGTTCACCTCGCTGCGACACATGCAGGATGGCCTTTCGGGCACCGTCGGCACGGTGCGCAGCAGCAGCGAGAGCATCTACCTGGGGGCCCAGGAGATCGCTGAGGGTAACGGCGAGCTGTCGTCGCGTACCGAGCAGCAGGCCGCCTCGCTGGCCGAGACCGCCTCCAGCATGGAGGAACTGGCCTCCACCGTGGAGCAGAACGCGGACAATGCGCGCCAGGCAAGCCAGCTTGCCGCCGAGGCATCGCGCACCGCGGCCCAGGGCGGCGAGGTGGTCGGCGAGGTCGTCGCGACCATGCACGACATCAGCGAAAGTTCGCACAAGATGTCCGACATCATCGGCGTCATCGACTCGATTGCCTTTCAGACCAACATCCTGGCGTTGAATGCCTCGGTCGAGGCGGCCCGTGCCGGCGAGCACGGTCGTGGCTTTGCCGTGGTGGCCCAGGAGGTACGCAGCCTGGCCGGACGCAGCGCCTCGGCAGCGGGCGAGATCCGCGCGCTGATCAACACCTCGCTGGAGCGGGTGGATGTCGGTACCGCACGGGTGGACCAGGCCGGTCGGACCATGGGAGAGATCGTCGCGGCCGTCCAGCGGGTCAGCGACATCATGGACGAGATCGCCTCGGCCTCCCTGGAGCAGAGCAACGGTATCGGCCAGGTCAACCAGGCCGTGACCCAGATGGACCAGGTGACCCAGCAGAACGCGACGCTGGTGCAGCAGGCCGCCACGGCGGCGACCCAGCTCGAGGCCGAAGCCGCTCGCCTGCGCGAGGCCGTCCTGCGTTTCCGCCTGGCGGGACAGCAGGGCGAGACACCATCGAAGGCGGGCCGGCAAGCCGGTCGGGCCGCCCCGCTTGCGCTGCAGGATCCGCTGCCCGCCAAGCGCAGCCAGAACGTCACGAAGGGCCGGCACGAAGAGCCGAAAGAAGAAGAGTGGGCCTCGTTCTAGGACCCGCCGGAGTCGCAGTGCCAGACAACGCAGGGGCGGCGTCATGCCAGCCGTTCCGCCCTGATCGAGCCGAATCGGCAAGGAAACTACAATGCGCAACAATCAGCCGGTGACACAGCGGGAGTACAAGTTGGACGATCGGCAGCTGCTGATCAGCCGCACCAACCTCAAGGGCCAGATCACTTACGCCAACGACACCTTCGTCGAAGTAAGCGGTTATCGCAGAGAGGAGCTGATCGGCTCGCCGCACAACCTGATTCGCCATCCCGACATGCCGCCAGAGGCCTTCGCGGACCTGTGGAAGACCATCAAGAAGGGCGAGACCTGGCAGGGGCTGGTCAAGAACCGGCGCAAGAACGGCGACCACTACTGGGTGCGGGCGACGGTCACGCCGATCATCGAGGACGGGCAGTGCCTGGGGTACACCTCGGTGCGCACGGTGGCCGAACCCGGCGCGATCGAAGCGGCCGAGCGCATCTACGCGGGCCTGCGCGAGGGGCGCTCCGCCTATGCCCTGCGCCAGGGGCTGGTGGTGCGGCGCGGCCCGCTGGGCTGGCTGGCACGCATCAACCTGCACTCCATTCGCGCCCGCCTCTCCATGCTCACGCTCTCGGCGCTGCTGCTGCTCGCGATCAGCGGCGGGGTCGGGCTTTTCGGCTTGCAGGCGTCGGGGGAGCGCCTGGCGGAACTGAACCGTGACGGCTTGCAGGACGTGATTCGACTTCAGCAGCTCGGTCAACTCGTCAACGAGGGGCCGCAGGGGCTCAGCGCCGAACAGCGCATGGATATCCTGGGCGAGCGGCACCAGCGCGCCGAGGAACTCTCTCGCATCGCCGGGCAGCTTTCGGAGCTGTGGGACGAGTACCTGGATCGTGACGTCAACCGTACGCCGATGGCGATGGAGTTCGACGCCTCGCTGACGAGCTTCCTAGATGAAGGCTTGGCATCCATGGCCGACGCGCTGGGCGGCGAGGAGGCCTTCGATGCCATGATGGCGCTGAACAACCAGACGGCTCCGCTGCGTGAAAGTGCGGAAGCCTTGACGGTACAGATCAACCAATTGATCGACCAGCAGCGCATCGCCGCCCTGGGCATGGCCGAGGACGCTGAGCAGGGGCAGCAGCAGATGCTGGTGGGCCAACTGGGCTTCATGGCACTCGGCTTCGTGTTGCTGATCATCATCAGCGTTTGGATCATGCGGGCGATTACCCGGCCGGTGCGCCGCGCGGCTGATTTCACCCTGCAGATCGCCTCGGGCAACCTGGCGGTGGCGATGCCGAAGCAGACCCGCGACGAGATCGGTGCGCTGCTGGGCTCGCTCGATACCATGCGCAAGAGCCTCTACAGCACAACCGCGAGCGTGCAGCAGGGTATCGACGTGGTGACGCCGGCGTCGCGTTCCATCGCGCGCGGCAACGAGGATCTCTCGGCGCGTACCGAGCAGCAGGCCGCCTCGCTGCAGGAGACCGCCTCCAGCATGGAGGAGATGACCACCACGGTGCAGCAGAACACCGACAACGCGCGCCAGGCCAGCGGGCTGGCGCTGGACAACGCCAGCCGCGTACGCGACACCGGCGAGCTGATGCATGGGGTGGTGCAGACCATGGCGCGCATCACCGCCGGCGCCGAGAAGATGAAGGACATCATCAACGTGATCGACTCGATCGCCTTCCAGACCAACATCCTGGCGCTGAACGCCTCGGTGGAGGCGGCGCGGGCGGGCGAGCAGGGGCGCGGTTTCGCGGTGGTGGCCGGCGAGGTGCGCAACCTGGCCGGGCGCAGCGCGGAGGCGGCCAAGGAGATCCGTAGCTTGATCGACGGTTCCGCCAGCGAGATCCACGAGGGGGCCAGCCAGGTGCAGCGCGCCGAGAGCGCGATGGCCGAGGTGGTGGCGGCCTCGCAGCGGGTCAACGACATCATGGGTGAGATCACCGCGGCGTCGGAGGAGCAGAGCAGCGGCATCGGCCAGATCAACCAGGCCATCACCGAGATGGACCAGGTGACCCAGCAGAACGCCGAGCGGGTGCAGCAGAGCGCGCGGGCGGCAAGCGACCTGCAGCGCCAGGCGGAGCAGCTGGCCCAGGCCATTCGCGTCTATCGCCTGCAGGGGGCTGGCCCCGAGACGGTGCCTGACGCGAAGGAGTCCGCCGGCCGGCCGGCCGGCGCCGCCAGCACGCCGGCGGCCACGTCAGCCGCGCAGCACGACCCGCTTCCTGCCAAGCGGGCACCGGCCAAGGCGCACGACCAGGCGCCCGAAGAGGAGTGGGAGACGTTCTAGTAGCGTGGCAGGGGACTCACTTACACGAGGCGGCAAAGGATAATAACGATGCGCGACAATCAGCCGGTAACGCAGCGGGAATTCAAGCTGGGCGAGGAGCATCTGCTCATCACCCGCACGGACCTGGAGGGGCGAATCACCTACGCCAACTCCGCGTTCGTCGAGGTCAGTGGTTACGCCCACGAGGAGGTGATCGGGGCGCCGCACAACCTGATTCGTCATCCCGACATGCCGCCCGAGGCCTTCGCGGACATGTGGAAGACCATCAAGAAGGGCGAGACCTGGCAAGGGGTGATCAAGAACCGCCGCAAGGACGGTGACCACTACTGGGTGCAGGCGACGGTCACGCCGATCCTGGAGGACGGCAAGTGCCAAGGCTACACCTCGGTGCGCACGGCGGTCGAGCCGGCGGCCGCCGAGGCGGTGGCTCGCGCCTATGCCCGGCTGCGTGAAGGGCGCGCCAAGCTGGCATTCCGGCGGGGGCAGCTGGTACGGCGCGGGGTGCTGGGTGCGTTTGCACGGCTCAACGTGCATACCCTGCGGGCCAAGCTGGTCACCCTGACCCTGGTGCCGGTACTGCTGCTGCTGCTCAGCGGGGCGGTGGGGCTGTATGGCCTCAAGGTATCGGGAGACCGTGTAGCCTACATCAATGGCAATGGCGTGCAGGACATCGCCGATCTGCAACGAGTCGACCAGCTGCTGAGCCAGTTGATGACCGACCTGGAGCGCCCGGTGCGCAACCCCAGGGCGCTGCGTCTGGAGCAGATCCAGGCGCTGGCAGACGAATCCGAAGTCGTCGTCGAGCGAGTCGGTGCCTCCTGGGACAGCTTCCTGGAGGGCGAGGACCCCACGAACGAGGAAATCGCGACCCTCGACGCCCAGCTCGGCGTCGCCGTCGATGAGGGCATCCGCCCCACGCTGCAGGCGCTGATCGACGGCAGCGGCTTTGCCGCCTACGAGGCCTACAACGATGTGCTGCGCCCGGAGGTCGAGAGCATCAGCCAGAGCATCAACGTGCTGATCGAGGGCAAGCTCGGCTATGCCAACCAGCTGGCGGAAGAAGCCGAGCGCGGTCAGGCCCTGATGCTCACGGGTCAGCTGGCGGCGCTGTCGGTGGGCATCCTGTTCCTGATCCTGCTGGGCTTCTGGACCCTGCGGGCGATCACCCGGCCGGTACACCGCGCCGTCGACTTCACCCTGCAGATCGCCTCGGGCAACCTGGCGGTGCGCTCGCCCGATCGTACTCGTGACGAGATCGGGGTGCTGCTCGGTGCGCTCAACACCATGCGCAAGAGCCTCTACAGCACGACCCGCAGCGTACAGCAGGGCATCGACGTGGTGACGCCGGCGTCGCGTTCCATCGCGCGCGGCAACGAGGATCTCTCGGCGCGTACCGAGCAGCAGGCCGCCTCGCTGCAGGAGACCGCCTCCAGCATGGAGGAGATGACCACCACGGTGCAGCAGAACACCGACAACGCGCGCCAGGCCAGCGGGCTGGCGCTGGACAACGCCAGCCGCGTACGCGACACCGGCGAGCTGATGCATGGGGTGGTGCAGACCATGGCGCGCATCACCGCCGGCGCCGAGAAGATGAAGGACATCATCAACGTGATCGACTCGATCGCCTTCCAGACCAACATCCTGGCGCTGAACGCCTCGGTGGAGGCGGCGCGGGCGGGCGAGCAGGGGCGCGGCTTCGCGGTGGTGGCCGGCGAGGTGCGCAACCTGGCCGGGCGCAGCGCGGAGGCGGCCAAGGAGATCCGTAGCTTGATCGACGGTTCCGCCAGCGAGATCCACGAGGGGGCCAGCCAGGTGCAGCGCGCCGAGAGCGCGATGGCCGAGGTGGTGGCGGCCTCGCAGCGGGTCAACGACATCATGGGCGAGATCACCGCGGCGTCGGAGGAGCAGAGCAGCGGCATCGGCCAGATCAACCAGGCCATCACCGAGATGGACCAGGTGACCCAGCAGAACGCCGAGCGGGTGCAGCAGAGCGCGCGGGCGGCAAGCGACCTGCAGCGCCAGGCGGAGCTGCTCGACCGGGCGATTCGTGTCTTTCGGCTGCGGGGTGCCGGGCTCGAGCAGGTCGTCGCCCACGGCCAGGAGAGATTCTCCGAGACCTCAGCCGAGCGCCCACGTTCTGCCACCCCCGCCTTGGGGCATGATCCGCTTCCCGTGCCGCGGACGCCTGGCAAGACCAGCAAGGCAACAGCCGATGAAGAGTGGGAAACATTTTGACGATGTCACAGGGCCCCGGAGTGGAACCGGGGCAATGGTCCGGGCTGGGTCACCTCGAGCGTGACCTGGTCCTCACCGACGAAGACTTTTCTCGGATTCGCCAGTTGATCTACCAGCGGGCGGGTATCGTGCTGGCGGAGCACAAGCGCGAGATGGTCTACAGCCGACTCGCCAAGCGCCTGCGCCACCATGGCCTGACCCGCTTCAGCGACTATCTGGAAAAGCTGGCGCGCCAGCCCGATGCGAGGGAGTGGGAGGCGTTCACCAATGCGTTGACCACCAACCTCACGGCGTTCTTTCGTGAGATGCATCACTTCCCGCTGCTGGCCGAGCACGTGCGCAAGGCCAGCGGGCCCGTGCGCATCTGGAGCGCCGCCGCTTCGACCGGAGAGGAGCCGTACTCGATCGCCATGACCCTGCACGAGAGCCTGGGCGCGCGGGCGACGGAGGCGCGTGTCGTGGCCACCGATATCGATACCGAGGCGTTGACGCGTGCGCGGGCCGGCGTCTATCCCGTCGAGCAGGTGCGCAAGATCGATGAGAGCCGGGTAAAGCGCTTCTTCCAGAAGGGCCGGGGGCAGCACGAGGGACTCGCCAGGGTGCGCCCCGAGGTCTCCTCGATGGTGGAGTTCCTGTCGATGAACCTGCTGGCGCCGCAGTGGCCGGTCAAGGGGCCCTTCGATGCCATTTTCTGCCGCAACGTCATGATCTATTTCGACAAGCAGACCCAGGCTCGAATCCTCGAGCGCTTTGCGCCGCTGCTCAAGGACGATGGCCTGCTGTTTGCCGGCCACTCGGAGAATTTTTCGTATATCAGCAAGGTGTTTCGCCTGCGTGGGCAGACCGTCTACACCCTGGCGGAGATGGCTGGCGCAGGCAGGTAGCGAGACGCCGTGAGGCTAAAGTTATCGCCGCCCGTGCCGATGAATCTCATATTGGCATGCCATGGGTCGCCATGACTCACCCATGAACAGGAGACTTGTCTTGGGATCGAACAGGATCAAGGTGCTGTGCGTCGATGACTCGGCGCTGATTCGCGACCTTCTCAGCGAGATCATCAACTCGCAGCCGGACATGGAAGTGGTCGCCGTGGCGCCCGATCCTCTGGTGGCGCGCGACCTGATTAAGCGCCACAACCCCGACGTCCTGACGCTCGACGTCGAGATGCCGCGCATGGACGGGCTCGACTTCCTCGAGCGCCTGATGCGCCTGCGGCCGATGCCGGTGCTGATGGTGTCGTCGCTGACCCAGGCCGGCTCGGAAATCACCCTGCGTGCACTGGAACTGGGGGCACTGGACTTCGTCGCCAAGCCGTCGCTGGGCATCCGCAATGGCATGCTCGAGTACGCCAATGACATCGCCGAGAAGATTCGCGCCGCGGCCAAGTCGCGCCCGCGCCAGGCGCGCCAGGCCCAGACGGCGCCGCGGGCCACCTTGAAGGCGCCGCTGGTATCGAGCGAGAAGCTGATCATCATCGGTGCCTCTACCGGGGGCACGGAAGCGATCCGTGCCGTACTCGAGCCGCTTCCCGCCAACAGCCCGGCCATCCTCATCACCCAGCACATGCCCGGCGGCTTCACCCGCTCTTTCGCCGAGCGGCTCAACCGCCTGTGCAACGTGACGGTGAAGGAGGCCAGTGACGGCGAGCGAGTGCTGCCGGGTCATGCCTACATTGCCCCTGGCGACGCCCACCTCAAGCTGGCACGCAGCGGGGCGAACTACGTGGCCAGGCTCGACGACGGTCCGCCGGTCAACCGCCACCGCCCTTCGGTGGACGTGCTGTTTCATTCCGCTGCCACCCAGGCAGGACGCAACGCCATCGGTGTGATCCTCACCGGCATGGGCAAGGATGGAGCCGCGGGCCTGCTTGAGATGCGCCAGGCGGGGTCTGCCACTCTGGCCCAGGACGAGGCGAGCTGCGTGGTCTTCGGCATGCCGCGCGAGGCGATTGCCTTGGGCGGAGCCGCCGAGGTGGCCAGCCTCGAGGACATTCCCGAGCGCCTGATGGCGCTGGTGGCGGCCTCGGGCCGCGCGCAGCGGGTTTGAGCCTTTACAAGAAAAGAACAAGACGACAAAAAAGTCGTCAGCCTACGCAAGGAGCCGCCCGGTAATGAGCCGCCTGATTCGCAATATCAGTATCAACGTGTCCGTGATCGCTGCACTGGCCAGCTTCGCCGTACTGATCGGCGTGGTGGCGCTGCTCTCGTTCCTGTCCGAGCGCCAGGCGGAGCGGGTCATGACGGATCTCGACCGCATCAACGCCCAGCAGCTCAACGAAGTCAACCGCGCCGATGCGCTGCTCAACGTGGCGCGGGTCAGCCTCGAGATCGCCTCCAACCAGATCATGCTGGGCCGCACGGCCGATGCCAATCAGCAGCTCGATGTCGCCGCGGATCGGATCGACCGGGCCGAGGCACGCCTGAGCAGCTTCTCAGCAGTGCCCAAGTTCGATGGCTCCCGTGACCTGGCGCAGCGCCTCGAGCAGCACTTCACTACGGTGCTCGGCCTGGTTCGGGATCAGCACGCCGCGCTCGACCAGCTCGATACGCCGCAGTTCGGCAGGCTGCGCGAAGAACTCATCGAACCCAGTGCCGCCCTGGCCAGCAGCATGACCGAGTTCGTTCACTATGGCTTCAGCACCGGACAGGCAATGACGGCCGACTTCCGTGCGCGGGCCGATCGCTTCGCTGCCATCAAGCTGGCCGCGCTGGTGCTGGCCGCCCTGGTGCTGGTGCTGGTGTATGTCGGGCTGCGTGCCACGGTGATCCGCCCGCTCAACTCCGCGGTCAATCACCTGCAGACCATCGCCAAGGCCGACCTGACGGGCAGGATCCCCGAGGGCAGCCGCAATGAGATCGGCAAGCTGTTCAATGCCATGCGCAACATGCAACAGAGCCTGACCCGCATCGTCGGTCAGGTGCGTGGCAGCAGCGGCTCGATCCATGTCGGCACGCGTGAGATCGCCAGCGGCAATGCCGACCTGTCGTCGCGCACCGAGCAGCAGGCGGCGTCGCTGGAGGAGACCGCCTCGAGCATGGAGGAGATCACCGCCACGGTCCGTCAGAATGCCGACAACGCGCGCCAGGCCAGCGGGCTGGCCCTGGACGCCTCGACCACGGCCGAGCGTGGCGGCGAAGTGGTCGATCGCGTGGTCAAGACCATGGGTGGGATCTCCGCGAGCTCACAGAAGATCAGCGACATCACCAGCGTGATCGACTCCATCGCCTTCCAGACCAACATCCTGGCGCTGAACGCCTCGGTGGAGGCGGCCCGTGCTGGCGAGCAGGGCCGCGGCTTCGCCGTGGTGGCCGGCGAGGTGCGCAACCTGGCCAGCCGAAGTGCCACGGCGGCGAAGGAGATCAAGGAGTTGATCGAGGGGTCGGTGGCCCAGGTCAAGGAGGGCTCGACCCTGGCCGAACAGGCCGGCGAAACCATGGACGAGGTGGTCAAGGCGGTGCGCCGCGTGACCGATATCATGGACGAGATCTCCGCAGCGTCCCAGGAGCAGAGCGATGGTATCGAGCAGGTAAGCCAGGCGGTGGGCCAGATGGATCAGGTCACCCAGCAGAACGCCTCGCTGGTGCAGCAGGCCACGGTCGCCGCGGCCTCGCTCGAGGAGCAGGCCAACCGTCTCGAGCAGGCCGTTGCCATATTTCGCCTGGCTGGCGATGCGCAGCGCGACTCCGCGCATGGCCAACCGCCGAGTGAGAAAGAGGGCGTGAACGGCGGAGCTTCGCTGACGCAACGCACTGCTGTCCCCGCCTTGGCCAACCCGGAACGCCGGGAGCGCCCGGCAGGCCGCGAGATCGATCCCAAGCCCAAGCGCAAGTCCCAGGCCGAGCCCGTGGTCGAGGGGGACTGGGAAGAATTCTGAACGCTCATTGCAACCGCGACGGCAATCGATGTCGTCGGATGACGATCAACGTCTGATAGAGAAAGAGGAATCCTGATGGCTGACAAGAACATGAGCTTTCTGGTGGTCGACGATTTTCCGACCATGCGCCGGATCGTTCGGAGCCTGCTCAAGGAGCTGGGTTACACCAACGTCGAGGAGGCCGAGGATGGCCAGGAGGCGTTGACCAAGCTGCGCTCGGGCGCCTTCGAGTTCGTGGTCTCCGACTGGAACATGCCGAACCTCGACGGCCTGGAAATGCTCAAGCAGATCCGTGCCGACGACTCGCTCAAGCAGTTGCCGGTGCTGATGGTCACCGCCGAGGCGAAGAAGGAGAACATCATCGCGGCGGCCCAGGCCGGGGCCAGCGGCTACGTGGTGAAGCCGTTCACCGCCGCCACGCTGGAAGAGAAGCTCAACAAGATTTTCGAAAAACTGGGCAAGTGACGCCGGCAGGTTAGTCCCGCTTGCGGAGGAGAGAACGAGATGAGCGCAAACGAGCAGCCTGGCCAGGCGCAATCGCCCGGCGCCGCTGGCGAGGAGCTGGTCCAGCGCATCGGACAGCTGACCCGCATGCTGCGGGAAAGCATGCGCGAACTGGGCCTGGACAAGGAGATCGAGAAGGCGGCCGAGGCGATTCCCGACGCGCGGGATCGACTGAGCTACGTGGCCACCATGACCGAGCAGGCCGCGGAGCGTGCCCTCAACGCCATCGACCGTGCCCAGCCGCTGCAGGATTCGATCAGCAGTGGCGCCGAGTCGCTGGACAAGCGCTGGGCCGAATGGTTCGCCGAGCCCAAGGAGTTAGACGAGGCGCGTGACCTGGTCAAGCAGACACGCAGCTACCTGGCCGATGTGCCCGACAAGACCCAGGCCACGCAGAAGGAGTTGCTCGAGATCATGATGGCCCAGGACTTCCAGGACCTGACCGGCCAGGTGATCAAGAAGATGATGGACGTCATCCGCGAGATCGAGCACCAGCTGGTACAGGTATTGATCGACAACGTGCCCGAGGAAGTGGCCCGCGAGAACATGCAGCGCAAGGCCAATGACCAGTGGGAGAACGAAGCCCGGCGCCGGGAGGAGGGGCTGCTCAACGGCCCGCAGATCAAGCCGGGAGTCGATGTCGTCACCAATCAGGATCAGGTGGATGATCTGCTCGATCAACTGGGCTTCTAGGGTGCACAAATGCCTGCGCGAGCGAATCGCTGCGTTGCGCGGTGCTGGAGCGCCAGCCCGGTCGGAATCCTCACATATACCCCATATGCTCCGGTTCCTGTGCGCCGCGCGCCTTGCGCTTCATCTCGCTCGGCGATTTGCTCAGCGTTCGCATAGACATGAATAGGCGTTGAAGTCCTTAAGCCGCCTATTTCAAGCTCTCCATCTTCATAGGCGCCGACGGTCGTGGTCGATAAGACTGCGATCATCGGCGCTTTTTGGCGTATCGACAGCCTGCCGTTGACGCCACAATGGCCACCGTGCGGAAAAGTGTGCGGGTGCCATGGCCGACGAGAGCAGCGATCAGGAAAAAACCGAAGAGGCCACGCCACGGCGCCTGGAGAAGGCGCGTGAGGAAGGCCAGGTTGCCCGATCCCGTGAGCTGACCACCTTCATGCTGCTGTTGGGCGGCGTGGTGGGCATGTGGTCGATGGGAGCGCTGCTCTACGACCAGTTGGGGCTGGTGATGGAGCAGGCCTTCCTGTTCGAGCGTCGCCAAGCCTTCGAGACCGGCCCCATGCTGAGCAACGTGCTCGACCTGGGATCCCGGACACTGTGGACCATGCTGCCGCTGTTCCTGCTGCTCACCCTGGTGGCGCTGGTGGCGCCGGCGCTGCTGGGCGGTTGGCTGATCTCGGCCAAGTCGCTCAAGCCCCAGATGTCGAAGCTCAACCCGTTCAAGGGGTTGAAGCGCATGTTCGGCACTCAGGCACTGATCGAGCTGTTCAAGGCGGTGGCCAAGTCGGTGCTCATCGGCGGGGTCGGCACGGCGTACCTTTATTACAATCTGGGGGAGTACCTGTCGCTGATGGATCAGCCGACGACCCAGGCGCTGGCCCGGGCGCTGCTGATGGCCGCCGAAGCCTGCGGGCTGATGGTGCTGACGCTGCTGGTGGTGATCCTGATCGACGTGCCCTACCAGCTCTGGAGCCATGCCAAGAAGTTGCGCATGTCGAAGGATGAGATCAAGCGTGAGCACAAGGAGTCCGAGGGTGACCCGCACGTCAAGGCGCGAATTCGCTCCCAGCAGCAGGCGATGGCGCGAAATCGCATGATGAGCAAGGTGCCGGAGGCCGACGTGATCATCACCAACCCGACCCACTATGCCGTGGCGTTGCAGTACGACGAGGCGCGCATGGGGGCTCCCCGTGTGGTGGCAAAGGGCGCCGACATGGTGGCGGCGCGCATCCGTGAACTCGGCGAGGCCGCCGGAGTTCCCCTGCTGCAGGCACCGCCACTGGCGCGTGCGCTGTACCAACACGTCGATCTCGAACGCGAGATTCCACTGGACCTGTATACCGCCGTGGCGGAAGTCCTGGCCTGGGCCTTCCGTCTCAAGCACGTGTCACGAGAAGGGGGAGAGGTGCCGCCTACACCCGAGAATCTGGTCATCCCGGAGAGCCTGGCAGTGCCCGCGGCCGATGCGGCCGAGGGCAACGCTGAGCCGGGGTCGTCCGAACCCGACGGAGCGCGTCGATGAAGTCACTCAGCCATATCATCGGGCGCCGCGACTGGATGGGCGATGTCCGCATGAAGCTGCTGGCCGGTCCGATCCTGATCATCATGATCCTGGGCATGATGATCGTGCCGCTGCCGCCGTTCGCACTCGACCTGCTGTTCACCTTCAACATCGCGCTGGCGGTCATGGTGCTGCTGGTCAGCATGTTCACCCAGAAGCCGCTGGACTTCGCCGCCTTCCCGGCGGTGCTGCTGTTCACCACCCTGCTGCGGCTGTCGCTCAACGTCGCTTCGACGCGGGTCATCCTGATGGAAGGCCACCAGGGCGGCGATGCGGCGGGCAAGGTGATCGAAGCGTTCGGTGAGTTCCTCATCGGCGGCAATTTCGCCGTGGGCCTGGTGGTCTTCCTGATCCTGGTCGTCATCAACTTCATGGTCATCACCAAGGGGGCGGGACGTATTGCCGAAGTGGGCGCGCGCTTCATGCTCGACGCCATGCCGGGCAAGCAGATGGCCATCGATGCCGACCTCAACGCCGGCCTCATTGGCGAGGAGGACGCGCGCGCGCGTCGCGCCGAGGTCGCCCAGGAAGCCGATTTCTACGGCTCCATGGACGGTGCCAGCAAGTTCGTGCGTGGCGATGCCATGGCCGGCCTGGTGATCATGGTAGTCAACATCATCGGCGGCCTGCTGATCGGCATGCTCCAGTACGACATGGGCTTCGGCGATGCCGCCCGCACCTACGTCCTGATGACCATCGGTGACGGCCTGGTGGCACAGATTCCCGCCCTGGTCATTTCCACTGCCGCCGGAGTGACCGTGTCCCGCGTCAACACCGAGCAGGACGTCGGCCAGCAGATGATCGGCCAGCTGTTCGTCAACCCCCAGGTGATGGTGCTGGCGGCGCTGGTCATGGGCCTGCTGGGCCTGGTGCCGGGCATGCCCAACATGGTGTTCCTGCTGTTCACCGGCCTCCTGGCCGGCCTGGCCTGGATGCTGACACGTCAGCAGGAGCAGCGCCTGGTGGCGCAGGAGCTTCACGCCGAGCCACCGCCGGCGCCCGAGGCGCCCGAGGCCAGTTGGGAGGACGTGCAGCTGGTGGACACCCTGGGGCTCGAGGTCGGACATCGCCTGATCCCGCTGGTCGACCAGCGCCAAGATGGCGAGCTGCTGGGCCGCATCAAGAGCGTGCGCAAGAAGTTCGCCCAGGAGGTCGGCTTCCTGCCCGCGGTGGTGCACATTCGCGACAATCTGGAGCTGGGCGCCAATACCTACGTCATCACCCTGAAGGGGGCCGAGATCGGGCGCGCCGAGGCCTTCCCGGGCCAGTGGCTGGCCATCGATCCGGGCCAGGTCACCGGCCAGCTGCAGGGCACGCCGACCTCCGACCCCGCCTTCGGCCTGCCGGCGGTGTGGATCGACGGGGGGCAGCGCGAGCACGCCCAGGTCTACGGCTATACCGTGGTCGACGCCGGTACCGTGATTGCCACGCACCTCAACCACCTGCTGCACCGCCACGCGGCCGAGATGCTGGGGCGCCAGGAGGTGCAGAAATTGCTCGACAAGCTGGGCGAGGAGCAGAAGTCGCTGGTCGAGGAGGTGGTGCCCAAGGCGATCAGCCTGACCGTCCTGCAGCGCATCCTGCAGAACCTGCTCGACGAAGATGTCTCCATTCGCGACATGCGCACCATCCTCGATACCCTGGCGGAGTACGCGCCCCAGCAGCAGGATGCCAACGAACTGACAGCGCTGGTACGGATCATGCTGGGGCGCGCAATCACCCAGCAGTGGTTCCCCGGGCGCGATACGCTGAACGTGATCGGCCTGGAGGCCCAGCTCGAACAGGTCCTGTTGCAGGCGATGAATGGCAACGGGGCGCTCGAGCCGGGGCTGGCCGAGACCTTGATGAGCCAGACCGAGCAGGCCGTCGAGCGGCATGAGGCGAGCGGCGAACCGCCGGTGCTGGTCGTGCAGCACAGCCTGCGTCCGCTGCTGGCCCGTTTCCTGCGCCGGCGCATGCGCCACCTGGTGGTGATGTCGCAGGCGGAAATACCCGATGATCGGACGCTGCGTATCGTGACGCTGGTGGGAGGTCGATAAGCGATGAGTGTCATGCGTTTCGTGGGGGTCAACAGTCGCGAGGCGATGCGCCAGGTGCGCGCGGCCCTTGGCGACGAAGCCCTGATCCTGGCCAACCGACACACCGAGCAGGGCGTCGAGATCCTGGCAATGGCCGAGTCGGCCGCGGCGCAGGACGATGGCGGCGCCAGCAAGCGCGTGCCACCGTCCGCAGTACCGCAACCCCCGGCCGCAGCGGGGCCCGCCACGCCGGCAGGCCCCGACCCGGCCCAGGCCTTCGAGGCGATGAGCGCGAGGCTGCTCGAGGAGATGCGCGACATGCGCGCCATGCTGACGCGTGAGCGTGGCCAGCCGGCATCGACCGCCACGCTGGGCGAGCAGCTCGTGCAGACGATGCTGGCGAGCGGTTTCAGCCGCGTGCTGGCCGACGAGGTGGTCTCGGCCCTGCCCGAGGAGCTGTCGGCCGCCGCTACCCTGGAGGAGCGTGCCCTGGCATGGCTGGCGCGCCAGTTGACCCAGCGCCTGAGCGGCCTGGACGACGAAGCGGCCTTCATGGACCGTACCGGCATCGTGGCGTTGATCGGACCCACCGGGGTGGGCAAGACCACCACCACGGCCAAGCTGGCGGCGCGCTACGTCATGCGCCACGGCACCCGCCCGGTGGCGCTGGTGACCACCGACAGCTTCCGGATCGGCGCGCACGAGCAGCTGCGCATCTATTCACGACTGCTCGACGTGCCGATGTACGCGCTCAATGCCGATCAGCCGGTATCGGACCTGCTGGGGCGCATGAAGGGCAAGTCCTGGATCATCATCGACACGGTCGGCATGAGCCAGCGCGACCATCGGGTCATCGAGCAGGTCAGCCACCTGCACGGTGGCGACTCGCCGGTGCGCCTGGTACTGCTGCTCAACGCCGCCAGCCAGCCCGAGACCCTCGAGGAGGTGGTGGTGCGCTACCGGCAGGCGGCCCAGGCGGCCGGCGGCGAGCTGCGTGACTGCATCGTCACCAAGCAGGATGAGGCCGGGCGGCTGGCGCCCGTGCTCGACATCGTCATGCGTCATGGTCTGCGCCTGCTGTTCGTCTCGCATGGCCAGCGGGTACCGGAAGACATGGCACTCGCCCAGCCGGAGGCCTTGATCGACCAGGCACTCGCCGACTGCCCGTCGACGCCGGGCACGGTGACGCGTCTGGCCCCGGAACCGGCCGTGCGAAGCTCGGGCAGCCTGCTGGGGCAGGGGCGCCGCCTGGCCGCCGTGTTGCAGCTGCTGCGCCAGCGCCTGCCTGGCTTCGAACGCCTCGAGGAGGTGTGGAACCTGCTGGGCTTGCCGTTCGCCGTCCAGCAGCAGCGTCTGGATCGGCTGTTGCAGGATTACCCTGGTGCCGGCGAGGCGTTGGGGATGCTGTGGAGCGAACGTCGTCGCGTACCGGGCGAGAGCTGGTCGATGCCGGACGTGGCGCTCAGCCCCGAAGGTACCTGGCTGGCGCTGCCGCTGCTGCAGCACCGTCAGGTGGCGGGCCAGCAGGCGCGCCTCGAGACGGCGGGAGCTCGGCATGGAATCGGTGTGCATCTGTTGAATGGCCTGCCCGATGCAGAGGCGGGTGAGTGGCTGGAACGCCAGGCTTTGAGCTGGTGCAGCCAGGTACGCGGCAGCCAGCGCGTCGTATACGCCGGTGAGCGGCGAAGCCTGGTGTCGCTGGATGGCGTAGGCGAGGCCGTGGGTGACGTGCGCTGCCGCTTCCGCGGCGCGCCAGGCCGCCTCGTCCTCGCCGCGCTGGCCGCCGACGTCGCGTTCAAGGGCAATCGGCGCGACCGGGAGCTGCTGGAAGCGCGGGTCTGGTTCGGTGAGGTTCGCGACGAGGAGAGCGGCAAGGTGCTTGGCAAGCGCTATTGGCTGGCGCCGGCGCGGTTGGGGCGCGAGCCCGAGCCGCTGTTGCTTGCGCTGCTGCAGGGCGACGTACTGCCGCAGCTCACCCGCCGCGCCTGGCAGCGGCTGGACCCGGCCGAACTCGGGGAACTGCGTGCCGACCTGCGCCTGCTGATGGCCAGCGGCCTGGCGACGGTGGCCGCCCACCTGGACCTTGCCGAGGACGAATCGGCGATGGACCTGCGGGCGGAGCTGCTGGGGCTCGGCGGGGGGCGCCGTCGTCGCCGTGACGTTGCGCTGCTCGAGTCGTTGGTACAACTTTTCCTGGTGCGCGATGCCATTCGCCACCTGGGTCTCGGTGAAAGGGAGACAGGCTAGATGGGATGGGACCAGGCCGCAGGGCTGCGCCAGTGGGCGAACGGTGAGTCGCAGGAGTGCCCGGCACATGTGGCCGAGATGCTGGTCGAGTTGGCGGCCAGGGGCGACGGCGGCGCGACACCGCCGCCGGCCATGGCCCGTGCGGCGGCCAAGCCAGCCCCCGGGCGTGCCGCCACCGCGCCGTCACGCCCGGCCGCCAGCGTCCAGGGGGTGACGCTGATGGTGCTGGGCCTGCCGGGGACCGCCGAGCGGCACACTGCCAGGGTGACCGAGCTGCTGGAAAGTTGGGCCCGCGAGGGGCGGCGATGGGTGGGTGACCCCCGCGCCTGGCGCATCGTGGCGCTGCCCATCAGCAGCCCACACCTGCCCGTGCTGGCGACCCAGCAGTCGCACTGGGCGCTGTGGGTGGATGACGATCTCGAGGCATTTCGCCGTGGCTACCGTCTGCTCAAGCAGATAGCCGAGCAGGGCGGGCCTCGGCGGCTGCTCGCCGTGCATCCGCCCGGGGTGGGGCGACAGGGCCTATTGGCCAATCTGCAGTATGTGGCAGAGGCTTATTTCGACATCGAACTGCTGGTATTGGCGCGATGATACCTCGAGCGAGTCACTGGCTCGCGGCCATCGCGCTCGGTGGCTGGCTGGGGGGCGCGCAGGCCAGCGGCAGCTGGGTCGCCTCCGCCCCCTCGCTGCTGGTGGCCACTGCCGACCGTCCGATGGCTTCCGCTGCCTTGCTGCCGCCCTCGCCGGAGCTGGCCAGTGGCCAAGTGATGGGGCGGGTCGGCTGGCACTACCAGCCGCCGGTCGGCAGCGCGGTGAATGCCTGGCTGTGCCATCCGGGCAGCTGCCTGCGTCTACCGGGGCCACGGGGACAGACCGACGGCCTGGCGGGCCTGCCGGCGGATACGCCACTCTATTTTCAGTTTTCCCTTCAGGATCGCCGGCAGCGTGCCGCGACCCTGCAGGGGCTGCAGGTGATCGTCAACCATGAGCATCTGCCACGCCCCTGACCCGTCGAGCGCGCGAGTCGACGCTCGTGGGAATCGTCAGCCGTGAGAGCAAGCGCATGTACACAGCACGAGGCAAGATCGAACAGGCGGACCTGCTGGATGAGTACCTGCCGCTGGTGAGGCGCCAGGCGCTTTCCATGCAGGTTCGGCTACCGTCGAGCATCGAACTCGACGACCTGATTCAGGCCGGTACGGTGGGGCTGCTCGAGGCCATGGGCCGCTTCGATGCGAGCCAGGGGGCCAGCTTTGCCACCTTCGCCAGCCAGCGCATTCGCGGCGCCATGCTCGATGAGCTGCGCAGCCGGGACTGGCTGCCACGCAGCGTCAGGCGCAACGCCCGGGCGGTCGACGAGGCGGTGCGGCGTCTGGAGCAGTCGCTGGGACGCCCCGCCGAGGAGACCGAGATCGCCGGTGAACTCGACATGGGGCTGGAGGAGTATCGCCAACTGCTCAGCGATACCAACAGCGGGCACCTGCTTCCCTTCGAGGCGCTGATGGCCGAAGGGGTCGAGCCCGGGATCGAGGACGCCTCGATCGACACGCCCTACCGCATGCTCATCGACGAGGAGAAGCGCCGGCAACTCGCCGAGGGCATCGAGGCGCTTCCCGAGCGCGAAAAGCTGCTGATGGCGCTGTACTACCAGGAGGAGCTCAACCTCAAGGAGATCGGCGTCGTGCTGGGCGTGACCGAATCTCGGGTCTGCCAGTTGCACAGCCAGGCGGTGAGCCGTCTGCGGGCGCGCCTGGCAGAACACGATTAAAGATTTTCCATCAGCGCCTTGGTGCTCTCCAGCGCATTCATGTAGCAGGCATGAAGCTGGTCGGCGGGCACGTCATCGATGGCTTCCTCGATCTGGCGCTCGTGATTCTCGCACAGGGTCAGCACGGCACCGAGGGGGCCGCTCCGGTGCTTGAGGGCCTCGATGATCGGCTGCCCGAGCGGCAGGTGTTCGAGCAGGGTGTTGCGGTCCTCCTCCAGCAGGGCATCCATCATCGAGAACAGGCCGGTGGTGAAGGCATCCTCGGAGTCGAGGGTGGGGAAGGGGGCCGCCAGGTTGCGGCACATGAAGGCGCGGATCAGCGCCATGCGCAACACGATGCGCGACGTGGGCTGCAGGCTGGCGAGCGTCAGCGTCAGGATCAACCGGCGAAGCTCGATGAGCCCCAGGAGCTGGACCGCGCGATGCAGGTCGACCTCCTTGCCGCCGCGGTGGAAATAGCTCGAGTTGGCCCGGCGCAGGATGGCCACGTGCAGGTGGGGTACCTGCACGACCAGTTCGTGGAGGCGGTTGAGGTCCTGGTTGTCCTCGTAGAGGGCACGAATCAGGCGGATCTGGGCGGCACGGTTGCCATGGCGGCCCCGCGGAGCCGAGGCGATGAAGCTGGGTTTAGCGAGGTAGTGGCCGTGATAGTAATCGCAGCCCATCGCCTGGTAGCGCTCCAGCTCTTCGCGGCTGTCGAGGTTCTCGACCAGCAGCTTGACGTTGCGCCCCGGGAGCCGCTCCAGGGTCGCATCGTCGAGGTCCCGCGGCGAGGTGAGCGCGATGATGTCGCAGCGGTCGAGCATGGCCTCGGGGTCCTGCTTCAGCAGGCGGGACGATACGATGACCCGGTAGCCGCGTTCGCGGATATCGTCCAGGCGTGCGAGCAGTTCGGCGGTGACCGTGTGCGCCCCGGCCATGCCCAGCGCCAGGCGCGGGGCCGGCGTAGGCAGCAGTTCGGGGCGCTCGAGCCACTCCAGCGGCAGGTCGACGAACAGTGTCCTGTCGCCCAGCAGGCCGCCATCGCCAAGTTCATAGACGGCGCTGGCCAGCGCCCTGGCGGTGGCGGCCATGACGTCCTCGGTTTCGCTGTCGGTGTGCCGGGTGTAGACCAGGCGATCCGCGACGTGATGATGGCTGGCATCGTGAATTGGCTGAAGCGCGACGGTGAAAGGATCGGGGTCCCTTGGCTCAGGCATGCTGCTTGGCTCCGTGCTGAGTGCGATGCACTCGGAAATTTCTCAAGTTTCAGGCTGACATGAACGTGTTCGAACCGCTTACTCTAGATGGCCCGTTGCAACGTCGCGAGCGTCGGCTCGAGGCCGTGGGTCAATGCCTCGAGGCCGGGGCGGGCATAGAAGAAGCCTTGCTGCTGGGTAATGCCGCCTCGTGCAAGCCACAAGGCCTCGGCACGGGTCTCCACGCCTTCAGCCACCAGGTCGACATCCAGTTCCCGCGCCAGCGTGACGACGGCACGCAGGATGGCCTGGCGGCGCGTATCGCTGTCGCAGTGCATCACCAGCGCGCGGTCGATCTTGAGCCGGTCGGGCTCGAGTTCCACCAGCAGGTCGAGGTTGGCGAAGCCGTTGCCGAAGTCATCCAGCGCGGTCTTGAAGCCCATGTTGCGATAGGCCTCGATGATGTTGCGCAAATGCTGGCCCTGCACCCTTTCGATCTCTGTGACCTCGAAGACCAGCCGCTCGGCCGGCCAGCCGACCTGTTCGGAAATCGCCAGCGTCGCCTGGATGCAGGCCGTGGGCTCGTAGACCGCGTTGGGCAGGAAGTTGATCGACAGGCTCTCGCGCATGCCGAGACGGCTGGCGAGCTGGATGGCGCGGATTCGGCATGCCTGGTCGAAGCGATACAGCAGCCGAGGCGTGACCTGGTCCAGGATGCTGGCCGCCGATTCGCCAGCCGGCCCTCTCACCAGCGCCTCGTAGGTGGTGATGCTGGCCGAGGCAAGGTCGACGATGGGTTGGAAGGCCATGGTAAAAGCGAACGGCAGCGGCCCCTCACAGCGTTCGCAGCATCCTTCCCTCTCGGCGCATCGTTGCATGGCTACTCCTGTCTGGTCGCGGCTGGCCAACGGGGTGCTCACGGAGGCGTCCTGGCCGCCGCCGGAATCGCTCGTTGGCCAGGCGAGGGCCAACCCCCTGTGCCGCCCTCGGCAGGCCCGACCGAAGGGCCTGGTGCCGACAAGGATCTCATGGCTATCGTATCGGCGGCGATTGCCGAAACTTTAGCAGGGGGCGAAAAGTTTGACCTGGGTCAACCCGGTGCCGGCCTTTCCCCTTCGTGGCTAAAGTGGCCACGCCCATGGCCGATATTTTTCACTAGGCTCGATGCCCCGCCTTTTCAGGAGCTTGCATGAACCCTTCAACCATCATCGGCATGTTTGCCAGCATCGTGCTGCTGGTCAGCGTGCTGTTCTTTACCGCCGAGTCGCCGCAGAGCTTCATCAACCTGCCGGGCCTGGCCATCGTGCTGGCCGGGACCATGGCGGCCACCTTCATCAGCTATCCGCTGAGGGAAGTCCTGCGGGTAGTGCGCCTGGTGGGCCTGGTGTTCCGCCGGGAGAACACCTACATGCGCGACGACATCAAGGAACTGGTGGACATCTCGCGGCTGTGGTTCAAGGGCGACGTGCGGGCCGTCGAGGCGGCACTGGAGAAAGCGCGCAATCCTTTCCTGCGCACCGGCATCCAGCTGGTCATCGCCAATACCAAGGAGGAGGAGATCTTCGACCTGCTGCGCTGGCGCATCGCCCGGCTCAAGGCGCGCGAGCATGCCGAAGCGCAGATCTTCCGCACCATGGCCACCTATGCCCCGGCCTTCGGCATGATCGGCACCCTGGTCGGGCTGGTCAATATGCTCGAGGTGATGGAGTCGGGCGACCTGCACGTCATCGGCCCGCGCATGGCGGTGGCGTTGCTGACGACCTTCTATGGCATCCTGCTGGCCAACCTGGTGTTCAAGCCGATCGCCGTGAAGCTCGAGCGACGCACCGAGGAGCGCCTGATCGCCATGAACATGGTGCTCGAGGGCATCTCGCTGATCACCAAGCGTCGTCTGCCGTCCTTCATCGAAGAGACACTCAACTCCTTCGTCGCCAACTACCACGACGAGATCCGCGACCCCGAAGTGACCAAGCGCGAAGCCCCCGATGGGGAGGCGCAGAATGCTTGATCGCAGCACGCGCGACGTGCTGCATCCTCCCGCCGTCGAAGTCGGCGAGGGGGAGGGCTGGCTGGTGAGCTATCTGGACGTGCTGACGCTGCTGATCACGTTGTTCGTGCTGCTGCTCTCGCTGGCCGGCAACGGCCAGGCCATCGAGGGCAGCCGCCAGGGCGGCGAGACATCGGCACGGGTGACGCCGCAGGCCGAAGCCGCCGCCCGCATGGTGGCGGGGACGGGGCTCAAGCCGCGCCACGATGGCCTAGAGCCGCGTTTCCCCGGGCTCGAGATCGAAGGGGTGAGCGTGACCGAGGGGCAGCAGGGCATCACCCTGCGCATCGACGACAATCTGCTGTTCGACAGCGGCCAGGCCGTCCTTACGGGGCAAGGGCGCGAGGTGCTGAGCCGGCTGCGCGACATCCTCGTCTCCTTCGAGGGAGAGATCTCCGTGGAGGGGCACACCGACAGCATCCCCATCGCCAGCTCCCGCTTCCCGTCGAACTGGGAGCTCTCCTCGGGGCGCGCCATCGCCGTGTTGCGCTATCTGGCCGACCAGGGCCTGCCGGCCGAGCGGCTGCGCGCGGTGGGCTATGCCGAGACGCGCCCCCTGGTCAGCAACGCGACGCCCGAAGGGCGGGCCGCCAACCGCCGCGTCGAGCTGTTGCTGCATCAGCAGGCGGTGGGCGGCAGCTAGAACGAGCCTTGGGCGGGCCTCAGTGGTCGACCCGGCCCAGCAGCAGGAACTCGATCAGTGCCTTCTGGGCGTGCAGGCGGTTGCCGGCCTCCTGCCAGACCACGGCTCGCGGGTCGTCGAGCAGAGTCTCGCTGATCTCCTCGCCGCGATGGGCGGGCAGGCAATGCAGGAACAGCACGTCGGGCTTGGCACGGTCCAGCATGGCCTCGCTGACCTGGAAGCCGGCGAAATCGGCTTCGCGCTTGGCCTGCTCCTCCTCCTGGCCCATCGAGGCCCAGACATCGGTCGTCACCAGGTCGGCGCCGACGACGGCCTCGTTCGGGTCGCGCAGCAGCGTGACCCGATCGCCGGCGGCGGCGAGGATGTCCTGGCGCGGCTCGTAGCCCTCGGGGCAGCATACGCGCAGCTGGAAGTCGAACTGGCGCGCGGCGTTGATCCACGAATGGCACATGTTGTTGCCGTCGCCGATCCACACCGCCGTGCGTCCGCGCACGCTGCCGCGCAGCTCGGTCCAGGTCATCACGTCGGCCAGCAGCTGGCAGGGGTGGTAGTCGTCGGAGAGCGCATTGATCACCGGCACCGCGCTGGCGGCGGCGTAGGTCTCGAGGCCTGCGTGGGAGAAGGTGCGGATCATCACGATGTCGACCATCTCCGCCAGCACCCGGGCGGTATCCTCGATCGGCTCGCCGCGGCCGAGCTGGGTATCCCTGGGCGAAAGGAACAGCGCATGGCCGCCGAAGTGAGCCATGGCCGTTTCGAACGAGACTCGGGTGCGCGTCGAGGATTTCTCGAAGATCATCGCCAGCGTGCGGTTGGCGAACGGGGCGTAGCTCGGCCCCTGGGCACGCAGACGGTTCTTGATCGTGATGGCGCGCTGGACGAGGTAGTGCAGCTCTTCGGGGCTCAGGTCCAGCAGGGTCAGGAAGTGGCGTGTCGCCATGGCGATCTCTCCGCGCGAAAAAACCACCATCCTATCCAGCCGGCGGGGGATGCGCAATTCGCCCGTCATCAGTAGAATGAGGGCAAAGAGAGAAAGGCCGAGCGTGGTGCTTGGGTATTGGCCCGGCAGCCTCGGCATTCACGATCCAACCTGGAGCGCACATGAGCACTACCCTCGAGAATATCCAGCGCCAGATCAGCGAAAATCCCATCCTGATCTACATGAAGGGCACGCCCCAGCTGCCCCAGTGTGGCTTCTCTGCCCAGACCGTTCAGGCCCTGATGTCCTGCGGCGAGCGCTTCGCCTTCGTCAACGTGCTCGACAACCCGGACATTCGCGCCGAGCTGCCGAAGTATGCCAACTGGCCGACGTTTCCCCAGCTGTGGGTGGAAGGCGAGCTGGTGGGCGGCTGCGACATCGTCGGCGAGCTGTACCAGAGCGGTGAGCTGGAGAAGCTGATCAAGGACGCGGCGGCACGCGCCAAGGCCAAGGAGGAGGGCGGCGAAGCCTGATCCGCTTCCGCACGACGCCCCGACAAGGCCCGCGAGCTCCGCTTCGCGGGCCTTGTCGATTCCAGACCGCCGCCACGGGCCTGATACGTTGGGAAACCAAATGACGAAGCAACGGGTTTGAAATCCCCCGCGGGCATGACCACGCTGAAGCCGAAAGGCCGAAACGGATTCAGGCATGCACTGCCAGGGAGGAGAGATGCAGACACCCTTGGAGATCACCTACCAGCACGTATCACGCTCCGCATGGATCGACGAGTACGTCAGGTCGCGCGTGGCCAAGCTCGAGCAATTCAGCCGCGACATCGTCTCCTGCCGTGTCACCATCGAACAGACCCAGAACCCCCACAAGACGGGCAACCCGTATCGCGCCCTGGTCGAGGTGTCGCTACCCGCCAAGGGCGAACTCGTGGCCGAAAAGAGCGACAAGGTCACCGACCCCCAGGTCCAGCTGCGCCCGATCATTCGCAACGCCTTCGAGGCGATGGAGAAGCAGCTCAAGAAGCAGACGGCGAAGCGCGATGGCAAGGTCAAGCAGCACAACGACGAGCCGATTCCGCCGGTGGCGACGGTGGTGCGCCTGTTCGAGAAGGATGGCTACGGCTTTCTCAAGAGCCTCAGCGGCGAAGAGTTCTACTTTCACAGGAACTCGGTGCTGCACGACGACTTCAAGCGCCTGACCGTGGGCACCCGGGTGCGCTTCGAGCCCGACGAGGGCGAGGAGGGGCTGCACGCCAGCACCGTGCAGATCATCGACAAGCCGGGGGTTGGCGGTGCGCCAGGCGAGGACGACCTCGACCTGCCCGCCGGCTGGGAGCAGGACACCGGCACCCGGCATTGAGCCGGGCCCGGCAGGGCCTCGCCGGCATTCGACAGTGCTCGACTAGATGTCTTCGAGGCCCTGTTCGCGCTGCGCCAGCGCCCAGCCACCCAGATCCTTGTAGCGGTTGACGATGGCACAGAACAGCTCCGCGGTACGTTCGGTATCGTAGCGTGCCGAGTGGGCTTCCTGATTGTCGAAGGGGATGCCCGCCGCGCGGCAGGCGCGGGCGAGGACCGTCTGGCCGTAGACCAGGCCCGCCAGGCTGGCGGTGTCGAAGCTCGAAAAGGGGTGGAAGGGATTGCGCTTGATACCGCAGCGATTGACCGCGGCATTGAGGAAACCATGATCGAAGGCGGCGTTGTGGCCCACCAGTATGGCGCGGGTGCAGCCATAGGCCTTGATCGCCTTGCGCACCGGACGAAAGATCTCGCCCAGCGCCTCTGCCTCGGAGAGTGCTACGCGCTGGCGTAGCGGGTCGTCGAGCTTGATGCCGGTGAAATCGAGCGCCGACTGCTCGACGTTGGCCCCGGTGAAGGGTTGCACATGGTATGCGTAGGTCGCGTCGGGCATCAGGTTGCCTTCGGAGTCCATGGTCAGCGTCACGGCGGCGATTTCGAGAATGGCGTCGCGCTCCGCGCTGAACCCTCCGGTTTCCAGATCGACCACCACCGGCAGGAAACTGCGAAACCGCTGCGCCATCATCTCGCGAGTGATCGCCTCGCTCATGCGCCTCTCCTCATCACGTGCCTCTCTCTGTCGTTGTCGGGGACGGCTCCTTGCCAGCGGCAACCGCCGCGGCCAGGCCGACTCTCATGGGCGAAAAGTCTAACAGCTTGGCCGCGATACGTCCCGCCGCCGGTATTCGCCGGGCGGCAGCCACGCTATACTGGGCGCCTTGCGTCGTTTACCTCAGAGGAGCCCCCGAATGTCCGATGTCAAGAAGGTCGTGCTTGCCTATTCCGGCGGCCTGGACACGTCCGTCATCGTCAAGTGGTTGCAGGAGACCTACAGCTGCGAAGTGGTGACCTTCACCGCCGACATCGGTCAGGGCGAGGAAGTCGAACCCGCGCGCGCCAAGGCCCAGGCCCTGGGCGTGAAAGAGATCTACATCGAGGACCTGCGCGAGGAGTTCGTGCGCGACTACGTCTATCCGATGTTCCGCGCCAATACCATCTACGAGGGCGAGTACCTGCTGGGCACCTCCATTGCTCGCCCGCTGATCGCCAAGCGCCTGATCGAGATCGCCAACGAGACCGGCGCCGACGCCATTTCCCACGGTGCCACCGGGAAGGGCAACGACCAGGTGCGCTTCGAGATGGGCGCCTACGCGCTGAAACCCGGGGTCAAGGTGATCGCGCCGTGGCGCGAGTGGGACCTCACCTCCCGCGAGAAGCTGATGGCCTACTGCGAGCAGCACGACATCCCCGTCGACTTCTCCAAGAGCAAGAAAAAATCGCCGTACTCGATGGACGCCAACCTGCTGCACATCTCCTACGAGGGCGGCATTCTCGAGGATCCCTGGGCCGAGGCCGAGGAGGACATGTGGCGCTGGAGCGTGTCGCCGGAAGCCGCTCCCGACCAGCCCACCTACGTCGAGCTGACCTATGAGCGTGGCGACATCGTCGCCATCGATGGCAAGCCGATGAGGCCCCACGAGGTGCTCGAGACCCTCAACAAGCTGGGCGGCGACAACGGCATCGGCCGTCTCGACATCGTCGAGAACCGCTACGTCGGCATGAAGTCCCGCGGCTGCTACGAGACCCCGGGGGGCACCATCATGCTGCGCGCCCACCGCGCCATCGAGTCGATCACCCTCGACCGCGAGGAAGCGCACCTCAAGGACGAACTGATGCCGAAGTACGCCAAGGTGATCTACAACGGCTACTGGTGGAGCCCCGAGCGGCGCATGCTGCAGGCCGCCATCGACGAGACCCAGAAGAACGTCTCCGGGGTGGTGCGCATGAAGCTCTACAAGGGCAGCGCCACCGTGGTGGGCCGCAAGTCGGAGCAGTCGCTGTTCGACGAGTCCATCGCCACCTTCGAGGACGACGCCGGCGCCTACAATCAGAAGGATGCCGAGGGCTTCATCAAGCTCAACGCCCTGCGGTTGCGGATTGCCGCGGGGAAGGGTCGCCAGCAGAGCTGATCGTCTGTCGATTCTCTGCGAGACGCGCCGGCCAGTGGCCGGCGTTCTCGTTTGGTGGGTTCGCATTGAAAGCCCTCGCAGGGGAAGAATTCGTAGGGAAGAGCTGTAGGAGAGAACAATGCTGAAGAAACTATTGGGCGGGTTGTTCGGAAGCGGCGGTGACGCCAAGCCGGGGAATGCCAAGGCCGCCGAGCCGGTCGAGTACCACGGCTACCAGATCGTCTCCGAGCCGGCCGAGCAGGGCGGCCAGTACCGCGTGAGCGGTTGGATTCGCAAGCCGGGGGAGAATGGCGAGACCCTGGAGCACCGCTTCGAGCGTTCCGACCTGGTGCCGGGCCGCGATGCCTGTGATCAGTTGATGGTGAGCAAGGCGCAGCGCTACATCGACCAGGTCGGCGACGACATGTTCCAGCCGCGCTGAATCCGCTGCCACGCCTGCCGAGGGAGGGCTCATCCCTTGGCCCAAGTGCCATGCTGACGCTCGCTCGCTACACTGCCTGACGTGTGTGCGATGGGAGACGATATGCGCGTGCTGCATCGGGCCTCGCCCTGGCGAGAGCTCTTCGCCGGCAACGACCTGCCGGCACCGGACGGCCTGCTGGCCCCGCTGTACGAGGCGGTGGACGAACTGGGGCCGAATCCCGACCTGGCGGCCGCCCATGCCTGGCAGCCGCGGTTGGTCGAGGCCCTGCAGCGGCTCGACCTGCCGGCCTGGCGCATCAGCCAACTGATCAGCGACCACAACGACCAGCTCTATCGTCGCGCCATCCAGCTTTCCCTCGACGAGATGCTGGCACAGGGCTGGGGCAGGCCGCCGGTGGCCTTCTGCGTGCTGACGCTGGGTTCCGCCGGTCGCCACGAGAGCCTGCTCGGTCCCGATCAGGACAATGCCATGATCGTGGCCGACTACCCGGACGCTCGCCATACCGAGATCGACGGCTTCTTCCAGGCGCTGGGGGAGCGCTTCACCACGCGACTCGACGAGGCCGGCATTCCACTGTGCCACGGCCATGTCATGGCGCGCTGGCCGATGTGGCGCAAACGCCTACCGGAATGGCGCGAGCAGCTCACGCTGTGGACCCGCGACCGCCGGGTGAAGCGCGTCCAGCAGAGCAACATCCTGCTCGACTTTTACCCGGTCTTCGGCGACGTCGGTCTCGCCGAGGCGCTGGCCGATCACGTCGCACGGCTCATGCCTCGCGCGGGGCTGTTCCTGGACGAGATGGCGCAACTGCTCGACGAGCTGCCGGTGGCGCTGGATCGTTTCGGCCGGCTCGCCGGCAGCAGCGAGGAGGCGCCGCACGTGAACGCCCTCGACCTCAAGCGTCAGGGCCTGCTGCCACTGGTCAATGCCGTCCGCCTGCTGGCGCTGCGCCACGCCGTGGGGGTGCCCGATACGCGCCGCCGGCTGTCGGCGCTGGTGCTCAAGGAGGCGCTCTCGGCGGGTCAGGCCCGGGCGGGGATAGCGGCCCTGGATCGCCTGCAAGAGCGGCTTCTGACGGCGCAGCTGGCCAGCCTGAAGGCGGGCGGGGCGGCCGATGGCTGGATCGACGTCGCCAGGCTCGAGGACGACCAGCGCCTGCTGCTGCGCCACGACATGCAGGTAATTCGCGGCCTGGTCAGGGTGGCCCGAAACGTTGGTACCGTCTGAGCTCGCTGCAAGGCGGCCCGGGTATCATTGAGCTTCAGTACGAATCACCGTAGGCCCGGCCATCGTCGACGCCTCGGGCAGCTCCATCACCAGGCAAGCCCCTTCCAGCGTCGGCGCCTCGTCGACCCACAGCCGCCCGCCCAGGTGGGCGACGATGCCGCGGCTGATCGGCAGGCCCAGACCGCTGCCGCGGGGGCGGCCGCGCGCCTTGCCGCTGGTGGCGCCATAGCGCTTGACCTGGTGGAACTTCTCGAAGACCCGCTCACGCTCGTCAGGCGCAATGCCCGGGCCGTTGTCCTCGACGCTCAGCCTGAAGCTCTGCTTGTGCCGGGCCAGGTGAAGGCGCACGCGCGGGTCGTCGTCGGCGGCGAACTTGCCGGCATTGTCGAGCAGGTTGATGATCACCTGCTCCAGGCGATCGGGGTCGCCGACGACCGGCGCCTCGTCGAGCGCCAGGTCGATCTCCAGCGTGACGCCGCGGTCCTCCTGTAGCCGGTGCACCGCATCCACGCTGTGGCGGACCAGGGCCACCAGGTCGAGCCGCTGGGGGTTGAGCGTCAGGCGCCCACTTTCCAGGCGTGCGAGGTCGAGGATCTCCTCGATCAGCCGCGACAGCCGCTGGCTCTCGAGCACCACCACCTCGAGGAAGTGGATGCGCTTCTCCTCCGGCAGCTCGCGGTTGTCGCGCAGGATCTCAGCGAAGGCACGGATCGAGGTGAGCGGCGTTCTCAGTTCGTGACTGACCATGGCGACGAATTCGTCCTTGAGCCGGTCGAGTTCGCGCAGGCGTTCGTTGGCCGCGCGCAGCTCCTCGCCGATGCGCGCCAGCTCGTTGGATTTCTGCTCCAGGCGGCGGTTGTACTCCAGCGTCTGCGAAGTGGTGTCGAGAATGCTGAGGATCGACTCCAGGTCCAGCGCTTCGCCGCGTACCACCGAATTGATCAGCACGCGCGCCGAGGCGCTGCCCAGCGCCCCCGACAGCGCCTGCTCGGCGCGAGCGATCAAGGCCGGCGGGGCGGGGGCCTCGTCGTCCTGGCTGCCCTGAGGGGTGGACAGGATGCGCGCCGTGGAGCCGGCGCCCAGGTAGCGGTTGAGCAGGCTCTTGAGCTCGCCGCGGGTGGTCTGGCCGCGCCATAGCGAGGTGTGCTGAAGTCCTGGGTTCATGGCTTCGGTGAACAGCGCCGCCTGGGTCTGCTCCACCGGGGTCTGGCGGGTGAACAGCGAGACCCCGACCAGCAGCCCGACATTGGCCAGCAGGCACCACAGCAGGGCGTGGCTGTAGATGTCGAACCCCTCGAGGCCGAACAGCGCATAGGGGCGCAGCCAGGCCAGACCCAGCGGGCCCTGCTGGAGGAAGGTGGCGTCGAGCCAACCCGACTGGGCGAAGCCCGGCAGCAGCAGCGTGTAGCACCAGGTGAGGAAGCCGGCCAGCAGGCCCAGGGTCGCGCCGGCCCGGGTCGCGCCGCGCCAGTACATGCCGATCAGCATGGCCGGGGCGAACTGGGCCGCGCCGACGAACGATACCAGGCCGATGGTCACCAGGCTGTAGGAGTCGCCGATCAGGGCGTGGTAGAGGTAGCCCAGCAGCAGGATCAGCACGATCGCCACGCGGCGGATGCCCAGCAGCCAGCCGGCCAGCTCCCCTTGGGAGCTCAGGTGCAAGCGCTTGGAGCGCAGCAGCAGCGGCATCATCAGCTGGTTGCTGACCATGGTGGAGAGCGCGATGGTCTCGACGATCACCATGCCGGTGGCCGCCGACAGCCCGCCGATGAAGACCAGCAGCGGGATGCCTTCGGTGCCGGCGGAGAGCGGCAGGGTGAGCACGAAGCTGTCGGGGTCGCCGTTGCCCATCGGCAGCAGCAGGCCGGCCATGGCGATGGGGATCACGAACAGGTTGATCGCCACCAGATAGAGCGGGAACAGCCAGCTGGCGCGCCTGAGGTGACGCTCGTCGACGTTCTCCACCACCAGTACCTGGAACTGGCGCGGCAGGGTGAGGAAGGCGAGAAAGGCGAGCACCAGGGTACCGACCCAGCCGATGGCGCCGCCCGGCACTGCGTCGAGGCTCAGGGCGCCGGCCAGCTCGGGCGAGTCGGCCACCTGGCGAAACAGGTCCCCGGGTCCGTTGAACAGCACGAAGGTGACGAAGACGCCAACGGTGAGAAAGGCCACCAGCTTGACCAGCGATTCGAAGGCGATGGCCGCCACCATGCCCTCGTGGCGTTCGCTGGCATCCAGGTGCCGCGTGCCGAACAGGATGATGAACACGGCCAGCACCAGCGCCACCCAGAACGACTTGTCGGTCCAGAAGCTCTCCTCGGCGAGGCGAAACTCGGCCGCTTCCGGGTAGTTGACCAGCACCGCATGGCTGAGGGTGATCGCCTTGAGCTGCAGGGCGATATAGGGCGTGATGCCGATCAGCGCGATCAGCGCCACCAGCGCGCCGAGGCTGGAACTCTTGCCGTAGCGAGCGCTGATGAAGTCGGCAATGGAGGTGATGCGCTGGGTGCTGGCGATGCGCACCATCTTGCGAATCAGCAGCGGGGCCATCAGCATGGCCAGCGTCGGGCCCAGATAGATCAGCAGGAAGCTGGGGCCGTACACCACCGCCCGCCCCACGCTGCCGTAGAAGGTCCAGGCGGTGCAATAGACGGCGATCGACAAGGCGTAGACGGTGGGCGAGCCGATCACCGAGCGGCCCTGTTCGGCACGCCGGTCGCCCCAGGCGGCGATCACGAACAGCAGCGCCAGGTAGCCGAAGGCGACCGTCAGCACCACCGGATCGGTTCTCATCGCGTCAGCCTTCCTCCTGCCGATGCTCCATCAGCCAGGCGGCCAGCGCGATGACCAGCAGCCAGGCCACGAACAGGTAGAGTGGCAGCCAGGAGAGCCCGGCGGCGGGCGGTCGATCGAAGATCAGGACCAGCGGTGGCGAGAAGAGCAGGGCGGCCAGGCCGATCAAGCCGGCCAGCCGGGCCTGGGGGCCGGAGGCGTTCATGTGCAGGCGTCCTCTCGGTCCAAGGCGGTGGCCTGCAGCGCCAGTGCCTGCTCCAGGGTCTCGATGCCGCGGGCCTCGAGGCGCGGCAGCAGTGCCAGCCACAGCTCCGCGGTGACCCGCGCATCCCCGATCGCCGTATGACGGGTGCCCGGGGGGAAGCTGAGATCGTAGCGCTCGGCGAGGGTATCCAGGTCGTGCCCGTCCAGGCTCTCGTCGAGAGCTCGGGAGAGCAGCAGCGTATCGAGTACCGGCATGTCCAGGGTCGTGCCGCTGTCGGTGGGCTGCAGGGCCAGCAGGTCGAAGGCGGCGTTGTGGGCCAGGATCACGGCATCGCCGATGTAGTCGCGGAAGCGCGGCAGGATGACCGGCAGCGGCGGGGCGCCGGCCACCTCGCTGTCGGTGATGCCATGAATCGCGGTGCTGGCCGGCGGTATCGGCCTGCCGGGGTCGACCCGTACGTCGAAGGTGTCGCTGGCCAAAAGCCGGCCGTTGACGATGCGGCAGGCGCCGATGCTGATGACGGTATCGCCGCGGCGCAGCTCGAGCCCGGTGGTCTCGGTGTCGAAGGCCACGATCTCCAGCGCCTTCAGTGGGCGTCGGGCCAGCTCGGCATCCGGTGGCGGCAAGTCGGCGATGCCGAAGTCATGGAACTCGGGCCGTGGCGGCAGCTGGCTGGGCGGCGCCCCGACGCGATCCATGGCGGGCAACGGCAGGCGCAGGCGAGCGTGCCGTCCATCGCTGTCGGCCAGGCTCCAGGCGTCGCTGGCATGTTGACGCAGCAGGTCGCCGACCCGCGGAGAGAGCGGCAAGGCGTCGAGTCGCTGCTCGCACCAGGCCGCGAGTTCCCGCTGCGGCAGTGGCTTGCCGGGCCAGATCAAGTCGAGGTAGACGCGGCGGTTACCGAGCAGGATCTCGCCTTCGAAGTACGTGGTGTCGGCATGCTTGCTCAATCGCACCAGCAGCGTCACGAGCAGGACCAGCAGCGCCGGGGCATCGCCCTTGAACCAGGCGGGCATGCCGATGGGCAGGACCTCGATGGGGCTGTCGCCGAGCCGTTCGTTAAGCGATTGCCACAGGTCGTTGGACCACAGTGGCACCAGGCGCTCGCCCTGCTGCTGCATGTCCTCGATCAGGCGACCGAGATTCTCGATCTCGCTGCCCAGGGCGCGACTCTCCTCGTCGATCACTGCCTCCAGGCGCCGGCGCAGCGTGTCGTCGATGTGCCTGGCGTGGCGTACGCTACCCAGCGCTTCGGCGGCGCTGGCCAGGCTGGCGCCATGCCGGCGCAGCGGCGCCATATGCTGCGCCAGGCCGGCACGCGCCCCCATCTCGCTGGTCCAGGCGGCGGTGGCATCGGTCAGGGTCAGCAGGGTCTCGCCATTGCTCTGCGGCACCCGGCGCATCACGGTGTGCAGCCAGCGCTCGTCGCAGGGGATCAGCAGCTCGCGCGGGGAGCCGTCCTGCGGCAGCTGGCTCAGTGCATCCTGCAGGCTCGATATCGGCAGCAGGGCATCCAGGCGTTTGCCGAGCCCAAGCCCGGTATGCTTCTCGAACAGCTTCTCGGCGGCCTGGTTGAACAGCAGCAGCCGCCGATGGTGATCGCACAGCAGCAGTGGCATGTCGAGAACCTGCAGCAGCGTCTCGAGCTCCTGGCGAATGCGTGCCGCACTGCGTGCACCCTCGGCATGGGCGGTAGCCAGGCGCTGGCGGTCGCTGCGCCAGGCCTCCCGTACTCGCACCAGGTCCGGACCCAGGCCGCGCAGCCAGCCCTCGGGTGGATAGTCCTCGCGGGCATCGGGGTTGGCCACCAGGCGGGCCAGTTGCACCTGCAGATGGCGCAGCGGGGTGAACAGCATGCGCTCTAGCAGCAGGCCGAGCAGGAAGATGGTTCCGCCCCCGGAGAAGCAGCCGAGCCACAGCATCAGGCGGGCGACCCCCTGGGGCTGGAACAGGCTGTCGAGCCAGGCGGCGAAGATGGCGCCACCCAGCAGGCTGATGCCGCTGAGCAACAGCCACAAGCCGATCAGGCGCTGGCGCTTGGGCAGCTTGCCTCCCTTCATCTGGCATCCTCGGCCAGCAGGGCCTTCACTTTCTCGACCAGAGCCTGGGTCGAGAAGGGCTTGGTCACGTAGTCGTCGGCGCCCAGGGCCAGGCCCTTTTCCCGTTCCACCTCGCGACCGTGAGCGGTGAGCATGATGATGGGCAAGCGGGAATGGCGGTCGTCCTGGCGCAGTTGCTCCAGCACGTCGAAGCCGCTGATGTCGGGCAGGCTGATGTCGAGCAGGATCAGGTCGGGGGCGTACTGCTCGACCTTGGCCAGGGCACCTTCGCCATCCTCGGCCGTCTCCACCTCGAATCCGGCCTGCTGCATCAGGAACTCCAGCGACAGGACGATGTTGGGCTCATCGTCCACCACCAGCACCTTGGCCATGCATGACTCCTTGAAGCGTCGTTGTATCTTGTTGATTGTCAGTCTAGTGCGCCTGACAGGGGCGGCAAAGACGACCTTGGCAGAAGGCGCCCGCAGCGCAGGGTGGCCGCCTGGGGAAAGGGAGGCGACAACCGGCAATCAGCGCGGCTCGTCGCCGTTCTTCCCGAGTCGCCGCCACTTCGGCCCCAGCGGGCCGAGCCACAGCCACACCTGCAGCAGCACCAGCAGGGGCAGCAGCCAGGCAGGGGCGCCGGTGGTGCGGGTCAGAAGATAGAAGATCAGGTAGGCGGTGATGCCGGCAGCCAGGCCCACCAGGGTGAAGGTGAAGGCGCGCGCCTGGCCTGGCCGGCGCGTCACGCGAAACAGCAGGCCGACGAAGGCACCGAAGGCGCCGGCCATGGCGAGTTGCAGCAGAGTCTCTGGCATGGAAGGTCTCGTCGTCCTGGGCTGGCTTCTACCGCAGCGTAACGCGCCCTCTCCCCCGGGGGCTGTAAGACCTTGGAACAAGCCGGCCGTCGATCACCGGTCCCGAGGCAGTGGCTACGACTTTAGCGGCAAAAGGCCGGCCGGTCAGGCCGAAAAGTGGACTTGTCACTATCCTCTGCTCATCCTTGCCGGGCAGGGCCACGCGCGCTGCCGGAACTCTCGCTTCGCATCACGGGCGAAGCGTCAGGAAAGAAAAGGAACCTTCCTCACAAAGGAGCTGACCAGAATGAGTGCTATCGTCCTGCTGGTTCTCGGTCTTGCGGGGATGGCCGCGGGATACTTCCTCTACTCGCGTTTCATCGCCACCAGGATCTACCGCCTCGACCCCGACTTCCAGACGCCCGCCCACGAATACGAGGATGGCGTCGACTTCGTGCCGACCAACCGCTATGTCCTGTGGGGACATCACTTCACCTCGGTGGCCGGCGCCGCGCCCATCGTCGGGCCGGCCATCGCGGTCATCTGGGGCTGGCTGCCGGCCTTCCTGTGGGTCGTGCTCGGCACCGTGTTCTTTGCCGGCGTGCACGACTCCGGCGCCATCTGGGCCAGCGTGCGCAACAAGGCCAAGTCGGTCGGCGCCTTGACCGGCGATGTGGTCGGAGCGCGTGCCCGCAGCATCTTCATGATCGTCATCTTCCTCGTCCTGCTGATGGTCAACGCCGTGTTCGCCGTGGTCATCGCAGGATTGATGATGAACTTCTCCAGCGCCGTGGTGCCGGTGTGGGGCGCTATCCTCGTGGCACTGATCATCGGCCAGCTGATCTATCGGCGCATCCTCAGCCTGCCGGTGGTGTCGATCCTCGGCGTCATCGCGCTCTATGCGCTGATCCTTGTCGGCCCCTCGGTGCCGATCCAGATGCCGGCCGAGGTGGCTGGCTTCTCCGGCAACGCGGTGTGGATCCTGATCCTTTTCGGCTATGCGGCGATCGCCTCCATGCTGCCGGTCTGGGTGTTGCTGCAGCCGCGCGACTACATCAACGGCCTGCAGCTGTTCATCGGCCTGATCGTGCTCTACGGCGCCGTCCTGCTGCTCAACCCCACCGTGGTGGCGCCGATGGTCAACGGCGAGCTGCCGGCCGGCACGCCGTCGATGCTGCCGCTGCTGTTCGTCACCATCGCCTGCGGCGCGATTTCCGGTTTCCACGGCCTGGTCTCGTCCGGCACGACCTCGAAGCAGCTGAACAAGGAGACCGACGCCCGCTTCGTCGGCTATTTCGGCGCGGTGGGCGAGGGCATGCTGGCACTCGCGGCCATCCTGGCCGCCACGGCCGGCTTTGCCACCTTCGCCGACTGGCAGGCGGTCTATACAGCGTTCGGTGCCGGCGGCGTCAATGCCTTCGTCGAGGGCGGTGCGTTCATCATCCATAACGGCCTGGGCTTGCCCGAGGCCACCGCGGCGACGCTGCTTACCGTGATGGCGGCCCTGTTCGCCGGTACGACAATGGATACCGGCCTGCGCCTGCAGCGCTACATCTTCCAGGAGTGGGGCGAAATCTATCAGCTCAAGTGGATGAACAGGAACGTGCCCGCCACCCTGCTGGCCGTGGGCAGTTGCCTGCTGCTCGCCTTTGGCGCCGGTGGTGCGAGCGGTACTGGCGGCATGATCATCTGGCCGCTGTTCGGCACGACCAACCAGCTGCTGGCAGGCCTGACCCTGCTGGTGGTGACGGTGATGCTGGTGCGCCTGCGCCGGCCGATGTGGTACACCCTGGCGCCGCTGTGCTTCCTGCTGGTGATGACCATCGCAGCGCTGCTCATCCAACTGCGCACCTTCTTCAACGAGGGCAACTACTTCCTGCTGTTGGTGGATATCGTGGTGTTGATCGCCGCGATCCTCGTGGCCATGGAGTGCGCCTCGGCGCTGAAGCGTTCGCGGGCGGAAGTGGCCAGGCAGGAGTGAAACGAGGAGGCAGCCCATGAGCGACGACAGTGACACTCCGGATTCTCGTCGCGAGCGGCTTCGGGCCTGGCTGAGCCAGGCCCGGTTCGTCGCCGAAGAGTTCTACAGCGCCCGCTATCGCGGCGCTATCGCCCGTGCCCGGCGCGACGAGGACGACCTGTTCATGCTGCTGGTGTTCTCCGAGATGATGGGCGTGCCCAACCCGGCTGCGTACTACACCCTGGAGCTTCAGCCGCTACTGCTGGAGCGCTTCCACGACTGGCACCGGCGCATGGGCATGGAGCGCTCGCCGCTGGACCATTTCCGATGCTGTTAGTGACACGGACAAAGTGCTGCGCTCCAGTGAGCTGCGAGGGAGCTCTCCTGAGCTGCCGCCAACTCTCGATGCCTTGGAAGTAATATGAAAGAGTTACTCGACAAACGCCTGGTCTGGGTGGGCGGCAAGGGCGGCGTGGGCAAGACCACGGTGGCCGCCTCGCTGGCCGTGCTGGCCGCGCGCCGCGACAGCCGCGTACTGGTCGTCTCCACCGACCCGGCCCACAGCCTCGGTGACGCGTTCGACCGTGTGCTGAACGATGCACCGCGGCGTCTGCTGCCCAACCTGGACGCCATGGAGATCGACCCGGACGCCGAGGTCGAGGCGCACCTGACCCGGGTGACCGAGCAGATGCGCCGCTATGCCGCGCCGGAGATGATGGCCGAGCTGGAGCGCCAGATGCACCTGACGCGACAGTCGCCGGGTACCCAGGAAGCCGCCCTGCTGGAGCGGCTGTCGCGCATCGTCACTGACGATGCCGCGCCCTATGACCTGGTGATCTTCGATACCGCGCCGACGGGTCATACCCTGCGCCTGCTGACCCTGCCCGAAGCCATGGCGGCCTGGACCGATGGCCTGCTGGCGCACAATCGCAAGTCCGAGGAACTGGGCAAGGTGCTCTCGCACCTGACGCCCAGGCGCGGCCGCGACGTGGCCACGCCCTTCGACGATCCCCGCGAGGATCCGCTGAGCGATCTCGACGAGCGTACTCGCGGCGTGGCACGGACGCTGATCGAGCGCCGCCGGCTGTTCCACCGTGCCCGGCGCCGCATCGAGAACGCCGAAGAAACCGGCTTCCTGTTCGTGATGACCCCCGAGCGGCTGCCGATTCTCGAGACGGTGCGGGCCGTGCAGGCGCTCGAAGCGGCCAAGGTGCCGGTGGCCGGCGCCGTGGTCAACCGGGTGATTCCCGCCGATGCCGACGGTGAGTTCCTGCGTGCCAGGCGTGAGCAGGAAGCCAGCTACCTGGCGCGCATCGACGAGCAGCTCGCGCACCTGCCACGGCTGCGACTGCCGCTGCTGCCGAGCGACGTGCTGGGTCTTCCGGCCCTCGAAGCGCTCGCCGATCGTCTCGAGCAGCTGGGATTCTGAAGCGGCTCACGCGCCAACCGGCCATTGCTGTACAGCAATGGTCAAATGCAGGGTGACAGGCTAACGCTGTCGGGCCGGGGCGTTTACACTTTCGCCCCTCGAACCCAGTCAGGAGAGCCTGTTCATGTCCGGTAGCGTGCAACTGATCCAGCGGTACTACGATGCCTTCAACCGTGGCGACTGGGACGCCATGCTCGCTTGTCTCGATCCCGAAGTGGCCCACGACCTGAACCAGGGGCCGCGGGAGACGGGGCGTGACGCCTTTCGTCAGTTTCTGGCACGCATGGATCGCAGCTACGTGGAGCGACTGGAAGACGTCGTGCTCATGCCAGCCGCCGACGGACGACGAGTCGCCGCGGAATACGTCGTTCACGGCGAGTACCGTGCCACCGACGAGGGGCTGCCGCCGGCCAAGGGGCAGCGCTACGTGCTGCCCGGCGGCGCCTTCTTCGAAGTGGCAAATGGCCGGATCACCCGCGTGACCAACTACTACAACCTGGAGGAGTGGCTGCGTCAGGTGGCCCAGGCGTAGGCCAACCAGGTCCGGAAACAGGGGGAGGAGGAATAGCGATGCGCGTGGCCGTGGCCAAATATCCCATCGGCATGCCGGCAAGCTTCGATGATTTCGCCCGGCGCCAGGAAACCTGTCTGAGGCAGGCGCGTGAGCTGGGCGCCCGAATCGCGGTGTTGCCCGAATACCTCAGCCTGGAGCTTGCGGCCAGTTTCTCCGCCGAAGCGCGCGGCGACCTGAAGGCGTCGCTGGCCGGGCTCCAGGCATGGCGTGGTGCCTGGAGTGAACTCTACGGAGGCCTGGCGCGGGAACTCGACATGTACCTGGTGCCCGGGACCTTCCTGCTCGACGTGGGCGGTGGCCGCTACCGCAACCGGGCCGACTGGTTCGCCCCGGACGGCGTTCATGGCTGGCAGGACAAGCTGCAACTGACCGGCTACGAGAAGCAGAGCGGCATCATCGAACCGGGCAATGCGCTGTCGGGTTTCGACTGCGATGGCCACCGGGTCGGCATCGCGGTCTGCTATGACGTGGAGTTCCCGCTGCCGGTACGTGCCCAGTTCGAGGCGGGCATCCGCCTGTTGCTGGTGCCCAGCTGTACCGATACCGCTGCCGGCGCGACTCGGGTGAGAATTGGCTGCCTGGCACGCGCGCTCGAGAATCGCTTCTTCGTGGCCCAGGCGGTGACCGCCGGTGAGGCGCCATGGAGCCCGGCGCTCGACGTCAACACCGGCGAGGCGACCCTCTACGCGCCGATGGATCATGGCTTTCCTGCGGATGGGATACTCGCCGCTACCCAAGGCGATGCGCTGTGGGCCTGCCATGACGTCGACGTGGCCAGGCTGGAACTCAGTCGCGTACACGCTCAGGTGGACAACGACCGCGATTGGCCGCAGCAGCTCGTCGCCAGGTTGCAGCACTGGGCCGGGGAGCCGGACGCCGGGGCACCACAGTGCGAGACAGCGCCGGCTTGACGCGACCTCCGCTTGCGTCCCGTGCGGCAGGCAGCAGCTATGGCAGCAGTTGGTGAAGCGACTGGCCGGCACGCCCCAGCCACTCGTTCAGGGCACGCGTGCTCTGGTTGAGGTGGTAGGCGCGTGGCAGCCAGGCCGACAGCCCCTCGGGCGGTGGGCTGGTGAACTCGGTGGGCGCGGGGATCACCTCCATGCCCTGGGCCTCGAACTCCGCCACGGCTCGCGGCAGGTGCCAGGCCTGCGAGACCAGGGCTATCCGTTCTATGCCATCGGCACGCAGCATTTCGGCGCTGAAGCGGGCATTCTCGGCGGTGCTGCGGCTCTCGCCTTCCAGCCAGCGAACTGGCACGACGAAGACGTCGCGCAGCGCAGCGGCCATCAGGCTCGCCTCTGCAAACTCCTCGCCATGGACACGACCGCCGCTCACCAGGATCGGCAACTCGCTCTGGCGATGCAGGTGCGCACCATAGGCCAGGCGGCGCCAGGTGGGATTCGCCGGCGCGTCGCCCCAGCCGAACTCGGGAGCCTGGTAGTCTCGCCCGCCACCCAGGATGACGATCGCCTCGGCGCGCTCCAGTTGGGAGCGTGCGGGAGATGCGTAGGGTTCCAACCCCTGGCGCAGCGTATGGCTGGCCATCGGCGTGGCGAGCAGCACTAGGCCGAACAGCCCCAGCATGATCAGCAGGGCGCCGAGGAAACGCTTGGGGCTGAGCCATAGCCCCAGCAGTACCAGCAGCACGTTGAGCGCGGGTGGTAGCAGCAAGCTCTTCAGCAGCGTCATCGTTGCGCTCCGGTCAAGCGTGATCGAGGAGTTCCAGCCTGCGGCTGGGCCAATGCACGACAGCGGTGCGCGACGTCATGCGGTTCGCCAGCCCGGGGTGTTCCCTGGCGATGACCTGGGCGGCGAACTCGGCAAGGAAGCACGACTTCAATTCGGCGCGGGCGCGGTCCACGCCGACCGCCTCATAGGGCGTCGAGGCCAGCAGCAGGAAACCGTCGTCCGGAATGCGGCCTGCCTTCATGTTGCCGTCGATGATTGCCGCCGCGGTGCCGATGGGTTCGGACAGGTCGGGACTGTAGGGGCCGACGATCAGCGCAGTGTTGGGCAGGTGCAGGAAGTCGAAGCCGCGACCGACGCAGATCACCCACTCGCGATGCTCGATGTCGAGCTCGCGGGCGGTGCCACGCAGCGAGTCGACGTGTTGCAGGTTGCCCTTCAGCAGTGGCAGCAGGTCGCGACGGATATCGCCAGGCATGTCGGGGCATAGGCCGGCGAGGCGAGGTTCCAGCTCGCCTTCGGCATCGGGTGCGAGTGCGCTGATGTCGAGGAGGGAGTCGCCGGTGCCGTGCACGATGAGCGCATCGGTGTCGGTTTCGAACCCGCAGACCAGCGGGTAGACGTGGCGATGATCGCGGCCGAAGATGCGTTCAGCCTGGCGACGTATCTCGTGAGCCTGTGCCAGGGCGGCATCCGTGTCGCAGGCGAAACCGGCGCAGCCACGCAGCCGCTCGCCGCGGGAGAAATGGTAGCTGATGTTCAGCAGCACACCGCTGCCGGCCTGAATGGCGTCGTCGACGGCATCGGTGAGCATCTCGCCGAGGTAAGGCCAGCCAAGGTGGAAGATGCCGCCGAGGTTGCGGAACGGAGTGATGATGCCCAGCGGCGTGCGGGTGGCATGGGGCAGGTGGATGCGTCCATCCATGCATTTCATGACCAGAATTCGCGTGGGATGGTTGGCCAGGTAGCGCTCACGGGCCAGCCAGGCCGAGGAGCTGCAGAAAGTGTCGGCGTGTTCGCGGGAAAGGGCGAGCAGCGCTTCGATGCGCTCACCGATGGGGCGGTCGTGCAGTGGCATGCTTGCGGCTCTGGTTATTGTTATCTATCCGGCATCGTCCATGACTGTGCCGTTATATGCAAAACCCCCATTAGTCGCATTTTCAGTTCGAAATTTGCTTAACCGATACCGGTTTATGCGATATCCACCTTCTCCTTGTACTCGCAGAGATCCTCGATCACGCAGCTACCGCAGCGCGGCCGGCGGGCCACGCAGGTGTAACGCCCGTGCAGGATCAGCCAGTGATGCGCGTCGCGGCGAAACTCACGGGGCACGTGGCGCAGCAGTTTCTGCTCGACCTCGTCGACGTTCTTGCCCGGGGCCAGCCGGGTGCGGTTGGAGACACGGAAGATGTGCGTGTCCACGGCAATGGTCGGCTCGCCGAAAGCGGTGTTGAGAATCACGTTGGCGGTCTTGCGTCCTACGCCGGGTAGCGCCTCGAGCTCGGCGCGGGTGCGAGGTACCTCGCCGCCATGCCGCTCCACCAGGATGCGGCAGGTCTTGATCAGGTTTTCGGCCTTGGTGTTGTAGAGCCCGATGGTCTTGATGTGCTCCTTGAGCGCCTCGAGGCCGAGGTCGATGACGGCCTGAGGCGTGTTGGCTACCGGGAACAGCCGTGCGGTGGCCTTGTTGACCCCGACGTCGGTGGCCTGGGCGGAGAGCAGCACGGCGGTGAGCAACTCGAACGGCGTGCTCCAGTCGAGCTCCGTGGTCGGCTCGGGGTTGTGCGCGCGCAGGCGGGCGAAGATCTCGTAGCGTTTCTGGGCGTTCATGCGGGGTTCTCGTTCGATGGCACGCTCACGGTGAATCGGACGCGAGGGAGGCGCGGGCCTCCTCGAGCAGGGCGGTGGCGCGTGCGAGCTGCGCCTCGGCTTGGCGACAGGCTTCGCTATCATGCCGTCGCTGGGCGCTCTCGAACTGCTGGCGAGCCCGGCGCACTGCCTGTTCGGCGGCTTTAACCGCCATTTGGCGCTGGCGCTGCTGTGGAACCGGGCCGCTGCGAGTGTCGCGCGTCCCTTGTCGAATCAGGCGGCGCTGCCGCTCCAGGCGCTTCTCCCGCGCCAGGCGTGCCTGGCGCTGCTGGCGGGCCTGATAGCGCCGTCGTCCCAGCTCCGCCCGCCGCGCCAGGTATGCCTGGCGCTCGGCCTCATCGGCGGCGGCCTGCCACTCGGGGTGGGGAACCAGGTCGATGCAGTCGACGGGGCAGGGCGCCACGCACAGCTCGCAGCCGGTGCACTCGGCGGTGATCACGCTGTGCATGCGTTTGCTGGCGCCCAGGATGGCATCCACCGGGCACGCCTGGATGCACTTGGTGCAGCCGATGCATTCCGCTTCGCGTATGACCGCTGCGAGCGGTGACTGGGCTGGCTGCTCCAAGGCCTGGGGTGGACGGCCTGTCAGCTCGGCCAGGCGTTCGACGGTGTCCTCGCCGCCGGGAGGGCAACGGTTGATCGGTTCGCCTGCGGCGATGGCCTCGGCGTAGGGGCGGCAGCCAGGATGACCGCACTTGCCGCACTGGGTCTGCGGCAGCAGCGCATCGATGGCATCGATCAAGGTGCTGTGGCCCGTCACGTCGTCTCCTGATAGGGCGCAGGTGGGGTGCCAGCGGAGGCTGACGGCCGGACATTATACGCGGCGGCCCGGCACGGGCATACCGTCCTGCTCCCCCTGGCGCTTCTAACGCTCGACCGGGCTGAGCTGGTCGCTGGTGCGATAGGCTTCGACCCGGTTACGCCCGCCCGTCTTGGCCTGGTACATGGCCTGATCGGCGGCCCGCATGATGTCGGACGGGGTCGTCATGTCCGCTTGGTGGGCGGCGACGCCAATGCTGACGGTCACGCTGGTGCTGGTGGGGGAGAATTCGTGCGGCATCTCCAGTGCATTGATGGCTTTCAGCAGCTCGCGGGCGTGGGCTAACGCGATATCGAGCGAGGTGCCGGGAAGCAGGACGCTGAATTCCTCGCCGCCGGTGCGGGCCACGAGGAACCCATGGGGCTTGAGACAGTCTTCCATGCACTGCGCCAGGGTCATTAAGCAGATATCGCCGGCCTGGTGGCCGTAATGATCGTTGTAGAGCTTGAAATGGTCGATGTCGATCATCATGGCCGAGGTGCGGTGGCGGGCGCTGCGCAGGCTCAGCGCCTCGGCGAAGCGCTCATCGAACAACCGGCGGTTGGCCACGCCCGTCAGGGGGTCATGCTGGCTCAGCTCCAGCAGCTGTTCGGATTGCTTGCGCTGATGGTCGAGCAGGTGGCGGAATTCCCGCGCCAGGGTGCCGATCTCGTCGTGGCGCGCCGCGAGACTGTCGGGCATGGCCGGGAGTACGACCTCCCGGTGGACACGCTGGGTGTAGTGGGTGAACTGGCGCAGCGGCAGCAGCACCATGCGTTCGAGCAGCCACAGCACGATCAGCAGGGTGACGATCAGCACGCCGCCGGTCCAGTAGAGCGCGAAGCGGAAGGTCTCGAGGCTTGCCTGATAACGCTGGCGGGGCAGCAGGGCGTCGATGCGTACGGCGCGGTTCGGCGGCAGCGCCGGGATTAGGCGCTGTGCCGCCATGTGCGTCGGCGAGACGCGCTCCAGGTATTGGATAGGGCCCTCCTGCTGCGGCACGGGGCTCAGCTCCATCTGGATGCCGGTGGTATCGCGCAGCTGTTCGATCCAGGGGGCATTGAACGGGCGCACCATGGCAAGCCAGCCGGCCGCCGGCGACGCTTCCCGGCTCTGGTGGATCGGTGACAGGGCCGCCATGGCGAGCTCGGATTGCGCCAGCAGCCAGGTGTCGGTGGCATCGTCCGCCTTTTGCTCGATGTGGCGGACGAGAAAGTCCCTGGCCGGTTCGGCCCAATCGCAGGGGGGCGCCACGCCCGGGCAGGAGGTGAATTCTCCCTCTTCGTCGTAGCCGACCACCCAGAAGGCTTCCCGGTCGGCGTCGAGAAAGAGCATTAGCTCGAGATCGAGCGTCTCGAGCGTATCCTCGTAGAGGTTCGAGTCGACGTACTCGGGCCGCTTCCCGCTGACGAAGTCGAAGGAATCGTCCCAGTAGGCCCAATCTTCGACCAGGCGACGCATGTGGTTGAGCTCACTGCCCAGGGCGCGTTCGGCCCGGTCGAGCTCGGCGCTGGCAAAGGTTTCCTCGTCTTCCAGCAGGATCGGCATGATCTGGTAGCGTGCAATCAGCACCAGGGCCAGCAGGGCCAGGCACAGCACGCCACACAACGACAGCAGGAAACGATTACGCAACGAAGTGAGCACTGTCGTCATGAGGCATGCCTGTTTCATGTGCCGCCACCCCGGGTGTCAGAGGTATTGGCACCGGTGTAGGTGATTGCTTACAAGATATTTCGGCTCTGGATTACAAAACTTTAGTGGAACTTAGGCTGTGACCGAAAAGTGCCTGTGCTTGCCCACGCTGCGTCGAAGCTTGGCTCTATGTGCTCCTTCAGTAATGAAAAGCGCGACCGAGGCCGCGCAGTTTCATGGGCGAAGGCGATCTACCTGACGCGCTGGCCGGGCTCGGCGCCGGAATCCGGCGACAGCAGGTAGATACCGTCGTCGTCTCCCGCAGCCAGGACCATGCCTTCGGAGACGCCGAAGCGCATCTTGCGCGGCGCCAGGTTGGCCACCATGACGGTCAGGCGACCCTCCAGGGCCTCGGGGGCATAGGCCGAGCGAATGCCGGCGAAGACGTTGCGCGACTCGCCGCCCAGGTCGAGTGTGAGCTGCAGCAGCTTGTCGGCACCCTCGACGTACTCGGCCTTGGCGATACGGGCGATGCGCAGGTCGACCTTGGCGAAGTCGTCGAAGGCGATCTGCTCGGCGATGGGGTCGTCGGCCAGCGGCCCCTTGGCCGCTTCCTTGAGCTTCTGTTCTTCCACCAGATCCTCCTTCGATGCCTCGATCATGGCATCGATCTTCTCCCGCTCGACGCGGGTCATCAACGGTTTGAACTTGGCAATTCCGTGGTCGAGCAACACCTCGTGACGGCTCTCCCAGTCGAGCGATTCCAACTGCAGGAACTGGCGCGATTGCTGGGCCATGGCCGGCACCACCGGCGCCAGGTAGACCATCAGCTGGCGGAACAGGTTGATGCCCACCGAGCAGATGTCGAGCACCTCCTGTTCGCGGCCCTCCTGCTTGGCCAGCACCCACGGTTCCTTGTCGGCAATGTAGGTGTTGGCTTCATCGGCCAGCTCCATGATCTTGCGCACGGCGCGTCCGAATTCGCGAGCCTCGAAATCCTCGGCGATGCCATCACCCGCGGCGATGAAGCGAGCGACCAGCTCCGGCTCGGCGCAGTGGGCCGAGAGCCGGCCGTCGCCCAGCTTCTTGACGAACCCGGCGCAGCGGCTGGCGATGTTGACCACCTTGCCGACGAGGTCGGCATTCACCCGGGCGGCGAAGTCCTCGAGGTTGAGGTCCAGGTCGTCGACCCGCGAGGTGAGCTTGGCGGCGAAATAGTAGCGCAGGTACTCGGGATTCAGGTGCTCGGCATAGGTGGCTGCCTTGATGAAGGTGCCACGCGACTTCGACATCTTGGCCCCGTTGACGGTGACGAAGCCATGGCAGTTCACGGCGGTGGGGGTGCGGAAGCCGGCGCCGTGCAGCATGGCCGGCCAGAACAGCGCATGGAAGTAGACGATGTCCTTGCCGATGAAGTGATACACCTCGGCCTCGCTGTCCTTCTTCCAGAAGGCATCGAAGTCGATGCCGGTGCGCTCGCACAGGTTCTTGAAGCTGGCCAGGTAGCCGATCGGCGCATCCAGCCAGACGTAGAAGTACTTGCCCGGGGCGTCGGGGATCTCGAAGCCGAAGTACGGCGCGTCGCGGGAGATGTCCCACTCGTTGAGGCCGGACTCGAACCACTCCTGCAGCTTGTTGCCGATCTGGGTCTGCACGTGGCCGCCGCGGGTCCACTGCTTGAGGAAGTCGGCGAAATCGGGAAGCTTGAAGAAGTAGTGGGTGGAGCTGCGCACCTCGGGCGTGGCGCCGGAAATTGCCGACACGGGATCGATCAGTTCCGCCGGGGTGTAGGTGGCGCCACACGCCTCGCAGTTGTCGCCGTACTGATCCGCGGTCTTGCACCGGGGACAGGTCCCCTTGATGAAACGGTCGGCCAGGAACAGCCCCTTGACCGGATCGTACATCTGCTCGATATCGCGGGTGGCGATATGGCCGTGCTCGCGCAGGCGAGTATAGATCAGCTCGCTGTAATGCCGATTTTCCTCGGAGTGCGTCGAGTGGTAGTTGTCGAAGGCGACCCCGAAGGTGGCAAAGTCGGCCTGGTGCTCCCTGGAGACGCGCTCGATCAGGGCTTCCGAGGAGATGCCTTCCTGCTCCGCGCGCAGCATGATCGCGGTGCCGTGGGCGTCGTCGGCGCACACGTAGTGGCACTCATGGCCGCGGCTCTTCTGAAAACGCACCCAGATGTCGGTCTGGATGTACTCCAGCAGGTGGCCAAGGTGAATCGAGCCGTTGGCGTAGGGCAGGGCGCTGGTGACCAGGATCTTGCGCGGGGCGCTGGTTGAGTTCGACATATCGGCTCTGGAATTCCCAAGAAAAACAGGCTTTCGATTGTATCCCTGTTGGCGCGCCACTGCATCCGGTGGCGGGAAGGGGCGTTCAGCACCATGCGGCTGGATTCTGTGCGCTAGGCTGATCCCATACGGCTACGAGGGAGGCAAGTGTGGATCCAATTTTCTTCGATCAATGGCAGGCGCTGCTGCGCACGGCGGTGCTTGGCGTGCTGGGTTATGTGGGGCTGGTATTCCTGCTGCGTGTATCCGGCCGGCGCACGCTATCGAAGATGAACGCCTTCGATCTGGTCGTGACCGTCGCGCTGGGCTCGGTGCTGGCGTCGGTCATGCTCAGCAAGGACGTGACCCTGGCCCAGGGCATCTTGGCGTTCGGTCTTCTCATCGGCATGCAATACCTGGTGACTTGGGCAAGTGTCCGCTATCGCTGGGTGCGCCAACTGGTGACCGGCGAGCCGGCGCTGCTGTTCTTTCGCGGCGGCTATCTGCCTGAGGCCATGCGGCAGGCGCGTGTCACCGAGGATGAAGTGCGCGCGGCGGTACGTGCCGCCGGCAAGGCCGAACTAGCCGATGTCGGTGCCGTCATCCTGGAGACCGACGGCTCCTTCAGCGTGGTGAATGGGGCGGACGGCGCAACACTACCAAGCCTCGCAGGGGTGAAGGAGCCGGGAACCCGGTCAAGCGGACCCGAGCGCAGCGGACCTCCCGAGCGAAGTGGCTAAAGGGTGCGATCGGCCATGTGCTTCGTTACAATGCAGACGAGTGAACCCAAGGATGGGCTCCAGGTACGCCTCATGCACCGCAGGTTACGCATCATCCGATCGCCGAACGACCGACTGAGGATGATACGATGAAACTGCGCAACGTTCTTCCGCTGCTGATGGCAGCCGCCCTGCTGGTTGGCTGTGGCACCAACGCCGTCGCCCCGCGCTATACCAGCTCGAATCCCGACATCATGCGCATCAGCGAAGAGCAACCCGCCAATCCCGAGAAGACCGTCGAAGATCTCGGCTCCTACTGTGTGGAAATCACCGAGACCTGGAACGCTCACGGCGAAACGCCGAATGGCCAGACCCTGTGGGCCAAGGATACGCGCCGCGCCGTCGTGCCGTGTGATTGAGCCCCTGCCAGGGTAAAGCAACGGCACTACCGGCCCATGCCTCGGCATGGGCCGGTTCGTTATGGGCACCTGGCACCGCCCGCCTCACCGCCTAGACTGGGGGAGACAACGTCAAGGAACCTGTCGCTGTCAGGAGGCATGCCATGGAACGAAAAGCCCTCACTCCACTACATCCATTGCTTCGCACCCTACGTCCGTTGGCAGGCGCTTCTTCCCATGAGTCGGCTCCCGGCGCGCGGGTGGGCGGCGTGATCCTGTTGTTGGCGATGCTCTTCGTCGTTCTCCAGGCCAGCGTTGGCGAAGCGCAGCCACGGGAGCCGGAATCGAACCGCCTACTGGGAACCGAGGCGGGAGACGAGGCCGGGCTGGAGCATCCCAGCGAACATCTCGTGGTAACGGACTTCCCCGGCGAGCTGATCGATGCCGAACTTGACACCTGGCAGGAATACGTTCCCGAGGTGGAAGACGTCACCATTCCCGCCTCGGCGGACGAATACGAGCAGCCGGCACTGTTCTACGCGCCGGACGGCGGGGAGAAGCGGCCGCTGCTCCTGGTGCTGCACAGCTGGAGTACCGATTACCTTCAGAACATTGATATTCCCCTGGCGCAGTTCGCCGTGGCCAACGATTGGGCCTTCATGCACCCCGATTTTCGTGGCCCCAACGATGGTCACCCTGAATCAACGGCCTCCGACCTGGTCATTTCCGACATGGAAGATGCACTGGAGTACGCCCGCGAGAACGCCCGCGTGGACGAGTCGCGTATCTATTTGCTGGGTTACTCAGGTGGCGCCATGAACGCGCTGCACCTGGCCAGCCGGCATCCCGATACGTTCGCCGGCGTGGCCGCCTGGGTGCCGGTCTACGATCTCGTCAGCTGGTATGAATGGAACGAGCGGCAGGGCGAGAAGTATGCCGAGGAGATTGCCGAGGCCTGCGGTGGCGTGCCGGAGGAGGGCGGCGAGGCCCATGAAGAGTGCCGACAGCGGAGCCCCAAGGCGCATGTGCCTGACGTGGCCGGCAAGATCCGTGTGCTGATCGCGCATGGTATCGACGACGAGACCGTGCCGGTCGAACAGGCGCTGCACGCCTACAATGACCTGGTCGAAGAGGAGGCGCGCCTGTCCCGGGAGGATATCGATGCGATCATGGAGAGCGGGGAGATACCCGACGCCTTGCTCGAGGTGTCGCTGCACCAGCAGCGGGACTACCAGCGCTTCGACGACGCCGAGGCACCGGTCCTGCTGCATCTGCAGTCGGGGCCGACCGAGCTGGCGCTGTTCGATGGCGAACACGACATGCTCTATCGCCCCGGCCTTGAATGGCTAGCCCTGCAAGAACGCGAATGAGGAAATTTACCGTCTGGCAAGGATGAACCTCCGATGTTGTTACGCTACCTCAGCCGACGCCCACGTTTCGTGGGCGTCATGTTGTCGGCTACCCTCATCGCCGGGGGCATGTCGAGCGCCATTGCCCAATCCCCCGCCTCGTCGCCTACCACGCCGGCGGACTGGGCCGACGTCAACGAACCACTGTCCGGCCCGCCGCGTGTCATCGGCCCCTACGATGGCGGTTGCATCGCCGGTGCGGAACGGCTGCCCGAAGAGGGGGAGGGTTACCAGGCGGTGGATCTCAAGCGTAACCGCCACTATGGACACCCCTCTCTCGTCGATTACATCGAGCGCCTGGGCGAGCGCATCAGCAAAGCCGGCTTCGGCCCGATCCTGGTGGGTGACATGGCCCAGCCGCGCGGTGGGCCGATGCCCTACGGCCATGTCAGCCACCAGACCGGACTCGACGTCGACATCTGGTTTCGCCTCGACCTGCCGTTCCTCGAGCGCAGCGAGCGCGATGAGCTCGAGCAGCCAATTCTGGTGGATCCACGCAGCCAACGCCTGGACGAGCGTTGGACGGACCAGCATGCCGAGCTCATTCGCCAGGCAGCTGACGACCCGCGGGTGATGCGGATCTTCGTCGACTCCGCGGTGAAGCGCGACCTGTGCGAGCGGGAATGGGACGACCGCTCATGGCTGCGTGTGATCCGCCCCTGGCACTCTCACGATGAGCATCTCCACGTACGCCTGCGCTGCCCACCGGGCCAGACGGAGTGCGCCGACCAGCCTCCGCCGCCTCCCGGAGACGGCTGTCAGGCCTTGGCTCCGACGCCTCGCCCGGAAGCCTATCCTCTGCCGAGTTGTACCCTGCCGCCTGCGTGTCGTGCCGTGCTGAATCGTTGACGAACCCAGGCGGAGCCTGATCCGCGACAGAAAGGAGCCTGCAGAGGTACCATGACGGCACGAGCGGACAGGGCGAGAGGCGACGGTGGAACAGCAGGGGTTCGTGCTGACTCGGCATTGGCGGGAGTCGGCTGCCGGCACTGAGGTCTCGTTCTGGCTGGCCACCGACGCCGGGCCACGCCATGTGCGCCTGCCGCTGCAGCCCTCGGTGGCCTTCGTGCCCGCCGAGCAGCGCGACCGGGCCGAGGCGTTGCTGCGCGGCGAGCGCGACGTCGAGCTGCGCCCGCTGGCGCTGTGCGACTTCCAGCACCGGCCCGTGTTCGGCCTTTACTGTCGCCAGCATCGCCAGTTGATGCACCTCGCCAGGCGCCTGGACGAGGCCGGCATCGAGGTCTACGAAGCCGACGTGCGACCGCCGGAACGCTACCTGATGGAGCGCTTCATCACCGCGCCGGTGTGGTTCTCGGGAAGGGCGGATGCCGACGGCACACTTGGCGAAGCCCAGCTCAGGCCAGCAGCGCGATACCGCCCCCGGCTGGCACTGGCCTCGCTGGATATCGAGACGAACGCCAGCGGCGAGCTCTACTCCATTGCCCTCGAGGGCTGCGGCGAGCGCCAGGTCTACATGCTGGGGCCCGCCAACGGGCAGGGCGGTGAGGCCGAACGGCAGCGCGACTTCACCCTCACTTATTGCAAAAGTCGCGAGGCGCTGCTGGAGAGTCTCAACGGCTGGATGGCCCGGCATGATCCGGATGCGATCATCGGCTGGAACCTGGTGCAGTTCGACCTGCGCATCCTGCAGCGGCACGCCGAGCGACTCGGGGTGCCGCTGCGGCTCGGGCGCGGTGGCGAACCCCTCGGCTGGCGTGCCCACGGCAGCAACCCCAATCACTTCTTTGCCGCCGCCACCGGGCGCCTGATCGTCGACGGCATCGAGGCGCTGCGCCAGGCCACCTGGCGCTTTGCCTCGTTCAGCCTCGAGAACGTCGCCCAGGAGCTGCTCGGCGAGGGCAAGGCGATCGACAACCCCTACCAGCGCATGGAAGCGATCGACCGCATGTTCGCCGAGGACAAGCCGGCGCTGGCGCGCTACAACCTCAAGGATTGCGAACTGGTGACGCGCATCTTCGCGCGGACCGAGCTCATCGACTTCCTGCTCGAACGGGCCAGCATCACCGGGCTGCCGGCCGATCGCAGCGGTGGCTCGGTGGCGGCCTTCTCGCATCTCTACCTGCCGCGCATGCATCGCCTGGGCTACGTGGCGCCCAGTCTGTCCCACGGCCGCGAGGCCGGCCAGGACAGCCCCGGCGGCTTCGTCATGGACTCGCGGCCGGGGCTCTACGATTCGGTGCTGGTGCTGGACTACAAGAGCCTCTACCCCTCGATCATCCGTACCTTCCTGATCGACCCGGTCGGCCTGGTGGCGGGGCTGGAGGCGCCCGAGCCCGAGACGGTACCCGGCTTCCGCGGGGCCCGCTTCTCGCGCACCCGGCATGCGCTGCCCGAGATGGTGGCGCGGGTATGGCAGGGGCGCGAGGCGGCCAAGCGCGAGGGCAATGCGCCTCTCTCCCAGGCCCTCAAGATCATCATGAACGCCTTCTACGGCGTGCTCGGCTCGCGAGGCTGCCGTTTCTTCGACCCGCGGCTGGCCTCATCGATCACCCTGCGCGGCCACGAGATCATGCGCCGTACCCGGGAGCTGATCGAAGCCGAGGGCTACCGGGTGATCTACGGCGATACTGACTCCACCTTCGTCTGGCTGGGGAGTGCCCATGAGGAGGCAGAGGCCCGGGCCATCGGTCAACGCCTGGCTGAGCGGGTCAACTGCTGGTGGACGCAGCATCTCGAAACGGAATACGGCCTTGTCAGCGCGTTGGAACTGCAGTTCGAGACCCACTTTCGACGCTTCCTGATGCCCACCATCCGCGGCGCGGAGGAGGGCAGCAAGAAGCGCTATGCGGGGCTGGTGCGTGATGCAAAGGGCGCCGAACACGTCGTGTTCAAGGGACTGGAGACGGTGCGCGCCGACTGGACACCGCTGGCCAAGGCTTTCCAGCAGGAGCTATACCGGCGCATCTTCGTCGGCGAACCCTATCGTGACTATCTGCGCGACTACGTGAGCCGCACACTGGCCGGTGAGTTCGACGAGCGGCTGGTCTATCGCAGGCGCCTGCGTCGGCGGCTCGACGAATACCGTCGCAACGTGCCGCCCCACGTGCGCGCCGCGCGCATGGCCGACGAGCTCAACGACCGCCTGGGGCGCCCTCGGCAGTACCAGCACGGTGGCTGGATTCGCTACGTCATCACCGTGGCGGGGCCGGAGCCGCTCGAGGCGCGGCGCTCCACCATCGACTACCAGCACTATCTCACCCGCCAGCTACAGCCGGTGGCCGACGCCATCCTGCCTTTCCTCGGCGATGACTTTGCCAGTCTGACCGATCGCCAGTTGGGACTGTTCTGAGCCGAATGGGAGTGCATGGCAACGCCGAGGACATCACCCGGGCTATCGCAGGGCGAGGTCCGGCGACGAGGAGGAGTCGCCGCCGGCATCGTCGGGCGTCGGATCCGCTTCGCCGTCATCGGCAAAATGGTACTCGTCGCGTGGTATGGGAGGACAGCTGCCCGTGCCGGGCTCAAGGTGGGGGCGCAGTATCGGCTCCATCCCCTTGAGTACCTGAACCGGCAGCGCGGAGGTGAAGCGGAAGTCGTCCGAGGCGCTGCCCGCTACGTAGGCGGTGAGGGTGCCGAAGTGGTTCTCGCCGAGGTAGAAGACGAAGGTGGCGGTACGGTTGCGCGCCCGTGAACTGGTAACCTGGCCGCCGCGGCCCACCGTTTCGATACGATTGTTGCCGGTGCCGGTCTTGCCGCCCAGCACCAGCGGCGTGCCATCTTCCAGCGTGAAGCTGCCGTGCAGGCGCCTGGCGGTGCCGCCCTCGACGACCTGCGATAGCGTCTCGCGCAGCACGGCTGCCACCTCGGGGGCCATGACCCGCTGGGCACGGTCGGGAGCGGGCAGGAAGCGGGTCTCGTAAGGGGTATCGGCGGCGAAGTGCAGCTCATCGATGCGCAGCGTGGGTTGCCTGACGCCATCGTTGAGGATGATGCCCATCAGCTCGGCCAGTGCGGCTGGGCGGTCGCCCGACGATCCCACGGCGGTGGCCAGCGAAGGTACCAGATGATCGAACGGATAGCCCAGGCGTTGCCAGCGCTCATGGATGTCGAGGAAGGCTTCGACTTCGAGCATGGTGCGAATGCGCACGTCGCGAGCACTGCGGTGTCGCGTACGGAACAGCCAGCCATAGACTTCCTGACGCTCGTCGGCGCTGGCCGCGGCTGCCTCGGCGAAGCTCGCGTCGGGATAATCGAGCAGGTAGCCCAGCAGCCACAGCTCCAGGGGATGCACCCGAGCCACATAACCCTGATCGGTAAGTGAATAGTTGCCGGGCGAGTAGCGCTCATAGAGCGTATCGATCTCACGCTCGCTCGGGCGGGCGGCATCGGCCAGCCAGACCCCAAGGAAGGCGGCGAACTCCTCGCGACCGGCCTCCGGGAACAGGTAGCGGTGCACCGCGGCGAGGCGTGGCGCCGAGGCATTGAGCCCCTCGAGGAAGGTGACGAGGCGCTCGTCGCTGGTCTGCTGACGGTACTTGCGCCAGAAACGCTGCAGGAAGGTCTGCCCCTCGCGGTCGGCAAACAGGCGCAGATACTCCAGGCGCCGCGGATCGCTATCGTCCTCCAGCAACTGGGTCCGATGCTCGTTGAGGTGTGTGCTGTAGCGTACCAGGTCGCGCATCAGGCGTATGAAGGGCAGGTTGAGCGACTCGCGCATGGCTTCGGTCAGCGTCGGGTTGCGGCCGTTGTCCTCACGGCGGAAATTGCTGAACGTATGCCGTCCCCCGCCGGTGAAGAACGCTTCCGCGGGGCTTGCCGAGTAACGCCGCTCCATGGCCATGGCCAGCAGCTCGTCGAGAGTCAGTCCGGGGGTCTCGATGAGGCGATCCAGTACCCAGCGGCTGAGCACGTCCTGGCGGTCGGTCTCGACCGCGCGCAGCATCTCGGGGCTCTTGCTGCCATGACGCTGGTGCAGCTCGGCAATCACCTCCAGGTAAGTGGCCAGGACCCTCAGCTTGGCGGTGGAGCCGAGCTCGAGCTTGCTGCCCTGGTTGATGTCGAAGGGCTGGTCGGTGTTGTCGGTCTGCACACGCACCAGGAAGCCGTCTTCACTGCGCTCGAACAGGGTGAAGCTGTAGCGTACGTCCTGGGTACGTCCGGGCGAGAGCAGGCGCTCTCCCAGCAGGCCGATCTCGCCGGCGTACTCAGGGTCTGCCAGGCGATGCAGGTAGGCGGTAACGTCGCGCTGGAGGCTGGCGTCGAGCGTCGTGCGGGCGCTGAGGTCGAGGCGGTCGAGGTCGTACAAGGACATGCCCAACATGCTCCCGAGGCGTTGACGCGCCACCTGGATCCCCTTGTCCGGCTCGATGCGCAGGTTGAAGGGCGTCACGCTGTCATCGCGAAAGGTCAGGCGCTGTTCCAGCGCCGCTCGAGCGAGGGCATCCGACATCACCCCCTCCTGTCGCAGCAATCGCAGGTAGCTGTCGGTCAGTTCCTCCAGCGCCTGGCGACCGCCATTCAGATACCAGGAGGGGCGCCGCTGCGCGATCATCAGTGCCACGACCTGGCGCAGCGCCAGCCCTTGCTGCGCATGGCCGCCTCCGTCATCCGTAGTGAGGAGTCGATTGAACGTATCGAAATCGGTACCGAACCACGCCCACAGGCCATCACCGATGCCATGTACCTCGCCGTAGCCGGGGGCGGCCGAGAGCGGCACGGTATTGAGATAGTCGAGCGCCACATCCTGGCGAGCCGTCAAGGTCTGGGGGCCATGCTGGTAGCTGCGCACGCTGGCTGACACCATCTGGCGCAGCTTTTCCCTCGACGAATAGGTCCGGCCCTGGGGAGAGTGGCGATACTTCTCGAGCTGAGTGGCCAGGGTGCTGCCTCCTGCCGCCTGACCGGGCAGGTCCAGGGCCCGGCCGACCTGGGACAGGGCCGCCTTGGTGAAGCGCGGCCAATCGACGGCGGGGTTGGCGTAAGGCGTGCTCTCGTCCAGCAGCTCCCGGTTCTCGATGAACAGCAACGTCTGTAGCACGACCGCGGGAATGGTGTCGAAACTGGCGTACTGACGCTGCGGGTGGCGGAAGTGATAGAGGGTGTCGCCCCGGCACTCCTCGATGGTCAGGCCCGCTTGGGTCTTTTCCGTGTAGGGCGGGAAAAAGCCGCGGCGGGTATAGTCGAGCAGCGCATGCGAGAAGTGTGCCTGCTCGGTGATCTCATAACCGCGCGATAGCAGGCGCGCTTCCAGCGCCGGTAGCTGGGTATAGCCCAGGCGCTGGTCAAAGGGGCCATGCTCGGGAAACTGGATTCGGCTGCTGCTACCTTGTTCGAGCGTATAGCGCAGGGTCGCGGCATAGCGCGAGAACTCCTGGGCCTGGAAATGCGACGTCTTGGCCTCGGCGACCAGCAGCGTGGCGAGCGACACGCCGAACAGCAGCAGCAAGATCCCCAGCACCAGGTAGAGATACCGATGGGACGGCGCTTCCTGCGGGGCCGGAGCGAGCTTCGGTTCCTGAATGAAGGGCGAGCGCTTCTCGAGCGACTCGCCGTTGTCTAGCCACGCCACGGTAGACGAATCCCGGCGTGACGAAGACCTGCGTGCACCCATGCGCCACTCCCACCGACCGCGACCTGTTAATTTCGTTTTAGCGCAGTCCAGCGGGGCAATAAAGTGGTTGCTAAAAAAGAATTTGTAACAGGCCGGCCAGCGCTGAAATTCGCCGGCTCAAGCCTTTCATGTAGGGCTCATCGAGCGCGATAGACCCCGAAGTGCCACAGCCCACGATCATGCAGGTGCATGGCCTGCATGCGGCTCATCACGCCCTGGTCGCAGTAGAGCAGGTAGCGGCGGTCGTCGGGCAGGGCCGCGGCGCGTGACTGAAGCTCGAAGAAGGGAATCTCCAGGCACTCGACCTGATCGAGCTTGAGCGGTGCCGCTTCACGCTCCGCCGGTGCGCGAATGTCGATCACACTGACATCGGATGCGCCAGCCATGTCCTGCAGGTCGGTTACCACCTCCAACCGGGGCTCACTGTCGGGCAGCGGCTCCAGGAGTTGGTCGGAGCGAGTCAATACGGCCAGCTCCACCGCGGCCTCCAGCACGCTGAAATCGAAATCTGCTTCGGCGGCGACGACCTTGTCGTGACGGGCCTGGGTATTGGGTCGCTGGGAGACGGCGCCGCACACCTCCGGCATGCCTTCGGCAAAGGGGGCGGTGCCGATCTGGCGGGCGGTATCGATGATCGACTGCTTGTCCTCGGCAATCAGCGGCCGCAGGATCGGGATCTCGCAGGCGTCATCGATGAGCACCAGGTTGGTCAGGCTCTGGCTCGAGACCTGGGCAATGGCATCTCCGGTCACCAGCATGGGGATGCGCGCGCGCGTAGCGATGCGGCTCGCTGCCCGCACCATCATGCGCTTGAGCACCACGCCGATGAGTCCGTCGGGTATGCTGCGCTGGAGCTCCGCCACCACGCCCTCGAACGGCACCGAGAAGAACTTCACCCGGTGCGAACGGCCATAGGTCTCCCACAAGTGCGCGGAGACCTCGCGCACGGCGGCTTCGTGGCCGGCGCCACCGAGCTCGAAGAACAGGAAATGGGTCTTGATGCCGCGCCGCATCATCTTCCACGCGGCGACCGGTGAGTCGTAGCCACCCGAGATCAGCGCCAGGGCCTGCCCCTGCAGGCCCAGGGGATACCCCCCCAGCCCCGGCCAGCGCTGGCGCACCAGGCGCAGGCGGCTCTCGACCACGTCCACCCGCACGTCCACGTCCGGCGACTTGAGCTGAACCCTGGAGCCTGGCGCGGCATCGAGCAGCTCCCTTCCGAGGTGGCGCTCGAGATCCTCCGAAGTGAAAGCGTGCTGGCCCCGGCGTTTCACCGTGATGCGAAAGGTTCGGCCCGTGATGGCATCCCGCCAGACCGGCAGTAGCCGCTCGGTCGTGTCGGCGAAGGAGACGAACGGCACCTCCTCGACGCATTGCACCTCGTGAATGCCGGGGATACGACACAACAGGCCTTCCAGCTGACGCAGCCAATCCGGAGAGGCATCGTCAGGCACCAGAACCTTCAAGGCATCCCAGCCGCCCTGAACGCGAAGCGAATCGCCCAGTGGGCGCAGCACGTTGCGGATGTTGCCGACCAGGCAGCGCGTCATCTGGCGACGCACGGAGCGTGACTTGATGGTGATCTCGGGAAACAGCTTCAGCAGGTAATACATTGGCAAGTACTTGTAAAGGTTTTGGAAAACAATTGCTTGCCATTATATCAGAGCGTAGGTCAGGCGTGCGCCCGGTTCGTGGAGGCGCCGAACGGGCACGAGGCGCCCATTCGGCATGCCAACCCGCTCAGTAGAGGGCTTTCTCCTCGCTGATCACCTCCTTGAGCAGTTCGAGGAACAGCTTGTCGGCTTCCGAGTGCTCCTGCGGGTCCTCGGGAATGTGCACGCTGGTGGTGTCGGAAATCTCGTTGGCGATGCGAGCCTGGGCACCTTCCGCATTGCCCTCGCCATAGTGGCGGCGGGCGATCTCCAGGGAACGCTCCAGGATTTGCGGCTCCTGGAGCAGCTTCTTGATGAAACCGCGCAGTTCATTGATGACCCGCGCTTTCTGGATCTCGGATGAGGCAGACATGAGGTCTCTCCTTGTGCTGATGGCCCATTCGGTCAATGCGCTGACGATAGCATGTTTGAGGGGCACCGGGAGAGCGCCGCTGAAGGGTACGGGCCTGATCGGATCGGGGTTGGAGGCCTAATGCTTGATATAGATCAGACCCATGCTAAAAGTCGAAGCCTCGTGGTTAGAAACTATTGGACTTTTTTAGTGCCTCGGTTACGCTAACTTACAAAAGTGCAGCAACTATGCCTGATGGCCTTATAAGTAAATGACTTTAGTAGTGAAGTGTAGTTAGAAGCCCCTCCGTGGGAGTTACGCTTCATTTACATTAAGCCAGGTCGATCGGGTGCAGTCGGTTTTCCAAGGGAATCGGGAATGGATGCACCATCCGGTCACGCCGGATGAGCCCCGCCATAACAAGAACATATCTTCACAACTCGACGGATTGCCTGTGCAGACGGGGCATCCGAATCATGAAAAGGGAACACCCATGAAATACGCGATTGACCTCTCCCGTGCGCATCGACTGGCCAAGGCTGCGATGATGGGCACGTCGCTTGCGCTTCTGCCGGTGACCGCTGCGGTAGCCCAGGCGTTGCCCCCCAGGCCTGGCGGCGCCGGGTGCCGCCGATATTCAGCAGGTGGTGCGCCAGGCGCTCACCAGCAATCCCGAAGTCAAGGCCGCCATGAACGCCTTGAGTGCTGCCGGACATGACGTCGGCGTGGCGCGGGGCAACTACCTCCCGAGCATCGACCTGGCGGCTGGCATCGGGATAGAGGAACGGGAAGGCGACGGGCGCGGGAGCTACGACACCGACTTCGCCGAGCTGCGCCTGACGCAGATGCTCTACGACGGTTTCGCTACTCGCAGCGAGGTCGAGCGTCTCGACCGTGCCGAGCTGGTGCGCTACTACGAACTGCTGGGGGCCAGCGAGAATGTGGCGCTCGAAGCCACGCAGGCCTATCTCGACGTCAGCCGCTATCGTGAGCTCGTCCGGCTGGCCCAGAGCAACTACGCCGACCACCTGCGTGTCTACAACCAGATCGAAGAGCGCGTACGCTCCGGCGCCGGGCGCGGGGTCGACCTCGAGCAGATCAGCGGCCGCCTGGCGCTGGCCGAGTCGAACCTGATGACCGAGGCGTCCAACCTGCATGACGTCACGGCCCGTTATCAGCGCATCGTCGGGGGGCTGCCGGCCGAAAACCTCACCCCGCCGCCGCCGCTCGACGAGCGCTTGCCGCCCTCGGTGAGAGAAGCCGTCGACCTCGCCTTCCAGGGCAATCCGGACTTCCACGCCGCCATCGAGAACATCGAGGCGGCGAGAGCGGAGCAGGCGGGCAGCAAGGCTGGGTTCCAGCCGCGCCTGGACCTGCGGGGACGCACAGGTACCAACAACAACGAGAACGGTTTCGATGGCTTCGGTCGGCGCGATCGCCACAGCATCGAGCTGGTGGCCAGCATGAACCTGTACCGTGGCGGGAGTGATCTGGCCTCGTACCGGGCGGCCAGCGACCGCGTCGAACAGGCGATCGATCAGCGCGACCTGGCATGCACCAACGTGAGGCAGACCACTCAGATCGCCTACAACGACACCCAGCGCCTGCGTGAACAGATTCGTTATCTCAACGAGCACCGTCAGTCGATTGACCGTGTCCGTGGTGCCTATCAGCAGCAGTTCGACATCGGCCAGCGCACCCTGCTCGACGTGCTCGACAGCGAGAACGAATACTTCGAGGCAAGCCGGGCCTATACCAACGCTCAGTACGACATTGCCCTTGCCGATGCGCGTACGCTGGCCGCCATGGGGCAACTGATGCAGGCTCTGGGCGTGATGCGCGACGACATGCCGACCCTGGCCGAGCTGGGCAGCGACGGTGTGGCACTCGACCCCAGCATCCTCTGTCCGGTCGAAGGTCCCGGCGGCTACACCCTGGCCGACTTTACCCGTGGCATCAGCGCGCCGGCACCGACGCGCGCTCCCGACATCACGCTTTCCGCCGATGCGCTGTTTGCCGTCAACAGCGCCGAGCTGGGTCCCGATGCGCGTCAGGAACTCACCGAGCTGGCGGGCCAGATCCGCAATCGTACCGATCTGGCGCGGATCTTCGTTGCCGGCCATGCCGACAGCACCGGCAGCGATGCCATCAACGATCCGCTTTCACAGCGGCGGGCCGACAGCGTGGCGGATTACCTGGTCAGCCAAGGCGTCGATCGTGGCCTGGTCCAGACCCGCGGCTATGGCTCGCGACAGCCGGTCGCCTCCAACGACACGGCAGAAGGACGACGTCAGAACCGTCGCGTGGAGGTGACTCTCGAGCGCGTGGGGGAAAATCTCGACCTGTCTTCCACCCAGCAGTGGCCCGGAGAGGTGAGCCAGGCAACTGAAGCCGCAGAGACGTTGGATGTCGCCAGCGTCTGGGGCGAAACCCAGCCCGTGGTCAGCCTCTACGGAGAAGCGAGAATTGCAGAGCAGGTCGAGCGGCAAGAGATGGTCGTGGAACAGGGCGCTTACCTGCAAGTCGTCGCACTGAGCAGCTCCGAGCGTGCACAGGGCATAGGTCATCAGCTCAGCGCCACGCTGGCCCAGCCGATGCGGCTGGTCAGCAGCGCCGACCTGCACCGCGTGCAGCTCGGCCCCATCGGCGACCCTGGCGAGCTGGCGGCCCTGCGTGCCGAACTGAAGCGTCTCGGTTACGCCGACAGTTACGTCGTACAAGGCTGAGCGACCTGGGTAAAGGCTGCTTGTGCCGAGTTCGCTCGGCGCAAGCAGCAAGCAGCAATCGTTTATAGCGCCACCCGTCCGGTATGGTCGGACGGGCCTCATGCCCGAGGTCCCCGTGACACAGCAAGAAGTACTGGATTCCTCCCTGGGTGCAGCCCGCTCGGCCGTTCGCGACGAGCTGCTCGAGTGCCTGCAAACCATCGCCCTGGCCCATGACCATGCGGTGACGCCCGATGCATTGACGGCGGGCCTGCCGCTGGAAGAGGGGCGGCTCACTCCCGGTGTCTTTCCCCGGGCCGCCACCCGGGCCGGCATGACGGCGCGAATCGTCAAGAGCCGGCTGGCGCAGCTCAATCCGGCACTCTTTCCCGCCGTACTGCTACTGGAGCCGGGGCGTGCCTGCGTGCTCATGGCACTGGACTTCAAGGCGCGCCGTGCCAGGGTGATCTTCCCCGAGCTTGGCGATGCCGTGAGCGAGGTCGATCTCGAAGGCCTGAGCGAGAGCTACAGCGGCCAGGCCATCTACGTGCGTCCGCGCTTTCGTTTCGATGCGCGCGGTCCCGAGGTCGGCAAGCAGCGCTCGCGCCACTGGTTCTGGGGCGTCATCCGCGAGAACCGACGGCTTTATCGCGACGTGATCGCCGGCTCCATCGTCATCAACCTGTTTGCCGTGGCCATGCCGCTGTTCGTCCTGAACGTGTATGACCGCGTGGTGCCCAACCATGCCACGGAGACGCTATGGGTGCTGGCCGCCGGCATCTTCATCGTGCTCTGCTTCGACTTGGCACTGCGTCTGATGCGCAGCGCCTTCATCGACCTGGCGGCGAGTCGGGCCGACGTCAAGCTCTCCGCGAAGATCATGTCCCAGGTACTGGGCCTGCGCATGGAAGCCCGGCCCGCCTCGACCGGCTCGTTCGCCTCCACCCTGCAATCCTTCGAGTCGGTGCGCGCCTTCATCGGCTCGGCCACGGTGGTGGCATTGGTCGACCTGCCTTTCGTGCTGTTCTTCGCCGCCATCATTGCCTTGATCGGGGCGCCGCTGGCGCTGCCGGTACTTGCCGGCATCGTTGTCGTGCTGCTCTACGCCATGGCGGCCCAGGGCAAGCTGCACGAGCTTTCCGATACCACCTGGCGAGTCAGTGCCCAACGCAATGCCACGCTGGTGGAGTCGCTGTCGCACCTGGAAACGGTCAAGACCCTGCGCGCCGAGAGCCGGCTCCAGGGAATCTGGGAGAAGTCGACGGCCTTTCTGTCGCGTACCTCGGCCCAACTGCGCCTGGTCAGCACCTCGGTTTCCAACGTGGCGATGTGGGCCCAGCATACCGTGGCGGTCTGCGTGATCCTGATTGGCGTCTACCTGATCATCGACGGCAATCTCAGTCAGGGTGGGCTCATTGCTGCCTATATGCTCTCGTCCCGTGCCATGGCGCCGGTGAGCCAGGCAGCCGCGTTGCTGGCCCAGTACCATCAGTCGTCCACCGCCTTGAAGTCTCTCGACGACGTCATGCAGCGCCCGGTGGAGCGGCCCGAAGGCAAGTCCTTCATCTCGCGCCCGGTCGTTCATGGTGAGATTCGTTTCGACAAGGCGTCGTTACGCTACCCGGACGAGGAGCGCGATGCGCTACGCGACATCTCGCTCAAGATCGAGCCTGGCGAGAAGGTGGCCTTGCTGGGGCGTGTCGGTTGTGGCAAGACCTCGCTCAACAAGCTGTTGCTGGGGTTGTATGCGCCCACGGCGGGTTCGGTAATGCTCGACGGGGTGGACCTGCGACAGTTCGATCCGGTGGAGCTGCGGCGCCACATCGGCTACGTGCCGCAGGACGTCAGCCTGTTCTTCGGTTCGCTGCGTGACAATATCGTGGCCGGTGGCGGCAGCGATGGTGTCGACGACGAGGCGCTGCTGCATGCGATCAAGCTCAGCGGCCTGGAAAGCCTGGTCAATGGCCACCCCCAAGGCGTCGAGCTTCAGGTGGGCGAACGTGGCCAGATGCTCTCCGGGGGCCAGCGCCAGGCAGTGGCCATTGCGCGAGCACTGGTTCATGACCCGAAGATCCTGTTGCTCGACGAACCGACCAGCTCCATGGATCACGCCAGTGAGGAGGCCTTCAAGGCCAATCTAGCAAGTTACGGGCAGGGCAAGACGCTGATCGTGGTGACTCACCGTACCTCATTGCTGTCGCTGGTCGATCGCATCATCGTCATCGACGCCGGCAAGGTCGTTGCCGACGGCCCGCGTGACAAGGTCGTGGAAGCCCTGCGCAAGGGCCAGATCGGGAGGGCCAACTGATGACCGCCACGTCTCCCAAGGCCAAGGGCAAGAGTGCCGAGCAGCAAGGCTTCGAGGCGATCGGGCGTTTCACCGATGTCGGCGGCAAGCCGTTTCGTCCGTTCATGGACCGTCTGTTCTCCAAGCGGGTGACTTCCGCCCACCTCAATCGCGACTGGGCCAGCGATGCCGACTGGGCGCGCATGCAGCAGGACCCGATCCGGGCACGGCTCTTCCTCTACACCATACTGCTTGCCTTCGGCGCGCTGATCGCATGGGCCTATTTTGCTTCGATCGACGAGGTGACACGCGGGACCGGGAGAGTGATTCCCTCCAGCCAGTTGCAGAAGGTGCAGTCCTTCGATGGCGGTGTGGTGCAGCAGATCATGGTGCGTGAAGGGGAGATGGTCGAAGCGGGGCAAGTGCTGATGCGCATCGACCCCACGCGCTTCGTTGCCAACTTCCGTGAGAACCGTGCCCAGGCATTGGCCCTTCGTGCCCGCGCCGAACGGCTGCGCGCTCTGGTGACCGATACGCCCTTCAACCCCGACGACGAATTGCGCAGCGGGGCGCCGGAAATCGTCGCGCAAGAGCGCGAGGTCTACGAGAGCCGGCGTGAGGAGCTTCGCGAGCAGGAGAGCATTTTGCGCGATCGCATTCGTCAGCGTGAAGAGGAGCTCAACGAAGCCAAGGCGCGGCGCGATACCGCCCAGCGTGAGGCGAACATGGCGAGCCAGGAGTTGAACCTGACACGACCACTGTTGGCCTCGGGGGCGGTCTCGGAGGTCGACATCCTGCGCCTCGAACGTGAGGTTTCGCGTGCCACCGGCGAGCGCAACCAGGCCGCGGCTGCTGTCGCGCGCCTCGAGGCCGCCGTAGAAGAGGCGCGTACCCAGCTACGCGAGATTGGCGCCGAACGGCGCAGCGAATGGCGCAACGACCTGGCTCAGACCATTGGGGATCTGGGGGCACTCGATGAGTCCAGTGCCGGCCTGCAGGATCGGGTGCGCCTCGCCGAGGTCCGATCCCCTGTGGATGGCATCGTGCAGCGCCTGGGGATCAATACCCTGGGCGGCGTGGTACAGCCAGGGCAGGAAGTGGTGGACATCATACCCAGCGACGATCAGCTGCTGGTCGAGGCGCGTATCGCACCGCAGGACATTGCTTTCCTGCGACCCGGCCAGCCGGCCACCATCAAGCTGACGGCGTACGACTTCGCCATCTACGGCGGTCTCGAAGCCGAGCTGGACCACATCAGTGCCGACACCATCACTGACGACGACGACAACACCTTCTATCTGGTGCGTGTGAAAACGGTCGAAGGGGAAAACCTGGGCAGTGACATCCAGGTCATTCCCGGCATGACGGCTCAGGTCGACATCATGACCGGCAAGCGCACCGTGATGCAGTATCTGCTCAAACCCGTACTGCGGGCATGGAGCAACTCCATGGGGGAACGATGATGGCAGTTCTGTTCGTGAGTCAGAGGCGCGCAGACATTCCACGGCTGCACAGCGCCTTTCGCGATATACGGCGAATCAACCCGGACCAGGCGCGCGTCATGGTGGACGATGGCGACCGGATCTGGCTGTTGACGGATCATCCGGAATGGCCCGGGCTGGCGGGAGCGCTGGCTGGCCATGGCGCTATTGTTGTCGTCATGTCCCTGACGCCGAGCGAAGTGGAAGCGCTCATGGCGCTACAGGTGGGGGCGCGTGGCTATGTCCACGCGCTATCACCCCCCGAGCTACTGCGGCAGGTGGCTCTGGTCACCGGCCATCAGGGGGTATGGGTGCCGGCCGAATTGCTCAGCAAGGTGGTTGGAGGCGCATTCGCCACCCTAGGTGGGCGTGACGGCCTGCCGCAGGAGAACCTGTCCGTGCTGACGGAGCGCGAGCGAGCCGTGGCACTGGCGGTAGCAGAAGGACGCAGCAACAAGGAGGTGGCCCGCCAGCTCGACATCACCGAGCGCACGGTCAAGGCACATCTCGGCGCGGTATTTCGCAAGCTCGGCGTACGCGACCGCATGCAGCTGGTGCTCAGTCTGTCCAGACAGGACGCGAACGTCGTCTAGGCAGCTTATGTTTTATAAAACAAAGGCTTAACTAGTTATTGTTAAGCCTTTTTTCGTTCGCGTCCATTCGCTTTGCTACTTGTCCATCGGTCCAATATCAATGTTTCGGTATGTTACTTAATGTGTCGTTTGTGAGGTTAATGTAAGAGATACAGACGATACAGGAGCCATGTCATGGCCATTTCCACAGTTATCTCGATTACCGGCCAAGCTTGGGCGCGCGACGCCGAGGGCAACCTGCGCGAATTGCGCGTGGGCGATACCCTTCAGGAAGGTGAGGTGCTGATCACCTCCGACAACGGCAGCGTCCAACTCGACTTCGCTGATGGAATCGGTCCGGTGCTGGTAGAAGGCGGCGAGCAAGTGGTCATGACAGCGGAGCTGGATGCCGCCGAAGCGACCGACGCTTCTGAATTCTCTGCCTTGGACGAGGATCTCGAAGCCCTGCTGACGGCGCTGGACGACGACAGCGTCGACCTGCTGGAGGTGCTCGATGCCACTGCAGCTGGCGCCGGCCCCGGTGGTGGCGCCGATGGCGGTCACAGCTTCGTGCGCCTGGCGCGCATTGCCGAGAACGTCGACCCATTGACGTTCAACTTCGGCATGAATGATCTGCGTGGCTCGCCGGAAGAGGACGGGCTGGCTTTCGCCTTGGCTGAGCCGGACGAGAACGCTCCAGACGACTCCGAGCCGACCATTACAATCATGTCCGACAGCAGCAGCGTCGACGAGGCCGGCCTGCCGACCGGCAGCGTGGGTGACGGCTCGCACACCACCAGCGGCACTTTTGCTATCGACACCGGCAACGACGGGCTGCAGTCGCTGGTGATCAATGGTGAGAATGTCACCGGCGGTGGCACGGTCAACGGTACGCACGGCACCTTGGTCGTCACACTCGCCAACGGCAGCTACAGCTGGACCTACACCCTCGACGGCGCCACCGACGGTGACACGACCAGCGACAGCTTCACCCTGGTCGTCACCGACAGCGACGGCGACGAGGCCAGTGACAGCCTGACCATCGCCATCATCGACGACGTGCCGCAGGCGGTGGACGACGCGGCGACTCAGGAAACCGAAAACGCCCCGGTCACTATCAACGTGTTCGGCAACGACACGGGCGGTGCCGATGGCATCGACCTGACCAACGGCGTGGCCCTGGTGGCCGGCAGCCTCACCGGCAGCGGCACGCTGGTGTACAACGAAGACGGCACCTTCACCTACACCCCGACGGCGGGTGAGGAAGGGGTGGTGAGCTTCGAGTACACCATCACCGACGCCGATGGCGACGAGAGCACCGCCACGGTCACCCTGACCTTGCAGGACGACTCCGAGCCGACCATCAAGGTCAGCGGACCCGATGTCAACGACGGCCAAGCCAGCGTCGACGAGGCCGGCCTGCCGAGTGGCAGTGCCAATGACGGCTCCCACGCTACCAGCGGCACCCTGGCCATCGATACCGGCAACGACGGACTGCAGTCGCTGGTGATCAACGGCGAGAACGTCACCGGTGGCGGCACGGTCAACGGTACGCACGGCACCTTGGTCGTCACGCTCGCCAACGGCAGCTACAGCTGGACCTACACCCTCGACGGCGCCACCGACGGTGACACGACCAGCGACAGCTTCACCCTGGTCGTCACCGACAGCGACGGCGACGAGGCCAACGACAGCCTGACCATCGCCATCATCGACGACGTGCCGCAGGCGGTGGATGACACCGCCGGGACCGCGGAAGATACCCCTATCACTTATAACGTGATGGACAACGATACGGCCGGTGCCGATGGCGCCACGCTGACGGCGGCGAGCCTGCGCAACCCGAGCCAGGGCAGCCTGAGCTTCGATGCCAATGGCGCGGTCACCTTCACCCCGGCGGCGGGCTTCGAAGGCGATGCGGTGATCGACTACACCATCACCGACGCCGACGGCGATACCTCCAGCGCCACGCTGACCGTGACCGTGGCGGACGACTCCGAGCCGACGATCGAGGTTGGTGGCCCCGACGTCAACGACGGCCAAGCCAGCGTCGACGAGGCCGGCCTGCCGAGCGGCAGTGCCAATGACGGCTCGCACGTCACCAGCGGCACCCTGGCCATCGATACCGGCAACGACGGACTGCAGTCGCTGGTGATCAACGGCGAGAACGTCACCGGTGGCGGCACGGTCAACGGTACGCACGGCACCTTGGTCGTCACGCTCGCCAACGGCAGCTACAGCTGGACCTACACCCTCGACGGCGCCACCGACGGTGACACGACCAGCGACAGCTTCACCCTGGTCGTCACCGACAGCGACGGCGACGAGGCCAGCGACAGCCTGACCATCGCCATCATCGACGACGTGCCGCAGGCGGTGGACGACGCGGCGACTCAGGAAACCGAAAACGCCCCGGTCACTATCAACGTGTTCGGCAACGACACGGGCGGTGCCGATGGCATCGACCTGACCAACGGCGTGGCCCTGGTGGCCGGCAGCCTCACCGGCAGCGGCACGCTGGTGTACAACGAAGACGGCACCTTCACTTACACCCCGGCGGCGGGTGAGGAAGGGGGGGTGAGCTTCGAGTACACCATCACCGACGCCGATGGCGACGAGAGCACCGCCACGGTCACCCTGACCTTGCAGGACGACTCCGAGCCGACCATCAAGGTCAGCGGACCCGATGTCAACGACGGCCAAGCCAGCGTCGACGAGGCCGGCCTGCCGAGCGGCAGTGCCAATGACGGCTCCCACGCTACCAGCGGCACCCTGGCCATCGATACCGGCAACGACGGGCTGCAGTCGCTGGTGATCAACGGCGAGAACGTCACCGGCGGCGGCACGGTCAACGGTACGCACGGCACCTTGGTCGTCACGCTCGCCAACGGCAGCTACAGCTGGACCTACACCCTCGACGACGCCACCGACGGTGACACGACCAGCGACAGCTTCACCCTGGTCGTCACCGACAGCGACGGCGACGAGGCCAACGACAGCCTGACCATCGCCATCATCGACGACGTGCCGCAGGCGGTGGATGACACCGCCGGGACCGCGGAAGATACCCCTATCACTTATAACGTGATGGACAACGATACGGCCGGTGCCGATGGCGCCACGCTGACGGCGGCGAGCCTGCGCAACCCGAGCCAGGGCAGCCTGAGCTTCGATGCCAATGGCGCGGTCACCTTCACCCCGGCGGCGGGCTTCGAAGGCGATGCGGTGATCGACTACACCATCACCGACGCCGACGGCGATACCTCCAGCGCCACGCTGACCGTGACCGTGGCGGACGACTCCGAGCCGACGATCGAGGTTGGTGGCCCCGACGTCAACGACGGCCAAGCCAGCGTCGACGAGGCCGGCCTGCCGAGTGGCAGTGCCAATGACGGCTCGCACGTCACCAGCGGCACCCTGGCCATCGATACCGGCAACGACGGGCTGCAGTCGCTGGTGATCAACGGCGAGAACGTCACCGGTGGCGGCACGGTCAACGGTACGCACGGCACCTTGGTCGTCACGCTCGCCAACGGCAGCTACAGCTGGACCTACACCCTCGACGGTGCCACCGACGGTGACACGACCAGCGACAGCTTCACCCTGGTCGTCACCGACAGCGACGGCGACGAGGCCAACGACAGCCTGACCATCGCCATCATCGACGACGTGCCGCAGGCGGTGGACGACGCGGCGACTCAGGAAACCGAAAACGCCCCGGTCACTATCAACGTGTTCGGCAACGACACGGGCGGCGCCGATGGCATCGACCTGACCAACGGCGTGGCCCTGGTGGCCGGCAGCCTCACCGGCAGCGGCACGCTGGTGTACAACGAAGACGGCACCTTCACCTACACCCCGGCGGCGGGTGAGGAAGGGGGGGTGAGCTTCGACTACACCATCACCGACGCCGATGGCGACGAGAGCACCGCCACGGTCACCCTGACCTTGCAGGACGACTCCGAGCCGACGATCGAGGTCGGTGGCCCCGACGTCAACGACGGCCAAGCCAGCGTCGACGAGGCCGGCCTGCCGGGCGGCAGTGCCAATGACGGCTCGCACGTCACCAGCGGCACCTTGGCCATCGATACCGGCAACGACGGGCTGCAGTCGCTGGTGATCAACGGCGAGAACGTCACCGGTGGTGGCACGGTGCAGGGCACGCACGGCACCTTGGTCGTCACGCTCGTCAACGGCAGCTACAGTTGGACCTACACCCTCGACGGCGCCACCGACGAGCACAGTACCCAAGGGCCTAACATTGATGGCGTGAAGGATAGCTTCGCACTGGTGGTCACCGACAGCGACGGTGACAGCGCCAATGCCAGCTTGACCATCGATATCGTCGACGACATTCCCAGCGAGTTCACGCCGGATGCCGCGGCGCTTGTCGATGGTGCGGCAGGAAAGCTCAACTTCGCCGATGCGGTTGGGGCCGATGGCTTGGGCAACGTTGTGTTCAAGGCCAGCCTGGAGGGTCAGCCGGCCGTCGACACGGATGGCAATGCACTCTCGTTCGAGGGCCAGCCGCTCTTCTATGCGTTGAGTAGCGATGGGCAGCAACTGACGGCTATGACCGAGAGTGGCGAAGAAGCCTTCGTCGTGACGCTCAAGCCGAATGGCGACGGATTCACTATCCAGGTGAATGACCAGGTTCTGAACGGCACACTGGTCGAAGGCAACATCGCGGCGGGCATCAGCGGCGGCAACTCTGGCTACTATGCGCTGAACTCCGAGGATGGCGATATCGCTAATGACGTGCTGATCTCATCCACCACAAATGACACGATCAATACCAGCTCAGGGCGGTTGGGTGTCAGCGAAGGCCAGAGTATTACGAACGGTGAATTCATCCGCTTCGATTTCCTGCAGGGGCTGAGTTTCACAGGCGTATCTGGTTCTCCCGAATGGGAAGCTCGCCAGCAAGCCACGCAGTTCACTCAGGACGTTTACCTGACCGGCGGGAAAAATAGCACTGCCTCGTTCATCGTCAAGGCAGTGGCCGATGCCGAGGCCAGCAGTGGCCACCCCTCAGACGTCACGGATCAATATCTGACACTGTCGCCAGACGACATCGTCGTTCTCGATGGCAATGGCGTCGACGTTACCTCTGAAGTCACATTGACCCAGGTTGGGGATGGCATCCGCATCGACGGAGTGAAGGATGGCTGGAGCTATCGAGTCGAGACTGAGGAGCCCTTTGAAGCCATCGAGGTCACTGGTGCCAACGGAGACAACTTCAAACTTGGTGACCTTTCGTTCCAGACGGGCGGAACTGCCTCTGACTTCGATATCGAACTGAAGATCGAAGGCCAGGATGCTGATGGGGATACCGTCGACAGCAGCATTACGTTGTCTTCGCCAGCCCCTGATGCGCTCTACGTCGGCAACAACAGCGAGAATAATCACGACAGCACCAGTGGCAGTGATGTATTGATAGGCGATGCGGGAGGCAAGTTCACCATCGTCGAGCCCGGTCAGAACTACAATATCTCGCTGATCGTCGATGCTTCCGGCAGCATGAATGACTACTCGGGTACTGGCTACCTGAGTCGCATGGACTTGACCAAGCAGGCGCTGGTGAACTTGGCCAATCAGCTCAAGGAGCACGACGGCACCGTCAATGTACAGCTGATGGTCTTCTCCTATCACGCTAGCACCTTGGCCAGCATCCAGAATCTTAACGCTGACAACGTAAACGATCTCTTGCTAGCTATTGATGCGGTCTCGGCTGGTGGGGGAACGAACTATGAATCGGCGTTCGAGCAGGCTGTTGCCTGGTTCAATGCCCAGCATGGAAACGATGCATCAGTTAGTGATGGCTTCAAGAACCTGACCTACTTTCTGACCGACGGAGATCCGACAAAGTACTATGACGCTGACGGAAATTTGCGTGGGCCAGGTGATGCAACTGATATAAATACTTTCAATGCTTCGGTGGAGGCTTTCGAAGAACTCTCGGCGGTCTCAGCCGTGCATGCCACTGGTATCGGCAGTGGTGTAAGCGAGCATATCTTGAAGTTTTTTGACAATTCCGAAGTGGCTGGTGAAGGGTACCTGACAGCAAGCAACGGAGCGACGACAGTCACGGCTCCCTTCGGTTATGTGGATATCGTCAATACAGCAGAGGACCTCGACGCCGCACTCAAGGGTGGCTCTAGCAGCGATGAGTTGGCCGAGCTGGGAGACGACGTGCTCACCGGCGGTGACGGTGATGACATCATCTTCGGCGATGCCATCAATTCCGACCACCTCGAGTGGACGAACCTCGACACTGGCGAGATCTTCTCCGATGGCAGCCACGATGGACTGGGCTATGCGGGGCTGGTCGAATACTTGCGCTGGGCGGAGGGCACTCCAGGTGAGGCCCCGAGCGACGCTGAGATAATCGCCTATGTGAAGTCACGCTGGGAGGAGCTGGTAGATACTCAGCGAGCCGATGGCGGCAATGATTTCCTCGACGGAGGCTCGGGGGATGACGTCCTGATCGGCGGTGCGGGGGATGACGTCCTGATCGGCGGTGCGGGCGATGACGCTCTGATCGGCGGTGCTGGTGACGACACCCTTCTCGGCGGCCTTGGCGCAGATACCTTCGCCTGGAAACTCGGTGACCAGGGCGAAGAGGGCAGCGCCGCGGTCGATACTGTCGAGGACTTCTCGTTGGCCCAGGGTGACAGCCTGGATCTGAGCGAATTGCTCAGCGACGGCAATGGGCTCGAGCACCTGCGCTTCGAAGCCGATGGGAGCGGCACCACCAAGCTCTACATCAGCACGGAAGGCAACTTCGGAACCGATGAGGGGAACTTCGACAATGCGCTGGCCGACCAGGTCATCGTGCTGGAGAACTTCAGTGGGGATCTCGAGGCGCTGAAGTCGAGCCTCAATATCGACTGATTTACCGCAAGGACTATAGACGCCCGGCCTAGGCCGGGCATTTTTTATTGATAACCACTCACACTAACTCTTGATCGGCCTCAACTTTTTCTCTCACACTGTACTACGGTCCAATATCGCGCTGTAAGCCTTGGCCCATACTTCATCTTAAGCACGCCCTCCAGGCATGGACCGTTTGGCCGTGGCGAGCCTCGTAAACAGTTTTTTCATTTTGCGGGGTGATCCCTCATGTCTATTGCAACCGTTATCTCTCTCTCCGGTCAGGCCTGGGCACGTGATGCCTCGGGCAATCTGCGCGAGCTACATGTCGGAGACGCGCTGCAGGAAGGCGAAACTGTCATCACATCCAATGGAGGGGGTGTGCAGCTCGACTTTGGCGATAGCTTCGCCCCCACCCTGATTGAAGGTGGCGAGCAGGTAGTCTTGACACAAGAGCTTGGTGCCGACCAGCCTGCCGATGCGAGCGAGTTCGCTGCCCTCGACGAGGACCTCGAAGCGCTGCTCTCGGCGCTGGATGACGACTCGGCGGATCTGCTTGACGTGCTCGATGCCACCGCCGCAGGAGCCGGCCCTGGTGGTGGGGCCGATGGAGGCCATAGTTTCGTACGCTTGGCCCGTATCGTCGAGAATGTCGATCCCCTGGCATACAACTTCGGCTTGAATGCACTGGGCAGGCCGTCGGAAGAGCAGGGAGGCGCTTTCGTGGCGGAGGAAGCCGAGGAAGTGGAGGAACCTCAAGCGCCTGCCGGTACCCCGCCAACGGCGGGGAGTATCGAAGCGACGCTGCATGATGTCGAAACGCTGGGCGGTAGCAGTTCGGTTGCCAGCGGTGTTCTGCCGGCTTCCTTTGGCTCTGGCAGTGATGGCAGCGTGACCTTTGCCGGCATGAACGGTGCGCAACTCCAACTGGGCGGCGAGACACTGCTGTTCAATTGGAATGCCGCTACCAACACACTCCAGGCGATTTCAGAGGCGCGTGGGGTCACGGTGTTTACCGTCGAGCTCGACCCTGCAACGGGCGCGTTCACTATCATCCAAGTGAACAACTTGTTGCACGGTATGGGCATGGACGATGCACTTGCCAGCCTGGTCTACACCGTGTCGAGCAGTAGCGGCAGCGCCACGGGTACGCTCCAGCTTACCTTCGTCGACGACGCTCCGCAGGCGGCTGACGATAGTGCTAGCACCGATGAAGACACCGCCGTCATCGTCAATGTGGTGGGTAACGACAGTGCGGGCGCCGATGGCATGAGGCTGACCTCGGCGAGCCTGCGCAATCCCAGCCAGGGCACGCTGAGCTTCCAGGCCAACGGGGAGGTCACCTTCACTCCGGCGCCGGGCTTCGAGGGCGAGGCGGTGATCGACTACGCGATTACTGATGCCGATGGCGACACGTCCAGCGCCACCCTGACCGTCACGGTCGCGCCCGACTCCATACCGGTGATTGCCGTCAATGCCGACAGTAGCAGCGTCGCCGAAGCCGGCCTGCCGAGCGGCAGCGCGGGCGACGGCTCGCACGCCACCAGCGGCACCCTTGCCATCGACACCGGCAACGACGGGCTACAATCGCTCTTCATCAAAGGCGTCAACGTCACCAATGGCGGCACGGTCGCGGGTACGCACGGCACCCTGGTCGTCACGCTCACCGACGGCAGCTACAGCTGGACCTACACCCTGGACGGCGCCACCGACGGCGACGCGACCAGCGACAGCTTCAGCCTGGTCGTCACCGACAGCGATGGCAGCACCGCCAGTGACAGTCTGGTCATCGACATCGTCGACGACGTGCCCCAGGCTGCCGACGACCACGGCGGTACCGTGGCCGAAGACGCTGCCGGCAACGTACTCAGCGGCAGCGTTCTCGCCAACGACACCCTAGGCGCAGACGGTTTCGGCTCATTGACCTGGGATGTCAGCGCTGAACAACTGGCCGAGCTCGGCCAGTACGGCAGCCTAGTGTTGAACCCCGACGGCAGCTGGAGCTTCACACTCGACAACAACCTGGCCGCCGTGCAGGCGCTGGGCGCCGATGAGCTGCTGAATTTCAGCCTCGGCTACACCATTACCGATGCCGATGGCGACACCTCCAGCGCCACCCTGAGCCTGTCCATCCTGGGCGCGGACGACAGTGCCCAGGTGATCGTCAATGCCAGCGGCGCCGACAGCACCGTTCACGAAGCCGGCCTGACCTCTGAGTCCGATACCCGTGAGAGCGCTAGCGGTAGCTTCCATGTTGCAGCCACCGACGGCATCGCCAGCGTCACGGTGGGCGGTCAGAGCTTTACCCTGGCTCAGTTGCAGGGCTTCAGCGAGGCCACGCCATCGTTAGCGATTTCCACCGTCATGGGCACACTGTACCTGACCGGTTTCAGCGGCACAGCCAGTGCCGGCACCGTCAGCTATGTCTACGCCCTTGGTGAAGCCCAGATGCATGGGGTGCCGACCAGTAGTACCGACGAAACCCTGACGGACAGCGTGTCGCTCAGTGTGACCGGTGTGGGCGGAAGCACGGCATCGGCGACGCTGACGGTCGACATCATTGACGACACACCTAGCCTGACCAGCCTGAACCTGGCCATCGGGAACGTGGCCGGAACGTATGATGGAGTTTATGAGTTCGACGTGGGGCCGGATGCTCAGGGCTTCCTCGACAGCTTCGGTGAAGGTTCGCTGATCTGGACAGGCATGCCGGCAGGCTACGAGCTGATCATTACCGGTTCTTCAGATACTTCGATCACCTATACCGCACAGTCGGGAGCCCTCGCGTTCTTCAATCTCACGCTCCATACGAACGGGACCTACAGCTTCGAACTGGTATCTCCTGCGCCTGTCGTCGAGACGGAAATAGAGAGCATGTTGAGTGCCTTCGATCCAAGCGGCTTCTACCAGGAGGAGGGCAAGCTCGCCTACTTGTTCTCGGCAGATCTCTTCGATGGCAAGTTCGCGCTAGCGGTCGAAGCTTTCAGTAACGGCAGCCGAGAGAATGTCAGCCTGTCCTCAACGGATCTGGGCGTACATTCCAATGTGGTTCAAGGCAACAAGAACGACATGCTGAGGTTCGACGTCCGCCCCATGGAGGATGCAGGAGCGATCGGTATCGCCTCTTTCGTCTTCAGCGTATCCGGCACGGGAGGCACCAAGGCGGATGACCAGGCCAAGTTGACGGTTTACGACGTGGATGGAAGCTCGACGATCTACACCGCGACTCTCGCGACATCCGATGGGGAGTTCCTCTTCGACATCGATCCATCGCACAACATCGATTACCTGGAACTGCGCCCGGCGGGTAACAACAGCTTCAAGATCGATGGCGTCTCAACCAGCTACGTGACCCAGATCTACCCAGACGATTACCAGCTCGACTTCGAGCTGGCCGGCTCGGATGCAGATGGGGATCTGGCATCCGCGGCGTTCACGGTTTTCGTCAAGACCACCGAAGACGGCACTTATGAGATCACCGGCACCGACGGTGACGACGTGGTGCATGGCACCGAGGGGGACGACACCCTGGCGGGCGGGGCCGGTCATGACACCTTGATCGGCGGCGAAGGGGACGATGTCTTCCAATGGCAGCTGGGCGACCAAGGTGAGGAGGGCGTGCCGGCTACCGATACGATCAAGGACTTCGGGCTCGGTGAAGACGTGCTGGACCTGGTGGATCTACTGCAGAGTGGAAGCACCGACAGTATCGACAATTTCATCCTTGCCGCGCAGGAAGGTACCGACACCGTGCTCTACATCAGTCACGAGGGCGGTATCAGCGCCGATGGCAGCAATGCCACTCAAGTGATCGTGCTGGAGAACGTCAACATGGAAGGGGCCAGCTCGGCGGACTTCCTCCAGGAGATGTTGGAAAGCGGCCAACTCCACATCGACCCGTAAGCCGGCGTCGAGCCGACGCCATCGCCCTGCCTGGAGACACCGGGCAGGGCGTTTGTTACTCTACGTAAGGAACGTTCAAGGGCAGAGTCATGTACATCAAGCGCAACGAATCAGGGCAGGTCGTTCAGGTGAGCCGTGAGGCGACGGCAGAGTGCCGTGAATTCGTGCCGCCTTGCTCGCCCGAGCTGCAGAGTTTCGTCGCCGAGGATGGCGATGCCGATAACCTGGCGCTATCGAAGTCCGATCTGGCCTTCGTGCGGGTTCTCGAAGATGTGATCAACGTCTTGATGGACAAAGGGGTGATCAGTTTCACCGATCTGCCAGAGCCGGCTCAGCAGAAGCTGTTGGAGCGCCAATCGCTGCGCCAGCGTCGGAACAGTGTGGGGCTGATGTCGGACATCGACGACGACATCATCTAACCTCCAGAAGGCCACGAGGCCGGCTTTTGCCGACCTCGTCGCTTCGAGCGGCTGTCATGCACCGCTCCCGCCGCCACCCTCGTGATGGCGCACGCCTGGTCCCGTCACGCCATCCAGCCCCAGCTCGAACAGCATGCTCTCGGCTTCCTGGCTCTCCACGCCTTCCGCAATGGCCATGATGCCAAGCGAGTGAGCCAGCGTGGCCATACCTCTCAGCAGGCTCTGCTGATCGCTACGGCTCTCGATCTCCTGGCTCAAGGCGCCGTCGATCTTCATGAAGCTCAGGCCCAGATCCTGTAGCCCTTCGATCTTGCCGAACTGGGTGCCGACATGTTCCAGGCCGACTCGGCAGCCCAATCCAAGCAGGGCATGGCAGAGGGTCTTCAGCGCCTGTGGCTGCTGTATGGCAACGGATTGCGGCAGCTCGAACCACAGCTTGTCGGCAATGCTCCGGTGGGCACCGATGCGAGAGAGCAGCTCGCCAACGAAGTGGCCATCGTTGAGCGACTCGGCCGACAGGTTGATCGCCACCGCCTTGCCGCTGGATTCGACATCCGTCAGCGCCGCCGAGACGACGGCCAGGTCGAGGGTCGGTGCCATCGCCAGGCGCGATACCCAAGGCAAGAAGACTCCTGCGGGGCGCCACTCCCCCTTCAGGTGCAGCCGTGACGGGACTTCGTAGTGAACCAACTGGCCCCGCGCATCGAGCACAGGATAGTGGGCCAGGAAGGCTCCCTGCTGGAGGGCGTCGCCAAGGGCCTGACGCCAGTCGTCATGACGCGTGAAGAGCACTCTGCTGGCGGGCTGGTCGACGATCTCCTGATGGTTCTCGCCGCGACCTTCGGCGGCAGCCAGCGCACCGTCGAGGCTGGCCAAGAGCTCGGCCTGGCTTTCGCCCTGGCTGTATTGACGCAGGGCAGAGGGCAGGGAAGCGCTGGCCTGTTCGCCACTCAGCGCTTCCAGTTGCTGCTGCAGCGCCATTCCGATCGCTTCGAGATCGTGGTGACGTGGCAGGATCACGCCGAAGTCGCTGCCGTTCAGCCGGCCGACCGTGCCGAGGCCATGGGTCTTGGCGACTTGCTCGAGACGACGTGCCAGTTGGGCGAGCAGGGCATCGGTGGCTGCATGGCCGAGCTGCTGGTTGAGTTCGGCCAGGCGGGCGACGCGCACCATCGCCAGGGTGCCGCTGGCATCGTCCTTCTCGCTCTTGAGATGTGCCTGCAGTTGGGCCAGGAAGGGCGCGCGGGTGAGCGTATCGGTGACCGGGTCATGCTGCATGCGGCGCCGGAGCTGGTCGAGCTTGTCGCTCTCTTCGCCGAGCATCTGGCGTACGGCGTAAGAGAGCTGGTTCATGGCCTGCACCACCTCGCGCAGCTCTCGCGTACGTGGCTCACTTGCCATCGTGAAGCGGCGCTGACCAATGGCCTGGGCCTGGTTGACCACGTTGCGCAGCGGCCGACGAATGGTGTTCACGATCCAGCTTGCCAGCAGCAGACTGATGGCACCGGCAACGGCGAACCAGCCGGCCAGCTCCAGGGTGCTGCGCCATAGCGAGCGATAGGCGAAGCTGTGCTGGCTCTCCAGCTCCAGGGTGCCGTACTGCTGCCAGCCATCCTGTACGACGGACCGGCCCGCTGGCACGTCGAAGCGTACCAGCTTGACGAACCAGGCCGGCACGTCGTCGACATATTCGCCGGCGGTGCGCTGCTCGATGATCTCTCCCTCGGCGTCGCGCAGCTCGATGCGCCGGTAGTGCCCGGTGTCGAACTGGGCGGCCAGCAGCAGCTCCAAGATGACGGGGTCTTTCTCCATCTGGCTCATCGACAAGGCCAGGGCATTGGCGTTGTCGTTGTTCTTGATCTCGATCTCCTGCTCGATGTAATGACGGCTGCTCGTCACGCCGATGAGCAGGCTGCCCACGAAGGCCAGCAGCAGCAGTGTCGTTATGGTCAGCCAGAGCTGCTTGATCAATGACATGTCTTCGTTCCCCCTGGGAATGAACGCCCTGATTCGTTCCGTTGCGTCGATCGTTTCTTGTTGTGTGGCTTTGTCATCAGATGAATCCCTGCTGCTGCATGCGCTCGATCACACTGCGCCAGCGCGACAGGCGTGCCACCGGATCCGCGCGCGACTGGCTGGAACTGCCGGCCCACAGGCCTTCGCTGTTGAAGCTGAAGACGGGGTCGAGATCGGTACGCTGAGTGGCAGGCGTAATGGAAGGGACCAGGTTGTCGAGTACCAATGGCACCGCCGATGGCGTCTCGTAGTAGCCCAACACCATATGGGCCTGACTGATCTGGCTGCGGCCGATACGGGCGCGGACGTAGATCATGCGCAGCTTCGCGCCGGGGATGCCGAGCTCCTTGAGCGTCACGTACTTGGCGATCGAATAGTCCTCGCAGTCGCCCTGGCGCTTGCCCATGGTTTCCAGCGGCGTGGCCCAGTAGTCCTCGGCTCCCCAGATCTGGGTGTCCTCGAGCCAGCGCACGCGGCGGTTGAAGAAGTCGTTGACTTCGCGCAGTTGGGTGTCGAGGTCGCTGCCTTGCAGCCGGTCGAGCAGCGCAAACCACTCCTCGAGAATGGCGAGGCCCGAACTGCCATACAGGCGCTGCATGCTCTCGCGCAGCCGCCCACGGTTGATTCGCGCCTCGAGCGCCGTGGGGGATAGCCCCAGCCCCGTGGCCAGCAGCAACCCGCCCAGGCCGAAGAGGAATCGGCGTCGGCCAGGCTTGAAACCATGTGGGGCAGGGCGATGCGTCATCAGGCGCGCCGAAAGCTTGTTAAGGAATGTAAGCCATGGGCCGAGTATAGAGGAGTGCCAACCTCAGCACGATAGATAGGGAAAGAGTAAGTCGATATGACCAGGTTTTGTAAGACATTGCCGACATCTTGCGTCAGCTAAAAACGCTTCGTACACGTTGCGCCTTGCTCCCTCGCTTCGCTTGCGTAACCTTGCGTATTTCTCACTTGCCTTTCACCCGGGTGACCAGAAGGAACCTCACATGGCCGACGCAACTGGATTGCAATTCACCCTGCAGCTTGCCGGGGCTGACTCGGCCGACCTGGCGGTCATCGACTTCACCCTGGAGGAGGCGCTCTCAGAGCCCTTCACCCTCACGCTGCGCTTCGCCAGCCGCGACGGCAGCCTCACCGCGAGTGACATTCTCGACCGTCCGGTAACCCTGACGATCTGGCAGGACGGCGAGGTGCTGCGCCGGGTCAACGCCATCGTCAGCGAGTTCGGGCGCGGCGACCGCGGCCACCGCCGCACGATCTACTCGCTGGTCGCCCGCCCGGCGCTGTGGCGCCTCGGCCTGCGCCACAACTCGCGCATCTTCCAGCAGGTCTCGCCGCTCACGGTCATCAATACCCTGTGCGACGAGCGCAGCCTCACCGATATCGCCTTCGCCGCCACCCGGGAACCGCAGGAGAGGGAGTACCTCACCCAGTACCGGGAAACGGATCTCGCCTTCGTCGAGCGCCTGGCCGCCGAGGAGGGGCTGTTCTACTTTCACGAGTTCTTCGAGATAGGCTTCGAGTCGGGCGGCGAGACACCCAGCGCCGCCCACCGCCTGGTGTTCGCCGACGCGCCCCAGGCGCTGGCCCACCTGGGCGAGCGTACCTACCACGGCCGGGCCGGCGGCACCCCGCCCAAGCGCCACGTGCGCAAGCTCCAGCAGCTCGCCCGGGTCGCCCCGGCCTCAGTCACGCTCAAGGACTACTCATTCAAGAACCCCGCCTATGCGCAGCTGCACGAGCATGTGGGCGATGAGCTCGAGGCCCATGGTCAGCGAGACGACTACGAACACTACGACTACCCCGGCCGCTACAAGGCCGACGCCTCCGGCCAGGCCTTCACCCGTATTCGCCTCGAACACCTGAGAAGCGACGCCCTGACCTGCGCCGCCGAAAGCGACCTGCCCGAGCTCGCTCCGGGCACCCGCTTCACCCTCACCGACCACGACCTCGACGAGCTCAACGTCGACTGGCAGGTGGTGAAGGTCACCCACCATGGCAGCCAGCCCCAGGCCTTGGAGGAGGACGGCATCACCCAGGGTGATGCGGCAGGGCTAGGGCACATGACCAAGTTCGACAACGAACTGATCCTCACCCCCGCCGACCGCGCCTGGCGCCCCAAGCCCAATCCCAAGCCCCGCGTCGACGGGCCGCAGATCGCCTTCGTCGTCGGCCCCGAGGGCGAGAAGATCCACTGCGACGAGCATGGCCGGGTCAAGGTGCAGTTCCCCTGGGACCGCTACGCCGAACCCAATACCGCCGGGGCTGAAGGCGAAGCCGCTGGAAGAGCGCCCAGCGCTTGGGTGCGCGTCTCCCAGGGCTGGGCCGGCGGCGGCTATGGCAGCATCGCCATTCCGCGGATCGGCCACGAGGTGGTCGTCAGCTACCTGGAGGGCGACCCCGATCAGCCGCTGATCACCGGGCGCACCTACCACGCGGTGAATACACCGCCCTACGCGCTGCCGGCGCACAAGACCCGCACCGTCCTTCGCACCCAGAGTCACCAGGGCGAAGGCTTCAACGAACTTCGCTTCGAAGACCAGGCCGGCGAAGAGCAGATCTGGCTGCACGCCCAGAAGGATCTGGAGCTGCTGACCAACAACGACCGCACCGAGGAGATCGGCCACGACAGCTTCCTCACCGTGCATCACGACCGTATCGGCGAGATCGACGCTGACGAGCACCACACCGTACGCGGCAACTGCCATGAGCAGACCGACGGCAATCAGCACCTCACGGTGCAGGGCACGCTGCACATCAAGGCCGGCCAGGCCTGGCTCAGCGAATGCGGCCGCGAATTGCACGTCAAGGCGGGCCACAAGGTGGTACTGGAAGCCGGCAGCGAAATGACGCTCAACGCCGGCGGCAGCTTCCTCAAGCTCGACGGCGGCGGCGTGACCCTGGTCGGGCCCACGGTGAAAGTCAACGCCGGCGGCAGCCCCGGCTCCGGTTCGGGCCAGGCGGTGGAAGCGCCGCTGCTGCCGGGCCGGGCAGTGCCGGAGGTGCATGAGGCGATACCGCCCACCGTGCTGCCCAAGCTCAAGGACTACCAGCTCAGCGAAGCCACGCTGATGCCGCTGTGCGGCAAGCTGAGCGAGACCACCTGCAGCCGGGAGGATTGCCCATGCCTGGCTGGCTGACCCGTATCGACGAGCGCAGCCAGCGAGTCGACACCCTGGCAAGCGGCTTCGCCTCCCACCGTCCCGCCTACTTGGTACTCGACCAGCGCCGTGCCCCAGAACGCTGCGCCGCCCTCGTGGGCCAGCCCGGCTGGCGCGACTACCTGACGCTGTTCGCCGGCACGCCACTGGCGCCGCTCATCGAAGCCAGCCCCTGGCTGGTCGAACTCAGCATAGGCAGCCAGGCCTGGCAGGCCGCCGCCGCGTTGTGCCAAGAGCAGCGCATTGGCTGGGCCTTCCAGCCCGCGCAGGACACCCGCCTCGACGACCTGGCCGATCACCTGCGCCAGCTGTTCGTGCTCGACGACCCCCACGGCGGCCAGTCGCTGGTCAACGTGCAGGACCCCACCGCCTGGACGGCCCTGCTCGCCGCCGGCAGCGACACCGCCTACGCCCAGCTCATCGGGCCGCTGGGGCAGGTCGTCACGCCCACGCCGCTGCCGCACTGGCAGGCGTGGCAGCAGGTCGATGAAGTTGGCGAGGAAGCGAGCGAGACCATGGCACCGCCGCTGACCCATGAGCTGGAACAAGCCCTCAAGGAGAGTCCCCGCGCCTGGTGGCTGAGCGCGGCAACCGACATGCCACTGCAGGAGCTGCCACCGGCGTGGCTGGAGCGGTTGGGACGACTCGAGACCGCGGGTATCCACCAGGCCCATCATCTCCAGCGTTTGCTGCCTAGAGTGCAGCAAGTGCCGAAACCCGAGACGGACTGGTGGGCTCAGGCGACCACCACGGAGATCCTTCAAGCGGCCATTCCGGCCTGGAAGAAAGTCGACGCACTGGAGGCGTCCGCATGACTCAGGACAACACTACCGAATGGCCACCCTTTGCGCCCTCGACGACCGCAGGCGGCTCCATCGCTGGCCAGAGCCAGCACGTATGCCAGGCGTCGGAGTGGGTGGATATTCTCTATCTGGTCGGCACCGGCCGCTTCTGGCTGCTGACCGAAGACGCCGCCGAGCTTCTGCACGAGGCCGCCCATGAGCTTCAGCAGTGGGCCAGCCTCGAGGATCCGGACCAGCGCAACGCCACTCTGTCCGAGAACGCCGGGATCATGGAGTGCTTCCTGCCCGCGTCACCGGTCAGCTTTCTCAATGAGGCAGACCGTGAGAGATATCAGCGACTCAGCCGGCAGTTGGAAGACGTACCGGCCCGCTCTCGGGACCCGGAAACCCCAATGGGGCAGCGGATGACCGGCGGCTACGAAATGGCGGCCATCATTCAGGAGCAACAACGGCTCTATCAGGAAGGAAAACGCATAGCACGAAGCGCAGGCTACGAAATTGCCGGCGACAGGTTTTATGGGCCCTGGGAAGAGGAGATCCAGCAAGCACTGGAGCGTTATCGCCAGGCGAGACGTGACGCCGTTCGGCGTCCTCGAGTCGTGCCGCCCAGTGCGGATGAAGCCGAAATGGCGCCGCTGCGTACCTTGCAGGAAGCCTTGGTCGAGTATCAAGGCTTCATCCAGCGCTGCGAAACGCAAACGCCGAATGCTGCCAGCGCGGAGTGCCAGTTGGCCGACATGTTCACCATGGAACAGCTTCGCAGCGGCACCCTGTATGGCAACTATCTGGAAAGCATTCTCGACCTCGCCGCATTGGGGTTCGCCACACCGGAATACGCCCTGGCCGCTCCCTCGCCAGCCGCTCCCACGGTGAGGGACGGTATCAGTGGCTTCGACCGCTACAACGACGTGCTGCGTGAACAAGCCGAGCTGCTCGCCGAGGTGGAAACCAAGCTTCAGGAGTGGCAGGCCAGCACCGGCGGCCATACCGCTTTGCCTCTGTTCCTGTTCAGCGACGAGCGCGACCGCTACCAGAGCATGACCGAAGAACTCGATGCCCTGCACGAGCAGGCCAAGCGTGCGATGGAAGCCATGCGTCCGCACCGCGTCCTGTTCTGGCAGGCCGACCTGGCGGATGAGCGCAATGCGTTCGGCTATGAGAAACGTCAATTGGATGTGCTGGTGCGTAACGACTGGCCGCTGCGTGAATACAGCGCGGCGGGAGGCGAGCGCTCCTTGAGCCATGTCAGCCTGCATGTGCTGATGGACCGTATGGACACCGCCGAACGCAACGCCGTGGCTCCATTGTTGGTAGTCGACGGGGTGTTGCCGGAAACGTTATGGGAGGCTCCCGAGCAGGCCCTTGGCCATTGGCTGAGCCTCAAAGGTTGCCAACCCATCGACTGGCGTGGCGAGTGGCACGACGACGTCCTGGGGCTGTTTCAGCCCGAGCGTTTCTTTGCCGACCTGGACGCTCAAGGCTACGAAATCGCCAGCCTGGCGGACGACGCGACCCGCACGCGCTGGGGCGAGACGCTGGAGCGGATCCTGTTTACCGGGCCGTCCAAGGACACCCTGCGGCTGTTCGACGCCAGCGCCCAAGCGCAGATGCTGCGATTGGTGGGAATGACCCAAGGGGAGTTGAAGGACGAAATCTCCGTGGAATTTTCCGGCCCGCTGCGATTGGCCGAACCGCTCGAAGGCGAACTGGAAACTCACCAGCTGGAAGTTAACGCCGATGCCAGCGAGGGACCGCTGCGACAGGAGTGGGAGCTGAAGGGAACCTACCATCTGGCACGTGGCGAGGTGAGCCTAGGCGTGTTGGAACTCCCCAAGGCCGACGAGGCTCCACGCGTCTCGGTGAGATTACCGGCTCGCGACAACGAGGAGCGCTGCCTGGGCCGCTACGCCTTGCGCCTGGAAACGGTGGCCAAAGGGTTCGCCGGCGCCAGCCTGGCGCTCACCGGCAAGGTCGGCCTGTCGATCAACCGTGACCTGAGTGTAGAGAGTGAAGACCGCGTATCGCGACTGGGAGTCGGTGCCAACCTCAAGGCTTTCGCCGGGGTGCGCGGAGGGTTGGAGAGCCGCTGCGAGCTGCGCTGGGAGCCGCCAGAGGACATCGCGATGCGCGCGCCGATGAATCAGGCGATTGACGCCTTCACCCGGCGCAACCAACTGAGGCAACTGCAGGTGTGGCGCAGCCTGGGCATGGTCAAGGGCAGCCTCGAAAGCGGCAAGGGCAAAGGCTTCGAACTCGACTACCAGCTCGGCATCCATAACGGCAAGTTCGTGCTGCGTGCCAAGGCAGCGCTGTTCTTCGGCCCCGGTGCGAGTGGCAGTGTGGGCATGGAGCTCGATAACCGCCATCTGGATCTGTGGCTCACCATGCTGCATCGTGACTTGGTAGCCAACGGCTACGAACACCTCGACTGGCTGGACGAAGAAGCCTTCGAGGAATTCAGCAATCTGGGCTATGTCCTGACCCTGACACTATTGAACACCGGACTGCTTCTGGCCCAAGGGCGGGAGTGGTTCCGGAGCCTGCGCCACGAGCTCAGTCGCTCGGAGCGGGCCGGGCCGATAGCCCTTGCCCTGACACGCCCGCTAAGTCGCAAACAGGAGAACCAGCGTATCCGGTGGGTACAGCAACTTACGCCAGAAGCCTTGGGATCGCTGCTCTTCTTGCTGAGCAGTACACCACAAGGCTTCTCGATGGACGCGATTGCCGACCGTCAGACCATGGTCAGCTTAAGTGGGGATGGTGGGGATGGGAACGACAGCCCCACATTCAGCGCAGACCAGGCTCTCGATTACCAGCAGATCGCCATCGCCAATTGTCTGGAATGGATCGTGGATGGCATGACGCGTAATGTGTATGGCCGTAGGCCAGAAAGCGGGGCTCACCCTGCCCAGCTATTGTTCACCAAGGCCGTGGCTCGCATGACCGTCAATGGACGGCGGACCACCAATTTTGCTGGATTGGACTATCAGAATGGCATATATGCTCTAGATGATTTCATGAAGCGTTTGAGTGGCTCTACAGGTCTTATTGCCCAGCAAGCACAAGATGCTCGCGCTAGTTATAAAATGTCCTCAGCGCAGCTGAGCTCTCACTTACGCTGATTAAGTCTTAACAGGAATTTTTTATGTCAAAAATTAAGACCCTATGGGGAATTTGCCTAACACTAGTGCCATTAACTGGATGGGCCCTCTTGGGCGACAGTGAGCAAACCGCTAAAGAAGAAGGGATGATTGATTATAACCTTGGTTATCTTCTTGACGCTATTCCTAAGCTTGAAGTTGCGGCCGAAGCAGGTGATGTCGAGGCCATGTATTATCTTGGCGAGTCGCATCGTATCGCTCACATGGGTATGACCCGCGAAGCGCTGGATTGGTACCACATGGCCGCTCAAGAGGGCGATCCCTATGCCATGCTGCGCCTCGAGTCGGGTAATGTATGTGCACTAGCAGATGTCTGTCCCGAGAATGGCGACAACTGGGCAAAAGCTGCACTGGAAATTACGCTGCCAAAGGCTGAGGAAGGTGACCTTTACGCCATGGGGGCATTGTTTAATATTTATGGTACTCTTGGTGAGCATCAGCAGGCCATCGCCTGGCTTGAAAAATCGGCCGAGGCAGGCAACCCTCACTCTCAGCACTGGCTGGGCACACTTATCTATGAAGACCGCAACTTCACCCCGGATAATGATGAACGCCATCAACTAGCGGAGGAATGGTTTCGACAGGCAGCGGTACAAGGCTATGTTCCGGCAATGCTTGGCTTGAACTCAGTGCTATCAGCTCAAGAAAGGTTTGAAGAAGCCTGGGAATGGGGGGAAAGAGCCGCAGACAAAGGATCCACGACTGCGTTGCTTGGCATAGCGAACTGTTATATTAACCCGCGTGTGAGTGTTGACTGTATTGTTACCCCAGATCCTATCAAGGGCTGGGCAGTGTTAGAAGCCATGCAAGAGGTTCTTAACGACCAATACTCTCGCCGGGCCATGAGGCTTAGGCATGACCTGCTGACGGATGAGCAGAGAGAAGAAGCGCGAGAGGCTGCTCAGCCGCTGGTCGAAAAGTGGTCCTCTAATAACCCGGCATTATCGAACTTTCCAGAAAAATATGGCTTCTGATGATGTCACGTGTCGGAACAGGTGTGCTCCTGGCACTACTAATGCTCCCGACGTCCAGCTGGGCTCTGCTTGACGAAAGTGAGCAAGCCGCGAAAGATGAGGGTATGAGGCTTTACAATATTCATAAGCGTGCCTCAGCCATCCCCTATTTGGAAGAAGCAGCGGAAGCTGGTGACGTTGAGATTATGTACTATCTAGGGGAGGCTCACCGCCTGCGTCATATGCGTATGACCCGTGAAGCCCTGGATTGGTACCACATGGCTGCCCAAGAGGGTGATCCCTATGCCATGCTGCGTCTCGAATCAGGCAATGTATGCAAGCTCGGGGGCGTATGTCCTGAAGCAGGAGACAATTGGGCTGAGAGTGCACTTAACATCGTCCTGCCCCAAGCCGAAGACGGCGATGCCGAAGCAATGGGAACGCTATTTCATGTGTACCTTGCCCTTGGTGAACATACCGAAGCGGTAGATTGGCTGAAAAGTGCTGCAGAAACTCACGACCCAGTATCACAATATGTGCTGGGTGTAATTATCCAGGAGGATGAGGATTATATCCCTGACGAGGAAGAACGTCTCGGAACCGCAGAGCGCTGGCTGCAAGATGCTGCCGAGCAAGGGTATGTCCCTGCAATGGATCGGTTGGCTATGGTCATGAGACAGCAAGGGCGTGATGAAGAAGCTTGGACATGGCTTGTCAAGGCGTCGGAAGGGGGGCACAAAAGCGCAAGAGGGAATATAGGCTGGTGTCTACTTAACCCTGAGGAGCGAGGAGAAGACTTCTGTCCTCCTGAAGAGGATCGAGTTAAAGGATGGGCGATATTGTTCTCTATTCATCAAGAAACTGGTGACAGAGCGTCAAGAAATATTATGTCCAGGAATAGAGAAAGGCTGACTGAAGAGGAAATCGAAGAAGCAGAAGCCCAAGCTCAAGAGTGGCTGGGAAAGGGGCCGCCTCTTTCTGAGTATCCACCCAGATACGGCTTCTGATGATGCCGCGTGTCGGAACAGGTGCGCTCCTGGCACTACTGATGCTCCCGACGGCCGGCTGGGCTCTGCTTAGCGAAGGTGAGCAAGCCGCGAAAGATGAGGGCATGAGGCTTTACAATATTCATAAGCGTGCATCAGCCATTCCTTATTTGGAAGAAGCAGCGGAAGCCGGCGACGTCGAGGCTATGTACTATCTGGGGGAGGCTCATCGCCTACGTCACATGGGTATGACGCGTGAGGCATTGGACTGGTATCACATGGCCGCTCAACAAGGCGACCCATATGCAATGCTGCGCCTCGAGTCGGGTAATGTATGTGCACTAGCGGATGTCTGTCCTGAGAATGGGGATAATTGGTCAGAGTTAGCACTGAATGTCACCCTACCCAAGGCTGAGGAGGGTGATATTGACGCCATGGGAACACTGTTTAATATTTATGGTGCTCTTGGTGAGCATCAGCAAGCTATCGACTGGCTTGAGAAGTCAGCCGAAGCGGGCAACCCCCATTCGCAGCATTGGATGGGAACATTTATCTATGAAGACCATAATTTCACTCCAGATGAGGAAGAGCGCCACCAGCTATCGGAAGAGTGGTTTCGGCGAGCGGCTAATAATGAATATGTTCCAGCAATGTTTAGCCTAAGCTCGGTCTTGTCGGTCCGAGGGGAGTCGAGAGAGGCATGGGAATGGATAGAGAGTGCTGCTAGCAAAGGAAATATTGCCGCCATACACAGAATGGCTATGTGCTACATTGACAACGGCACTGACAATTATTGCTATATGCCGGAAGACCCTGTGAAAGGATGGGCTATGCTAGAGGCATTGTCAGAAGTGGTGAACGATCAATATACTCGGCGTATTATGAGGCTTCGCCATGATCTGTTGACGGATGAGCAGAGAGAAGAAGCTCGAGAGGCCGCTCAGCCATTGATCGAAAAGTGGTCCTCTAACGACCCGGCATTGTCGGACTTTCCAGAGAAGTACGGCTTCTGATGTCGTCACGTATCCGAATAGGGGCGCTCGCTGTGTTACTGCTCAGCCCGGCCAGCGGCTGGGCACCGAATGCCGAGACCCAGGCCGCCAAGGACGAGGATGCGGCCTCAGCCCTTCCCCGGCCCCTGCCACACCCGCAGCCGGCCCAGCCAGGTCAGCTCGTGGGAGGCTTGGCGCAACTCTTGGGCGGCCTCTTCCAGGCTCTGTTGGGGCGGTAGTTCACTCACGTAGACCGAGACGTCGATCTGTTCGGCCAGGTAGTGCAGGTCGAGGGCAACGCGGTCTTGCCAGGCGGGGCAATCCTGCCACGCCTCGTCGAGCATGCTCTCCACGTCCTGGCGCAGCGGCAGGCCGGGGCGCAGGCTGTGTTCGATCTGGTCCGAATCGTCTTCGGGGTCGATATGGAAAGTCACGTCGGCCAGTTCGGGGTAGGCGTTGCGCAGCTGCCGGCTGACCGTATTGCCGATCTCGTGGGCCTCGGAAACGGTCAGCCGGGGCGGTACCACGATATGCAGGTCGAGCACCACGTGACTGCCCACCGAGCGGGTGCGCAGGTCGTGGACGCTGTCCACCCCGGGCACCGCTTCGGCGATGGCCTTCATCTGCACCTGGTCGTTCTCTGGCAGGGCGGTGTCGATCAGCTCGCGACCCGATTCCCACAGCAGCCGCCAGCCCACCTGGCCGACCATGATGCCGACGATGATGGCGGCCACCGCATCGACCCAGCCGGCGCCGAGCTGTGCCGCCACCAGGCCGACCAGCACCACGCCGGTGGAGAGGGCGTCCGAGCGTGAGTGCCAGGCGTTGGCCTCGAGCAGTCGCGAGCGGATGCGCTTGGCCACGATCATGGTGTAGCGGAAGATCCACTCCTTGGCGGCCAGGGAGGCCACGGCCACACCGATGGCCCACAGACCGGGGGCGGGGATGGGCTCGCCGGCGAGCAGGCGGGTGAGGCTGGCCCAGGCGATGCCGCCGGCCACGAAGATCAATACACTGCCCAGCCACAGCGTCGCCAGCGTCTCGATCCGGCCATGGCCGTAGGGGTGGTCGCTATCCGGCGCCTGGCGGCCGAAGTGGGTCGCCGCCATCACGAAGCCATCGGTGACCAGGTCGGAAAAGGAGTGGATGCCGTCCGCGATCAGGGCGGCGGAGCCGACCAACCAGCCGGCCACGATCTTGAGCAGCCCGACCGCCAGGTCTATCACGGCGCCGATCAAGGTGACCCGATGCGCTTCACGCGCCTGGGCGCCGCGGTCGGGTGGCAGGTGGCCGGGGGCGTTCATGACGACGTGTCGCTGCCTGCGAGCAGCGCCGCCTTGTTGCGCACGGGGTTGGCGTACTGGGTCAGCCACCAGTCGCGGAGCTCGGTGGGAACCTCGTTCAGGCGCGCCTGGAAGCGTGCCCGGTCGACATCGCTGACCTCGCTCATGTCCAGCAGCTCGGGCGCGTCGCCCAGCGCTTCCAGGGCCAGGTAGTGGCTGGGGAAGAGGTGGTACCCACCGACCACCTGGCGGTCGATCTCGGCGGCCACCGCTTCCGGGGTGTCGAAGCCGGTGCCAAGCGGCTCGCCGAAGCGCAGCTCCACGCGGCCCTTGTGTCCGGTGATGCCGGCCACGATGGACTGAATGTCCTCGAACTCACTCTTCTCGTAGCGGCCATGGTTGTGGATGGCGTGCAGCTCACGTGCCTTCTGCAGGTCGCAGGGGTCGTACTCGTAGCTGATCGATACCGGTACCATGCGCAGCTCGGCGATGGCATCGCCGATGGGGGCGCTGCGGTCTTCCTGGCGTCGGGCCATGGTCAGCATCTTGATGATCGCCGTGTCGGTACGGTCGATGCCGTCCTTGGCGCGTCCCTCGCGCTGGGCCATCCAGATCGAATGGTTGTCCTCGGTGATCGAGTGGCGAATGTAGCTCGAGAGGTTCTGGTAGGCCGCCAGCATGGCGCGCTTGCCACGCAGGGCGCGCGGCACGATGAAACTCTTGTTGAGCCGCATCAGGTCGGTCACGTAGGGCTTCTTGAGCAGGTTGTCGCCGATGGCGATTCGCACGGTGTCGCGCCCCGCGCGGTGCAGGGCGTAGTTGACGAAGGCCGGGTCCAGCGAGATGTCACGATGGTTGCCGATGAACAGGTAGGCGGTATCGGGATTGAGCCGCTCCAGCCCCTCGACGCGGAAATCGTCGGTGGAGGTGCGGATCATGCGCGCCATGTAGTGGGCCACGCGCATCTGGAAGTCGTGCACGCTGGCCACATCGCGCGTCTCGCGGCGAATCACGTAGGAGGCCAGGGCGCGGGCCAGCCAGGGCAGCGTTCGGCTCAGGCGGGGCAGCCGGTAGCGGGTCAGGGCGTCCAATAGCTCGCGGTTGGTGGCCAGGTTCGCCAATACCGCCGCTACCTCGTCGTCCCGGTAGGGGCGGATGTCGGCCCAGGGATCCGTGGAAGTCGTACCTGTCGCGGTGTCGGTCATCGGTGTGTCTTGGTTGCCGGGTTGAATCATTCACTTTCCTGCGGGGCGGCATTGGCTTCGCCGCCCAGCCAGGCGATCAGCTGCTCCACCTCTTCGGCCAAGGCCTGGGCCATCAGCATGAAGTCGGCTTCGAGGCGCACGATGGCATCGCCATCGTCCTCGATCTCGCCCGCTTCGTCGATCAAGGCATCGCTGAACCGCAGGGACTTGAGGGTCAGGTCGTCGTGCAGCACGTAGGCGAGCCTGCCCTCGATCTCCACCCCCAGGCGGCTGGCCTGCCGGCCGGCGGCGAGCAGCTGCTGGATCTCGTCGCTGTCCAGGTCCACCTGGCGGGCGCGCAGGACGCCGTCGTCACCCTTGGCCTTGAGCTCGACCTGGTCGCCGAGCTGCAGCGAGGCGGGGCGCGAGCCCTCCTCGGCAAGCCACTGGGTCATTGCGCGCATCGGCAGGGTCTGGGTCGCCAGTGGCGTCACCTTGAGGCTGCCGAGGGTCTCGCGGAGCAGGTCCAGCGCTTCCTCGGCACGCTTGCGCGAACTGGTATTCACCGCGATCAGGTTGCGTCGGGTATCCCACCACAGGTCGACCTTCTGGCTGCGAATGAAGGCGCGCGGCAGCAGCTCCTCGTAGATCTGCTCCTTGAGTTCCTGCTTCTCCTGGCGGCGCAGTTTGCGCCCCTCGCGGGCCTCGATGTCGGCGCCGCGCTCTTCCAACTCTTCGCGCACCACGCCGGCGGGCAGCAGTCGCTCATGCCGCAGCATGGTCATCAGGCGCTGCCCCTGCAGTTCATGCAGCAGGGCGGTGCCGGCGCGCCCCGCGGGAGGGCACCAGCCCACGCGCCTGGCTTCCTGGCCGCCGGGCGAGCGAGCCACTTGCTCGGCCAGGGCGGCTTCCAGGTCGGCGGCCGGAATTCCCGCCGACCCGTGCAGGCGGTAAAGGTGCAAGTGCTTGAACCACATGGTGCAATTCCCTGGGCAAAAGGACGCATATTATGGCGAAGGGGGGATCAGGGTTCCAGTGGCAAACGGTGTCAGGATTCACCTGAATTCAAACTGTTGTTTGAATTCGGTGCGATGGCAGGCCTAGAATCGGGCGGCAGCATCATCGACCGAACAAGGGGGCCCGCCCATGGATAACCGCATTTCCCGCGTCACCCTGCGTGTACGTGGCTACCACCTGGATGGTTATGGCCACGTCAACAACGCCCGCTACCTGGAGTTCCTGGAAGAGGGGCGCTGGGGTTACTTCGATGACCGCCCCGAGCTCGCGCGGCATTTCGCTTCCGGTAACCCGGCCCTGGTGGCGGTCAACCTCAACATCAACTATCGCCAGGCCGCGGTGGGTGGTGACGATCTCGAAGTGCTCACCCGAGTCGCCGAGCTGGGCCACCGTAGCGCCCGCATCCATCACGAGATCCGGCGCATCGGTGACGGCCAGCCGATTGCCGATGCCGACCTCACCTTCGTGCTGTTCGACGTGCGCAACCAGCAATCCATGCCCATCGAGGGCGAGATCCGCCAGGCCCTGGAGCCGCTGGTGCTGCCGAAGGAGGCATGAAGGGGAAACATGAGCGGCAACATCATCTTGTCGCTTGTGTCCAGCCTTCCTTTGCACTGTCCCGCACGCTGCCTTTGTGTTGCCCGGAGTGGTATGATGGCAGGCTGTAATGGCGCGCCGCCGCCTTGGTCACGGTTTGGCCCGAGGAGCGCGCCAGTTCGCTGTAGCGCAAAGGATTCGACAACCCATGGGTGACATCGCCAGAGAGATTCTGCCAGTCAACATCGAGGACGAGCTGAAGCAGTCGTACCTCGACTACGCCATGAGCGTGATCATCGGCCGTGCGCTGCCGGACGTGCGCGACGGGCTCAAGCCGGTGCACCGGCGCGTGCTGTTCGCCATGCACGAACTCGGCAACGACTGGAACAAGCCTTACAAGAAGTCGGCCCGCGTGGTGGGCGACGTCATCGGTAAATATCACCCCCATGGCGATAGCGCGGTCTACGACACCATCGTACGCATGGCGCAGGACTTCTCCATGCGCCACGTGCTGGTCGACGGCCAGGGCAACTTCGGCTCCATTGACGGCGACAGCGCCGCGGCCATGCGTTACACCGAGGTGCGCATGGCCAGGCTCGCCCACGAGCTGCTGGCCGACCTCGACAAGGACACCGTCGACTGGGTCGACAACTACGACGGCACCGAGCGCATTCCCGACGTGCTGCCGACCAAGGTGCCTAACCTGCTGATCAACGGCTCCTCGGGCATCGCCGTCGGCATGGCGACCAACATCCCGCCACACAACATGGGCGAGGTGATCGACGGCTGCCTGGCGCTGATCGACGACTACACCCTGACGGTCGACGACCTGATGGAGTACATCTCCGGGCCCGACTTCCCCACCGCAGGCATCATCAACGGCCGTGCCGGCATCCTCGAGGCCTATCGCACCGGCCGCGGGCGCATCTACGTGCGTGCCCGCCACACCATCGAGCACGATGACAAGACCGGCCGCGACCACATCATCGTCACCGAGCTGCCGTACCAGGTGAACAAGGCGCGGCTGATCGAGAAGATCGCCGAGCTGGTCAAGGACAAGAAGATCGAAGGCATCGCCGAACTGCGCGACGAATCCGACAAGGACGGCCTGCGCGTGGTGATCGAGGTCAAGCGCGGCGAGTCCGGGGACGTGGTGGTCAACAACCTCTTCGCCCAGACCCAGCTGCAGAACGTCTTCGGCATCAACATGGTCGCCATCGAGGATGGCCAGCCCAAGATCCTCAACCTCAAGGAGGTGCTCGAGGCCTTCATTCGCCATCGTCGCGAAGTGGTCACACGGCGCACCCTGTACGAGCTGAAGAAGGCCCGCGAGCGCGGTCATATCCTCGAAGGCCTGGCCGTGGCCATCTCCAATATCGATGAGGTGATCGAGCTGATCAAGGCCTCGCCGAGCGCCGCCGAGGCCAAGGAGAAGCTGCTCGACAAGGTCTGGCAGCCCGGCCAGGTCACCGCCATGCTCGAGCGCGCCGGGGCCACCTCGTGCAAGCCCGAGGAGCTGGAGGAAGGTTTCGGCCTCAACACCACCGGCACAGAGTATCGCCTGTCGCCGGCCCAGGCCCAGGCCATCCTCGAGCTGCGCCTGCACCGCCTGACCGGCCTCGAGACCGAGAAGCTGCTCGACGAGTACCTGGGCATTCTCGAAAAGATCGCCGAGCTGATGGCCATCCTGGCCTCCAGCGAGCGTCTGCTCGAAGTGATCCGCGAGGAGCTCACCGCGGTGCGCGACCAGTTCGGCGATGCCCGCCGCACCGAGATCCAGGCCAGCCACCTCGACCTCTCCATCGAGGATCTCATCGCCGAGGAGGACATGGTGGTCACGGTGTCGCGTACCGGCTACGCCAAGACGCAGCCGCTTTCCGACTACCAGGCCCAGCGCCGCGGCGGACGCGGCAAGTCGGCGACCAGCATGAAGGATGAGGACGTCATCGAGCACCTGCTGGTGGCCTCCACCCACGACACCGTGCTGCTGTTCTCCAACAAGGGCAAGGTCTACTGGCTCAAGGTCTACGAGATGCCGGCGGCCAGCCGCGGCTCACGCGGCAAGCCGCTGGTCAACCTGCTGCCGCTGGACGAGGGCGAGTCGATCAACGCCATCATGCCGGTGAAGGATTACAGCCCGGACTGCTACATCTTCTTCGCCACCGCCAAGGGCACGGTCAAGCGCACCAGCCTCGACCAATTCTCGCGTCCGCGTAGCGTCGGCCTGATCGCCATTGATATCGAAGAGGGCGACCGCCTGGTGGGCGCCGCCATCACTTCCGGCAACGACCATGTCATGATGCTGTCGTCCAATGGCAAGGCGATTCGGTTCGAGGAGAGCAACGTACGCGCCATGGGGCGTACCGCCCGCGGCGTACGCGGCATGAAGCTGCTGGGCGATGCCGAGGTGATCAGCCTGATCATCCCCCAGAGCCAGCAGATCGACGCCGACGCCGACGCCGACAGCGAGACGGAAGGCGAGGAGGGCACCGCGCTGGAAAACGGCAACGGCGGCCAGATCTACATCCTCACCGCCTCCGAGAACGGCTACGGCAAGCGTACCCGGCTCGAGGAGTTCCCATTGCGCGGGCGCGGCGGCCAAGGCGTCATCGCCATGCAGACCAGCGAGCGCAACGGCTCCTTGGTGGCTGCCATGCAGGTCTACTCTGCCGACGAGATGATGTTGATCACCGACCGCGGCACCCTGGTGCGGACTCGCGTCGACGAGGTCTCGATCACCTCACGCAATACCCAGGGCGTGATGCTGATCCGCCTGGGCAACGACGAGAAGCTGGTCAAGACCGTGCGTATCGACGAGCCCGACGCGGAGAGCGAGCCTGAGAATGGCGATGAGGGTGAAGCGGAGGACGCACCGAAAGCCGAGCTGCAGGCTGGGCCGGATGCGGACGGGAGCGAGGGTGTAGAAGAGAACCGGAACGACGAATAAGCGCGTCTGCATAACCGGAAAGCGATGAGCTGTTCCGGCGACGAGCCTCGCGAGGGCGCTGTGAACCCATCCCTGGGCGCTACTTTTGCCATCCATGGCAAAAGACCCTCGCTCCGGCTCGTCCCCGGCGCTCATCTCGCCTGGCCACGACATGAGTAGAACGGAACACCACGCTGATGACACGCCACTACAACTTCTGCGCCGGTCCCGCGGCGCTTCCCACCCCGGTGCTCGAGCGCGCGCGGGAAGAAATGCTCGACTACCACGGCCGCGGACTCTCGGTGATGGAGATGAGCCACCGCTCGCCGGAGTTCGTGGCCATCGCCGAGCAGGCCGAATTCGACCTGCGCGAGCTGCTCGCCATACCCGAGAACTACAAGGTGCTGTTCCTGCAGGGCGGCGCCAGCCTGCAGTTCTCCATGGTGCCGATGAACCTGCTGGGGCAGGGTGGCACGGCCAACTTCCTCTACACCGGCATCTGGGGCAAGAAGGCGCTGGCGGAAGCGAAGCATCTTGGCTTTGCCGTGCACATGGCAGGCTCCAGTGAAGCCAGCGGCCATACCGAAGTGCCGACCCAGGCGGAGCTGGTGCTGTCGAGTGACGCGGCCTACCTGCACTACACCGCCAACGAGACCATCGGCGGGCTGGAGTTCGACTACATTCCCGACGTCAGCGTGCCGCTGGTATGCGACTACTCCTCGAGCATCCTGGCCGAGCCGCTCGACGTATCGCGCTTCGGCGTGATCTATGCCGGGGCGCAGAAGAACATCGGCCCGGCAGGCCTCACCCTGGTGGTGGTGCGTGAAGACCTCCTGGATCGGCGCTGCCAACGCATCCCCAGCCTGTTCGACTACCAGGCCGTGGCCGAGGCGGGCTCCATGGTCAACACGCCGCCCACCTACGCCTGGTACCTGGCGGGTCTGGTGTTCCAGTGGCTCAAGCACGACATCGGCGGGCTCGAGGCCATGGCGACCATCAACGCGCGCAAGGCGGCCAAGCTGTATGCGGCGATCGATTCGAGCGGCCTCTACTCCAACCCCATCGCCTTGCGCAATCGTTCGCGCACGAACGTGCCCTTCGTGCTCGCCGACGAACGTCTCGACAAGCCGTTCCTGGCGGAAGCCGAAGAGGCCGGGCTGCTCAACCTCAAGGGCCACCGCAGCGTCGGCGGCATGCGGGCGAGCCTCTACAACGCCGTACCCGAAGCGGCCGTCGATGCGCTGATCGACTTCATGGCCGACTTCGAGCAACGCAGGGGATAAGCCATGACCGATAGCCCCACCAACCTCGACTCGCTGCGCCAGCGCATCGACGAGCTCGACAACGAGATCCTGCGCCTGATCAGCGCCCGTGCCGATTGCGCCAAGCAGGTCGCCGAGGTCAAGACCAAGCACGACCCCAGTGCCGTCTTCTACCGTCCCGAGCGAGAGGCCCAGGTGCTGCGCCGGATCATGGAGCTCAACCCAGGCCCGCTCAACAGCGAGGAGATGGCGCGGCTGTTCCGTGAGATCATGTCCGCCTGCCTGGCGCTGGAGCAGCCCACCAAAGTGGCCTATCTCGGCCCCGAAGGCACCTTCACCCAGCAGGCCGCGCTCAAGCACTTCGGCGAGAGCGCGGTGAGCATGCCGATGGCCGCCATCGACGAGGTCTTCCGCGAAGTGGAAGCGGGGGCGGTCAACTACGGCGTGGTACCGGTGGAGAACTCCACCGAGGGCGTGGTCAGCCACACCCTCGACTCGTTCATGGACTCCTCGATCCGCATCTGCGGCGAAGTGGTGCTGCGTATCCACCACCACCTGCTGGTCGCCGACACCACGCTGCGCGACAAGGTCTCTCGGGTCTACTCCCACCCGCAGTCCCTGGCTCAGTGCCGCAAGTGGCTCGACGCCCACTACCCGCGCGCCGAGCGGGTGCCGGTGTCGTCCAACGCCGAGGCGGCGCGCATGATCAAGAGCGAGTGGCATAGCGCCGCCATCGCCGGTGACATGGCCGCCAAGCTCTACGGCCTGGAGAAGGTCGCCGAGAAGATCGAGGATCGCCCCGACAACTCCACGCGCTTCCTGATCATCGGCAGCCAGCACGTGCCGATGTCCGGCGAGGACAAGACCTCCATCGTGGTTGCCATGCGCAACCAGCCCGGCGCGCTGCACGACCTGCTCGAGCCGTTCCACCGGCACAGCATCGACCTCACGCGGCTGGAGACACGGCCCTCGCGTACCGGGGTGTGGAACTACGTGTTCTTCATCGACTTCAAGGGCCACGTGGACGAGCCGCGGGTCGCCGCGGTGCTCGAGGAGGTGCGCCTGCGCGCCTCCGAAGTCAAGGTGCTCGGCTCCTACCCCGTGGGTGTGCTGTAAGCGTGGTGGGCGGTACGACACCGAATGAAGCGCGCCTCCTCATCGTCGGCCTGGGGCTGATCGGCGGTTCACTGGCCGCCGCGCTGCGCGCGGCAGGCTTTGCGGGCACGATCCAGGCATGCGACCCGGATCCCGGCGAGATCACGCGCGGCATCGAGATGGGCCTGATCGACGCGGGCGACACTCGCCTCGCGCCGCTGGTGGAAGGTGCCACGCTGATCGTGCTGGCGGTGCCGGTGCTGGCCATGCGCAGCGTGATGACCGAACTGGCCGCCGCACTGCCGACGGAGGCGCTGGACGGCGAAGCCCCGCGCGTGGTGATCACCGACGTCGGCAGCACCAAGGCTGCGGTGCGCGATTGCGCCCTGGCCGCCTTCGGCCGCCTACCGGCCGGGCTGGTGCTGGGCCACCCCATCGCCGGCTCCGAGAAGAGCGGCGTGGCGGCCGCCGATCCGCGGCTCTACGTCAACCACAAGGTGATCCTCACCCCCGCCGCCGAGACGGCCCCCGTCGCCGTGGCCCGGGTGCAGGTGCTGTGGCGTGCCTGTGGCGCTGAAGTGCTGGAGATGGACGTTGACCGCCACGACCAGGTGCTGGCGCGCACCAGCCACCTGCCGCACCTGCTCGCCTTCTCGCTGGTGGACACCCTGGCGCGCCAGGACGAGCGGCTGGAGATCTTCCGCTACGCCGCCGGCGGGTTTCGCGACTTCACCCGCATCGCCGGCAGCGACCCGGTGATGTGGCGCGACATCTTCACCGCCAACCGCGAGGCGGTGCTGGCCTCCCTCGACGACTTCCAAACGGGGCTCGGCCGGCTGCGCCAGGCAGTGGAAGCGGGCGACGGCGATGCTATGCTTGCCATCTTCGACCGTGCCAGCCACGCCCGGCACTATTTCGACTCTCTCCTGAACCAGACCAGTTATCAGGCGGAATACCAGATGCAAGAACAAGGCAGACTCACCTTCCGGGCCGCGCCCGGTGGCCGTGTGGCCGGGCGCATTCGCGTACCGGGCGACAAGTCGATCTCCCACCGCTCGATCATGCTCGGCGCGCTGGCCGAAGGCGTCACCGAAGTGAAGGGGTTCCTGGAAGGGGAGGACAGCCTGGCCACGCTGCAGGCGTTCCGCGAGATGGGCGTGGCCATCGAAGGCCCGCACCAGGGGCGGGTCACCGTGCACGGCGTCGGCATGCGCGGTCTCAAGGCGCCCTCCGGCCCGCTCTACGTGGGCAACGCCGGCACCGCCATGCGCCTGTTCGCCGGCCTGCTGGCGGGGCAGGCCTTCGACACCGAACTGATCGGCGACGCCTCGCTGACCAAGCGCCCCATGGGCCGCGTGGCTGACCCGCTGCGGCTGATGGGGGCGAAGATCGATACCGCCGAGGGCGGTCGCCCGCCGCTCAGGATCCACGGCGGCCAGGCGCTCAAGGGCATCACCTACGACATGCCCATGGCCAGCGCCCAGGTGAAGTCCTGCCTGCTGCTCGCCGGGCTGTATGCCGAAGGCGAGACCCGCGTGCGCGAGCCGGCGCCCACCCGCGACCACACCGAGCGCATGCTGGCCGGCTTCGGCTATGAGGTCCACCGCGAAGGCGATACCTGTTGGCTGCAGGGCGGCGGCAAGCTCACCGCCGCGCCCATCGACGTGCCCTCCGACATCTCCTCCGCCACCTTCTTCCTGGTAGCCGCCGCCATTACGCCCGGCTCCAACCTGATCCTCGAGCACGTGGGCATCAACCCCACGCGGATCGGCGTGATCAACATCCTTCAGCTAATGGGCGCCGACCTTCGCCTGTTCAACGAGCGCGAAGTGGGCGGCGAGCCGGTGGCCGACCTGCACATCCGCTACGCACCGCTCAAGGGCATCGACATCCCTGTCGACCAGGTGCCGCTGGCCATCGACGAATTCCCGGCGCTGTTCGTCGCCGCCGCCTGCGCCAGGGGCACCACGCGCCTGCGCGGCGCCGAGGAGCTGCGGGTGAAGGAGTCGGACCGTATCCAGGCCATGGCCGACGGTCTGGCGACCCTGGGCGTGGAACACACCGTGATGGAGGATGGCATCGACATCGTCGGCGCAGGCGATCGCGAAGTGGCCTACGGCGGGGGTCGCATCGACAGCCTGGGCGACCACCGTATCGCCATGTCCTTCGTGGTGGCCTCCCTGCGCGCCGGCGAGGAGATCGTCATCGACGACTGCGCCAACGTCGCCACCTCGTTCCCCGGCTTCACGGAACTTGCCAGGGTCGTGGGGCTCCGAGTCAGCGAAGAGCAAGAGGAACGCGCATGAATGATACGGCCAAGGTGCTGACCCTCGACGGACCCGGTGGTGCCGGCAAGGGCACCATCAGCCGCCTGGTCGCCGAGCGCCTCGGCTGGCACCTGCTCGACAGCGGCGCCCTCTACCGCCTCACGGCGTTGGCGGCCCTGCGGCATGGCGTGGCGCTGGACGACGAGCCGGCACTGGAGCGGCTGGCCGCCGAACTCGACGTGGTCTTCGTGGCCGAAGAGGCGAGCACCCGCGTGCTGCTCGAAGGCGACGACGTCAGCCGCGAGATCCGTACCGAGCAGGTGGGTGATGCCGCCTCCCGGGTCGCGGCGCTGAACGGTGTGCGCCAGGCGCTGCTGCAGCGCCAGCGCGACTTCAAAAAGCCCCCCGGGCTGGTGGCCGACGGGCGCGACATGGGCACCGTGGTATTCCCCGACGCCGAGCTCAAGGTGTTCCTCACCGCAAGTGCCGAGGAACGCGCGCGCAGGCGCCGTCTCCAGTTGCAGGAGGCAGGGGTGGATGCTAGTCTATCGAGTCTTTTGAAGGAAATTCAGGCACGCGATGCACGCGACATGCAGCGCAGCGTGGCACCGCTCAAGCCGGCCGATGATGCCATCACGCTTGACACCACGAGCCTGAAGATACCGGAAGTGGTGGAACGGTTGACGGAGTGGCTCGCCGAGCGCGGCCTCGTCCCCGAGACTTGATCTCCCTTGCGGCGCCCTCGAGCGGATGTCATGGCATGGTCGGGCAACTCACTCTTGCAAGCCCGGCCAGGTCCAACCAGCGCTAACATCCCCGGGGGTTTGGTAAATAAGGCCCGCACTCGCTGGTGGTGCGGAGAAGGCGGCAACGCCTCAACACCGTTGATCACGTAGGAAAATCATGAGCGAAAGCTTTGCTGAACTGTTTGAACAGTCACTGCAGGACATCAACATGGAGCCGGGCGCCATCGTCACGGCTACCGTCGTCGACATCGAGGGTGACTGGGTCACCGTCAATGCCGGCCTGAAGTCTGAAGGGCAGATTCCCGCGGCGCAGTTCCGCGACGACAACGGCGAGCTCACCATCGCCGTCGGCGACGAAGTCAGTGTCGCCCTGGAAGCCGTCGAGGACGGTTTCGGCGAGACCCGCCTGTCTCGCGAGAAGGCCAAGCGCGCCGAAGCCTGGAAGGTGCTGGAAGCGGCCTTCGAGAAGGAAGAAATCGTCAAGGGCGTGATCAACGGCAAGGTCAAGGGCGGCTTCACCGTCGACATCGACTCCATCCGTGCCTTCCTCCCGGGTTCCCTGGTCGACGTGCGTCCGGTGCGCGACACCACGCACCTCGAGCACAAGGAACTCGACTTCAAGGTCATCAAGCTCGACCCCAAGCGCAACAACGTGGTCGTGTCCCGCCGCGCCGTGCTCGAAGCCGAGAACAGCGCCGAGCGTGAAGCCCTGCTCGCCACCCTGCAGGAAGGCCAGCAGATCGTCGGTATCGTCAAGAACCTCACCGACTACGGCGCCTTCGTCGACCTGGGCGGCGTCGATGGCCTGCTGCACATCACCGACATGGCTTGGAAGCGCATCAAGCATCCGAGCGAGATCGTGGCCGTGGGCGACGAGATCAACGTCAAGGTGCTCAAGTTCGACCGCGAGCGCAACCGCGTCTCGCTGGGCCTGAAGCAGCTGGGCGAAGACCCGTGGGTCAACATCAAGGACCGCTACCCCGAGGGTACCGTGGTACCGGCCCGCGTCACCAACCTCACCGACTACGGCTGCTTCGCCGAGCTGGAAGAGGGTGTCGAAGGCCTGGTTCACGTCTCCGAGATGGACTGGACCAACAAGAACATCCACCCGTCCAAGGTCGTCAACATCGGCGACGAAGTGGATGTCATGATCCTCGACATCGACGAGGAGCGTCGTCGTATCTCCCTGGGTATCAAGCAGTGCACCCCGAACCCGTGGGAAACCTTCAGCGCCCAGTACAACAAGGGCGACCGCGTGTCCGGTACCATCAAGTCGATCACCGACTTCGGTATCTTCATCGGTCTGGAAGGCGGCATCGACGGCCTGGTTCACCTCTCCGACCTCTCCTGGTCCGAGACCGGCGAAGAAGCCGTGCGCCGCTTCAAGAAGGGCGACGAAGCCGAAGCCGTCATTCTCTCCATCGATCCGGAGCGCGAGCGCATCTCGCTTGGCATCAAGCAGCTCGACTCCGACCCGGTGGCCGAGTACCTGGCGGTCAACGACAAGGGCTCCATCGTCTCCGGCCGTGTGGTCGAAGTCGACGCCAAGGAAGCCCACGTCGAGCTGGCGACTGACGTCGTCGCCGTGCTCAAGGCCTCCGAGATCAGCGCCGACCGCGTCGAAGACGCGCGCAACGTGCTGAGCGAAGGCGATACCGTCGAAGCCCGCATCGTCAGCGTCGATCGCAAGAACCGCACGATCAACCTGTCGATCAAGGCCAAGGATCAGGACGACACTCGTCAGAACCTGAAGAAACTGCGCGAGCAGGAAGTCGAGACCGGTGGCCCAACCACCATCGGCGACCTGATCAAGCAGCAGATGGGTCAGGACTGATCGTCCTCCGGGCTCCGCTCGCGGAGCCCACGAGCCAAGGCTCAAACAAGAACGCCGCCTCGAAGGGCGGCGTTCTTGCGTCTGGGCTTTCTATGCAGAGTAGAAGTCTAGAAACTTGACCGGCTGCGCCTCCTCGATCACCTCGGCCCACAGGTCATACTCGTCGGCATTGGTGACACGAGCGCGCACCACGTCGCCGGGGCGCAGGGTGCGCTTGGACGCCAGAAACACCATGCCGTCGATCTCGGGGGCGTCGGCTTCGCTGCGGCCGATGGGACCGTCCTCGTCGACCTCGTCCACCAGCACTTCGATCTCGCGGCCGATCTTCCGCTCCAGGCGGGCGGCAGAGATCTGCTGCTGATGCGCCATGAAGCGCTCCCAGCGCTCCTGCTTCACGTCGTCCGGCACCGGCTCCAGGCCCAATTCGTTGGCCGGCGCGCCCTCCACCGGTGAGTACTGGAAGCAGCCCACGCGGTCGAGCTGGGCTTCGCTCAGCCAGTCGAGCAGGTACTGGAAGTCCTCCTCGGTCTCACCGGGGAAGCCGACGATGAAGGTGGAGCGAATGGTCAGCTCGGGGCACAGCTCGCGCCAGCGCTTGATGCGTGCGAGCGTCTTGTCCTCGAAGGCGGGGCGCTTCATCGCCTTGAGCACCTTGGGGCTGGCGTGCTGGAAGGGAATGTCCAGGTAGGGCAGGATCTTGCCCTCGGCCATCAGCGGAATCAGCTCGTCCACGTGGGGGTAGGGGTACACGTAGTGCAGCCGCACGCGAATGCCCAGCTCCGAGAGCGCCTCGCACAGCTCGGTGAGGCGCGTCTTGACCTCGCGGCCGCGCCACTCGCTCGGCGCATAGCGCAGGTCCACACCATAGGCGCTGGTGTCCTGGGAGATCACCAGCAGCTCCTTCACGCCCGCCTTGGCCAGGCCCTCGGCTTCGCGCAGCACGTCGCCCACCGGGCGGCTGACCAGCTTGCCGCGCATGGAGGGGATGATGCAGAAGCTGCAGCTGTGGTTGCAGCCTTCTGAGATCTTCAGGTAAGCATAGTGGCGCGGGGTGAGCTTCACGCCCTGGGCCGGCACCAGGTCGATATGCGGGTCGTGCCGGTGCTGGTGCGGTGCCGCCTCGTGCACGGCACCGACCACGCGCTCGTACTGCTGCGGGCCGGTCACCGCCAGTACGCTGGGGTGAACGTCGCGAATCGCGCTCTCGTCCACGCCCATGCAGCCGGTGACGATCACCTTGCCGTTCTCGGCGATGGCCTCGCCGATGGCGTCGAGCGATTCCGCCTTGGCGCTGTCGATGAAGCCGCAGGTGTTGACCACCACCACGTCGGCATCGTCATAGCTGGGCACGATCTCGTAGCCGTCGGTGCGCAGCTGGGTCAGGATACGCTCGGAATCCACCAGCGCCTTGGGACAGCCCAGTGAGACGAAACCGACCTTGGGTGTGGACATGGTCTACCTCAGAGGAAAAATGTGGCGTTTTATCTCGCTCGACGATTTGTTGGGTTACCTTGGACGAATGCTTGCGTAAGCGAAGATTAGCTATTCGCGTTAGCTATCGCCTAGCAGGACGGGTAACCTGCGGAATGAAAGTGGAGCATTTTAGCGTCGTACAGCAGCATAGGGAACCGCATGGCCACGATCGAACACAGCGCCATTCTCAAGGCCCCGCCGGAGCGGGTCTTTGCCCTGTTGGAGCGAGTCGAGGATTTCGCCGATTACTCCGACCTGATCAAGGCGATCGAGCCGCTCGGCGACGAGCGCTACCGCTGGCATGTGCACGCCGTGGGCATGGACTGGACCTTCGACGTGGCCATCACCGAGAACCGGCCACCCGAAGTGTTGGCCTGGGAGTCGGTGGATGGCGTGCACAATCAGGGCTGCTACCGGCTCAGCCCGGTGGAAGAGGGCACCGAGGTCTCCTTCACGCTGACCTATGCCATCCGCAACCGCCTGGTCGAGAAGGCCGTCACCAGGGCTGCCAAGCCGCTGGTGAACAAGGTCAGCCGTCAGATTCTCGAGCGGGTGGAAGCTCGTCTATAGCAAAATTTGATCGTCGAACCCTCTACTGGTCCTCGAGGGCAAGGACTACACTCGACTCGACGAGGCCGCTTCGGTCTCATTGAGGAATGCCGTCGTGTTTGAAGGGCTGATGTGGTGCCTTGCGGTGCTGGTGGCTCAGCTGGTCCTCCTCCATTATATCGATCGGCGTGTCGCCGCCATGCCGCGGCTGAAAGAGCCGCCTCTGGAAACGCCGGATGGTCCGGCTCCACCACCGCCCTTGACGACATCCCGCCGGGAAGGACAGCTTGACGCCTGAGAGGCATCGGACAGTCTGTCTACGGGATGATCAGGATTGGCAGCGGCACCCGTGCCACCAGCTGTTCATCCTCCCTGAGTAGCGCTTCCAGCTCGCAGCGGCGCAGCAGCAGCCCGCCGGCACTGGCGCGGTCGAGCCCCCGTTCCAGCTCCGCGGCGTGCCGGAGGGCCAGCGGGGAGATGCCGTCGAACAGCGATGCCAGCCAGGCCGGTAGCGAGGGTACGGCGCCTTTTCGGGCCGGGTCGTCCTCGTGCGCTGCCAGCCAGCGCAGCGGGCCGCGCCGGAAGGGGTGCGCCTCGTCCCACAGCAGCACGCTGCAGGGCGCTTCCATGATAAGGCGCCGGCTGGTGGTGCCGAGCCGCTTCCCCCAGCACTCGGTGCTGCCGGCCTTGCCGAGCACCAGCACATCCTCTGGTCCCGACCTGGCCAAGGCCTCGGCGGCAATCCGCCCGCGGCTGACCTCGAGCCGGTGGCGCAGCTCGCGCCCGGCCACCGCCGTGGCCAAGGCCTGCCGCACACGCCGCAGCTGGTGGGCGATGCTGGCTTCCAGGGCCTCGGGCGTGAGCGGGCGTGCCAGCCCCGACTGGGCGCCGATCTCGCAGGAGAAGGGAAAGGCGGCGCAGCGCAGCAGATCCAGGTCCTCGACGTAGAGCGCGACCAGCTCGACGTGGCGCTGGCTGGCCAGCTCTACCGCCGCGGCAAGCGCCGCCAGACTGTGGCGGGAGGCGTCGAGCAGTGCCAGTACCCGCGCCACGTCCCGGCTCGGCGCCTGGACGGCGGCGCCCTGCGGGGCATCGTCAGTGGTCATCGCTGTGCTCCTCGTCGACGCTGTCGGCGTCGCCATCCTTACCGTTCGCCTTGTCGCTCTCCTTGCCGTTTTCCTTGATCCTGCTCTGCTTGACCGCCTGGTGAAAGGCCTCCAGGCGTTCAGCGACACGGGCGTTCAGGCTCCCGGCGGGGTAGTGGCCTTCGCTATCGCGCTCGCCGGGCGTCAATCCGGTCAGCAACGCCAGCGCCTGGTCCAGGTGTTCGATCGCATAGACGCTGAAATCGCCGGCGGTGATGGCGTCGCGCACCTCGCGCTTGAGCATCAGGTGCTCGACGTTGGTGGCGGGCAGCAGCACCCCGTGGCCCTTCACGCCGCCGCGTGCCTGGCAGATGTCGAAGAAACCCTCGATCTTCTCGTTGACCCCGCCCACGGCCTGCACGCGACCGTGCTGGTCGATGGAGCCGGTTACCGCCAGGCGCTGGTCGATGCCCACACGGGCGATGGCCGAGATCAGCACGCAGGCCTCGGCCACCGAGGCGCTATCGCCCTCGATGCCGCCGTAGGACTGCTCGAAGGCCAGGCTGGCGGAGAGCGACAGCGGCGTATCCGGAGCATAGCGGCTGGCCAGGCAGCGCGACAGGATCATCACCGCCTTGGAGTGAATGCGCCCGCCCAGGCGCGCTTCGCGCTCGATGTCGACCACATGGCCGGGCCCGGGGCGGGCGGTAGCCGTGATGCGGGTCGGCTGGCCGAAAGCGTAGTCGCCCAGGCTCATGACCGAGAGGCCATTGACCTGGCCGACCACCGCCCCTTCGAGCTGGATGGCGACGGTGCCGCGGGCAATCGCTTCGTGGCTGCGCTCATGGATGCGGCTGGCGCGCCACAGTTGCTGGGCCACCGCCTTCTCCACGTGGCGTCGCGATACCACCTTGGCGTCATCGCGCTCGGCCCAGTGGTCGGCCTCCTCCAGCAGGTCGCTCAGGGCCCGATGGCGGGCGGTGAGCTTGCCCTGATCGTCGGCCAGGCGGCTGGCGCGCTCGATTACCGCCGCCACGCCGCTGCGGTCCAGCGGGCGCAGCGCCGACTCCCGTGCCAGGGTGGCCACCATGCGGGCATAGAGTGGCTGGTTGCCGTGGTTGCGCTCGAGCTCGTCCTCCAGGTCGGCCTGCACCTTGAACAGCTCGAGGAAGTCGGGGTCGTGTTCGCACAGCAGGTAGTAGAACAGGCGCTCGCCGAGCAGCACCACCTTGAGGTCCAGCGGTATCGGCTCGGGCTCCAGCGTGGTGGTGCTGATCAGGCCATAGGCCTGCTCCAGCGATTCGGTGCGGATCTCGCCGGCGCGCAATACCCGCTTGAGCGTCTCCCAGGCGCCGGCATGCATCAGTATGGCGCGCACGTCCACCACCAGGTAGCCGCCGTTGGCACGGTGCAGGCCGCCGGCGCGAATCAGCGAGTAGTCGGTCAGCAGGGTGCCGTTGTGTACGTGGTGCTCGATGCGTCCTACCAGGTGCTGATGGGTCGGCAGGTCGAGATAGACCACCGGTGCGCCTTCGCAGCCGGTATGGTCGACCAGCAGGTTGATCGCGAAGCGGTTGAAGATCGCCTCCGGCGGCATTTCGGGTTCGTCGGCGATGAACGAATCGACGTGCAGAGCCATCGCCTCACGAATCGCGCGCAGGTGATCCAGAACACCGTCGTAGTCGGCGTAGCGCTCCTCCAGTTCGGCCAGCGGTGCGTCGATGGCGCTCTGCAGCATCTCCCCGTTCAGCGCCGAGATCTGCTCGCGCAGCTGCTTCGCCAGGCGCGGCATGTGGCGAATGGCCTGGGCCAGTTTCTTCTGCAGCACCTGCACCGTGCCTTCGATGCGCTCGCGGTCGTCCCTGTCGAGTTGCTCGTATTCCTCGGGGGGCATCATCCGCTCATCGTCGCCCGCCGGGGCGAAGGTGAATCCGTTGGGCGTCGAGAGCAGCAGGATGTCGTGCTCGCGCGCCTCGCGGCGCACCGCCTCGATGGCATCGCGCTGGCGTTCGCCCATGGCCTGCTTCAACTCATGCAGGCGGTTCTGGTACTCGTCGCCCTCGAACACGGCGGGAATGGCCGAGCGCAGCTCCTCGGCCAGCTGCTCGAGATCGGCCCGCAGCACCCGGCCCATGCCGGTGGGCAGCAGCAGGTGAAGCGGCTGCGCGGGATCGTCGAAGTTATAGCGGTAGGCGATGTCCGGCGGGGTGGCCTCGCCCCGCGAACGTTCGGCGAGGAAGCGCCCCACCAGCTGATGCTTGCCGTGCCCGGGGTGGCCCAGCACGAAGAGGTTGAAGCCGTCGCTGCGCATCGAGGTGCCGAAGTCCAGCGCATCGCGGGCGTGGGCATGGCCGCTCAGCATGTCCAGCGACTCGAGCTCGCTGGTCACTTCGAAGTCGAAGGCATCCTCGGGGCAGGCGCGGTAGACCTGCGTCACGTCCAGAGCTTTCACCAGGCATTCTCCTCAATGCTAATACAGCTCAGTATGGGGGAGAGGCGACAAGTCTGCATGATGCAGGTCAATATGACGGGCGGGGGCACACGGCGGTGAACAAGGAGACGGAATGCTAATGTGGATCGCCATAGGCATTGCCCTCGGGAGTGCCATTGGCAGTATGCTGGATAACCTACCCCTGGGCATTGGTATCGGCGTAGCGCTCGGCATCGGCTTGCACTCCGCTCGAGGCCCGAAGGAGTAGCGGCGCTGGGGTTGTCACCATCGGCTTACCAGAGAGGAGCCACCATGACCTTCACCTTCTGGTTCGAATTCGCCAGCACCTACTCCTATCCCGCCGCCATGCAGCTCGAGCACAAGGCCGCCGAGCGGGGCATCGAGGTGCGCTGGCAGCCGTTCCTGCTGGGGCCGATCTTCCAGGCCCAGGGCTGGAACGACACGCCCTTCAAGCTGTTTCCGGCCAAGGGGCGCTACATGTGGCGCGACATCGAGCGCGTGTGCGATCGCGACGGCATCCGCTTCCGCCGCCCCTCGCAGTTCCCTCGCAGCGGGCTGCTGGCGGCACGCATTGCCAACTGGCATGCCGGCGAGCCTTGGGTGCCGGCATTCGTGCGCAGCGTCTACCGCGCCAACTTCGAGCACGACGAGGAGATCGCCGACCCCCAGGTCATTGCCAACTGCCTGGCGGAACTCAAGCTCGACGCCGCGGCGCTGCTGGAGGAGGGCCAGCGCCCCGAAGCCAAGCAGGCGCTGCGTGACGCCACGGCCCGGGCCGAGGCGTTGGGCATCTTCGGCGCGCCGTTCTTCATGGCCGGCGACGAGCCGTTCTGGGGCTACGACCGCATGGAACAGGCACTGGAGTGGTATGCATCGTCAGGCGTTGCCTGACATCGATTCATTCATAGGAGAGCAGTCGATGAACGCCAGCAAGATCCTGCAACAGCTGATGCAGCAAGCCGGTGGCCTGAAGCCTGGCGGCCAGGGGCGCGGCGGCGTGGACGTGAAGGGCATGCTCGAAGGCCTGACTCGCCAGTTGGGTGGCGGGGCTTCGGGCCAGGCACCTGCCGGCGGCAGCGGCCTGGACGTCAAGAGCCTGCTGGGCGGCGGCGCCATGGGGCTGCTGGTCGGCTCCAAGCGCGGCCGCAAGCTCGGCGGCAAGGCGCTCAAGTACGGTGCGGTCGCCGCGGTCGGCGTGCTGGCCTGGAAGGCCTGGCAGAACTCGCAGGCCGCCAAGGCCGGGGGTGTGCAGGCGGCCGGCGATGCCGAGGGCGAGCGGGTCGAGGTGCTGGAAGGCGAGCTGCAGGAGCGCCGCAGCCTCGAACTGCTGCAGGCGATGATCATGGCCGCCCGCGCCGACGGGCATATCGACGCGCAGGAGCGCGAGCTGATCGCCCAGCAGATCGACGCCCTGGGCGCCGACGACGAGCTGCATCGCTGGGTCGAGCGGCAGCTCAGCGCCCCGCTGGATGCCGACGCGCTGGCGCGTCAGGCTGACTCGCCCCAGGCGGCGCGCGAGATGTACCTGATCAGCGTGGCGGTGATCGACGAGCAGAACCCCATGGAGCGGGCCTGGCTCGACCAGCTGGCCAAGGCGCTCGAACTCACGCCGGAGCTGGCGGGCGAGCTGGAACATCAGGCGCAGCAGGCGGGCTGACAGCCCAGGCGGGCGATACGGCTCGCCTCAGCGGTAGCGATAGATCCGCAGCGACGGCAGGTAGGGGTGTTCTTCCAGCTTCTCGTCGCTGCGGCGGGCTCGGGTACGGCTTGGCGGCGGTGCGGCCGGCGGCAGGTTGTGGTCGGGCAGGCGCCCGCGCGGCGCCGGCAGGAACAGCGGCAGCGCCACGTTCATGGCACGCCGGCTGCGCCCGTCTTCCAGCGGCTCGCAGTAGAACAGGTTGGCGCGCATCAGCGGCGCCTGGCTCTGCACCTGGGCCAGCGGCTCGCTCGAAGGCAGGGCGGCCAGCTTGCGTAGCTGAATGCGCACGTGGGGGGCGTCGCTGTCCAGCGCCAGCAGCTTCTTCTCCACCTCGCGCACCGTGAGCCGCTTGATCGAGCGGCCGCTCGAGTACCAGGCCAGACGCACCCGGGCCACCGGCGCCTCGGCCACGGGAATGGCACGCCAGCACTGCTTGAGGTGCAGCCGGGCCAGGCCGCTGCCGCGCAGGTGGTCGTGCAACTGGGGGTGACGGAACGGCAGCACCGCCTTGGCCTCGGCCAGCAGCGGCGGATGATTGTCGCGTATGTGTGCCAGTTGGGCGGCGAATTCGGCCTTGGCCGCGTTCACTTCGGCCACCCTGGCCATCAGGGCCTCGTCGGCGGCCACCAGGCCGACGTGGCTGCGGGTGGCGCGGCCGTCCTGGCCATCGGTGTACCAGAAGTCGAGCAGCGCGCGGCGCAGCCACTCGGTGCTGGCCTCGGCCTGGAAGGCCCAGGCCTCGGCGGGAGACGCGGCGTACGCCTCCAGCAGCGCCTCGCTGCATTCGATCAACCTGTCGAAGGCGACCTCAAGTTCGGCCAGCAGCCGATAGGACGGCGCCGGGGCCAGGCTCACCGATCGTCGCCTCGATCGGCGCGGGCGAGCCACTCGTCGATATTGGTCTCGTCGAGTGCCGGCTCGCCGGCGATCCGGTGCGACTCATCGGCCCAGGCGCCCAGGTCGATCAGTTTGCAGCGCTCGCTGCAGAAGGGGCGGTAGGGGTTGGTCTCGCTCCACGCCACCTTCTTCTGGCATTGTGGGCAGGCGACGGTCAGGGGGCGTTGGTCGTGTTGGCTCATGAAACCCAAGCGGTTGGTGGCTTTCCGAACATTCTAGCGGTTCTCGGCCAACTCTCGATAGCGTCGATCGAGCTCGGCTACCTGAGCGGCGAGCGCCGCCTCGCTGCCGCTGTTGTCGATTACGTCGTCGGCGCGGGCCAGGCGTTCGCTGCGCGGCATCTGGGCGGCCAGGATGGCGCGGGCCTGCTTCTCATCGACGTCGTCGCGGGCGGCGGTGCGGGCGAGCTGCACGCTTTCCGGCACGTCGATCACCAGGCGGCGATCGACCATCTCGCTCTGGCCCGACTCGAATAGCAGCGGCGAGACCAGCAGCACGTAAGGTGCGCCTGTGCGCTGGAGGCGTTCCAGGTGGGCCAGGATCCGCTGACGGATACGCGGATGAGTGACCGATTCGAGCCACAGCCGCTGGTTCGGGTCGGCAAACACGATCTCGCGCAGCGCGCGGCGGTTCAGGCTGCCGTCCGCCTGCAAGACCTGTCCGCCGAAGCGCGCAGCGATCTCGGCCAGCGCCGGTTCGCCGGGCTCGACTACCTCGCGGGCCACGTCGTCGGCGTCCACCCAGGGAACGCCCAGCGCCGCGAAGGCCCGTGCCACGGTGCTCTTGCCGGAGGCGATGCCGCCCGTTACGCCAACGATCAAAGACGCTCTCCCACGCTTATCAAATGAAGCTGATATAGGTAGCCATCAATGGTTCGCCCACCAGCAGCGCGATCCAGCCCGAAGCCGCCAGGTAGGGGCCGAACGGCATCGGGGCGCCGCGCAGCCGGGGCAGGGCGAGCTGCACCAGGATGCCGACGATGGCGCCCACGCCGGCGGAAAGGATCAGTACCATCGGCAGGTACTGCCAGCCGAGCCAGGCACCCAGGGCCGCCAGTAGCTTGAAGTCGCCGTAGCCCATGCCCTCCTTGCCGGTCACCAGCTTGAACAGCCAGTAGACGCTCCACAGGGCAAGATAGCCCGCCATGGCCCCGATCACCGCACTGGTGAGCATCAGCGGCTGGAACAGCAGCTGGTAGAGCAGGCCGGCCCACAGCAGCGGCAGGGTCATCATGTCCGGCAGCAGCTGGGTGCGCAGGTCGATCACGGCCAGGGCCAGTAGCGCCAGGCAGGCGCCGAACACGAACAGGCCCTGCCAGGTGGCCCCGTAGAGCGTCAGCACGGCCAGCGCCAGGGCGGCGCCGGCCAGCTCCACCAGCGGATATTGCGGGCTGATCCGGGCCTGGCACGAGGCACAGCGACCGCGGCGCTTGAACCAGCCGATCAGCGGCAGGTTGTCGTGCCAGGCGATGGGCGTTTCACAGCGCGGGCAGAGCGAGCGCGGCACCAGCAGGTTGAAACGGGGCGTCTCCTCCTCGGGCAGTTCCAGCGCCTCGCGGGCCTCGGCCCGCCAGCCCAGCATCAGCATGACCGGAAGGCGCACGATCACCACGTTGAGGAAGCTGCCCAGGCACAGGCCCAGCACGGCCGCCAGCGGCCAAAGCACACTCACAGCACCGTGCCCAGTTCGAAGATCGGCAGGTACATGGAGACCACCAGGCCGCCGACCAGGATCCCCAGTACCACGATGATCAGCGGCTCGAGCAGCGAGGTGAGGGCGTCGACCTTGTTGTCGACCTCCTCCTCGTAGTAGTCGGCCACCCGGTTGAGCATGGCGTCCAGCGCGCCGGACTCCTCGCCGATACCGACCATCTGCACCGCCAGCGCGGGGAAGCGCTCGGTCAGGCGCATCGCGAAGTGGAGCTGCTGGCCGGTGGAGACGTCCTCGCGGATCTGCCGGGTGGCACGCTCGTAGACCAGGTTGCCGGTCGCCCCGGCGGCGATGTCCAGCGCTTCCACCATGGGCACGCCGGCGCCGTAGGTGGTGGCCAGGGTGCGGGAGTAGCGCGCCACCGCCGACTTGTCGAAGATGTCGCCCAGCACCGGCACCTTGAGCAGGAACGCATGCACGCGGTAGGCAAAGGTCGGCGAACGCTTGATGCCCTGGCGCATCAGATAGACGAAGGCGATCAGGCCGCCAAGCCCCCACAGCCAGTACTGCTGGGCGAACTCGGAAAGGGCGATGGTCATGCGGGTCATGGCCGGCAGTTCGGCGCCGAAGCCGTGGAACAGGCTCTCGAACTGGGGTACCACCTTGATCAGCAGCAGCGCGGTGACCCCGATCCCCACCAGGATCACCGCGATCGGATACCACAGCGCCTTCTTCACCCGGCCCTTGAGCGATTCCACCTTCTCCTTGTAGGTGGCGATCCGGTCGAGCATGCGGTCGAGCGAGCCGGAGCTCTCGCCGGCCTCCACCAGGTTGCAGAACAGGCTGTCAAAGTGCTCGGGGTGATTGCGCAGCGCCTGGGAAAAGCTCGAGCCGGCCGCCACCTCGTTCATCATCTGTTGTACCACCGCGCTCATGGCCGGCTTGCGGATACTCTCGGCGACTACCTGAAAGGCCTGCAGCACCGGCACCCCGGCGCGGATCATCGTGGCCATCTGGCGGGCAAAGAGCATGGTATCCCTGGGCTTGATGGTGCCCATGCCGCCGGTGAGCCCGCTCTTGCGGCGGACGTTCTTGACGATGATGTTCTGGTTGGCCAGCTCGCGCTCCACCTCGAACTTCTCGGCGGCCACTATCTCGCCGCTGACCAGGCGCCCGCCGGGACCCTTGCCCGTCCAGCGCCAGCGGTAAAGCTTGAGCTTCCTTGGCGCTCTCGCCGTTTTGGTTGCCATAGATTCCCTGCTGCAGTTTCGATGGTAGGTTTTCTTTCCCTTATTATCGGATCAAGTGTGCCTGACTTAAGCGTTCTTCATTGAGTTACAAAGCAAAAAGATGCAGCAATTTGTTAATCCTTCGTGACCCGATTGACCTCGGTCAGGCTAGTGATGCCCTGCATCACCTTCAACAGCCCGCTGCGGCGCAGGTCCGGGTGGCCCTCCTGGCGCGCCAGGCTGTCGAAATCCATCGAATTGCCGTTGCGCATGATCAACTGGCTCATGGCGTTGCTGATCGGTACCACTTCATAGATGCCCACACGCCCCTTGTAGCCGTGGGTGCAGTGCTTGCAGCCTACGGCTTCGTACACCGTGGCACTATTCACCTCCTGCTCGGTGAAGCCCTCCTGCAGCAGCGCCTCGCGGGGCAGTTCGGCCTCCTGGCGGCAGTGCTTGCACAGCCGCCGGGCCAGGCGCTGGGCGATGATCAGGCTCACGGAGCTGGCGATGTTGAACGGCGGCACGCCCATGTTGGCCAGCCGGGTCAGGGTCTCCGCGGCGGAGTTGGTGTGCACCGTGGAGAGCACCAGGTGGCCGGTCTGCGATGCCTTGACGGCGATCTCGGCGGTCTCGAGGTCGCGGATCTCACCCACCATCACCACGTCCGGGTCCTGACGCAGGAAGGCGCGCAGCGCGCTGGCGAAGTCGAGCCCGATCTTGGGCAGCACGTTGACCTGGTTGACCCCGGGCACCTTGATCTCGACGGGGTCCTCGGCGGTACAGATGTTACGCTGCACCTCGTTGAGGATGTTCAGGCCGGTATAGAGCGTCACCGTCTTGCCGCTGCCGGTAGGGCCGGTGACCAGGATCATGCCCTGGGGGTGGTCCATCACGCCTTCGTAGAGTGCGCGCTGCTCCGGCGTGAAGCCCAGCGCATCGATGCCGATCTGCGCCGAGGTGGGGTCGAGGATACGCAGCACGATCTTTTCGCCGTACACGGTCGGCAGCGAGTTCACGCGGAAGTCGATCGAGCGGGTCTTCGAAACCTTCAGCTTGATCGCGCCGTCCTGCGGCAGGCGGCGCTCGGAAATGTCCAGCCGCGCCATCACCTTCAGGCGCGCGGCAATTCGCGATCGCATGGCGAAGGGCGGGCGAGCCGCCTCCATCAACATGCCATCCACGCGCATGCGCACCCGGTAACTGGTCTCGTAGGGCTCGAAATGGATGTCCGAAGCGCCGCGGCGTATGGCATCCAGCAGGATCTTGTTGACGAACTTGACGACCGGCGCATCGTCGGCACCGCTCTGGGCGGCGTCGGTGGCGCGCTCGTCGCTGATGTCGACGCCATCCTCGAATTCCAGCTCGCTGACCGCATCGTCCACGCCGGCCAGCTCGTTCATCATGCTCGAGTCGTGCTGGGCCAGGTAGGCCTCGAGCACCGGCATCAGTTGATCCACCGGGCAGAGCACGGCCTCGATGCTCAGCCCGGTGGCGAACTGTAGCTCATCGAGCAGGGCCAGGGTGGAGGGGAAGGGCACCGCCACGGTCAGACGGTGGCTGCGGCGGCTGAGCGGCACGACACACAGCTTGCGCAGCAGCTTCTCGGGGTACTCACTGGCCGGAGGCAGGCTCGCCAGGCGCAGCGCGTCCAGGTCCACCAGCGGCAGGCCGTACTCCCATGCCGCGCACAGCGTGCCCTGGCGGGCCGTGACCAGGCCGGTGTCGATCACATGCTGCAGCAGGCTGGTTTCCGCCTCGCGCGCCTCGTGCTCGGCCCGCTCGGCGGCCGCACGGGACAGCAGCTCATACTCCACCAGCCGGCGAGTGAAACCGCGCAGCCCCTCGGTATCAGCCGCACGCTGCTGGCTGGCTGTCTCATGAGCACCGACCGGTGCCGTTCGATAGTCGTTCATGGCGCCTCAGGCACAGGCCCGCAAGGGCGGTGAGCGATAGGGTACCCCGCATTCTAGACCGTTGGTATGCTTCGTCACAGCAAGCTGACAAACGCCACGCCAACTGGTATTAACTTCGTCATGGCTTATGCTGAAGTAAACTTCCTACCTACGTAGGTAGCGCTTGCGGTACTGGGGCTGAGTCATCTAATGTTAGCGCAAGGCTCTCGATAGCCGCGAAGAAGGGCGCGAACTCAGGCAGTTACGCAAAAAGCTTGAGAAGGCCCTGCAAGGGGACAGGCAAGGCCCAAGGGCCGAGCCACGACATGGCGGTGATCGAGCCGCAGGTGCAACCGCCCAGGGCTGAACGCAGCCACCGGGCACCACAGAGCAGGGGACGACTGCGATGAACGTGAAAGAAATGATGAAGAAACGAGCAGCCGCCAAACAGGGGCAGGGCGGTTTCACCTTGATCGAACTGCTGATCGTCGTGGCGATCATCGGCATTCTGGCGGCGATAGCCATTCCGCAGTATCAGAATTATACGGAGAGAGCAGCGAATCGGGCATGCTTGGCTGATGCAAGGAATTATGCTAATTTAGTCGCAGTCGAAATTAGCGAACCAGATGGCGATGTCAGTAATATACAATTCACAAGTGAATCCTGTGAAACAGGGCCTACATATGATGAGGGTACAGGAGATGTTACTGCTACATCTGCTGATCCTGGAAATGAAGATCATACGATTAGTGTAACCACTCCCAGCTCAACTACCCCTACAACTTGATGAATGAGAAAGGCTACCCGAGACGGGTAGCCTTTTTGTTCTTCTTTAGCCAATGCACCATCGCGCCTAGCGAATCTGACAATGACTGCGATACTGTCCGTAATCTCCATCCCATGATGATTCATCTAACGGTAGGTCCGGCGTGTTCATCGGCGGTGCCTCGAACTTCTACGGCCAGATCATCGCGCCAAACTCCCATGTCGAAGTGACCGGTAGTGGCCAGTTCTTTGGCGAAGTCGTGGGCAGAAGCATCGAGGTCAAGGGAGCGGGTGGCTTTCACTACGATGAAGCCTTCGACGACACTGAAGGTGGCATTGGCGAAGGAGGAATGGTGGCGATGCCGAGCTTGCAGGGGGTGTGGCTCGACTAGGGAACATGCCATTTCGTTGCACGTTGATTGCGCATTCCTCTCCTAGGCTGGAAAGGTGAGCCAATCTGCCAAGGAGTGTCACCATGCTGCATGCCAAGCGAATTCTCCTGACGAGCGTGGCGGTGCTGGTTCTGGCCTCGACGCAGGCCCAGGCGCAGCCGGGCGATAATCGCGGCCAGGGGCAGGGTCAGGGTCATGGAAAAGGGCAGGAGCAGAGAGAAGTGCCGGCCCAGCCGGGGCGGGGCCAGGGCGAGCCAGGGCGGGGGGCGAGCGAAGGTAACGACTGGCGCGGCGAGGGGCGGGATGAGCGCCGCGCTGTTGCCGACGGCCCGCGCTTCGACGAGCGCGAAATCCGCCGCCTGCTGATCGAGCGTCGCGACTGGATCGAGATCGACCGCGGTGCCGAGAGCCTGCCGCCCGGCGTGCGCATGAACCTGGAGCGCGGCAAGCCGCTGCCTCCCGGCATCGCCATGCAGCTGGACGAGCGCCTCCTGCGCGACCTGCCGCACTACGACGGCTACGAATGGCGCCGGGTCGGCCCCGACGTCGTCCTGGTGGATGCCGCCAACGCTATCGTCTACGAGATCCTGCGCGACATCTTTTACTGATTCTCGTACATGCATGCCTGGCTGCGCTCGTCTTGGCGTTATGGAAGCCATCGCCCTGGCATGCCGCGCCAGGGCGATGTGCATTGCTGCACAGGCCGGTGGGCGGCAGCTCAGCCTCGAGCCGGTTCCCTTCCTGTCGAGCGGTAAAAACTGACCCCGGTCAACAGATTGGCATGTTCTTATAAAAAAACTTGCCTTCACATTTGTGGTGCGCTCTGAGAGACTCCTGCACCTATTTTGTGCAAACCGAAGGCAGATGAAGACTTACCTCAGCAAGATGCGCGCCGAACGAACCCGAGCCCCCAGCCCCGACTGGCAGGACGCTTTGTGGTCGTGGTTCGGTGCCTTCCTCGGCATGGGGGCCATCTGCTGGCTGAATGCGCACTGGCTCTCTCACCATCTCTTGATCGTGGCCTCCTTCGGCGCCACCTCGGTGTTGCTCTACGCCGCGCCCGAGAGCCCCTTCGCCCAGCCGCGCAACGTCCTGTTCGGCAGCATGCTCTCTGCCTTGGTGGGGGTGGCTTGCTTCAAGCTGCTGGGCAGTACGGCACTGGCGGTAACGCTTGCCGTATCGCTCTCGGTGCTTGCCATGCAGCTCACCCACACCGTGCATCCGCCGGGTGCCGCCGCGGCACTGGGTGCCGTGATCGGCGGCGAGACCATTGCCACCCTGGGTTGGTGGTATCCCCTGATGCCGATCGGCATTGGCTGTGGCGTCATGCTGGTAGTGGCGATTCTGGTCAATAACCTGGCCCGCCATCGGCGTTACCCAAGTTACTGGTAAAGGCTGAAACGACGGTTGGCGGGTTAGGGGGGGCTTGCTCAAGAGGACAGTTCAAGATCGTCTTGCCTGAAATCGCCCAGTGTGGCCAGGCCGCGCCAGTTCTTGATCCGGATCTGCTTGTGGTCGCAATTCTCTATCAGCCCCTTGCGCTTGATCTTGCTGATCGAGCGGCTGACGTGAACGCTGGAAAGGCCCAGAACGTCGGATATCTCGGTTTGCGTCAGTGGAAAGAAGTAGCGGCCCCGATAGGTGAGTCCGGCGGCATGAGAGCGGGCATAGCATTCGCACAATAAATTGGCGATGCGCCCCTCGGCGCTGCGTGCCGAGACATTGATGATCCAGTTCAGCGCCGTACTGTGGCTGATATGGCCCGAGGCCCTAAACAGGCGAAGTATTCTGGGGCGCTCGAACAATCGCTCTGCACCCGCCGGATCTATGGTAGTGAAGCGCAGCGGCGTTATGGCCTTGATGGAAAACTCCAGGCGGGCGTGCAGGCCCTGGCCATTGTCACTGATATCGCCGGGCAGCAACAACGAGGTTATGGGTTCGCTGCCGTCGCGCAGCATCCTGTAGCGGCAGGCCCAACCCTTCTCGATCAGGTGCAGGCACTTCAGCGTCTCGCCCTCGCGGGCCAGGTGGCTGCCTTTCTTCACCTCCTGGGCCGGGCCGACGTAGCTATCGAAAATTCGCTTGTCTTCGGAGCATAAGTCGTTGCGTGCCTTGAAATTATGGAACAAGTACATGACATCCCTTTCGTCGTATCCGCGATCGAATCTGCTTCAACGTGCCTAGTGAGTGTAACAAAGGGAGCGAGGTGTACAAATTTCTAAATTAGGTTATACTTATTCATTCTGTGTGCTCATGGCCGCATCACCCTCGGGCCAATTTACAACTCTCGGCGAGAGGCGCACCGGCTGGAATCTATGCTCGTATTATCTTGCTGGCTTCAAGAGAGCTGTTTCAGTTCGAGAACGCTGTGGTAACGAAGGATTGCTTGCCTGCAGTGCTAATCGTTTTTCTATTTGACGCAGCCGATGAGAGTCGGCTAAAAATAACCTCAAGTATTGTCATTTTGTTCGAGTTGTTGTATTCATAGGCGGCATTCCATAACATCCTCCCATTGCAAGGACCGTGTATATGTCTCTTCTCAGCGAATTCATGCAGAAAGAACAGCAGCTCAAGCAGCTTCAGGCTGAAATGGAGCGGCTGCAGAACGATGAGCGACTGAAAGCTGAGCTGGAATTCAAGGACAAGCTTGAAGCGTTGATGCGTGAGTTCAACAAGAGCTCCGCCGATGTAATCGGCCTGCTCGAGCCAAAGGGTGGCAAGTCTGCACCGGCGGCCAAGGCAGCGGCAACTTCCAGCACCGGGCGGCGCAAGCGCAAACTGAAGATCTACAAGAACCCGAAGACCGGCGAAGTGGTGGAAACACGCGGCGGCAATCAGAAGACACTCAAGGCGTGGAAGGACGAGTTCGGCTCCGACACCGTCGAAGGCTGGCTGGTTCGAGTCGAGTCCTGATTCCCAGGCAGGTTCGAGCGGAAGAGGGCGCCGCCAGCTGCGCGGCCCCTCGTTTCGGTTCAGGCCTGCTGAACGGGAAGCCTGACCAGCACGCCTTTCTCGTTCCATTCCACCTGAACGGCATCGCCGCTGGCGTGAAGCCCCTGTTCGGGAAGGCATTCGCAGACCAGATACTGAACCACGTCCGGAATTTCCTCCAGCGACCCCAGTTCCACGCTAGCCTGCTGCTGGGCCGGCAGGTTCAGCAGGCGAAAGGAAGCGGGTATCGCAATTCCCGGGGCTTCGTTGCGATCGACGAGTGGCCCGACGTCAATGCGTTCCATGTCGCTCGGTAGCGGAATGTTGTGCAGCAGGGCAATGGTTTGCCCTTGGCGCAAGCGATCCGGAAGGCTCTCAACGCCCTTGGCGTATTGGGTCCACTTCCGCAGCACCCCGAGCGGGTGGCCGCGCTCCTTTCGGTATAGACGCGTCACCAGGGCCTGGCGCGCCGGCGCCCAGCGGATTTCATGATGGGGTGGGTCACCGCCATGCCCCTGGCAAAAGGGGTTGTGGTGAAGTTTCAATCGCAACGCCTGGCGGTATTGGCGTGGAGTTTGATTGTGGTATCGTTGGAAGGCACGGCTGAAAGCGGAATGATTTCGATAGCCACACCGGGTTGCAATAGACTGAATAGAGAAAGGGGTAAACGCCAGCAGGCGCGCCGCCTTCTCCAGCCGCAGACTATCGCGATAAGCGCTAGGGGACAGACCAAAGCATTGCTTGAACCTGCGCCGGACCTGTGAGGTCGAGTAACCGAGTCGGCTGGCGAGGTCTTCTATTCCCTGCTGGCTATCCAAATGGTCCTGCAGCCAGATCTCTGCCCGCATCATCTCGTTAAACATAACTGTCCCTTGCTCGAAGCGCAGCAAAATGAAGGTTGCTGCATCCATTAACAAACGCTGATGCTACCGATGGCGCCTGGAAATGCCAGGCAGGCATAACGCCATCGATTTTTATGGTTTTTGTGCGTCTCTTTATGCGCTTTCGCGGGAGGCAAAGGCAAGTTTGGTTAACGGATTTGACCGTTTGTGCATAATAGTAGCAAGGTGCGATACGGTGCTCCTTTGCGTGAGCCCATGTGTCTTATCAGTTTAGCGTACTGGCCGACCTTCGCTACTCGGTGCGTTGGCGGTATACTCGGCCCCACAACCATCGGGTGCCGCCCACGTGTGAGGCCAGCCAATTGCGCTGCTCCAACCAGGTACTTGAGCAATCACGGATAACGATGAGAAACCAGAAGCCCAACCGATCGATGGATGAGCGCGAGAAGCTGCGCAAGTTTCGTGAACTTGACGATGCCTTCGCCCAGGCACTGCGCGAGCTGGAAAAACCCAGTTCCCGTCTCGATATTCCCACCGGGCCGCCGGTGCGCAGCTTGGCGGAGCTGGAAGCGGAAGAGCAACAGCAACGCCAGCAGGCGTTCGAAACGCGGCTCCAGTCTCTGATGAAGGAGTACGCCCAGCCCAGGGAGAGCGTGGCCGACCTGCTGCGCACTCTGCACACGCTCGGCCATATCGCCTGATTCACCCATGACCGACCTGTCTGCTCCGATGACCTATCTGCTGGTGATGGGCAGCGTGGCGCTGTCCGTGTTGTTCACGCTCGGCTGGGCGTTTTCACGCCTGCTGCGCTGGCTGGCCGCCGGCCTGCCGCTGAGGGGTGGCAAGGCCGGGCGCAAGCCCGCCAAGCGCAGTGGCGCGACGCGCCAAGCCGGTGCGGCCAAGGCCTCTCGCAGTGCCAACGCCGGCAGCAGGCGCAAGGCCAAGGCCAAGGCTGGTGCCAAGCCCCCCAGCGAGCCCTGGGCCCTCACCCGACGCCTGGCCGAGTGGCGCTCCAGCATCGCCATGGCGATGGTGGCGGCGCCCACGTATCTCGTCGCCCGTCTCGTCGAACACGGCATGAGTTTTCGTCCGCCGCATGACGTGCCTAGCGGCTTTACCACGCTGGTGATCGTCCTTGGCTGGCTGGCCGCCGGCCTGATTCTGCTCGCACTTCTCCATCGGCTGGCCGTCTGGCGCTGTCGTTGATGAAACGTTGCTGAGAGCTCTTCTCGGTAAACAGTGCTACGGGCCGTCATATTTTCGTAAGAAGCGAACAAGCATCTGACGATTCAGCACTATTTAGCCCTTATTCCGCGGTAGAGCATCGCCTCCGAGTGCCGTAGAATTGCGTCATTCCAATAACGATACCCGGCAGGGGCCTGAAAGCGCGGCTTTCATGTCGAGCTTCAGGAAGCCGAGCGATGGCTCGGCGGCGGACCGTGAGCAGCCGCGACCAGGGCTGGACCATGCCCTGGGGCTCGCCGTAGTCATTGACGCTACGCTTCCGTTCCCGATCCGGTATCGCTACGCAGCAGGGCCAGGGAACCGCCCGGAACAATCCCCGGGCGGTAGCGTGCCTGAACGGTGGCGGCCCATTCTCTACCCCACGCAAGGGAACGAACCGAGTGAAACTGCTGATCACCGGCATCGCCGGCTTCGTCGGCCACGCCGTGGCCAAGCGCCTGAGCGGGCTTGGCCACGAGATCGTCGGTATCGACAACCTCAACACCTACTACGACGTCTCGCTCAAGCAGGCGCGCCTGCACGACCTGGCCGACTGCCACGACATTCGCTTCATCCACATGGACCTGGGCGACCGCGAGGCCATGGCCGCGCTGTTCCGCGAGAACGAATTCGACCGGGTGATCCACCTGGCCGCCCAGGCCGGGGTGCGCTATTCGCTGGACAACCCCCATGTCTACGCCGACTCCAACCTGATCGGCCACCTCAACGTGCTGGAAGGGTGCCGGCAGCACAAGGTGGGGCACCTGGTCTACGCTTCCTCGAGCTCGGTCTACGGCATGAATGCCAAGACCCCGTTCGCCACCAGCGACAGCGTGGATCACCCCGTCAGCCTCTACGCGGCCACCAAGAAGGCCAACGAGCTGATGAGCCACACCTACGCGCACCTCTACGGCGTGCCGATGACCGGGCTGCGTTTCTTCACCGTCTACGGCCCCTGGGGCCGGCCCGACATGGCCATCTTCAAGTTCGTCAAGGCGATGTTCGAAGGCAAGCCGATCCAGGTCTACAACCACGGCGACATGTCGCGGGACTTCACCTACGTCGATGACATCGTCGAAGGCATCGTGCGCATCCTGGATGTCATCCCGCAGCCCAACCCCGACCGCGCCGCCGCCACTGCCCGGCCGGACCAGAGCACGGCGCCCTTTGCGCTCTACAACATCGGTTACGGTGCGCCGGTCTCGCTGATGAGCTTCATCCGCGCGCTGGAAGCCGCCACCGGGCGCGAGGCCATCTGCGAGTACCTGCCCATGCAGCCCGGCGACGTGCCGCGCACCTGGGCCGACACCGAAGCGCTGCTCAAGGCCACCGGCTACCGCCCCAAGGTGAGCGTGGAAGAGGGCGTGAAGCGCTTCGTCGAGTGGTACCGCGGGTTTTATGGCGTTTAATTTTTTAAGCTCAAGACAATAAGTAAGGGATGACTTCTTGAACATCGTTCATCACGGCGGCGGGGCGGGCGTGACCGGCAGCTGCCACCGCCTGCAGATCGCGGCGGATCGGGCCCTGCTCGTCGACTGCGGCATCTTCCAGGGGCAGGATGCCGAGCGCGTCGACAGCCTCGAGCAGCACGCCGTGCGCTTCCCGGTGGACGACGTGCTGGCGCTGGTGGTCACCCACGTGCACATCGACCACATCGGCCGGCTGCCCTACCTGCTGGCGGCAGGCTACCAGGGGCCGATCCTCTGTTCGGTGCCCTCGGCTCGGCTGCTGCCCTTGGTGATCGAAGACGCGCTCAAGATTGGCTTCACCCGTGACCGGCACTTGATCGAGCGTTTCCTGACCGAAGTGCAGGGACGGCTGGTAGCGCTGGATTACCAGACCTGGCACACCGTGCTCGACGACGAGCGCCACCACGTGCGGGTCAAGCTACAGCGCGCCGGGCACATCCTCGGCTCCGCCTACGTGGAAGTGGATACGCTGGAGAAAGCAAGCGGTCAGGCCCAGCGCACCGTTTTCTCCGGCGACCTGGGCGCGCCCTACGCGCCGCTGCTGCCCGCGCCCAAACCGCCGTATCGTGCCGACGTGCTGGTGCTCGAGAGCACCTACGGCGACCGCCTGCATGAAGACAGGCGCCACCGCCGCGTGCGATTGAAAGCCGCCATCGACAGGGCGCTCGCCAACGGCGGCACGGTGGTGATCCCCGCCTTCAGCGTGGGCCGCACTCAGGAACTGCTCTACGAGCTGGAAGGGCTGATCCATAACGCCCGCAACGAGCGCTGGCGCGAGCTCGAAATCATCGTCGATTCCCCCCTGGCCGCCCGCTTCACCGAGGTGTACCGCGAACTCAAGCCGTGGTGGGACGCCGAAGCGCACAAGACACTGCGCAGCGGCCGCCATCCGCTCAGCTTCGAGAATCTCTACACCGTGGACAGCCACCAGGAACACGAGCAGACCGTCGCCTACCTGGCCGAGAGCGGCCGGCCGGCCGTGGTCATCGCCGCCAGCGGCATGGCCAGCGGCGGCAGGGTGGTGAACTACCTCCAGCGCATGCTCGGCGACGAACGCCACTGTGTGCTGTTCACCGGCTACCAGGCCCACGGCACCCCCGGCCGCGACATTCAGCGCTTTGGGCCCAAGGGCGGCTGGGTCATGCTCGACGGCCAGCGCATCGACATTCGCGCCCGGGTGGAAACCGTGAGCGGCTACTCGGCCCACGCCGACCAGCATGACCTGCTCAACTTCGTGCGCCGCATGCGCCACCCGCCGCGGGAAGTGCGCCTGGTGCACGGCGACCCCCACGCCCAGGCCGCGCTCAAGGCCAAGCTGCAGGAGTGGGCCGAAGAGGCAGGGCATGAGATGAGAGTCACCTTGGGTGGCGATTCTCTCGCTGATGACACAGGCGCTGCGAAGGGTGCACTCGCACCGGCCACGGCGTGAGCAGAGCCGCGCAACAGATTCAAGGTAGCGGGAACATCATTGCCCGCTATATCTCTTAGAGAAGAGCGTACATAAAGGAACGGCAATGAACGTTACCGTATTCGGAACCGGCTACGTGGGCTTGGTGCAGGGAGCCGTGCTGGCCGACGTGGGCCACCACGTGGTGTGCGTGGACGTGGATGCCGCCAAGGTGGAGCGCCTGAGCAAGGGCGAGATTCCCATCTACGAGCCGGGCCTGGAGCCGCTGGTGAAGGAGAACCATGCCGCCGGCAGGCTCAAGTTCACCACCGATGCCGCCGAAGGCGTCAAGCACGGCCAGGTGCAGTTCATCGCCGTGGGCACCCCGCCGGACGAAGACGGCAGCGCCGACCTCAAGTACGTGCTGGCCGTGGCCGAGACCATCGCCCAGCACATGGAGCGCGACCAGGTCATCATCAACAAGTCCACCGTGCCGGTGGGCACCGCCGACAAGGTGCGCGACAAGGTGGATCACGTGCTGGAAGCCCGCGGGCGCAAGGACCTGCGCTTCGACGTGGTCTCCAACCCGGAATTCCTGAAAGAGGGCAGCGCGGTCAGCGACTGCCAGCGGCCCGACCGCATCATCATCGGCACCTCCAGCCGGGTGGCGGAAGACATGCTGCGCGAACTCTACGCGCCGTTCAGCCGCCAGCAGGACAAGATGATCGTGATGGATGTGCGAAGCGCCGAGCTGACCAAGTACGCCGCCAACTGCATGCTGGCCACCAAGATCAGCTTCATGAACGAAATGGCCAACCTGGCCGAGCGCCTCGGGGCGGACATCGAAATGGTGCGCCAGGGCATCGGTTCCGACCCGCGCATCGGCTACCACTTCATTTATCCCGGCGTGGGTTACGGCGGCTCCTGTTTCCCCAAGGACGTGCAGGCACTGATTCGCACTTCCGACGCCATCGACTTTGATGCCAAGGTGCTCAAGGCGGTGGAAGCGCGCAACGAGGAACAGAAGACCACCCTGTTCCAGAAGATCCACAAGCACTACCAGGGCAACCTGAAAGACAAGACCTTCGCCATCTGGGGCCTGGCCTTCAAGCCCAACACCGACGACATGCGCGAAGCCCCCAGCCGCGTGCTGATGGAAGCGTTGTGGGAGGCGGGCGCCAAGGTGCAGGCCTTTGACCCGGAAGCCATGGAAGAGGCCCAGCGAATCTACGGCAACCGCGATGACCTCTCCCTGTGCGGTACCAAGGAAGCCACCCTGCGCGGCGCCGATGCCCTGGTGATCGTCACTGAATGGCAGAGCTTCCGCGCCCCGGAATTCGAGCTGATCAAGCAGCAGCTCGCCGAGCCGCTGATCTTCGATGGGCGCAACATGTTCGAGCCGAAGCGCATGGCGATCAAGGGGTTCACTTATTACTCGGTGGGGCGATAGCTCTTGGTGAAGGTTGAGTTCGACGTTTTGCTTCTTGCTTATGTCTGCCCAAGCCTGATCGTCGGCGTTTCCGCATGAAGGCTCATGCCGCTGGTATGGCCATCTTGAGAGGTTTGTTTTGACGAGTTTCGTTACTGATCGCATGCGCGCCCGCTTGATCGATGGCGTTCTTGCCGCGGGGCGCGAGGTGATCTCGATCTACGATCACGGCTTCAGCGTCGAGACCAAGGATGACAAGAGCCCACTGACCGAAGCGGATATGGCCTCCCACCACGCCCTGGTGGATCTGCTGGAAAACCTTGCCCCACAGGTGCCGACTCTTTCCGAGGAATCCGCGGAGATTCCTTTCGCCACGCGCAAGGCCTGGCAGCGCTACTGGTTGATCGACCCGCTCGACGGCACCAAGGAGTTCATCAAGAAGAACGGCGAATTCACTCTCAACGTGGCGTTGATCGAGGATGGCGTGCCGGTGTTCGGCATCGTCCATGCGCCTGTACTGCGCACCACCTGGATCGGGCAACAGGGGCAGGGCGCATGGAAACAGGTAGACGAGGGGCCGTGCCATACCATCACCGTGCGCGCGCTGCCAGATCCCGACCAAGAGGCCTGGCAGGTAGTGGGCAGCCGTCTTCATGGCTCGGAGGAATTCGAAGCCTTCTGTCGCATTCTGCCCAATCATGAATGTGCAACCATGGGCAGCTCGCTCAAGCTTTGCCTCGTTGCCGAGGGCAAGGCCGATCTTTATCCGCGCCTGGCACCGACCAGCGAATGGGACACGGCGGCGGCCCAGGCCGTGGTCACTGCAGCGGGCGGCCAGGTGCTGAACGCCCATACCCTAGAGCCGCTGCGCTGCAACCAGCAGGAGAGTGTGCTCAATCCGTTCTTCATCGTGGCCGGCGAGCGGGATTCGCGCTGGGAATCGGCCCTGCGGGCTAGTCTGAAGAGTTAAGAAAGAACCCAAGGTTTTTTCGATGCCTGAAATTTCTACCGAACGGCAGACCCACCTCAAACAACTCGAAGCCGAGTCGATTCATATCATCCGCGAGGTGGCCGCCGAGTTCCGCAACCCTGTGATGCTCTACTCCATCGGCAAGGACTCCTCGGTGATGCTGCATTTGGCGCGCAAGGCCTTCTACCCCGGGCCGCCGCCGTTCCCGCTGATGCACATCAACACCACCTGGAAGTTCCGCGAGATGATCGCCTTCCGCGACCGCATGGCCGGCGAGTTGGGCATGGAGCTGATAGAGCACATCAACGAAGAGGGGCGCGCCGCGGGCATCAACCCCTTCGATCACGGCTCCAGCGGCTATACCGACGTGATGAAGACCCAGGCGCTCAAGCAGGCGCTGGACAAGTACGGCTTCGATGCCGCCTTCGGCGGCGCGCGTCGCGACGAGGAGGCCAGCCGCGCCAAGGAGCGGGTATTCTCGTTCCGCGACAAGTTCCACCGCTGGGACCCCAAGAGCCAGCGTCCCGAGCTGTGGAACCTCTACAACGCCCGGGTCAACAAGGGCGAGTCGATCCGCGCCTTCCCGCTCTCCAACTGGACCGAGCTGGACATCTGGCAGTACATCTACCTGGAGCAGATTCCCATCGTGCCGCTCTACTACGCCGCCCCGCGCCCGGTGGTGGAGCGCGACGGCATGCTGGTCATGGTCGACGACGAGCGGATGCCGCTCGCCCCCGGCGAGGTGCCCGAGGAGAAGTGGGTGCGCTTCCGCACCCTGGGCTGCTACCCGCTGACCGGCGCGGTGGAGTCCAGGGCCGACACCCTGCCTGAGATCATCCAGGAGATGCTGCTGACCCGCACCAGCGAGCGCAGCGGCCGGGCCATCGACCACGACCAGGCGGGCTCGATGGAGAAGAAGAAGCGCGAGGGGTACTTCTGATGGCACACCAATCGACACTGATCGCCGAGGATATCGAAGCCTATCTCCGCGAGCACGAGAACAAGGACCTGCTGCGCTTCATCACCTGCGGCAGCGTCGACGACGGCAAGTCAACCCTGATCGGCCGGCTGCTGCACGACTCCAAGATGATCTACGAGGACCAGCTGGCCGCCATCGCCAGGGACTCGAAAAAAGTTGGCACTACCGGGGAAGAGGTGGATCTGGCGCTGCTGGTCGACGGCCTGCAGTCGGAGCGCGAGCAGGGCATCACCATCGACGTGGCCTACCGCTTCTTCTCCACCGACAAGCGCAAGTTCATCATCGCCGATACGCCGGGGCACGAGCAGTACACTCGCAACATGGCCACCGGGGCCTCCACCGCCAACCTGGCGATCATCCTGATCGATGCCCGCTACGGCGTGCAGACCCAGACCCGGCGCCATAGTTTCATCTGCGATCTGCTGGGCATCCAGCACCTGATCGTGGCAGTGAACAAGATGGATCTGGTCGATTACTCCCAGGCACGCTTCGACGAGATCGTCGAGGAGTACCAGGCCGTTGCCGAGAAGCTCCATGCCCGCGACATTCGCTTCGTGCCGATGTCGGCCCTCAAGGGCGATAACGTCGTCAACAAGAGCGAGACCATGGGCTGGTACGATAAGCCGGCCTTGCTGGAGCTGCTGGAAAGCGTCGAGATCAGCCACGACCAGAACCTGCGCGACCTGCGTTTCCCGGTGCAGTACGTCAATCGCCCCAATCTCGATTTTCGTGGCTACTCCGGCACGCTCGCTAGCGGTATCGTATATCGTGGCCAGGCCGTGCGAGCGTTGCCTTCCGGCAAGGTGTCCAAGGTGGAACGAATCGTCACCTTCGATGGCGACCTCGAAGCCGTCTACCCGGGCCAGGCGATCACCCTCACCCTGGAGGATGAGATTGATATCTCCCGTGGCGACTGGCTCGTCGCCGAGGAAGCCAAGGTGCCGCTTGCCAATGGCTTCGATGCAGATATCGTGTGGATGCATGAAGCGCCGCTGGAGCCCGGGAGGCTCTACGACCTAAAGCTTGCCACCCGGGCCGTGGCCGGCAAGGTCACGGCCATCGACTACCAGGTCGACGTCAACACGCTCGAGCACCGCCACGCCGAAAATCTCGATCTCAACGCCATCGCGCGCTGCCATATCGAACTGACGGCGCCTGTGCCCGTCGATGACTACCGCACCAGTCCCGGTACCGGCTGCTTCATCGTCATCGACCGCCTCAGCAACGTAACGGTCGGAGCGGGGATGATCCACCAGCCGCTGGATAGCGAACTGCCCTACGAATTCCGCGAGCACGAGAGCAAGGCCAACGTGGTGTGGAACCGCACCAGCGTGACCCAAGCCATGCGCGAGCAGCTCACCGGCCATCAGGGCAAGTGCATCTGGTTCACAGGGCTCTCTGGTGCAGGCAAATCCTCCCTGGCCAATGCCTTGGAAGTGGAGCTAAACCGCCGTGGTTACCACACCATGCTGCTGGACGGCGACAACGTACGCCACGGCCTGTGCAAGGACCTAGGCATGAGCGAGGAAGACCGCGCCGAGAACATCCGCCGCGTGGGCGAAGTGGCCAGGTTGTTCGCCGAAGCGGGCATCATCGTGATTACCGCCTTCATCTCGCCGTTCCGCAGCGACCGTGATGCCGCCCGGGCGTTGTTCAGCGAAGGCGATTTCATCGAGGTGCACGTCGACACCCCGCTGGATGTCTGCGAGCAGCGCGACCCCAAAGGGCTCTACCAAAAGGCACGGGAAGGCAAGATCAAGGACTTCACGGGGATCAGCAGCCCCTATGAAGTGCCTAAATCAGCAGAACTGACAGTCAATACTGCAGAACTGAGCCAGCAGGAAATCGTCAGCCGGCTACTGAAGGAGCTGTAAAAACGTGGAATCGTTCCCGCAGCCAGTCTATGCAAGATCGTTCCGAGTGGCAGTGCTCCCGCACCCCGACCTCGAATAGATCAAGCAGCAGCTCGCCGAACCGATGATCTTCGATGGGAGCAACATGTTCAGTAGAACGCTAATGCTACTTTCTCGTGGCGCAACCGATTTAATCTGACTCAATACTTAAAGAGATAAACCATGCATTTCGTACCCGTCATCATGTCAGGGGGGGTGGGAAGCCGCCTCTGGCCGGTATCCCGTGAAACACATCCCAAGCCTTTCATGTCGCTCCCGGATGGTCAGAACCTGATCCAGAAGACTTTCCTGCGAGCCAGTGGCCTGGATGGTGTCAGCGAGGTATTGACGGTCACCAATCGTGAGCTGTTTTTCAAGACGGAAGATGAGTACCGCAAGGTGGGCAGTGAAGACACCCCGCTACGCTATGTACTGGAGCCCTTCGGCCGCAACACCTCGGCGGCCGTGGCCGCGGCAGCGCTTCAACTGAACGAAGCTTACGGCCCCGATACACTGATGCTGGTGCTCGCGGCCGATCACCTGATCCAGGATGAAACGGCCTTCTCGGCAGCCGTCAACAAGGCCAAGGAAATCGCCTCGCAGGGTTGGCTCGTGACGTTCGGTATTGAACCCCAATATCCTGAAACCGGGTTCGGTTACATCGAGGCCGACAAAGCGAACACGTTAGCCAGCGGCTATCGGGTCGCTCGTTTCGTCGAGAAACCGAATCTAGAAACTGCGAAAGGGTATCTTGAGGCTGGGCGCTACTACTGGAACTCTGGCATGTTCTGTTTCCCCGTAGGCCTGGTGATCGAGGAGTTGCGGGAACATGCACCCGACGTGATGGAAACCGTTGCCGCCACCTTGGCTGCGTCACGCAGCAGCCAAGGGGAAGCTTATCAGTGCTTGTCGCTCGATCCTGATCAGTTTAGCGACGTGCCGGATATCTCTATAGACTATGCCCTGATGGAGCGCTCTTCCAAGGTTGCCGTGGTGCCTTGCGACATCGGCTGGAGCGACATTGGCTCCTGGAACGCCATGAGCGAGTTGACCGAGGCCGATGCTAACGGCAATCGTTGTGAAGGTGAGGTGCTAGTGCACGAAGCCCGCAACAACTATGTCTATAGCCCCGAGCGCTTGACCGCCCTGGTCGGCATCGAAGACCTGCTGGTAGTCGATACGCCTGACGCCGTGCTTATCGCGCACAAGGACCATGCTCAGGATGTCAAACAGATCGTCAAGCACCTGAAGGCTAACGAGCACGATGCCCACCTGCTGCACCGTACCGTGCATCGCCCTTGGGGAACCTACACCACCCTGGAGCAGGGCCACCGCTTCAAGATGAAGCGTATCGAGGTCAAGCCCGGCGCCTCGCTTTCGCTGCAGATGCATCATCACCGCAGCGAGCATTGGATCGTCGTCAGCGGTATGGCGCGCGTCACGAATGGGGAGCAGGAGTTCTACCTGGATACCAACGAGTCAACCTTCATCCGTGCTGGCCACAATCATCGCCTGGCCAATCCCGGCGTGATCCCCCTGGTGCTCATCGAGGTGCAGAGCGGTGACTATCTCGGTGAAGACGATATCGTGCGCTTCGAGGACACCTACGGCCGTGTCGATGAACAGTGATTGGGGATCAATAAGGATGAAACCGATCACGACCCAGTGCTTCAAGGCCTACGATATTCGCGGCCAAGTGCCCGAGCAGCTCAACGCCGACCTGGCTTACCGTATTGGGCGGGCCCTGGTCGCCGAGCTGAATGCCAAGAATGTGGTGGTGGGCGGCGACATGCGCCTCGAAAGCCCCTGGTTGGCCGAGGCACTGATGGACGGCATCACCGTTGCCGGGGCCGATGTCATCGATATCGGCCTGTGCGGTACCGAGGAAGTCTACTTCGCCACCAGCCACTACCGGGTCGACGCCGGCGTAATGGTCACCGCCAGCCATAACCCCAAGGGCTACAATGGCATGAAGCTGGTGCGTGCCGAATCTCGCCCGATCAGCGGCGACACCGGCTTGAAGGCGATCAAGGTACGCGTCGAGAATGCGGATCTCGGCCATGTGGCCGGTAGTCATGGCCGCATAACGCAGCGCCTCGACAAGTCGGCCTACCTGGCCAAGCTGCTCGAGTATGTGGCGCCCTCCGAACTCAAGCCTCTGAAGGTCCTCGCGGACCCCGGCAACGGCGCGGCCGGCCCGGTGATCCGGGCACTGGCCGAGCGGCTGCCCTTCGAGTGGGTATTGATCAACGAAACCCCCGATGGACATTTCCCCAACGGCGTGCCCAACCCCTTGCTACCGGAGAATCGCGAGCAGACCCGTCAGGCGCTGCTGCAGCATGGTTGCGATCTGGGCATCGCCTGGGACGGCGACTTCGACCGCTGCTTCTTCTTCGATGCCAACGGACGATTCATCGAGGGTTACTACCTGGTTGGCCTCTTGGCAGAGATGCTGCTCGCCGACAACCCCGGCGAGAAGATCATCCATGACCCGCGCCTGACCTGGAATACGCTCGATCAGGTAAAGCAGGCCCAGGGAATCGCCGTGCAATCGAAGACCGGGCATGCCTTCCTCAAGGAGCGCATGCGCGAGGAAAACGCGATCTACGGCGGCGAGATGAGCGCCCACCATTACTTCCGTGATTTTGCCTACTGCGACAGTGGCATGATCCCGTGGCTGTTGGTCACTGCGCTGATGTCGCGTACCGGGAAAACGCTTGCCGAACTGGTCGACCAGCGCATGGCCGCCTATCCGTGCAGCGGCGAGCGCAACTACCGTGTCCACGATGTGCAGGACACCCTGGCGCGCTTCGAACAGCACTATCGGGGCCAGGCGCAGCAGTTCGATACCACCGACGGCATCAGCCTGGCATTCGACGACTGGCGGTTCAACCTCCGTGGCTCCAATACCGAGCCGCTATTGCGCCTGAACGTGGAAAGCCGGGGCGATGCCGATCTGGTCAACGCCAAGGTTGCCGAACTGGAAGCCCGGTTGCAGGAGTGGCAATGTCTGACATGTTGAAGGGCCTGTGGGCCTATCGCGGCTTCGTAGTCAGTTCGATCAAGAACGAGTTCGTCACTCGTTTCGCGCGAAGCAAGCTGGGCGGGTTCTGGATGATCCTGCAGCCACTGGCTCAGGTGCTGATTTATGCATTGATCCTCTCTGCCGTGCTCTCGGCCAAGCTTCCCGGCATCGACAGCCAGTACGCCTACGCGATCTACCTGACCGCAGGCTTTCTGGGCTGGATGCTGTTCTCCGAGATCATCAACCGTTGCCTCAACCTGTTCATCGAGCAGGGCAACCTGATGAAGAAGATGAAGTTTCCCAAGATCACCCTACCCACCATCGTGGTCGGCTCGGCGCTGCTCAACAACGTGATGCTGCTGCTGGCGATCCTCGGCGTGTTCGCGGTGCTGGGGCACTTCCCGACGGTTCAGTTATTGTGGTTGCCGGTGTTAACCCTGGCGATGGTTTCGCTGGCCCTCGGCGTGGGTCTGGTGCTCGGCATTCTCAATGTCTTCATTCGCGATATCGGCCAGGCGGTGCCGATCCTGTTGCAGGTGGCGTTCTGGTTCACGCCTATCGTCTATCCGGTGAATATCATTCCGGAACGCTTGCAGCAGCTGCTGGTACTCAACCCCATCTACCCGATCATCCGCGGCTACCACGACGTGCTGGTGTACGGCCAGGCGCCGCACCTCGGGGAAGTGATCCTCATCATGACGGTTGGCTTCCTGATCCTGGCCTTCGGTCTGTTCCTGTTCCGTCGCGCGAGTGCCGAATTGGTGGATGCCTTATGAGCCTGATGATCGTAGACAACCTGGGCAAGGCCTATCGCACCTACAAGACCGAGTGGCACCGCTTCGGGCGCTGGCTGGGAATTCCGTGTCAGCCCAATGAAGAGCATTGGGTACTGCGGCACCTGAGTTTCGAGATTCAGCCCGGCGAGGCCATCGGCATCGTGGGCCAGAACGGGGCAGGGAAGAGCACCCTGCTCAAGATGATCACCGGCACCCTGCAACCCACCGAAGGAAGTATCGAGGTCAATGGCCGCATCGCCGCCATCCTCGAACTGGGCATGGGGTTCAACCCGGAACTCTCGGGGCGGGAAAACGTCTTCCATGCCGCCGGCCTGATGGGCTTCTCTACCCCGCAGATACAAGACGCCATGCCGGATATCGAAGCCTTCGCCGAAATCGGCGAGTACTTTGACCAGCCGGTGCGTACCTACTCAAGTGGCATGCAGATGCGCGTGGCCTTCGCCGTGGCCACGGCGTACCGACCGGAAATCCTGATCGTCGATGAAGCCCTTTCGGTGGGGGATAGCTATTTCCAGCACAAGAGCTTCAACCGTATTCGTGAATTCCAAGAGCAAGGCACCACATTGATGCTCGTCTCGCACGACCGTAGCGCGATACAGAGCCTGTGCGATCGGGCCATCCTGCTCGAACAAGGCAGTATTCTCAAGGATAGCAATCCTGAAGAAGTCTTTGATTACTACAACGCCATCATTTCCGAGAAAGAGAAAAATACCGTCGAGGTCAAGCGCCTGGATAACGGCAAGGTACAAACCAGCTCTGGCACCGGTGAGGCGAGAGTCCAGGATGTCGCCCTGTACAATAGTAAGGGCGACAAAACGGACCATGTCGCGGTGGGGGAAGCCGTTGAGCTGAGGGTCAAGGTCAAGGTGTTCGAGGATATCGACAGCCTGGTGCTGGGGTATGGGATCAAGGACCGGTTAGGACAAATGATGTATGGCACCAACACTTGGCATATGGGTAAGGTTATACATCATCCCAAATCAGGGGAGGAATACCTTTTTACGATTTCATTCCCAGTTAATCTCGGTGTTGGTGGTTACTCTATAGTCACAGCCTTGCATGCGCAGGATGATCATATGGGTGTAAATTATGAGTGGCGTGATTTGATTCTAGTTTTCGATGTTGTAAATGATGGAAAAGTGCAGTTTAGTGGTTGTAACTGGATGGAGCCCGAGATAAAAGTATGAACGTTACAAGAAAAGGGTTCTATAAGGCATTCGAGGACAAGTTTCGAGGCGACAGGGAAGAGATTAAATCGCGTCTCGAAGTGTATCTACCATTTGTAGAGGCTCTGAAAGAGTCTGTGCCTGATGTAACAGGGCTTGACTTGGGGTGTGGAAGAGGTGAGTGGCTGGAATTATTGAGAGATAGCGGGGTTGTTGCGCAAGGTGTGGACCTAGATGAAGACATGTTGGCGGCATGCCATGAGTGTGGGCTTCATGTCAATAAAGCAGATGCGCTATCTTGTATTAGCGATATGGATGATGAGAGCGTAACAATTATCTCTGCATTTCATGTTATTGAACATATCCCTTTTAATGATTTGCAGTCCTTATTAAAAGAATCTTTTCGGGTGCTTAAACCGGGTGGACTACTAATTTTAGAAACACCTAATTCGGAAAATATAGTTGTTGGTACTTCGCGTTTTTATTTGGATCCTACACACCAGCGTCCAATCCCAGCCCAATTACTATCTTTCATTTCTGAGTACTTGGGTTTTCAGCGTGTAAAAACATTGTATCTCCAAGAACCAGAATTTCTTTTTGAGAAAGAACAAATACGATTGTATGATGTCTTGAGTGGAGTAAGCCCTGATTATGCTGTAGTGGCACAAAAAGATGGTGAAGAAAAACTGCTAAGTCGAATGAGTGTTTTGTTTGATCGAGAGTACGGATTCTCTTTAGAGAAACTATCGAACAAATATGATGAATACATTAATTTTCAGTTAAAACAGTCTGAGGCTAGAGCAGAAAAAGCTGAAGAAGAAGTTAGTGAACTGCTTATTAGCCGTTCTTGGCGTATTACTGCTCCGCTTCGTTGGCTTCAACAACAGTTACGCCTCCTGCGAAATTACGGATTAAAGGCTCGACTAAAAGTTGGAGGCGACAAAATTTCGTATAAATGTAAGGCGGTCGTCAGGAAGTGTCTTGACCCCAATGATATTGTAAGACATAAAATAATTGTGGTTGCGGATCGCTTAGGCTTTTATCCAGTGTTGCGCTCAATCTATAGACGTTTTATCAAAAACACTTCCAAGGGGGTATCATCTGGTTGCTATGGTGGGTTGTTGAATCCCAATAGTCTTGAAGAGCTCCCACCAAGGGCAAAGCAACTATATTTTGAATTTAAGTCCAGTTCAAGTCAGCAGCAGGAAAGCCACTGATGCGTATTGTCATTGATCTTCAGGGCGCGCAGACAGAAAGCCGCTATCGTGGAATCGGCCGTTATAGCCTTTCACTTGCAAAAGCCATCGTGCGCAACAGTGGCGAACACGACATTATAATTGTGCTGAGTGGATTGCTGCCAGATACCATTGAGCCTATCCGTGCATCCTTTGATGGGTTGTTACCGCAAGATAATATCCGTGTATGGGATGCGGTTGTACCCTGCAGAGAAATTGAGCCAGGCAACGCATGGAGACGTGAAGCTGCAGAATATATCCGTGAAGCCTTCATTGAAAGCCTAGAGCCTGATGTGATTTATGTTTCTAGCTTGATCGAAGGGTATGTTGATGATGCCGTGACATCCGTAAAAAAAATGGACACTCGTGTTCCTACGGTTGTGACTCTTTTTGACTTGATTCCATTCGTAAATCCAGAGAAATATTTGGATCGTGACAAGTCATATAAAGGTTTTTATTCAAGAAAAATTGAATCGTTGAGGCAGGCAGATGGCTGGCTGGCTATTTCAGAAGCAACGCTTAAAGAAGGTATAAAATTTCTTTCCTTGGATAGAGATAATATCGTCAATATATCGACAGCATGCGACTCCGTATTTCATGCAGCCATGCGAGAGGGCGACGAGAAAGCGAAATTGCAGTCGATGCATAAAATTGAACGCTCCTTCATTTTGTATTCTGGAGGAGCGGATGAAAGAAAGAACCTGCATCGGTTGATTCGAGCATTTGCAAAGCTACCAGTACCGATAAAAAAGAAATATCAGCTGGTAATGGCAGGCAAGATGCCTGCTACAGAAATTTCTTTGCTTGAAGAGACAGCAAAGAAAAGTGGTTTGTCAAAAAATGATATGGTCTTCACTGGATATGTGACCGATCATGACCTTTCAATTCTCTACTCTACTTGCGATTTGTTTGTCTTCCCTAGCTGGCATGAGGGGTTTGGCCTACCTGCTCTAGAAGCCATGTCATGTGGAGCGGCTGTTATCGGGTCTAGGGCAACAAGCATTCCTGAAGTGATTGGTCGAAGTGATGCGCTATTTGATCCTTATGATGAGACTTCTATCAGCAAAAAAATTCAAGAAGTGATCAGCAATCATGAGTTTCGAGATGAGTTGTCCAGGTGGGGTATCAGGCGAGCCAAAGAGTTTTCGTGGGATTACTCTGCCAAACAAGCGATCCGTTTCTTTGAAAGAGTAGTGCAGCAACTCCAAGATACAAGAAAGATTGCAACTGCAGATGTTGTGGAAGCCTTGAAAAATAGAGTAAAGGAAATAAGATCTGATAAACCAACTGATAGCGATCTGATACGAACAGCTTATGCAATTTCAATTAATCATCCAGTCAAGAAAGAAAAGCAGCTATTTGTCGACATATCGGAGCTGGTAAATAGAGACGCAAGAACGGGAGTGCAGCGAGTTACACGTAGCTTGCTGTCTGAGTTGTTGCGAACCCCCCCGGCGGAATACAGTATTTGCCCTGTATATGCCGACACAGTCACTTGTGGTTATCGTTACGCCACTCAGTTCATCAATCATTTTTTAAATCGCGATGGCCAAAATGACGAAGATGATGCAATTGAATTCAAGGTCGGTGATGTGTTCTTGGGACTTGATTTACAGCATCATGTGGTAGAGGCACAAGAAAATTATTTATTAGCATTGCGTCAGCGTGGGGTGAAAATATTCTTTGTTGTTTATGATTTGCTTCCTATCACGCTGCCAGAGAGTTTCCCTGTCGGTTCCAAGGAGGGTCATGAACGTTGGTTGAGGGTACTATCACTATACGATGGAGCTTTCTGCATTTCAAAGTCTGTGGCCGATGAACTATCCGGATGGATGAATGAAAACATCACCGATAGGCAGCGACCATTTTCGATCAAATGGTTTCATTTGGGGGCAGATATCAAGAGCTCTATTCCCTCCAAGGGCTTGGATGACAATTCTGAAAAAGTAATTGAACAACTCAAAAGGTCTTATACGTTCTTGATGGTGGGTACTGTTGAGCCTCGTAAGGGGCAAGACCAAGTGTTAGATGCTTTTGACGTATTATGGTCCCAAGGGCACCGAATTAATCTTGTAATCGTCGGAAAGCAGGGGTGGATGGTAGATGCGTTAGCTGAGCGGTTGCGGAAACATCCACAACGAGATAAGTACTTGTTCTGGCTTGAGGGAGTCAGTGATGAGTACTTGGAGAAGCTCTATGAGGCCTCAAGTTGTTTGATATTCGCGTCGAGAGGCGAAGGTTTTGGTCTGCCGCTTATAGAAGCAGCGCAGTATAAATTACCAATTATTGCTCGTGACATCCCGGTATTTCGCGAGGTGGCGGGAGAATATGCTTTCTATTTCAGCTCAGTTGACTCTCACGGTTTAGCCAAAGAAATCACTGCATGGCTAGAACTCTATAAAGCAGGTAATCATGCTAAATCTGATAAGATGCCGTGGCTCACATGGAAGCAGAGTGCTGAGCAGCTCAAGGAGGCTTTACTCGGATCTAAAACAATCAATGCTAACTCCAGAGACGAGTCGGCAGTTTAAAAATTAGGAATTTAGTTTGAAGCTCATCATACAAATACCTTGTTATAATGAAGAAGAAACTCTTGCTATTGCACTTGGTGCACTGCCAAGAGAGGTTCCAGGCTTCGATAAGGTTGAGTGGCTCATTATTGATGATGGCAGCGAAGATGAGACCATCAGAGTTGCACAAGAGAATGGCGTCGATCATATTGTGCGACATACTCGCAATGAGGGGCTGGCCAAAGGGTTCATGAACGGATTGGATGCCTGTTTGCGCCTGGGAGCGGATGTCATTGTCAACACTGATGCTGACAATCAGTATAATGCAGAGGATATTCCTGCTCTGACCAAGCCAATCACTGACGGTGAAGCGGACCTAGTGGTTGGAGCAAGACCAATCGCGACGATTGAGCATTTTTCTCCCGTAAAAAAGATCTTGCAGAAGCTGGGTAGTTGGGTCGTGCGTGTTGCAAGTCGAACCGATATTCCCGATGCGCCCAGCGGCTTCCGTGCCATGTCTCGAAAAGCTGCTCAGCAGATGATGGTTTTCAACGAATACACCTATACATTGGAAACCATCATTCAAGCCGGACAGAAAAATATGGCAATAACATCCGTACCAGTACGGGTCAATGAAGATCTTAGACCGTCTAGGTTGTTTAAGAGTATTCCTGCTTATATTCGCCGCTCCATTGTAACGATCGTTAGAATATTTGTCGTTTATCGCCCGTTTCGTTTTTTTGGCATTATTGGTGCCACCCTATTTGTTTTCGGCTTTCTCATTGGATTACGCTACCTCTGGTTCTATTTCAACGGCCAAGGTGATGGGCATGTGCAGTCTCTCATATTAGCTAGTGTTATGCTGGGGGCCGGATTTCAAACTATTCTTGTCGCTTTTCTGGCAGATTTGTTGGCTGCAAATCGAAAGATGTTAGAGGATATAAGATATGGGTTAAAATCTGACCAGTATTCTGATAGTGTTAAATACGGAAAAGAAAATTTAAATAATATGCGGGAGGTCACTAAATGAAGATTTCTGAGGGGGTTGAAAGAAGATGGCATAGTCGTTGGTAATTCATACGATAAATATGCAAAATCCCATTGTGCGACGAATTATGAAGGGGTTTTCTGCCTCCCTATCCGACTTGGTAGAGAAAGTTGAGCCAAAAACAATACATGAGGTGGGTTGTGGTGAGGGTTACTGGGTTATAGATTGGAATAAACAGGGAATTGATGCGCGTGGTAGTGACTTTTCTGATAAAGTTATTAGTTTAGCTAAGGAAAATGCTAAGAGCGCCGGACTGCCTACAGAAAAGTTTTCTACAAGAAGTATTTATGAAATTAATAATGATGAAGATAGTGCTGAACTTGTTGTGTGTTGCGAAGTTCTAGAACACTTGGAAGATCCGAAATCAGGGCTTGAAGCCCTTCATCGTGTGGCTAATAAATATGTAATAGTTAGCGTTCCTCGTGAGCCAATTTGGCGTGCACTCAATCTTGCCCGTGGAAAATATATCGGTAGCCTGGGGAATACGCCCGGCCACATTCAGCATTGGTCTAGTAGGGGAATTATCGATTTTGTCGGTCGATACTTTGAGGTGGTTGAGGTAAAAAAACCGTTGCCATGGACTATGATGCTTTGCCGAATCAAGCGGTGAAGAAATGGTTAAAAGTTTTCAAATGAAGCGTTTGCTTCATTTATTTGGCGGTGGGGTTGGTCTGCTGGGAGTTGTCTTTGTCCTACTGAAATTTGACACATACTCTGATCAGATCGATTTCTCTCGATTTCATGTTGCCGATTGGCTTATAGTTGTTTTACTTTCACTGTTTTACGGTGTCGCCAACATTCTATTGGCCCGAGCTTGGTGGCATTTACTTTTTTTTAATAAAGTAATGTCAAGTGTGAAGTGGGCAATTCAAACATATGGGCTATCTCAATTAGCCAAATACGTACCCGGCAATATCTTTCATCTAGCCGGACGCCAGGCTTTGGGCATGGCTGCAGGTTTTCCGGCTCGCGCTCTTGCTAAATCTGCGCTGTGGGAACTAGGGCTAATCGTGATAGCTGGCGCCATTTTTGGGTCACTAGTGGTGCCCCTGGTATGGTCTGACTTGTCATACCTGATGTCCTATGCATTGTTTTCTCTGGTAGTCATCACATTAATTTTTGTGATATATCAATGGTATTCTAGTGATATAGCTATGGCTCTGGTCTGGCAAGTTGCTTTCCTAACTATATCCGGTGTGATTTTTATTTTTGTATTGTCACTTGTCATTTCTGATTATACTGTTTTACCCTCTTTTCCGGCATTGTGTGCCGCTTATGTAATCGCATGGCTTGCTGGACTCGTTACGCCTGGTGCGCCAGCTGGTATCGGAGTTAGAGAAGTTGTGCTTCTTTTTTTCTTGGGTAGTGTTATAGCCCCTACCGATTTGCTACTAGCAGTGCTTTTGGGGCGAGTTGTAACTATAGCAGGTGATTTGTTTTATTTTTCGGCAAGTTGGTTGTTAAGTATGGGAAAAAATAATGAATCGATCAGCTAGATACTCACAGGAAGCATTGGTACGTTGTATGTTTCTTGTGGCTTTGGTGTTTGTTTTTCACGTCAATGGTGCTTTGCCATTTTTTGCTAGTCCTACCTTGGGGCAAGCAGTCTGGGCAGCGGGATTTTCACAATCTTTTCTTAACGAATCTCTTCTAACTATTTACGCACACAACTTCGGCGCCCCTGAGCCTGCTGCTATTGCATTTGGATTGGCCGGGGTATGGCCAATAGCAGTTTTTATGACATTGGGCATGAATGCGATAGATGCCTATTCGGCTATGGTCGTGCTGTGGTTAACAGTTGCTTTTTTTTCGGCCTACAAGATAGGGCGCATGTTTGATGTGCCTCGCTTGCTTGCCATTTTAGGTGCATTGGCCTGGGGAACCATGCCAATGGTGTGGAACCATTCTGGCTATTCTATGGTATCTACAGGGATTGCGTTGCTTCCGCTATATTTTCTAGCTGCCTTTACCCTGTTTAGAATTGATCTTATGTCTGATGCTACTTATTTTCAGTTATTATTCAAAATATTTTTCCCTTACGTTTCCGTATGCCTACTATCCATATTTATGGATGGATACAGTTTTATGATGTTTGCGAGTGGTGCCAGCTTGATTGGTGGCTGGGTGTTTATTAGCGAGTCAAGCTCACGTCAGCGAATTTTGGGTCGGCTATGTATTCATTTAATTAGTTTTGGTATCGCATATGCCTGTTATGCTTTATATATTGGTAAGGCGCAATTTCATCCTGCTCCGCTTGATTTTTTTCGTGGCTGGGGCGTTGATGTCACGTTCCTTTTGTTCCCATCTGCGGGTGTCCATTGGCTACCGGATTTTTTGGGGTGGAGTGAGCCAAGATCAGGGGATATTTTTTTTGGTGACGCATCGGTATGGACTACCTCTTTCGCTTTGCCGGTCCTAGTTGGTGCTATTTTCTCTGCTATATTCGTTAAGAAACATTTTGCTAAATGCCCGCTAATATTAATTTTTATTTTTGGCTTTTACATGGCTTTGGGGCCATCAATAAAGTTCAATTCTGTAAAGCCTGTAGACTACAGTTTGGGACCAACGATGGATGAAGAGTATGCTATTGTGCCAACAGGCTCAGAGCTTCTTTCAAAGAATCTTCCTGGTTTTAGAAATATGAGGGCAAGTTATCGCTGGGGGGGCTTAGGGGCATTTGGTGCATGGGGTTTGATTATGCTTGGGGTTTCTCGGAGCCAGAAAAAAAATTTGGTTATAATAAGCATTTGTTTTCTTGGGGTTGTGATTGTGTTTAATCTCCCTGATTTGTTTAATAAGCATGTCAGAGACGTACGTAACAGATCCATGTTTTTGGAGATTGACTCTCAACTCGTAGATGTTATGGCGGACGATCTTGATTCTGGTGATCGTGTGGTGTTTTTGCCATGGCGAAACGACTTCCTTGTTAACTACATTGCTTCACGTTTAGACATAATATCTTATAATATTGGTGGTGATAAGAATCTTTCGCATGCAAGGCAGCGCTGGCCGCGTACTCTTCTGCGGTTCCCTATGGGACAAGTTCACGATAACTTCGTTGAAGACGTCTTGCTTCTGCTCGCTAGAAATGAGGCAGATGTGGTTGTGCTGCCTTACATTGATATGTTATGGGCGGCCCACCGTTGGCCTTATCCTGTTGAATATCGTGAACAGCTTTCTCCTGTGGCTTCTGAACTTGAGAATTCTGGCTTTGTGGAAATTGAAAGGGAAGAATATTATGCTGTCATCCGTTTAAAAACTGAATATCTTCCACTTTTGAAGAGTGGGCGGTTGGAATCTATAGTGGCAAGAAGCATATGCTCTGAACCTGTTTGTTTGCGTCAGCCTCACTTTTCATCATCAACACCTAGGCAAGTTGGGATGGTGAGTGATGGAAATATAGTGTCTGATGGAGACGAGGGATTTCTCCACTTTGGCCCTTATGTTTCTTTTGAGCCTGGAAAATACCACCTTGTGCTCCGTGGAGAGGTTAGAGTGAATAACGCAGCATGGGTTGATGTGGTCAGCGGTAAAGGAAAAGTTGAGTACGCAAAATTCCATATTTCAGGAAGGGATAATGGTTCCGGAATTATCGCTGAAGGCTATGTTGAGCTTAGCACGCAAGTTCAAGATCTGGAGGTGAGGGTTTTTGTTGGTGAAGAGGACCAGATTACCCTTAAAGGTTATCATCTCATCCCAGTTGATAACGACGAGAATGAAATAAATAAAGTCTATTGAGCCTTCGGCGTCAAAATTATTTCGATGCTTTAATCATTAGAACATATAGTAAAAAGAGGATGTTAATGAGCGAATACTCCCTGTTCACTTCCGAATCCGTGTCCGAAGGGCATCCGGACAAGATCGCCGACCAGATTTCCGATGCGGTGCTGGACGCCATTATCGCCCGCGACAAGCATGCTCGTGTGGCCTGCGAGACGCTGGTCAAGACTGGCGTGGCGATTGTCGCCGGGGAAATCAGCACCTCTGCCTGGATCGACCTGGAAGAGCTGGTGCGTCGGGTGATCATCGACATCGGCTACACCTCCTCGGAGGTCGGTTTCGACGGCGAGACCTGCGGCGTACTCAACTTGATCGGCAAGCAGAGCGTGGACATCGCCCAAGGGGTGGATCGCAGCAAGCCGGAGGATCAGGGCGCGGGTGACCAGGGCCTGATGTTCGGCTACGCCACGAACGAGACGGAGTCGTTCATGCCTGCGCCGATCCATTATGCCCACCGCCTGGTGGAGCGCCAGGCCGAGCTGCGCAAGCACGGCCTGCTGCCGTGGCTCCGCCCGGACGCCAAGAGCCAGATCACCTTCCGCTACGACGAGGCGGGCATGCCCTGCGGCGTCGAGGCGGTGGTGCTGTCGACCCAGCATGCGCCGGAGATCGACCAGGAGGAGCTGCGGCGGATGGTCAAGCGCGAGATCATCGAGGAGGTGATCCCCGCCGAGTGGCTCACCGAACAGACCAAGTTTCACATTAACCCCACCGGTAAGTTCGTCATCGGCGGCCCGGTGGGCGACTGCGGCCTCACCGGGCGCAAGATCATCGTCGACACCTACGGCGGCATGGCACGCCACGGTGGCGGCGCCTTCTCCGGCAAGGACCCCTCCAAGGTCGACCGCAGTGCCGCCTACGCCGGGCGCTACGTGGCCAAGAACGTGGTCGCCGCAGGGCTCGCCGACAAGTGTGAGATACAGGTCTCCTATGCCATCGGTGTGGCCGAGCCCACCTCGGTGTCGATCAACACCTTTGGCACCGGCAAGGTGGACGAGGCGCGTATCATCGAGCTTGTGCGCGAGCACTTCGACCTGCGTCCCTTCGCTATTACCCGCATGCTCGACCTGCTTCACCCGATGTATCGGCTCACCGCGGCCTATGGTCACTTTGGCCGTGAGCCCTTCGAGGCCAGCTACAACTGGACCGATATCAGCGGCCAGGAGCATACCGAGACCTTTACCGCCTTCCCGTGGGAGAAGACGGACAAAGCTGCAGCATTGAAAGAAGCGTTGTGAGTCCGATACTCAATCATCAGGTGTTTCGGCATAATGTGCGCTTTACCTTTAATGACTACCGATAGGATAATGATGAAAGCCATCGTAACGGGAATTACTGGCCAAGACGGTGCTTATCTGGCCGAGCTGTTGTTGGAGAAGGGTTATACGGTCTATGGCACCTTCCGCCGCACTAGCTCCGTCAATTTCTGGCGCATCGAGGAGTTGGGAATTCAAGATCATCCCAACCTGCATCTGGTGGAGTATGACCTAACCGACCTGTCGTCGAGCATTCGTCTGTTGCAAGAGACACAGGCCACCGAGGTGTACAACCTGGCAGCGCAGAGTTTTGTCGGTGTTTCGTTCGATCAGCCGCTGACCACTGCGGAGATCACCGGTCTGGGCCCGGTGAACCTGCTGGAGGCGATTCGCATCGTCAACCCCGAGATCCGCTTCTACCAGGCGTCGACCTCCGAGATGTTCGGCAAGGTGCAGCAGATCCCCCAGACCGAGGCCACACCGTTCTATCCGCGCAGCCCCTATGGGGTCGCCAAGCTGTATGCTCACTGGATGACGATCAACTACCGCGAGTCCTACGGGATCTTCGGCACCAGCGGTATCCTGTTCAACCATGAATCGCCGCTGCGTGGGCGCGAGTTCGTGACGCGCAAGATCACCGACAGCGTGGCCAAGATCAAGCTGGGCAAGCTGGACGTGCTCGAACTGGGCAACATGGATGCCAAGCGGGATTGGGGCTTCGCCAAGGAGTATGTGGAAGGCATGTGGCGCATGCTTCAGGCCGACAAGCCGGATACCTATGTGCTGGCCACCAACCGCACCGAGACCGTGCGCGATTTCGTCACCCTGGCCTTCAAGGCGGTGGACATCCAGCTTCGCTGGGAAGGGCAGGGCGAACAGGAGCAGGGGTTGGATGCCAAGAGCGGCAAGGTGCTGGTCAAGGTCAATCCGAAGTTCTACCGTCCCGCCGAGGTCGAGTTGCTGATCGGCGATCCGCAGAAGGCCAGGGATGAGCTGGGCTGGGAGCCGAAGACCTCGTTGGAGGAGTTGTGCCGGATGATGGTCGAAGCCGACCTGCGCCGCAACGAGCAAGGGTTCTCGTTCTAAGCCACACGTTTCTTCAGGAGGCTGTATGCCAACTGCCCTGGTAACAGGGGCGTCCGGCTTTACCGGGCGCTACATGGTCAAGGCGCTACAGGAAAAGGGCTTTCGAGTGGTCGGGTGGGGGACGGACCCCACCGGGGCCGACGACAGTCTGGCATGCGATCTCACCGATGCGGCGGCCGTTCAGGCCGCCGTTTCGCATGCGAAGCCCGATTGGGTGGTACACCTGGCCGCACTGTCGTATGTGGGCCACGCCGATCAGGAAGCGTTCTATCGCATCAATGTGTTCGGCACACTGAACTTGTTGGAAGCGCTCGCGGAGATTGACACACCGCCCTCACGGATTCTGGTGGCCAGCAGCGCCAATGTATATGGCACACCGGGGCTCGAGGTCATCGATGAGACGGTGTGTCCGGCGCCGGTCAACCATTACGCCTGCAGCAAGCTGGCGATGGAACACATGGTGGCCAACTATTTCGAGCGTCTGCCGATCGTGATCACCCGCCCGTTCAACTATACCGGCCCAGGGCAGGACGACCGCTTCCTGATCCCCAAGATCGTCAAGCACTTCGCGCGGGGCGAACGCGTCATCGAGTTGGGCAATATCGATGTCAGCCGCGACTTCACCGATGTGCGGGACCTGGTCGGCGCCTATCTGGCGTTGCTGGGCAGCGATGCCCGAGGGCTACGAGTGAATATCGCCTCCAACAAGGCCACGGCGCTGCGCACGTTGATCGAGACCATGAACGAACTGGCGGGCTATGAGATCGAGGTCAGGGTGAACCCCGATTTCGTCCGGGCCAACGAGATTCCGCGATTGCGTGGCGATAGCACCCGCTTGCATTCACTCACCGGATGGAAGCCGTGCTACGCCCTGCGCGATACGTTGGAGGATATGCTGGCACATGAACAAGGAATGTTGGCTTGAAGTTGACGATAGGCCTTGATGCACTGACTCCACCCTTGACAGGCATCGGCTACTACACACTGAGCCTGCTGGAAGCGTTTCGAGATTATCCCGATATCGAGCTGAGTGGTATTTCCTATCAAGGGCTTTGGTCCCGCGAGCAGATCGAACAATCGCTGACACAACTCAGCCAGCCGGTAACGGCTCAGGCACGCCAAGGCACTTCGTCTAGTGGATGGCACCGCCTGCGGGTGGCCGCCCGCGATGTGCCGGCGGCCTACTATGCCGCCAAGTGGTGGCGAAGCCGCAAGTGCGGGCAATTGCTGGGGAGCCTGGATAGCCGCACGATCTATCACGAGCCCAACTTCGTCGGCTATCCGTTTCGCGGGAAAAAGGTGATTACCGTACATGACCTGTCGCATAGCCGGTTTCCGGAAGCCCATCCGCCGTCGCGGGTGGCGTACCTCAATCGGCACCTTCCAAAAGCAGTCCAGCAGGCGTCGGCTATTATCGCGGTAAGTGAGTCGACCAAGCGCGAGCTGCTCGAGCTGGGGTTGGAGACGGACCCATCGCGCATCCATGTGACGCACCTAGGCTGTGAAGCGGGCTTTCATCCACGCGATGAGGCCTCCACCCAGCCATGTCGGCAGCGGCTGGGGTTGCGTTGGCGGGGCTTCGTGCTGGCGGTGGCGACCCTGGAGCCACGCAAGAACTTCGAGGGGTTGCTGCGGGCCTACCAGGCCCTACCTGCCGAGCTTGCCCGCGAGTATCCCCTGGTACTGGCCGGGGGCGGTGGCTGGAAGGGAGCGGGGCTGAAGCGTCTGATCGCCGAGGTGAAACCGCCGCATCGGGTGATCGTTACAGGCTACCTCCAACGGCCCGAGGTGCAGGCATTGATGGCCTCCGCTGCCGTGTTTGCCTATCCATCGCTCTATGAAGGATTCGGTTTACCGGTGCTCGAGGCCATGGCCAGTGGCACCCCGGTGCTCACCTCCGACAATACCTCCCTGGGGGAAATCGCCTCCGGGGCGGCCATGACGGTATCGCCGCACGAGATCGAGGCAATCGAGCATGGGCTAATGTCGCTGCTCCGCGACGACAACTCACGTGATAAACTCCGTGCCCTTGGGTTGCAGCGAGCGGGAGAATTTTCCTGGCAACGCTGCGCCGCACAGACGCTGGAGGTATATCGCATGGTGGACGGGGCATGAGCAAGGGGTGTCATGACGGCTAGCGCGACAAGCTCGGTCAAGAAGGTGTTGCTGGTCTACAAGCACTATGCACCCGACACAGGCGGTATCGAAACCGCCGTCAAGCAGTACGTGCAGTGGTATCAGGCCATGGGCCATGAAGTGACTGTGCTGTGTTGTGCGACTTCGAGTAGCGCGACGCGCCGTGAATACGTCGATGGGGTACGGGTCATTCGCTGTGGCTCGTGGGGCCACTTGAAGTCGGTCCCCTTGTCACCGGCCTTCTTCTGGCATTACTGGCGGGAAACGCGCGCCGCCGATCTGGTCCATGTGAACCTGCAGTTTCCCTGGGCCAGTATGGGTTATTGGTTGTTCGGTCGCATGCGTAATTGCCAATGGCTGGTGAGCTACCACATGGATGTGCATCGGCAGAAGTGGCTGAAGCGTTTGACCTATCCCTTCGATCGTTATCTGCTGACACGTGCCGATCAGGTGATCACCGGCAGCCCCAAGCTGCGTGAACACTCCGAGATGCTCTCGGCCATCGAGCGCGATATCGCCATTCTGCCCTATGCCTTGGAGGGCGGGTTCGTCGAGGCGGCACTGGCCCCGACGGCGACTGCCCGCGAGGCGGAACAGGAGCTGCCGGCACCCGGCTACTTCGTCTTCTTCGGGCGCTTGGTGGAATACAAGGGAACGCGCCCCATGGCGGCGGCTATGCGACGGCTGGCGGTGGAAGCCCCGGGGATTCGCTTCGTGGTGTTCGGCCGTGGCCCGGAACAGGGGGCCTTCGACCGGCTGGCCATGGAGTTTCCGCAGCAGGTGACGGTGATTCCCGAGTTCGTCAGTGAGCGCCGCAAGTACCAATTGATCGCCCGTTCGGCCGCGGTACTCTTCCCCTCGGTGTATCCTTCCGAAGCCTTCGGCATCGCCCAGCTGGAGGCCATGGCCTGTGCCAAGCCGATCATCAACTGCTGGTTGAATAGCGGTGTTAACTGGGTGGCTCCCGACAAGGAGTGTGCCATAACCGTGGTTCCGCATGATGTGGAGGCGCTGGTCGCCGCCATTCAAAAGCTCGATTCAGACCCCGAGTACCGTCGTTTACTGGGCGATGCCGCCCGTGAACGCTTTCTCAAGGAGTTTTCCGAGACAGTGGTAGCCAAGCGGTTTCAGCATTTGGTGAGGAGCGTATTGGATGATGTGAGCCGGGTCACGTGTGTTGGATGAGTGATTTCACCTGTTAATGCTGATGGAGTGGTTGCCTTCATGGGGCAGGCAAGAAATAGAAGTCCGATAACTGAACGCTATCCCGCGCAGGTTTTCGTACCGCTGGTGGATATACTTTCGGTTATCGTGAGTGGGGTACTGGCCCATTACCTTCGCTTCGGTACTTTTGACGTACATGAGCGCTTCGTAATCGGGATGTTCCTGATTGCAATTTTCGTGGTCATGGCCAATTTTATTGATGACGCTTATGTACGTTGGCGCACGACCCGCCTAGCCACCATACTTTTTCATTTGGTGGGGGTCTGGTTGGTGGTCACTCTTATGGCGACCTCGATCATCTATCTGGCCGAAGCTTCCGTTCGTTACTCGCGTCTCTGGCTAGGCATGACGATGGTTTTTTCGCTAGTGCTGGCTGGGGGCTTTCGAGTCGCAGTGATGCTGGCCTTGAAGTACGCCCGTGCCAAGGGCAAGAATCTGCGTGGGGTCTTTCTGATCGGCCCGGTTGAAAACCTGCTCAATGTGGGGAGAAGTATGCGTAAATCGCCCGGTGAAGGCTTCGCCATTGCCGGCATACAACGGTTAAGGGACAAACCCGACCAAGCCTTCCTGGAATGTCTCGCGCAGCGGGTCGAGGCATCTCAGGCTAGGGAGGTTTGGATCTGCCTACCGCTGGAGATGGGCAGTACTGTACGCGAGATCATGCATGCCCTGCGTCACCAGACGGTAGAGGTGCGGTTCATTCCCGAGTTCGGCGAGCTTCAGCTTCTCAATCACCAGATTAGCGAGGTAGCGGGGCGTTTCGCCATTGATCTGAGCGTGACACCTATGGTGGAGACGGCGCGTTTCGTCAAACGAGTCGAGGATATCGTGCTGGGGTCGCTCTTCCTGTTGATATCGCTGCCGGTCTGCCTGGTGATCGCCATAATACTTAAATGCCAATCATCAGGGCCGGTATTGTTCAAGCAGTATCGTATGGGCATTAACGGTAAGCATTTCAAGGTCTACAAGTTTCGTTCAATGGAGGTTCACGAGGAGTCGAATGGCCAGGTGACTCAGGCGCGTCGCGGTGATCCTAGGGTGACGAGATTTGGTGCTTTCCTGCGCCGTACTTCTCTTGATGAATTACCGCAGTTCTACAACGTTCTTCAAGGACGTATGTCGATCGTCGGGCCTCGGCCTCACGCGTTGGCACATAATGAAAAATACAAAGAGCTAGTTGAGTCTTACATGAAGCGCCATAAGGTAAAGCCTGGAATGACTGGTTGGGCGCAAGTTAACGGATTTAGAGGGGAAACAGATACCTTGGATAAGATGGAAAGACGTGTCGAGCACGATCTCTGGTACATCAACAATTGGTCGGTTTGGCTGGACTTGCGAATCATCGCGATGACCATTGCCAAGGGATTCGCCAACCCTAATGCTTACTGAGGTATCAAACGGTATTGCGGCGCCTGCTAGGGCTAGCTTGCCTTGAATGTGCGAAAATTCATATGAGACGGCCGCTTAAGGGTGCGCCGGCTTGGCTGGGGTGTGGTAGGATATTGCCCCCTGGATCAGCTAAGTTATCGACTCGTGAATGCCCACAACGTAACAACCACATTGCCCAGCGCCTCGGATAGAACCGCTTTTTTAAACTTGTACACGAGCTTTGCCGTTTTCCTGTTTGGTGCCATCGCCTTGGTAGTGCCCAGTGGCTACTCGGTCGGGGCGCTACTGCTACTGTTGGGGAGTGCCTGGCTGCTGGTGGTGCGCCCTACACTGGGGTTGTCTCGCCAGGACTGGCTGGTGATCGCTGCGTTGTTCTCTTATGCCACTGTTGGCATGGTGGCAGCATGGGTGGACGGGCAGGGAGCGCGCGGATTGGATAAACCGATACGCTTTTTGTTAGCCGTGCCTGCCATGCTACTGGTAATGGCCTATCCACCACGCTTGGCTTGGATGTGGAGCGGCATCATTCTGGGTGCCATCGGCGCGGGGAGCTGGGCGGGCTGGCAGAAGCTGGTGGCAGAGGTGGCGCGAGCAGAGGGTTACACCTACGTCATCCAGTTCGGCAATCTGAGTATGCTGCTGGGCATCTTTTGCCTGGCGGGGTTGGGGTGGGCGGTAGTGCAGCCACGGCGTTGGCCTTGGGTGTTGCTGCTCCTGGTCGGTGCCCTTATGGGTATTCTAGGCTCGCTGTTCTCGGGTAGCCGTGGTGGCTGGATCGGTTTTCCCTTCGTGCTGTTGGTGCTTTACCGTGGCTATGGCAGGCAGCTTTCTGCCAGGCTCAAGGTAGCCGCGCTGGCTTTGATGGTGACGGGGGCGATGCTGGTCTATGCAATGCCGCAAACGGGTGTGCAACCACGTATCCATCAGGCCTTCGACAACATTTCGCAGTATGCCTCCGGCGAGAATCGGCGCACGTCGCTTGGCGATCGCTTCGAAATGTGGCGCGGTTCCGCACTCTTGGTACTGGAAAAGCCGTTTATCGGATGGGGCACTGAAGGTTACAAGGAAGGTATGCAGCGCTTGGCGGACAAAGGAGTAATCAACCCCTACGTAACCCGTTACGGGCATGTGCACAATGAGTTTCTCGATGCTCTTGTCAAGCGAGGATTGATAGGTCTGGCCGTGCTGTTGGCGCTCTATCTCGTGCCGCTCCGTTTATTCATCCAGCACTTCAAGACGCAGGATATGGAGCTGCGTTCGCTGGCAGTAGCTGGTGCTCTCCTACCTGTTGCCTATATCGACTTCGGCCTGTCTCAGGTGTTTCTGGCTCACAACAGCGGTGTGATGATGTATGCGTTCTGGCTTGTGGTGCTGTGGGGTCGTACTTCTACTATGGTTAAGTTTAACTCACGTTAGCTAAGTGATTTTTATGACTGTAGATTCTCATACGTATAGCGCGCATGTTTTGATTGCTATAGATCATCTAGACTCAGGTGGCGCTCCAATAGTGATTAGAGATTTGGCAAAAGGATTGTCTAGACTAGGAGCAAAGGTCGAAATTCTGGTTTTAAGTGAGCGAGTAACACATGTGTTAGAGGGTTGCTCAAGAGTTCACAAAATACCTTTTCGCTATAAAGGGAGGTGGCAACGATTTAAACGCTATCGTTTGCATGCTGAGCTAATAAACGCATGGCTGAGGCAGAGTGAGGCCAATTATGACTTGGTCTTAGCTAACTTGCATTACACGCATCAAGTGATTAGGCGTAGTGTGCTTGTAAGTGAGGCATGGTACTGTCTTCACTCCGACCCTGTGGAGGCATTTCTGGGGAATAAAAGCTTGTTGGGTAGATTGATAAAAATACAAAAGATTAAAAGTCTGTACGGTGGCAAGAAAGTACTGGGAGTCTCGAGGGGTATAAATGAAAGGTTAATTGATGTGATTGGTTGCAAGCCTTTGAAATATATCGCTATAAGCAATCCTATTGATGTCGATAAAATCCGCAGTTTTTCTCATGAGCCGATCGATGATGTGCCTCAAAATTTTCTTCTTTTTGTAGGGCGTTTGGATTTGCGCGCAAAACGATTTGATCGCTTGCTTCGTGCTTATCGTGGAAGTAAAGTTGCTTTTCCCTTAATTATTGTCGGCGAGGGAGAAGGACGTGCCGAGATCGTTAATATGATTCGTGATTTTGAATTGCAGGATTCAGTTTTTTTATTGGGCTATCGTGAAAACCCCTACCCATATATGAAAAGAGCTACGGCTCTTCTCTTGAGTTCGGATTATGAAGGCTTTTCACTCGTTTTGGCGGAGGCTTTAGCGTGTGGTACTCCGGTGATAAGCACTAACTGTCCCTCGGGACCTGAAGAAATTTTAGCTGGGAGGCTAAAAAAATATCTTATAGATCCTCGCAATGAGGGCGATTTTTCAAAAGCAATTAGAAGCGTTGTTGAAGCGCCTCCGGTCATTCCCAATGAGTACGTGGAAAAATTTAATTTTCATGGTGTGGCTATGCGCTACTTATCTTTGATTGAATGTTAGTTTTTAGTATAGGGGGCGTTGGTTTAAATATTATGTTTTGGTTTTTATATTGGTTTTTTTTCAATATGGCTAATATCCATTTGTAGGCGACTTTCGCTTGCCATGTTTAGTTTTCCTAAGCTTGGCTCCCAGTTGGTAGTGATAGCAAGGAAATGTAAAAAATATGCATGTCGGCTTTCGAGCTTTTCTGGCTTAGTGCGACGATAATTTAAAATAGGGTTTTTCTTCCATGTGTTATGCTGAGATATGATATCCACTGAATTCTCCAAGCACACGAATTTTCTTGCTTTGTTGACTTTGTTTGGCTCGCGGAATTTGAAATCGTAGTGTGTATAGTGATGTTTCAGTGGTTGAGTTTTCGGTACATAATAGCTGTCCAAGTATAACGTTCCATTTCTATTAATCTCGCCAAATAGTTTTTTCTTATCGGCAATGAGAAGCTCATCAATATCAAAATTGAAGAGCGTCCCATCCTTGCAAAACTTTCTTAGACAATGGTTCAATGCACCAGGCTGAGCAAATTTATTAAACCTTCTTCCTGGCGGGCCATAAGGAAATTTCCACTCGATTATCTGCGCCTTGCCTCGCAATGTGTGCCTCAGTTCATCGATATTGTTGCTGCCATTGTCATAGACGATGACCTCATCGATGTCGTAGTTGTGGCGATGAAAATCCGCCCAAGTGGCTACCCACTCAGGGGCATTGTCTTTGGAAATAGCCGCAAGGATGCGCCTGCCACGCGCTTCCTGATTTCGATTCAACTGGAACGTTGCCTTGAAGTCGGCAAAGCTGAACTCGACCAGGCAGTGGGTACCCACAGCAACGTTTGCTTCGAGGATGGATAGCTTGTAGTCGGGTAGGTCCCGAAACTTGAAACGCTGAGCCCTACCATCAATCGTCAGCTTGGCAGCAGCAACGTAGTCAGCCAGGTTATTTGCCGGCGGGCCGATAGCGACAAGGCGCTTACCTGCCTGATCCAGAAACACGTCATAGAAGAGGGTAAGGGCGTCGAACTTTTCCAGCTCATTCTTGCTGAGAGCCTCGTTGGCGGAAGGCTCCCGGCGAAGCCCAAGCTGCTCGGGCAGGCGTACGGTATTCAGCGTAGTGTTCATATCGCTTCGTTAAATAGTAAGTTGGCTTTGGCCGGAGTCGGTATGGTCGGTATGGTCGGTATTATGGCGGAGCGAGGTTTTTATGCAAATGCTGGTGGACGAATCCTCGATACTCGGCACCGCGCAGCTTGCTCTCCGTTAGCGAGGCTTCCAGGGCCTTCCATGCCTTGCCGCTCTCCTTCGGCAGCCGGCGCAGGTGAGCGTCGATCCATAGCAAGCTGCCGTCGGTGGTCACGAGTAGGTTGTTATAGTGCAAGTCGCGGTGAACGTACCCGAAGCGGGCGAGCTGGGCGACTTCGTCGCAGAAGTGCTCCAAGAAGACCATTCGGTCTTCTTCGTTGAGTGCGTCGAACACTTCGCCTCCAGGCCGGGCGTCACGAACGTGCTCCATCAGCAGCAGCGAGGCGTTGCGGTTGCCTGGGTTGAGCGAGATGCCCCAGCCATGGCAGCGGGGCGTGGCCAGCCCGGCATGTCTCAGGATCTGCAGGCTGTCGTACTCCTTCCGGGCATCGCATTGCCCCAGACAGCGCTTCTCGAGGTAATCGCGAAGCAGCCATTTCAGCGGTGTTTGCGCCTTTATGAATTTGTCCGGCACGACCTTGGCCAATAGCGTACCGTCACGCGAAACGAAGAATCGGCTGCTGCCGATGGCTTCGAACTGCGCGGTGGTTGTCGTGCTGGCGAGCTCGAGCCGCTCGGGTAGGCCGTTGGCGTGGAATATCAGGTAACGACGCCGACGGTCGTTGAAGGGTATGTCGAGTAGCTTCATGACATGTTGCCGCTCACAGCGCTTCGAACTGGGGAATCACGTTCTCGGTCAGGAACTGCTGGTAATAGCGCTCATCGATCTTGACCGGTGCGGCATCCATCCGGGCCATGGCATCCGCCAGGCCTGCTTCGTCCTCTTGCCCGACGAGAAAGTCGGTCAGTTCCCCCGTGAGAATCTCCCTGGGCCCGCTTGGGCAATCCACGCTGATCACCGGCGTATGCAGCAGCAGCGCCTCGATGAGAACGCGGGGCAGCCCTTCGGCGTCGGAGGTCAGCACCAGGGCCTTGGCCCGCTGGATGAAGGGGTAGGGGTTGGTGCGGTAGCCGAGCATGGCGACCCTGTCCTCGAGCCCCAGTTCGGCGATCAGCTGCTTGATTACCCCTTCGGTTTCTCCCTTGCCGAGCAGCATCAGCGGTGTCTCGATGCCGCTGCGCGCGTAGGCCCGAAGCAGGCGGTCCTGCCGCTTGACGTGGGTAAAGGCGCCGACATGGATGAAGTATTCGGCAAAGGGAACCGAGACCTCTTCTTTGGCCATCTCCAGGAAGGGGTGGCGCTCGTAGGGGTTGTAGATGGTCTGGATGTGAGAGGGCCGTATGCCGATCACTTCCTGCAGGTTTTTCTCCACCCCGTGGGAAACGGCAATGATCTTGCGTCCACTGTAATAACGGCGCTGCTTGGCAAACTCCTTTTCACGCTTGGGAGAGTGGCGCAGCTGCGCGGAGGAATCGCCCTTTACCCAGAAATACAGGTTGGGGTGCTGCATGTGCCGGGTGATCCTGTCGCAGGAGCAGGAGAGCACGGTATCGGCGCGAAAATCGCTGACGGCCTTGGCGATGTTCCTCGCCTGCCATTTCTCTACCCAGCTCGTATTGAAAGCCTTGGTAAAGCGATTGATGACGGCCAGGTTGACGATTTCGAGGCCTTCGGGGATGCGGTGCTCGATTCGCTCACGAAGCGTGAACACCTTCACTGCATGGCCGCGCTGGCGCAGCCCTTCTGCGGTATAAAGCAGTGATTTTTGCGCGCCACCGCCATAAAGATCGGAAATGACAAAGGCGAAACGCTTTTGCATTGCATCCCTGCTCCACGATTTATGGTATTTGACCGGCCAGTTTACCGGATCGCCGCCGACACGCCTAGGCGACCCGCCCGGCGCGGCATGAACCGGCGATTTTGCCTGACCGCAGTCCGTTGAGTCCTCCTCTGTTTTTTCTCGCTTGTGGATCGTATCGGCATGCTAGAGTGCGCTCGTTGGGGCGCGGTAGGTCTCTCTCGTCGTGAGGCCGTGGGGAACTGCCAGGCCGAGGCCCTGTCGTAGGGGTGCCACTGCCTGCCCATCGCAGCCGTTCCAGGCGAAGGCCGGTGCGGTTTCGAGGCAAGCAGAGGCGAATCACCATGGAGGGGTTCATCGCAGTGGGCGCTCGAAGCTTCGGCCGAGCGTGACACCATCAGAGGATGCAGAGTGAAGAACACAGGCATTCTGGCCTTCGCCAGGCTGGTCAAGCTGCTGGCCAACATCACCAAGGTGGCTTCGTATGGCTTCCATTACGTCTTCCCCGACAAGCGTTTCATCATCCCCGAACGGGCCGCGCCGTGGTGGAAATCGAGCCGACAGGCCAAGGTGCCGCGCACCATCTGGCAGACCAACTTCACCGACAAGGCGACGCTGCCGGTCTACCTGAACTACCTGTTCAACCGCCTGATGGCGCCGACCTTCGAGTACCGCTTCATGGTCACCGAGGCACGGGCCGACTTCATCCGCGAGAATTTCTCGCCGGCCGTCTACGAGGCCTACTCCCGCCTGCAGGTGGGGGCCGCCCAGGCCGATTTCTGGCGCGTGCTGGTGCTGCAGAAGCACGGCGGGGTCTACCTGGACATCGACGCCCATGCGGTGTGGCCCCTGGCGCGGATCGTCAAGCCCAGGATGGACGAACTCTACATCACCACCCGCCGCGGCGAGATTAGCAACTACTTCATCGCCAGCAGGCCGGCAAACCCCAATATCGTGCGTATCGGCGAGGCCATTCTGGCCAATATCGAGAGCGCTAGCGAGAAGAACATCTTCGAGCTGACCGGGCCGGGGGTATTCAACCAGGTGCTGCCGCGCGGCGAGGTGCCCACGGCCTGCTATCGCACCACCTGCAACCAGGGCAATTTCACCAACGAGTACTTCCAGTACATCGACAAGCCCCAGGGCAAGTGGACCCGGCAACAACAGCAGATCGACGTGGTGCGCAAGCGCGAAGCGGTGGAGTAGGCTTGGGGGGTCAAATCCGCGTGCGAGCCGCCTTGGTGATCGCCCGCGCGCACTCGATCAGCGGTGGAGCCAGCCGTTCGAGCGCGGTATCGAGCGTCCATCGGCTGCCGGGGGCGGTGACATGAACCGCGGCTACCGGCTCGCCTGAGCCATTGAGTACCGGGGCGGCGACGTTGATGTCGCCCAGGAAGTATTCAGCGTTGTTCCAGGCCACGCCGCGCTTGCGACACGCCAGAATCATCTCCAGCAGGGTATCGATATCCGTCACGGTGTCGGGGGTATGGCGGATTAGCTCCGAGGCCTCCAGGTAGCGACGAATCGTCGTTTCATCATGCGCTGAGAGGTAGGCCCGCCCGGAAGCCGTGCAGTACATGGGCACCCGGCTGCCGATGGGCATGTGGATGGGTATGTAATGGCGGCTGGTGAAGCGGGCCACATAGACCATCTCGAGCCCACTGGGCTCGGTCAGCGAGACCGTTTCGAGGCAGCGGTTGCTGAGGTCCGAGAGGTAGGGGTTGGCGCAGTCCACCAGCAGGTCCGCTTCCAGGTATTGCGAGGCCACGGTCAGGATCTTGATGCCGATACGGTACTTGCGCGAAGCGGGCACCTTGATCAGGTAGCCCAGCTGCTCCAGCGTATGGGTAATGCGCTGCACCGAGCCCATGCTCATGCCGCTGAGTCGGGCGATCTCGGAAAGGCTCAGCTGGCTATGCTGGGCGCCGAACAACTCCAGGATGGCGAATGCCTTCTCGATGGATTGGTTGAACAGGGAAGAGCGCGAACTCTGTTCTTCACCGATGCCCATTCGCTTGGCTCCTGAGGTATCGTTGCTGAGATACCGTTACTGAAATAGTTATTAGGCGCCCAGCCTACCATGCACGGACTCTCCAGGGAGAGAGGGGGCTGCGTGGCCTAGCGTTCCAGCCAATCCCGGGCTCTATAGTAATTGACCACGGCACCCACATAGAGCCGCTGCAACCCATGCAGGGGAATGGGTTGTATGGGCGTGATCGGGAAGGGCAAGGCTTCGTGGAGCGAGTCGTTGCCCAGGTGTTCACCGATCAGCTTGCCCAGGTGCGTGCCCATGGCCACACCCCGTCCGTTGTAGCCGAGCGCTACGGTCAGCCCCGCTGCGGGCTGATGCACGTGAGGCAGGGCGTCGCGTGTCAGGGCGACCCGGCCCGCCCAGCGGTAGCCGATCTCCACATTCTTCAGAGCTGGGTAGAGTTTACCGATGGCTCGCTGCAGGTGGCGGAAGTCGGGCTCGCCCTGGGGCTCGTGGAACGGGCCGCGCCCTCCCATCAGGAACCGGCCGCTGGCGTCCCGCCGAAAGTAGAGCAGAAGCTTGCGGGCATCCGAGACGACTTCGCCCCCCGGCAGTATGCCTTGCGCTTCCGCGTCGGTGAGCGGTCGCGTGGCGATCTGGTAGCTGTTGGCGGCTATCACGCTTCTTGCCAGTCCGGGCTGCAATCCTCCCGAATAGCCATTGGTGCATAACAGCACCTGGCCGGCGTCGATTGTGGCGCCGCCCTGCACCTCGGCCACCCAGCGGCCTGACTGGGCGTTCAGTCCCTGTACCGGAGAGCGTTCGAAGAGCCGTGCGCCGGCTGACTCGGCGGCCGTTGCCAGGCCGCGTGCGTAGGCCAGTGGATTGAGGCCGCCGGCACGCGGGTCCAGCCAGGCGCCGAGATAGGCCTCGCTGCCCAGGCGCTCGGCGCATGTCGCCTTGTCGAGCCAGCTCACGTCGACGCCGTGGTCGGCCCACTGGCGGGCGCGTGTCTCGATCACCTTCAAACTGGCATGCGTGGCGGCCGGCTGGATCCAGCCGTTACGGCTGGCCTCGCAGTTGATGCCGTGGCGCTGGATCAGCTCGAACACCACATCGGCATTGCGTCCGGTGAGTTCGACCATCTTCTGCCCGCGCTCCTGGCCATAGCGCTGGCGCAAGGTCTCGGGATCGTACTTCAGCCCCGGTATGACCTGGCCGCCATTACGGCCCGAGGCGCCCCAGCCAATGGCGTTGGCCTCGAGCAGTACGGTATCGATACCGCGCTCGGCCAGCGCCAGTGCCGCGCTGAGCCCGGTAAAGCCGCCTCCTATCACCAAAACATCGGCGCGACGGCTTTCCGTCAGGGCGGGCCTGGCGGGTGCCGCTGGCGCCGTATCCGCCCACAGCGAAGGGGGCATATGTTGCAGTTCTTCCATTGGCTCGGTTCCCTGTGGGCGGTTCAGTGATTGAGGACTCGGCGAAGGAAGTCCTGGGTTCGCTCATGCTGTGGTTCGGTGAGCAGGGCCTGGGCGTTGCCTTCTTCCACGATCTGGCCGCCGTAGAGAAAGCAGACGCGGTCGGCGACTTCCTTGGCGAAGCTCATTTCGTGCGTCACCACCACCATGGTCATGCCTTCTCTTGCCAGGTCGCGCATTACGGTGAGCACGTCGCCGACCAGTTCCGGGTCGAGGGCCGAGGTGGGTTCGTCGAAGAGAATGGCATCGGGGCGCATGGCCAGGGCTCGCGCAATGGCGACCCTTTGCTGTTGCCCCCCCGAGAGCTGCTGTGGGTAAGCGTCGACCTTGTCGCCCAGCCCGACTTTTTCGAGCAGTTCGATGGCTTGCTTGCGCGCTTCGCTGCGCGGTTCGTGCTTGACGTAAACCGGGCCCTCCATCACGTTTTCCACCACCGAGCGATGCGGAAACAGGTTGAAGCGCTGGAAGACCATGCCGACGCGGGTGCGCAGGTCGTGGATGTCCCGGCTGTCGGCATTGACCTGCCGGCCGTTGATGGTGATTGCGCCGCCGTCGTATCGCTCCAGGCCATTGATGCAGCGCAGGACCGTGGACTTGCCGGAGCCGGACGGGCCGATCAGGCAAACGACTTCGCCTGCGTTCACTTCGAGGCTGACGCCCTTCAGCACTTCGGTGGCGCCGAAGGATTTGTGGATGCTGTCGATCGTGATCATTTGCCTGCCCCCTTCGCGGATTTGCCGAAGTAACGCTCCAGCCGGTTGACGCCGAAGATCAGCGGCAGGCTCAGCGCGAGGTAGAGAAGCGCGACCATGGTGTACACGGTGGTGTTCTGGAAGGTGGAGGCGGCAATCAGTTGGCCGGCCCGCGTCATTTCCGCCACCGTGATGGTGGATGCCAGCGAGGAGTCCTTGAGGATCATGACCGCCGTGTTGCCGTAGGGCGGCAGGGCGATGCGAATGGCCTGGGGCAGCACCACGCGCCGCATGATCAGGCGACTCTTCATGCCGATCGATTTGGCTGCTTCGATCTGTCCGCTGTCGATGGCCTCGATACCGGCACGGAAGTTCTCGGCCTGGTAGGCGCTGTAGGCGATGCCCAGGCCGATGATGCTGGCCTGGAACGCGCTGAGCTGAATGCCGAGTTCGGGTATGACGAAGTAGATGTAAAACAGCTGCACGATGATGGGCAGGCCGCGAATCACGTTCACGATGGTGCTCGCGGTCAGCGATAGGGCCCGGAAGGGCGAGAGCTTCATCAGTGCCAGGATCAAGCCAAGAAACGAGCTCAGCAGCAGGGCGCCGATGGTGATTTGCACGGTGACCACCGCACCTTTCAGCAAGATGGGCAGGAAGGCTGCTACGTCGGAGAACTCCATGGGAGAACCTTTTTTCCAGGCGCATGCCGGCGATGCCGAAAGGCACTGCCTGCGTTGCGCTGTTCATGGAATCGTCGAAGGCGCCGGCCGGGAGTTGCCGCCGGCGCGCGGACGTGGAGAAGGTGCTTCAGGCGAAGCTCAGAGTCCCCACTCCTCAAAGATGGCTTCCACGGTTCCATCCTCTTTCAGCTTCGCCAGCGAGGCATTGAGCTGCTCGAGCAGTTCCGTGTTTTCCTGCGCCACGGCCAGGCCGATGTGGCCGACCATCTGCTGCTCATAGCCTTCGGCCAGCTGTAGATCGGGGAAGCGCCCTTGGCTCAGCTGGTAGCCCATGATGGGCGCATCGCCCACGCCGGCCACGATCCTGCCGAGGGAGACGTCACGCATCATGTCCGCCAGGGTGTCGTAGTTGCGTATCTCGGGGAAGATGCCCATGGCGTTGAGCTGTTCGACGTAGGTGGTTCCCACCTGGGCGCCGATCGTCTCTCCCGCCAGGTCGTCCAGCGAGTGGATCTCGCCTTCGTAGTCGGTCTTGATGACCACCCCCTCGCCATAGGGATAGACATCGTCGCTGAAGGCGACCACTTGCGCCCGCTCCGGTGTCTTGAGCATGGCGGCGGAGATGATGTCGATCTTGCCGGAGGTGAGCGAGGGAATCAGTGCGTTGAACTGGGACTCCTGCACGGTGACGTCATAGCCCATGTCTTCGCCCAACGCTTGCACGAGGTCCACCATGGCGCCGGTGATCTCGTTGGTCTGTACGTCGAGGAAGGTGAAGGGAATGCCGCTGGGGGTGCCGCCTGCGCGCAGTGTCTCCTGCGCCTGAAGGGTGGCGCCGGTCAGCAGCAGTGCCGTTCCGAACAAGCCGGGCAGCAGGTAGCGGCGCAGGCTGGAGGCTTTTGTTGTGCTAGCGGAGCGTTTGGGCTCGAGGGGAGTAAGGGTCATGAAAGCACCTTGCATGGCTATTGAGGTTGTTATGGTCAGGTAGCTCTACGACTACACCTTCCCGAGCCTAGGCGAAGTTAAAGTTATCGGCAATAGTTATTTTATATCGCATATCGATAAACATTGCGTGATGAATCTCCCGTGAGGGCTTCACTCACATTGAACGAACGACGATGGAAAATTAGTGTGCGAGGCCGAGAAAGGTGGACCCGCCAGTTATGTTGCTTCTGGCCTCAAGCCGGCTTGCCGTAATCGTCGAATTGGCTGGCCTCAACTGGCTAGCACGTGCCGGTTTTTCAGGCCGCGCTGCATGGCGAAGATCACTACGATGGCGCTGCAGCCGACCAGGGTGCCCAATACTCCAGGCATCAGCGTGAGCGTGGCGGCAAACAGCAGGATCAGGCGAACGGGCCAGGTGGTGCGTACGAAGCCTTGTCCAACCATGGCGACGTTGAGTGCGGCGAGTGCCAGCAGGCTGATAGCGACTACGCTGATCTGGTCGAGCAGGGTGCCCTCCAGCAGCAGGAGCTCGGGCCTCGCCACGAACAGGAAGGGCAGGAAGAAGCCCGGCAGGCCGATCTTCACGGCCTGCATGGCGGTGGCGAAATACGGCGCCTCGGCAATGCGGGCGGCGATCAGCGAAGCCACGGCCACCGGCGGGGTGAGCGCCGAAAAGATGGCGAAATAGAGCACGAACATGTGCGCGGCCATCATGCTCAGGCCCATGTCGATCAGCGCCGGGGCGGTAAGCAGCGCGACCAGGATGTAGGCGGCCGAGGTGGGTAGACCCAGGCCGAAGATCAGGCAGGCAAGGGCGGCAATGAGCAATAACACGCCGAGGCTTCCGTCTGCTATGCCGAGCATCAGGTAGGAGAGCTTCTGGGCGAAGCCGGTCGCGGTGAGCACTTCCACGAAGATGCCGATCACGGCGACGATCACGGCAATGGTGGCTCCGCTGAACCCGCCTTCCCTCAGGCCGTCGATCAGGCGCTTGCCCGCGGCGACAAGGCCTTGCAGGGGCTGGCGATACTGGCGGGCGGCACTGCTGAAAAGTTCCAGCACGATGATCGCCAGGCAGCCGTAGGCGGCGGCGTAGGAGGGCGGCATGCGACTGATTAGCAGGAAGACCAGGACGCCGATGGCGATCAGAAGATGGCCGTAGCGGGCCATCAGCACCTTGGCCGGGAGCGGCTGGGCCTGAGTGGCGGTATTGCCGGCCTGGAGTCCGACGCCATCGCGAACGGCTTGCAGATGGACGGCAAGAATCAGGTAGAAGTAGTAAAGGCCCGCGGGAATGGCTGCGGCCAGGATGACCTGATCGTAGCCGAGCCCCGTGACGCCAACCATGAGGAATGCGGTAAGCCCCATCACCGGAGGCGTCATTTGGCCGCCGGTTGACGAAACCGCCTCGACGGCGCCTGCGAATGGCGCCTTGAAGCCGGTACGCTTCATGGTGGGGATGGTCATGGTGCCGGTGCTGGCGATGTTGGCCACGGTGCTGCCGGAGATCATGCCCATGAAGGCGCTGGCCAGGACCGCGATCTTGGCTTGCCCGCCACGCGAGTTGCCGGCCAGCTTGGTGGCAAAGCCCATGATGAAGTCGATGCCGCCGGTCGATTTGAGTAGGCCGGCGAAGACCATGAAGATGAAGATGGTGCCGGCGGATAGCTCCGTGAGGGATCCCAGGACACCTTGAAAGTTGGGAATCGAGGCGTAGGAGACCAGTCGCTCCAGCCCCATGCCCGAGTGGTGGAGCAGGCCGGTAGGCAGGGAGTTGCCGTAGTAGCCGTACAGTAGCCCGAGCACGCCGATCAACGGGATGGTCAGCCCCCATTGCTGCCAGGCGGCGATCAGACAGATGCCGACGAGCAGTGAGCCGACCACCACGTCCTTGGGCTCCGGTCCGAAGACCCGGTCGGAGATCAGGCCCTGATACTCCATCAGGATGTAGCCGGCCGCGTAGGCCGAGAGAGCGAAACAGGCGACATAGGCGAGTCTGCTCGCCAGGTGGCCGGCATGCCCGGCGGCGCTGGCGAAGATGACGAGCAGAGCAAGGCCGAGGTGCAAGGTCTTGAACTGGCCGGAAGGCAGGAAGTACTGGAATACCTGGAGCAGATGAGTGGCCACCATCACCAGGGTGAGGAGCAGTACGAGGTTGGCGGCATTGAGATAGCCGCGCCTGCCGTCAAGGAGCTTGGGAGTCATGATCGGGAGCGTCGCCAACGGGGGATGAAAATGCCATGCATGCCGTGCATGGCATCGTGGAGGCCTGGTTTAGGCAGTCACGGGATCGGCGATGATCAGCTCGTCTCGCCATACGCCCCGTTCCTGGAAATAGCGCGCGGCGCCGGCGTTGACGGGGTAACCCTCGAGCAGGTACTGCACGGCGAATTCCACGTCGATGTCCTGCAGCTGCGAGCCGACCCGGCGCACGTCCTCGGGGTTGTCGAAGATCGCCTGGCACACGGCATAGGCTTCTTCGTCGGTGACGCCGGGACGCGCCGCCAAGACCCCGGAGATCGCCGGCATCAGCATTTCGCCTTCGGCCTTGTCCCACTGTGCCTGGCTGACGGTGCTGGCGAGCAGGCCGGAGTTGATCTGCTGGGCGCGCTGGAGTACCTCGGGCTCGATGGGTAGCACGCGGAACTCTACCGTACTGTCGATCTCGGCCAGGGCGGGCGAGGCACGGCCGTTGGTGAGCGTAGAGGGAATGGCATCTACGGAGCCGGATTGGAAGGCACTGAAGGTGTCATTCCAGGAGCCGTAGGTCCAGTTGACCTGGTCGGCTACGCCGGCGGCTTCGAGGATCGTCTGGTGCATGATCGCCGTAGCGCCGCCGGCGGTGGAGGGCATGACGCGCTTGCCCGCCAGGTCGGCGAGGCTGTGGATGTCGGAGTCGGCACGCACGATCAGCGGAATGTTCCATACCGTGTAAGCGAACATCTGGCGGGCATCGATGGGCGCAGGGAAGGGGCGTTCGCCCTGGGTGGCCGGCGGCCAGTCGGTCGAGGTGGTCTGGCCGAATTCGATCTCGCCGCGGCTGGCCATCACCATGTTCTCGGCGCCGCCTGACGTGGCCAGCGTGGTGCTGCGCATATCGCTGTTGCGCTGCACGGCCTGGGCCAAGGCTTCGATGATGATGTAGCCGGTCGAGCCCAGGCTGGCTGAGCCCCAGCGCAGCTCACGGTTGTGACCGGTAGAGGCATGCAGGATCCCTGGGAACATGGCGATGCCGACACCGGCCACGCCGGCTTTGAGCAGGAACCGACGCCGGGCGCCGAGAGTGGAAAGGTTCTTGTGGCTGGTGTCCTGAGTCATGTCGCTACCTTTTTGTTGATTGGGTGAGTGGTGACGTTGGCGGCATTGAGGAGCCTGGTCAGTTGCCGCGTGCCTGACCTGCTTGGGTGCTAAGCTCGATGTCCCGGTGCCCCGGCTGCACTTCGAAGCGCTGGAAGGTGGTGGGGCTGCCGTCGCGGGAGTAGCCGCGTACCTGCCACTGCAGGCCGTGGCGGATCTCCTCGGCCAGCCCGAGACAGCGCCTGGCGTCCTCCGAAAAGGGGCCGACCCCTAGGCGGTGCACGAAGTGGCTGGTGAGGATGCGCTGGGTCTGGAACAGGTGCTCATGCAGCGAGAGGCCGTCGAACTCACTCGCCGGCTTGTCCATGAGATCGCCGGCCCACTCCAGTGGCAGGAAGAATTCATTGAACGTCCAGGGTTCGCCCTTGACCTGCACCAGCCGCTGCACCACGGCGGCCCGGGGCCGGCCGAAGAATGTCGCCAGCTCGGTGTCGAGTTCCACCGCACGAATGTTCAGCCCCTGCAAGGAGAGCGGCAGCGGTTGCCCGTTGTCGAGGAAGCGGAAAACGCGAATGTCTTCGAACTTGATTTCCTGATCGCGGATGAAAGTGCCGCGGCCATGCTCGCGTACCACGATACCGTCGTCCGAGAGCGCCTTGAGCGCCTTTTGCAGGGTGCCCAGACTGGCCGGAAGGCGCGCGGAGAGTTCCTGCTCCGAGGGCAGTTTGTCGCCCGCCACGAGCTTGCCGGTCTGTACCGCTTCCTTGATGGCGTTGTAGAAGCGCGCGTACTTGGGCACGCCGATATGCGCGTTCTCGAAGTGCGGTAGGCAGGCGTCTACGATTTTTTCCAGCGTCATGCGGGCATCCTGTGGTGTGCCGTTTTCATAAAGCTATATAGCTCTAGTGATCCTGCCTGTAAAACATGGTAGTTTCAAGCGCAGTCTGACGCTTCCCATCTACAAGAGGATTTGCCCCCATGCCGAGCTTGCCGCCTTTTACGACACGCCCCGAGATCAAGGGAACCTTCGGGGCCGTCTCCACGACCCACTGGTTGGCCTCGAGCGTTGGCATGGCGATGCTGGAGAAAGGGGGAAACGCCTTCGATGCCGCGGTGGCGGCGGGCTTCGTGCTACAGATCGTGGAGCCGCATCTCAACGGGCCGGGGGGCGAGGTGCCTATCATCGCCATGCGCCATGACGATGAGGCCCCGCGGGTGATCTGTGGCCAGGGGGTGACCCCGGCTGGAGCCACGCAGGCGCATTTCGCCGGCCTGGGGTTGAAGACGGTGCCGGGTACCGGGTTGTTGCCGGCGGTGGTGCCGGGCGCTTTCGGGGCGTGGATGCGACTTCTGCGCGATTACGGCAGTTTGCCCCTGGAGACCGTGCTGGCGCCGGCCATCGACTATGCCGAGCGTGGCTACCCGCTGCTTGCCCGGGCGGTTTCCTCGATCGTGCCGGTAGTGGATTTCTTCAAGCAGGAGTGGCCCAGCTCCGCGGAGCAATGGCTCGTCGATGGCCGTGCGCCCTCGGCGGGTGCGCTGTTTCGTTCGCCCGCCATTGCGGCAACCTATCGCCGGATCCTGGCGGAGGCCAAGATCGCCGGGCCGGATCGCGAGGCGCAGATCGAGCGAGCCCGACGCACCTTTTATGAGGGCTTCGTGGCGGAAGCCATTGATGAGTTCTACCGCCATCCGCTGATGGATAGCAGTGGCAAGCGCCATGCCGGGGTCCTGGCCGGAGACGACCTGACGAACTGGTCGGCCACCGTAGAGCCGACCGTGAGCTACGACTATGCGGGCCACCGGGTGCACAAGGCTGGCCCTTGGAGCCAGGGGCCGGTTTTCCTGCAACAACTGGCGTTGCTGGAGAAGGTCGACTTTTCGGCCTTCGGCGCCGAGAGTGCCGCGTTCGTCCATCATGTCGCCGAAGCGGCGAAACTGGCCTTCGCCGATCGTGAAGCGTGGTATGGCGATCCGGCGGCGGCAGATGTGCCGCTGGCAAGACTGTTGAGCGTCGAGTACAACGACGAGCGGCGCGTGCTGTTGGGGGATCGGGCTTCCCAGGTCATGCGTCCGGGCCTGGTGGGGGGCGAGGCGAATATCGCTGCGATCATGGCCCTGGCCGGCAGCGAGCCGACCATTGGCCCCGGGGGTGGCGAGCCAACCTTTGCCCCGTTGCCCAGCGTGGAAGGCGATACCGTGCACCTGGACATCGTGGATCGGTTCGGCAACATGGTATCTGCCACGCCGAGCGGTGGCTGGCTGCAGAGCTCACCCAGTGTGCCAGGTCTGGGCTTCTCGATTTCGACACGTGCGCAGATGACCTGGTTAACCCCGGGGTTGGCCAGTTCGTTGCGCCCCGGCACGCGGCCACGCACGACGTTGACCCCGACACTGGTGACCCGAGAAGGCAAGCCGTACCTGGCGTTAGGCTCCCCGGGCGGTGACCAGCAGGACCAGTGGAGCCTCACGACGTTCCTGCGTATCGTGCATTATGGCTACGACCTGCAGCGGGCGATCGATGCGCCGCTCTTCCAGATTCGCCACTTCCCGACCTCCTTTCATCCCCGGGACTGCGTGCTGGGGCGGCTACTGATAGAAGGACGCTTCGACGCCGGGGTGCTGGCAGAACTGCGCGAGCGTGGCCACGAGCTGGCAGTGCAGGACGACTGGGCGCTGGGGCGGGTGTGTGCCGTGGCTCAGAGAGACGGTATGCTTCACGCTGGCGCCTCGGCAAGGCACATGCAGGGTTATGCGGTAGGGCGATAGGGCGGTAGGGCGAAGGCCGGTTTGCCAAGGCACACTCCAACAAAGCGGCCTGAATCGGGGTAGGACATGAATTTTCGCAGCCTGGAGACGTTCGTCTGGATTGCGCGCCTGGGCAGCTTTCGGGCCGCGGCGCAGCGTCTCTATACCTCGCAGCCCTCCGTTTCCGCCCGCATATCGGGGCTGGAGGATGAGCTGGGGGTCGAGCTGTTCGAGCGTACCGGCCGCCGGGTGGTGCTGACGGCGAAGGGGCGTGAGCTGCTCGCCTACGCTGAGAAGCTGCTGCACCTGCACGGAGAGATGCTGCAGGTCGTCGCCAAGTCGGAGTGCCTGCAGGGCAGCATTCGCCTCGGCGTGGCGGAAACCATCGCCTATACCTGGCTGCCGCGCTTGATCGAGCGGGTCAGCGAGGCCTATCCGGCCATCAACCTGGAGCTGGACATCGATATTTCGGTCAACCTGGCCGACAAACTGACCAGCCATGATATCGACATTGCCTTCCTGATGGGGAAGGTGAACCAGCCCGGCTTCACCAGCGAGGACCTGTGTCGCTATTCGTTGGTCTGGGTGGCAAGCCCGAGGCTGGCGTTACCCGCCGGGCCGGTCACGCTCTCCGATCTGGCCCAGTGGCCGATCATCACCTACCCGCGCCGCAGCGAACCGTATGCCGTGATTCGCTCGCTCGTCGATCCGATGAACCACTCCACGCGAATTCATTCCAGCTCGTCGCTCTCGACCATCATCCGCATGGCGTTGGATGGGATCGGGGTGAGTGCGCTGCCGCGTGAGATCGTCTCTCGGGAGCTAGAGAGCGGCACGCTCCGCCAGTTCAATGTCGAGGCGGCACTGCCCGACCTGGCGTTCAGTGCGGCCTACAGCACGGCTCCCGGCGCCAACGTGGTAAGGGCGGTGGCCGAGCTTTCGCTGCATACCGCCCGCCTCGAGGGTTTCGATCCTCTCGTTGAGACCGAAGCCGACGATTGATCCAAAAAACTGATCAATTGTGATACTTAATTTCGATTTGTATTAATCATCGCTTCTGCCTTAACTGAAGGGAAACGTCAGTGAGGACGATCGATGACGACTCCCCGCCCGGACGACTCCATTCTTCCTACCGCCCACTCCTCTCCTGCCGAGGTTCGCAGGGCGGCGCGTGAGGGCCGCTTGCAGGCGCCCACTGCTGGGCTGGCCTATGGCTTCGTACAAGCCAATCTCGTCATCCTTCCCGAGCCGCAGGCCAATGGCTTCTTGCGATTCTGCCAGGCGAACCCGAAACCTTGCCCCTTGCTTGCCGTCAGCGAGCCGGGTGCCCGCAGCTGCGCCACGCTCGGTAGCGATCTCGATCTCGCCCGCGATGTTCCCGCTTATCGAGTCTTCCGTGAAGGCCGGCTGCAGGCGACCGTCAGCGATGTCGAGGCCGAATGGCGCGACGATCTCGTGACCTTCGCGCTGGGGTGTTCGTTTACCTTCGAGCATGCCCTGCAGCAGGCCGGGTTGCCGGTTCGGCACATCGAGGAGGGGCGCAACGTGCCGATGTATCGGACCTCGATTCCCCTGGTGCCGGCGGGGGGCTTCGCAGGCCACCTGGTGGTATCGATGCGCCCGATGAAGGCGGCCGACGCCATTCGTGCCATCCAGGTCACGACACGCTTTCCCCAGGCTCATGGTGCGCCGGTGCACCTGGGCGACCCTTCTCGGATTGGCATTGCGGACATGCGCTCCCCGGACTACGGGGACGCGGTATCGGTGGGCGAGGGCGAGTTGCCGGTTTTCTGGGCCTGTGGGGTAACGCCTCAGCAGGTGCTGATGGATGCCGGTGTCGAATTCGCCATTACCCACAGCCCGGGCCACATGCTGGTGACCGACATTCCCGACAGCGAGCTGGCCCTACTATAACCATCACGACCAACCATCACGACGCAGATAAGTGAGGAAACCATGCTGACTACAAGAACAAGTCTCGTCTCAGCCATTGCGGCTGGTCTATGCGTTTCGGCAGGGCAGGCGGCTGCCCAGGAGCTGGATCAGACCAGCCTCTCCTACGTGGGCAGCTGGAGCAGCCTTTCGCTGTTCCAGAACTTCGAGCGCCCCTTCTGGGAGGAACACCTGCCGGAAGCCTCCGATGGGCGGATCAGCACGGAGGTGACGACCTTCGACCAGATGGGGCTCGACGGGGGTGAGGTCTACCGCCTGATGGCCCGAGATGTGGTGGAGGTAGGTTCCACCGTGGCCGATTATGCCGTTCAGGACGCTCCCGAGCTCGAAGGGCTCGACATGCCGATGATTGCGCCGGATGTGGAAACGGCGCGCGAAGTGGCCGAGGCCTACCGTCCGGTATTGGCGGACGCCTTTGCCAAGCGCTTTTCGGGGGCGCAACTCCTCGCGGTGGTGCCCTATCCGTCCCAGATGGTGTTCTGTAACGCCGAGATCGAGGGGCTTGGCGATCTTGCCGGCAAGAAGGTTCGCGCCAGTGGACGCACCACGGCCGAGTTTCTCGAGGCCCTCGGTGCCGAGGGTATCACCCTCAGCTTCAGTGAGGTGCCCGGCGCCCTGCAGCGGGGCGTGATCGACTGTGCCGTAACCGGTTCGCTTTCCGGCTACAGCTCTGGCTGGCATGAGGTGTCGACGCACCTCTATCCGCTACCCGTCGGCGGCTGGGACCACGTGGTCACGGCCATGAACGGCAACAAGTGGGAGTCGCTCTCCAGCGATACCCAGGAGTGGCTGCTGGAGGAGATTCGCGAGAACTACGAGGCGCCCGTATGGGAGTCGGCCGTGGAAGAGACCCGCGAAGGCATCGCCTGCCTGACCGGCGATGGCGACTGCTCGCGTGGGGAGCCGGGCGACATGATGCTGGTGGAAGCGACCGATGAGGACTTCCAGGAGGTCTCGCGTCACCTCGAAGAAACCCTGCTGCCCAACTGGGCCAACCGTGTCGACCAGGAATGGGTGGACCGCTGGAACGAGACCGTGGGTGAAGTCACTGGCTTGAGCGCGTCTCGCTAACTAACTGGACTTGACCGTTACCGGCGGGCTGGGCATGACCCGGTCCGCCTCGGAGAACGTTATGTTTCAGCGGGTAAATGATGGGCTCGACCGGGCGCTGGGTGTCGTGCGGGTGGGGTCGCTATGGCTGGCGCGTGCCGGCGGTGTACTGATTCTTCTGACGGTGGCCATGGTAACGGTGGAGGTGCTGTCTCGCCGCCTGACGGGGCGGTCGGCGGTGCATGCCACGGAACTCACCGGTTACATCATGGCGATCAGCTCCAGTTGGGCGTTCGCCTACACCCTGATGCAAAAGGCGCACATTCGTATCGATGCCCTCTACGTGAACCTGCCGATTCGCCTTCGCGGCGTGCTGGACCTGGTGGCGCTGCTGGCGATGGCGCTCTTCTGCATCCTGGTGGTCGGAGCGGCATTCGACATCAGCGCAAGCTCTTACGCTGGCGGGGCGCGCGCCAATACTCCTTTGGGAACGCCGGTCTGGATACCGCAGGCGCTGTGGTTGCTTGGGCTGGCCTGGTTCGCCCTGGCGGTCGGCTTGGTGTTGCTGCGTGTGCTTTTCGCGCTGCTGAATGGCGACACCGGGCGCGTTCAACAACTGGCCGGGAGTCCCACGCTGGATGAGCAGCTGGAAGAGAACAAGGAATACGCCTCATGATTCTGATGGCTTTGCTGGTTCTGCTGCTGCTATTGGTGCTGAGCGTGCCGGTGGCTGCCACGCTCATTGCGCTTGGCCTGTTTCTCGACGAATTCTTTTCTCCATTCCCTCTGGTCAGGGCCCTGGGCGATGTCCTGTGGTCGGCGTCGGACAGCTTCCTGCTGATCGCGATTCCGCTCTTCATCCTGCTGGGGGAGATCCTGGTGCGTACCGGTATCGCCAAGGGGACCTACCGGGCGCTGGAGAGCTGGCTGTCGTGGCTGCCGGGCGGCCTGCTGCATGCCAACATCGGTACTGCCACGCTGTTTTCGGCGACTTCCGGTTCCAGCGTGGCCACCGCGGCGACCATCGGTACCGTGGCGATCCCCCAGGGCAAGGAGATGAAATACGACCAGCGCCTGTTCACCGGTTCGATCGCTGCCGGCGGCACCCTGGGCATCATGATCCCGCCTTCGATCAACCTGATCGTCTATGGATTCCTGACGGAAACCTCCATTCCCCGGCTGTTTGCCGCGGGGTTGCTGCCGGGCTTGCTGCTGGCCCTGCTGTTCATCCTGGGCACGGCGCTGATCTGCCTGTGGCGGCCCAGCCTGGGCGGGCCCAGCCGCCGCCACAGCTGGCGGGAGCGTTTCTCGGGCCTGCGCCACCTGGTGCCCGTGCTGCTGTTGTTCGGCGTCGTGGTGGGGTCGATCTACGCCGGCTGGGCGACACCCACCGAGGCCGCTTCGCTCGGGGTCATCGGGGCGCTGCTGATCGCCGTGGCCATGCGCAAGCTGTCGCTGGCGATCATCGTCGAAGCCCTGGATGGCACGATGCGGACCACGGGCATGATCATGCTGATCATCATCGCGTCGTACTTCCTCAACTTCGTGCTGGCGTCGGCCGGCATCACACGGGAGCTGAGGACGTTCCTCGAGACCGCTGGTCTGGGGCCCTATGCCACGCTGCTGATGGTGATCGCCCTGTACATCGTGCTCGGCTTTTTCATCGAGACGCTCTCGCTGATGGTGATCACGATTCCCATCGTGGCGCCGATCATGATCGGGCTGGGGTTCGACCCGGTGTGGTTCGGCATTCTGCTGATTCTGCTGATCGAGATGGCGCTGATCACGCCGCCCGTCGGCCTCAACCTCTACGTGGTGCAGGGTGTGCGACAGGGGGGATCGTTCAACGACGTGATGGTCGGTGCCATTCCCTATGTCGGCATCATGCTGTTGATGGCCGTGGTGCTCGTGCTGTTCCCGGCCGTCGCCCTCTATCTTCCCGGCGTGCTGAATTGAGCGCCCCTGCAACAAGTTTCAATGGAGCCAGCGAATGATGATTTTCCATGTATCGGAGACCGATAAGGCCCTGAAGGTCGATATTCAGGAGCTGATCATCGCCGGGTGGGCCGGGCGCGAGCAGTCCGCCATCGATGAGCATATCGAAGAACTCGAGGCGATCGGCGTGAGGCCGCCCTCGGCAACGCCGCTGTTCTATCGCGTCGCTGCCAACCAGTTGACCACCGAGCCGACGATCCAGGTGCTCGGCGAGGCCTCGAGCGGTGAGGTGGAGGTCGTGCTGATCGGCACGCAACAGGGCACGCTTGTCGGTATCGGCTCCGATCATACCGACCGCGAGACGGAAGCCTGGTCGGTGGCGCATTCCAAGCAGGTCTGTGCCAAGCCGGTCAGCCGCAGCGTATGGCGCCTGGAGAGCGTGCTCGACCATTGGGACGATTTGCAGATGAAGTCTTACGCTACGATCGAAGGGCGGGAGGTGGTCTATCAGCAGGGTGGGGTAACGGGCTTGCTGCATCCTGCGGAGCTGCTGCGCCGCTTTGGGCTCGACGAGGTGCGGCTGGCGCCGGGGCAGGCGATGCTCTGCGGTACCTTGCCGGTCAAGGGCGAGGTACGCGCTGCCGAGGCGTTTCGCGTGGTGCTGACGGATCCGGTCAGCGGGCGGGAGCTCGAGCACCATTACCGTATCAAGACGCTACCGGTGGTCGCATGAAGACGCAGGATACTTTGACGCTTGAACTCTCCGCCGGGCTCACCCTTCGTCAGCTCCTCGATGACCTGGAGAAAGGTAACCTTCAAGCCAGAACGCTGCTCGAGGCGTGCTGGGCGAACAGCAACGAGAAGGACGATTCCCAGGCCCAGGTGTATACGGCACGCTTCGAGCAGGCCGCGAGCGCCGAGGCCGAGGCGGCTGATACCTTGCGTCGGGCCGGCGTGCCGGTGGGCGAACTCGCCGGCCTGCCGATAGCGCTCAAGGCGCTGTTCGATGTGGCCGGTAAAGTGTCCCATGCCGGCTCGCGCTGGCGGAGTGAGCCGGCCATTGAGGATGCCTGCATCGTCACACGGCTGCGTCGGGCCGGGGCGGTGATCACGGGACATACCAACATGACCGAGTTCGCCTATTCCGGCCTGGGGTTGAACCCGCATTTCGGTACGCCGGACAACCCGCTGGCGCCGGGGCGTATCCCCGGCGGCTCCTCGTCGGGTTCCGCGGTGGCCGTGGCCCAGGGGATGGCGGCGGCAGCCATTGGTACCGATACCGGCGGCTCGGTGCGCATTCCCGCGGCCTTCTGCGGCCTGGTGGGGTTCAAGCCTTCGCAGCGGCGCATTCCCCGCGACGGCACCTTTGCACTCTCGGACAGCCTGGACTCGATCGGCCCCATCGCCCGCAGCGTGGCCTGCTGTGCCCGTCTGGACGCCGTGCTGTCGGGGCGTACCTATCGCTCCCTGGCGGCCTACGATCTGCGCGGGCGCCGCTTCGTGGTGCCCGAAACCTACATGCTCGAGGACTTGGATGACACGGTGGCGCAGGCCTTCGACCGCAGCCTGCGCCAGCTGCGTGCGGCCGGGGCGGTGATCGTCGAAGCGCCCGTGCCGGTGCTTGGCGCACTGCCGGAGCTGATGGAGGGCGGCGGGTTCACGGCGGCCGAGAGCTATTTCCTGCATCGTGAGTGGTTGGCAGAGCATGCGGGAAGCTACGACCCTCGGGTACGCACGCGGATCGAGAAGGGGGCCAATATCTCGGCCGCCGATTACCTCGAGCTTTGCAGGCGCAGGCAGGCACGGATGTGCGAGATGGATGCGTGGCTGCAAGGCTACGATGGCCTGCTTGCGCCCACGGTGCCTATCGTGCCGCCTCGCATGCAGGAGCTGGAGAGCGACGAGGGCTACACGCGGCTCAACTTGCGTGTGCTGCGCAACCCGACGGTCGCCAATCTGCTGGATCTTTGTGCCATCACCCTGCCCAGCCATGCCGAGGGCGAACTGCCGAGTGGCATCATGCTGGTGGGCCGCAACGGCCTGGACGATACGCTGCTGCGCCAGGCGCAGGCCATGGAGGACGCACTGCGCCACCCATGCTGAGCATGCTGCTGACCAAGCTGGTTGCCACCGCCCTGGTTGTGATAGGCGTTTCCGTGACGGTGGCCAGACTTGGCCCCCGCCTGGGTGGAATTCTTGCCGGGACGCCCATCGTGCTGGGGCCTGGCTATTTCTTCATGCTGCAGGAGCAGAGTGCCGAGTTCGTCCGCTCGGCGGTGCTCTCAACCCTGCATGCGCTGGTGGCGACCCTGCTGTTCAGTAGCTGCTACGTCATTACCGCCGCCAGGTTGGGTGCGCTAGGCAGCCTTGGCTTGGCGACGCTCTGCTGGATTCCGGCGGCCTTCCTGTTCTCGCTGCTGCCGGGAGATATCTGGGCCGCGGTGCTGCTGTACGTTGCCGTATTGGCAATGGCCGAGGGAATTCGGCGCGCGCTCGACCTGAAGCAGCCTGTCGTGGTGGCCCGCTCGGGTTGGTTCGATCTGCTGTTGCGCGGCCTGCTGGCGGGGCTCGTGGTGGGCGTGGCGACCACGCTTGCGGCACGTTCGGGGCCAGTGCTGTCCGGTGTGCTGGTGGGCTTTCCCGTGGGATTGTTCACCATCGGCTGGACGCTTCATCAGCGCTACGGGGCCGAGGTCGCCCGCTGTACGATATCCTTGGCCCAGCATGGCATGTTGAGCCTGGTTGCCTTCGCTGTCGTCACGGCGCTTCTGGTCGGTTCGGCGCCTCCCATGGCCACTTTCGTCTTGGCGCTGCTGGCGTCCATCAGTGTCAGCATGGCGCTCTTCATGCTCAGCCGGTGGCGGGTCCGGTCGGTGCTTTTCCGTTGATCGGCCTTGACTGTCTTCGAAACGGCCTGCGTCCGCGAGAACTACTCGCCGGAGATCTTTGAGGCTGATTCGCGCCTGCAGTCACCGAGCGAGAGGTTGGTCGGAACAGGCTTGGGCGAGGCCGGTTGAGTCAGTGGCCTTCATCCACATGCTGTTTCCGCTCCTGGGGGCTCACCTTTTCTATGACCACTTCGGGGTGGTGGCTCTCGATCGCCGTTCTGAATGCTTCTTCGCGTTCGTCAGGAACGTCTATGATCAGCAGCATTGCGCCTCTCTTGATCGCTTTATTGAACTTGCTGACCTTGATGTCGCGCACGGAGACGCCGACCATCGTGCTGGCCCAGACGCCGAACAGCGCACCGAAGATCGCCACACCGATGGCCATCCAGACGATATTCGTATCGAGCAGGACGAAGTGAGCGATCACGCCCAGCACCAAGCCCAGTAAGGCCCCGACGATAGCGCCGCGCTTCGCGGCATTGACGACATCGGAAGTCTGTATCAGCGTGGCGACCGGAACCCCCTCCTTCTCCAAAGGCTGCCAATCCTTGCCCAAGACGTGCAGGTGGTCCTTGGTCAGCCCCATCACGTTCAGTTCATTGACGATGTCAGTGGTGGTCTCCCTGTCGGGAATCAGAAAGTACAGGCGCTGCATCGTGTCCTCCCTGGCCTGAGGCCTCGTGACATTCGCTTTGCCTTTTGCATCTGTCCTGTACTGGTAGGTGTAGCAGCCATGCGGCGCTCCTGGCCAATCCACTGCCTGGCCGGTAGCCGTCGCTGCCATGTGCCGCTGTGTCAGGGCTGGTGCCCCCACACCACGAAATGTGGGTAAAAGTGAGCATGATAGTGCCTATTTGTACAAATCGTGCAGATGGTGATGATCTGCCAACTTTGCTACACGTCGAACTCGTCGATCTGGTGGCTGGCACGTTGTCTGACGAGGTGGGGGAAGGCACGCTCGACAGCCTGTGTCGTCGACAGTTCACGCAGCTCGTCGCGCAGCAGGGTGGCGACCAGGCGAGCCTGGGCCTCGTCGCGGTGGCGTTTCATCGGTTCCCGGTCGGGCAGTTGGCTGACGTGCCACTTGTGTAGCACGAAGGCGCGGGGGTCGACGGTAGACAAGCGCAGCGGCATGCCTCGCTCATCAAAGACGACGGCTTCGAAGCGTGGCGATGCGATGGCCCATTTCAGGGAGTCGATGCCTACCGGCTTCAAGTCGCCCATCTCCAGATGGTGCTCGAAATCGCTCATTGCCATGGGATCAGCGGCCTGCGTGATCAGGTCGATCATGTAACCCTTGGCGTTCGCGGCCCGAAACTCGAAAGGAGACTCGGTGAGCGGCTCGAAGGTACGATCGCTGGATTGCAGGACAGAGAGGAGTGTTTCCCCCTCGAGGGCCGTGACGATTCTCAAGCCCTGCCGGGCATCCATGAGCACATCGATATCGGCGGTCGCCAGATGTTCGGGCTCGATCAGCACGCCGGCACGAGCTTCATAGGCATACAGGGCATTGGTACCGATGACCCGGAAAGGGATCTGCTTGCGTTGCAGTGCCCGTATCGCCCTGGCGCCGGCGATGGGGAATCGGTTTAGCCGGTTGGCTCGGATGTAGGCGGAGTGCACCTGGAGCTGCTCCTTCAGCGACTGCTCTCGCGCCTGGTACTCCGCCTTGCGAGCGTCAAAGGCTTTTATAATGGCTTCTGTCTCGGCGGAGCGGGGGCCTAGCGAATGGTTCTTGCCGCCCGTGTAGGCACGATACAGGTACTCGCGTCCATGGATTCGCTTCCAGTGCATCGAGCCCTTGACCTGGCGCGCCTGGGCGCGATGCTGCTCGAGCGCTTCGAAGAGTTGCGTCGCGTTGACGGCAACCCGGGTCTGTTCCGCTTGAAGGCGCTGATAGGACATCGAGGTAGGCTCTGGATGGCTTTAACTAACATCAGATAGATTATGGATGGAAATTAGTTAAAGTCCAGTGCGCTTCCCTTGCCGTCACGCCCGCCGCTCGTTCCCATTGGGGAAATCTCCAGCCAAACCAGCATCCAGGTCCTCTCGCACCGAATTGGGACATACGCGCACCAAAACGGTTGTGGAAGCATTTTCCATGCGCCTGAGCGGTGCAGGTGAGCAATCCATGACATACGACGGCGTATCTTTAGGCTTCAAGAGCAAAGTTTCGTCACCCTAATGAAATGTCGATAAAGCTGGGGCATGATGTTTCTGGATGTCACAAAGGAGAAACCTCATGCCTACACAATCGACTGCTGTGCTGCGCGAAGTGCTGGAACACTGGGTCTCTCAAGCCCAGGCTCAATTGGCGGCTTGCGACGCCATCGCTGCCTATATCCGCTGAGACGGCACGCGCCGCCAGGGACCAGGGAGGGTCCGGTTTCTGCTCCTCGCTGTCCTAACCCCCACTCGTGTTTCAGCAAGAGCCGACCTCACCTCGGGCGCGCGAACACCTGCGTCCAGAAGGGTGAATAGCGCGACTCTTCGGCCTCGACGGAGGCGGCGCCCATTTCGGTGAATTCGTCGCTCATGATGTTGGCGCAGTGCCCCGGGCTATCCAGCCATCCGGCCATGACCGCCTCGACATCGGCTTGACCGGCGGCGATGTTCTCGCCCACGGCCATCCATTCGTAGCCCGCTTCGCTCACCCGCGCGGCAACCCCTTCGTCGTCCTCACCGGTATGGCCGAAGAACTCCTCTTCGGCCATGGCTCGTGAATGGGCCTGGGCCGCCTCGGCCAGGCGACAGTTCCACTCCAGCGGCTCGGCCGCTTCATGTTCCTCGTCGCCGCACTGGCGTGCCTCGCTGCGCGCCTGGTTGACGCGTTCGAGCATTTCCTGCTGCGCTTCGTTCGGCTCGCACTCGGCCAGTGACGGAACGGAGTGGAAGGCAACGCCGAGTGTCAGGAATGCCGCCGGCAGCGATGTCATGGACAGTTTCATCGACCTTCCTCTGGTCATGGGCTTGCTCCGTCAGGATAGTTCCTATCGCACTGTCGTCGCGGGGGCAGGCCTCGTGCAGGCGCTCAGTGCCGCGGCGGCAGGATGCGTCCGGGGTTCATCAGCCCGTCGGGGTCGAACAGGGCCTTGATGCCTTCGGCCAGCTCGCGTTCCACCGGCGATAGCCGGGCCAGGTAGGCGGCCTGCTTGGTGCGGCCGATGCCGTGCTCGGCGCTGATGCTGCCGCCGACGCCGTCGAGCACCTCGAACAAGTGGGCTTCAAGGTCGTGCAGGTGGCGGCGCTTATCGGCCTCCGGCATGGCCGGCGGCGGCAGGATGTTGAAATGCAGGTTGCCGTCGCCGACGTGGCCGTAGGCGATGATCTCGCACTCGGGCGAGGCCGCCATCACGATTCGGCTGGCCTCGTCGACGAAGGCGGGGATCGCCGAGATGGGCACCGAGATGTCGGTACGCAGGTGTTCGCCGCGTCGGCGCTGGCCTTCCAGCATGCTTTCACGGAACTGCCACAGCTGGCGTGACTGGGCTTCGCTTGAGGCCAGTGCGCCGTCGAGCACCAGCTCGCGGGCCATGCCCTGTTCCAGCAGGTATTCGAGCATGGCGCCGAGGTCCAGCGGGCCGCTGGCGCTCACCTCCAGCAGCACGTACCAGGGATAGGCGTCATCCAGCGGATCGCGCAGCTCGGGTGTCGCTTCCATGGCGAGCTCGAGGCAGCGGCGCGGGATCAGTTCGAAGGCGCTGAGCAGGTCGCTGCAGTCGCGCCGGGCGAGGCCGTAGAGTTCGATCACTGCCTCCAGCGAGGGCAGGCCGAGCAGGGCGGTGCGGGCCTGGGTGGCTCGGGGCGTGAGCTTGAGCACGGCGCCGGTGACGATGCCGAGCGTGCCTTCGCTGCCGAGGAACAGCTGCTTCAGGGCGTAGCCGCGGTTGTCCTTATGCAAGGCGCTCATGCCATCCCACAGGCGACCGTCCGGCAGCACGACCTCGAGCCCCAGCACCAGCTGGCGCATCATGCCGTGGCGCAGCACGTTGAGCCCGCCGGCGTTGGTGGCGATGTTGCCGCCGATCTGGCAGCTGCCCTGGGCGCCGAGGGCGAGCGGGAATTCGCATTCGTGCTCGGCCGCGGCCTGCTTGACGTTTTCCAGGATGCAGCCGGCGTCCACGGCCATGGTGAAGTTGATCGGGTCGACGGCGCGAACGCGGTCCATGCGCTCCAGGCTGATCACCAGCTCGTTGCCCTCGGCGGCGGGCAGGGCACCCGCCACCAGGCCGCTATGGCCGCCCTGGGGCACCATGGCCACGTCGTGCTCACGACACAGGCGCACCGTGGCGGCGACCTCCTCGGTGGTGGCGGGGCGGGCCACCGCCAGCGGCATGCCCAGGCGGTCGCCTGCCCAGTCGCTGACATAGCGCGCCATGCCGTCGTGGTCACGCAGCAGGCCTCGTTCACCCAGGCGTTCGGCGAGGGCGACGAGAAAGGCGTCACGTTCCATTCAGCTCTCCTCCTGCCAGGCGGCGCCGTCCGGGAAGCGGTGGCGGGCCAGCGATTCGGCGTGCATGGTGATCCCGTAGCCGGGGGCCTCGGGCACGCGATAGCGCCCGCGTTCGATCACCACGGGGTCGACGAAATGCTCGTGCAGGTGGTCGACGTACTCCAGCACGCGCCCCTCCAGGCTGCCGGAGACGGCGATGTAGTCGAACAGCGAAATGTGCTGGACATACTCGCACAGCCCCACGCCGCCGGCGTGGGGGCAGACCGGCACGCCGAACTTGGCGGCCATCAGCGCCACCAGGATCACTTCGTTGAGCCCGCCCAGGCGCGCGGCGTCGAGCTGACAGTAGTCGAGCGCCTCAGCCTGGAAGAACTGCTTGAACATCACCTTGTTGTGGCAGTGCTCGCCGGTGGCCACGCCGATGGGGGCGAGGCGATGGCGGATCTCGGCGTGGCCGAGGATGTCGTCGGGGCTGGTGGGCTCCTCGATCCACAGCGGATCGAACTCGGCCAGGCGGCGCATCTTGGCGATCGTCTCGTCGACTTCCCAGACCTGGTTGGCGTCCATCATCAGCACGTTGTCCCAGCCGATCTCCTCGCGCAGCAGGGCGGCACGGCGGATGTCCTCGTCGAGGTCGCCGCCGATCTTCTGCTTGAAGTGGGTCCAGCCCTCGGCGAGCGCCTCGCGGGCCAGTCGACGCACCTTGTCGTCGGGGTAGCCGAGCCAGCCGGCCGAGGTGGTGTAGGCGGGAAAGCCATCGCGCTTCATCTCGGCCTCGCGCTCGGCCTTGCCTGCCTCCCGCTTGCGCAGTAGCGCGATGGCCTCCTCGGGGGTGAGGGCATCGGTGACGAAGCGGAAGTCCAGGCAGCGCACCAGCTGTTCGGGCGTCATGTCGACCAGCAGCTTCCACACGGGCTTGCCTTCGCGCTTGGCCCACAGGTCCCACACCGCATTGACCAGGGCGGCGGTGGCCAGGTGGATCGCGCCCTTGTCGGGGCCGATCCAGCGCAGCTGGCTGTCGCCGGTGATCTCGCGCCAGAAGCCGCCCATGTCGGCGGTGATCGACCCCAGCGTGCGGCCCTCGACCAGATGGGCCAGGGCGTTGACCGCGGCGACCACGATCTCGTTGCCGCGGCCGATGGTGAAGGTGAGGCCGTGGCCCTCGGTGCCGCCATCGTCGACCCGCAGGATCACGTAGGTGGCGGAGTAGTCCGGCGCGGCGTTCATGGCGTCCGAACCGTCGAGGTTGCGCGAGGTGGGAAAGCGGATGTCCTGGACGTCGACTCGGGTGATGACGGTCATGCGGCCTCCTTGCAAGGCGCCTGGCGTTTGGCCAAGCCTCGCCTATCATGTTATTGGTGTCGCCTTGTATGACAGGTATGCCATGTCTGGGTCACTCTAGCGCACCATGCCGGGCCGGGTCGACATGCCTGGGCGCTGGGAACGGCCCAACCAACCAGCGAGGGAGATTTCGATGCTCGACGAGTGGAAAGGCAAGCGCGTTCTGATCACCGGAGCCAGTCGCGGCATCGGTGCCGCCGTGGCACGCCAGCTCGGGACGCTGGGGGCCAGCGTCGCTGTGCATTACCATGCCAGCGCCGACGCCGCCGAGGCGGTGGCGGCCGACATTCGCTCTTCCGGCGGCGAGGCCGTAGTCGTCAAGGGCGACGTCAGCCGTTCCGCCGAGGCCCGGCGGGTGGTCGACGAGGCCGCCGAGCAGCTGGGCGGACTGGACCTGCTGATCAACAACGCCGGCGACATGCTGGGGCGCGTCACCCTGGCGGAGATCGACGATGCGCACTACGACCGCGTGATGGATCTCAACGCGCGCTCGGTGGTGATGGTCTCCCAGGCGGCGCTGCCGCACTTCAAGCGTGCCGGCGCCGGCAACATCATCCATACCTCGTCGATCGCGGCGCGTAACGGCGGCGGGCCGGGGGCGGGGCTCTACGCCTCGGCAAAAGGCTTCGTCAGCACCCTGACCCGCAACATGGCCAAGGAGCTGATGGAGGACCGGATTCGCGTCAACGCCGTGGCGCCGGGCGTCATCCTCACCGATTTCCACGCGCGCCACTCCACCGAAGAGCAGCTGGCGGCGGTATCCGCCTCCATCCCCATGGGGCGCACGGGAGCCGCCGAGGAGTGCGTGGGCGCCTACGTGTTCCTGGGCACCGACCGCATGAGCGGCTACGTGACCGGGCAGATCCTCGAAGTCAACGGAGGCCAGTTGATGCCATGAGCGAGACGTCACCGCCCTCTGTCGCCCAGCGCCCCGACTATGCGCTTGCCATCACCATGGGCGACCCCGCGGGCGTCGGCCCGGAGATCATCTGCCGCGCCGTGGCTGCCATGTCGCCCGAGGAGCGCCGCACGGTGGTGCTGGTCGGCGACCCTGCCATCTACCGCCGCGCCGCCGGCCTGGTCGGGGCGGCGCTCGACTTCGTCCCGCTGGGGCAGGCCCGGGCCGATGACGAGCGGGTGGCCGTGGCCGAGGTGCGGGCAGCCGAGGGCGAGGCGATTGCCGATGGCCGGATCGGTGCCGCCGCCGGCGACCTGGCCTTTCGCTGCGTCGAGCGCGCGGTGGCACTGGTGCAGGCCGGGCGGGCGAGGGTGATCGTCACCGCGCCGCTGAACAAGGCGGCGCTGCATGCCGCCGGCCACCATTACGATGGCCATACCGGCATGCTGGCCGCACTCACCGGGGCGCCATCCTCCTTCATGCTGCTCGCCTCCGAACGGCTGTCGACGCTGCACGTCTCCACCCATGTCTCGCTGCGCGAGGCGATCGAACGGGTCACCCCGGAGCGCATCGCCGCCACGGTGAAGGCCGGGCACGCGCATCTGGTCGAGCTCGGCACGCCGCGGCCGCGCATCGCGGTGGCGGGGCTTAACCCCCACTGCGGCGAGGGCGGCATCTTCGGCGACGAGGACGACCGCATCATCGCCCCGGCGGTGCGGGCACTGTGCGACGAGGGCTTCGAGGTCAGCGGGCCGATCCCGGCCGATACCGTCTTCTACCGCGCCTGCCGCGGCGAGTTCGACCTGGTGGTGGCGCAGTACCACGACCAGGGCCACATCCCGGTGAAGCTGATCGCCTTCGATACCACGGTCAACGTCAGCCTGGGGCTGCCGGTGATGCGCACCTCGGTGGATCACGGCACCGCCTTCGACATCGCCTGGCAGGGGCGCGCCGATGCCACCAACATGGGCGCGGCCATCGCCTACGCGCGGCGTCTGGCCTCACCGCGGACGGCGGTGTGAACACGCGCTGCGAGGTGGCCATCGTCGCCGACGACCTGACCGGCGCACTCGACGCCGCGGCACCCTTCGCCGAGCGCGGCATGGCCACCCGAGTCGCGGTATCGCTGGAGGGGCTCGAGGCCGCGCTAGCCGATGGCGGGAGCGCTCCGCGGGTGGTGGCGGTCAATACCGGTTCGCGGCATCTGGATGCTGACACCGCCGCCCGGCGAACGCGGGAGGCCGCCGAGCGCCTGCATGCCTGCCAGCCGCGGCTGTTGCTGAAGAAGGTGGATTCGACCCTGCGCGGCCAGGTGGTGGCCGAGGCCGTGGCGCTGCGGCGTAGCGGCGGGCGGCGCCTGCTGGTGTGCCCGGCGGTGCCGAGCCAGGGCCGCAGCGTGGTCGGCGGCGAGGTGTGGGTCGATGGCGAGCCGCTCGCGGCCACCGCGTTTTCCCGCGATGCCCTGTCGCCGCCGCTGGCCGGACCGCTCGACCGCGCCTTCGCGGCGGGTGGCGTCTCGCTGCTGCGCTACGTTGCCGAGGCGGGCCTGCCGCTGCCGGCGGGGGATTGCGTCGCCGATGCGGCGGACGACGCAACACTGGCCCGGCTCGCCACGCGGCTGCTCGACGCTCCTGGCGAATGGCTGCCGGTCTGCGCCGCCGGCCTGGCCCATGCGCTGGCCCAGTGCCTGGCGCCGGCCCAGTGCCGGGCGTGGCCGCCCTGGGCGTCGTGGCCACCGTCGCTGCCCGAGCCGGCGCGTGCGCTGCTTGCGGTGGGCTCGCGGTCGCCACGTGCCCGGCGGCAGCTCGACCTGCTGCGTGAGGCGTTCCCCGAGGTTCCGTGTCAGCCGGCGTTCGGCCCGGGAGGCGCCGATGGCGAGCGCGGCGTTCGCGTCATCGTGCCTGGCGTGCCCGCGGGGCTGGCGCCGAGTGCCGAGGCGGTGGCAACGGCCATGGCCGAGGCGGTCGTTGCCGCGGGCGGGGATGAACGTGGGGTCCTGCTGTTCCTCTCCGGCGGCGATGTCGCCCTGGCCGTGCTGGCGCGGCTCCGCGGCGAGTACGTCGAGCTGTTCGGCGAGTGGTGCCCGGGGGTGCCGTTGGGGCTCGTGAACGGCGACGCCGGGCGGCCGGTGATGACCAAGGCGGGCGGCTTCGGTGCGGAAGCGCTGCTGGTCCGGCTGGTCGAGCAGGTTAGACATTCGTCGCGGGTGGAGTGATCCATTTGCAGCGAGCGAGGCGAGGGACTAGGTTTCCTTATGATGGTATGACACGTATACAAGAACCCATCCGCCGTAGACGGCCAAGCGCCGTTGCCGGCAACGCTCACGAGGGAGAACAACAAATGGTCAAGCAGAGCAACCGCCAGTGGAGTCGTTGGCTGTCGACCTCGCTGCTGATAACGGGGCTGAGCGCCGCGGGGGCGGCCAGCGCCGAGTCGCTCAACTTCGCTCACGTCTACGAGACCTCAGAGCCCTACCACGAGTGGGCACTCTGGGCGGCCGACGAGATCGAGCAGCGCACCGACGGTCGCTACACCATCGAGGTCCACCCCGCTTCGTCGCTGGGCAAGGAGGAGGACATCAATGAAGGCCTGACCCTGGGCACCGTCGACATCATCTATACCGGCAGCCAGTTCGCCGGCCGCGCCTACGGGCCGATCGGCATCGCCGGCGCCCCCTACATGTTCCGCGATTTCGACCACTGGCAGGCCTATGCCGAGAGCGACCTGTTCCAGGAGATCGCCCAGGGCTACCAGGACCAGACCGGCAACGTGCCGGTGGCGCTCAACTACTACGGCGAGCGCCACGTCACCTCCAACAGGCCGATCATGACGCCAGAGGACATGCGCAACCTCAAGATCCGCACGCCCAATGCGCCGATGTACATGATGTTCCCCGAGGCAGTGGGGGCCAATCCGTCGCCCATCGCCTTCGACGAGGTGTACCTGGCGCTGCAGCAGGGGGTGGTCGACGCCCAGGAGAACCCGCTGCCGACCATTCGTGCCAAGGCGTTCTACGAGGTGCAGGATCACATCAACCTGACCGGCCACATCACCGATTCGCTGCTGACCATCATCGGCGGGCCGCTGTGGGATCGCCTCTCCGAGGAGGATCGCGAGATCTTCCGCGAGGTGTACCAGGAGGCGGGCAAGAAGATCACCGCCGACATCCAGCAGCAGGAGCAGGAGCTGGTGGCCTGGTTCGAGGAGCAGGGCGTGACGGTCAACGAGGTCGATCGCGAGCCGTTCCGCGAGGCCGTCATTCCCGAGCACAACGGCGATGATGCCACCTGGGACCAGGAAACCTACGACCGGCTGCAGGAAATCGGCCAGTAACCGTCGAGGCGCGCCGTCCCGCCGCCAGCGGGGCGGTGCGCCGGGAGCGCGCCATGTCTGACGATACCCTGCCACCCGAGGCAGGCAGCATCGACCCCGTCGAGGCGGACGACTTCGACTACAAGGCGTACGGCTGGGAGGACTGGCCGACGCTGGTGATCTTCTGGGTGCTGGCCTGCGTGGTGTTCCTGCAATTCTTCAGCCGCTACGTGATCGGCAGCTCGGTGGGCTGGACCGAGGAGATCGCCCGCTACCTGCTGATCGTGGTGGGCTTCCTGGGCAGCGCCATGGCCGCGCGCAAGAACTCCCACATCGCCGTGGAGTTCTTCTATCGCTACATGCCGGGTGACGTCGGCCGGGCGATGTCGATGCTGGTGGATGTCGGCCGCAGCGTCTTCTATGCCGCGGGCGTGTGGATCAGCTACGGCCTGGCGGCCAAGACCAACGCGATGATGGTGTCGATCGACGTGCCCAAGGACGTCATCTACTACATCGTGATGGTCGGCTTCATGCTGATGCTGGTGCGTTCGCTGCAGGTGACGGTCCGCCACTGGCGCGAGGGCGAGAGCGAGCTGACCACGGCGAAGGACCGATGATGACGACAAGCTACCGGAGAGTGCGCCATGCCTGAGCTATCGAGCGCGCAGCGCAAGGGGGCGGTCGTGCCGCCGCTGATCATCGCCCTGGCGGTCGCCTTCTGCGTGCTCATGGCGGTCATGGGCTACTACCTGACGTTTCTGTTCGCCGCCATGTTCACCATGCTGGTGATGGGCTTCCCCATTGCCGTCAGCCTGGCGGGCTCGTGCCTGCTCTATGTGTACCTCACCGGCCGGGTGCCCGACATCGTGGTCGCGCATCGCATGATCAACGGTATCGACAGTTTCCCGCTGCTGGCGATCCCGTTCTTCATCCTGGCCGGCAACCTGATGAACCATGGTGGCATCACCACCCGGATCTTCGACTTCGCCCGTGCGCTGATGGGCTGGATGCGCGGTGGGCTGGGGCACGTCAACGTCGGTGCCAGCATCGTGTTCTCGGGCATGTCGGGAGCGGCGGTGGCCGATGCCGGTGGACTCGGCACCATCGAGATCAAGGCCATGCGCGACGCCGGCTACGACCAGGAGTTCGCGGTCGGCATCACCGCGGCCTCGTCGACCATCGGCCCGATTATCCCGCCCAGCCTGCCGATGGTGATCTACGGTGTGATGGCCGGTGCCTCGGTGGGGCAGCTGTTCGCCGCCGGCCTCATCCCGGGGCTGCTGATGGGCGCGAGCCTGATGATCATGATCGCCATCCTCGCCCGGCGGCGCGGCTACCCCCGCGATGCCTCGTTCTCCCCGAGGCTGGTGTGGCAGACCTTCAAGCGTGCCTTCCTGTCGCTGCTGACGCCGGTGATCATCGTCGGCGGCATCATCTCGGGGGCCTTCACGCCGACCGAATCGGCCATCGCCGCGGTGGTCTATGCGCTGATCCTCGGCACCGTGGTCTACCGCATCCTGACCTGGCGGCGGCTGCTCAAGGTCAGCATGGAGACCATCGAGACTACCGCCGTGATCCTGCTGATCGTCGCCGCCGCCTCGATCTTCGCCTGGATCCTGACCAGCAACCAGGTCACCCGCCATGTGATGGAGCTGCTGGGGCCGTTTTCCGACAACCCCATCGCCATCCTGCTGCTGATCAACCTGGTGCTGATCGTGGTCGGCTGCTTCATGGAAACCATCGCCGCCATCACCATCCTGGTGCCGGTGCTGCTGCCGCTGGCCGTGAACGCCGGCGTCGATCCGGTGCACTTCGGCGTGATCATGGTGCTCAACCTGATGATTGGCCTGCTGACCCCGCCGGTGGGCATGGTGCTCTACGTGCTCTCGCGGGTCTCGAACATCTCCTTCGAGAAGTGCATGCGCGGCACGCTGCCGTTCCTGGTGCCGCTGGTGATCGCGCTGCTGCTGGTGACCTTCATCCCGGCCATCTCGATGTGGCTGCCCACGCTCGTGTATCGCTGATCCGGTTGTTGAGGAGTGTCGATGTCCCGCACTTTCGAGCCCGCCGCACGGGTTGCCGCTGCGGCCCTGGAGACCTTCATGCAGAGCGCACTGGCCCGCTGCGAGGTCGACGAGGCGTCGTGCCTGGCGGTAGCCCGGGCCCTGGTGATCGCATCGCGCATGGGCACCGACAGCCATGGCCTGCGCCTGCTGCCGCACTACGTGCGCGCCGTGCAGGGGGGGCGCATCCACCCACGCCCGGCCATGCGCTTCACCCGGCGCCTGGCAGGAACCGGCTACCTCGATGCCGACGACGGCTTCGGCCACCTGGCCGGCTATACCGCCATCGATCACGCCATCGCCATGGCCGACGAAGTCGGCATCGGGGCGGTGGCGGTAGGCCGCTCCTCGCACTTCGGCGCGGCGGGCTGCTACGCCCTGGAGGCGGCCGAGCGCGGCTACGTGGGGCTCGCGGTGTGCAACGCCGATGCCCTGGTCAGCCTGCACCACGGCCAGGGCCCGTTCCACGGCACCAACCCCATCGCCTTCTCCGCGCCGGTGCCCGGACAATCGCCCTATCTGCTCGACATGGCGACCAGCTCGATTCCCTGGAACCGGGTCCAGCAGTATGCCGCCATCGGGCGCGAGCTGCCGCCCAACGTGGTGGTCGATGCGGCGGGGCGGCTCACCACCGATGCCGCCCTTGCCGCTTCGCTGCTGCCGCTGGGCGGCGCCGACTTCGGCTTCAAGGGGGCGGGGCTCGCCGGCATGGTGGAAGTGCTCAGCGCGACCCTGACGGGCATGGTGCATGGCTTCCGCATGCTGCCGATGGGCGGCGAGGACATGAGTACGCCGCGCGGCGTGGGCCACTTCTTCCTGGTCATGCGCCCCGATGCCTTCGTCGAGCGCGAGGTCTTCGATCGCGGCATGCTGGCTTACCTGGCGGACCTGCGCGCGCAGCCCGCCCTGGCGGGCGAGGAGGTGCTGGCGCCCGGCGACCGCGAGTGGCGCTGCCAGGCAAATCGCGATGCCGAGGGCATTCCGCTCGATTCGGCCAACGTGGCGGCCTATGCCGAGCTGGCCGAGCGGCTCTCGATCGCGCCGTTGATTTAGGTCTCCGGCGGTTGCCGAGGATGCAGTAACATAACGGCCAGGCCCGCACTGGGCCCGGATTGGCTGGCCAGGAGTTGCATTGCATGAGTCGATACAAGGTGGAGCGCAAGACGCTGTCCGAGCAGGTGGCCGAGCAGCTCGAGGCGGAGATCCTCGAAGGCCGGCTGAAGGAGAACGACCAGCTACCCTCGGAGCGCGAGCTGATGGAGCAGTTCGGCGTCGGCCGGCCCGCGGTACGCGAGGCGCTCTTCCATCTGCAGCAGCTGGGGCTGATCGCGATCAACAGCGGTACCCGCGCGCGGGTGATCCGGCCCACCGCCGAGGCGGTCATGGCGCGGCTTTCGGGGGTCACCCGCCAGCTGCTCTCCAAGCCCGATGGCCAGCAGTACTTCCAGGAGGCGCGGGCGATGTTCGAGATCTCGCTGGCGCGCTACGCCGCCCGCCATGCCGGCGCGGAGGACCTCCAGCGCCTGCGCGACGCCCTGGCCGACAACCGCGCCGCCATCGGCGACGAGGCGCGCTTCAAGCGCTCCGACAACGACTTCCACGGCGTACTGGCGAGCATCGGCAAGAACCCCATCTTCGATGCCATTCACGTGGCGCTCTCCGAGTGGCTCGACGATCGCCGCGCCCAGGTGCTGCAGCAGAAGGACGAGGACAAGGCGGCGCTGGCGGCCCACGAGGAGATCGTCGCGGCCATCGAGTCGGGCGATCCCGACGCCGCCGAGGCGGCGATGCGCCGCCACCTCGACCGGCATTATGGGACCTATATGAAGCTCAAGAAACGTCTATCCGAGTGATGATCTGCTGCGCGTCGGCTGGGGGTTATAAAGAGACGCCGCGCTTCCAGGGAATAAAATCATACTGCGCCAGGCCTACTGCCTTGGGCATGTAGCGCCCCGAGGCGGTGTCGATGCAGAGCCGCAGGAGGGCGTCGGCCAACTCCCCGATGCTCGCTTCGCCGCGGATGATCGACCCGGCATCGAAGTCGATGACGTCGGCCATGCGGGCTGCCAGTTCGCTGTTGCTGGCGATCTTCAGCACCGGGGCGACCGGGTTGCCGGTGGGCGTGCCGAGCCCCGTGGTGAACAGGATCAGGTTGGCCCCGGAACCGGCCAGCGCGGTGGTCGATTCGACGTCGTTGCCCGGGGTGCAGAGCAGGTTGAGACCGGCTCGCGTCTGCGGTTCGGTGTAGTCGAGCACGTCCACCACCGGGCTGTCGCCGCCTTTCTTGGCCGCGCCGGCGGATTTCATGGCGTCGGTGATCAGGCCGTCGCGGATGTTGCCGGGAGAGGGGTTCATCGAGAAATCGGCGCCGACCCGGGCGGCGTGGCGCTGGTAGGCTTCCATCAGTGCCTGGAAGCGTTCGGCCACGCCGTCGTCGCGGCAGCGCGCCATCAGCTCGTGCTCGACGCCGCACAGCTCGGGGAATTCGCTGAGAATGCCGCTGCCGCCCAGCGCTACCAGGCGGTCGACCACTGCGCCCACCAGCGGGTTGGCCGAGAGTCCCGAGAAGCCGTCGGAGCCACCGCACTCCACCCCCAGCGTGAGCGCCGAGAGCGGGGCGGGCGCACGCGTTACGCCGTTGGCCATGGCCAGACCGTCGAAGATGGTGGTCAGGGCGTCGCGGATCAGGGCTTCCTCGCTCGCACTCGCCTGCTGTTCCAGGTAGTGGACGGGGCGCAGCCCGCGCGGGTCGCGCTCGGCGACGGCGGCCCTGAGCATCTCGATCTGTGCCTTCTGGCAGCCCAGGCTGAGCACCGTGGCACCAGCCACGTTGGGGTGGCAGATGTAGCCCGCCAGCAGCTGGCACAGCGCCTGGGCGTCATCGTCGGTGCCGCCGCAGCCGAGGGTGTGGGTAAGGAAGCGGACCCCGTCGACGTTGGGAAACGGCCGCTCGCGGGCGGGCGCGGCCTGCTCGCCGGCGCGCTCGCCGTGCAGCAGTGCGCGGGCCATGCGCTTGTAGTCGCGATAGGGGTCTTCGCCCAGCGCATCGGCGACGCACTGGCGCAGCACCTCGATGTTGCGGTTCTCGCAGAACACCAGCGGCACCACCAGCCAGACGTTGGCCGTGCCGACCTTGCCGTCGGGGCGGTGGTAGCCCTCGAAGGTGATGCCGGCAAAGGCCGACACGTCGGGGGCATGCCATTCGCCGCGCCTGGCCTGCGGCACGCTGGTGGCGGTGCTGTGCTCGGTGTTGTCGACGCTGATGGCGGTGCCGGCCGGGATGGGGCGCGTGGCCCGCCCCACCGTGACGCCGTACATGATCACGGCATCGCCGGCGTCGAGGTCGGTGAGGCTGAACTTGTGCTTGTGGCGCACCGGCTCCGCCAACCGCAACTGCCGACCCTCATCGTCGACCAGGGTGCCGGGCGCCAGGTCCTTGAGCGCCACGCGCACGTTGTCGGCGGCATGAACGCGCAGGCTGTCCAGTGAGCCGTTGCTGCTGGCAATGGTGTCGCTCATCTCTGGGCTCCGGGGGCAGGGCTCATGCCGGGGTGATGTCCGACTCGGCGATCACTCGTTGGGTCTGGGTGCCGAGCCCCTCGACGCCGAGGCGCATCTGCTGACCGGGCTGCAGGTAGACCGGCGGCTTCTGGCCCATGCCCACGCCCGGCGGGGTGCCGGTGGAGATGACGTCGCCCGGCTGCAGGCTCATGAAGCGGCTCAGGTAGCTGATCAGGTACGGAATGCGATAGACCATGGTGCGGGTGGAGCCGTCCTGGTAGCGCCGGCCGTCCACCTCCAGCCACATCGCCAGCTCGTGGGGGTCGGCCACTTCGTCCGGGGTGACCAACCACGGGCCGAGCGGGCCGAAGGTGTCGCAGCCCTTGCCCTTGTCCCAGGTGCCGCTGCGCTCGAGCTGGAACTCGCGCTCGGAGACGTCGTTGACCACGCAGTAGCCGGCCACGTGCTCCATGGCATCGGCCTCGTCGACGTAGCGCGCCTGCTTGCCGATGACCACGCCGAGCTCGACCTCCCAGTCCGTCTTCTGCGAACCGCGGGGGATGATGACGTCGTCGTTGGGGCCGCAGATGGCGCTGGTCCACTTGGCGAAGACCACCGGCTCGGGGGGAACCTCGGCGCCGGTCTCGGCGGCGTGGTCGGAGTAGTTGAGGCCGATGCAGATGAACTTGCCCACGCGACCCACGCAGGGGCCGAGCCGGGTGTCGGCGGCAACTTCCGGCAGGCGCGCGGGATCGATCGCGGCCAGCTCCGCCAGGCTGCTGCGCCCGAGGCGGTGGCCGTGGAGGTCGTCGATATGGGCCGAGAGGTCGCGGATCACGCCATCGGCGTCGAGCAGGCCGGGTTTTTCGTGGCCCCTGGGGCCGAAGCGCAGCAGTTTCATGTCGTCTCCTCTCTATGAAGTTCAGCCCGAGTGCGGCTCGGATTCAGATCAGCCAGCCGCCGTCGATGATCTGGGCGGTGCCGGTGGTATAGGCAGACTCGTCCGCGGCGAGATAGGTGGCCAGGGCGGCGATCTCCTGCGCCGTGCCGAGCCGCCCGAGCGGCTGGCGGGCGAGGAATTCCGCCTGTACGTCGGCCTCGGGTCGACCCTGCCGGCTGGCCTGGTCGCGGATACGCTGGCGCAGCGAAGGGGAGTCCACGGTGCCGGGGCAGATGGCGTTGCAGCGGATACCCTGGTCGATGTAATCGGCGGCGATCGATTTCGTCAAGCCGATCACCGCGGCCTTGGTGGTGCCATAGGCGCAGCGGTTGGGCACGCCCTTGAGGCTCGAGGCCACCGAGGCCATGTTGATGATGCTGCCGCCGCCGTTGCCGATCATGGCCGGCAGCAGGGCGCGGGTCAGGCGCATCATGGCGGTGACGTTGAGCGCCAGAGACAGCTCCCAGTCGCTGTCGCTGCCGTCGAGCAGCGAGCCGTTGGCGACGAAGCCGGCGCAGTTGAACAGCACGTCCACTGGAGGCAGTTCACCGGCAAGGGAGTCGATGGCGGACGCATCCAGCACGTCCAGGCGGCGGGGTTCGATACCGTCGATGCCCGCCAGGTCGGTGAGCTTGCCGGCATCGATGTCGGTGGCGATGACGCGGGCCCCCTCGGCGGCGAAGCGCTCGGCCGTCGCCCGCCCGATCCCTTGCCCGGCAGCGGTGATCAGCGCCGTCTTGCCGCGCAGTCGCATAGCGGTTCCTCGTGGTCGTTGACCGCCGTCTCGCTGTCGTTGCGTTGACGGCATGGGGCCAGCATCGAGGCATGTGGTATGACAGGATACTAGCCTGACGTTCATCCCGATTATGGCCCAGCCCCGGCGAAATGCAACTTGGCGCCGAGGCGCAGCGATCAGCGGGCGAGCCAGCCGCCATCGACCGCAAGGGCATGCCCGTTGACGTAGCCGGCGGCATCGGAGCAGAGGAAGATCACGGCCCCGGCGAGATCGTCCGGGGTGCCCCAGCGGCCGGCGGGAATGCGGCCGAGGATCTCGGCGCTGCGTTCCTCGTCCTCACGCAGCGCCTGGGTGTTGTCGGTGGCCATGTAGCCCGGGGCGATGGCGTTGACGGTGATGCCGTGGGTGGCCCACTCGTTGGCCAGCAGGCGGGTCAGCCCGAGTAGGCCGCTCTTGCTGGCGGTGTAGGAGGGCACGCGGATGCCGCCCTGGAAGGAGAGCACCGAGGCGACGTTGACGATACGCCCCGGCGCCTTGCGCTCGACCAGGCGGCGGGCGACCTGCTGGCTGAGGAAGAAGGCGGCCTTGAGGTTGACGTTCATCACCTCGTCCCAGTCCGCTTCGGTGAACGCCAGGGCCGGGGCGCGCCGGATCGTGCCCGCATTGTTGACGAGAATGTCGACGCGGCCCAGGTCGGCGATGGCCCGGTCGACGATCTCCTCCGCCGGGTCGTGGCCCAGCCGGGCCTCGAGATTGACGTAGCGGCGCCCGAGGGATGCGATGCGCTCGCGGGTCTCCTCGGCGGCGCGGCGATTGACGCCGACGATGTCGGCGCCGGCCTCGGCCAGGGCCACGGCGATGCCCTGGCCGAGGCCCTTGTTGCAGCCGGTGACCATGGCGACCCGTCCTTCCAGTGAAAAGCGTGTCATGCGGCTCCTCCCTCTGCGTAGTGATGGGTGCAGGGGAGAAGATAGCGCCGATCCCGCCCGAGGGGCGAGGCCGTCGACGGCCGGCTCCCTCCCCGGCGGCGGCGGCGAGCGCCGCCGGCCGGCCCGGTGTCCAGCCAACCAACTGAAAGGAAAGTACAAAAGGGACTTTCCATTTGCCCCTGAACGCGCTAGTATACGCCTCGTTCTCGGGGCGCCGGCAGGGCCGGTCAGCGCGGGAATGATCGAATATCGCCAGGCCGCCTGGCGGCGATTCGGTCAGCAAATGTCGGAGCGTGGCGCAGCTTGGTAGCGCGCTGCAATGGGGTTGCAGAGGTCGCAGGTTCGAATCCTGTCGCTCCGACCACTCGATTCGAGAAAAACCGCCACTGACGGATCATTCCGGGTGGCGGTTTTTCGTTTCGGCCAGCCTGTTGTCATGTGCCATACGGGCTGGCCCGCTCAGATCTCTTCCCAGATACGACGCCGGAATTCCTGGGGAAGAATCGCTACCTGCTTGAGCCGCTCCATATGATGGTCGGCAACCTCGCGGGCGATTTCCTTATAGCACTCCTGCATCTTTTCCGGATCGGCGCCGTGGGTCTCGTAGCAATGGTTGAGTTGCTCGCCGGCAGCCGAAAGGGCGGCAAAAAAGCGCGCCTCCTGCTGCAGCATCTCGCAAGTGCACTCCATCCAGGCAAGCTGGAAGCGTGTCACCGGGGCAAAGCCCTGCATGCACTGTTGCGACCACCATTCGATCATGGGTTGTGAAGCGCCGAACGCAGGGGTATGACTGTGAGGGTGGGAAGGGGTCGTGCTGGCCATGGGGTGAAAGCTCCAATCGAAGGGTAACCGGGGGTGTGCGATAGTGGTTTTGAGTGTAGTCCACGGCCGGCACGGTCTACAGGTTTTTTGCTGCGCTGCGTCATGAAATTTTCATCTTTCGAGGGCTTGTCTGTTTGCCCTCCATTCATGGCATGCTGCAACAAGGCGAGCGGCAGAGGGAGCTTGGTCATGTGGGAAGTCGTCAAATCCGTCCTGGCCGCCTTTCTTGGCGTACAGCGTGAGCAGCAGCGGCTGAAGGACTTCGAAAAGGGCAACCCGATCGCCTTCATCGTCACCGGCATCGTGCTGGGGGCCGTGCTGGTGGGGTTGATTGCCCTGGTGGCCACGCTTGCCGCAGGCTGACGACGCCGGCGTTGCGTTGATTGGCGCGTTAGCCAGAAGGCTTAGGCCAAGGCAGTGACTTTCGAGATGAGATCTCTATACTCGATGAAGAAGCGGCTAATGTTCTCAGGAGGAGAACCCCCGTTCCCTGACCTTCGGGGTTGCCGTTCCGACACAACTACAACTTCGGGAGGCGTCGATGCGCACTCTGCTCGTCTGGTTGGCAGGGGGCTTGGCCCTTGTCGGCTCGAGCCAGGTGGCTCTGGCTAACGGCTGGAACATGCCCGTTGGGGTCTCGAGCCTCAGCGGCGAAATCTACGGCCTGCACATGACCATCTTCTGGATCTGCGTGGTCATTGGCGTGGTCGTGTTCGGGGTGATGTTCTATTCCCTGTTCAAGTTTCGCCACTCCAGGGGGGCCAAGGCCGCCAACTTCCACGAGAACACCACCGTCGAGGTCATCTGGACCATCGTGCCGCTGTTGATCCTGATCGGCATGGCGGTGCCCGCCACGGCGACGCTGCAGAAGATCTACGACCCCTCCGAAGCCGAGCTGGACGTGATGGTCACCGGCCAGCAGTGGCGCTGGCGCTACGAGTATCTCGGCGAGGACGTCTCCTTCAATTCCAACCTGGCCACCCCCAGGGCGCAGATTCGCGGCGAGGAGCAGCGCGGCGAGCACTACCTGCTCGAAGTCGACGAGCCGCTCGTGCTGCCGATCAACCGCAAGGTCCGTTTCCTCTTTACCTCCGACGACGTCATGCATGCCTGGTGGGTGCCCGAACTCGCCGTCAAGCAGGATGCCATCCCCGGCTTCGTCAACGAGAACTGGGTGGAGATCCAGGAGCCCGGTATCTACCGCGGGCAGTGTGCCGAGCTGTGTGGCGTCGACCACGGCTTCATGCCGGTCGTCGTCCAGGCGGTCGAGGAGGAGGAGTTCGACACCTGGCTGGCCGAGCGCAAGGAGGCCGCGGCCGAGGAAGCCATGGGCATCGACCGCGAGTGGGAGATGGACGAATTGATGGAGCGCGGCGAGGGCATCTACGGCAGCATCTGCGCCTCCTGCCACCAGCCCGAGGGTCAGGGGTCACCGCCCGCCTTCCCGGCCCTGGCCGGCAACGAGCAGCTCATCTCGGACAAGGACTGGCACATCACCACCGTGATGAACGGCGTGTCCGGCTCCGCCATGCCGGCGTTCCGCAACACGCTCAACCCTGTCGAACTGGCCTCGGTGCTCACCTTCACGCGCAACGCCTGGGGCAACGATACCGGTGAAGTGGTTCAGCCCGCGGAGATCGCCGAACGGCTGGAGGAGTGACGGCAGGCACGGCGTTGGCGCCGTGCCACCCCGACTTGCCGCGCTATAACAAGACAATGTTCATGGAGTAGTCCGATGGCCCCGAAGGTACCTCCTCAACCGACGCTAGAGCAGAGCAGCACCGCCGCGGAAGCCGGGCATGGACATGCCCACCATGCCCCGCCGAAGGGCATCCTGCGCTGGTTGCTGACCACCAACCACAAGGAGATCGGTACGCTCTACCTGATCTTCTCGCTGACGATGTTCTTCATCGGCGGCATCTTCGCGCTGGTGGTGCGACTCGAGCTGTTCCAACCCGGCCTGCAGTTCGTCAGGCCCGAGTTCTTCAACCAGATGACCACCATGCACGGCCTGGTCATGGTCTTCGCGGCGGTCATGCCGGCCTTCACCGGGTTGGCCAACTGGATGATCCCGCTGCAGATCGGTGCGCCCGACATGGCCCTGCCGCGACTCAACAACTTCAGCTTCTGGCTGCTGCCGGTGGCCTTCTGCCTGCTGCTTTCGACGCTGCTGATGCCGGGCGGCGGGCCGAACTTCGGCTGGACCTTCTACGCGCCGCTGTCGACCACCTACGCACCGCCGTCGACGACCTTCTTCATTCTCTCCCTGCACATCGCGGGCATCAGCTCGATCCTGGGCGCGATCAACATCATCGCCACCATCCTCAACATGCGCGCCCCCGGCATGCGCCTGATGGACATGCCGCTGTTCGTCTGGACCTGGCTGATCACGGCGTTCCTGCTGATCGCGGTGATGCCGGTGCTGGCCGGTGTGATCACCATGATGCTGATGGACATCAACTTCGGCACCAGCTTCTTCAATGCCGCGGGCGGTGGCGACCCGGTGCTGTTCCAGCACCTGTTCTGGTTCTTCGGCCATCCCGAGGTCTACATCATGATCCTGCCGGCGTTCGGCATCGTCTCGGCGATCATCCCGACCTTCTCGCGCAAGCGCCTGTTCGGCTATGCCTCGATGGTGTACGCCGTCGCGGCGATCGCCATCCTCTCGTTCGTGGTGTGGGGCCACCACATGTTCGCCGTGGGGATGCCGCTGGTCGGCCAGCTGTTCTTCATGTACGCGACCATGCTGATCGCGGTGCCCACCGGGGTGAAGGTGTTCAACTGGGTGGCGACCATGTTCCGCGGTTCGATCAGCTTCGAGCCGCCGATGCTGTTCGCCCTGGCGTTCGTCGTGCAGTTCACCATCGGCGGCTTCTCGGGGCTGATGCTGGCCATTGCACCGGCCGATTTCCAGTACCACGACACCTACTTCGTGGTGGCGCACTTCCACTACGTGCTGGTGCCGGGCGCGATCTTCGCGATCCTGGCCGGGGCCTACTACTGGCTGCCGAAGTGGACCGGGCACTACCCCAATGAACGTCTGTCGCAGTGGCACTTCTGGCTCTCGGTGATCGGCGTCAACCTGACCTTCTTCCCCATGCACTTCTCGGGGCTGGCCGGGATGCCGCGGCGTATTCCCGACTACGCGCTGCAGTTCGCCGACTTCAACCTGGCGTCGTCGCTCGGGGCCTTCATCTTCGGCTTCTCCCAGCTGCTGTTCGTCGCCGTGATCGTGCTCTGCGTGCGCGGTGGCAGGAAGGCGCCGGCCCAGGCCTGGGGCGAGTACGCGACCGACCTCGAGTGGAGCGTGCCCAGCCCGGCACCGCTGCACACGTTCGAGACGCCGCCGACCTTCGAGCGCCCGGCCCACTGAGGCCGGCCGGTCGGCGCCGGGCGAGGAGGAGTGACGCATGAGCCGCAACGAGACTGAAGCGCGCCAGGCAGGGGTGCGGCGTACGGTGTGGCGCACCGTGGCGGCGCTGGTCGGCATGTTTGCCTTCGCCTTTGCGCTGGTGCCGATGTACGACGCCTTCTGCCGGCTGACGGGCATCAACGGCAAGGTGGATACCACTGCCCGGGCCATCGTCAACGAGGAGGTCGATGAATCGCGCATGGTGACCGTGCAGTTCATCACCCGCAACGGCACCGGGCTGCCCTGGCGCATGGAGGCGGAAACGCGCCAGGTGCGGCTCCACCCGGGGCAGACCTCCGAGGTCAACTTCATCTTCCGCAACCAGAGCGATGCCGAGAGCTGGGGGCGCGCGGTACCCAGCGTCTCGCCATCCAGCGCCACGCGTCACGTACGCAAGACGAGCTGCTTCTGCTTCGAGGAGCAGCAACTGCAGGCGGGCGAACGAATCGAGCTGCCGCTGGTGTTCCAGCTGGCGCGCGATCTTCCCCCCGAAGTTCATACCGTCACCCTGGTCTATACCCTCTATCCCGTCGAGGGCAAGCAGGAGCCGCTGCAGGTGGCCGTGCAGACCAAACAAGGAGAAGAGGCATGAGTGGCAGTTACTACGTACCCGCAACGAGCAAGTGGCCGGCGCTGGGTTCCCTGGCTCTCGGCGTGATGATGGTCGGCATCGGCATGCTGCTGGTCCATGGGCGTGGCACGGTGGTCGTGGCGATCGGCCTGGTCGGCGTGCTGGCGGTCATGGCGCTGTGGTTCCGCGATGTGGTGAACGAATCTCGCAGCGGCCTCTACGATGCCCAGATGGATCGCTCCTTCCGCTGGGGGATGGGCTGGTTCATCTTCTCCGAAGTGATGTTCTTCGCCGCTTTCTTCGGCGCGCTCTTCTACGTGCGGACCTTTGCCCTGCCGTGGCTGGGCGGCGAGGGCACCAAGGGCGCCACGGCGCTGCTGTGGCCGGAATTCACTGCGCACTGGCCGCTGCTCAGCCCGCCCGACTCCTCGGTGGCCGGGCCCGCCCAGGTCTTCAGCCCGTGGCAGCTGCCGCTGGTCAATACCCTGATCCTGGTGTCGTCGAGCATCACCCTGACCGTGGCTCATGAGGCGTTGAAGGAGGGCCACCGCAAGGTGTGCCGCAACTGGTTGGCCGGAACCGTGCTGCTGGGGCTGTGCTTCATCACCATCCAGGCCGTCGAGTACTACGAAGCCTATGCCCACTACGGCATCACCCTGCAGGCCGGCATCTACGGCGCGACCTTCTTCATCCTCACCGGTTTCCACGGGCTGCACGTCATCATCGGCACGATCATACTGATGGTCATGCTGGTGCGGATCATGCGGCGCCACTTCACCCCGGAGGAGCACTTCGGCTTCGAGGCGTCGAGCTGGTACTGGCACTTCGTCGACGTGGTCTGGGTGGGGCTGTTCATCTTCGTCTACGTCTTCTGATGGCGGCGGCCCGGGTTCATGCCTCGCCCAGGCCGCCGAAGAAGAAGCCGTAGAAGAGCAGGGCGATCAGCAGCGCCGCGAGGGTGACGCGAACCTTCAGCGAGATCAGCAGGCGGCGGGACTGGCTGTCGTCGCGCAGCAGGAAACCGACGCCGGCTGCCAGGCTGGCCAGCATGGCCAGGAACAGAACGGCGATCAGGGTCTTGAGAAACATGGGGCACTCCATCGAAGGTCAGGGAGCCAAGGCAGGCGGGAGGCCGACGCCGCGTCTGCCCGGGGGGCGGCTGGGCCTGTGGTACCTGCTCTGGTCGTTGTTGGTGACTGTGGGGCTGTGCCTCGGACTATGGCAGTGGGAACGGGCCGACGACAAGCGCCGCTACCTGGCCCGGCTCGACGCGGCGCCAACGCTGGAGTCACCCAGCGAGATGCCGCCGGAGGGCGCCCGCCTGACCCTGCGCGGCGAATACCTGGCCCAGGAGACCCTGTTTCTCGACAACCGCACCCACGAAGGGCAGCTCGGCGTGGCCGTGCTCACGCCGCTGCGCGACGAGGCGGGGCGCCTGTGGCTGGTGCAGCGCGGCTTCCTGCCCACGGGCCCGAGCCGCGAGACGCCGACCGCCGCGACTCCCGCGGGCGAGGTGCGCGTGCACGGGCGTTGGCAGGCCGCCGGGGACGGGCCGCCGCTGTTCGGACCGAACCGTGAAGGCCAGCGCCTGCAGCGCATCGACCTCGCAGAGTGGGACCTGCCGGGGGGCTTCGCTCACCCGGGTTGGCTGCATCTCGAGGAGGGGCCGGGGCGGCTGGCGCCTTGGTGGCAGCCCAGCGTGGTGCCGCCCGGGCGGCACGTCGGCTATGCGGTGCAGTGGTGGGGGCTGGCGCTGGCAGCGCTGGCGGTGATGCTCATCGGGGGGCACCGACTGGCCAGCGAACGGCGGGCCGGTCGCGATGCCCCGGGCAGCGACAACTAGCGGGAGATCTTCGTGCAGCACGCAATGAACGTACAACGCCAGCGCCTCAAGCTGTTCGCCCTGATCGCGGTCTTCGCCCTGCCGATGGTGACGGCCTGGGTCATGGTGCAGTGGCGCATCGGCATTCCCGAGCAGCGCACGGCGCACGGCGAGCTGGCGCCCGCCGTGCCGGTGCTGGCGGAGTGGCCGCTGGAGGAGCGCCATGCGACGCTGGACGGCGGCGACTGGATCCTGGCGTTCGACTGTAGCCGCGACTGCAGCGCCGAAGCGGACCGCTGGTGGCGCATGCACCGTGCGCTGGGGCGGGAAGCGCCGCGCGTCAGCCGGCTGCGGATCGGCGGGACGCCGGAGGCCCTGCCGGGTGAAACGGTGACCCAGTGGCGGGAGCGTCCCGAGTGGCAGGAGCCGGGCGACATCTGGCTGCTCGACCCCGAAGGGCGGGCGGTCCTGAGTTACGCGAAGGGGGTGTCGCAGCGCGACGTGTTCGACGATCTCGGCCACCTGTTGAAACGCAATCCGGACCGGCGTGCGGTGACCCAGCTGGACGGCGAGCGACACTGAGCGGCCCTCCCGCCTGGCGGCCAGAAAGCCCCTATGACAAGGTACCGGTACATGACAGGAACCAGGACGTCGGACATGCAGGATGCCCCCATCCCAATGATGCTCGAGGCCTCGCATTCGCGCCGCCTGCGCTGGCTGCTGAATCTCAGCCTGCTCGGCGTCGTCTTCACCACGGTCGTCGTGCTGATCGGCGCCTGGACGCGGCTGGTCGATGCGGGGCTCGGCTGTCCCGACTGGCCGGGATGCTACGGCGGCCTGGTGGTACCGGACGCCGAGCGCGCCATGGCCCATTCGCCGGATGCACCGCTGGAGGCGTTCAAGGCCTGGGTCGAGATGATCCATCGCTACCTGGCCTCGACGCTCGGCCTGCTGGTGATCGCGCTGCTGGCCCTGGGGGCCGGCCTGCGGCGCCGCGCCGGCTACCCGTGGGTCATCCATCTGGCGCTGCTCGCGGTGATCCTGCTGCAGGGTGCCTTCGGCGCCTTCACCGTGACGCTCAAGCTGTGGCCGCAGGTGGTGACGCTGCACCTGCTGGGTGGACTCACGGTGCTGCTGCTGTTCCTGTGGCTGCACCTGGGCCTGCGCCGGTTTGCCAAGGGGAATGCGCCAGGAGCGCCGAGGCGTCGCCTCACGCCGCTGTGGGGGGTGGCCATTGTGCTGCTGGTGCTGCAGCTGGCGCTGGGGGGCTGGGTCTCCAGCAACTATGCCGGCATCGCCTGCCAGGGGTTCCCGACCTGCAACGGCCAGTGGTGGCCGGCGATGGACTGGAGCGAAGGCTTCCACCTGACCCAGACGGTAGGGCCGAACTACCTGTATGGCCAGCTCCACGCCGATGCCCGCACCGCCATCCACCAGGGGCACCGCATCGGCGCGCTGCTGCTGGGGCTGGCGCTGCTGACGCTGGCGCTACGCCATTGGGCGAACGCGCGCATGCGACCCTGGCTGGCGGGCCTGGTCGTCGCCTATGTTGTGCAACTGGGGTTGGGCATTGCCAACGTTCTGCTGTGGTTGCCGCTGTGGTTGGCGCTGCTGCACACGGCCGGGGCCGTGGCACTGGTCATGCTGCTGACGATCACGGTATGGCGCTGGCGGGAGACGGCCATCGAGGCCGTGGGTTCGACACGACGAGACAAGGAGTGGGTGAATGGCTAACGCGCTGATGAAGCGGGCGGGTGTGAAGCGCGTATTGCTGGCCCAGTGGGAGGCGTCCGACTGGAGCTGGCAGGACCTGCTCACACTATGCAAGCCCAGGGTGGTGGTGGTGATGCTGGTGTGCGCGCTGGTGGGCATGGCGCTGGCGACACCGACGTTGCCGGCACTGGCCACGGTCGTGTATGGCCTGGCCGGTATCGGCATGGCCGCCGGCGGGGCCGCGGCGTTCAATCACGTGGTCGATCGCCGGCTCGATGCGATGATGCTGCGCACCTCGCAGCGCCCCCTGGCGAGCCGGCGCATGCCGACGGCCCTGGCGCTGGCCTGGGCGTCGCTGCTCTCGGTGGCCGGCATCAGCCTGCTGCTGTGGCAGGTCAATGCGCTGACGGCCTGGCTGACGCTGGGCTCGTTGATCGGCTACGCGCTCATCTATACGGCGTTCCTCAAGCGCGCGACGCCGCAGAACATCGTGATCGGCGGCGTGGCCGGTGCGGCGCCCCCCATGCTCGGCTGGACGGCAGTCACCGGGCACCTGGGGCCGGAGCCGCTGTTGCTGGTGCTGATCGTGTTCGCCTGGACGCCGCCGCACTTCTGGGCGCTGGCGATCCACAAGCGCGACGAGTACGCCCGGGCCGGGGTGCCGATGCTGCCGGTGACCCACGGCGAGGCGTTCACGCGGCTGCAGGTATGGCTCTACGGCTGGCTGACCGTGGCCGTGACGCTGCTGCCGTTCGCCATCGGCATGAGCGGTGCCGTCTACCTGGTCGGCGTCATGGCGCTGAACCTGCGCTTCATGTACTGGAACTGGAAGGTCTGGCGCGGCGCGGACCCCCAAGCCCCGCTGGCGGCCTTCTGGTTCTCGATCCGCTATATCCTGGGCGTGTTCGGCGTGCTGTTGCTGGATCACTACACCGGCTTCTGGGTCATGTAGCGGTCGCTTGCCGAAGCATGAAGAGGGCCCCGTCGGGCCCTCTTTGCGTTCAGGAGCTGTCGGCCCGACTCAAGCCAGCGCGACAATTCCTTACCATCGGAAGCGTGGTCGGGGCCTGTGTCCGCGTTCCGCTTGCGTTACAATTGCGCGGATCATTTCGTCAGCCGGGAGATTCGATGACGACGACAACGGCATGGATCCTGCTCGGCCTGGGCTTGGCCATCGTGGCCGGCCTGGCCGCCTATGCCTTCACCCTGTGGCAGGAGGTGAGGCGACGGCAGGTCTTTCACGAGGAGGAGCTTCGCCGCGCCCACGAGAACTGCCTGGCCAACCTCGAGATCGTCGCCTCGTCACTGCTACAGGAGCAGGTGGACGTCACCGAGGGGGCCTGGCGCTGCAAGCTGCTGCTCGACATCCTCGACCCCAGCCTGATCGAGAGGCCCGGTTTCCAGGCCTTCGGTGAGGTTTACGCCCGCACCCGGCACCTGCATACTCACTCCGCGCGCAAACAGCTTGCGCCGCGCGAGCGGATGCGTGAGGACCGCGAGCGCCTCGAGGTCGAGGCGGAGTGGCGTCAGCCGGTACTGGCGGCGGCGGAAGAGATCCTGAGGTTTCGCCGTGCCTGGCCGGACGGCCTGCATTGAAGCTATACAAACACTTTACACCAAGGTATGTTGGCGGCGTCCGGCGCACTTCACCAAGCTACTTATTGGCCATTGGACGGGTTTTTTCTGGCAAAATTCGCCACAATGGTCAACGAATGGAGTGTGGCGGCGCTTTGAGCAAGGCCAATAAAGGCCTACACTTGAAGCCGTTGGGTCAATGAGTGTCCTGACCTTCGGGGAGTTCGCTTCTGCATAGCCCCGAGATGAAATCAAGAAGGAGTCTTGCAATGAAAAAATCAACGACTGGCTTGCTGTTGGGTTCTGCACTGGTGATCGGCCTCTCCGGCTGTGCCACCGATTTCCAGCGCGGTGGTGACCGGGCGGGTGGCACGTCCACTGCCTCGAGCGGTAACGCCTGGTACCAGCAGCCCGTGGTCTGCGGTATCGCGGGTGGCTTGGTCGGCGGCAGCATCGGCTATGCGACCAGCGGTGAATCCGACGAGGAACAAGGCGCCGCGACCGGTGCGGTGGCCGGTGCCGCGATTGGCGGCCTGCTGTGTGCCGACCGCTCACCCGAGCCCGAGCCGGTGGCTGAGCCGATGCCCGAGCCCGAACCCGAGCCCGCGCCGGTAACCGAGTTCGAGCCCGTGACGCTGGATAGCGAAGTCACCTTCGCCTTCGACTCCGCCGAGATCCGCCCCGGTGCGCATCAGACCCTGGATCAGGTGGCTCGCACTCTGCGTGACAACCCCAACCTGCGCGTACGCATCGAAGGCCATACCGACCACATTGGTTCGGCCCAGTACAACCAGGACCTGTCCCAGCGTCGCGCCGATTCCGTTCGCGACTTCCTGGTGTCTCGCGGCATCGCCGAGAATCGCATGACGACTCGCGGCTTTGGCGAAGAGCAGCCGATCGCGACCAACGAGACCGACGAAGGTCGCGCTCAGAACCGTCGCGTCGAGATCCTGAACTGGGATTGATCGCGGCTTCCACCGGGCCCAGCGCCCGGTGAACGGCGCAAACGCAACAGGGGCACCTCCGGGTGCCCCTGTTGCGTTTGCGCCGGCGGGTCGACATGTGCCATGGCGCAGTCGGGCCCGATTCTGTTAGTCTTGTCGGCTGCCGCGACGTGTGGCGGGGCCGGCTGGTACGGCACCCGTATCGCCCAGGGTAGTGGGTGGGCTGCACGCTTCGTCGGCCGACGACGTTTTTGCTTCGCCATCAATTTTCGTACTGCCATCAACCGCGACATGTGATCCCTGGTATGGATCACCACTGCGCAAAGGACGCTTCATGCCCATCGTGACCCTGCCGGACGGCAGCCAGAGAACCTTCGACGAACCCATTAGCGTGATGCAGCTTGCCGAGTCCATCGGCCCCGGTCTGGCCAAGGCCTGCGTGGCCGGCAAGATCGACGGCGTGCTGGTCGATGCCGCCGACCTCATCGAGCACGACGCCGAGGTGGCGATCATCACCGCGCGTGACCCCGAGGGGCTGGAGGTCATCCGCCATTCTTGCGCCCACCTGATCGGGCACGCCGTCAAGCAGCTCTATCCCGAGGCCAAGATGGCCATCGGCCCGGTGATCGAGGACGGTTTCTACTACGACATCGACTTCGGCCGCTCGGTGACGCCGGACGATCTGGCCGCCATCGAGGAGCGCATGAAGGCGCTGATCGACAGCGAGTACGACGTGGTGCGTGAATACGTCGATCGCGACAAGGCGATGGTGACCTTCCTGCACCGTGACGAGCCCTACAAGCAGGAGATCATCCGCGAGATCCCCGAAGGCGAGACCATCCGCCTCTATTACCACAAGGAATACACCGACATGTGCCGGGGCCCCCACGTGCCCAACACCCGGCACCTGAAGGCGTTCAAGCTGACCAAGCTGGCCGGTGCCTACTGGCGCGGCGATGCCAGCAAGCCGATGCTGACCCGCATCTACGGCACCGCCTGGGGCGACAAGAAGCAGCTCAAGGCCTACCTGCAGCGTCTCGAGGAGGCCGAGAAGCGCGACCACCGCAAGCTGGCGCGCAAGCTCGACTACTTCCACATGCAGGAAGAGGCGCCGGGCATGGTGTTCTGGCACCCCAAGGGGTGGACGCTGTGGCAGATCGTCGAGCAGTACATGCGCAACGTCTACCGCGAGGGGGGCTACCAGGAGATTCGTTGCCCGCAGATCATGGACGTCTCGCTGTGGAAGAAGTCCGGCCACTGGGACAACTACGCCGAGAACATGTTCTTCACCGAGTCCGAGAAGCGCGAGTATGCGCTCAAGCCAATGAACTGCCCGGGGCACGTCCAGGTCTTCAATTCGGGCCTGCGCAGCTACCGCGAGCTGCCAGTGCGCTACGGCGAGTTCGGCGGCTGCCATCGCAACGAGCCGTCGGGGGCGCTGCACGGCATCATGCGCGTGCGCGCCTTCACCCAGGACGACGGGCACGTGTTCTGCACCGAGGCGCAGATCGAGCCCGAGGTGACGGCGTTTCATCGCCAGGCGCTGAAGGTGTATCGTGACTTCGGCTTCGAGGACATCGCGGTCAAGATCGCCCTGCGGCCCGACAAGCGGCTGGGCGGCGACGACGTCTGGGACCGCGCCGAAGCCGCGCTGCGCGGGGCGCTCTCGGCCTGCGAGGTGGAGTGGGAGGAGCTGCCCGGCGAGGGGGCCTTCTACGGCCCCAAGATCGAGTACCACATGAAGGATTGTCTCGGCCGCGAGTGGCAGGTCGGTACCATGCAGGTCGATTTCATGATGCCGACCCGCCTGGGCGCCCAGTACGTGACCGAAGAGGGGGATCGCAAGCCCCCGGTGATGCTGCATCGCGCCATCGTGGGCTCGATGGAGCGTTTCATCGGCATCCTGATCGAGCACTACGCCGGGGCCATGCCGCTGTGGCTGGCGCCGGAGCAAGCGGTGGTGATGAACATCACCGACGCCCAGCGCGATTATGCCGTCGCGCTGGAGCGGCGCTTGCAGAAAATTGGCCTGCGAGTCAAGGCGGACTTGAGGAACGAGAAGATCGGCTTTAAAATCCGCGAACATACGTTGCAGAAGGTTCCCTATCTCCTGGTGGTAGGAGATAAGGAAGTCGAAGCCGACTCGGTCGCCGTGCGTACCCGCACCGGCGAAGACCTGGGCACCATGACCGTCGACGCCTTCATCGGGCGGGCGCGGGAAGAAGGTTGGTGAGCACAGGTTGGTAAAGACAGGTTGGTAACGACATCGTCAATTACCGGAACGGAGACGGAACGATCAAGCGAAGCAGCCAGCGCGGACGTCCTCAGGACAAGCGCCCCCCAATGAACGAGCGGATAACCGAGGATCAGGTACGCCTGATCGATAGCGACGGCGAGCAGCTGGGCATTGTGCCGACCAGCGAAGCGCTCGAGCGCGCCGAAGCGGCCGGTCTAGACCTCGTCCAGATTTCCAACGCCGATCCGATCGTCTGCAAGATCATGGATTACGGTAAATTCGTCTTCGAGCAGAAGAAGCAGAAGGCTGCCCAGAAGAAGAAGACGAAGCAGATTCAGGTCAAGGAAGTCAAATTCCGGCCTGGCACCGACGAGGGCGACTATCAGGTCAAGCTTCGTAACCTGATTCGCTTCCTCGAAGGTGGCGACAAGGGCAAGGTCACGCTGCGTTTTCGCGGCCGTGAGATGGCGCACCAGGACATCGGCCGCAAGCTGATGGAGCGGATCGCCGCGGATCTCGAGGAGATCGGGACCGTGGAGTCCTTCCCCAAGATGGAAGGGCGCCAGATGACCATGATCATTGCCCCCAAGAAGAAGTGATCCGAAGGCCAGTCAAACGGCGGGTCGGCTTATGCCGGCCGGCGGCCCCGGATTTTCTGAAAAATCTCGAGCGGAGTTAGTCTCATGCCGAAAATCAAGAGCAACAGCGGCGCTGCCAAGCGCTTCAAGAAGACGGCCAACGGCTTCAAGCACAAGCAGTCGTTCCGTAGCCACATCCTGACCAAGAAGTCGACCAAGCGGAAGCGTCAGCTGCGCGGTATGAAGCAGATCCACGACGCCGACAAGGCCCTGATTCAGCGCATGCTGCCGAATCTGTAAGCCTCTGGTTGCCCCACTTTAACGTCAGGAGAAAGCCATGACTCGTGTCAAGCGTGGTGTCGTCGCTCGTCGTCGTCACAAGAAAGTTCTCAAGCTGGCCAAGGGCTACTACGGTGCCCGTTCGCGCGTCTTCCGCGTGGCCAAGCAGGCTGTCATCAAGGCCGGTCAGTATGCCTACCGCGACCGCCGTCAGCGCAAGCGCCAGTTCCGTGCCCTGTGGATCCAGCGTATCAACGCCGGCGCCCGTCAGCACGGCCTGTCCTACAGCCGCTTCGTCGGTGGCCTGAAGAAGGCCGGTATCGAGATCGACCGCAAGGTGCTGGCCGACCTGGCCGTTCACGAGAAGGCTGCCTTTGCCGCCATCGTCGAGAAGGCCAAGGCTGCCCAGTAAGTGACATCGGCCGATGGCGTCGGGCCGGCCCAGGCCGGTCCGCCACGATGCCAGACCGTCGCAGGGGAAGAGCAGCCGCTCTTCCCCTGTTTTTTGTGGCCCCCCTCATGGGTCACGCTACGGACCGTCGCTGGCGCGGCGTCGAGGATCGCCCATGGCATCCTTCGCCACGCAACATTGACGCGTGAACAGTAGAATCAACGATTTCGGAGCTCAGCGGATGGACCATCTACCGACATTGGTCACCGAGGCCCGTCAGGCCATCCAGGCCGCCGAGAGCATCGCGGCGCTCGATGAGCTGCGCGTGCGCTACCTCGGTAAGAAAGGCGAGATCACCGCCCAGCTCAAGGGGCTGGGCAAGCTGCCGGCGGACGAGCGCCCGGCGGCGGGCGAGCGTATCAACCAGGCCAAGCAGGCCCTGGCCGAGGAGCTCGACGCCCGGCGCAAGGCGCTGTCGAAGGCAGCGCTCGAGGCGCAGCTGGCCGCGGAGCGCATCGACGTGACCCTGCCGGGGCGCGGCCAGGCCAGCGGCGGGCTGCATCCGGTCACCCTGACCCTGGAGCGTATCGAGGGGCTGTTCAGCCGCATCGGCTACGACGTCGCCGTGGGGCCGGAAGTGGAGGACGACTACCACAACTTCGAGGCCCTCAACATCCCGGCGCACCATCCGGCGCGGGGCATGGCCGATACCTTCTACTTCGACGCCACGCGCCTGCTGCGCACCCACACCTCGCCGGTACAGGTACGCACGATGAAGGAGCAGGCGCCGCCGATCCGCATCGTCTGCCCGGGGCGGGTCTACCGCAGCGACTCCGACCTGACCCACACGCCGATGTTCCACCAGGTCGAGGGCCTGCTGGTGGACGAGGACGTGAGCTTCGCCGACCTCAAGGGCACTATCGAGGATTTCCTCCACGCCTTCTTCGAGCGTGACGACCTGTCAGTGCGTTTCCGGCCCTCCTATTTTCCTTTTACCGAGCCCTCCGCCGAGGTCGACATCCAGTGCGTGATGTGCTCGGGCGAGGGCTGCCGGGTCTGCTCGCACAGCGGCTGGCTCGAGGTGATGGGCTGCGGCATGGTGCATCCGGAGGTGTTCCGTCACTCCGGCATCGATGCGGAGCGCTACAAGGGCTTCGCCTTCGGCATGGGCGCCGAGCGCCTGGCCATGCTGCGCTACGGCGTCAACGACCTGCGCATGTTCTTCGACAACGACCTGCGCTTCCTGCGTCAGTTCGCTTGACCGACCGCTGCAGAACACAGGATTTGCCATGAAATTTTCCGAACAGTGGCTGCGTGAGTGGGTGTCCCCGCAGCTGGGCGTACAGGGGCTGGCCGACCAGATCACCATGGCCGGCCTGGAGGTGGATGCCGTCGAGCCCGTGGCCTCGGCCTTCAGCGGCGTCGTCGTCGCCGAGGTGGTCGACAAGCAGCCGCATCCCGATGCCGACAAGCTCAATGTCTGCCAGGTGGTCGATGGCAATGGCGAGCCGGTGCAGGTGGTATGCGGCGCGACCAACGTGGCAATAGGGCAGAAGGTGCCCTTTGCCCGGGTGGGAGCGGTGCTGCCCGGCGACTTCAAGATCAAGCAGGCCAAGCTGCGCGGCGTCGAGTCGCGTGGAATGATCTGCTCGGCTTCCGAGCTGGGGCTGGCCGAGGAAACCTCCGGGGGCATCCTGGTGCTGCCCGCCGATGCACCGGCCGGTGAGGATTTCCGCGCCTGGATGGGGCTCGACGACCATACCGTCGAGGTCGACCTGACCCCGAACCGTGGCGACTGCCTGAGCCTCAAGGGGCTGGCGCGGGAGGTCGGCGTGCTCAACCGGCTGCCGGTCACGCCGCCCGCCATCGAGCCGGTGGCCGCCGACCATGACGAGACCTTCCCGGTTCGTGTCGAGGACCCCGAACGCTGCCCGCGCTACATCGGCCGGCTGATCAAGGGGGTCGACGTCACCGCGGCCACGCCGCTGTGGATGGTCGAGCGCCTGCGGCGCAGCGGCATCCGCTCGATCGACCCGGTGGTCGACGTGACCAACTACGTGATGCTCGAGCTCGGCCAGCCGCTGCATGCCTTCGATCGCGACAACCTGCACGGTGCGGTGGTGGTGCGGCTGGCGCGGCAGGGCGAACGGCTGATCCTGCTCGATGGCCAGGAGATCACCCTGGACGCGTCGACGCTGGTGATCGCCGACGAGCGTGGCCCGCTGGCGATCGCCGGGGTGATGGGCGGCGAGCATTCCGGTGTCGGACCGGCGACGCGCGACATCTTCCTCGAATCGGCCTTCTTCTCGCCGCTGGCGGTGGCGGGGCAGGCGCGCTCCTACGGGCTGCACACCGATGCGTCGCATCGCTTCGAACGCGGCGTCGACCCGCAGCTCACGCGTGAAGCGGTCGAGCGCGCCACGGCGCTGCTGCTCGCCATCACCGGCGGCGAGCCGGGGCCGCTGGTGGAGGTGGCCAGCGCAGCGCACCTGCCCGCCGAGCGCGAGGTGACGCTGCGTGCCGCGCGATTGGAGCAGGCGCTGTGCAAGGCGCTGCCGTCCGCAGAGGTGCAGGAGATCCTCGAGCGGCTGGGCTTGCAGGTGAGCGCCACCGAGGCGGGCTGGCAGGCGCGGGTGCCGAGCTGGCGTTTCGACATCGCCATCGAGGAGGACCTGATCGAGGAGGTGGCGCGCATCCACGGCTACAACCGCCTGCCGGTGCGTCGCCCGGCGGCACGGCTGGCGCTGCGCCCCGATCACGAGGCGCGTACGCCCCTGGCGCGCCTGCGCCGCCAGATGGTGGCGCGTGGCTACCAGGAGGCCGTCACCTACAGCTTCGTCGCCCCCGAGCTGCAGCAGCTGCTGCTGCCCGATGCGGTGTCGCCGCGACTGGCCAACCCCATCTCCAGCGATCTCGCGGTGATGCGGGCGAGCCTGTTTCCGGGGCTGGTGCGAGCGCTGGAGTACAACCTCAACCGCCAGCAGACTCGGGTGCGCCTGTTCGAGACCGGCCTGGTGTTCCGCGGCGACCTGGATCAGCTCGATCAGACCCCGATGGTCGGGGCGCTGGTCTGCGGCGAGCGCTTCCCCGAAGGCTGGAGCGGCGGCCGCGACAAGGTCGACTTCTTCGACCTCAAGGGCGACCTGGAGAGCCTGATCGCGTTGGGCGGCGAGGAGGGCGCCTGGCGCTTCGAGCCCGGCGAGCATCCGGCGCTGCATCCGGGGCAGAGCGCGCGGATCGTCTACCGCGGCGAGGCGGTCGGCTGGATCGGGGCGCTGCACCCGGGGGTCAAGGCCGAGCTGGGGCTCAAGACCGAGGCGTTCCTGTTCGAGGTGCGCCAGGACGCGCTGACCCATGGTGTCCTGCCCAGGTTCGAGCCGCTGTCGCGCTATCCGGAAGTGCGCCGCGACCTGGCCTTCCTGCTGGGCGAGGAGCGGCCGGTGCAGGCGCTGCTGGACTGCGTTCGCGATCAGGCGGGGGAGTGGCTGCAGGAGCTGCGCCTGTTCGACGTCTACCAGGGCAAGGGCGTACCCGAAGGCAGCAAGAGTGTTGCCCTGGGCTTGACCTGGCAGCATCCTTCGCGCACGCTGAATGACGATGAAATCAATCAGTTGGTCGATGCCATCGTCGCCGAGTCGCATCAGCACCTGGGGGCCGAGCTGCGCGGATGAGCGTAGGGGATCGATGGGTGTCGTCAAGGCGGCGGGCTGGACCGCCATTCTGAGGAGGTGACATGGGAGCGTTGACCAAGGCGGAGCTGGCCGAACACCTTCACGCCGAGCTGGGGCTGACCAAGCGCGAAGCCAAGGCCATGGTAGAGGCTTTCTTCGAGGAGATCCGGGCGTGCCTGCGCGAGAACGAACAGGTGAAGCTGTCGGGGTTCGGCAACTTCGACCTGCGCGACAAGCGTGAGCGTCCCGGGCGCAACCCGAAGACCGGCGAGGAGATCCCCATCTCGGCGCGTCGCGTGGTGACGTTCCGCCCGGGGCAGAAGCTCAAGAGCCAGGTGGAGCGCTACGAAGGCTCGCCGCCAAGCTGACGAAGCAGCGGGATGCCACCTGCCGGGTGGCATCCCGCTCGCTACACGCCCCCGCCGTTCTCCATCACCCAGGTGACCACCACCTTGAGGATGTAGCCCATCATGCCCGCGCCGAGCACCACGAAGAGCATGAGGGTGCCAAAGCGGCCGGCCTGGGATTTCTTGGCCAGGTCCCAGATGATGAAGCACATGAACAGGATCAGCCCACCGATGAGCAGGGGGGTGATCCAGGCTTCGAACGTCTGCGTCTGCAGCATGTCGCCTCCTCGCACGAAAGGCCGACCATTATACTCGGGCATGGCGCGACCTGCATGCGGCACCTCGTCGCCCGGGGGCGAGGCGTCGGCCGAACTGCGGCATCCGCCTGCGTCGTGGTATCATGTCGTTGAATGATTCAGGTTTATCCCCGACATGCCAATGCTGAAGATCTTCGTAGGAACCATGTATGGCGGTGCCCTCGATGTCGCCGAACAGGTCGCTCCGCTGTTCGAGGCGGCCGGCTATGACACCGCCATCCTCGAGCAGCCTGCCCTTGCCGACCTGACCGAGGCGCCGCCCGATCTGGCGCTTTTCTGCGTGTCCACTACCGGCAGCGGCGACTTTCCCGGCAACTTCGTGCCCTTCGCCCGCGGGTTGGATGAGCAGAGCCCGTCGCTGGTGGGGCTGCGCTACGGCGTGATCGCCCTGGGCGACAGCTCCTATGGCGATACCTTCTGCGGCGCCGGTCGTCGCCTCGACGAGATGCTGGAGGGGCTGGGTGCCACTCGCCTGGGGGAGCGGCTGGAGGTCGACGCCATGGAAACGTTCATGGCCGACGATGCCGCGCTGCCCTGGGCCGAGGAGTGGATCGAAACCCAGCAGCTCACGGTGGCCTGAGATGACCGCTCCCACCGCGGAACGGCTGAGCCTGCTGGCGGGCCTGCTGATCCTGATGTTGGCCACCGTGCCACGCTACCTCGCCGGCGGCCACGACAACCGCCTTGCCCTGATCGCGATCGTCATTGCCGTGGTGGCGGTGGTGGCGGTGGGGAACTGGCGCATGCTGGGCGCCGGCGAGCGCGCCCGGCTGCCGCTGCTGGGCAAGCGACTGGCTCTGTCGCTGGTCGCCGGTCTGGCCGCGATGGGGCTCTGGCATGCGCTGTTCACCGACTGGGTGAGCTGGCAGCTGCTGATTGCCCATGGCGCCACCCTCGGGTTGCTGTTGCATGCCTTGTGGCTCTGGTGGCGCCCTCTCGGCGCCCAGGGCTGAGGCCCAGGCGCCGGGCGCGGCCGGCGCCTGGGCCTTGCTTTTCGCTTACACCAGCCGGTAGCAGGGTTCGTACTCCTGCCCGGGCAGCTTCATGCGGCCCTGGGCGACGAAGGAGCCGAGCAGCTCGTCCAGGCGCCGCATCAGCTCCGACTCGGCGTGCAGTTGGAAGGGGCCGTGCGCTTCGATCGCGCGCAAGCCGTGCTCCTTCACGTTGCCCGCCACGATGCCCGAGAACGCGCGCCGCAGGTTGGCCGCCAGCTCGTGCACCGGCTGGTTGCGGTGCAGTGCGAGGCCGGCCATTGCGCCATGGGTCGGTTCGAAGGTTTCCTGGAAGTTGCGCGCGACGGTCAACCGCCAGTTGAAGTGGAAGGCGTCCTGGTGGGCGCGGCGGAACTCGGTGACGCTGTCGATGCCCTGGCGCATGGTGCGGGCGACTTCGACAGGGTCGTCGACGATGATCCGGTACTTGCTGCGCACCGCTTCGCCGAGGGTATAGACCAGGAACTCGTCGATGCGCTGGAAGTAGTCGGCGGAATTGGCCGGGCCGGTGAAGATGACCGGCAGCTCCATGTCGTGGTTGTCGGGGTGGAGCAGGATACCCAGCAGGTAGAGGATCTCCTCGGCCGTGCCGACGCCGCCGGGGAAGACCACGATGCCGTGGCCCAGGCGCACGAAGGCCTCGAGGCGCTTTTCGATGTCGGGCATGACCACCAGCTCGTTGACCAGCGGGTTGGGCGCTTCGGCGGCGATGATGCCGGGCTCGGAAATGCCCAGGTAGCGGCCGTCGCCGATGCGCTGCTTGGCGTGCGCCAGGTTGGCCCCCTTCATCGGTCCCTTCATGGCGCCGGGGCCGCAGCCGGTGCAGATGTCCAGCTCGCGCAGGCCGAGGTGGTAGCCGACGTCCTTGGTGTACTCGTACTCCTCGCGAGTGATCGAATGGCCGCCCCAGCACACCACGATGCCGGGGTCGCGGCCGGGCTTCATCGTGCCGGCCTTGCGCAGGATGTGAAACACCGCGTTGGTGGTGCCTTCGCCCGTGGTCAGGTCGAACCGCTGGTGGTGCTGGATCTCGTTGTAGACGTAGATGATGTCGCGCAGCACCGAGGAGAGGTGCTCGCGGATCCCGCGGATCATCTTGCCGTCGACGAAGGCCTCGGCCGGCGCGTTGGTCACCTTGAGCCGGATGCCGCGGTCCTGCTGGATCACCTCGATGTCGAAATCGTGGTAGGTCTCCATCAGCACCAGGCTGTCGTCGGTCATGCTGCCGGAGCTGAGCACGGCGAGCGAACAGCGCCGCAGCAGGTCGTGCAGGCCGGCCTTGGAGGTGTCGCGCAGGCGATTGACCTCGTGCTGCGAGAGCACTTCCAGGCTTCGCAACGGCGAGATGGTGGCGGAGATGGTATCGGGCATGAAACGATCCTTGTGGTAGGCTTGCGCCCTGTCGCATGCGGGGTGGACAGGGTTCATGCAATGGTCATCGAGTCGTGATCCGATGCTATCACGCCGGCGGGAATGGCGCAGCGCTGCGCCGCGGGGCTCGCGATGGTAGGATGACGGCATCCGGTCTCGGCCCCTGACCGCCCATGCAAGCGATGCGATGCGCCATGTTCAACGCCCAGTATTTCCGTACCTTCATCACCCTGGTCGAAACCGGCAGCTTCACGCGAACCGCGCGCCATCTCGACATGACCCAGCCGGGCGTCAGCCAGCATGTGCGCAAGCTCGAGCAGTACCTCGACAAGCCGCTGCTCGAGCGTCAGGGGCGGCGCTTCACCCTTACCGAAGCCGGGCGCCGCGCCTACGACTACGGCCTGCGCCTGTTCGCCGAGCACGAGCAGTTCCGCCATTCGCTGGATGACGATGCGCTCGATACCGGTGAGTGCCGGATCGCGTCGCCCGGCAGCGTCGGCCTGATGTTCTACCCCTACATCCTCGGCCAGCAGCAGATGTCGCCGGGGCTGACGGTCAACTACAGCTTCGCCTTCAGCCATGAGATCGTCTCGGACGTGCTGGCCGGCCGCCACGACCTGGGGATCGTCACCGAACCGATTCGCCACCCGGAACTGGACTGCAAACTGTGGCATCAGGAGCCGCTGTGCCTGGTGGTGCCGGCCGACTTCGCCGGCACCTCGCTGGCCGAGCTGATGGGCATCGGCTTTCTCAACTACTCCGACGGCATCAACCACGCCGGGGCGCTGCTGCGTAGCAACTTTGCCGAGGAGTTTCGCTCCATGAGCCAGTTCCGGCGCCAGGGCTTCACCAACGAGGTGAGCATGGTGATGGACGCGGTGGCCCGCGGCCTCGGCTTCACCGTGGTGTCGCGACTGGTGCTGGAGACCTCGCCCTGGCAGCGCCAGGTCAAGGAGCTCGACCTGCCGGTCACGGAGTACGAGACGCTGCACCTGGTCACACGCACCGGCACCAAGATGCCGCGGCGCTATGCGCGGCTGCTGGAGGGCTTTCGCGAACAGCGCATGCGCGAGCGCTTCGGCTACGGCGAAGTCGCCTCGCCGCTGTAGCGGCTTGACCGGCTTCGATCCGCATGGCAAACGGCCCGCCGATCGCTCGGCGGGCCGTTTCGCTTTGCTGCTACCGTCGGCGGCGCGTCAGTCGCGGTACTCGTCGATGCTGGGGCATGAGCAGATCAGCTGGCGGTCGCCGAAGACGTTGTCGACGCGATTGACCGCCGGCCAGTACTTGGCTGCCTTGACCGCTTCCGCGGGGAAGGCGCCAACCTCGCGCGAGTAGGGGCGTTCCCAGGCCGGGTCCATCAGGTCGGCCATGGTATGCGGGGCGTTCACCAGCGGGTTGTCGTCGACCGGCCACTCGCCGCGCTCGACCCGGGCGATCTCCTCGCGGATGGCAATCATGGCGTCGCAGAAGCGGTCGATCTCGTAGCGCGACTCCGATTCGGTGGGCTCCACCATTAGCGTGCCGGGCACCGGGAAGGACATGGTGGGGGCGTGGAAGCCGTAGTCCATGAGGCGCTTGGCGATGTCTTCCTCGCTGATGCCCGAGGCCGCCTTGAGCGGGCGGATGTCGATGATGCACTCGTGGGCCACGGTGCCGTTGACGCCGCGATAGAGCACCGGGTAGTGCTGCTCGAGGCGCCTGGCGACGTAGTTGGCGTTGAGGATGGCCAGTTCGGTCGCCTGGCGCAGGCCGCGCGCGCCCATCATCTTGATGTAGGCCCAGGAGATCGGCAGGATCGAGGCGCTGCCGTAGGCCGCCGCCGAGACCGCGCCGCAGTGCTCCTTCACGCCGGGGATCGGCGTGACCACGTGGTTGGAGACGTAGGGCGCCAGGTGCGCCTTGACGCCGATGGGGCCCATGCCCGGACCGCCGCCGCCGTGAGGGATGCAGAACGTCTTATGCAGGTTGAGGTGGCTGACGTCGCCGCCGAAGTCGCCGGGGCGGGACAGGCCCACCTGGGCGTTCATGTTGGCGCCATCGATGTAGACCTGGCCGCCGTGGCGATGGACGAGGGCGCACGCCTCGCGAACGCCCTCCTCGAACACGCCGTGGGTCGAGGGGTAGGTGAGCATGATCGCGGAGAGCGCGTCGCTGTGCTGCTCGGCCTTGGCGCGCAGGTCGTCGAGGTCGATGTTGCCGATCTCGTCGCACTCCACTACCACCACCTTCATCTGCGCCATGGCGGCGGAGGCGGGGTTGGTGCCGTGGGCCGAGCTCGGGATCAGGCACACGTCGCGGTGCCCCTGGCCCTGGGCGGCCTGGTAGCGACGGATGGCCACCAGGCCGGCGTACTCGCCCTGGGCGCCGGAGTTGGGCTGCATCGAGATGTGGTCGTAGCCGGTGATCTCGACCAGGAAGGCCGCCAGCTCGTCGATCATCTGCTTGTAGCCGACCGCCTGATCCTGCGGTACGAAGGGGTGCAGCTGGCCGAACTCGGGCCAGGTGATGGGAATCATCTCGCTGGTGGCGTTGAGCTTCATGGTGCACGAGCCCAGCGGGATCATCGCATGGGTGAGCGAGAGATCCTTGTTCTCCAGGCGCTTGAGATAGCGCAGCATCTCGGTCTCGCTGCGGTAGCGCTGGAAGGTCGGGTGCGTCAGGAACTCGCTCTGGCGACGGCTGGCGGCGGGAATGCCGCTGATGCCCCGGCTGGCCACCTGTTCGTCCAGGGCAGTGACGGAGAGGCCGTGCTCCTCGTCGAGCAACACGTCGAACAGCGCGTCGAGATCGTGGGCGGTGGTGGTCTCGTCCAGGCTGACGCCGATGTCGCCGTTGTCGAAATAGCGCAGGTTGATCTCGTGGGTCAGCGCGCGGCCGTGGATCTTGCCGGCATCGACGCCGGTCAGGCGCAGGGTGTCGAACCAGCTGTCGTGCACCAGCGCCACGCCCTTGGCCTTGAGGCCTTCGGCCAGGATGGTGGTGAGGCGGTGGATGCGCGTGGCGATGGTGGTGAGGCCTTCGGCGCCGTGGTAGACGGCATAGAAGCCGGCGATGTTGGCCAGCAGCGCCTGGGCGGTGCAGATGTTGGAGGTGGCCTTCTCGCGGCGGATATGCTGCTCGCGGGTCTGCATGGCCATGCGCAGGGCGGTGTTGCCGCGGCTGTCCTTGGACACGCCGATGATGCGGCCCGGGATCGAGCGCTTGAGCTTGTCGGTGGTGGCGAAGTAGGCGGCGTGGGGGCCGCCGTAGCCCATCGGTACGCCGAAGCGCTGGGAGTTGCCGACCACGATGTCGGCGCCGAGCGCGCCCGGCTCCTTGAGCAGCACCAGGCTCATGATGTCGGCGGCCACGCAGGTCATCACGTTCTTTTCGCGCGCGGCGGCGAGCAGCGGGGCGAGGTCGTGGACGCGGCCGCTCTCGCCGGGATACTGCAGCAGGGCGCCGAACACGTCGTGCTCGGCCAGGCTCTCGGCGGGGCCGACGATCAGCTCGAAACCGAAGTAGTGGGCGCGGGTGCGCACCACGTCCAGCGTCTGCGGCAGCACGTCGTCGGCGACGAAGAAGGCGTTGCTCTTCGACTTCTTGTTGGCGCGCTGGCACAGCGCCATGGCCTCGGCGGCGGCGGTGGCCTCGTCGAGCAGCGAGGCGTTGGCCAGCTCCATGCCGGTGAGGTCCATCACCATCTGCTGGAAGTTGAGCAGCCCCTCGAGGCGGCCCTGGGCGATTTCCGGCTGGTAGGGGGTGTAGGCGGTGTACCAGCCCGGGTTCTCCAGCACGTTGCGCTGGATCACGGCGGGTACATGCGTGTTGTAGTAGCCCTGGCCGATGTAGGTCTTGAAGACCTTGTTCTGGCGCGCCAGGCGCCTGAGGTAGTCGAGCGCCTCGGCTTCGCTGCGCGGCGGGTCGAGATCGAGTTCGCGGCCCAGGCGGATGTCCGCCGGTACCGTGCGCTCGACCAGCGTCTCGAGGCTGTCCATGTCCAGCGCCGCCAGCATGGCGGCTACATCTTCGGCTCCGGGGCCGTTGTGGCGGCGGATGAAGGCGTCATGATCGGCCAGTTCGGCCAGGCGGCGGTTGTCGTAAGCCATGGAGAACCCTGTACATAGTGGTGAATGCCCGGCGATTGGAGGTGCCCGGTCGCCGGGCCGGGGGCATCGCTGTGTCGCGGTCGGGTGCGACCTCAGGCGTCGCTGTCGACCACGGCCTGGTACGCCTCGGCATCCAGCAGCGCTTCCACCGCGGCCGCATCCTCGACGCGAACCTTCATGATCCAGCCACCTTCGTAAGGCGCTTCGTTGACGGTCTCGGGCGCTTCCTCGAGGGCTTCGTTGACCTCGACGATCTCGCCGGCCAGCGGGGCGTAGAGGTCGGAGGCGGCCTTGACCGATTCGATCACGCCGAACTCCTCACCTTTCTGCAGGGTACGTCCCACTTCGGGAAGTTCGACGAACACGACGTCTCCCAGGGCTTCCTGGGCGTGGTCGGTGATGCCGATGGTGACGGTGCCGTCGCCATTGTCCAGCACCCACTCGTGGCTGTCGTTGTAGCGCAGGTTGGCAGGGATCGAGCTCATGATGTTTTTCCTATAAGAAAAAGGTTTTCTGACTGTGCGAATGCTAACGCCATTGGCGGCATTTGGCGAGCCCGAGGGTCGCCTCCGGTTCGTGCTTTCGGAACCGTCGCCCCGATAGCGTGGCGCGTGGGACGGTAGGCGTCCAGTGCAACTTGCGTGGGATGGGGCGCTCCCGGCAGGCAACGGCGGTATTCGACACCGCCGGCCCGGCTCACTAACCTGTGAGGCATGCCGCTTGGCAGCGGCGCCAGGCGTGGGTGTGCCGGCCGATTGACGGGTGACGATGTCGTGACGTTTGTTTCCGATACGAAACACGCGCTAAGCTTGCGCTGCCGCGGGCAGGACGAACGAGTCGCAGCAGGCATTACGACTTGGTGGAATATTTCCGGCATTTTCCGCTATGGTACGCCGTCTGATCATCTAGATCTTTCGGGAATGTCCTTAAAAACAGTCTAAACAACAGAGGGAAACGTTCGTGGAAACATTGACAGCGATATTCAGCGCCATCAACGGTGTCGTCTGGGGGCCGTTGATGCTCATCCTGCTGCTGGGGGTGGGGCTCTATCTGCAGATCGGCTTGAAGCTGATGCCCATCCGCAAGCTGGGCACCGGCTTCAAGCTGATGTGGCAAGGGCGTGACGCCAAGCCTGCGCCCGGCGAGGCGAAGAAGGCGGACGACGAAGGCGAGATCTCGCCCTTCAATGCCTTGATGACGGCCCTGTCGGCCACCATCGGAACCGGCAACATCGCCGGTGTGGCGACGGCCATCGCCCTGGGTGGCCCCGGTGCGGTGTTCTGGATGTGGGTCACGGCACTGGTCGGCATGGCGACCAAGTTCTCCGAAGCGGTGCTTGCGGTGCGTTTCCGCGAGACCGACAGCACCGGCTATCACGTCGGCGGGCCGATGTTCTACATCAAGAACGGCCTGGGCCGTAAGTGGCTGTGGCTCGGCGGCGCCTTCGCCTTCTTCGGTGCCGTGGCGGCCTTCGGCATCGGCAACACCGTGCAGTCGAACTCCGTGGCCGACGCCCTGGATTCGACCTTCGGCATTCCCCACTGGCTGACCGGCGTGGTCATCATGGTCCTGGCGGGGGCCGTGATCCTGGGCGGTATCAAGCGCATCGCCAAGGTGGCCGGCAAGCTGGTGCCGATCATGGGTATCGCCTACGTGGTGGCGGGCCTGCTGGTGCTCATCATCAACGCCGGCCAGATCGGCGAAGCCTTCCGTCTGATCTTCTACTACGCCTTCAACCCGGTGGCGGCGGCGGGTGGCTTCGCCGGTGCGGCGGTAATGGCGGCGATCCGCTTCGGCGTGGCGCGCGGCATCTTCTCCAACGAGGCGGGCCTGGGCAGTGCGCCCATCGCCCACGCGGCGGCCAAGACCCGCAACCCGGTTCGCCAGGGCCTGATCGCCATGCTCGGCACCTTCATCGACACCATCATCGTCTGCACCATCACCGCGCTGGTCATCCTGACCTCCACGGTATGGATCCAGGGTGAAGAGGGGGCTTCGCTGACCGCGCTCTCCTTCGATGCGGCGCTGCCGGGCTGGGGCAACCAGATCGTATCGCTGGCGCTGGCGGTGTTCGCCTTCACCACCATCCTGGGCTGGTCGTTCTACGGTGAGAAGTGCTTCCAGTTCCTGTTCGGTACGCGCTCGATCATGCTCTACCGGGTGCTGTTCGTGCTGGCGATCCCGCTGGGCGCCATGGCCCAGCTCGGCTTCATCTGGCTGATGGCCGATACCTTCAACGCCATGATGGCGATCCCCAACCTGATCGCGCTGGCCCTGCTCTCCCCCGTGGTGTTCAAGGTGACGCGCGACTACTTCAACGGCGAGACAGTGCTGCCGGGCGAGGACCTGGATCACGACAAGCGCTGAGTGACTGCCGTATCGGTGCGGGAGGCGCCTTGGGGCGTCTCTCCGCCCGTGCCGCATTCTCGCCTACCATCTCGTCACGAGGACCCCTACATGAGTCAACTCAAGCACACCCCACTGCACGCCTTGCATCTCGAGCTGGGGGGCAAGATGGTGCCCTTTGCCGGCTACGAGATGCCGGTGCAGTTCCCGCTCGGCGTCAAGAAGGAGCACGAGCATACCCGCGCCGCCTGCGGCCTGTTCGATGTCTCTCACATGGGCCAGATCCTGCTGCATGGGCCACGCCCCGCCGAGGCGCTCGAGACCCTGGTGTGCGCCGACATCGTGGGCCTGCCCGAGGGCATGCAGCGCTATGCGCTGTTCACCGGCCAGGAGGGCGGCATCCTCGACGACCTGATGGTGGCCAACCCCGGCGATGGGACGCTCTACCTGGTGGTCAACGCCGCCTGCAAGGAGCAGGACATCGCGCTGCTCGAGCTGGGGCTCGATGACGAGCATCGGGTCGAGGTGCTGGAGCGCGGCCTGCTGGCCCTGCAGGGGCCCGGGGCGGCGGAGGTCATGCGCCGTCACTGCCCCGAAGCGTGCGAGATGGTGTTCATGCAGCACGGTCGCTTCGCGATCGACGGCGTGCCGGTGTGGATCAGCCGCAGCGGCTATACCGGCGAGGACGGCTTCGAGATCTCGGTGCCGGCCGACCAGGCCGAGGCCCTGGCGCGGCGCCTGCTGGCCGAGGATGAGGTCGAGGCGATCGGCCTCGGGGCGCGGGACTCCCTACGCCTGGAGGCCGGACTGTGCCTTTATGGCCACGACATCGACACCGAGACCACGCCGGTGGAGGCGGGGCTGATCTGGGCCATCGGCAAGCCACGTCGTCACGGCGGCGAGCGCTCGGCGGGGTTCCCCGGGGCCGACGTGATCCTGCACCAGGTCGACGCCAAGGATCATCGCCGCAAGCGTGTCGGCCTGCTGGGCGAGGGGCGGGCGCCGGTGCGCGAGGGCACCGAGCTCTTCGACGAGGAGGGCCAGCGCATCGGTACGGTGACCTCGGGTGGTTTCGGGCCAAGCGTAGGCAAGCCGGTGGCCATGGGCTACGTCGACATCGCCCATGCCGAGCTCGGTACCACCGTGTATGCCGAGGTGCGGGGCAAGCGGCTGCCCATGCTGGTGAGCAAGATGCCCTTCGTGACGCCGGGCTATCATCGCGGCTGATTGAGTTATACCGTTATCTTTCCTCGAGACCACCGCATGAAGATGCGGTGGTCTCGTCGTTTTCGCACGGCAGGGGCTCATCGCATCAGCTCGGCCTGCTCCTCCCAGTAGCGGCCCATGCGGCGCTCCTCGGTCAGGTCGTAGAGCGACTCGCGGCGCGCCAGGCGGGCGCCGCCATCGCGGGTCAGCGGGCTCCAGGCGAGCTGGGCCCGCTGTCGGGTGGAGTGTACGAAGAAGGCATCCAGCGGCAGCGAGAGGTAGATGCCCTTGTCGAAGCTGCCTTCGCCGAAGTCGCTGCCGGCGTCGGTGAAGGTGGCCCAGCCGCCGAGGCGCACTCCCGAATCGAACTCCCGGGAGACGTCGAAGGTCATGCCGAGGTCCCCGGCCAGGTAGCGGCCCACGCTGACCTTGGCCAGCACGTCTTCGTAGTCGGTCTGCCAGTAGCCGGTCAGATGGCCCGTCCAGGTGCTGTAGTCGCGCATCTCGAAGCGCTGGTCGAAGTCGCGCTGCTTGACCCAGTTGAGGTCGAGCCCGAGGGCCACGTCGCTGTTGAACGGGCGGTAGAGCAGCTCCGCCCCCGCGCCGGCGAACATGGTCTCGAGCAGGCCACCATAGCCCAGTGCGTACCAGTCGTTGCCCAGCTGGGCGGTTCGGGTGTACTGGAGGTTGCTGATGCCGATGTCGGTCTCGGCCAGGTAGTCGCCGATATGGGTCCGCACCCGCGGCAGCTCCGAGGGGCCGATGTAGCGGTACTTGGCGAGGTTGTCGGCGAGGGTATAGGTGAGCGTAGCCGAGAGCCAGTGATTGGCCCCCAGCCGGTACTCGCTGTCGAGATTGGCGGATAGCCGGTAGAGATAGCCGTCGGGGCCGCCGAAATTCTGCTCGAGCTGCGGTTCCAGGCTGTAGGCGAGCCCGCGGGGAGGGGCTTCATGCAGCACCTCGCCCTCGCCCGAGCTCAGTTGGGCATGCGAGTAGATGCCGTGGCGATAGGCGACGTTCGCCTCGCTGGACTCGGCGGCGGCGACCAGGGCGTCACGCTGGTGAACGCTCTCGCGCAGGGGCATGCCGCGCTCATGCCAGCGGAAGCGGAAGCTCTCCACCTCTCCGTCGAGATGATTATGCAGCAGGCGCCCGGCGCGCTGCTCGCTCTCGGCGAGGGAGCGATAGCGCGTGGGTTCGCCCTCGACGGTGACGCTCGTGCCGTGCTGGCGGATGCGGTAGACGCCGATGCCGGCGTTGGCGTCCAGCTCGCGGCTTAGCCCGCCCCAGTCACTGGTGTGCTCGGCGGGGGCCGGCGCCAAATCGACGGGGAGGGGGTCGCGCTTGGCCTGGGAGATGCTGGCCAGGTTGGTCGCCAGGCTGATCCCGAGCATGGCGGTGTCACCGCGCTGCCAGCCGGCTCTGAGTTCGATGCCGTCGCTCAGGCGCAGCCGAGCCCCCAGGTTGAAGCGTGACGCTTGCTCCTGGTCGTTGCGCTGCGGCTCATGCTGATAGTCGTTGCCCTCCAGTTCGAGCTGCAGCACCAGCGGATCCCACGGGGTCTGGTATTCGATCCCGCCGAACAGCGCGCTGCGGCCGCTGAACAGGCTGCCCAGGTTGAAGTCGCCGCCATCGCCGCCCGAGCTGAAGCCGGAGCGCCGCTCGAAGCGCTCGTCGAGCCGGGCCAGCGGGTTGGTGAAATCTTCCTGGTTGCCGAGATAGCCCCAGCCGATCCCCAGTGAGAAATCGAAGTCGTGCCAGCGCTTGCTGGCCACCAGATATTCGCCCGAGAACAGGCCGGTGCCGCCGATGTCGCGGGCGCCGACGGCGATCTGCGGCCAGTAGCGATCCTCCTCTCGCAGCCTCACCTTGAAGTCGATGCCCTTGTCCAGGTTGTTGCGGTCTCCCGTGGCGGCCAGGTAGCGCCGGTTCTCCACCTCGACGTAGCGGAAGCCGGCTTCGAGCCATTCGGTGGGCTGGAAGAACAGCCCGTAGCGCCGGTAGGGCGCGGTACGCGACAGCGAGAAGGCGAAGCCGCCCAGCGGCGTCATGCGTGCGCTGGGGGTCTGCATCAGCCCGACGCCGCCGAAATCGCTCTGACCGCTGCCGAGGCGAGACAGGCCGGGCTCGGCGAGTGCCGGCGCGGCCAGGCTCATGGCGATGGCGATGGCGAGGGTCAGCGGTGCGAGGTGCGAGGAGCCGGGCCCGTGTGCGGGTCGCTTCATGTCGCAGGTCCTCCCGAATCGGCTTGACCCGCGGCGTGCGGCAAGGCGACGGCCTGACAGGCATCGCCGGGTAGGCGGGTCGCCAGGAAGTCGGGCAGGGCGCGATTGACCCAGTCCGACTCCTGAACCGGTTCGGGAAGGGCGATGGCCACGCGGCTGCCGGGAACCAGGGGAGCATCGCCGGCGTTCCAGGCGGCCACGCCGAGTCGGCGCGGCGCGCCCTGGGGGGCGATCAGCCACGCTTCGTCGGCGCCGGCCCGGTGGGCGTCGGGCTGTTGGCGCAGCAGTTCGCGCAGGCTCATGCCCGGGGTCCAGCGGTGACGCGTCACGCCGCCGAAGTGCCACAGCTCCACCCACTCGGGCACGTCGCAATGACCGACGGCCGCCAGCGAGGCCAGCGAGGGATCGTGCCGCGGCGAGGCGAGCAGGGCGGCGAGGTCGGCCCTGGCAGGGGTGCGCCCCGCCGCCGCCTGCAGCTCGACGATGGCGGCCTGCCATGCGGCCAGCCCCCGGGCCATGTCGCTGCGCCCGGCCAGGGAGTACCAGTCGATCAGCGTCGCCAGTTCTTCCCGCAGGCGCCTGGCCCGGCGCTGCTGAGGCTCCTGCTGACGTTCCAGCAGGTAGTAGCTGTAGGCGGGTGGTTCGGGCAACGCCGGCTGCGCGAGCCACAGGTCAGACAGCCGTGGGGTCTCGGCCTGGACGTGAAGGGGTAGGGCCAGCAGCGCGCCCAGGCAGGCTGAGCGCCAGCCGCCGGCATGGGGGGGGTGACGTCGGGTCATTCTCACTCTCTTTGTCACGACGATGGCACGGCGTCGGGCAGGCTCGTCTGCCCGACGCCGTGCCCGGTGTCCTCGGCATCGCTCCACCAGGGTCTCGCCACCTGCCAGCGCAGGCGTGGACCGTCCGGCCAGAGCGCCATGTCACCCCCCCAGATCCGCAGGCTGCCCGGCTCGCGCCAGTACACCCCGCGGCTGTGCGTATTGCTGCCCTGCCAATCGAGTCGTTCGGTACATCGCTCCAGCGTTAGCCGGGTCAACGGCAGGTCGACGGGCTGCGCCGCCTCGCAGGTGAGACTTGCCGTTGCCATGTCCTGCCACTCCTGGCCGTCGGCATCGCGCCAATGAACGTGCACCCGGTAGTGTCCATGGCCCGGCTCGGCCGTGAGCCAGCGTCCCAGCAGGAGCGCGTCGAAGCCGGCCGTGCTGGCGGGAACGCCATCGCGCAGCTGCAGCGTGGCGCGATCCCCGGCCTGCCAGTAGGTATCGCGGCCGTTATGCCCGGTGCGATGCGCCATTACCAGCAGCGCCTGGTTGCCCTCGGTGCGTGCCACCAGCGTGGCGTAGGGTAGCGCTTCGGCCTGTGCTGCGGGGTCCTCGCCGCGAGCCCCGCCCATCAATGTGGCGCCCATGGGCGTCAGCCGCCCGCCTTGGGCACAGGCCGTCATGCCCGCGACCAGTCCCCCCGCCAACAGCAGGCGAAGCAGGACCGCCTTGCGGCGGCCCTGAGTCGGCACACGTCTGATGCTGTACCGTCTGTCGCGGCTCATCAGCGCGTCCCGGTACCGGTACCCGTCCCGGTGCCGGTACCCGTGCCGGAGGCACCGATCGCCACGCCGATGCCGGCGGCTCCCCGGCTCACCGCACCGGCCAGGGCCTGGCCGGAATTGCCCGGGGCCTCGGCGCCGGCACCTATGCCGGTGGCGAGCCCGCCGCTAGCCACCGCGCCCGGCGCCGGCGTATTTGCCGAGTTGCCCGGGGCGCCCGGCGTACCCTGGGGTAACGTGGCCTGCTGGGCCAGCGCGAGCGGCGCGAGGCCCAGCAGGGTCACGCCCGCCAGGGTGGCGATGCGCCTTCGTAGTTTCATGGGTTCAAGCATATCGATATGGCTCCTTTATTGCGCCGGATGCTTCCGGCGGTACGAATAGCCGGACGGCGTATCCTGTAATGGTGCTGGATTACCACCCGGCCAACCTGCCGTCGGCAGGTAATGCAGACAGGCTTGCATAGACTTGCCCCCGTGACGTTTAAATGCCATGGGGGTTTCGGTTCGAACGGTGAATTGATAACCTAATTAGTGATAACAGGAAAGAAACTTATCTTGTTCCAGCGTGTCCGTGTGTATATAAGAGTAAAAAAATGTATAGAACTTGATAAGGGGTAGTGGCGAGCAAAAAAAAAGATTATTCTAGCCCTGTTCACTTGGCACCTTGCATGGAGGCAAGGGCCCTGTCTTGTCGAATTCCTTGAGTATGCGTCGTGTCGCGGTTCTTGCCGCTGGCATTTTTTCGCCCTGAAAACAGGGTGATGCGCGTGGCTTCGGGGATTGTCGTCTTAACCTCGCGGCGGTAGCGTGTCTTGCGGCGGGAGGGTTTCTTTACTTGTCTCGATGTCGGATAAAGTATTCTTAGGTTTATGTTTGGAATATTGGTGTCGACGTCGGGAGACAGTTTGAATTAGTTGGTGTCGCCGGATGACTACAATCGCGTTTAATTATTGTGTCAGGTTGAGAAATTTGGGTGCGGTTGAGGTTATTTGTTGGTTTCCTCCCGTGTCACTTGGTGGCGACATTAACGAATAATAAAAGCGACAAGGAATGACTGCTTAAGGCGACAGGGTCCAGGTTAATAATGGCACGCGAGTGAAAATTCGATGAATCACGACTTCCAGCGGCTCCGGGTGGGGCGCTTGTTTCTTTGTTTCGGGCTGTTTGCCTTGGGTGGATGTGCCTTTGCCCCGGGAGGGCATATCGATTACCAGGCGGACTCCGCCCCGATCGACGATCTGGTCGATATCGAGCCCATCACCTTCGGCCTGGTGCGCAGCCAGCGCCAGGAGCTCCTCGGGGCCGAGGATATGGAGAAGGCCGGCGACGCCCTGCGTGAGGAGGTCACCGACTATGACTACTACATCGGCAAGGGCGACGTGCTCACCGTCATCGTCTACGGCCATCCGGAACTGACGATTCCCGCCGGCGGGGAGCGTAGCGCGGCGGAGTCGGGCAATACCGTGCACAGCGACGGCACCATCTTCTATCCCTTCATCGGCCGCATTCCGGTGGAGGGACGGACGGTGCGCGAGGTGCGCGAAGTCATCGCCAGCGGGTTGGAGCCCTACGTGGCCATGCCCCAGGTCGAAGTCCAGGTCGCCCAGTACAACTCCCAGAAGGTCAACGTCACCGGCGCCGTGCAGGAGCCCGGCCCGCTGCCGATCCGCAACGTGCCGATGAGCGTGCTCGACGCCATCAACCTGTCCGGCGGGCTGGCGGAGCACGCCAACTGGCACGACGTGCTGCTGACGCGGGACGGCGAGGAAACCCGTGTGTCGCTGCACGACATGCTCAACAACGGCCGTCTCGACCAGAACATGCTGCTGCGCGATGGCGATGTGCTGCACGTGCCCGACAACAGCAACCAGAAGGTGTACGTGATGGGCGAGGTGCGCGAGCCGACCAGCCTGCCGATGGGGGCGAGCCGGCTGACGCTGACCGATGCGCTCTCCGAGGCTGGCGGCATCAACGAGGGCAATGCCAACGCCTCGGGCATCTTCGTCATCCGCCGGGCGGCGTCGGACAGCGACAAGCTCGCCACGGTCTACCAGCTCGACGCCAGCAACGCGACGGCACTGATGCTGGGTGCCGAATTCACCCTGCAGCCGACCGATGTGGTGTACGTGACGACCACGCCGCTGGGGCGCTGGAACCGTGTGGTGCGCCAGCTGCTGCCCACCGTCAGCAGTCTCTACCAGACCACGCGCACCGGGCGTGAGCTGGATCGTGTCCGCGAATAGAGGGAAGGGAATGTTTCAGGAAGTACTCGTGGTGTGCATCGGCAACGTCTGTCGCAGCCCGGTCGGAGAGGCGCTGCTCAGGCGGGCTCTGCCCGGCCACCGTATCGCATCGGCCGGCCTGGGGGCGCTGGTCGGACACGCCGCCGACCCTACCGCCGCGCGCCTGGCGGAGGCTGATGGGCTCGATCTCTCCGCCCATCGGGCGCGCCAGATCGACGCCGGGATGGTGCGCGAGGCCGACCTGGTGCTGGTCATGAGCGAGGGCCAGCGGCTGGCGATTGCCGAGCAGTTCCCTTTCGCCACCGGCAAGACCATGCGCTTCGGGCGCTGGCTGCCGGGTGAGGCGGGCAGCGGGGTGGACATCCCCGACCCCTACCGCAGGAACGAAGAGGTCTTTGTACGCGTGCATCGTCAGCTTACCGAAGCCGCGCGCCTCTGGCAGGCGCGCCTCGGCGGCTCGCGAGGCTGACGCGAACGACTCCCTTTTCACGCCAGGACTCTACCAATGGTGAAAGAGATCAAGACGGGCTCGCGCCCAGCCCATGACGATATCGATCTGGGCAGGCTGTTCGGCGTCCTGCTGGACAACAAGTGGCTGATCATGCTGGTGACGGCGGTCTTTGCCGTGGCGGCGGTGATCCACGTGCAGCTGGCGACGCCTATCTACCGCGCCGATGCCCTGGTGCAGGTGGAGGGCAAGACCGGGCTGAGCAATCCGCTCGCCGAGGTGCGCTCGATCCTCGAGGAGGAGACCAAGGCCGAAGCCGAGCTCGAGATCCTGCGCTCGCGCATGGTGCTCGGCCAGGCCGTCGACCAGGAGCGCCTCGACATCGAGGTGATCCCGACCCGGCTGGCCTTCGTGGGGGATTATCTGGTCAGGAGCGGCATGCAGCGGCCCGGCTTTGCCGAGCGCAGCGTGTGGGCCGGCGAACACCTCAACGTGGGGGAGCTGCGCGTCGACCCGGAGTGGCTGGGCCGCGCGCTGCGCCTGGTGGCCGGCGAGCCCGGCAGCTACCGGCTCTATCACGGTGAGACGCTGCTCGGCGAGGGGCGGGTCGGTACCACCGAGAGCTTCGACGAGGGCCGCATCGAACTGCGCGTGGCCGAACTGGAGGCCGGCGAGGGGGCGGAATTCACCGTGGTGCGGCGTACCCGCCTGGCCGCGATAAACAACCTGCGCTCACGCTTCAGCGTCGGTCAGCGCGGTCGTGACAGCGGTGTGTTCAACATGACCCTGCTCGACGAGAACCCGCGCCGCGCCGAGCGTACCCTGAGCGTCATTGCCCAGATCTACCTGACCCAGAACGTCGAGCGCCAGAGCGCCGAGGCGCAGCAGAGCCTCGAATTCCTGGAGGAGCAGGTTCCCCAGGTGCGCAACGACCTGGCCGCCGCCGAGGATGCCCTCAACGCCTTCCGCATGGAACACGAGAGCCTCGATCTCAACCTCGAGACGCGCTCGGTGCTGGACCGGGTCGTCGAACTCGACACCCAGTTGGGCGAGCTGGAGATGGAGCAGGCCGAACTGAGCCAGCGCTACAACGCCTCGCACCCGCTTTATGCCGCCCTGATGGAGAAACGCCACAATCTCGAGCGCGACCGCGAGCGGCTCAACGAGCGCATTCACGGGCTGCCCGAGACCCAGCAGCAGATCCTGCGCATGACGCGCGACGTCGAGGTGACCCAGCAGGTCTACGTGCAGCTGCTCAACAAGATCCAGGAGATGAGCATCACCAAGGCCAGTACCGTGGGCAACGTGCGCATTCTCGACGATGCCGTTGCCCAGCCGGGGCCGGTGGAGCCGCGCAAGCCGGTGACCGTGGCCATGCTGACCCTGATCGGCGCCTTCCTGGCGGTGGCCTTCGTCATCGTGCGCAGCATCCTGCACCGGGGCGTGGAGAGTGCGGAGCAGATCGAGGACCTGGGGCTGCCGGTGTATGCCACCGTGCCGCTCTCCGACGATCAGCAGAAGCTGGTACGTCGGGTCAAGCGCCACAACCGGCGCCGTGGCCGCGCCGTGACCAACGGGGTGCTGGCCCAGAATGCGCCGGACGACACCGCCATCGAGGCCCTGCGCGGCCTGCGCACTTCGCTGCACTTCGCCATGCTGGAGGCCAACGACAACCGGCTGATGATCACCGGGCCGAGCCCCAATATCGGCAAGAGCTTCATCTGTATCAACCTGGGGGCGGTGATCGCCCAGAGCGGCCAGCGCGTGCTGATCGTGGATGCCGACATGCGCAAGGGGCACGTTCACACCGCCTTCAACGCCGATAGCAAGGGCGGGCTCTCCGAGGTGCTCGCCGACAAGGCCGCGCTCGACGAGGTGATCCGCCAGTCGCCGATCAACGGCCTGAGTTACGTCGCCCGCGGCAAGGCGCCGCCCAATCCCGCCGAACTGCTGATGAGCGAGCGCTTCACGCGGCTGCTCGAGGCGGTGAGCGAGCGCTTCGACCTGGTGATCGTCGACACCCCGCCGATCCTGGCCGTGACCGACGCCGCGGTGATCGGCCACCACTGCGGCACCACGCTGCTGGTGGCCCGCTTCGGGCTCAACCCGCCGCGCGAGGTCGACGTGGCCATTCGCCGCCTCGAAACCAGCGGTGTCACCGTCAAGGGCGGCATCCTCAACGCCATCGAGCGCAAGGCCGCCACCAGCTATGGCTACGGCTACTACCACTATGCCTACAAGACCACCCAGACCTGAGCGCCGCAGGCGCCAACGGACGTCGTCCGAGCCTGCCCGTGCAGGCCGTTCCCTGGCGTGAGGCCGGCTGGCCGAGCGCCGATCACTACCACTCGAAAACCATGGAAGCGTCATGACCACTATCAAAGATCGTCTGATTGGCCGGCTCGAGCGCAAGGAAGCCGTGATCGGGATCGTCGGGCTTGGCTATGTGGGGCTGCCCCTGATGCTGCGCTACAGCGAGATCGGCTACCGCGTGCTCGGTATCGACATCGATGCCGGCAAGGTGGAAAAGCTCAATGCCGGGCGCAGCTACATCGAGCACATCGACTCGGAGCGGGTCGCCCGGGCCAGGGACGCCGGCTTCGAAGCGACCACCGACTTCTCCCGCGTGGCGGAGGCCGATGCGCTGATCCTGTGCGTGCCGACGCCGCTCAACAAGTATCGCGAACCGGACATCAGCTTCGTCATCGGTACCGTCGATGCGCTCAAGGGGCACCTGCGCGAAGGCCAGGTGATCTCGCTCGAGAGCACCACCTACCCGGGCACCACCGAGGAGGAGCTGCTGCCGCGCATCGAGGAGAGCGGCCTCGCGGTCGGCGAGTCGCTGTTCCTGGTCTACTCGCCGGAGCGCGAGGACCCGGGCAACCCCGACTTCGAGACGCGTACCATTCCCAAGGTGGTCGGCGGGCACACGCCGGCGTGCCGCGAAGCCGGCGTGGCGCTCTACCGCCCGGCCATCGACCAGGTGGTACCGCTCAGTTCGACCCGTGCCGCCGAGATGACCAAGCTGCTCGAGAACATCCACCGTGCGGTGAACATCGGCCTGGTCAACGAGATGAAGATCGTCGCCGACCGCATGGGCATCGACATCTTCGAGGTGGTCGACGCCGCGGCCACCAAGCCGTTCGGCTTCACCCCCTACTACCCGGGGCCGGGGCTGGGCGGCCACTGCATTCCGATCGACCCCTTCTACCTGACCTGGAAGGCCCGCGAGTACGGCCTGCATACCCGCTTCATCGAACTCTCCGGCGAGATCAACCAGGCCATGCCGGACTACGTGGTGGGCAAGCTGATCGAGGGGCTCAACCAGCATGGCCGGGCGTTGAAGGGCAGCCGCGTGCTGGTGCTCGGCATCGCCTACAAGAAGAACGTCGACGACATGCGCGAGTCGCCGTCGGTCCACATCATGGAGCGCATCCGCGACCGCGGGGCCGAAGTGGCCTACAGCGACCCCCACGTGCCGGTCTTCCCGCCGATGCGTGAGCACCATTTCGAACTCGAGAGCGTGCCGCTCACGCCGACCACGCTGGCCGAGTACGATGCCGTGGTGCTCGCGACCGATCACGACCGCTTCGATTACGACATGATCCGCGCCCACGCCCAACTGATCGTCGATACCCGCGGCATCTACCGCGGCGAGAGCGAAGATCGCGTGATAAAGGCCTGAACCCCATGCCCAATGCACAGGTACCCGCCATGAAATACTTCGCCCTGATCGGCGCCGCCGGCTACATCGCTCCCCGCCACATGAAGGCCATCAAGGAGACCGGCAATCACCTGGCCATGGCCTACGACATCAACGACTCGGTGGGCATCATCGATTCGATCTCGCCGGAAAGCGAGTTCTTCACCGAGTTCGAGCGCTTCATCGAGAGCGCCTGGCAGCGCAAGCGCGACCCCTACACGGCGCTCGACTACGTCTCGGTATGCTCGCCCAACCACTTGCACCATGCCCATATCGCCGCCGGCCTGCGGCTGGGCTGCCATGTGATCTGCGAGAAGCCGCTGGTGCCGACGCCGGCGCTGCTCGACGAGCTCGCCAAGGTCGAGCAGGAGACCGGCCGCCGGGTGTTCAACATCCTGCAGCTGCGCCACCACCCGGCCATCGTCGAACTCAAGGAGCGGGTGGCCGGCACGCCGCGGGACGACAAGTACGACGTCGAGCTGACCTACATCACCTCGCGCGGCAAGTGGTACCACGAGAGCTGGAAGGGCGACCCGCGCAAGTCGTTCGGGGTGGCGACCAATATCGGCGTGCACTTCTTCGACATGCTGCACTTCGTGTTCGGCGATCTGCAGCGCAACGTCGTCCACTACCTCGACGAGCATCGCGCCGCCGGCTTCCTCGAGTACCAGAAGGCGCGGGTGCGCTGGTTCCTGTCGATCGACAGCAACGACCTGCCGAGCAGCGTGCAGGGGCAGCAGACCACCTACCGCTCGATCCTGTGCGAGGGCCGCGAGATCGAGTTCTCGGGCGGTTTCACCGACCTGCACACGGTCTCCTACCAGGAAATTCTGGCCGGGCGCGGCTTCGGTCTCGAAGATGCCCGCCACTGCATCGAGACGGTCGACACGATTCGCAACGCCGCCCTGGAAATTCCCGCCCGCAACGAGGCGCATCCCTGCCTCAAGCGGCACCTGATGTGAGGTTCGCCATGGACAGCCAACCGCACGACAGCCGTTACCCCGGTGTCCGGATCCACCCCAGCGCCATCGTCGACGACGGGGCCGAGATCGGCGAAGCGTCCCGCGTCTGGCACTTCGTTCACGTCTGCGGCGGTGCCCGCATCGGCCGTGGCGTGTCGCTGGGACAGAACGTCTTCGTCGGCAACCGGGTGGTCATCGGTGACCGCTGCAAGGTGCAGAACAACGTCTCGGTCTACGACAACGTCACCCTCGAGGCGGGCGTCTTCTGCGGCCCCAGCATGGTCTTCACCAACGTCTACAACCCACGCTCGCTGGTCGAGCGCAAGGACGAGTACCGCGACACCCTGGTGCGCGAGGGGGCGACGCTGGGTGCCAACTGCACCATCGTCTGCGGCGTGACCGTGGGACGCCACGCCTTCATCGGCGCCGGTGCGCTGGTCAACCGCGACGTGCCCGACTTCGCCCTGATGCTCGGCGTGCCCGCCCGCCAGCAGGGCTGGATGAGTCGCCACGGCGAGCGTCTCGAGCTGCCGCTGGAAGGCGAGGGCGAAGTGACCTGCCCGCACACCGGCGAGCGCTATCGGCTCGAAGGGAAGAGGCTCCGCTGCATCCCGGCGCAGGAAGCGCCGTCCGCCGCCAAGGACACCCGTCGCATGGACTTCATCGATCTCAAGGCCCAGCAGGTGCGCATCCGCGAACGCATCAACGCCGGCATCCGCAACGTGCTCGATCACGGCAAGTACATCCTCGGCCCCGAGGTGGACGAGCTCGAGGCGCGCCTGGCCGACTACGTCGGCGTGCGCCACTGCATCTCCTGCGCCAACGGCACCGACGCGCTGCAGATCGCCCAGATGGCGCTGGGCATCGCCCCCGGCGACGAGGTGATCACGCCGGGCTTCACCTACATCGCCACCGCCGAGACCGTCGCGCTGCTGGGCGCGCGCCCGGTCTACGTCGACGTCGACCCGCGCACCTACCTGCTCGACCCGGAAAAGCTGGAAGCCGCCATCTCCCCGCGCACCCGCGCGATCATCCCGGTATCGCTCTATGGCCAGTGCGCCGACATGGACGCCATCAACGAGATCGCCGCGCGCCACGGCATCCCGGTGATCGAGGACGCCGCCCAGAGCTTCGGCGCCACCTACCGCGGCCGGCGCTCGTGCAGCCTGTCGCAGATCGCCACCACCTCGTTCTTTCCCAGCAAGCCGCTGGGCTGCTACGGCGACGGCGGGGCGCTGTTCACCGACGACGACGAGCTGGCCAAGGTGCTGCGCCAGATCGCCCGCCACGGCCAGGGGCGGCGCTACTACCACGTCCGCATCGGCGTCAACAGCCGCCTGGACACCCTGCAGGCTGCGATCCTGCTGCCCAAGCTCGACATCCTCGACGAGGAGTTGAGGCTGCGCGAGCAGGTCGCCGAGCGCTATGGCCGCCTGCTGCGTGCGCACGGCTTCGCCTCGCCCCACGTGGAGCTCCACAACACCAGCGCCTACGCCCAGTACACGGTGGAGGTCGACGACCGCGAGGTGGTGATCGCGCGGCTGGCCGAGGCCGGCATACCCACCGCCGTGCACTATCCGATCCCGCTCAACCAGCAGCCGGCGGTGGCCGACCCGGCCGTCGACCTGCCGGTCGGCAACGCGGCCTCGCGCCGGGTGGTCAGCCTGCCGATGCACCCGTACCTCACGGCCGAGGATCAGGAGCATATCGTCACGGCGCTCAGGGAGGCGGTGGCCTGAGCCGCCCGCCAGGGAGGGGAGACATCACGTGCTGAATCGGCTCGTCATACCGGCAAGACGCCTGCTGCCGACCCACGCCTTCGCCCGCGGGGTCAGCGTGCTGGTGGGGGGCACGGCGGGGGCGCAGCTGCTGACCATCGCCGCGGCGCCGCTGTTGACCCGGCTGTATGCGCCGGAGGACTTCGGCCTGCTGGCGGTCTACGGCGGCCTGCTGGCGCTGTTCACCGTAGTGGCCAGCGGCCGCTACCAGCTGGCCATCCCGCTGCCGGAAACGGAGCGCGAGGCGGCCGAGGTGCTGGCACTGAGCCTGACGGTCGTGGCCGTGACCACCCTGGTCGCGCTGCTGCTGGTGCTGCTCGGGGGGCGGGCGCTGGCCACGGCGCTGGGCGTGCCCTCGCTGAGCGCCTGGCTGTGGCTGCTGCCGCTGGGCGTGGCCGCAGCCGGGGGCTACCAGGCGGTCAGTCACTGGGCGGTGCGCACGCGTGCGTTCGCCGCGCTGGCCTCGACGCGGATCAAGCAGTCGCTGGCGCTGCTGGCGATCCAGCTCGTGGCGAGCCCGCTGGGCGGCGGTGGCCTGCTGCTCGGCCATGCCGCGGGGCAGGGCGCCGGTACCCTGGCGCTGGCGCGCCCGGCGCTGCGCGCCGTCGGCGAGCAGCAGGTCACGGCGGCAGGGATGTGGGCGGCGGCGTGCCGCTACCGCAAATTCCCGCTGCTCTCCTCCTGGTCGGGGCTGTTCAACACCCTCGGCAAGCAGCTTCCGCCGCTGCTCTTCGCCGCGCTGTTCAGCCCCGTGGCGGCCGGGCTCTATGCGCTGGCGCACCGCGTGCTGGCGATGCCCATGACGCTGATCGGCGAAGCCGTGGGCAAGGTGTTCTTCGCCAGCGCCGCCGAGGCCCATCGGCAGGGCGAACTGGGCCCGCTGGTGGCCAAGGTGCACGCCACGCTGGCGCAGCTCGCCATGCCGCCGGTGCTCGTGCTGATGGCGATCGGCCCGGAGCTGTTCGCCCTGGTCTTCGGCGAGCGCTGGCGCGAGGCCGGCGAATTCGCACGCTGGATGGCGCCCTGGCTCTACCTGGTGTTCATCACCTCGCCGCTGAGCCATCTGTTCTCGGTGCTGGAGCGCCAGGGGCAGGGGTTGATCTTCCAGGCGCTGTTGCTCGGCGTGCGCGTGGCGGCCATCGCCATTGGCGCCGCCCGCGATGACCTGCTGCTGACGGTGGCGCTGTTCTCGCTGGGCAGCGCCGCCTGCTGGATCGGCTTTCTGGTCTGGATCGCCCGGCTGACCGACAACCCGCCGCGGGTGCTGGCGACGGCCACTCTCACGGCGCTGGGGTGGGGGCTGGTGCTGCTGGCGCCGCTGCTCGCCGCCGGCTGGCTGGCCCCCGCGTGGCTGCCGTGGAGCGTGGCGCTGCTGCTTTGCGCCGCGCTGGTGGGATTGCGCTATTTCCTCCTGTTCCGAAGGGCCTATCAATGAGTTCGATACATTGTCACTTCGCTTCCTCGCGCTGGCAGCCAGGCAGGCTGCCGGACGGGCGTGGCCATGTCTGCGGCCGCGTCTGGCTCGACGGGCGGGAGCTGTCGCCCGATGCCGCCCTGGAGCGGCTGGAGCCGACCGGGGACGTCGAGGCCTGGCGCAGGCGCCTGGGCGAGCTCAACGGCTTTCACGCGCTGGTGCGAGACGCGCAGGACGGCCTGGTGGCCGTGGTGGATCGGGTGCGCTCGATTCCGCTGTTCTACGGCATCCGCGGCGACGCCTGCTATCTCAGCGACGATGCCGACTGGGTGCGCCAGCAGGTCGGCGAGGATCGGGTCGACGACGAGGCCAGGGCCGACTTCGAGCTGGCCGGCTACGTCACCGGCCGCGACACGCTGTTTCGCCGTGTCAAGCAGCTGCGCGCCGGAGAGGCGCTAGTCGTGAACACGACTGAGCCGGGCCTGAGCCTCTCCCTGGAACGCTACTATCGCTTTCGCCATTGCGCCGAGTCGGGGCATGACGAGAGTTCGTGCCTGGCGCGGCTCGAGGAGGTACTCGAGGCGGCGTGCGACCGGCTGATCGCGACGGCCGACGGGCGCCAGATCGTGGTGCCGCTCAGCGGCGGCTATGACTCGCGCCTGATCGCCACGCTGCTGGCGCGCCGCCAGTATCCGCGCATGCTGGCCTACGCCTACGGCTACCGCGACAACCAGGAGGCCAGGGTGAGCCGCGAGGTGGCCGGCGCCCTGGGGTTGCCGTGGACCTTCGTCGAGTACAGCCAGCAGGCATGGGGTCGCGTCGCCGAGAGCGAGGCGTACTGGCGCTACCAGCGTTGGGCCTCGGGCTGGAACGCCATCGCCAACATGCAGGACTGGCTGGCGGTCAAGTCGCTGACGGAACGGGGCGAGGTCGAGCCGGGGTCGCTGTTCGTGCCTGGTCACTGCTGCGTGACCGGTTTCGTACCGTCGAGCGCGTTCGAGGCCAGGCGAGAAGACCGCCAAATGCCGGCGGACGCGCTGGGCGAGGCCCTGCGTCAGCGGCATTTCACGCTCAACGCCAGCGAGGAGGGCGAGGCGCTGTTCCACGATCGTGTGCTGCCGCGCCTAGCCCTCGACTATCCGCTGGACGAGGCGCTGGAGCCCGACGAGTTCATTCGCCAGTTCGTGCAGTTCGGCTGGCAGGAGCGCCAGGCCAAGTTCATCGTCAACTCGGTGCGCAGCTTCGAGTTCTTCGGCCACGACTGGTGGATGCCGCTCTACGACCGCGACTTCATGGCGCTGTGGCAGACGGTGCCGTACCACTGGCTGGAGTGCCGTGCCGGCTATGTCAGCTTCGTCGAGGCCCTGTTTGCCGAGGTCAGCGGCCACCAGGCGCCGCTGGGCAACGCCGCGCATCGATCCCGCCAGAGCCTGCGCGCCCGCCTGAGCCGTCTGGCGGCCTTTCGCCGCGGCCCCGGTGCGCGGGTCAAGCGCTTGGCCAAGCGGCTGCTGCCGGGCCTGGCCCGGGGCAACACCCTGGCATCCACCGGGCGCTTCCCGCCCGAGACCCTCGAGCGCCTGCGCTCGCAGGGCTACTCGCACAACGGCGTGGCGGCGCAACTGTTCCTCGAGAGGTTTTGCTGATCATGAATGCCAACGCAGCGAGTCGACACCTGCGGGTCGCCTTCGAAGCGGCCGCGCTGATCGCACGTAACCTGCGCCGTACCAGGGGGTTCGCCACCGTGCCGCTGCGCCATCACGACGGCTACCGGCTGTGCGCCATGCGACGCCCGCACCTGCCCGGCGCCCTGGCGCTGTATGCCGAGCTGCACGACGGCCAGCCGCTCGACCTGCCCCGGCGCTGGCTGTACCGCCTGGCGGGCAACCGCCTCGGCGTGGTCGCCCTGGACATCAACGGTCGCGTGGTGGGGGCGGCCTTCTACGGCTTCAGTCGCCGCGACCTTCGCGAGGATCGGGTGCATTCGAGCTTCAGCGGCGTTCACCCCGCCCACCGTGGGCGCGGGCTCGCCACCGAGCTGCGCCGCACGGCCATCCTGCATTTCCGTGCCAACGGGGTGCGTGGCTACTCCTCGCGCATCTCGGCGGACAACGTCGCCTCGCTCAAGCCCAGCCTGCGTCTCGGTTTTCACATCGCCGAGCGTTACCAGGACCCGGTCAGCGGCGAGCAGCGCTACTACCTGGTCTGCGATTTCGACGACGACTACCGCGATGACACGACGCAGGGTCGCGAACCGCAGCCTCCGACCCCGGAGACGGAAAGGAAAGCCGTACCATGAACAACGACCCGCTGTTCCATCCCGGATGGATCCGCTTCAACGAGCAGCGCTGGGGACTGACGGCCGAGCCGCTGTCCTTCACGCCCGACAAGGGCGACGGTTGGCGGCTCGATACCGTGCTCTACCGCAACCACCAGGGGCGCCTGGTGACGCCGCCGCGCAATCCCCACCTGCCCATCGCGTTCCAGTGTGCCAGCGAGCGGCCCGCCTCGCGCAATCGGCGCAAGCGCCTGGCCCTGACCCGGCTGGCCGAGTACCTGCAGCAGTGCGAGTTCGGCGGCAGCCTCAGCCTCTCCTCGGTGGCGGACGACGTGCGCCCGTTCGAGTGGGCCAACATGGCGGCACGGCCGCGCTTCACCTACCACCTGGACATCGCCACGCGCGAAGACGCCATCGACCCGAGCGCGCGCAAGAAGGCGCGCAAGTGCCGCCGGCTTGGCTACCGCTGCGAGGTCACCGAGGAGTACGCCGCGGTGGCCGACTGCCTGGCGGGCCCGGAGGCGCGCAAGGGCTTCGACTATCGCCTCGATGCCGCGGAGCTCTCGCGGCTGGCCGAGCTGATGGGCCCGGAGCACTTCGTCTGCTTCCTGGCGCGCAACGCCGAGGGCGAAGCCATGGGCACCCGGGTGTGCCTCTTCGTGCCGGGCGGCCATGCGCTGGCCTGGTCGGCGGGCATGAAGACCGAGGCCATGAAGGACGGCGTCAACAACCTGGTCGCCGAGGAGGCGCTCGATTTCTTCGAGCGCCAGGGATGCACGGTCTTCGACTTCATCGGTGCCAACATCGCGCCGGTGGCGGAGATGAAAGAGGCATGGGGCGGGCGACTGGTGTGCCACTACACGATCAGCCAGCGCGGCATCCGCCAGCTGGCCCGTGAGGCATACGTCACGGCCCGTACACTGATGAAGAGGGAATCCAAGTGAATGACATGACTGCACTTTACGATCGGAATTCCCCGGCGCGGCCGAACGCCTCGCTGAAACCGTCCTGCGTGACGGGTAACCTGTCCGTGGTCTCGTCGGGCGTCACCTCGGGCGAGCCGGTACTGGCCTGGCTGGAGCAGATCCTGCTGGAACGCTTCGGGGTGCCGCTGCACCTGGAGCGCGACGGCCCGGAGCGGCTCTATCTGCGCCACGCCGACGCGCCGGGACAGCTGCTGTTCGACCGCCTGCAGCCGGGCTTCTACCTGGCCGGCGGGGACCTGCCGCACTGCCAGTGGGATGCCGCGGCCGAAGGCTTCAGTGCGCCGCTCGACTCGCCGCTGCCGGCCCCGGGCGCCGCCAGCCTGCCGCGGCCGCTGGTCGAGCCGATGTCGGGCGGGCTGGCGATTCACTACGACATTCTCGGCCTGACCTACTGGATGCTGTCGCGGCAGGAGGAGGTCGACGCCCAGGTGCTCGACCGGCACTGTCGCTTCCCCGCCAGTGCCTCCCATGCCGGCCGTCACGGTTACCTGGACCGGCCCGTGGTCGACGAATGGCTGGCGGTGCTGGGCCAGATGATCCAGCGCCAGTGGCCATGGCTGCAGCTGCGCCGGCATGCGTTCACCCAGCGCCCGTCCCACGACGTCGATCGCCCCAGCCGCTATGGCTTTGCCCGCGACGTCAAGCTGGCCCGGGCCATGCTGGGCGATGCGCTGCTGCATCGCCGCCCTCAGGCGCTGGTGGTGGGGCCGTGGGTCCGCCTGAGCACCCGCCGCCGGCTGCATCCGCTGGATCCGCTCAACACCTTCGACTGGCTGATGGACGTCTCCGAGTCCCACGGCCTGAGCAGCGCTTTCTACTTTATCTGCGGCCGCACCGACCCGCGCAAGGATGCCGACTACGAACCGGAGCACCCGGCGATGCGCGAGTTGATGCGGCGCCTTCACGAGCGCGGCCACGAGATCGGCCTGCACCCCAGCTACCACACCTTCCGCAACCCCAAGGAGCTGGCCAACGAGGCCATGCGCCTGCGCCGGGTCTGTGCCGAGGAGGGCATCGAGCAGGCGCAGTGGGGCGGGCGCATGCACTACCTGCGCTGGCAGATGCCGCTGACGCTGCAGGGCTACACCCAGGCCGGGCTGGATTACGACACAACCCTGGGCTACGCCGAAGCGCCCGGATTCCGCTGCGGCACCTGCTTCGAGTATCCGGCGTTCGACCCGGTCAAGGGGGAGCCGCTGGCGCTGCGCATCCGGCCGCTGATCGCCATGGAGGCGTCGGTGATCTCGCCGCTCTACCTCGGGCTCGGCACCGGGGAGGAGGCCTTCGCATGCTTCAGCAGGCTCAAGGCGCGCTGTCGCGCCATGGGCGGGGTTTTCACCCTGCTGTGGCACAACTCGGAACTGACCACGTCTGCCCAGCGCGAGCTCTACGAGCGCGTGCTGGCCGATTGAGCGCAGGGGTATCGGCATGGTCCTGTCCGGTGATGCGCTGACGACGCGCGCCTCGGCCATCGGCTTCTTCGTGCTTTTCCCGGGCTTCATTCTCTATCACACGCTGGTGGCGATGGGGGTGATCCCGGCGGTGCTGGGCGGCCTGTTCGGGGTGGTGTCGGTGTTGATGTTCATCGTCTACTGCGCGCTGCTGCCGTCCCAGCTCTACCTGCTGCTGACCGCATCCCGCGGCTACGCGCTGGTCACGCTGTGCTTCTTCGTCTACGTGCTGCTGTGGTCGGCGGTCAACTACGGCCTGATCGGGGGCAGCGTGATGCAGGCGGCGCTGATCCAGACCGTCGAGACGCTGGTGCTGTGGCTGGTGCTGTTCGTGCTGGGCTACCGCATCCCGCTCGACTCGCCGCGACTGGCGCGGGCCTTCTGGATCGCCTTCGTGCTCATTGCCGGCTATCTGGCGTTCCACGTGGCCACCACCGGCCAGTGGATGTTTTTCGCCCGCCGCATGCTAGAGGTCGAGGCCGAGGCGGGGGACAGCGTCTCCACCTACCAGGGCTATGCCCGCAGCGCTCTGGTGCTGCTGCTGTTTCTGATCGCCGTCAGCGAGCGCGCGGTGGTACGCGCCGTGCTGATCGTGCTCGGCGCCTTCGTCATGTTCGTGCTGGGCGCGCGCTCGGAGCTGTATGCCTTCCTCGCGCTCTCGGGGCTGCTGCTGCTGCTGTGGGCAGGCATGAGCGTCAAGTACATGCTGACGCTGCTGGCGGTCGTCGGGGTGCTCATGGCGCTGGTGGTGAGCCAGTTCGAGGCGCTGGCCGGCAGCCGCCAGCTGCAGATCTTCGACCTGTCGGGGACCAGTTCCTGGCTGGCGCGCCAGAACCTCGGGCAGCGTGCCGTGGCGCAGATCCTCGAGAGCCCGCTGCTGGGCCGCTTCGGCGGGCATATCGCCTCGGCGCAAGTGACCGGCGGCTATGCCCACAGCATGCTCTCCGCCTGGGTCAACTACGGGCTGCTGGGCTTTGCCCTCTACCTCGGCCTGACGCTGTTTGCCTTCGTCGGCGCCGCCTACCGCCTGATCCTGCTCGGCGATCGCGGCGGCAGATGGGTCTTCGCCTTCTCCGTCAACTTCGTTTGCCTGCTGCTGATGGTGCTGGCCAAGCCGGTGTTCTGGCCACTGCCGGCGCTCGGCTGGGGCGCCTTCGCCAACGCCCTCGTCGCCTCCCGCCGGGAGCGCGACGCGGATGACATGGGGTACGCCGGCACGCTCGGCCGCCACGATGACGAACCGGGGCAGCACGACGCTGCAAGGGATTTACAAGGACGCAACGATAATGAAAGTGGTACACCTGACCTCCGCCCATCCGCGCTATGACACGCGGATCTTCCACAAGCAGTGCCGGTCGCTGGCCGCCGGCGGCTACCCGGTGACGCTGGTCGTCGCCGACGGCGAGGGCGACGAGGAGCGCGACGGGGTCGTCATCGTCGACGTCGGGCAACTGCCCGGGCGCCTCAACCGTATCTTGAAGACGACGCAGCGTGTCTTTGATCAGGCCAGGCGGCTGGATGCCGATCTCTACCATCTGCACGACCCTGAGTTGATGCCGGTGGGGCAGCGGCTCAAGCGGCTGGGCAAGCGCGTGGTCTACGATGCCCACGAGGATCTGCCGCGCCAGATGCTGGCCAAGCACTATCTCGGCAAGTTCACGCGGCACGTGCTGTCGCGCGGGGTCGAAGCCTATCAGCGGCGGGCCTGCCGTCGCTTCGATGCCATCGTGGCGGCGACCCCCTACATCCGCGATCGTTTCGGCGAGTTCCACCCCCGGGTGGTGGACGTCAACAACTTCCCCATGCTCGGCGAGCTCGACGGGGCGCTCGATGCGCGCCTGGCCGCGAGTCCGGGCGAATCCCAGTCGGTGTGCTACGTCGGCGGCATCGCCGAGGTGCGCGGCATTCGCGAGATCATCCGCGCGATGGAGGGGGTCGGCCACGATTGCCGGCTGCAGCTCGCCGGCGACTTCAAGACGCTGGCCCTGGAGCAGGAGGTGATGACCTACGCCGGCTGGGCGCGGGTCGAGGCGCACGGCTACCTCGATCGCGCCGGGGTCCGCCGAGTCATGGCCGGTTCGGTCGCCGGCCTGGTCACGCTTCACCCCATCATCAACTACCTCGATGCCTTGCCGGTGAAGATGTTCGAGTACATGAGCGCCGGGCTACCGGTGATCGCCTCCGATTTCCCGCTGTGGCGGGAGATCGTCGAGGGCAGCGACTGCGGGCTGTGCGTCGACCCCCTCGACCCGGAGGCCATCGCCGAGGCGATCGAGTACATCGTGAGCCACCCCGAGCGCGCCCGCGAGATGGGCCAGAACGGCCAGCGGGCCGTGGTCGAGCGCTACAACTGGCAGCAGGAGGAACGCAAGCTGCTGGACACCTATCGCGCCCTTGCCCGCTGACCGAGGCTCCCATGAGACACGTCTGGATCCTGAATCACTATGCCAAGCACCCCGACGCGGCCGGCGGGGCCCGTCACTTCCAGCTCGCCCGGCACCTGCCGGCACACGGCTGGCACGCCACCTTGATTGCCTCCAGCGTCGACCACCCCAGCGGCGAGCAGCGCCTGGAGAAGGGCGAGCCCTGGCGGCTGGAGACCATCGACGGCGTGAATTTCCTGTGGCTGCGCACCTCGAGCTACCGCGGTAACGGGGGCGGGCGCATGAAGAACATGCTGGAGTACGCCTGGCAGGCGATGCGGCCGACGCGCCTGGCCGAGCTCGAGCGTCCCGACCTGATCGTCGGTTCGAGCGTGCATCCGTTCGCGGCCCTTGCCGGCTGGTGGCTGGCGCGACGCCACCGCGTGCCGTTCGTGTTCGAGGTGCGCGACCTGTGGCCGCAGACCCTGATCGACATGGGCCGGCTGCGGGAGGGCGCGGCATTGACCCGGGCGATGCGCCGGCTCGAGACCTTCCTCTACCGCCGGGCGCGTCGTGTGCTCACCCTGCTGCCGCGGGCGGTGGACTACATCGCCCCGCTGGGCGTGCCGGAGGAGCGCGTGGTGTGGCTCTCCAACGGGGTCGACCTGGCCGCGTTCCCCGAACCCGATGCGCCCGCGCCGCGGCCGCCCGAGATGCCGCTGTCGCTGATGTACTTCGGCAGCCACGGCGAGGCCAACGGGCTCGCGGACCTGCTGGAGGCCATGGCGATCGTCAAGGTCGACAGCCGCGCCGGCGAGGTACCGGTGCAACTGCGCCTGATCGGCGACGGGCCGGGCAAGCGCGAGCTGATGCGCCAGGCCAGCGGCCTCGGGCTCGACGGGCGCTGGGTACGCTTCGAGCCGCCGGTACCCAAGCGCGAGATCCCGGCGCTGGCCAGCGAGGCCGACGCCTTCGTCATCACGGTGCGCGACCTGCCGCGGCTATATCGCTTCGGCATCAGCATGAACAAGCTGTTCGACTACATGGCCGCGGCGCGTCCCGTGATCATCGCCTCGGCGGCGGTCAACGATCCGGTGGCCGAGGCGGGGGCCGGCATCACCGTCCCGCCCGAGGATCCGCTGGCCCTGGCCGAGGCGATCAAGCGGCTGGCGGCGCTGCCGCCCGATGAGCGCGCCCGCATGGGGCGGGCGGGTCGGGCCCATGTGGAAGCCGTCTACGACTACCGGATCCTGGCCGAGCGCCTGGCCGGGATCATGAACGACGTAATGGATGAGAGGCAATGAAGCGACTGTTCGATATCGTGCTCTCCCTGGTGGCGCTGATGCTGCTCTCGCCTGTGCTGCTCGTGGTGGCCGTGCTGGTGAGGCTGAGGCTCGGCTCGCCGGTGCTGTTCCGCCAGACAAGGCCGGGGCGGCGCGGGCGTCCGTTCGAGATGATCAAGTTTCGCACCATGCGCGATGCCGTCGACCGCGACGGCAATCCGCTGCCCGATGCGGCGCGCCTGACCCCTCTGGGCCAGCGGCTGCGCGCGGCCAGCCTCGACGAGCTGCCGGAGCTGTGGAACGTGCTCAAGGGCGACATGAGCCTGGTCGGTCCGCGTCCACTGCTGATGGAGTACCTGCCGCTCTACACGCCGCGCCAGGCGCGGCGCCACGAGGTGCGCCCGGGCGTGACCGGCTGGGCCCAGGTCAACGGCCGCAACGCGCTCTCCTGGGAGCAGAAGTTCGAGCTTGACGTGTGGTACGTCGACCACCGCTCGCTGTGGCTCGACCTGCGCATCCTGCTGCTGACGGTGAAGAAAGTGCTGGTTCGCGAAGGCATCGCCCATGACGGCGATGTCGCCATGCCGAGGTTCCGTGGAGGCCATCCTCATGAGTAATCGTCATCGTCTCGCCATTCTCGGCGCCAGCGGCCACGGCAAGGTGGTGGCGGATATCGCCCTCCACGCCGGCTGGCGGGATCTGGTCTTCTACGACGATGCCTGGCCGGAGAGGACGCGTCACGAGCACTGGGAGATAAAAGGCACGCTGCCGATGCTGCTCAACGACCTGCCCAACTTCGAGGGGGTGGTGGTGGCGATCGGCCATAACGCCATCCGCGAGGCCAAGCTCGATGCCCTGCTGACGCAGGGTGCCAGGATCGTCTCGCTGGTGCATCCGCGAGCCACGGTCAGTCCGATGGCCCGTCTCGGCCCGGGATGCGTGGTCATGGCGGGGGCGATCATCAATGCCTTTGCCGAGCTCGGCATGGGCACCATCGTCAATTCCGCCGCCACCGTGGATCATGACTGCCGCCTGGGCGCCTGTGTGCACGTCGCGCCGGGCGCCAACGTGGCCGGCGACGTGGAGATCGGTCGCACCAGCTGGATCGGCGCCGGCGCCGTGGTGCGTCAGGGCGTGGCGATCGGCGAGGCCGTGATGGTCGGCGCCGGGGCGGCCGTGGTCTCCGACATCGATGGCAACCAGGTGGTGGCCGGCGTGCCGGCACGCCCGCTGGCGTCGGCTCAGGACGACGACGACACGCCTCCCAGTGGGTCGAACGTGCTGCGCTTCGACCTGATTTCACCGCAAGGAAGATCATGATGCTCAACGGACCTTTTTCTCCCTGGCCCGCCTTCACGCCTGAGGAAGCCGATGCGGTGGCGCGCGTGCTGCTCTCCAACCGGGTCAACTACTGGACCGGCGATGAGTGTCGCGAATTCGAGCGCGAATTCGCCCGCTTTGCCGGCAGCGAGTACGCCATCGCCGTGGCCAACGGCAGCGTCGCCCTCGACCTCGCCCTGCGTGGGCTCGGCATCGGCGCGGACCCCGCCGAGGAGGTGATCGTCACCTCGCGCACCTTCCTGGCCTCGGCGTCGAGCATCGTCACCTCCGGGGCCACGCCGGTCTTCGCCGACGTCGACCGCGACTCGCAGAACGTCACCGCCGAGAGCGTGGCCGAGAAGATCACGCCGCGCACCCGGGCGATCGTCGCCGTGCACCTGGCCGGCTGGCCTTGCGAGATGGATGCGCTCATGGCGCTGGCCGAGCGCCACGGGCTCCATGTGATCGAGGATTGCGCCCAGGCCCACGGGGCGCGCTACCGCAGTCGCAGCGTGGGCAGCATCGGCCACGTCGGCTGCTGGTCGTTCTGCCAGGACAAGATCATGACCACCGGCGGCGAGGGCGGCATGGTCACCACCAGCGACGCCCAGCTGTGGCGTCGCATGTGGGCCTTCAAGGACCACGGCAAGAGTTGGGAGGCGGTGTACGAGCGCGAGCACCCGCCCGGCTTCCGCTGGCTGCACGAGAGCTTCGGCACCAACTGGCGGCTTACCGAGATGCAGGCCGCCATCGGGCGTATCCAGCTCGGGCGCATGCCGCAATGGCATGCGGCGCGCCGGGCGAATGCGCAGCGTATCTGGCGGGCGGCAGCCGGCTGCCCCGGCCTGCGCGTGCCTGAGGTGCCGCCGCACTGCGACCATGCCGCCTACAAGTGCTACGTCTTCGTCGAGCCAGAACGCCTGGCAGCGGGCTGGGATCGCGACCGCATCATGGCCGAGATCAATGCCGCCGGGGTGCCGTGTTTCTCGGGCTCCTGCTCGGAGGTGTACCGCGAGAAGGCCTTCGACGGCACCGGCTGGCGCCCCGCAGCGCCACTTCCCGTTGCCCGCGAGCTGGGCGACACCAGCCTGATGTTCCTCTGTCATCCGACGCTGACCGAGGGTGAGATCGCGCGGACCTGCGCGGTGCTCGAAGAGGTCATGGCGCGGGCCTGTGCCTGACGCCCGGAATCAGGCGGGTGCGTCGGCGCCCGCGGTCATGGAGAGACGACATGCGAGACCTGCTCCAATCCCTGTTCCGCCTGCCCAGACGGCAGAAACGCACCATCCAGCTGGTGGTGGACTGCGTGCTGATCGCCACCAGCTTCCTGCTGGCCATGCTGCTGCGCCTGGAGAGCTGGGCGCCCCTGGCCGAGGCGCAGACCTGGATGGCCTTGCTGGTGATGATCCCGCTGAGCCTGGTGATCTACGTGCGGCTCGGGTTCTATCGCGCGGTGATCCGCTACCTGGGGCCCAAGGCGATACGTGCCGTGGTCATCGGGGTGGTGGTGTCGGCGCTGTCGCTGCCGCTGGCCAGCTATCTCTTCGCGCTGGGGATCCCGCGCAGCGTGCCCTTCATCTACGCCATGCTGGCGCTGCTCACCATCGGTGGGGTGCGTTTCGGGCTGCGCGCGATCTACCTGCGCAGCCAGATTCGCCATAAGCCGCGGGTGGTGATCTATGGCGCCGGCGCGGCCGGGCGCCAGCTGGCGGTGTCGCTCAGCCATGGCGAGGAGTATTTGCCGATCGCCTTCGTCGACGATGCGGTGAGCCTGCAGAACACCTACATCGAGGGGCTCAAGGTCTATCCGCCGCGCCAGCTCGGCTACCTGGCCGACACCTATGGCGCCTCGCGGGTGCTGCTGGCCATGCCCAGCGTGAGCCGGGCACGGCGGCGCGAGATCCTCGCCGAGCTGGAGCCGCAGGGCTTCCCGGTGCAGACGATTCCCGGCGTGGTCGACGTGGTGACCGGGCGCGCCAGGATCAGCGAGGTGCGCGACGTGGCGGTGGAGGATCTGCTCGGTCGCGACCCGGTGCCGCCCAATCCCACCCTGATGGAGGCCAACATTCGCGACAAGGTGGTACTGGTCACCGGCGCAGGGGGCTCCATCGGTTCCGAGCTCTGTCGCCAGCTGCTGCGTCACGGACCCAGGCGGCTGCTGCTGCTCGAGATCTCCGAGTTCGGGCTCTACCGCATCGAGCAGGAGCTGCGCCGCATCGCCAGGGACGAGGGGCTCGAGGTCGGCATCGAGGCGCTGCTCGGTTCGGTGCAGCATCGCAAGCGGCTGACCACGGTGATGAAGGCCTTCGAGGTGCAGACCGTCTATCACGCGGCGGCCTACAAGCATGTGCCGATGGTCGAGCACAACGTGGTAGAGGGCGTGCAGAACAACGTCTTCGGGACTCTCTCGGCCGCCCGTGCGGCGATGGACGCCGGGGTCGAGACCTTCGTGCTGGTGTCCACCGACAAGGCGGTGCGGCCGACCAACGTCATGGGCACCACCAAGCGACTGGCCGAACTCATCTGCCAGGCCTTCGCCAAGCACCAGGAGGCGACACGATTCTGCATGGTGCGCTTCGGCAACGTGCTGGGTTCCAGCGGTTCGGTGGTGCCGCTGTTCCGCGAGCAGATCCAGGCGGGCGGGCCGATCACGGTGACCCACCCGGACATCACCCGCTTCTTCATGACCATCCCCGAGGCCGCCCAGTTGGTGATCCAGGCGGGTGCCATGGCCCGCGGCGGCGACGTCTTCGTGCTCGACATGGGCGAGCCGGTGCGCATCGCCGACCTGGCGCGGCAGATGGTACGCCTGTCGGGGTTGAAGGTGCGCGACGAGCACAGTCCGGATGGCGACATCGCCATCGCCTACAGCGGCCTGCGTCCGGGCGAGAAGCTCTATGAGGAACTGTTGGTGGGCGACGACGTCGCGGCGACCTCGCACCCGCGCATCATGACCGCCCAGGAGGTGTTCTGGGAGTGGCCGCGGCTCGAGGCGTTCCTCGACCGGCTGTTCGAGGCGTGCCGTCTCTTCCAGCACGACGGGATTCGCCGCCTGCTGCTGGAGGCGCCGACGGCGTACCGGCCGGAGGGCGAGATCGTCGACCTGGTGTGGCTCGAGAAGCGCCATCGCGAGGCCCCGCCGATGGCCTCCAACGTCGCCATCATGCCGCTGCGCCCGGTGCTGGAACGGCACAAGTAGGCGGCATCGGTCGAACGCCTTGGCGGCCCGGGACGGCCGCCAGCCGGTGTCATCGCAGCCGGCGCATCGCACGCGATTTGATTGCCCTAGCCAGTGCATCACGGCTCGAGGTCGTGGCACCGTTCATGGAGAAGAGAGCATGTGTGGCATCGTAGCTGCAGTGGGGGCGGACAACGTCCTGCCCATCCTGATGGAAGGTCTCAAGCGCCTCGAATACCGGGGCTATGATTCAGCCGGTGTCGCCCTGGTGGAAGCCCCCGGCAAGCTGGGCCGCGCCCGGGAAGTGGGCAAGGTGGCGGCGCTGGAGCGGCTACTGTCGGCGTCGCCGCTGACGGGCATGACGGGGGTGGCCCACACCCGCTGGGCGACCCACGGCGAGCCCAGCCAGGACAACGCCCACCCCCACGTCTCGGGGCGCGTCGCCGTCGTCCACAACGGCATCATCGAGAATCACCATGCGCTCAAGGCCGAGCTCGTCGCCGATGGCTACGTCTTCGTCTCCCAGACCGACACCGAGGTCGTGGCGCACCTGGTCGAGCGCGAGCTGAAAGCCCGGGGAGACCTGCTGCTGGCGGTCGAGGCGGCGGTTGCACGGCTCGAAGGCGCCTATGCCCTGGGGGTGATCGATGCCGACCGGCCCGATCGCGTCGTCGGCGCGCGCCACGGCAGCCCGCTCGTGGTGGGGATCGGCGAGCCGGGCTGCTACCTGGGATCCGACCCGCTGGCGCTGCTCACGGTGACCGATCGCTTCGTCTACCTGGAGGACGGCGATCTGGTGGAGGCCACGCGCGACGGCTGCGTCGTGCATGGTCTCGACGCCGAGGGGCGGCGTGCCCCGGTAGTGCGCGAGGTGCTGCGCTACGAGCACGACGACCCGGCGGTCGGCAAGGGCGAGTTCGAGCATTACATGCTCAAGGAGATCCACGAGCAGCCGGTGGCCGTGGCCAACGCCCTGGAAGGGCGGCTGGGGGGCGATCAGGTGCTGATCGAGGCCTTCGGCCCCCAGGCGCGCGAGCTGCTGGGCAAGACTCGCCAGATTCATCTCGTCGCTTGCGGGACCAGCTACCATGCGGGCATGGTGGCGCGCTACTGGATCGAAGCGCTGGCCGGGGTGCCGTGCCAGGTGGAGATCGCCTCCGAGTACCGCTATCGCGACGTAGTGGCCCCTCCGGGGACGCTGCTGCTGACCCTGTCGCAGTCGGGCGAGACGGCCGACACCCTGGCCGCCCTGCGCCATGCTCGCAAGCGCCAGGGCGAGAACTACGTCGGGGCGCTGGCGATCTGCAACGTGCCGGGCAGCTCGCTGGTGCGCGAGTCCGACCTCAGCCTGATGACACATGCCGGCCCCGAGATCGGCGTGGCCTCGACCAAGGCGTTCACCACCCAACTGACCTCGCTGATGCTGGTGGCGCTGGCGCTGCGCCAGCTGCATGGCGGCGACCCCGACCTGACGGCCAGGCTGGTGCACCGCCTGCGCTACCTGCCGACCCTGCTGGGCGACACGCTCAAGCTCGACGGCGAGATCGCCGCCCTGGCCCAGCGCTTCGTCGACTACCGCCATACCCTGTTCCTGGGGCGCGGTGCGCAGATGCCGATCGCCCTGGAGGGGGCGCTCAAGCTCAAGGAGATCTCCTACATCCACGCCGAGGCCTATCCCGCCGGGGAACTCAAGCACGGGCCCCTGGCGCTGATCGACGGCAGTATGCCGGTGGTGGCGCTGGCGCCGCTGGACGAGCTGATCGACAAGCTCAAGTCCAACCTGCAGGAGGTGCGGGCGCGCGGCGGCCAACTGCTGGTCTTCGCCGATCCCGAGAGCGGCCTGGAGCAGGAAGCGGGCATGACGGTGATCAAGGTACCCGGCTGCTGCCGCTTCCTGGCCCCCATCGTCTACACCCTACCGCTGCAGCTGTTGGCCTATCACGTCGCGGTGGCGCGCGATACCGATGTCGACCAGCCGCGCAACCTGGCCAAGTCCGTCACCGTGGAGTGAAGGAATCGGTCGGGTGGACATCGCTTCCACTATCCTGAGAGGGTAATCTTTCGACACGGCGCCCGGAAGCCAGGAGGGCAGTTCCCCGGGCGCCGTTGACGGCAGCGTATCAACGGATGAGCCATTGCCATGATCGAAGACAATTCCTATCGACCGCTCCCCGGATCCATGTCGCGCAGCTGGAGAGCCGTGTGCCAGGCGTGGCTGTCGGCCCTGGCCATGCTCACCCTGGGGGCGTCGATGCTGGCGCTGCCGTGGGAGGGTCTCATCGTCGTGCCGCTGCTGCTGCTGGCAGCGGCCTGGCTTGGCGAGGAAGGGCAGGTCGATGCGTTTCCGCGGCGCGAGGATCTGCTGCTCGTGGCCGCCATGGGGCTGCAGGGCCTGGCCTGGGTCGGCATGCTCCTGCTGCACGGCGAAGGCGCCTCCGGTCTGGTCAATGCCTGGCCATTCGCGCTGGCCATGGTCGCGCTGGTGGCGTTCGCCAGGGTCAGGGTCCGTGCCACCTGGCTCTGGGCCGGCCTGGCGCTGGGCAGCCTGGCGGCGAGCGCCTGGGCCTTGTGGCAGCGCGTCGTCGAGGGGACGACGCGTGCCAACGGTCATGAGCCGTTGCACGCCATCCTGTTCGGTAACCTCGGCCTGCTGATGGGGCTGCTGTGCCTCGCGGGCCTGAGCTGGTCGTTTGCCCGGCGGGAGCGCTGGCCCTGGTCGCTGCTGCTGATCGTCGGTGGCCTGGCGGGCCTGCTCACCTCGGCGCTGTCCGGGTCGCGCGGGGGCTGGATCGGCCTGCCCCTGGCGATCTGGGTGCTCTATCGCGGGCATGGCCGCCGCCTCTCGCTGGGCTGGCGGGTGACCCTGGTGGCGGCCCTGATGGCGCTGCTGGGCAGCCTGTATGCGATGCCGCAGACCGGCGTGGCCACGCGCGTCGACAATGCCGTCAACAGCCTGCGCCAGTACGTGGCGGGGGACGACGAGATGACCTCGGTCAGCGCCAGGCTGGAGATGTGGCGGGGTTCTTCGCAGCTGATACTGGAGCGCCCGCTGCTCGGGTGGGGCGGCAGCGGCTACCAGGCCGCCATGCGCGAGCGCGGCGCCGAGGGCGAGCAGGACCCTGCGCTGGGGCGCTTCTGGCACGCCCACAACGATATCCTCGACGCCTGGGTCAAGCGCGGGGTGCCGGGGCTGCTGGCGCTGCTGGCGCTCTACTTCACGCCGCTGTGGCTGTTCGCCCGCGGGGTCGGCGCCGGCTCGGGCGAGCAGCGGGCGCTGGCGGTGGCGGGCACGCTGGTGCCGGTCGCCTTCATCGACTTCGGCTTGACCTACAGCTTTCTCACCTATCCCGTCGGCGGGCTGGTCTACGCGCTGTTGATCACGATCCTGTGGGGGCTCTACCGCCAAGCCCATTGACCGGGCTCAGCGCCGGCGCCGGGGGCGTGTCAGCACGCGCCGGAAGGTGAGGCTGATGCGCAGCCCGGGGACGCGCCTGGGCAGCAGGGCGTGCTGCAGCTTCGCCTGGCAGCCGGGTCCCATCAGCAGCAGGCTGTCGTGGGGCAGCCAGACATTGAAGGGTGGGTCGCCGCCCTGTTTCCAGCGGAACCGCAGCGGCCGTTCGCTGCCCAGTGTGACGGCGGCGATGACGGGGTTGTCGCCGAGCTCCGGCTCGTCGTCGCTGTGCCAGCCCATGCGCTCGTCGCCATCGGCATAGCGGTTGAGCAGCACGCTGTTGAACGCGATGTCGAGACCCAGCTTCGCCAGCAGGTCGGCGATGCGCTCGCGTATCGCGACGACGTCGGGATGCCACGCCAGCGGCACGAAGTCACGCCCCGAGTAGCGATAGTGCGCCTCGGGGTCGCCCATCCATACCTGGCGGCGGGGAATCGGGTGCTCGCGCCCGTACAGGCGCAGGCGGGGCTGTTGCCAGTCCAGCTCCGCGTCCAGCCTGGCCAGGACCTCACTGGCCGCGGGCTCTCCCAGTACGCCCCGGTAGCGATACAGCGGCGGTGCTGGCAGGCACCGTTCCCAGGCCGGCGTCGCCATGGCGCTAGCGCAGCACCCGGCGCGGGTCGATCGGCTTGCCGCCGAGACGTATGTCGAACAGCAGGTCGAAACGCTCCGTGGCATTGCTGAAGCCCACCTCGCACAGCGGCGTGCCGCGGCTGACACGCGCGCCGTCGTCCACCAGCAGCTTGTCGCACAGCGCGTAGACGCTCTGCAGGTTGTCGGCATGGTGCACGATCACGACGCGACCGAGCTGACGCATGCTGCCGGCGAAGCGAACGTCGCCGTCGGCGACCGCCTTGGCCCGCGCACCACGGTTGGTGGCGAGCAGCATCGGTTGCAGGGTGCCGCGGCTGTCGGTGCCGTAGGCACGCACGACACGATAATCCTCGAGTGGCCAGGGCCAGTTCCGCGCCGAACCCGGCACCGAACTCGGTGCGGACGCTGCCGCTGGGGGGCTGGCAGGGCGGCTCGGGGTATTGGCGCGACTGCTCGAAGCGCTTGACGAGCGGGCGGTCGTCGTCGTGGTCGAGCCGCGCAGGGGGACCTGGATGAGCTGGCCCACGCGCAGGCGGGTTGGCGCCACACCGGGGTTGGCCGACTGGATGCGCGCCGGCGTGGTGCCAAAGCGCCGTGCGACCGCCGAGAAGGTATCGCCGGGGCGAATCTGGTAGCGGTAGGGGCCGCCGGAGGGGGCTCGCTCCTGCTGGGTGGGAATCAGCAGGCGCTGGCCGACCGCCAGGCGATTGGCGTTGACGCCGGGGTTGAAGCGCTGCAGGCGGGCCAGCGGCACGTCGGCACGGGCGGCGATGCTGCCGAGGGTGTCGCCGCGCTGTACCACGACCCAACTGCCGGCAATGCCGGGATCGCTGCTGCGCTGGACCTCGCCGCCGGGCGAGGCGCAAGCGACGAGCGACAGCAGTGCCAGTACGTAAAGCAGCGTCAGCGCGATGCGAGCGCCTGGTCTTTTTCCTGCCACAGGGCGTTGAGCCATGAGTGGAAGCGTTCCTTGTAGTGCGGATCGTCATGGTAGCGACTGTCGAGCATCCAGCCCGGTACCTCGAGTCGGCGAGCCTCGAGCGTTATCGGCCCTTCGCGTCCGCACAGGAAGCCCCAGAAGGTCGGGTCCGGGTTGGCATAGTGCAAGGTCACGTCGAGGATACCGTCGAGCTGGGCACCCAGCAGGCTCAGCACCTGGGCGACACCGCCGGCCTTGGGGCGAAGCAGATGGCGGAAGGGGCTATTCTGCGCATCGCGCTTGAGCGGGGTAAATCGCGTGCCTTCAACGAAGTTGAAGATGGCGAGCGGCATCTCGCGGGCGCGCTCGCACAGGCGCTCGGTCGCCTTGCGGTCGACCTCCGCCAGTTGCGGATTGCGCTCGATCTGCTCGCGGCGGTAGCGGCGCATGAAAGGGAACTCGAGGGCCCACCAGGCGAGCCCCACGATCGGTATCCAGATGAGCTGCTGCTTGAGGAAGAAGCGCGGCATCGGGATGCGCCGGTGCAGCACCATGAGCAACATGAAGATGTCGGTCCAGCTGCGGTGATTGGAGATCACCAGCCAGCGCTGTTCGGGCGACAGGCCTTCGGGCAGGGTCGCCTCGAGGCGAGGCTTGAGCCAGTGGCGCATCCACCACAGGTTGCAGCCGATCCAGTTCAGCGCCACGCCATTGAGGCCGCGCAGCACGATCAACCGCAGGGGGCGCGTCGGCGTGATCAGCTTGAGCAGGGTCAACAGGATCAGGGGAACCGACCAGAACAGGGTGGTGACCACCAGTAGCAATGCGCTGACGAGCCCCTTCAGGGTCGACATGCCTGACTCCTCGATGTGACGTCGTGACAATAGCCGCACATGCTAATGGATCGGGCCCTTACTGCCCAGCGCTTCCACTCACGCTGACGGCTCGCACAGCGTCGTCTGCAGCACGTCGAACAGCGCCCGCGCCGCAATCGAAAGCTCCTGCCCGGCACCCACTACCACGCCTACGGTACGGCGGATCTGGGGGTCGAAGAGTGGCACGCAGCGAGCGCCGAGCTCATGCATCTGCTCGCGGCACAGTGTGGGCACGGCGCTGACGCCGAGACCGCTGGCCACCATGCGACCGACCGTCGCCAGCTGATGGCTCTCGAACGCCACCGGCAGCTCCGTTTGCCGGCGCGCCAGGGCCTGTTCCAGCAGGATGCGTACCATGGAGGGGCGCTGCAGGGCGATGAAGTCGTGCGAGAGCAGGGCCTTCCAGTCGACCGATTCGGCGGCGACCAAGGGGGAATCCGGCGGCAGCACGGCAACGAAGGTGTCGTCGAACAGCGGCAGGAAGTCGATGCCCTCGCGGGTTTCGGGCTCGAAGGCGATGCCCAGCTCGACCCGCTGGTGGCGCACCATGTCGATCACCTGCTCGTTGATCACGTCGTGCACCGTCACGTTGACCCGGGGAAAACGCTCGCGGAAGCGCCTCAGCGCGCGAGGCAGCCGATTGCAGGCGATGGAGGGCATGGCGGCCAGGGCCACCCGCCCGAGCTGCAGGGTGAAGCGCTGGCGCAGCAGTTCCTCGGCGTTGTCCCAGTCGGCCAGCAGGCGCTTGGCCAGCGGCACCAGGATCTCGCCCTCCGGCGTGAGGCGCACGCTGCGTGTGCTGCGAATCAGCAGGGGGCCGCCCAGGGTCTCCTCGAGCCCCTTGATGGCCAGGCTCAGCGCCGGTTGCGACAGGTGCAGCCGCTCGCAGGCCTGGGTAAAGCTGAGGCTCTGGGCCACGGCGAGGAAGGCGCGAAGCTGCTTGACGGTCATGGTGCGGCCTATTTTATAAATAATTCATATCAATTGATAAAAAAAACAAACTTAACAAATATATTGGGCAGGTCAACACTGATCAGGTACCGTCACCTGTACCCATTTCACAACAAGACGAGGCTTTGCGATGTCCGGATTCGACAAGCGCGTGTACTCCTACGAAGAGGCGATGGCAGGCATCGAAAGCGGGATGACCGTGGTGGCTGGGGGCTTCGGCCTGTGCGGCATCCCCGAGAACCTGATCGCCGAGGTCAAGCGCCGCGGTGTCAAGGACCTGACCGTCATCTCCAACAACTGTGGCGTCGACGGCTTCGGCCTGGGCGTGCTGCTGGAAGACAAGCAGATCAAGCGTTTCTATGCCTCCTACGTGGGAGAGAACGCCCTGTTCGAGCAGCAGATGCTCAACGAGGAGATCGAAGTGATCCTGACGCCGCAGGGCACCCTGGCCGAGAAGATGCGCGCCGGAGGGGCGGGCATTCCGGCCTTCTACACCGCCACCGGCTACGGCACGCCGATCGGCGAGGGCAAGGAGGTGCGCGAATTCAACGGCCGCCACTATATTCTCGAGGAGGCGTTCCACGCCGATTTCGCCATCGTCAAGGGCTGGAAGGCCGATCGCTACGGTAACGTGATCTACCGCGACACCGCCCAGAACTTCAACCCGTTGGCTGCCACCTGCGGCAAGATCACCGTGGTGGAGGTCGAGGAGATCGTCGAGCCGGGCGAACTGCGCCCCGACCAGATCCATACCCCGGGCATCTATGTCGACCGCATCATCCAGGGCACCTTCGAGAAGCGTATCGAGAAGCGCACGGTGCGCGAGGGCTGAGCCCGGCGCCGCTTCCGCCGCCGGCAGCGACCGGCACACCACATATCGCTTCTCCACCGAACACTAGAGGCAAACAAGATGGCACTGACTCGCGAACAGATGGCGCAGCGCGTGGCGCAGGAACTGAAGGATGGCTTCTACGTCAACCTGGGCATCGGCATCCCCACCCTGGTGGCCAACTACGTGCCTGAGGGCATCGACGTGATGTTGCAGTCGGAGAACGGCCTGCTCGGCATGGGGCGTTTCCCCACCGAGGACGAGGTCGACCCCGACATGATCAACGCCGGCAAGCAGACGGTGACGGCCCGCCTGGGGGCGGCGATCTTCAATTCCGCCGAATCCTTCGCCATGATCCGCGGCGGCCACGTCGACCTGACCGTGCTTGGCGCCTTCGAGGTCGACCAGGAGGGCAACATCGCCTCGTGGATGGTCCCCGGCAAGCTGATCAAGGGCATGGGCGGCGCCATGGACCTGGTGGCCGGCGCCGAGAACATCATCTGTACCATGACCCATGCCTCCAAGCATGGTGAGTCGAAGCTGCTCGAGAAATGCACGCTACCGTTGACCGGGGCGGGCTGCATCAATCGGGTGCTCACCGACCTCGCCTACCTGGAGATCGAGAACGGCGCCTTCATCCTCAAGGAGCGGGCGCCCGGCGTCAGCGTCGAGGAGATCGTCGAGAAGACCGCCGGCAAGCTGATCGTCCCGGATCACGTGCCGGAAATGACCTTCGATTGAGCTGCTCCGCGGTACCTTCGGGCCCGGGCTTTGCCCGGGCCTTTCTGTTTCAATCTGTGATGATTTTATGATCAACCCGAGCGAGGGGCGTCGTGCCTGGGCCAACGAGGCTTGTCACGGCGTCTTGCACAGCGTTATCCACAGTTTCTGTGGATAACGCCCGGCGGCGGGTCAGGTGAGCTCGCAGCGGGTGTGGTGAGGCAGCAGCAGCTCCACGCTGCGCTCGTGGTCGCTGCTCAGGCGCTTCTGCATCAAGGCCAGGCCGCCCAGGCAGATGCGGTGCTCGTCGCCCTCGGCAAAGGCAAGCCGCTGTGAGCAGGTGGGGTAGAAGCGATACTGGAGCAGCGGCGATACCGGGAAGACGCCGTGATGACGGTCTTCATTGCCCGCGAGGCCGGCTGCCGACAGGGCGGCATCGAGCGCTTCGAAGCTGTTGCCGAGGCGTGCGCAGTCGAAGCCGGCGTGATGTACGCTCGGCCCCATGGCGGCAAACCAGGCGGCCAAGGGGTGCGCGTCGTACAGCGAGCGATAGACGTCCCAGCTGGGCATGGGCCAAGGGCGGCCCCGGCTCAGCAGGTTCTTGCCGCGGGTATCCTGGGGGTGGGTGCGGCTGACCAGCGCAGCGAGCGCATCGCGCGGCTGGCGCGACAGGCTGCTGAGCTGGAGTTCCGCCAGCACCAGCCAGGTGCCGCTGTCGGGCGGCGCCAGCAGGGTGACCAGCAGGCCGCGGTCGGCCATGGCGTAGCGCTGTACGGGGCGATAGCCGAGGTGGCCGAGCGTGGGTAGCAGGTCGTCGGCAGCGAAGGGAGGCTGATTGAGGGTGAGCAGCGTCAGGTACTCGACCGGCGCATTCGTCGGCCACAGGCGCAGCATCCCCACGTCTGGATGGTGATGGATGTAGTCGAGCCAGAGCTGCTGGAGGAATTCTTCCCTTTGCATCGTGCCGTTCCTTATGTCCAGATGCGCTTGCGCATTAGACCTCAGTATAGGGGCTGGACAGGAACGGCTTTCAACGGGGGAGGAACGTTAAACGGGAAATGGACGCAGGGGCCAGGCCGGCGCTCTGTCTCGGCCTGGCGGGCCGGATTCGTCAGGCCATGAGGGCATTGTCACGCACGTAGCGATCGAACTCGGTGAAGCCGCCGACGTGCTGCTGGTCGATGAAGACCTGCGGCACGGTCGAGACCGGCTTGCCGATGGTCTTCTCCAGGTCGGCCTTGCTGATGCCTTCGGCCCAGATGTCCACGTAGCGGTGACCCTCGATCACGTTGGCGCTTTCCAGGCTCTCGGCGAGCTGCTGGGCACGAACGCAGAAGGGGCAGCCGGGACGACCGAAGATGACCACGAACATAGCATGTCTCCTGAAGGTATTTTCCTGGGCGCCATTGTGACGGATGGGAGGGCTGCGGGCCAATAGCAGGCTGCTAGCGGCCCGATTGGACAGCCCTATCGCGGCCGCGGCGGAAGCCTTCAGTACGGTCTCAGCTCGTTGGCATCGGCCGCGCGCAGCAGGTCGCCGAGCTCGGCGTGGATCTCGGGGGCGCTGACCAGCAGGTTTTCGCCGTACAGGTCTTCCGGAATGCCCTTCGGGCAGGGATAGAGGTGGCCGGTACGGGCGCCGGCCTCGCGGGCAATCAGCAGGCCGGCGGCAAAGTCCCAGGGCGATACGCTCTCGTAATAGGCATCCAGCCGGCCGCAGGCGACGTCGCACAGGTCGAGCGCGGCCGAGCCGTTGCGCCGCACGTCCTGGCAGTGCTCCAGCACGGCCATCAGCCGACGCATCAACGGCGGGCGGCTGTCGCGCCGGTAGGGGAAGCCGGTGCCGACCAGGCAGCGCTGCAGGTTGGTGGTGCGACTGGCATGAATCGGCTTGCCGTTGCGCCAGGCGCCCTGACCGCACAGGGCGGTGTAGGTCTCGCCGAGGAAGGGGGCATGCACCACGCCCAGGCGGGACTTGCCCTCGCTGACCCAGGCGATGGAGACGGCGACATGGTGCAGGCCATGGGCAAAATTGACGGTGCCGTCGATCGGGTCGATGACCCACAGCGCCTCGGCCGTGCGCATCACCTCACGGTCGGGGGCGAGCTCTTCGCTGAGCCGCTGCTCGCCCGGCAGACTGGCGTCGAGGCGGTCGCGGATCAGGGTGTCGACGGCCACGTCGACGTCGGTGACAAGCTCCTGGCCGTGCTTGAACTGCTGGTTGAAGCTCTGGCTCTGCCTGGCCGCCACGATTCGCTCGCCGGCCTCGCGGGCGATGGAGACGGCCAGCTCAAGACGTTGCTGGGGGAGCATGGGCATTCCTCGTCGCGCATGGAGCTGCCAGAATAGCAGCCGCGAGGCGTCCTGCCGAATGAGACCTCTCGCCGATGAGCGCCGGTGGCGCATCGTCCATTGCGGATTAGAGGAGAGCGGCATGCTGGCCCCAACGCCCGAGCAGTACCGGCGCCTGAACGAGATGGCCCAGGCCTGGAAGCGCCGCCAGGCCGATGCGATCGAGACAGCCCCGGGATACAACCCGCAACTCGACGTCGACGCGCTGTGTTTCCAGGTCTGTCCCGATGACGTGGCGGCGACGGCGGGCCGCGATTACCTTGTCGGCGCCCTGATCAGCCCCGTTTCGCTGTCGCTGGTGCTGTTCCCGGCCTTTGCCACCGTCGCGGCACCGGCCGAGGGCGAGCGTCGCGCCTTCGCCTTGCCATCGGGCCGCTACCCCTTCGTCGCCGAGGTGCTGGAGGCGGAACTGTGGCTGTGGCGCTGCCAGCTGCTCGACGATCTCTCCGACCTGGAGACACGCGAGGAGGGCAGCCGCCTGGCGCAACGCCTGATGGACCGGGTGATGAACCCCGAGGATGCCGCTTGAGGCGATGCCGCGGCTGGCCCTGATCGCCGCCTCCGGCTTATGCTGGTGACACTCTCACATCCCAACGCCGCGTAGAAGGATTTACCCATGCCCAATGCAACGACCCCCGTGCCTCGCGTCGCCCTGGTCACGGGCACCGCCAGCGGTATCGGTGAAGCCGTGGTACGCCAGTTCCGCGAGCTCGGCCATCAGGTCCTGGCCGTCGATTTCAACGAACAGGCCAAGGAGAAGGCCGACGCCGCCGGGGCGGCCTTCTACCAGGCCGACCTCACCGATGGCGAGGCCTGCAAGGGAGCCGTCGCGGAAGCGATCAAGCGCTTCGGCCGGGTCGATATCCTGGTCAATAACGCCGGCATCCAGCATGTCTCGCCGATCGAGGATTTTCCCGAAGCCAAGTGGCGGCAGATCGTCGACCTGATGCTGACGGCGCCGTTCCTGCTGACCCAGGCGGTCTGGCCCTCGATGCGCCAGAACGGCTGGGGGCGGATCATCAACATTGCCTCGGTGCACGCCCAGGTCGCCTCGCCGGGCAAGTCGGCCTACATCAGTGCCAAACACGGCCTGATTGGGCTGACCAAGACGGCAGCGCTGGAGGGTGGCCCCCAGGGGATCACGGCCAACGCGATCTGCCCGGCCTACGTCAAGACACCGCTGGTGGAGAACCAGATCGCCGACCAGGCCAGGCTGCACAACATGGACGAGCAGGACGTGGTGGAGCAGATCATGCTCAAGAACGCCGCGGTCAAGCGCCTGATCGATCCAGAGGAGGTCTCCGGCCTGGTGGCTTACCTGGCCTCGGATGCGGCGGGTGCGGTGAGCGGCTCGAGCTGGAACATTGATCTGGGTTGGACGGCTCAGTAAGACGCGGCTACGCCGCTCGAAGAGGGCAGAGCGGCGCTACGCACCTGGAAGAGGGAAGAAAGAACTCCATCCCTTCTTCTCTCTTCAATCTTCATTCTTGCGCCTCTGATCAGCGCCGCACCGGCCGCTTCTGCAGCTTGCGCTGCAGGGTGCGGCGGTGCATGCCCAGGGCGCGGGCGGTGGCGGAGATGTTGCCGTCGTGCTCCTGCAGCACCTTCTGGATGTGCTCCCAGGCGATGCGGTTGATCGACGGCGGGTTGTCGGCCACTTCGGCTTCCGGATCGCCCTCTTCCCGACCCAGGGCAACGAGGATCTCGTCGGCATCGGCGGGCTTGCACAGGTAGTTCACCGCGCCGAGCTTGATCGCCTCCACCGCGGTGGCGATGCTGGAGTAACCGGTCAGCACCACGATGCGACAGTTCGGCATCACCTCGAGCAATTCCGGCAGCAGCTTCAGCCCCGAGCTGTGCTCCAGCTTGAGATCTAGCGTGGCCAGCTGGGGGCGGTGACGGCGAGCCAACGCGAGTGCCTGTTCGGCATCGTTGGCCACCAGCACCTCGTAGCCGCGTCGGGTCATGGCGCGAGAGAGAACATGGCAGAACATCTCGTCGTCGTCGATGATCAACAGGCGGGTATCGGCATCTTGCATGGCAACCTCGTCGCGTCGCTCAGGGCTCACTGTGTGGCAGGATCACTTCGGTCAGCGTCCCCCCGTCCGGATGATTATACAGCCTCACGCCGCCGCCGAAGCGATTGATGGTGGCGTGAGTGAGGAACAGGCCGATGCCGAGTCCCTTGCTCTTGGTCGAGACGAAGGTCTCGCCCAGCTGGTCGGCGATGTCCAGGGTAACCCCGGGGCCATGGTCGCGGATGTCGATCACCACGTCCTGGGCATTCCAGTCCAGGCCGATATGGATGTCGTCGGGGTTGGCGTCGGCGGCGTTGTTGAGCAGGTTGGTGATTGCCTGGTCGAGGGTCGTGTCGACCTTGAGCCAGGGCGTGCCGCGCTGGCTGGCGATCTCGAGGCGGTGGCTGACGTCCGGTCGCAGTACCAGCCAGCGCTGCACCACGCCGCTGAGCCAATCGCGGGCGTCGCGCACTTCGGGTTCGGCCATGCGTCGGCGGTCGGCGCTCTCGACCAGGTGGCGCAACCGCGACTTGCATACATCGACCTGTTGGCGCAGCAACTCGACATCCTGTTCCAGCGCCGGGTTGCCGCGGGCGTCCTCGCGCATTTCGCTGAGCAGCACCGCCATGGTCGACAGCGGCGTACCCAGCTCATGGGCGGTGCCGGCGGCCTGGGTGGCCACGGCGACGATCTGCTCGTTGCGCAGCGCCGTCTCGCGGGTTTGGGACAGGGCCTGTTCACGGCTGCGCAGGGCGTGGGCCATCTTGAAGATGAAAAAGGTCACCAGGCCGGCCGACAGGCCGAAGTTGATCCACATGCCCAGCACGTGCAGGTTGAGAATCTCGTTGCCTTGGTCGTGGGTCAGTTGAGGGACCGGATGGTAGTCCCACATCAGCAGGGTGTAGGAGGCCATGGCCGAGGCGGCGACGATCCAGGCATACCGCCATGGCAGGGTGGCGGCGGCAATGGTGACCGGCACCAGGTAATAGTTGATGAAGGGGTTGGTGGCCCCCCCGGTGAGATAAAACAGCAGCGTCAGGCCGAGCACGTCGACCAGCAGGTGGATCACGTACTCGGTGTGGTTGACCGCCCATTGGCGACCGAGCCGCCACCAGGTGAACAGGTTGACCAGGCCCATGCAGACGATCACGCCGATCACCGCTGCGATCTCGAGTTCGAAGTGCAGGAGTTCGACGCCGACGATGACCGCCGCCAGGAAGCCGGTCCAGGTGATGCCGCGTACGATGGTCAGGCGAATCAGGTTGCGGCTGGGCGTCGACAGCGGGAGGGGGGGAGCGGTAGGCATGACGTCTCCTGGAGCATTCGTGCCGCCATGATACCGTCTCGTGCCCTTTCTCGCCGCTGCCCTACAACTGTGCGGGGCAAAGCCGTAGAATGCGTGCCAATTCACCATTCACGCACCGTCTGGGTGCCACGACGAATCCGAGACTGATGTCAGCTGCCGATCTGGCCCGCGAAGTCGGGCTGCGTAGAACCTTCGCCATTATCTCGCACCCCGATGCGGGCAAGACCACCATCACCGAGAAGATGCTGCTGTTCGGAAACGCCATTCAGCTCGCCGGCTCGGTGAAGAGCAAGCGCAACGACCGCCACGCCACGTCCGACTGGATGAAGATGGAGCAGGAGCGGGGCATCTCGGTGACCACCTCGGTGATGCAGTTCCCCTATGGCGGGCGCATCGTCAACCTGCTCGACACCCCGGGGCACGAGGACTTCTCCGAGGACACCTACCGCACCCTGACGGCGGTGGACTCGGCGCTGATGGTGATCGACGGCGCCAAGGGCGTCGAGGCGCGGACCATCAAGCTGATGGAGGTGTGCCGGCTGCGCACCACGCCGATCCTCACCTTCGTCAACAAGATGGACCGCGACATTCGCGATCCCATCGAGGTGATGGACGAGGTGGAGACGGTGCTCGACATCCAGTGCGCGCCGATGACCTGGCCGATCGGCATGGGGCGCCACTTCAAGGGGGTCTATCACCTCTACAACGACGTGATCCATCTCTATACCCAGGGCCAGGGCAGCCGCATTCCCGACGACAGGCGCATCGAGGGGCTCGACAATCCCGAGGTCGACGCGGTGCTGGGTGCCGAGCAGGCCGAGGAGCTGCGCATGGAGGTGGAACTGGTGCGTGGCGCTTCCCATGAGTTCGATCTCGACGCCTACCGCCGCGGCGAACTGACCCCGGTCTACTTCGGTACCGCCATGGGCAACTTCGGCGTGCGCGAGATGCTCGACGGCTTCGTCGAGTACGCGCCGCCGCCGCAGCCGCGCGAGACCGACACCCGTACCGTGGAGGCCGAGGACTCGCGCTTCACCGGTTTCGTATTCAAGATCCAGGCCAACATGGACCCCAAGCATCGCGATCGCATCGCCTTCCTGCGGGTCTGTTCGGGCAAGTACGAGAAGAACATGAAGATGCGCCACGTGCGCATCGGCAAGGACGTCAAGATCGCCGATGCGTTGACCTTCATGGCCTCCGACCGCGCCCACGTCGAGGAGGCCTGGCCCGGCGACATCATCGGCCTGCACAACCACGGCACGATCCAGATCGGCGATACCTTCACCATGGGTGAGGAGATGCGCTTCACCGGCATCCCCCACTTCGCGCCGGAGCTGTTCAAGCGCGTGCAGCTGAAGGACCCGCTCAAGCTCAAGGCGCTGCAGAAGGGGCTCCAGCAGCTCTCCGAGGAGGGCGCCACCCAGCTGTTCCAGCCGCTGGACAACAACGAACTGATCCTCGGTGCCGTGGGTACCCTGCAGTTCGATGTGGTCGCGCACCGGCTCAAGGAGGAGTACAAGGTCGACTGCGTCTACGAGCCGGTCAACGTGCAGACCGCGCGTTGGGTCTACTGCGACGATGCCAGGAAGCTCGAGGAGTTCAGGCGCAAGGCGAGCGCCAACCTGGCGCTGGATGGCGGCGGTTACCTGACCTACATTGCTCCCACGAGGGTCAATCTTCAGATGACCCAGGAGCGCTGGCCGGAGATTCGTTTCGCCGCCACCCGGGAACACTGAGGCGGGCGTCGACCAGGCGAGAGAGCAAGCCGAAGAAGCTGCGATGGGGAGATGGGGGCATGGCATCGAAGATGCTGAAGGAGTTCCGCGAGTTCGCGGTCAAGGGCAACGTCGTCGACATGGCGGTGGGGATCATCATCGGGGCGGCGTTCACCTCCATCGTCAACAGCCTGGTGAAGGATGTCTTCACCCCGCTGATCAGCCTGGCGACGGGTGGACTGAACTTCACCAACCAGTTCCTGGTGCTGCGCGACGGCCCGGGGGAGGAGATCTACCACACCCTGGAGCAGGCCCAGGCGGCGGGGGCGGTGACCCTCAACTACGGCCTGTTCCTCAATGCGGTGCTGTCGTTTCTGATCGTCGCCTTCGCCACCTTCCTGCTGATCCGCAACATCAATCGGCTCAAGAACCTCGCCTATCCGCCCGAGACGGCGGCGGCGCCGACGGTCAAGGATTGCCCGTACTGCCTCAGCAAGATTCCCATTCCGGCCACGCGCTGTCCGGCCTGCACCTCTGAGCTGCCGGCGACGCCAGCCGAGGCGGAGTGACGGCAGGCGGCGAAGCCACGCCACGCAAGGGAGCACGACACGGATGTTGATCGACGCCCACTGCCACCTCGACTTCGAGGCCTTCGACGACGACCGCGAGGCGATGTTCGCGCGCGCCAGGGCGGCCGGTGTCGGTCACTTCATGGTGCCGGGCACCACCCGCGAGCGCTGGCCGGCCGTGCTGGCGCTCGGCCAGCGCGACGACGTCCACGTCAGCCTGGGCCTGCACCCCTATTTCATGCATGAACACGGCGAGGGCGACGTCGAGGCGCTGGCGCAGATGCTGGATGACCATCCCGAGGTGCGGGCGCTGGGCGAATGCGGCATCGACGCGCGCTTCGAGGAGACCCTGGACGACCAGTGGGCGCTGTTCAACGCCCAACTGCGCCTGGCCAAGGCGCGCCGGCTGCCGGTGGTGATCCACTGCGTACACGCCAACGACAAGGTCTCCAAGCGGCTGCGCCAGCTCGACCTGCCGGCGGGCGGTTTGATTCACGCTTTCGCCGGCTCGCCGGACCAGGCCTGGAAATTCCTCGATCTCGGCTTCGTGGTCGGGTTGGGCGGTGCCGTGACCTACGAGCGCGCCCAGCGCCTGTGGCGGGCAGTGAAGCGCCTGCCTGAGGATGGCTTCGTATTGGAGACCGACAGCCCCGACATGCCGCTATGCGGGCACCAGGGCCAGCGCAACGAGCCGGCACGCATCGCCCAGGTGTGCGAGATGGTGGCCAAGCTGCGAGGGGAAAGCACGGAGGCGGTCGCCGCCCAGAGCACGGCGACCGCCAAGCGGGTGTTCGGGCTGGACTTGCCCTAGGCGCTTGCCTGGGCCAGGCTCTCCGGATCGAGGCGTTCGATGGGGTAGGGCAGCTTCAGCAGCTTGACAGTCTGGCCATCGACGCTGAGCGGGCCGGGATCGTCGCGGGTACTCAGCACTGCCAGGATCTCGGCCTGGCCGTAGGCGTCGAGTTCCGCCGCCACGATCTCGCCCAGGCTCTTGCCGCTGTCGTCGACCACCGCTGCGCCGAGTGCAGGCAGACACTCCCCCTCGAGCTGAGCCCGAACCAGGCGCTTCTTCACCTGGCCGCGGAAGTGGGCGCGGGCCACTACCTCCTGGCCGGTGTAGCAGCCCTTCTTGAAGCTGACCCCGCCCAGCGCCTCCCAGTTGATCATCTGCGGGAGCAGGGCGTCCTGGTGGGCTGGCGTCAGCCAGGCGAGCCCGGCCTGGATGTCCTGCAGGCACCACACGGCGTTGCCGACCGCAGCCGCCTGCTCGTTGAGTCGGGTGGCGACCGCTTCGGCCTGCTCCAGCGGCAGGCAGGCCAGCAGCCGGTACTGTGGCCCCGGGTGGGCCAGCAGTTGCACCTTCTCGTCGCCCGATTGGTGCCAGACGGCGGGAGGGGCGACGTCGAAGCGTACCTCTGCCAGCGCCTGGGCCTCCTTGCCGATCAGCCCCAGCAGTACCAGGTCGTCGCGGATGGCGAGTTCGCTCTTGTAGAACGGCGCGAACTTCTTCAGGTGGGCGCACAGCGGCGCGAGCAGGCCGCGATGCAGAATCAGGCGGTAGCGTTCGGCATCGATGCGTAGCAGCTGAGCATTGGCCAGCATGCGCCCCTTGGCGCTGCAGAAGCAGGTCAGCGGGGCGAAGCTGCCGTCGGCCAGGTCGACCTGGGCGCTGGTCTGGCCCTGCAACAGCTTGCCGGCGCCGGGGCCGACCACATCGAGAACGCCGAGGTGGACGAGCGGAGTGATGACGGTATGCTCCATGGCCTGGCGGGCGGGGTCTGGCGTATCGAACGCCACCCGCTCATCGCTCGAGCGTCGTCCTCCCAGGGCGGTTATCCAATCGTTCATGCCTGTGTGGCTCCGGGTCGTCATGTCAGGGATATGGCCCATGGTATGCGGGCACGGCGGCGGGAATGCAAGCGGCTGCCGCTTCAAGGTTGCCATGTTAGACTCGTGCATTCCTATTCCATGCCCCGGGGAGTCAGGCATGCCGCAGCAGTCGCTCAGTTTCAGCGGCGTGGAGAGCGCCGATCAGGTCAATCGCATTACCACGGCCCTGATGATGGTGGAGGGCGTGGAGAGCGCCGAGGTGGGGCGCCATGGGGCGGACGTGGAGGGGCGCGTCAGCCGCGAGGCGCTGATCCGTGCCGTCCAGGCCCTCAAGCTTCCCATCGATATCAAGTAACCGAACGGAATCGCCCATGCCCAAGTCCATCGAGATCGTCAGCGAGCGCAACAGCATCTTTCGTCAGCGGGTTCGCATCGAGGGGTTCGAGGATCTCTACGCCGATGTGCCCAGTGCCTTCGGCGGCGAGGATAGTGCGCCGGACCCGCACGACTACTTCGACCTTTCCCTCGGCGCCTGCAAGGCGATCACCGCGCAGATGTACGCCCGGCGCAAGCAGTGGCCGCTCGAGGGGGTCAGCGTCAGGGTCAACCGCGACGACAGCGAGGAACGCAAGGGCGTCTACCGACTCGAAGTGGTGATGACCTTCCATGGCATCGAGGACGAGGAGCAGCGGGTGCGGCTGGAGGAGATCAGCGACAAGTGCCCCATTCATCGCCTCATGACCAGTGCCACCGTGGAAGTCACCACGCGCGCTGCCGATGTCACCCAGGCATAGGCCGAAGGCCGGCCTTTTGCTGCTGATATCGGTACGTACCGTCCGGGCGCCGAACGGCGCCTGAAGCCGTCTGGAGCCGTCATGAGCAAGCCGTTTCGCCTCAATGCCAACTTCAAGCCCGCCGGCGATCAGCCTACCGCCATCGAGGGCCTGATCCACGGGCTCGAGTCCGGGTTGGCCCACCAGACGCTGCTCGGCGTGACCGGGTCGGGCAAGACCTTCACCATGGCCAACGTGGTCGAGCGGCTGCAGCGGCCGACCATCGTCATGGCGCCCAACAAGACCCTGGCCGCCCAGCTCTACGGCGAGTTCAAGTCGTTCTTTCCCGACAACGCCATCGAGTACTTCGTCTCCTACTACGACTACTACCAGCCGGAAGCCTACGTTCCCTCGTCGGATACCTTCATCGAGAAGGATGCCTCGATCAACGACCACATCGAGCAGATGCGGCTCTCGGCGACGAAAGCGCTGTTGGAAAGGCGCGATGCGCTGATCGTGGTGTCGGTCTCGGCGATCTACGGTCTCGGCGACCCCGACCAGTACCTCAAGATGCGCCTGCACTTCACCCGCGGCGAGCTGATCGATCAGCGCCGCTTCCTGCGCCGCCTGGCGGAGCTGCAGTACACCCGCAACGACATGGACTTCAAGCGTGGTACCTACCGGGTGCGCGGCGACGTGATCGACATCTACCCGGCCGATTCCGACGAGGAAGCGGTTCGGGTCGAGCTGTTCGACGACGAGATCGACTCGATCCGGCTGTTCGACCCGCTTACCGGCGAGGTGCGCGGCCAGGTACCGCGCATGACCATCTACCCCAAGAGCCACTACGTGACGCCGCGGGAGACCATCATCTCGGCTGCCGATGCGATCAAGGCCGAGCTGGTCGAACGCCTGGCGTGGCTGCGCAAGAACGATCGCCTGGTCGAGGCCCAGCGGCTGGAGCAGCGTACTCTCTACGATCTCGAGATGATGAACGAGCTGGGCTACTGCAACGGCATCGAGAACTACTCGCGCTATCTTTCGGGCCGCAACCCCGGCGAGCCGCCGCCCACCTTCTTCGACTACCTGCCCGACGATGCGCTGCTGTTCATCGACGAGTCCCACGTCAGCGTTCCCCAGGTCGGCGGCATGTACAAGGGCGACCGCTCGCGCAAGGAGACGCTGGTCGAGTACGGCTTCCGCCTGCCCTCGGCGCTGGACAACCGCCCCATGACCTTCGAGGAGTGGGAGCGCATCTGCCCGCAGACGATCTTCGTCTCGGCCACCCCGGGGCCCTACGAGGCCGAGCACGCCGGCCAAGTGGTGGAGCAGGTGGTGCGCCCCACCGGGCTGGTCGATCCCGAGATCGAGGTGCGTCCGGCCTCGACCCAGGTCGACGACCTGCTCTCCGAGATCCGTGCCCGCGCCGAGGTGGGCGAGCGGGTGCTGGTCACCACCCTGACCAAGCGCATGGCGGAGGACCTCACCGAGTACCTCGACGAACATGACGTGAGGGTGCGCTACCTGCACTCGGACATCGACACGGTGGAGCGGGTGGAGATCATCCGCGACCTGCGCCTGGGCAAGTTCGATGTGCTGGTGGGCATCAACCTGCTGCGCGAGGGCCTCGACATCCCCGAGGTCTCGCTGGTGGCGATCCTCGATGCCGACAAGGAGGGCTTCCTGCGCAACGAGCGCTCGCTGATCCAGACCATCGGCCGGGCGGCGCGCAACGCCCACGGCAAGGCGATCCTCTACGCCGACCGGGTGACCGACTCCATGCGCCGCGCCATCGACGAGACCGAGCGGCGCCGCGCCAAGCAGATCGCCCACAACGAGAAGCACGGCATCACGCCCACCACCGTGACCCGCTCGGTGGCCGACATCATGGAGGCGGCCCAGGCCCCGGGTCGCAAGGGCAAGGGGCGCCGCGGCGAGCGCAAGGTGGCCGAGGGTGCGGCGATCTACGATATCTCCGAGCTCTCGCCGACGGACCTGGTCAAAGAGGTCTCGCGAGTCGAGGACGCCATGTTCGAGGCGGCCCAGAACCTGGAGTTCGAGGAGGCGGCCAGGCTGCGCGACCGGCTGCATGAGCTCAAGGAGCGGCAACTGGCGCTTGGGTAGTCTGTCCGCTCGAGGCTTTCCGTCGACAGGACTACGAGGGGGCGCTGTAAACCCATCCCTGGGCGCTACTTTTGCCATCCATGGCAAAAGACCCCCTCTACGCCCAGTCCCCGGCGCCTCTTGCTGCGTTCCCGCATTGTCCTGAACTTGGAGTCACGATGCCCGAAGGCCCTGAGATTCGCCGTGCCGCCGACCGCCTGCACGAGCAGCTTGCCGGCAGGCGGCTGGAGTCGGTGTGGTTCGCCTTCCCCGAACTGGCCGCCGAGGCCGACTCGCTGGTAGGTCGAGAGGTCACGGCGGTGGACAGCTGGGGCAAGGCGCTGCTGACCCGCTTCGACGACGGTCGCGTGCTCTACAGTCATAACCAGCTCTACGGCGTGTGGAAGCTGCACGACGCCGAGCGCGAGCCCGATACCGAGCGCTCGCTGCGCGTGCGGCTGACGGCGGAAGGGCGCTCGGCCAGCCTCTACAGCGCCTCGGACGTCTCGCTGTGGCCGGGCGACAGGCTCGCCGAGCATCCATTTCTCTCCCGGCTGGGCCCCGACCTGCTGACCCACGGCGTCACACCGAAGCAGGCCATGGCGCGCCTGGCCGAGCCGCGTTTTGCACGGCGCAGGCTAGGCGGGCTACTGCTCGATCAGACGCTATTCGCCGGCATCGGCAACTACCTTCGCTCAGAGATTTTGTTCTTCGCCGGCGCTTCGCCCAGTGAGAAGCCCATGGAGCTGGGCGAGGAGCGTCTGGCGCTACTGGCGCGCGCCATTCTCGACGTGACGCGGCGTGCCTACGACCAGGCAGGTGTGACCAACCGTGACGAATGGGCAGCAGCTGCGCGACGGCGAGGCGAGAACCGGCGCCTTTGTCGCTTTGCTGTCTATGAGCGCGACGGGTTGCCGTGTCATGCCTGCGGTACGCCCATCGAACGGGCCATGGTGGCTTCGCGTCGGCTCTATCTTTGCCCGCAGTGCCAGTCACAGTAACTTGTATTTATACCGTTATCTTCCTGCATTTCTCCAGTCTGCCTACTACCTTGGCCTACGAACCTGTCTAGCAGGTCCCGATACGGTATAATTCGGCACCGTTCGAACCCGCCGCTTCGCGCTTGCGAATCCAGAAGCGGGTATGCCGACACTGCCGAGGAGTTCCTAGCACATGACCGTGATCCGCCAGGACGATCTGATCCAGAGCGTCGCCGACGCCCTGCAGTACATCTCCTATTACCATCCCAAGGATTTCATCGACGCCATGGCGGCGGCGTACGAGCGGGAAGAGAATCCGGCGGCCAAGGATGCCATCGCTCAGATCCTGATCAACTCGCGCATGTGCGCCATGGGGCACCGGCCGATCTGCCAGGATACCGGTATCGTTACCGTGTTCGTGCATGTGGGCATGAACGTACGCTTCGAGGCCGACATGAGCCTCGACGACATGATCAACGAGGGCGTGCGCCGTGCCTACAATTTCCCGGACAACGTGCTGCGCGCCTCGGTGCTGGCCGATCCGGACGGAGCGCGCAAGAACACCGGCGACAACACGCCGGCGGTGATCCATCACAAGCTGGTGCCGGGCGACACCGTCGAGGTGCACGTCGCGGCCAAGGGCGGCGGCAGCGAGGCGAAGAGCAAGTTCGCCATGCTCAACCCCTCCGACAGCGTGGTCGACTGGGTGCTCGAGCAACTGCCCAAGATGGGCGCCGGCTGGTGTCCGCCCGGCATGCTCGGCATCGGCATCGGCGGTACCGCCGAGAAGGCCATGGAGATCGCCAAGGAGGCGCTGCTCGATCCCATCGACATCCAGGAGCTGCAGGCGCGTGGCCCGTCCAACCGCGCCGAGGAGCTGCGCCTGGAGCTGTTCGACAAGGTCAACAAGAGCGGCATCGGGGCCCAGGGCCTTGGCGGCCTGACCACGGTGCTCGACATCAAGGTCAAGGACTACCCGACCCACGCCGCCAACAAGCCGGTGGCGATCATCCCCAACTGCGCCGCCACCCGTCACGCGCACTTCACCCTGGACGGCAGCGGCCCGGCCGCGCTGCCGGCGCCGAAGCTCGAGGACTGGCCCGAGATCACCCGCGAGGCGGGGGACAACGTCAAGCGCGTCAACCTGGATACGGTCACGCCGGAAGAGGTGCAGAGCTGGCAGCCGGGCGACACCCTGCTGCTCAACGGCAAGCTGCTCACCGGGCGTGATGCCGCCCACAAGCGCATGGTCGACATGATCGCCAAGGGCGAGGAACTGCCGGTCGATCTGAAAGGGCGCTTCATCTACTACGTCGGCCCGGTGGATCCGGTGCGCGACGAGGTGGTCGGCCCGGCTGGCCCGACCACCGCCACGCGCATGGACAAGTTCACCCGTACCATGCTGGAAGAGACCGGCCTGCTCGGCATGGTGGGCAAGGCCGAGCGCGGCCCGGCGGCGATCGAGGCGATCCGCGACAACAAGGCGGTCTACCTGATGGCCGTGGGCGGTTCCGCCTACCTGGTGGCCCAGGCGATCAAGAAGTCCCGCGTGGTGGGTTTCGCCGACCTGGGCATGGAAGCGATCTACGAGTTCGAGGTCGAGGACATGCCGGTCACCGTGGCGGTGGACAGCCAGGGCACCTCGGTGCACCAGACCGGCCCCGCCAAGTGGAAGGAGATCATCGCCGAGCGCGCTTGAGGGCGCTCGACCCTGGGCCGGGAACAAGGCTGTCCCCGGCGTCCTTCTGGTCGTCGATGGCCCATGCTGCAAACGGCCCCGCCAACTGGCGGGGCCGTCGTCGTCTGGGGTATGCTGCAGCGTGCTGTTTTTTCAGGGAGAGATCATGGCATCCTGGCTGTTCGGCCTAGCGATTTTCCTGGTGCATCTGCTCGGCTTTCTGTCGGCGATCCTGGCGCTGCTCTCCAGTCGCACCTCACAGGGCGCCGTGGCCTGGATCATCTCCCTGGTCACTTTCCCCTATCTGGCGGTGCCTGCCTACTGGATCTTCGGCCGGCCACGTTTCTATGGCTACGTTTCCGCCCGCGGCGAGCGCGACACCGTGCTGCGGCGCATTCTCGCCGACTATCGCGTCCGCCTCGAACCGTATCTGGCCGATGCCCGCAGCCCCGATGTGCGCGCGGTGGAGCGTCTGGCCATGATGCCGCTGACCAGCGGCAACCATGCGCAACTGCTGATCGACGGCAAGGCCACGTTCGACAGCATCTTCGCCGGCATCGATGCCGCCCGCGACTACGTGCTGGTACAGTTCTTCATCGTCCGCCACGATGCCCTGGGGCAGCAGTTGAAGGAGCGCCTGCTTCGCGCCGTGCGACGCGGCGTGCGGGTCTACTTCCTGTTCGACGAGATCGGCAGCCGCAAGCTCGCCGAGGGGTATCTCCGCGAGCTCGCCGATGCAGGGGTGGAAGTGAGCCCGTTCCGCTCGTCGCGCGGCTTCAAGCACCGCTTTCAGCTCAACTTTCGCAACCACCGCAAGATCCTGGTGGTCGACGGCCGAGAGGGCTGGCTAGGCGGTTTCAACGTCGGGGTCGAGTACCTCGGCCAGCATCCCCGGCACGGTCCCTGGCGCGATACCCACCTCAAGCTCACCGGCCCCAGCGTATTGGGCCTGCAAGAGGCCTTCTGGGAAGACTGGCACTGGGCGACCGGTGAAGTCATCAACCTGTGCTGGGAGCCGTTAGTGACCTGCGACGAGTGCCAGAACGTGGTCATCGTGCCGTCGGGCCCCGCCGATCGCCAGGAGACCGCGAGCCTGCTGGTGCAGCAGGCCATCCACAGCGCCAGGGAGCGGCTGTGGGTGACCAGCCCCTACTTCGTGCCCGACCAGGGCGTACAGGACGCCCTGCGCCTGGCGGCCATGCGCGGCGTCGATGTTCGCATCATGATGCCCGAGCATCCCGACCACCTGCTGATCTACATTTCCGCCTTCTCGTTCCTCCCCGACATGGTGCGGGCCGGGGTCAAGGTATATCGCTACCAGCCGGGCTTCCTGCATCAGAAGGTGATACTGATCGATGACAGCGCCGCGGCGGTCGGTACGGTCAACCTCGACAATCGCTCGTTCCGCCTCAACTTCGAGATCACCGCCTTCATCCCCGACCGTCGCTTCGCGGCCGAGGTGCACCTGATGCTCGAGCGGGACTTCGCCGATTGCCGTCGCATCAGCTACGAGGAGCTTCAGCGGCGACCGCTGTGGAGCAAGCTGGTGTCACGCGCCGCCTACCTCACCGCGCCGATCCAGTGAGGCGTGAAGTTCCTTGGGTTCGATGAGCGGCTGGGGTACATTAGGCGCTGCCTCAGAAAGATGTCCTGGGGCACGATGAATTCACTCGAATCGTGATTGCTGTCAGCGGGAGTCCCGGTGAACCTCGAGACAAAGTGGCTGGAAGATTTCGTGGCCCTGGCCAACACCCGCAGCTTCTCTGCCTCCGCCCGGCAGCGCCATGTCACTCAGCCGGCCTTCAGTCGCCGCATTCGCGCACTCGAGCAGGCAGTCGGCGTCACCCTCGTCGACCGCTCGACCACGCCCATCAACCTGACCCCGGAAGGGCAGCTGTTCCTGATCACGGCGCGCAACCTGGTGGAACAGCTCAACGAATGCCTGGGCCACCTGCGTGGCGTTTCCATGGCGCGCGAGGCGCTGGACATCGTGGCCGCCCACTCCCTGGCGCTGAGCTTCTACCCCGAGTGGATCTCACGCCTGCAGGAGGGGCTGGGTGAGTTGCCGACGCGGCTGGTGGCCATGAACGTGGGCGAGGCGATCCATGTGCTGCGCGAGGGCAACTGCGACCTGATGCTGGCCTACCACGATCCCTACGCGACCATGCAGCTCGATGCCGAGGTGTTCCCCTCGTTCTCCATCGGCCAGGTCAAGATGCTGCCGGTCAGCCTCCCCGACGCCAAGGGCAGGCCGCGCTTCAGCCTCGACAGCAAGGACACGATTCCCTACCTGGCCTATACCCAGGGCGCCTTCCTCGGCCGCAGCGTGCGCATGCTGCTCAAGAACGATCCGCTGCGCCTGCGTCTGCGTACCGTCTACGAGACGGCCATGGCCGAAGGCCTCAAGGGCATGGTGCTGCAAGGGGTGGGGCTGGCCTGGATTCCCGACTTCTGCGTGCGCGAGGAGCTCAAGAACGGCCGGCTGGTGCGCGCCGGCGGCGAGAAATGGGACGTGCCGCTGGAGATCCGCCTCTATCGCTGCTCGCTGGTGCACAAGCCGGGCGTCGAGAAGCTGTGGCGGCAGATGATGAAGCTGCCGCGCGACTTCCTACAGGCTTAGGAAAGCACTCTACGAATGACTGCGCCCGCAATCGCTGCGCTATCGCCGCCGTCCCCTGGCGGCTATCCTTCGGGCCAGCCTAAAGGCTGTTCAAATTCGTTCCCGACGAATTTGTACGCGGTGCCGAAGCGTCGGACCGTCGAGGCGTCACATATACACCATATGCTGCACCTCCTGTGCTCCGGTCGCCTTGCGCTAGGGCCGCTCGCCGATCCGTAAAGCACTTTTAGGCCCCGCCGAAGTCGGCCGGCAGGCCGAGAAAGTTCTGGATGATGAAGAAGTGGTCCTCGAACAGGCTGTCGGGCTCGAGTTCGGCCAATGGTACCCAGCGCGCGTGATCGCCGCCCTTGACCGGCTTGAGCCGGGGCAACTGCTGGTCGGGGCGCAGGGCGAAGTAGAAGGCCTCGGCCAGGGTGCGGCCGCGCCAGCTGCGGTGGGGTTCGTCGAACAGCCGCTGGCCGCGCAGCGAGCCCTTGAGTACCGGTTCCGGTACCTTGAGACGGACCCGCTCGCGCAGTTCGCGCAGGCAGGCGTCGAGCAGGCGCTCGTGCGGGTTGACGAAGCCACCCGGCAGCGCCAGCAGCCCCTTGCCCGGTGCCGCGGTGCGCCGCACCAGCAGCACGTGGCCCGACTGCACCACCACGGCGTTGACGGTGACGAAGATCGGCGGGTAGGGGGCGTTGGCCCAGGCCCTGCGATACTGGTCGAGCAGCGTCTGCTCTTCCATCAGCTGCAGGTGGGCGTCGCTGCCGGCGAAGTCGCGCAGCGCATCGCACACCCCGGGCGGCAGGTCGTGGGCTGCCCCGGTGCTGAGGTAATCCTCGGTGGAGGAGGGTGAACGAAACAGGCGCTCGCGGATCTGGCTGGCGGAGATGCCATCGACCAGCGGCACGCTGACCGACTCCCACTGGGGGAACAGCGAGAGGTAGTAGCTCGACTGGCCGCGGCTCGCGCCGATCAGGCCGATGCGTGGCAGCCGGGCGTGGTGATGGCCGGCGATGTCGCGCACCTTGCGCTGCACGTCGCGCACCCAGACGTCGTTGTTGTAGAGCGCATCGAGTAGCGGCACGATCTCCAGCCGTGCATTTTCCTCTTCGTCGAAGCAGCTGCGCAGCTGCGCCTGTCGCTCGTCGAAGCGCCAGGGGTTGCGCAGCGAGCGTGCCTGCCAGGCCGAACCAACGAGCACGATGACCTGACGCGCATGGCGCAGGGCCTCGTTGATCACGGCCAGGTGCCCGAGGTGGGGAGGCTGGAAACGCCCGATGAAGACGAGACAGTCGAAATCGTGATCGGTATCGCTCATCGGCGTATCCTTCGCGTGTGGCTCGGGGGCCTTATTATGGGCGCGGTCGGTTTGGGGCTGCAATGCAAGCCTTTGGCCGACAGGAGCATTTCGATTGCCTAAGCTGGGTACGAAAGTTGTTGACAAGGAGGTGGCGTGCACAGTCTCTCGTTAAGGTTCTGGTGGAATGCGCTGCAGCAAGGCTTCAGCCTGTGGTTGGAGCGCAATGCCTTCAGCTATGCCGGTTCGCTGCCTTTCTACACGTTGTTCTCGCTCGCGCCGACGGTGATCATCGCCGTTGCTGTCATCGGCGTGGTGTTCGGCGAGGATGCCGCCCAGGGGCAGATCGTCGCCCAGTTGCAGGGAACGCTGGGTGAAGAGGCGGCGCGAGCGGTCGAAAAGGCGGTGGCGGCGTCGCGTATCGAGGAGTCGGGTCTCGTGCCGACCCTGCTCGGCTTTGGCGGCCTGCTGGTGGGGGCCACCACGGTGTTCGCCCAGATGCAGTATTCACTGAACATGATCTGGGGCGTGACCGCCAAGCCCAGCCGCAACAGTGTCCTGGTATTCCTCAAGCAGCGACTGCTGTCGCTCACGGTGGTGCTCGCCATCGGCTTCATCCTGCTCGTCTCGCTGCTGGTGGGCGTGATGCTGCGTGCCGTGCTGCAGGCCATCGACGACGCCATGCCGCTGGTGGGGCCGCTGACGGCCGGGGCGGAATTCCTCATCTCCCTGGCGGTGATCGCCGCGCTGTTCGCGACGATCTTCAAGGTGCTCCCCGATGTGGTGCTGAGTTGGCGGGACGTACTGCTGGGAGCGCTGGTCACCTCACTGCTGTTCGCCATCGGTCGCAGTGCCATCGCCTACTATCTGGCCTATACCGCGACCGCCTCGACCTACGGCGCCGCTGGTTCGCTGGTGATGATCCTGCTGTGGGTCTACTACAGCTCGCTGATCCTGCTGTTCGGCGCCGCCTTCACGCGTAGCTACGTGGTCGCGATGGGGCGTGAGGTGGTACCGCGCAACAGCGCCGTGATCGTCAGGCGCGAGCTGTTGACGGAGTGAGCGAGTGACGAAGCCGGGCGCCGATGGCGCCCGGCAACGGCTCAGCCTTGCAGGCGCTCGCGGGCGAGCCGGTCGGCCACCTCTGCCGGGTTGCTGTCCTCTTCCCGGGCGCGCGTGAGGATTTCGTCGATGGTGGCGGAGATCCGCTCCACGTGGCGCATCACGGCTTCCCGGTCGTAGTGGTCATGGCGTTGGGCCTCAACCTCGATGACGCCGCCGGCGTTGGCTACGTAGTCGGGGGCGTAGAGGATGCCACGCGCATGCAGGCGCTCCGCCACGTCGGGCGTGGCGAGCTGATTGTTGGCCGCCCCGCAGACCACCTTGGCCTTGAGCCGTTCGGCCACCGCTTCCGTCAGCACGGCGCCCATGGCGCAGGGAGCGAAGACGTCTGCATCGACATCGAAGATTTCCCCCGGTGCGACACTCCGCGCCCCCAGTTCGTCGCTGAGCAGGCCCAGGCTGCCGCGATCGATGTCGGTCAACAGCAGTTGGGCGCCGGCTTCGTGCAGCTCGCGGGCGAGGTGGGCGCCGACGTGGCCGACACCTTGGATGGCCACGCGCAGGCCCTTCAGGTCGTCGCGACCGAAGCGATGACGCACGGTGCTCTTCAGCGCGCAGAACACGCCATGGGCGGTGAAGGGCGAAGGGTCGCCGGACTCGCCGTCATGGCCCAGGCCGCTGACGTGACGGGTCTCCTCCCGAATCAGTCGCATGTCCTCTTCGCCGCTGCCGGAGTCCTCGGCGGTGATGTAGCGTCCGCCCAGCGATTCGACGAGCCGGCCCATGGCGCGCAGCAGGGCAGGCGTCTTGTCCCGACGGGGATCGGCGATGATGACCGCCTTGCCGCCGCCGAGGGGCAGGTCGGCCAGGGCCGACTTGTAGGTCATGCCGCGGGACAGCCGCAGCACGTCGGTGAGGGCGTCAACCTCGTCGGCATAGGGGTAGATGCGCAGGCCGCCCAGGGCGGGACCGCGGCGCGTGTCGTGGACGGCGATGATGGCGCGCAGACCGCTGGCTTCATCGCAGCCGAAGACGATCTGCTGGTGATGGTCGAACTCGGGGTGGTCGAAGACCCGCATGGCGTTATCTCCCTTGTGAGGATCCATTGTTGTGGTCGTAAGCGCGGTGGGTGGCAGCGCTTCCAGTGGGGCGGCCGTTGCTTGTGGCGAGGCCGCATCCCTACTATCTAGATTAGAGCATTTGGGCAGATGGCTGGAATCCCGCTCGCCGGCTTCGAGCGTTGATACCGATCTCCTGTTCAGGCTTGACGCGAGTGGCCAGACTGGGATGGACGAACACCAACTGGCGGAGCGAGGAGGGAAGCATGAACAAGCGCTGCGTGAAGGCCCTGGTGGCTGGCAAGGTACAGGGCGTGTGGTACCGCCGGGCGGTTCAGGAGCAGGCGCTGCAGCACGGCCTGACCGGCCATGCCAGAAACCTGGCCGACGGCCAGGTCGAGGTGCTGCTGTGCGGTGACGGCGAGGCGGTCAATCAGGTTGCCAACTGGCTGTGGCAGGGGCCGCCGAATGCCCGGGTCACGCACGTCGAGCTGGAAGCGCTGGAGTGTCATGACCCGGACAACTTCGTCTGTCTGTAATGCCGGGGAGGCCCCTTAGCTCAGGGTGTCGGCAATCCACTCCACCACGGCCTCGCCGTCGACCTCGAGGCACACCTCCGCCAGGGGCGTCTGCGACCAGCGCTCCTGAATGAAGCCGCGCCCCTCGGGGGCAAACAGGGTCAGGCCCTCGGCGATCCCCTCGGTGACGACCGACAGGTGCCCCGGGGCGGTGGTGAACAGCTCCGGGCGCAGCAGCCAGGCCAGCGCGCAGCTGTCGTGGGGACAGCAGCCGTCGATGCCGAGGAATTCACGGTAGAAGTCGCGATAGAAGGCGTAGCTGCCGGCCAGCACCTTGCCGAGCTCGCCCTGGCCCGCCTCGATGCGCTGCATGTGCGCCTGGCTGAGCACGCAGCGGTGGGTGACGTCGAGCCCGACCAGGGTCAGCGGCCACCCGGCGGTGAGCACGCGCTGGGCGGCATGCGGGTCATTGAACATGTTGGCTTCGGCCACCGGAGTGACGTTGCCACCCTCGCGGATCGAACCGCCCATGATCACCACGCGCTTGACCTTCTCGGTCAGCCCCGGGTCGAGCTGCAGGGCGGCGGCCAGGTTGCCCACCGGCCCCACCGCGACCAGCGTGACCTCGCCGGGGCGGGCATTCACCGTATCGACGATGAACTGGGCGGCGCTGCGCGGATCCTTCTCGCCCCTCAGTTCGGGCAGTTCGATGTTGCCCAGGCCATTGGCACCGTGGATGTGGGCCGGCGCCGGGTGGCGTGGCTTGACCATGGGGCCGGCGGCACCCTGGGCGACGGGGATGTCGCGGCCGGCCAGCTCGCTCAGCAGCAGGGCGTTGTGAGTGGCGGTCTCGATGTCGACGTTGCCGTAGGTGGTGGTCAGGCCGAGCAGCTCGATCTCGGGATGGCGCAGGGCGATGGCGATGGCCTGGGCGTCGTCGACGCCGGGGTCGGTATCGAAGATGATCGGATGCGACACGTTGCCTCCTTGTGGGTGTCAGGCGTTTGAGGGGCTGGCGAGGAACCGTTCGACCTCGTCGCGGGACGGGATGCTGTCGGCGGCGCCGGGGCGCTGTACGCCGAGCGCCGCGGCATGAGCGGCGAACGCCAGGCAGTCGGGGAGTGAGCGCTGCTCCTGCAGCGCCGCCATGAAAAAGCCGATGAAGGTGTCGCCGGCGCCGGTGGTATCCACCGGCGCCACCGGCAGCGCGGGCTGGAAGTGACGCTCGCTGCCGGACTGGTACCAGGCGCCCTCGCGACCGAGGGTCAACACCGTGGCTGTAGCCGGCAGTCGCGCGTGCAAGCCTTCCAGCAGTACGCGGGCGTCGCTCGTCTCGGGCAGGCCGGCGAGCCAGGCGGCCTCGCCGCGGTTGACGAATAGCAGTTGGCAGGCTTCCAGCGGCAGCGCCAGCACCGTGTCGCTCATCGGCGCGGGATTGAAGGCGATGGCGAGCCCCTGCTGGCGGGCGCACTCGAGCAGCTCGGGCAGGGCGTTACACTCGTTCTGCACCAGCAGCCAGTCGCCGGGCCTGGCCGTCTCGCACAGCGCTTCGTGGTGGCGGCGGGTGAAGCCGTGGTTGGCGCCGGGGCAGAGAATGATGGCGTTCTCACCATGGTCGTCGACCTGGATGATGGCATGGCCGCTGGGCTCGTCCACCAGTTCGACATGCGTGACGTCGACCCCGGCGCGGGCCAGCCTGTCGCGGGCCCAGCCGTCCTGTCGGCCCAGCCGCCCCCAGTGACACACCTGGCCGCCGGCCAGGGCCATGGCCAGCGACTGATTGGCGCCCTTGCCACCGAGGCCGACCTGATAGCTGTGGCTGGCCAACGTCTCGCCGGGGTGGACCAGGTGCGGTACCCGATAGAAGTGGTCGAGGTTGATCGAGCCGAGGTTGTGAAGCATGGAGTTGTGCAGCATGGTCATGCTCCGTCCCGCTGGGCCTTCCAGCGGCGCAGGTTGTCACCGGTGAGCGCCACGATGCGCTGGCGCGCTTCGGGGGTGATCCAGGCGTTGTGCGGGGTGACGATCAGGTTCAGGGGCTCGCCCAGGGCGTCGAGCAGGGGATGCCCGTCACGCGGCGGTTCCACCGGCAGCACGTCGACACCCAGTCCGCCCAGGCGCCCGCCGCGCAGCGCTTCCAGTGCCGCTTCCTCGTCGATGATGCCGCCGCGGGCGCAGTTCACCAGCAGGGCACCGGGTTTCAGCGAGGCGAGCAGGTCGGCGCCGATCAGGTGGCGGGTGGCCTCGGTGAGCGGGCAGTGCAGGCTGATCACGTCGGCCTCGGGGGCGAGCTCGGCGATGCCAGGGCGGCTGTCGCCGGCCTCGTTGCCGGGCCGGGCGGCGAAACTGACACGCATGCCGAAGGCTTCTGCCAGCGCAGCCACGCGCCTGCCCAGCTCGCCCTGGCCGACGATGACCAAGTGCTTGCCTTCGAGCTGCAGCGTGCCGTGGTCCATCAGACAGAAGAAGGGACTCTGATTCCAGCGCCCGGTCGCCACGTCGCGCTGGTAGAGCGGCAGGCGATTGGCCAGGGCCAGGATCATCATCAGCGTATGCTGGGCCACGCTGGCGGTGCCGTAGGCCGTGACGTTGCGCACCGGAACGCCCAAGCGCTCCGCCGTGGCCATGTCGATGTTGTTGGTGCCGGTGGCCAGCACGCAGATCAGCCTGAGCTCGGGCAGCGCCTCGAGGGTGGCGCCGTCGAGTACCACCTTGTTGACGATGGCGATCTCGGCGCCCGCCAGGCGCTCGCGGCTCTGCGCGGTGGTACTGGTCTGGTGGACCTCCAGCGTATCGACCTGCTCGCGGATGGCGGTGAGGTCGACGTCAGGGCCCAGGCTGGCGGCATCGAGTATCACGGCTTTCATGCTGGATTCCTTGTGTTGGTTCGCCGCGGCAGGGCTGGGACAGGCCTTGCAGGGCACGTTATACTATCGGGCTTTCACGGCAGGCTTGGAAAGTGCACCGCTCGACCCTATATCGCCGTTGGTTGCGCGCTGTCGAATCAGGAGTGAATTGAACCATGCCCATCTATGAATATCAGTGCAAGGCCTGCGGCCATCGACTGGAGAAGCTCCAGAAGCTCAGCGCCGCTCCCCTGACCGACTGTCCCGCCTGCGAAGCACCGGCGCTCGGCCGCCTGGTTTCCGCGGCGGGCTTCCGTCTGGCCGGCGGCGGCTGGTACGAGACCGACTTCAAATCCGGCAGCAAGAAGAACCTCGCCGGCGATTCGGGAAGTGGCGGCGGAGAAGGCAAGCAGAGCAAGGCGCCGGCGAAGGACGGCGCCGCGGCCTGACCGTGACCCATACCGACCCTTTCACAGACAACGCTTAACGAAACAGGATACGACATGCGCAGCCATTATTGCGGCCAGCTCAACGAGACCCTGGTGGACCAGACGGTCACCCTGTGCGGCTGGGTTCACCGCCGCCGTGACCACGGAGGCGTGATCTTCCTCGACATGCGCGATCGCGACGGCATCGCCCAGGTCGTGGTCGACCCCGACACCGCCGAGGCCTTCGCCACTGCCGACCGGGCTCGCAGCGAGTTCGTGCTTCGCATCTCCGGTCGCGTGCGGCTGCGCCCCGAAGGCACCCAGAACCCCAAGATGCCCACCGGTTTGGTCGAGGTGCTGGCCAAGGACGTCGAGGTGCTGAACACGGCGGCCACGCCGCCGTTCCAGCTCGACGAGCATGGCAAGGTGGGCGAGGAGGTGCGCCTCAAGCATCGCTACATCGACCTGCGTCGGCCCGAGATGATCGAGAAGCTGCGCCTGCGCTCGCGCATCTCGCACCACGTGCGCGCCTTCCTCGAAGGCCAGGGCTTCCTCGACATCGAGACGCCGATCCTGACCCGCGCCACGCCCGAGGGCGCGCGCGACTACCTGGTGCCGAGCCGCACCCATCCGGGCAGCTTCTTTGCCCTGCCGCAGTCGCCGCAGCTGTTCAAGCAGCTGCTGATGGTGGCCGGCTTCGACCGCTACTACCAGATCGCCAAGTGCTTTCGCGACGAGGACCTGCGCGCCGACCGACAGCCCGAGTTCACCCAGATCGATATCGAGGCCTCCTTCGTCGAGGAGGAGGACATCATGGGTGTGACCGAATCCATGATCCGCGAGCTGTTCCAGGACGTGCTCGACGTCGAGCTGCCCGAGTTCCCGCGCATGAGCTGGGCCGACGCCATGGATCGCTACGGCTCCGACAAGCCCGACCTGCGCATCCCGTTGATGCTGGTCGACGTCGACGACCTGATGAAGCAGGTCGACTTCCAGGTCTTCTCCGGCCCGGCCAATGCCGCCGACGGCCGCGTGGCGGCGCTCAAGGTGCCGGGCGGGGCCAGCATGTCGCGCAAGGTGATCGACGACTACACCAAGTTCGTCGGTATCTACGGCGCCAAGGGCCTGGCCTGGATCAAGGTCAACGAGCGCGCCAAGGGGCTCGAGGGCCTGCAGTCGCCGATCGTCAAGTTCATGGAGAACGTGATCGAGGAGCTGCTCGACCGCATCGGTGCGGAGGATGGCGACATCGTCTTCTTCGGCGCCGACAAGGCCAAGGTGGTCAACGAGGCGTTGGGGGCGCTGCGGGTCAAGCTGGGTGAGGACCTCAACCTCTATACCCGTGACTGGGCGCCGCTGTGGGTGGTCGACTTCCCGATGTTCGAGACCGACGACAGCGGGCGCCTGAGTCCGCTGCACCACCCGTTCACCTCGCCCTCGTGCAGCCCCGAGGCGCTCAAGTCCGACCCGGCCGCGGCGCTCTCGCGAGCCTACGACATGGTGCTCAACGGTACCGAACTGGGTGGCGGCTCGATCCGTATCCACGACCAGCAGATGCAGAGCACCGTGTTCGAGATCCTCGGCATCGGCGAGGAGGAGGCCCGCGAGAAGTTCGGCTTCCTGCTCGACGCCCTGCACTATGGCGCGCCGCCCCACGGCGGCCTGGCCTTCGGTCTCGACCGCCTGGTGATGCTGATGGCAGGGGCGCGCACCATCCGTGAAGTGATCGCCTTCCCCAAGACCCAGAGCGCGGCCTGCCTGATGACCGACGCCCCGGGCGAGGTGAGCGGCGACCAACTGCGCGAGCTCAACATCCGCCTGCGCCAGAAGGCCAAGGCGGAAGGGCAGGAGTGAATACGCCAGCCTGCTGTGCGATGAAAGAAACCGGCGCCCACGTGGCGCCGGTTTCACGACGCGTCAAGCGACGTCATGCCGGGCGCGTGTCGGTCGCCCGCGAACGGGGGAACGCAGCGTGCTGATCCTCGGTATCGACCCGGGCTCGCGCATCACCGGCTACGGCGTGCTCGACGTCAGCACACCCACGCCGCGCTACGTGGCCAGCGGCTGCATCCGCCTGCAGGACGTCGAGTTGCCGCAGCGCCTGGCGCGCATCTATGCGGGTATCGCCGAATTGATCGGCGAGTATCGTCCGGGGGAAGTGGCCATCGAGCAGGTGTTCATGTCGAAGAACCCGGACTCCGCGCTCAAGCTCGGCCAGGCGCGAGGGGCGGCGATCGTCTGCGCCGCCAACCATGGCCTGCCGGTCGACGAATACGGGCCGCGCCAGATCAAGCAGGCGGTGACCGGCAGCGGTGGGGCGACCAAGGCCCAGGTGCAGCACATGGTGGTCGCGATCCTGGGGCTCGGCGCCTCGCCGCAGGCCGATGCCGCCGATGCCCTGGCCATCGCGCTGACCCACGCCCATGCCAGGCTCGGGCTGCTGACCCGAGGCAGTTTCGGCGGGCATCGCTCGCGGCGCCGAGGCGGTTCCTGGCGCGATTTCCGCCCTTGAATGAGGCCGGGCAGCGGCAGTCGATTAATTGTCGAACACCGTTTACTCTAGACTGGTCAGGCGCTTGAGTGATCAGTATAGTGGCGCCAGGAAGGCCTTTGGCCATGGTCGTATACGGATCGGGACACTGAATTCCATGATCGGACGCCTGCGTGGCACCCTGCTCGAGAAGCAGCCCCCCTGGCTGGTGGTGGACGTGGCCGGCGTCGGCTACGAGCTCGAAGCCTCGATGACGACGCTGATGGCGTTGCCCGGGGCGGGGGAGCCCGTCTCTCTCTATACGCACCTCACCGTGCGCGAGGATGCGCATCTGCTGTTCGGTTTCGCAAGCGAGCAGGAGCGGGCACTGTTTCGTGCGCTGATCAAGGTCAATGGCGTCGGCCCCAAGCTGGCCCTGGCGATTCTATCCGGCATGGACGAGACGGCTTTCATCCGCTGCGTGATGGAGGATGACGCCAAGGCGTTGACGCGTCTGCCCGGTGTCGGCAAGAAGACCGCCGAGCGCCTGATCGTCGAGATGCGCGACCGCTTTCCCCACTGGGAACACCCGGGAGCGACCGACCTCGCCGGCGCCAAGCCGTCACCCGCCACCGGACAGGGGCGTCAGGACCCGCTGGCCGACGCCGAGGCCGCGCTAGTCAGCCTGGGCTACAAGCCCACCGAGGCGGCCAGGATGCTCTCCGGGCTCGACGAAGGCTTGTCGACCGAGGCCATGATCAAGGCGGCGCTGACCCGGCGCATGGCGGGTTAGGGCGAGGCTCGACGCATGTCTCCATCACGGTGCCAGGATTCATCCGATCGGTGACAGAGGGCATTTTCATGAGCGCCACGAGTGTTCGACATGATGCACAATGATCGCTTGATCGCCGCCGACGAGCGCGAGGGCGAGAGCCGCGTCGACCATGCGATTCGCCCCAAGCGGCTGGCCGAGTACATCGGCCAGCCCCGCGTGCGCGAGCAGCTGGAGATCTTCATCAGTGCGGCGCGGGGGCGCGACGAGAGTCTCGACCATACCCTGGTGTTCGGTCCTCCCGGGCTGGGCAAGACCACGCTGGCCAACATCATTGCCGCCGAGATGGGGGTGGGGCTCAAGGCCACCTCCGGGCCGGTGCTGGAGCGAGCCGGCGACCTCGCCGCCATGCTCACCAACCTGCAGCCCGGCGACGTGCTCTTCATCGACGAGATCCACCGCCTGTCGCCGGTGGTGGAGGAGATCCTCTATCCCGCGATGGAGGACTTCCAGCTCGACATCGTCATCGGCGAGGGCCCGGCGGCACGCTCCATCAAGCTCGATCTGCCGCCCTTCACCCTGGTGGGCGCCACCACCCGGGCCGGCCTGCTCACTTCTCCGCTGCGTGACCGCTTCGGCATCGTCCAGCGCCTGGAGTTCTACGACATCGAGGAGCTCACCGAGATCGTTGCGCGCTCGGCCAGGCTGCTCGGCGTCGAGGCGGACCGAGGCGGTGCCCGCGAGGTGGCGCGCCGCTCGCGCGGTACGCCGCGCATCGCCAACCGACTGCTGCGCCGAGTGCGCGATTTCGCCCAGGTGCGCGGCAATGGCCAGGTGGACGCGACAGTGGCCGATCAGGCGCTGAACATGCTGCACGTCGACCACCATGGGCTCGACCACATGGACCGTCGCCTGCTGCTGGCCATGATCGAGAAGTTCGACGGTGGCCCGGTGGGTATCGATTCGCTGGCGGCGGCGATCGGCGAGGAGCGCGATACCATCGAGGACGTGATCGAGCCCTACCTGATCCAGCAGGGCCTGATGATGCGTACTGCCCGTGGTCGGGTGGTGACCCGCCAGGCCTGGCAGCACTTCGACCTGGTGCCGCACGAGCAGGCTCTGGATGCCTCTGGCGAGGTGCGTCAGTGAGTGATTTTCGCCTGCCGCTGAGGGTCTACATCGAAGATACCGATGCCGGTGGCATCGTCTACTACGTCAACCATCTCAAGTTCATGGAGCGGGCGCGCAGCGAGTGGCTGCGCCAGCGCGGCTTCACCCAGCGTGAACTGCTCGACGCCGGTATCCAACTGGTGGTGCACCGGCTCGAGTGCCGCTATGCCAAGCCCGCCCATCTCGACGACGAACTCTCGGTCACGGCGGCCGTCGAAACCACCGGCCGCTGCCGGTTGAGATTTTCTCAGGCGGTGATGCGTGGCGAGGAACCCTTGTGCGAGGCGCGGGTCGACATCGCCTGTGTGGATGCCGTGCGTCTCAAACCCATGCCCTGGCCGCCGGCGCTCGCCGCGGTTCTCAACGGTCAACTGCAAGATCAGCGAGGAAGCCCGTGAACGACTCCATGTCAATACCACACCTGATCATGAGCGCCAGCACCGTGGTGCAGCTGGTCATGCTGATCCTGGTGATAGGTTCGATTCTCTCCTGGGTGGTGATTTTCCAGCGCACCTTCGTGCTGCGTCGGGCACGCCGGGCGCACCAGTCATTCGAAGAGCGCTTCTGGTCGGGGGTCGACCTCAACGAGCTCTACCGCGAGACACCCTCCGAGCAGGAGACCCAGGGCGCCGAACATGTCTTCCGCGCCGGTTTTCGTGAGTTCAATCGCCTGATGGCCAAGACCAAGAGCGCCGATGCCATCCTCGACGGCGTTCAGCGCAGCATGCGTGTCGCCTGGTCGCGGGAGGAGGAGCGCCTCACCCTGCACTTGGTGTTCCTGGCCACGGTGGCCTCGGCAAGCCCCTATATCGGCCTGTTCGGCACCGTGTGGGGCATCATGGGCTCGTTCCAGTCGCTCTCCATGGCCCAGCAGGCCACGCTGGCCACCGTGGCGCCGTGGATCGCCGAGGCGCTCATTGCAACCGCCATGGGCCTGTTCGCCGCCATCCCGGCGGTGATCTTCTATAACCGCCTGTCGTCCGAAACCGACCGCATGCTGGGCAAGTACGAGGACTTTGCCGAAGAGTTCCACTCCATCCTGCATCGCAATCTGCAGGGCCGCAGCGAAGCCGGCGCCGCCTGAGGGAGTCGCGACATGCATGGACCGTTCAACCGCGGTGGCCGCCGCAAGCCGATGGGGGAGATCAACGTCGTCCCCTTCATCGATGTCATGCTGGTGCTGCTGGTCATCTTCATGATCACCGCACCGATGCTGACCCAGGGCGTGCAGGTCGAGCTGCCCCAGGTCACCTCCGAGCCGATCGACGTCGAAGAGGACCGAGAACCCATCATCGTGTCGGTGGATCGAGAGGGGCAGTACTACCTCTCGATCGGCGGCGAGGAGATGAACGTGGAGCTCGAGGAGCTGGGTGACCGGGTGATCATCCTGCTCGATCGCCAGCCCGGCACGCCGGTCATGGTGCGCGGCGACCGCTACGTCCCCTATGGCGAAATCGTGACCCTGATGAGCACTCTGCAGGTGGCCGGCGTGGCCAATGTCGGGCTGATTTCCGAGCCGCCACCGCGTGATTAGGCGCTTCTTGATTAGCAAAGTGGGAGACGTGATGGCCCGACGTCAGCGTGGACCTGCTCATGTAAGTGACCGACCGGTCGGCTATGGCGTGCCGGCGCTGCTGGCGATTGGCCTGCACGTGCTGGTGTTGATCCTCAGCGTGGTTACCTTGCCCCAGCGTCAGCCGGAGTCGCAGACGACCTCCATCGTCCAGGCCACGCTCGTCAGCACCGAGACCACGACCGACCAGGCCCAGCGGGCCGAGGAAGCCCGCGCGCGCGCCGAGGCCCGGCAGGCCGAGGAGCAGGCGCAACAGGAAGAAGAGGCCCGGCAGGCCGAGGCCGAGGAGCAGGCGCGTGAGGAGGCCGAACGGCAGGCGGCCGAAGAGCAGGCGCGCCAGGCCGAGCAGGAGCAGGCCGAACGCGAGGAGGAGGCGCGCCGCTTGCAGGAGGCCCGCGAGGAAGCCGAGGCGGAGGCCCAGCGCCGCGCCGAGGAGGCCGAGCGGCAGGCCCAGCTGCGCGAGGAACAGGAGGCCGAGCGCCAGCGCGAGGCCGAGGAGCAGCGTCGTGCCGAGGAGGAAGCCCGGCGTCAGCGCGAGGCCGAGGAGGAAGCCCGGCGCCAGCGCGAGGCCGAAGAGGAAGCCCGGCGCCAGCGCGAGGCCGAGGAGGAAGCCCGGCGCCAGCGCGAGGCCGAGGAGGAAGCCCGGCGCCAGCGCGAGGCCGAGGAGGAAGCCCAGCGCCAGCGCGAGGCCGAGGAGGAAGCCCAGCGCCAGCGCGAGGCCGAGGAGGAAGCCCGGCGCCAGCGCGAGGCCGAGGAGGAAGCCCGGCGCCAGCGCGAGGCCGAGGAGGAAGCCCGGCGCCAGCGCGAGGCCGAGGAGGAAGCCCAGCGCCAGCGCGAGGCCGAGGAGCAGCGGCGTCGCGAGGAGGAGGCGCGCCGTGCAGCGGAGGCTGCCTCCCAGGGACTCGAGCGTGCCATCGAGGGCGAGTCGGATAGCGTGGCCGATGCCCGACAGGGCCAGGAGGCGGCCAACAGCTTCATCAACCTGGTCCGCCGTGCGGTGGAGCAGGCCTGGGTGATCCCGCCCGGGGCCAGCGGGGGGCTGTCTGCTACCGTTCAGGTCCAGCTCGGGCCCTCGGGAGAGTTGTTTGGCGCTACCATTAGTCAGAGTAGCGGAGACAGCAGCTTCGACCGCTCCGCCATTCAGGCGGTGGAAGCTGCCGCCCCGTTCAACGAACTGCGCCAATTGCCGCCAACGGCGCAACGTGACTTCCGCCAGTTCAATCTGCGTTTCACACCGGGAGATGTACGCTGATGAAAGCCCTGATGACCACCTGGCTGGCTGCCGTGCTGCTGATGTTCGGCGCGCTCGCCCATGCTCAGTCCGACCTGACCATCGAGATCACCCGCGGCAGCGACCGGGCGACCCCCATCGCCATCGTGCCGTTCGCAGCAGACGGCGAGGAGTTGCCCGGGGACGTGGCCCAGATCATCAGTGACGATCTGGAGCGCAGTGGCTTCTTCGAGCCACTGCCGCGCGATGCCATGTACGACCGTCCCAGCTCCGGCGACCAGGTGCGCTATGGCCAGTGGAGTGCGCTCGACGTGCGCTATCTGGTCGTCGGTCAGGTCAGCCGCGGGGCGGAGGGCTACCGCATCCGCTACGAGCTGATGGACGTCAGCGGTCAGCGCCGCATGCTCGGCGAGAGCGTCACTGGTGGCGCCAACGAGTTGCGTGCCGTCGCTCACTTCGTCAGTGATCAGATCTTCGAGGCCATCACCGGCATCCGAGGGGCTTTCTCGACCCGGATTGCCTATGTCACCGCCCAGGGCACCGGTGACGACGCACAGTATGCTCTCTACGTTGCCGATGCCGATGGCCACAATAGCCAGCAGGTGCTGAATTCGCGCCAGCCGATCCTGTCTCCCTCCTGGTCGCCGGATGGCCGTCGGCTGGCCTACGTCTCCTTCGAGACCGAGCGACCGGCGATCTACGTGCAGGACGTGAACACCGGGCAGCGGACCAGGCTGACTTCGTTCGACGGCATCAACGGGGCGCCGGCCTGGTCGCCCGACGGACGTCGCCTGGCCATGACCCTGTCGAAGGATGGCCAGCCCGAGATCTACGTGATGGATGTCGGCTCGCGCAATCTCGAGCGCATCACCAACAACTCGAGCATCGACACCGAGCCGGCCTGGTCGCCCGACGGGCGCAGCCTGATCTTCACCTCGGATCGCAGCGGTGGGCCGCAGATCTATCGCTACAGCTTCGGTGGCGGTGAGGCCGAGCGCCTGACCTTCACCGGCAACTACAATGCGCGGGGACGCATTTCGCCGGACGGCGAGTCGCTGTTCCTGATCCATCGCAGCAATGACGGCTATCAGGTGGCGCGGCAGGACCTGGATTCCGGCCGCCTGGTCGTACTCAGTGACTCCCGTTTGGATGAATCCCCTAGTGTTGCACCCAACGGGACCATGGTAATCTTCGCCACCCAGCAAGGTAACAGCGGGGTGTTGGGGGCCGTGTCGGCCGATGGACGGGCGTCCTACCGGTTGCCTTCGGCACAGGGTGACGTGCGTGAACCCGCATGGTCACCGTTCTTGAACTAATGGTACGTGTCATTCGAATCCTGTGAGGAGTTTGACGATGCAATTCAAGTCGCATGCCAGAATCCTGGCAATTGCCCTGTCCCTGGCTCTGGTTGCCGGCTGTTCGAGCACCGGGGGAAGCCGTGACGGGTCCATGGATGGCACGGGCGCCAATGGCGGCGTCGGGACCGGAACGGCCGGCTCGGGCCAGGTCAGCGGCTCCGGCGTCAGCGGCGACCGTTCCGGCCAGCAGGCCGACGGCCGCATCCCGGAAGTTCGCACCATCTATTTCGACTTCGACCGCGACAGCATCCGTCCGGAATTCGAATCGGTGCTGGTGTCGCATGCGCGCTATCTGCGTTCCAATAGCAATGCACGCGTCGTGCTGCAGGGCCACACCGACGAGCGCGGCACCCGCGAGTACAACATGGCGCTGGGTGAGCGTCGTGCCAACGCGGTGAAGCGTTTCCTCGAGGTGCAGGGCGTCTCCCCGTCCCAGTTCGAGGTGGTGAGCTATGGCGAGGAGCGCCTGGCTGCACGTGGCAACAGCGACGATGCTCATGCCCAGAACCGCCGCGTCGTGTTTGCCTACTGAGCGAACTGGCGCCGACGTGCGCCAATGGAGTGAAGCATGAGACACAGTCTGAAAAGGCTGTGCGGCGCGGGAGCCCTGGTGCTCCCGCTGTCCGTGATGAGCCTTGTAGAAGCCCAGCAGCGCCCGATCGTCGAAGACCGCACCGCACAGCCGCGGGGGTTCCTCGAACAGGCCGAGGTGCGCGAGGAGGCCGGCGGCAGTCTGGTGATGTACAACCAGCTGCAGGAGCATCAGCGCGAGATTCAGCAGCTGCGCGGACAGATCGAGGAACTGCGCCACCAGCTCGAGCAGCTGCGCAACCAGACCCGCCAGCAGTACCTCGATCTCGACGAGCGGCTGATGGCCGGCAGCGCCGGCATCGAGGCCAACCCGCAGGTCGATCAGGAGTCGGCCCGCCAGGTGGCGCAGACCCCCTCGCCAAGCGGCAACAGCCCCGACGCCCAGGCCGCCTACCAGGCCGCCTTCGCTCGCGTCCAGTCGCGGGAGTTCGCCGAGGCCATCCAGGCCTTCGAAGCCTTCGTCACCGACTACCCCGATACCAACCTGACCGCCAACGGCTACTACTGGCTGGGCGAGCTGCACTCGGCGGAAGCCAACCTGGACCAGGCGGAAGCCGCCTTTCGCCAGGTCATCGACAACTTCTCGCAGAGCAGCAAGGTGCCCGATGCGCTCTACAAGCTCGGCCTGATCAAGGCGCGTCAGGGCGAACTCGAGGAGAGTCGTGGGCTGCTCGAGCGCGTGCGTGACGATTACCCCGACTCCAGCGCGGCGGGGCTTGCCAACGATTTCCTGCGCCAGTCCCTGTAGCGGACTGGTCTCGTCCAAGGAGCCAAGATGACCTGCAAGATCGACTACGTGGCACCGGCCGACCTGCTCGCCGATCGCATCATCCTCGTGACGGGGGCCGGCGACGGTATCGGTCGGGCGGCGGCATTGGCCTTCGCTCGACACGGTGCCACCGTGATCCTGCTGGGCCGCACCATCGCCAAGCTGGAGAAGGTCTACGACGAGATCGAGGCCGCCGGCGGCCCCCAGCCGGCCATCTTCCCGCTCAACTTCGAGGGCGCCACGCACAAGGACTACCATGACATGGCCGAGACCCTGGACAGGGAGTTCGGCCGGCTCGACGGCATCCTGCACAACGCGGGGCTGCTGGGTCGCATCACGCCGTTCGAGCAGTACAACCCGGAGCTGTGGGAGCAGGTGATGCAGGTCAATTTCAACGGGCCGATCTGGATGACCCAGGCCCTGCTGCCGCTGCTGCAGGCCTCGCCCGATGCCTCGGTGGTCTTCACCTCATCCAGCGTCGGGCGCAAGGGGCGGGCGTTCTGGGGGGCCTACGCGGTGTCCAAGTTCGCCACCGAGGGCTTCATGGAAGTCCTCGCCGACGAGGTCGAGCACCTGGGTACGCTGCGCGTCAATTCGCTCAATCCCGGGGCGACCCGTACGGCGATGCGTGTCAATGCCTACCCGGCAGAAGACCCGAATACCCTGCGCACGCCGGAAGCGATCATGCCGACCTACCTGTGGCTGATGGGGCCGGAGAGCAAAGGGCACAACGGCGAGCGCTTCGACGCCCAGCCGCCTAGGTAAGCAAATGGCTGCGCGGGACTGCCTGGGGCGTCTCAGGCAGGCTCCAGCAGGGCTTCGACCAGTTTCTCGCAGGTCTCGAACCAGCAGTCGGCCGGCCACTCCCGGTAGTCGTCTCCCTCCTCGATGTAGCCGTAGCCGACGGCCACCGCGACCATGCCGGCGGCGCGGGCCGCCTGCATGTCGCGCAGGTGATCGCCGATGTACCAGCACTGCGAGGCCGGTACGCCCAGCTGTTCGGCGGCGGCCCATAGCGGTTCCGGCGCCGGCTTGCGCTGCGGCAGGTCATCGGCACACAGCAGCGCGCCCGGTGCCAGACCCAGCGCCTCGACGAGCGGCGCCGCATAGGCGCGGGGCTTGTTGGTAACGATGCCCCAGGGGCGGCTCCCCGCTTCCCAGCTGGCCAGCAGCCGGTCGAGGTGGGGGAACAGGCAGCTCTCTTCCGCCACGGCCTGGCCATAGGCGTCGAGCAGGAACTGACGCGCCGCGTCGTGGTCCTGGTGCGCCGGCTCGATCCCCAGCGCCAGGGTGACCAGGGCACTGCCACCGTTCGACACCTGGGCGCGAATCAGCGGGTAGGGCAGCGGCGCGAGGCCATGGTGGGCGCGCAGGGCATTGGTGGCGCGGGCCAGGTCCGGGGCCGTGTCGACCAGCGTGCCGTCGAGGTCGAACAGCAGGGCATGGGGCGAAGCTGTCATGCCGGCTCCCGGCGGCAGTGCATCAGGTAGTTGACCGAGACGTCCCGCGGCGAGAGGCGATAGCGGCGCGTCAGCGGGTTGTAGACCAGTCCGCTCTGCTCGCGAACGGCAAGCCCGTGTTCGCGACACCAGCCGGCCAGCTCGGAAGGGCGGATGAACTTGCGATACTCATGGGTACCGCGGGGCAGCATCTGCAGCAGGTACTCGGCGCCGACGATGGCCAGGGCATAGGCCTTGGGGTTGCGGTTGATGGTCGAGAAGAACAGGTGGCCGCCGGGCTTGACCAGGGTGGCACAGGCCTGGATCACCGAGCCGGGGTCGGGCACGTGCTCGAGCATCTCCATGCAGGTGATCACGTCGAACTTGCCCGGGTGCTCGGCGGCCATGGCCTCGGCGCTGGCCTGGCGATACGCGACCTCGACGCCGCTCTCCCGGGCATGCAGGCGTGCCACGCCAAGCGGCGCCTCGCCCATGTCGATGCCGGTGACCCGCGCGCCGCGGTGCGCCATGGCCTCGGCCAGAATGCCGCCGCCGCAGCCCACGTCGAGCACCTCGCGGCCGGCCAGGCCACAGCGGGCGTCAATGAAGTCCAGGCGCAGCGGATTGATGTCGTGCAGCGGCTTGAACTCGCTGTGCGGATCCCACCAGCGGCTGGCCAGGGCCTCGAACTTGGCGATCTCGCCCTGGTCGACATTGTGGTGGAGGGTAGCGCTCATGTGGTCTCTCCGTGTCAATTGGTCCGGCACCCTGGCAACATTCTTTACCTTCGGTATCATGCACATTGTACCCGTAGCTGCCCGGGCTTTCCCATGACGGAATCAAGGACCGGCCCGGGGAGTATCGTTCACGTCCATTCATCAACCGACAAGGAAGGCACCCATGATCCGCAAGGCCGTACTGCCCGTGGCCGGTTTCGGCACCCGCTGCCTGCCGGCTTCCAAGGCAATTCCCAAGGAGATGATCACGATCGTCGACCGTCCCGTGATCCAGTACGTGGTCAACGAGGCGGTGAAGGCCGGTATCCGTGACATCGTGCTGGTGACCCACGCCAGCAAGAGCGCCATCGAGAACCACTTCGACACTCACTACGAACTCGAGGCAACGCTCGAGGCCAAGAACAAGCAGGAGCTGCTCGACGAGCTGCGTGCCATCGTGCCCGCCGACGTCAACATCATCAGCGTGCGCCAGCACGAGCCGCTGGGGTTGGGGCATGCCGTGCTCTGCGCGCGCCCCGTCATCGGCGACGACGAGCCTTTCGCGGTGCTGCTGCCCGACGTGCTGGTCGACGACGAGGGACTCGAGCGCAACGACCTCGCCGGCATGCTCGAGGCCTTCGAGGCGACCGGGCGCTCGCAGCTGATGGTCGAGGAGGTGCCCTGGGAGAACGTGCACAAGTACGGCATCGTGAGTCCCCAAGGCGAGGCTCCGACTGCCGGCAATGCCTGTCCGCTGGCCGGCGTGGTCGAGAAGCCTGCTCGCGAGGAGGCGCCCTCCAACCTGGCGGTGATCGGTCGCTACGTGCTACCGGGCAGCATCTTTCCCCTGCTGGCCGAGACGCCCCCCGGCGCCGGCGACGAGATCCAGTTGACCGACGCCATCGAGACGCTGCGTCAGCGCGACGGTGTCGATGCCTGGCGCATGCGCGGCAAGACCTACGACTGCGGGCATCAGCTCGGCTATCTCGAGGCCACGCTGGTCTATGGCCGCCGTCACCCGCGCTTCGGCGAAGGCTTCCGCGAGCTGCTGGCCCGCTATAGCCAGGCGAGGTGAGCGTCATGCGCATCGAGATACATGGCAGTGAGCTGGCGGCGGCGACAGCCGCCGCCGCACTCTCCTGGGTCGGCCATCAGGTGCGTTGGGTGCCGCACGAGAGCATGCGTTGGCCATCGCTCAGCAAGGCCGACTGGCTGCGCCGGGAGCCGGACCTGCTCGACCGCCTCGAGGAGGGGCTGGAGCAGGGGACCCTGCACCTGGCCAACGGGGAGGGTGGAACCGACACCTCGCCGCAAGGTGTCGACATCCTCTGGCTCGCGCTGTCGCCTGAGCAGCGCGAGGAAGCCGGTGACCTGGTCGCCCGGGTCGCCTCGCGCGAACCGGGCCCGCTGACCCTGGTCAACAACTCGACCTTTCCCGTCGGCGAGACCGAGCGGCTGGAGGCGCGCCTGGAGAGCGGCGCGCGGCGCGCGGTGGCCCTGGTCGACATGATCGAGGAGGGGCGGGCGTGGGCCAGCTTCACCCGTCCGGGCCGCTGGCTGCTGGGCTGCGACGACGAGCAGGCCGAGACCCAGGTGCGCGAACTGCTGCGTGCCTTCAATCGTCGCCGCGACGTGATCCAGTTGATGCCGCGCCGGGCTGCCGAACTGACCAAGCTGGCGACGATCGGCATGCTGGCCACGCGGATCAGCTACATGAATGAGATCGCGGGGCTCGCCGACAGCCTGGGGGTCGACGTGGAATACGTACGCCAAGGCATGGGGGCGGATTCGCGAATCGGCTACGAGTACCTCTATCCCGGCTGCGGCTTCGGCGGACCGCATTTCTCGCGCGACCTGATGCGCCTGGCCGACGTGCAGGAGGCCAGCGGGCGTCACTCGGCGCTGCTCGAGCAGGTGCTGGACATCAACGAGCAGAAGAAGGAGACGCTCTTCCGCAAGCTCTGGACCCACTTCCAGGGCCAGCTCGAGGGGCGCACCCTGGCGATCTGGGGGGCCGCCTTCAAGCCGGGCTCGGCGCGCATCGATCACGCCCCGGTGCTCACGCTGCTCGAAGCGCTCTGGGCCCAGGGCGTGCGGGTGCGACTGCACGATCCGGCGGCGACCCCGGCATTGCACGCCGCCGTGGGCGACCATCCGTTGCTGTCGCTGTTCGACGGCGACCCCTATGCCGCCTGCGAGGGTGCCGATGCACTGATGCTGGTCACCGAATGGAAGCACTACTGGAACCCGGACTGGCCGCGCCTGGCCGAGCTGCTGCGCGAGCGTCTGCTGCTCGATGGCCGCAATATCTACGACCCCAACCACGTGGCCAGCTGGGGACTGACCTACCGGGGCATCGGTCGCCGCGCGGATGCGCGAGAGCGGCCGGCGACGCGTTGAGGCAGCAGTGTGCGCGCAGGTGCTTGACCTGCTTACAATGGACAGGCGCCTGCCGCATCTGCCCACAAGGAGCTTGACATGCCCGAAGCGCGTCCCTCCGAGCGACGTCCCATCGTGCCCGATCCGGATTCCAGCCTGACAAGGCCGCGCCGTCCTTCCCAACCGCAACCACGCCTGTGGCCACTGAAGTTCGCCGTACTGCTGCTTCTGGCCCTGCTGCTCGTGGCGATATGGCTGGGTTGGCAGGAGCGCGAACGGTTGAATGCCCAGCTGCAGCAAGTTTCCGCCGAGATGTCCAACGTCCATGCCCGCTTCGATGCGGAAGAGGGGCGCGGCGATCGTCTGGAGAACATCGAGTCGCGTCTCTCCTCCACCGAGGAGCATGCCGAGTCGATCGTGGCACGCATGGCGGGGCTGGAGGTCGAGGTCCAGCAGGTCAGCGAAGGGGACGCCTCTCGGTTCGAGGCGCTCGACGAACGTGTCGATGACGTGTCGGCCAGGCTCGGGCGGCTGGCCGAGGAGGCCGAGGATCGTAATGCCCTGCTGGTGGCGGTACGCGCCTCCCTCGACTCGCTGGAAAGTGCCGGCGAGGAGGGGCGCAACGCCTTGGCCGCCAGGGTCGAGGCGCTGGCCGAGGCCAGCGAGCGCCACGGCCAGCGCCTTGACGAATTGCGCTCTCAGCAGGAGGAGCTGGCGGAAAGCCAGCAGGGCGTGAGAGCATCGTTCGATGAGCGGTTCGACAGCACGGATCAGCAAGTCCGGCAGCTCGTCGAACAGGAGCTTGCCGCGCTGGAGGAAAGCTTCGCGACACGGGAAGCGGCCCTGCAGGAGCGCCTCGACGAGCTGTCCGGCGAGCTCGAGGCGGTTGCCGAGCGCGGCGATGCCGCCCAGGACATCGAGACCCTGAGGGGGCGCTTGACCTCGATGGAGGCCGAGCTCCGTGAGCTGCGTCAGGAGCAGCTGTCACTCAGCGCAGGACTGGAAGCCCTGCGGTAATCTGCCTGGCCCAGGTGCGGGCCGGGCGAGAGTCAAGTCGGGAAGCCGTGAATATGGGAAGAGGCGTGATCTCACGCATGGGGGCGGCGGCCCTGTGTCTCGGCATGGTGCATGGAGCGCTGGCACTCGAGGCACGTATCGACGGACTGGAAGGCGACGTTGCCGACAACGTTCGTTACTATCTCGACGATCTGGATGCTGCGCAGTATGACCGCCGTCGTCTGGAAGGCGAGGCGGTACGCCGCACGCGCGAGGCCATGCGCGTCTATGGCTACTACGAGCCGCGGGTGCGCCCACGGCTCGATGAACAGGATCCCCCGCGCTACGTCAGCCTCGCCATCGACCCCGGCCCCCGGGTGGTGATCGAGGTTCTCGACGTTCGCCTCGAAGGCGAGGCTGCCGGGGACGAGCCGTTCGACGACACCTTGGGCGCCTTCCCGCTGAAAGAGGGGGACCCTTTGGTGCATGCGCCCTGGGATCGCATGCGCAGCCGGCTGGCCAATCTCGCGCTCGAGCGCGGCTACTTCGACTGGTCCTTCACCGACCGGCGCATGGAGGTGCGGCCCTTCGACCAGAGTGCCAGGCTCTATCTCACCCTCGACAGCGGGCAGCGCTACGCCTTCGGCGACATCGCCATTCGCGGCAGCCACATCGTCGAGGAGCGTTTGCGCAACCTGGCACCCTTCGAGCCCGGCGAGCCCTATCGGGCCAGTCAGGTGGCGCTCTATGCCCAGCGCCTGGGGCAGACCAACTGGTTCAGCTCGGTCAGTGTGCGACCCCGGCTCGATGCCCGTCGTGAGCTGGCCCTGGCGCCGCCGACCCTGGGCTGGTGGAACGTGGTGGAAACCGAGGGCGACGCCGCGCTGCCGCAGGCGCCGTCGTCGCGTACGGCCATGACCGCAGGCCCCCGGCTCTCCGCCTTGGCGCTGGACGCCGCCGCGCGGCTCAATGCCCCCGAGCGCCCCAGCATGCCAATCGACGTGGCGCTGGATCCCGCCGATCGCCACCAGTTCGAGACCGGCATCGGCTACGCCACCGATGTCGGGCCGCGGCTGCAGTTCGGCTGGAACCAGCCGTGGATCAACCGCTATGGTCACAGCCTCGAGCACGACGTCTTTCTCTCGCAGCCGGAACAGCAGCTGAGCGGCACCTACCTGATGCCGCTCGACGACCCCCTGCGCGATCAGTACCGCTTCCAGTACGGCTTGCGCCACCGCGACAACGAGGATACGCGATCCAACGAGGCGACCGTCGAGCTGGCTCGCCGCTGGGAGTTCGACAACCGCTGGGTGCAGACCCTGTTCGCGCGCGCTACCTACGAGGACTTCACCCAGGGCGGGGAGGACGAGAGCGTCTTCATCTACTACCCGGGGGTGAGCTGGTCGCGCGTGCGGACCCGTGATCCTCGCTTCCCCACCTGGGGCGATCGCCAACGCGTCACTTTCGAGTATTCCGACACGTCCTGGGGGTCGGGTGCCGACTTCCTGCGCATGACGGGCAATACCGAGTGGATACGCATGCTGGGGGACGATCTGCGCTTCGTCACTCGTCTCGCCCTGGGCGCCATCGAGACCAGCGACTTCTCCAAGGTCCCTCCCTCGCTGCGTTTCTTCACCGGTGGCGATCGTTCGGTTCGCGGCTACGGCTACGAGACCCTGGCGCCCCGCAACGAAGAGGGCCTGCTGCGCGGCGGCCAGCAGATGCTGGCCGGCAGCGTCGAGATCCAGCGCCGCGTCACCGGCAACTGGTGGGGGGCGGCCTTCGTCGACAGCGGGGATGCCTTCGACGACTGGTGGCCGCAGGCCCTCAATACCGGGGCCGGCCTCGGCGTACGCTGGATTTCCCCCGTGGGGCCGGTGCGCTTCGACATCGCCCATCCCTTCGATGACGAGGAGAACTCGTGGCGCCTGCACTTCGCCATCGGCCCGGAATTCTAAGATGCGGTCATTGATTCTTGCCATTCTGAAACTGCTGATTGTGCTGCCTGTGCTGGCGACCGGGGTCGTGTTTCTCGTGATCGGCCTGGCGCTGTCGCCGTGGGGCACCGGTCTGCTGCTCGAGGAGGGCGCCGAGCGCGGTTATTACCAACTGGAGCGGGTCGAAGGGGCGCCGCTGGACCGCCTGGTGCTGCATGGCTTCCGACTCGAGGCCGGCCCCGCCGAGATCGCCGCCGAGCGGCTCGAGCTCGCCTGGGCGGACGATTGCCTGCTGCGTGGCCGGCTGTGCATCGAGCGCCTGGCCATGCAGGGAGGGCACGTAAGGCTGCATGAGACCGGGGCTGGCGAGCCGGGAGAACCGGAACGACAGGTCGAGGCGAGCGACCCCATCCAGTTGCCGCTGCCCCTGGAGGTCCGGGAGTTGACACTGCAGGACACCCGGGTCGAGCTGGCGGACGGCACCCGGATCGAGCTCGAGCGGCTAGCGACGGCAGCCCAGGCGGAGAACAGCCAGCTGCACCTGGCGGCCTCCCGCGCCGATGGCCTGCGTGTCGAACTGCTGCAGTCATCGGAGCCGACGCCGGAAGCGGGCCAAGGGGCGCCTCCGGTCCCGGCAGAGGAACCGTTCGTGGATGAGGCCTCCGGGGCTGCCGTCGTGCCGTTCCGCTTCCCGCTCGATATCGTGGCGCCGCAACTCGACGTGGAGGATGTCGAGCTGCGACTTGCCGACGGGACGCGTATCGGATGGGATCGCCTGCATACCGGCGTCGAGGCGGAGGACGAGCGGCTCACCCTGTTGCCGACGCGACTCGTTGCGCTGCGGGTCGCGATGCCTCCGGCGGCCACCGCGCTGGCCCTGGAGGCGGCGGGAGACGCCGCGGTGCTGGACGAGCGGGCGCTGGCGGCAGCCGAGGCCGTGCAGGCGCCGGCCAGCGCTGACGAAGCGGCGTCGCTACCCCTTGACCAGCGCGAACGCATCGCGCTGCCCGATATCACCCTGCCGGTGACCGTGTCGGCACCGCGCGTGCATGTCGATGGCATCGAGGTGAGCGGGCCCGTGGACTACGACTTGCGGTTCCTGACGCTCGCCTTCGAGGCGAGTGGCCAGGAAGTGGAGATTGCGGCGTTGAAGGTTGCCAGCCTCGATGCCGACGCCCGCCTGACCGCCCGGGTCATGCTGCGTGACGACTATCCGCTCGAGGCACGACTCGAGGCCGCCTTGTGGGTGCCCGAAACGATGCCCGAGCTGGCCGGCCAGCGCCTCGAACTGACGCTGGACGGCAACCTGGGCGAGTTGAGCGCACGGCTGACCGCGCGCGGCCCGGTGGACGCCGAGCTGACCGCCAGCGCCGATGTGCTGGACCCCCGCGTGCCGTTCGATGCCGCGCTGCAGAGCGAGTTCCTGCAGTGGCCGCTGCCGATGGCCGCCGCTCAGGCCGACGGCACGGAAGTCGCCGAGCCGTTCGTGGTGGAGGACCTGACGCTGAAAGCGTCGGGCAGCCTGGAGAATTACACCGCCGCGCTGTCGATGCGCCTGGAAGGCCCCGACATTCCCCTGACCCGGGTCGCCCTGTCGGGAAGCGGCGATTTCGAGCACTTCGCCTGGACGCCGCTGTCGCTGGCACTCGGCGATGCCTCGGTGGTCAGCCGCGGGCGGATCGAGTGGCAGGAGGGCTTGAGCGTCGATGCCACCGCTCGCCTCGACAATGTCGATCCTGGGCTGTTCACCGAAGCGATGGAGGGGCGCCTGAGCGGCAACGTCGACGCGACCTTCCGCCAGACCCCGGCGGGGTGGCAACTGAGTGTGCCGCGCCTCGCCATCGACGGCGTGCTGCAGGAGCTGCCGCTGTCGCTGCGGGCACGCCTGGCAGGCGACAGCGACATGCAATGGCAGGTGCATGAGTTCGACTTCCGCCAGGGTGACAATCGCATCACGGCGGAAGGCGCCATCTCCGAGCAGCGCATGGATCTTGGCGGGGACATCTCGCTCACCGAGCTCGGCAGCCTGCACGATGAGCTCAGCGGCAGCGTGACCGGGCGCTTCCGCACTGCGGGTACGTCGGGGCGGCCGCGGTTGAACCTCGATCTGCAGGGCAACCGGCTGGCCTTCGCTGACAACCGCGTCGAGGCGCTGGCACTGTCGGGCAGTGTGGAGGGGCTCGACGACCCCGAACTCGACCTGGCGCTGGACCTCCAGCGCCTTGATGCCGGAGGCCAGCGCTTCAGTGACGTGAGTCTCGACCTGAGCGGTCGCCTGTCGTCACATCGGGCAAACCTGACGGCGCTTGCCGGGCGCGACATGCCGCTCTCGCGGGCAGAGCTGAGCCTCGAGGGTGGGCTCTCCACCGAGCGACAGCGCTATACGGGGCGTATCGAACCGCTTGAGGTCGATAGCGATTACGGTGACATGCGTCTCGATTCGCCGGTCGAGTTCGAAGCCGACCTCGCCAACGGGCGGGCCCAGGTGCAGCCCTTCTGCCTGCGTCGCGAGCAGGGGGGGCGGGTCTGCCTGGACGAGACGCTGCAGGCCGGCGCCGACCAGGGACAGGTTGTGCTGTCGATGCGCGGCCTGCCCATGGACCTGCTCGCCGAGTGGTTGCCGGAGGAGTGGCGCGCGAGCGGCGAGACCGACCTGCGGCTCCAGGCAGGTTGGCGCCAGGGCGGCAACCGCTGGAACGTCGAGGCGGAGCTGGACAGCGCGCTGGACCTGGAGGGAGTCGACATCTACGGCCAGCCCTGGTCGATGCCCGATACGCGACTCAACGTGACGCTGGATGCCGATCAGGCGCGTACGGCACTCAATCTTGACCTGACCCTGGGCGATGCCGGGCGGCTCGATCTGGATATCGGTCTCGACGACCCGCTGGGGGCCGCCGAGCTGAGCGGCACCCTGGTGCTGGACGGGCTCAATCTGTCGCGTTATCGCACCCTGGTGCAAGGGCTCGACACGCTGGAGGGTGTCGTCAGCGGTCGGGTCGGGATATCGGGGACCCGCGACAACCCGAGCCTGGACGGGGCGCTCGAACTCACCGGACTGCAGGCCTCGGGTCTCGACGTGCCGCTGATCGTCGAGGATGGCCGCATACGCGTCGAGTTCGCCGGCGACAGCGCGCGATTGATGGGTTACGTCGCCAGCGACGAGGGGCGCCTGGTCATCGACGGCAACGCCAACTGGCCCTCTCTCGACGAGTGGCGCATCGCCGTGGACCTGGACGGCACCCGCCGCCCGCTGCTGGTGAGCCTGCCCCAGTTCGGGCGCCTGCGCATCGCCCCGGAGATCGCCGTGCGTATCGATCCCCGGCGACTGCGCGTGCGCGGCGATGTGCAGGTGCCCTGGGCGAGGCTGGAGATCGGCGAAGCGCCACCGGCGGCCGTCAGCCCCAGCCCGGACGAGATCATCATCACCCGGCGCGACGAGGCGCGGGCCCGGCAGCGCGAGGACCTGCCGGCCACCGCGGGCGACGACGAAGCGGCCGCCGTGGCCCTGCGCGAGGCCGGCATGGTGCTGGATGTGCGCCTCGAGCTGCATCTCGGGCCGGACATGCAGCTCGCCGCGTCGGGACTCGAGACCGGGCTGGCCGGCACCCTGCAGGTGCGTCAGCAGGACGGCCCGGTGCAGCTGTTCGGCGAGGTCAACCTGGTCGATGGCCGCTTCCGCGCCTTCGGCCAGGATCTGCTGATCCGCCAGGGCCAGCTGCTGTTCAGCGGCCCGCCGGACCAGCCGCTGCTCGACTTCGAGGCCATTCGCAATCCAGACATCACCGAGGACGGCGTCATCGCTGGCCTGCGAGTGACCGGCTTCGCTGCCGAACCGACCCTGACGATCTTCTCCGAACCGGCCATGGACGAGGCTCGCGCGCTCTCCTACCTGCTGCGCGGGCGTGCACCGCGGGACGGCGACGCCGATGGCGCGCTGACCTCCGCGCTGGTTGGCCTCACCCTGGGGCGTACCGGCGGCGCCGTGGGGGCGATCGGCCAGGCCTTCGGCATCGACGACCTGGCGCTGGAGACCACCGGGGTCGGCGACGAAAGCCAGGTGGTGGTGAGCGGCTACCTGACAGAGGATCTGCGCGTCAGCTATGGTGTCGGTATCTTCTCGCCGATCGCTGAACTGACGCTGCGCTACACCCTGTGGCGTAACCTCTACGTGCAGGCCGTCTCGGGTGCCGCCCAGGCCGTGGACCTGGTCTACATCTTCACCCGGCCGGGCAAGCCGCCCCGGATCGACGAAGCGCCATGATCGGCTGCCCCGGGGCGGGCGTCACGGGGCGTCAACGGGATCCGTTAACAGGAGAATCGCCATGACCGTCGAGCCTTCCCATGCCCTGCCGGGGCGCGACACCCCGATGCGCGTCTCGGGCGTGCATGCCGTCAACGGTCGCTCGATGCTGCCGCCGTTCCCCGCGGGACACGCGACAATCGTCTTCGGCCTCGGCTGCTTCTGGGGCGCCGAGCGCCTGTTCTGGCAGTTGCCCGGCGTCTACGTCACGGCGGTGGGCTATGCCGGGGGCGTGACGCCCAACCCCACCTACGAGGAGACCTGCACCGGGCGCACCGGTCACGCCGAAGTGGTCAGGGTGGTCTTCGACCCGCAGGAGGTGGATGTCGAGACGTTGCTCAGGGTGTTCTGGGAGGCCCATGACCCCACTCAGGGCATGCGGCAGGGCAACGATGTGGGCAGCCAGTATCGCTCGGTGATCCACACCACCAGCGATGCCCAGCTTGCGGCCGCGCAGCACAGCCGCGACGCCTACCAGTACTCGCTGGCCCAGGCCGGGCGTGGCCGCATCACCACGGAGATCGCGCCGCTCGACGTCTTCTACCTGGCCGAGGAGTACCACCAGCAGTACCTGCACAAGAACCCGGGGGGGTACTGCGGCCTGCAGGGAACCGGGGTCAGTTGTCCGATCGGCTGAGGTGGTGATCCATCGCCGATTGGCAGGACGCGCCGGTGTCTGCCCAGCAGGCGAGTTCATGGGCCAGGCGCCGGGCCAGCCAGGGCTGCAGGCGCCGTTCGCGCCACTCCATGAAGCCGACATGGCCGCCGTGGCGGGTGATCTCCAGGCGCACTGCATCGGCCGGATCGGGCAGTCGCTCGAACAGGCCGGCGGGCATGAACGGATCGTCGTCGGCGTGCAGGATCAGGGTGGGCAGCTCGACTTCGCCGAGCAGGCGCCCGGCGGAGGCGCGGCGGTAATAGTCGGCGGCATCGCTAAAGCCATGCAGCGGCGCGGTGACGGCGTCGTCGTAGCCGCGCAGGCTGTCGATGCGTGCCAGCGCACGGCTATCCAATGCCAGGGGCAGCTCGCCGCGTGCGAGACGTGGCGCGACCTTGCGCTTGAGGGCGTTCAGCAGGTGGCGTTCGTAGAGGCGGGAAAACCCCCGGTGCAGTCTCTCGGCGCTGGCGGCGAGGTCGAGCGGTGCGCTGACCACGATCGCACCGGCCAGGTCGAGACCGCCGCCGCCCTGTTCGGCGACGAGCTTGAGCAGCATGTTGCCTCCCAGCGAGACCCCCGCGGCCACCTTCAGCGCCTTGGGGTAGCGCCGCGACAATTCACCGATCAGCCAGTAGGCGTCGGCGGTGTCGCCGCTGTGGTAGGCGCGCGGCAGCCGGTTGGGTCGGCTGCCGCAGCCGCGAAAGTGCATCAGCAGAGCCCGCCAGCCCATGCGGCTGGCCGTGGCCAGCAGCCAACGGGCATAGGGTGACTGGAACGAGCCCTCGAGCCCATGGAACAGCACGAAGAGCGGCGCGCCGGAGTCGGCAGGGGCCGGGAGGATCCAGTCGAGCTCCACGAAATCGCCGTCGGGCAGTTCGAGGACCTCGCTGTTGCGTGCGAGGTGGGGCCGAGGCAGGCATCGAGGCAGCAGCGTCTGCACGTGCGGGTTGGCCAACCCGCGCGGGGGAACGAAGCCGGTCTGCTGCCACCGTTCAGGCATGGGTCACTCGATGTCTGCGGTCAGGTTCCTGGCTGAGTTGGCCGTGACAACCACGTTATCCTCGATCCGAATGCCGCCATGGGGGGCGAGGCGCTCGATCGAAGCCCGGTTGAGGTGCCGCCCAGCAGGCCCCGACGTGAGCGGCTCGAGCAGCATGGGGATAACGTACAGCCCCGGTTCTATGGTGACCGCCATTCCCGCTTCCAGTTCCCGTGTCAGGCGCAGCGCCGGGTGCTGGGCGGGCGGAGGCAGCGCCGTGCCGTCGCTGGCCCGGCGGCCGGCCACGTCGTGGACCTGGATGCCGAGCAGGTGGCCGAGTCCATGCGGGCAGAAGGCACGGGTGATGCCGCTTTCGACGGCCGTCTCCGCAGAGCCGGTGACCAGCCCGCTGGCGACCAGCAGCTCGCCGAGCAGGCAATGCATCCGTTCGTGCAGTTCGACGAAGTCAACGCCGGGCGCGACCGCTTCGACGAGGCGCTGCTTGATATCGTGCATCCCCGCGACCAGGTCGCCGAAGAGCGGTTCGGCATCTGCCCCGGCCCAGGTGCGGGTGATGTCGGCGCAGTAGCCGCGATGGCGGTGACCGGCATCCACCAGCAGGCTGTATCGCTCACGTGGCGCCTGCGTGTCGTAGTGCTGATAGTGCAGCACCGCGGCATGGGCGCCGCTGCCGACGATGTTGCCGTAGGGGAGCTCGCTTTCACGCTGACGCGAGGCCTGGAGATAGGCCAGGTGGACGTCGAGTTCGCTGCCGCCGGCCAGGAAGGCCTCCCGCGCGGCGCGGTGCCCGAGCCCGGCCATGCGATTGGCCTCGCCCAGGCAGGCGACCTCGTAATCGGACTTGCGTACACGGCCTTCATCCAGCGCGGTGAGCAGGGCGGCTGGGTTGAGTTCCGCACCAAGCGCGGCGGATGTGGCGGCGGAGACATCGCCGACCACGGCAAGGCGACCGCCGGCGGCAATGGGGGGCGCCTCGTCGTAGCGTCCAGGAATCACTTCGAGCCTTTCGGTCCAGGCCTCGTCGGGGAGCTGCGCCGGCAGATGCCAGAAATCGTCGGGGGCATGCAGGTAACAGACGGGCCGTCGTCCCGGGCGGATCAGCAGCCAGCTATGGGCCAGGCCGGCCTGGCCGGTCCAGTGCTGAAAATGGCCATAGCTGCAGAAGCTGGCGTACTGGTCGTCGCCGAAGTGCAGGGCAGGGCGGCCGCTGTAGATCAGCACGCCATCGTAGCCCAAGGCCGCCAGGGTCTCGACGTAATGGCGTTCCAGGGCCTGGAGATGTTGCTGCTGAAGCGTGGCGAGTGGATCGGCCATGGCGTTTCCCTGGGGTGTCGTCGCTCGCAGTGTAGGGGGCATCGCCCACGGTTTCGAGTCGGCCCGAGTCAGGAGGCGTCGGGGCTCGCCTCGATGCGGTCGATACGGTAGAGCGTAGCCACCTGGTCCAGGCCCTTCACGGTGCACTTCAGGTCGGTGATGCGGCCGTCGCCAAGGCCGTAGATCCAGCCGTGCACGGCCAGCGGCTGACCACGCTGCCAGGCGAGTTGGATGATCTTGGTGCGGCACAGGTTGTTGACCTGCGCCTGGACATTGAGCTCGCACATGCGATCGATCTGCTGGTCGAGTGGCAGGTGCGCCAGCACGGAGCGATGCTGACTGTAGAGTTCACGCACCGAGTGCAGCCAGTAGTCGACCATGCCGCATTCACCGCCGGCCACGGCTGCCCTCACGCCGCCGCAGCCGTAGTGGCCCACCACCATGATGTGCTTGACCTGCAGCATGTCGACGGCGTACTGCACCACGGACAGCGCATTCATGTCGTTGTGATGCAGCAGGTTGGCGACGTTGCGATGCACGAAGACCTCGCCCGGTGGCAACGACACGATCTGATTGGCGGGTACCCGGCTATCCGAGCAGCCGATCCAGAGGTAGTCAGGGTTCTGCTGCTGCGACAGGCGTGTGAAGTAGTCCGCATCCTCGCGGCACATTCGCTCCGCCCAGGAGCGGTTGTTGTCGAGCAGGGTTTCGATGTCCTTGTCCATGCTGGGTCCGTTCGCCGGGGCTGTTGTCGAGGGCCTCTTTTACCGCCGCTGCGGATGGGGGTCAACCGGCGCAGTCGCGGGGGCGGCTCCACACGCCATGGGTCGCGCTGGTAAGATCGAGCGATTCGACCGGGCCGTCGTCCCACGCCCGGCAAGACGAGGAGAATCGAGTGTCTGACTTCGACTATGACCTATTCGTCATCGGAGCCGGTTCCGGCGGAGTGCGCGCCGCCCGCACCGCAGCGGCCGCCGGTGCCCGGGTGGCCGTTGCCGAGGATCGCTACCTGGGGGGTACCTGCGTCAACGTGGGCTGCGTGCCCAAGAAGCTCTACTCCTATGCGGCCCACTTCCACGACGCCTTCCAGGACGCCCGTGGCTTCGGCTGGCGCCTGCCCGAAGCGCCAGTGTTCGACTGGGCCACGCTGCGTGACAACAAGGTTCGCGAGATTACCCGGCTCAACGAGATCTACGGCCGCCTGCTGGACAGCGCCGGCGTACGCTTGATCCATGGTCGTGCACGGGTGGTGGATGCGCACCGCGTCGAGGTGGCGGGCGAGAGCATTACCGCCGCCAAGATCCTGGTGGCCGTCGGTGGCTGGCCCTGGGTGCCCGACTTCCCGGGGCGTGAGCTCGCCGTGACCTCCAACGAGGTGTTCGACCTGGCGCAGCTGCCGCGGCGCTTCCTGGCCCTCGGCGGCGGCTACATCGCGGTGGAGTTCGCCAGCATCTTCAACGGCCTGGGCAGCGAGTCCCATCTGGTTTACCGGGGCGAGCTGTTCCTGCGAGGCTTCGACCGCGAGGTTCGCGAGTTCACCCGCGAGCAGATGGCGGCCAAGGGCGTCAGGCTGCATTTCGAAGCCAACGTCGAGCGTATCGACAAGGTCGAGGGTGGGCTTCTGGTCACGCTCACCAACGGCGAGTCGCTGGAGGTCGACGCCGTGCTGGCGGCGACGGGGCGCCGGCCCCACCTGGAAGGCGTGGGGCTCGATGCGCTGGACATCGAGCTCAACGGCGACGGCACGGTCAAGGTCAACGAGCGCTTCGAGACGTCCGTTCCCTCCATCCTGGCGCTGGGCGACGTCATCGGCGGGCCGGAGCTGACCCCCGTGGCGCTGGCGGAGGCGATGCATCTGGTGCAGCAGCATTTCGGCGACGCCCCACCGGCCCCGATGGATTACCGCAATATCGCCACTGCGGTGTTCTGTCATCCCAACATCGGCACGGTCGGGCTCTCGGAGGAGCAGGCGCGCAAGCAGTACGGGGCGATTCGGGTCTACCGCACCGACTTTCGCCCCATGAAACATACGCTCTCCGGCAGCGAGGAGCGCTGCCTGATGAAGTTGATCGTCGCCGACGACAGCGACGTGGTCGTCGGTGCCCACATGGTGGGCGAGGAGGCCGGCGAGCTGATCCAGGGCGTCGCCATCGCCGTGAGGGCCGGCCTGACCAAGGCGGATTTCGACGCCACGGTCGGTATCCATCCGACGGGTGCCGAGGAGTTCGTCACCATGCGCACCCTTTCACGCCGCTGAAGCGCTTCTCCACGCCACATCGGGCCGCCTTCGAGCGGCCCGATGTCGTTCCGACTCCCGGTCGTTTCCTGGGCTACACTTTCCCTGGCGCTTCGGCAACTGTCGATAAATTTTTGTTATTGAACTGTGCCGCTCTCATAATGCTAGTTTTGATTTAATGATGAGCCCTGTTATCATTACGAGCAACATCGCTACAGCGAAGCCTAACCATGAACGTGACAACGCAGCCCTTCACACCTTCCGCCGACCTGGCCCGCCCCAGCGTGGCCGATGCCGTGGTCGGCAGTGATGCCTCGCCACTGTTCATTCGCAAGCCCAACCCCGACGACGGCTGGGGAATCTACGAGCTGGTCAAGTCGTGTCCGCCGCTCGACGTGAATTCCGCCTATGCCTACCTGTTGCTGGCGACCCAGTTCCGCGATAGCTGTGCCGTCGCCACCAACGAGGAGGGCGAGATCGTCGGCTTCGTCTCGGGCTACGTGAAGAGCAACGCGCCGGATACCTACTTTCTCTGGCAGGTGGCGGTGGGTGAGAAGGCCCGCGGCACCGGCCTGGCCCGCCGCCTCGTCGAGGCCGTCATGAGTCGCCCCGAGCAGGGAGAGGTCCACCATCTGGAGACCACCATCACGCCGGACAACCAGGCGTCCTGGGGGCTTTTCCGGCGCCTGGCCGATCGCTGGCAGGCACCGCTCAACAGTCGTGAATACTTCTCCACGGACCAGCTCGGCGGCGAACACGACCCAGAGAACCTCGTGCGCATCGGTCCCTTCGACACACGGCGCATCTGATCCTACCCGAATCGCTGGATGGTCGAGCCCCTCGGCCGTCCATGCTTTCCTACGCTTGACTATCCCGACAGGAGGTCGACATGCAGACCCAGACTCTCGAACGGCTCGAATCCAACGTGCGGACCTATTCCCGCTCCTTCCCGGTCGTCTTCACCCAGGCCAGGAACGCCCGGCTGACCGATGAGAACGGCCGTGAATACATCGACTTCCTCGCCGGCGCCGGCACCCTCAACTACGGTCACAACAACCCCCACCTCAAGCAGGCGCTGCTCGACTACCTGGAGAGCGATGGGATCGTGCACGGCCTCGATTTCTGGACTGCCGCCAAGCGCGACTACCTGGAGACGCTGGAGGAGGTGATCCTCAAGCCGCGCGGGCTCGAGTACAAGGTCCATCTGCCGGGCCCGACCGGTACCAACGCCGTCGAGGCGGCTATCCGCCTGGCCCGGGTCGCCCAGGGGCGACACAACATCGTCACCTTCACCAACGGTTTCCACGGCGTGACCATGGGCTCGCTTGCCGCCACCGGCAACCGCAAGTTCCGCGAGGCCACCGGCGGCATTCCGCTGCAGGGCAGCGCCTTCATGCCCTATGACGGCTACCTGGGTGAGCACGCCGACAGCCTGGATTACTTCGAGAAACTGCTGGGCGACAACTCCAGCGGCCTGGATATTCCGGCGGCGGTGATCGTCGAGACGGTACAGGGCGAGGGCGGCATCAACGTGGCCGGCCTCGACTGGCTCAAGCGCCTGGAGCGGATCTGTCGCGACAACGATATCCTGCTGATCGTCGACGACATCCAGGCCGGCTGCGGCCGCACCGGCAAGTTCTTCAGCTTTGAACACGCCGGCATCAAGCCCGACATCGTGACCAACTCCAAGTCGCTGTCCGGCTTCGGCCTGCCGTTCGCTCACGTGCTGATGCGTCCCGACCTGGACAAGTGGAAACCGGGCCAATACAACGGCACCTTCCGCGGCTTCAATCTGGCCTTTGCCACGGCCGCCGCCGCCATGCGACAGTACTGGCGGGACGATACCTTCGAGCGCGATGTCCAGCGCAAGGGCAGGGTAGTCGAGGACCGCTTCCAGAAGATCGCGGCCTGGATCAGCGAGCAGGGCGTAGCGGCGTCAGAGCGTGGCCGTGGGCTGATGCGCGGTATCGACGTCGGCGATGGCGAGCTGGCCGACAGGATCACCGCCAAGGCGTTCGAGAAGGGGCTCGTGATCGAGACCAGCGGTCAGGCCGGTGAGGTGGTCAAATGCCTGTGCCCGTTGACCATTCCCGACGAGGACCTGCTCGAGGGGCTGGACATTCTCGAGGCAAGTGTCAAGGAAGTCATGGCCTGAGCGACGTCCGTCCGACGCGGCACCCATGACCTTTTGTCGGCCGGCTGCAGCGGCTGCCGGCCAATCCATGGATTGAACGGAGACTTGGGAAAATGATCGTTCGCAATCTCGAGGAAGCGCGCAAGACCGAGCGCCTGGTCAAGGCGGAGAGCGGCACCTGGGACAGCACGCGCCTGGTGCTGGCCAATGATGGCGGTGGTTTTTCGTTCCACATCACGCGGATCTTCGAAGGCACCGAGACGCACATTCATTACAAGCATCACTACGAGTCGGTCTACTGCATCGAGGGCGAAGGCGAAGTGGAAACCCTGGCCGACGGCAAGATCTGGCCGATCAAGCCGGGTGACATCTACATTCTCGACCAGCACGACGAGCACCTGCTGCGCGCCCACAAGACCATGCACCTGGCCTGCGTGTTCACGCCGCCGATCACCGGCAAGGAAGTGCATCGCGAGGACGGCTCCTACGCGCCGGCCGACGAGGCATGAGATGAAGGCGATTGGCCGCCGCGTCAGCGAAGCCACGAACCCCGGCCGGCGAGTCGGGGTTCGTCGTGTGGATAGCGTCACGCGGGAGCCGATGCCGGCAGACAGCGGGCCGTTTTGCCTGGTGCGATCCGGCCCGCCTAGCCTGATCCGTTAGTGCGTGTAATGTATATTATGTTAAATCGGATCTCTGTCACGGCGTTGGACAACGCTACCTCGAAATCCTTATCATCCACCGTCATGTTTCACCGCGACGACGCGCGCACCCTTCAAGCCAAGCCCACTGCCGCTACGCCTCGCCCGTAGCCCGACCGGAGGCTGTCAATTCCAATGCGACCGAGAACGCTATCCGCACCCATACCCTGGTTGCTGAGTACATTATTGATCAGCGGATGCGCCCTCACACCAGAGCCGGAGCCCGAACCCACACTCAGCCCTACGGCCTTCGAGGCGCGTATCGGCCAGCTCGAGGAACAGATCGCACAGAGCTGCGACCGTTCCGATGGCCAGGCTGCCAGCGACCAGCGACAGGCCGAGCTGCTCGCCGAGCTGCGCGATGCCGGCGTCACCCTTCGCCATCTACGCGGCGATATCGAGCGGCTCGAGCAGCGTGGCGACGAGCCCCAGGTGATTCCGGCGGAATGCAACAATGAACTGAGCGAGACGCTCTCGTCCAAGTCGATGGTCGGTCGCTCCGAATGGATCGGCTTGCCCGATGTAGGCACCTACCTGCGGGCAAGGGTCGATTCCGGAGCCAACACTTCCTCTCTCTCGGCTACCGATATCACTCGCTTCGAGCGCGACGGCGAGGACTGGGTGCGCTTCAAGCTGGGCTTGAACGAGGACGATGTCGTCGTCGACAGCGTGCGCGACGAGTGGATCGAACGGCCGGTCGAGCGTCGCGTGCGCGTGATGCAGGCCGCCGGCAGCACGTCGCGCCCGGTCGTCAGCCTGCTGATGACCCTGGGGCCGATCCGTGAAACGGTGGAGTTCACCCTCAACGACCGTACCCACCTCAACTATCCGGTCCTGCTGGGTCGACGTTTTCTGATGGATATCGCCCTGATCGACGTGGCGGAGAACTACATTCACCCACGGCCCGAATTCCCCGGCGGCCGCCCGGCCTCCGAGGCGGCGGAAGACGAGATCAACGACCGGGACGAAGAGGAAGGCTGATACCGAGCCTCACTACCCTATCTGCCTATCTGCCAAGGATGATACATGTCGCGACTGCCCTTCTATCTCATCGTGGGTCTGCTGATGGTGCTCGGTATCGGCACGAGCCTGCATCGACACATCGCGATGGAGGTGCCCTGGACCCCGGGCGAGCAGCGCCAGGTCTGGGAAGTCGAAGCGGTCGTCGACTTCACCGCCCTGGGCGAGCCCGCCCGCGTCGAACTGGCCTTGCCCTCGCATCAGCGCGGCTACCGGATCCTGACCGAGAACACCGCCTCCCCGGGCTACGGGCTGTCGTTCCTGCAGGACGAAACCGGGCGGCGCGCGCAGTGGTCGATCCGCCAGGCCACCGGCAGCCAGCAGCTCTACTACTCCGTGCGCCTGCTGGTGACCGATGACCAGCGCAAGCGCCAGATCTCGCGCCCCTCCCTGCGCGAAGTCAGTTGGGAGCGCCCCTACGATACCGCGGCGGCGCAGGTGATCGAGCGCGCCTGGATGCGCAGCGCCGATCCCTACACGTTCACACGCGAGCTGATCCGCGACTTCAACGACGATCGCCAGGGCGAGAACGCACGCCTGTTGCTGACCCAGTTCGAGCGTACGCCCCTGCTGGTGCGCCTGCTCAATCAGGCCGGCGTGCATGCCCGCGAAGTCAGCGGATTGATGCTCGAGGACGGGCGCCGGCGCCAGACGCTGACCTCCTGGATCATGGTCTTCGAGGACGAAGAGAACTGGGCGCTGTTCAACCCGCGCACCGCCGACCAGGGTCAGCCGGAGAATCTCCTGCTCTGGGAGACGGCCGGACGTGCCGTGCTCGAGGTCCAGGGCGGCACCAACTCGCGTGTCACCTTCTCCATGCTGTCGCGCAGCCAGCCTGCTGCGGCTGCCGTACGCAGCCAGCTGGCAGACGATACCCTGCTCAACTTTTCCATTCACAGCCTGCCGCTCGAGGAGCAGGCGCTGTTCCAGACCATCCTGCTCATTCCCATCGGCGCGCTGGTCGTCGTGTTCCTGCGCATCCTCGTCGGGATCAAGACCTCGGGCACCTTCATGCCCGTGTTGATCGCACTGGCCTTCATCCAGACGACTCTGCCCACCGGGTTGGTCGGCTTCCTGCTGGTCGTCTCCGTCGGGCTGGTGATACGCAACTACCTCTCCTATCTCAACCTGTTGTTGGTGGCTCGAGTCTCGGCGGTGATCATCACGGTCATCGCCATCATTTCGATCTTCTCCGTGCTCTCCTACCGGGTGGGCCTCAACGCGGGCCTGACGATCACCTTCTTCCCGATGATCATCCTGGCCTGGACCATCGAGCGCATGTCGATCCTGTGGGAAGAGGAAGGCCCCAAGCAGGTATTGATTCAGGGCGGCGGAAGCCTCATAACGGCGGTATTGGCGTACCTGGCGATGAACAATCCCTGGATTCGCCACATCACCTTCAACTTCCTGGGCGTCCAGCTGATCATCATGGCGCTGATCATGCTGTTGGGTAACTACACCGGCTACCGCCTGCTCGAGCTGCGGCGCTTCAAACCGGTCACCGAGGACTGAGCATCATGTGGGTATGGCCAAGCCAACTCCGTAGCCGCGGCATCATCGGCATGAACCGGCGCAACATCCGCTATATCGGACGCTACAACAAGCGCCGTCTCTACCCCCTGGTAGATGACAAACTGAAAACCAAGCTGCTTGCCGAGAAGCACGGCATCACCTCGCCGGCACTGATCGGCACGGTGACCACGCAGTTCGAGGTCAAGCAGGTCGGAAAGATGATCGAGGGGCATGGCGGCTTCGCCATCAAGCCGGCCAAGGGTAGCGGCGGCAAGGGCATCCTGGTGATCGAGCGGGTCGACAGCGATGGCTTCGTCAAGCCCAGCGGCGCCAAGCTCAGCCTCGAGGACCTGCACCGCCACATCTCGAACATCCTGTCGGGGCTCTACTCGCTGGGGGGCGCGCCCGACGTGGCGATGATCGAGGCGCTGATCAACTTCGACGAGCAGCTCTCCGAGTACACCTACGAGGGCGTGCCGGACATTCGCGTGATCATCTTCCGCGGCTACCCGGTGATGGCCATGATGCGTCTCTCCACGGCCGCCTCGGACGGCAAGGCCAACCTGCACCAGGGCGCGGTGGGGGTGGGGCTCGACATCGCCACGGGCACGGCGGTGCGTGGCGTCCAGTTCGACCGCTCGCGTCGCGACCACCCGGATACCGGCCACGAGCTGGCCAGCCTGCGCATTCCCGACTGGACCAACCTGCTGGAACTGGCCGCCGGCTGCTACGAGATGACCGGGCTCGGCTATCTCGGTACCGACATGGTGATCGACCGCGACCGCGGCCCCATGCTGCTCGAACTCAATGCTCGCCCGGGTCTCGCCATCCAAATGGCCAATGGTGAGGGGCTGCGCTCACGCCTGGACCTGGTGGAAAAGCAGCCCGAAGGGATGGGCGTCAAGGCGCGGGTCGCGTTCGCCCAGCAGCACTTCGCTCGCCGCGGCGAACTCAAGGACCTGCCCGATCCCGAGCTGGCCGAGCCTTGTGTCACCACGTAGAATGGTGGCTGTTCCTGAAATCCTGGGTCGCCCATGACCGACGCTACCACCCTGCTCGCGCAGGCCGAAAGACAATGTCAGCTTCGCGGGGTGCGCTTCACCCCGATCCGACGACGCGTACTCGAGATGATCGCCGGGGCCAGCGGCGGCCTAAAGGCCTATGAGCTGCTCGATCGGCTCGCCGTCGAGCATGCGGCTGCCCGCCCGCCGACCATCTACCGCGCGCTCGATTTCCTCATCGAGCAAGGGCTGGTGCATCGCATCGAGTCGCTCAACGCTTACGTAGCCTGCCCCTGCCCCGAGCATGCACACGGCTTCCAGCTGTTGATTTGCCGCCACTGCGGGCGCGTCGAGGAGCTGCATCTGGACGACGTCAACGCCCAGCTCAGCGCCCAGGCCCGCGACCTCGGCTTTCGCGTCGAGCGCCAGACCATCGAGCTGCTGGGCAGCTGCGACCTGTGCCTGAAGGCAGTGGCGCAGGCCTGAGCGAGTCATAACGGAAAAGCCATGACCGATACCTTCAAGCAACTCGAGCATGCCGAGCTCGACTCCCGAGTGCCGCTGGCCGAGGTGCTCGGCGCCGTACGCTTCAACGGCGACGGCCTCATCCCCGCCATTGCGCAGCAGCACGACAGCGGTGAAGTGTTGATGATGGCCTGGATGAACCGCGAGGCGCTGGAAGAGACGCTCGCCACCGGGCGCGTCTGCTACTGGTCGCGCTCCCGCGGCAAGCTGTGGCGCAAGGGGGAGTCGTCGGGCCAGCAGCAGCACCTGCGCGGAGCCAGCCTCGACTGTGACGGCGACACCCTGCTGCTACAGGTCGAACAGACCGGCCCCGCGTGCCATACCGGGCGGCGCAGCTGTTTCTACGTGGCCCTGGAAAACGGCGAAGCGCGCATCACCAGCGAGCCTTTGATCGACCCGGAAACCCTCTACCGCAAGCCGGCGGAGGGGCGCTGAGCCATGCCCTGCCTGGCGGCCTGGCTCGCCTGCCTTGGTCGATTGCTACGCGGCGCTCTTGGGTTCGCGATGATCGGCCTGGTCAGGCTCTACCAGCTGGCGATCAGCCCTCTGCTGGGCCCACGCTGCCGCTTCTGGCCCAGTTGCTCCCACTACACGGTGGAAGCCATTCATGTCCACGGCCCGCTGCGCGGCGGCTGGTTTGCCGCCAAGCGCATCGTACGCTGCCACCCCGGTAGCGAAGGCGGCCTTGATCCCGTGCCCGGCGGACCCAGCGAACGGCTCTGTCGCGAAGACCCCGAGCTGGACGAGCACTTTCGCTGTCGCCACGCGTGCCACCTGCCCGAACGCTGACCCTGCCATGCCGGCGCCTCGTCGCGCGCCTGCCTTTGCTTGACGAGTGGCTGTAGTAGCCCGCTACCACCCTCCTCCGGCCCGCCCGTGCCAGACTGATGCGTGGGCACATCCACCACGACGAGTCGATGAGGAGACACGCCATGCCTGCCAAGCGACTGCTCTTGCTGTGCGGCGACTTTGCCGAAGACTACGAGACCATGGTGCCGTTCCAGGCCCTCAAGGCCGTGGGGCATCGCGTCGACGCCGTATGCCCCGACAAGCGGGCCGGCGATACCGTCGCCACCGCCATTCACGATTTCGAGGGCGACCAGACCTATAGCGAGAAGCCCGGCCATCGCTTCACGCTCAACGCCGACTTCGCTACGGTGGAGCCGGCCGATTATGACGGCCTGGTCATCGCCGGCGGCCGGGCGCCGGAGTACCTGCGCCTGAACGACAAGGTCATCGGCCTGGTGCGTCATTTCTTCGAGGCCGACAAGCCAGTGGCGGCGATCTGCCATGGCGCCCAGCTGCTGGCGGCCGCCCGGGTGCTGGAGGGGCGTACCTGCTCGGCCTACCCGGCGTGTCGACCCGAGGTGGAGCTGGCCGGGGGGCGCTATGCCGATATTGCGGTGGACGATGCGGTTACCGATGGCAAGCTGGTCACCGCTCCGGCCTGGCCCGCCCACCCTGCCTGGCTCGCCCAGTTCCTGCAGGTCCTCGGAACGCGCATCGAGCCCTGATCGCCTTGCTCTGGCCCGCATCCGGTACCATGATGAGGTGTCGGTCGGGCCAGCAAGGGGGACAACGGCATGTGCAGGCTTTTCATCGGCGCCGAATCCAGCCTCTGGGAGCCCCGGACCCGCTCCATCCGCCTCGACGGGGTCTCCACCAGCGTGCGCCTGGAGCGCTTCTTCTGGGCGATCCTGGAGGAGATCGGCAGGCGCGACGGGCTGTCCCTGAGCCAGCTGTTGGCGAAGCTGTCGCGGGAGTGCGCCGAGGCCGGCCACGACCCCGCCAACTTCGCTTCTTTCCTGCGCGTCTGCTGTGGTCGCTACCAGGCGCTGCAACTGGCGGGCGAGATCCCTGCCGCGCGTGACGTTTCCATCACCAGTCTGGATGCCGAGGGCATCCTCGCGCGGGAGCGGCGACGACGCGCCATCGCGCTCGCGCCGGGGCGGCGTCAGGCCGAGGCTGCCTCGCTGTCGGCGACCTCGTAGATCTTGCCGAGCATGGCGTGCAGCCCGTTGCTGCGCGTCGGCGAAAGGTGCTTGTCCAGTCCCAAATCCTCGAGGAAATGCGGGCTGGTGTCGCGAATCTCGGCGGCCGGCCGGTCGTTGTAGATGCGCATCAGCACGGCGATCAGGCCGGAGACGATGGCGGCATCCGATATCGCGTCGAAGTGCAGTACCTCGCCCTCGCGGCGATGATGCATCCAGACGTTGGACTGGCAGCCTTGGATCTTGCGCTCCGGCGTCTTCCACTCTTCGGGAAACGCCGGCAGCTGCTTGCCCATGTCGATGATGTACTGGTAGCGGTCCATCCAGTTGTCGAACATCTCGAACTCTTCCAGCAGCGCCTGCTGGGCCTGTTCGGCCGTGGCTTCGGTAGTCATGTCGTCTCCCGTATTGGCTCGTCCACCATTATACCGGCTCAGCCGCCCTGCCGGGCAATCCATGGGCCGACTGCTGGCGATGCCACTCCTCGTCTTCGGTATGGAGGTATTGGGCGGTGGTGTCCAGTCGGGCATGGCGAGCGGTGCTGGCCAGGTAGCGCAGCTCCACGCCGGCCTGGGCCTGGTGCGTGAGCGCGGTATGGCGTAGCCAGTGCGGCGTGGCGCTGCGCAGCCGCGCCACCTGTGCCGTCGCCGTATCGCCGGCCTCGGTTTCCAGGGCCGAGGCGGCCTGGTGAAAGGTGTCGCGTATCAGGCGGTAGAGCTGGTTGTCGCCCAGGCCACGCTGGCCGTCCAGTCCGCGCAGCACGGGGCCTGCCTCCCCGGGCGCAGGCTCAGCGGATAAGCCGAGTTCACGCCTCCAGTCACGCAACAGGGCCAGCATGTCGTCGGGCACCGGTATCCGGGCAGCCTTGTCGCCCTTCCCCACTACGCGCCACCACCAGCGCCCTTCGCGCTGAAAGAAGTCGTCCATCTCGGCGCCGGCCATCTCGCCGATACGCGGTGCCAGCAGGTAAGCGAAGCCGAATATCACGCGCCGACGCTGCCAGAGGTAGCGTTCGCGAGCGCTGGCGTCATCTTCCAGGGGCTGGGTGAGCCATTGCCACAGCCACTCCCACAGCGGGCGCTCCAGATAGCGATCGATGCCGGGCTGACGATTGTCGAGCCGGCGGCGCTTGTCGCGCATCAAGCGGAACGGGTTGTGTGCAACCCACCCCGCCTCGACCAGCCAGGCGAACATGCCCTGCAGGATCACCAGGCTCTGCCTGCGGCTGGCCGGCGACAGCGGTCCGCGAAACGGCCGCCAGTCCGGCGCGTGTCGCGGCCGCGGCGGCCCCACCCAGAGGTGGCGCGGCGTGGGCGACGCCAGGAACGCCTCGAAGGCGTCCAGGTCCTGGCGGTGCAATTGCTCGAGACCCCGCCCCTGGTGTTCCAGCCATAGCAGCAGCCGCTCGGCTTCGCGGCGATAGGCGCGCAGGGTCTGCGGGCTGGCACGGTACTCGGCAAGCCACAGGGCCACGGCCTCGGCATCGCTGCTGGCCGCGATACGAGCAGCGCCATTGGCGTTGGCCACGACAGGAACCGTCGTCGGTGGGATGGCATGGCGAACCGGCGGCCGCCCCTGGTTCCGGTTCGCGGTGGTGTCACTGCCGCTCTCCTCGTACGCCTCTCGTTCGTGCATCGCCTGCCCTGCCGCTGTGCTTTCTGCCCCTTGTCGTGTGCTTGAGTCTCCCGTGTAGCGGCAACAAATTCAAGATAAGACGGGTAATCATGAATTTTTGGTGATCTGTGTTACGTAAATTACGTAATTACGTATAATGTAATTAGCTTTCCGCCTTGGACGAAAGTCGCTATGCTTAGGTATCCGAGCGGGCGCACGGAAACAGCAACAACAAGCGACGCCTGCCGCTAGAGCAAGGATCAGCCGCCCCACCACACAAGGAGATCGTCATGGCGCGCAGCGGTGTGCAGTACGAGGACGTCCAGCAGGCCATCGAGACCCTGCTGGCCAAAGGGGAGGCGCCCAGCGTCCAGAAGATTCGCGACGTGCTGGGAACCGGCAGCTTTACCACCATCAGCGATCATCTGAGGGAGTGGCGGTTGCAGCGTGAGGCCAGCCGCGACCTGCCCGCCTCCCAATCCATGCCGGAACCGGTGCTGAAACTGGCGGAAAGCCTGTGGCACAAGGCCCAGGAGGCGGCCGGCGAGGGGCTGGCGGGTTACCGCGAGCAGGCCGACCGGCGCGTGGCGGATGCGCAGGCCGCCATGCAGGAGGCGCAGCGCCAGGTCGAGGATGCCGAGCAGCGCGAGGCCGCCCTGTCAGCGCACCTGGCGGGCACGGAGCAGCGGCTCGAGCAGCGTAGTGCTGCGCTGGCGAAGGTGGAGAGCGAGCGCGACCAGTGGCAGGAGCGCACGCGCCAGTTGGAACAGCGCCTGAATCGCACCCTGCAGCAGCTCGACAAGCTGCAGCGAGAGAACGAGCAGCAGATGCAGGCGCACCAGCAGGCGCTGGCCGACCGCGACGCCCAGCAACTGGCGCGCCTGAACCAGGAGGAGCAGCGCCACGAGGCCGCCGAGGCGCGACTGATGGGCCTGCTCGACGAGGCGCGTCAAGAGCGGATGTCGGCCGAGAAGCGACACGACGCCACGGTGGCGCAACTCGAGAAGCGCCAGGAGAACATGCAGCGGCAGCTGCACGAGACCCAGGCGGCGCTGTCCAGGGAGGAGAAACAGCATCGCGAGACCCAGTGGGCCAGGAGCCGTGCCGAGGAGCGCATCGATACCCTGCGCCACGAGCAGTCGTTGCTGCAGGCCCGCATCGACGACCAGAAACGCCATATCGACGAGCAGGCGGCACGCCTGCGTACGCTCGAAGCGGAGCTGATGCGGCGAACCTGGCAGCCTGACGAGGAAGGAAAGGCGTCACGCCGTGCGGAACGGGGAGCCGAAACCCAGGAAGGCTCCAGGATAGAGCCTTCCGAGAGCGTTCGCTGAAAGGAGCGGCGCGCCCGGTGGGCGCGTTCGGTGTGAACCGCGGCGATCCCGCCAGATGCGGCTCGCCGCGGGAGGCTCAGCGATAGTAGGCGTTGGTGGTATCGGTGTGATCGGTCACGTCGCGGATGCCGGCCAGCTCCGGGATGCGCTCCATCAGGGTCTTCTCCACCCCCTCCTTGAGGGTCAGGTCGACCGCGGCACAGCCCTGGCAGCCGCCGCCGAAGGCCAGCACCGCCACCTGATCCTCGGTCAGCTCGACCAGCTTGATCTCGCCGCCGTGGGCAGCCAGGCCGGGATTGATCTCGCTGTAGAGGATGTAGTTGACGCGATCCTCCAGCGGGCTATCGGCGTTGACCTTGGGCATCTTGGCGTTGGGCGCCTTGATGGTCAGCTGGCCGCCCATGCGGTCGGCATTGAAGTCGACCACGGCCTCCTCGAGGAAGGGAAGGCTGTTCTTGTCGAGGAACACCACGATCTTTTCGAGCGCGAGTCTCTCGTCGCTCGGCTCCTCCTCGCCAGGGCGACAGTAGGCCAGGCAGGTCTCGGCGTAGGGGGTTCCCGGCTGAGTGATGAAGATGCGCACCGCGATTCCCTCGACGTTCTGCTTCTCGAGCAGCTCGGCGAGGTAGTCCTGGGCGCTGTCGGTAATCTGGATGGTCTCGCTCATGGTGTTCTCGCTGGTCGGGCCTCGGCCGCGTCGGCCGGCCGTAAGTGACATGCCATTATGGTAAGCAAAAGCCGGCTGAGAGACAATCCCGACTGTTTTGCTCGGTTTTTGATCGGCCCTGCCCTCAAGGCGCTGGTTTTGCTACCATGGCGGGCCGACACGACCGCCACCGCCAGCAGCCGACAAGAATTCGCGGGGCGGCCTCGATTCCTGGACGTGACTTTCGCTGGAGACTGACCCGACCCATGGCCGCCCTACCTTCTGCACTGACCGCCTCCCTCTCCGAACGGCTCGGCGAGCGCATCCTCATGCTGGATGGCGGCATGGGCACCATGTTGCAGAATGCGCGGCTCGACGAAGCCGACTTCCGCGGCGAGCGCTTTGGCGACTGGCCCTCCGACCTCAAGGGTAACAACGACCTGCTGGCGCTGACCTGCCCCGATCTGGTCACGCGCATTCACCGCCAGTATCTCGAGGCCGGTGCCGACATCATCGAGACCAATACTTTCAACAGCACCCGCCTGTCCCAGGCCGACTACGGCATGGAGGCGCTGGTGCCCGAGCTCAACCGCGAGTCGGCGCGCCTGGCGCGCGAGGTGTGCGACGCCGTGGCGGCCGAAACCGGCGTGCCGCGCTACGTCGCCGGCGTGCTCGGGCCGACCTCGCGCACTGCCTCGCTGTCACCGGACGTCAACGACCCGGCCAAGCGCAACGTCACCTTCGACGAGCTGCGCGACAACTACTACGAGGCGGCCGAAGCGCTGATCGAGGGCGGCGCCGACCTGATCCTGATCGAGACGATCTTCGACACCCTCAACGCCAAGGCCGCCATCTTCGCCCTGGAGACCCTGTTCGAGGCCCGCGGTGAGCGCCTGCCGGTCATGATCTCGGGCACCATCACCGACGCCTCGGGGCGCACCCTCTCCGGCCAGACCACGGAAGCCTTCTGGAACTCGGTGCGTCACGCCCGGCCGCTCTCCATCGGCCTCAACTGTGCGCTGGGCGCCGAGGAGCTGCGCCCCTATCTCGAGGAACTCTCGAACAAGGCCGACACCTTCGTCTCCGCGCACCCCAACGCCGGGCTGCCCAATGAATTCGGCGAGTACGACCAGACGCCGGAGGAGATGGCCGCCATCGTCGCCGAGTTCGCCCAGAGCGGCCTGGTCAATATCATCGGCGGCTGCTGCGGCTCGACCCCGGAGCACATCGCCGCGATCCATGCCGCCATCCAGGGCCTGGCGCCGCGCCAGGTGCCCGAGCGCCCGCGCGCCTGCCGCCTCTCCGGCCTCGAGCCGTTCAACATCGAGAAGAGTTCGCTGTTCGTCAACGTCGGCGAGCGCACCAACGTCACCGGCTCGGCGCGCTTCAAGCGGCTGATCGTCGAAGAGGACTACACCACGGCGCTGGAGGTGGCGCTGGAGCAGGTGGAGAACGGCGCCCAGGTCATCGACATCAACATGGACGAGGGCATGCTCGAGTCCCAGGAGGCGATGGTGCGCTTCCTCAACCTGATCGCCGGCGAGCCCGACATCGCCCGCGTGCCGATCATGATCGACTCCTCCAAGTGGGAGATCATCGAGGCCGGGCTCAAGTGCGTGCAGGGCAAGGCGGTGGTCAACTCGATCTCGCTCAAGGAAGGGCGAGGCGGCCTTCCTCGAGCAGGCCAGCCTGTGCCGCCGCTACGGCGCCGCCGTGGTGGTGATGGCCTTCGACGAGGCCGGCCAGGCCGATACCTTCGCGCGCAAGACCGAGATCTGCCAGCGCGCCTACGAGCTGCTGGTCGAACGGGTCGGCTTCCCGCCGGAAGACATCATCTTCGATCCTAACATCTTCGCCATCGCCACCGGCATCGAAGAGCACGACAACTACGCCGTCGACTTCATCGAGGCCACCCGCTGGATTCGCGAGCACCTGCCCCACGCCATGGTCTCGGGCGGCGTCTCCAACGTGTCGTTCTCCTTCCGTGGCAACAACCCGGTGCGTGAGGCGATCCACTCGGTCTTCCTCTACCATGCGATCCGTGCCGGGCTGACCATGGGTATCGTCAACGCCGGCCAGCTGGCGGTCTACGACGACCTGCCGGAGGAACTGCGCGAGGCGGTCGAGGACGTGGTGCTCAATCGCCGCAGCGACTCCACCGAGCGACTGGTCGATCTGGCCGAGAAGTACAAGGGCGATGGCAGCGGTGCGGCCAGAAAGGAGGACCTCGAGTGGCGATCCTGGCCGGTCAACAAGCGAATCGAGCATGCCCTGGTGAAGGGGGTGACGGCCTATATCGAGGACGACACCGAGGAGGCCCGCCAGCAGGCCAGCCGCCCCATCGAGGTGATCGAGGGGCCGTTGATGGACGGCATGAACGTGGTCGGCGACCTGTTCGGCGCGGGCAAGATGTTCCTGCCCCAGGTGGTCAAGTCGGCGCGGGTCATGAAGCAGGCGGTGGCCTATCTCATTCCCTATATCGAGGCCGAGAAGAGCGAGCTCGCGGCGGAAGATCAGCAGGCCAAGGGCAAGATCGTGATGGCCACGGTCAAGGGCGACGTACACGACATCGGCAAGAACATCGTCGGCGTGGTCCTGCAGTGCAACAACTATGACGTGGTCGACCTCGGCGTCATGGTGCCGGCGGAAAAGATCCTGCAGACGGCCCGCGAGGAGAACGCCGACATTATCGGTCTCTCGGGCCTGATCACCCCGTCGCTGGACGAGATGGTACACGTGGCCAAGGAGATGCAGCGCCAGGGCTTCACGCTGCCGCTGCTGATCGGTGGCGCCACCACTTCCAAGGCGCATACGGCGGTAAAGGTCGAGCCGCAGTACGACGAGCCGGTGATCTACGTGGCCGACGCCTCCCGGGCGGTCGGCGTGGCCGGCAAGCTGCTCTCGCCCGCGCTCAAGCCCACCTACGTGGCCGAGATCAAGGCCGAGTACGAGCAGGTGCGCGACCGCAATGCCAAGCGTCGACCCAAGGCGGCCGACCTGAGCTATGCCGAGGCGCGTCAGCGCAAGCTGCCCATCGACTGGGACGGCTATACCCCGCCCCGGCCTGCCGTCACCGGCCTCAAGGTGTTCGATGGCTACGATATCGAGGAGCTGCTCGAGCGCATCGACTGGACGCCCTTCTTCATGAGCTGGGAGCTGGTGGGCAAGTACCCCAAGATTCTCGACGACGCCGTGGTCGGCGAGGCGGCGCGCAGCCTGTTCGCCGATGCCCAGCAGATGCTGCGCAAGCTGATCGACGAGAAGCGCGTCGAGGCGCGCGGCGTGATCGGCCTGTGGCCGGCCAATAGCGTCGATGACGACGTCATCGAGGTGTATGCCGACGAGTCGCGCAGCCGGGTGATCGAGCGGCTGCATCACATTCGCCAGCAGACCACCAAGAATCGCGACGGCGTCTGCTACAGCCTGGCGGATTTCGTCGCGCCCAAGGAGAGCGGCAAGCCCGACTGGATCGGCGGCTTCGCCGTGACCACCGGCCATGGCGTCGAGGCGCTGGCCGAGCGCTACAAGGCCGCCGGCGACGACTACAACGCGATCATGGTCCAGGCCCTCACCGACCGCCTGGCCGAGGCCTTCGCCGAGCGCATGCACGAGCGGGTGCGCAAGGAGTTCTGGGGCTACGTGCCCGACGAGACGCTGGACAACGATGCGTTGATCGCCGAGAAGTACCAGGGCATCCGGCCGGCGCCGGGCTACCCCGCCTGCCCCGACCACACCGAGAAGCGCACCTTGTTCCGCCTGCTCGATGCCACGGCGAACGCCGGTATCGAGCTGACCGAGAACTTCGCCATGTGGCCGGCCGCGGCAGTCTCGGGGTGGTATTTCTCCCACCCCCAGTCGAAGTACTTCTCGACCGGCAAGATCACCCGCGACCAGGTCGAGGCGCTGGCCGAGCGCAAGGGCATGACGCTTGCCGAGATGGAGCGCTGGCTGTCGCCGGTGCTCTCCTACGATCCGGCCTGACGTGTCGCCATTCGACACCGCCCGTGCCACCGGCACGGGCGTTTTTCAGATGAACCGATAGTACGCGAACCGATAGTACGGATGTTACCCGACTCCCTGCGCCGCCGGAGAATCCTGCGCCTCGCTCTGCCGATCATCGCTGCCATGGTCACCCAGAGCCTGATCAATCTGATCGATGCGGGCCTGGTCGGCTCGCTCGGCGAGGTGCCGCTGGCCGGCGTGGGCATCGGCGGCTACGCCATGTTCCTGATCACCGCGCTGGTGTTCGGGCTTTCGTCGGGGGTGCAGGCACAGACCGCCTGGCGGCACGGCGAGCAGGCCTGGCACCTGCGTGCCCTGCCGCTCAATGCCGGCCTTGCGATTGCCCTGCTGGTGTCGCTGCCCGTTACCCTGCTCTGCCTGTGGCAGGCGCCGTGGCTGCTGGGGTGGCTCAACCCCAGCGCCGAGGTCACCGAGGTCGCGGTGGAGTACTTCCGCTGGCGAGTGATGTCGCTCGCCGCCGTGGCGATGATCTTCTGCTTTCGTGGCTATTGGAACGGCATCCAGCAGAGTGGCTACTACCTGCGCATCATGCTGGTGATGCACGTCGTCAACGTGCTCGCCAGCCTCTGTCTGATCTTCGGCTACCTGGGAATGCCCGCCATGGGGGCGGCAGGCGCTGGCGCGGGAACCACCCTTTCGCTGCTCGCCGGGCTTGGCCTTTGGGCCTGGGTCAGCGCCCGTCACGCCGTCTCCTGCGGTTTCATGAGGCAACTGCCGGAGCGCCCTACGCTACTGACGACCCTGCGCCTGGCCACGCCGCACTCCTTTCAGCAGCTCTGGTTCGCTGCCGGCTATGCCGTGTTGTTCTGGATCCTGGGCCGGATCGATACCGCCAGCGTGGCGGTGGGCCATGTGCTGGTGAATCTGTCGCTGCTGCTGATCCTGCCCGGCGTGGGCCTGGGCATGGCCGCGATGAGCCTGGTGGGCCAGTCGCTTGGCGAACAGGCTCATGGCGAGGCGCATCGCTGGGGTTGGGACGTGGTGCGCCTGGCCTGGCTATGCCTGGCGTCGCTGGCATTGCCCATGACGCTGTGGCCCGAGCATGTCCTGGGGCTGTTCCTGTACGATCCTGAGCTGATCGCCCTGGCCCGGCTGCCGCTGCAGTTGACTGCCGTGATGATCGTGCTGGATGCCGCTGCCCTGGTTCTGGGGCAGGCGCTGCTGGGTGCCGGGGCCAACCGTACCGTGATGACCACTACCCTTACCTTGCAGTGGCTGGTCTTCCTGCCTCTGGCCTGGTGGGTCGGCGTGACCATGGAGCAGGGCCTGCTGGGCATCTGGTGGGTGCAGCTCGGCTATCGCTGCCTGAATTCACTGTGGTTTGCCGCGATCTGGCAGCGTCGTCAGTGGCTTCGGCTGCAGTTTTGAGCAGGTAGCATGCCCCTTGACGCTTTATATGTCTTTACGTATAAAAAATATGAATATTTATTCTTTCATAGAATATCGCAGGGGCGTTATGGTGCCCCCTGACGCTTCGCCAATCCCCTAGCAGCAGGACCGGCTGAATGTACCGCTACGACACCCATGATCAGACACTGGTCAATGAACGCGTCGCCCAGTTTCGCGAGCAGATGAACCGTTACCTGGCCGGCCGCATCAGCGACGAGGAATTTCTGCCGCTGCGCGTGCAGAACGGCCTCTACGTCCAGCGATACGCACCCATGCTGCGTATTGCCATCCCCTACGGCATGCTGGCCTCCTACCAGCTGCGCAAGCTGGGCGATCTGGCTCGCGACTACGATCGCGGCTACGGACACTTCACCACCCGTACCAACCTGCAGCTGAACTGGCCGAAGCTGGAGACGGTGCCGGACATGCTGGCCGAGCTGGCCAGCGTGCAGATGCATGCCATCCAGACCAGCGGCAACGACATTCGCAATACCTCTACCGACCAGTTCGCCGGCATTGCCGAGGACGAAGAGGTCGATCCGCGCCCGTGGTGCGAGCTGATCCGCCAGTGGTCGACCTTCCATCCCGAATTCACCTACCTGCCGCGCAAGTTCAAGATCGCGGTGACGGGTGCCGCCGAGGATCGTGCCGCCATCCAGGTGCATGACGTGGGCCTGCGCCTATGGCGCGACGAACACGGCGACGTTCGCGTCAAGGTATTGGCCGGTGGCGGTCTCGGTCGTACGCCGATGATCGGCGAGGTGGTGCGTGAGGACCTGCCCTGGCAGCACCTGCTGACCTATCTCGAGGCCCTGGTGCGCGTCTACAACCAGTTCGGCCGCCGCGACAACAAGTTCAAGGCGCGCATCAAGATTCTGGTCAAGGCGCTGGGCGTCGAGGAGTTCCGCCGTCGGGTGGACGCCGAATGGGCGCATCTGAAGGATGGGCCGCAGACCTTGACCCGCGAAGCCGTCGAGGCGATGCAGTCGCATTTCGTCGACCCCGAGCGGCGCACCGTCAGCGACGGGGCAATTGCCGAGTTCGAGCGCCTGCGCGGCGAGAACCGGGCCTTTGCCCGCTTCGTGACCAATAACGTGCATGGGCACAAGGTGCCGGGCTACAAGGCGGTGACGCTGTCACTCAAGCGCAAGAACCACTCGCCCGGTGACCTGACCTGGGAGCAGATGCATCAGGTGGCCGGCCTGGCCGACGAGTTCAGCTACGGTGAGATTCGCGTGACCCACGAGCAGAACCTGGTGCTTGCCGACGTGGCGGTGGATCGCCTCGAGGAACTTTGGCACCGGTTGGGCGAGCTCGGGTTGGCCAACCCCACCGTGGGCACTCTCGCCGACCTGATCTGCTGCCCGGGCGGTGACTATTGCGCCCTGGCCAACGCCAAGTCCATCCCGGTGGCCCAGGCCATTCAGGAGCGCTTCGAGGACATCGACTACCTCTATGACCTGGGGCCGCTGGATCTCAACATTTCCGGCTGCATGAACGCCTGCGGACATCACCACGTCGGCCATATCGGCATCCTCGGCGTCGACAAGAAGGGCGAGGAGTGGTATCAGATCTCGCTCGGCGGTGCTCAGGGCAACGAATCATCGCTGGGCAAGATTCTCGGCCCTTCGTTCGACCGCGAAAGCGTGCCCGAGGTGATCGACAAGGTGCTGCAAGTCTATGTCGGTGAGCGTGTCGAGGGCGAAACCTTCATCGAAACCTATCGCCGTATCGGCCTCAAGCCTTTCAAGGAGCGGGTATATGCCTGATCAGAACGTCTCCGTGCGCCCCTTCATTCGTGGCGGCAAGCCGGCCGAAGACCGCTGGGTGCTGATTCGCGAAGAGGACGCCGCGCTGCCCGCCTCTCCGGCCATCGTGCCGTTGGCGCGCTGGCAGGAGCTGAAAGGAAGCCAGGAGCTGGCGCCCTGGTTGGGCAGCGACACCGAGCTGACGCCGGAACTGGCCGACGAGCTGGCTTCTGCCCCGCTGATCGCCATCGACTTCCCCAAGTTCACCGACGGCCGTGGCTACAGTCTCGCGCGCCTGCTGCGTGAGCGCTACGGCTACGATGGCGAGATTCGTGCCATCGGCGACGTGCTGGTCGATCAAGCCTTCTTCCTCACCCGCTGCGGCTTCGATGCCCTGTCGCTGCGCGAAGACCAGTGGCTTGAAGACGCCCTGCAGGCCCTCAACGCCTTCAGCCGCGCCTATCAGCCGGCCGTCGACGTCGATGAGCCGCTGTTCCGCCGGCGCATGCGCGAAGCGGTAAAGCACGCTGAGCCAGCGTTGGCATAAAGCCCCCTTGGTGTAACCACGAAGCCGGCCGCGTGCCGGCTTCGTGGTGCAGGGGCAGCGTCAGCCGCGTCGCTTCTGCTGCCGCTCGCGGTTGTCCGCCCTCGCCCGCTCGCTCTTGCGCAGCATCACCCAGGTGGCGCCAAGACCGCCGTCGGCCTGCTGGGCGGAGGCGAACGCCTGTACCTCATCGAACTGGGCCAGCCACTTGGCCAGGTAGGAGCGCAGTACGTTGGCCGGGCTGTCGGGCTGCTGCCCCCGGCCGTGTACGATCAGCAGCGAACGCAGGTCGTGGGCATAGGCTTCGCGGATGAAGGGCGGCAGTACCCGCCGGCACTCGGCCAGCGGGCGCCGCAGCAGATGCAGGCGTGACTGGGCGGGATAGCCGCCGTGGCGCAGGCGGTCGACGACGCCCTGCTGGATGCCGTCGCGGCGAAACGCGACGGGATCGAACGGTGGAAGCAGCTCGACGAAATCGTCCGACAGGAAGCTGTCCTCGGCGAGTTCGGCCTGGGCGCTTTCGCGTCGTGCCAACTGGGCCTCCGTGGGCCGGCGTCGTCGCTGACCCGGATCGGCTCGGTTGGTGCGCCGGCGTAGCGGCTTCACATCTCCCATCAACGCCCTGAAGTCCTGATCCTCGTGTGCCGACTGGGCCATGGGCATCCTCCGCGGTGGTCGAGCCATGCTTCGCATCCTAACAGAGCGTCGAGCCGAGGGAGAACCGGACAGCCTCGCCTCTGCCGTGTCAGGATAAATCCCATCACGAACGCAAGGAGCGTGTATGCGCCTGTCCCATGCCGTTATCGTGGCACTGGCAACCCCATTGGCCGTGCTCGGCTGGCTATGGCTGACCCTGCTCAGCCCCTTCAGCTACGATCGTCCCGACCATCTCCCCCCGATCGAGGAAGGCGAGCATGCCGTCTTCGTCTACGGCACACTGCGCTTCGCCCCTATACGCTGGGTGGTGATGGGCCGTGCGGGAGAGACCCAGGCGGCCGTGCTAGAAGGCTTTCGCCGCGAGGGGCTCGATCTGGCCGAGGCGCCGGGCGAGCGGGTCCCGGGTGAAATCGTGGTGGTCGACGCCGATGAGCTGGAGCGCCTGGATCGCTACGAGCGCCTGGGGATACGCTATCGACGCGTGCCCATGCGCCTGGCGGATGGCCGCATGGCATGGGTCTACCGCCGCCTGAGCGAGGTATCGCACCCCGCCGGCGCCGGCGCAACCGACTGATCGGCGCGGAAGTTTCGAGTGGCTGCGGTTGTGGCCTGGGTGACGCCCCTTCTACAATATGGACCAACCTTCCAAGGATCGAGGAGTCGCGCATGGCCATCACGCTCTATCACAACCCCCGCTGCTCCAAGTCGCGCCAGGCGCTGGCGCTGCTGGAGGAGCACGGCGCCGAGGTGACCGTGCGGCGCTACCTCGACGAGCCGCTGAACGAGGAAGAGCTGCGCGATCTGATGTCGCGCCTGGACGCCGACGGCGAGCGCCTGGTGCGCACCCAGGAGGCGGAGTGGCAGGAAGTCGACGATACCGACCTGCAGGATCAGGAGCAGGTGATCGCCGCCCTCCTTCGCTTTCCCAAGCTGCTGGAGCGTCCGATTGCCGACGACGGCAAGCGCGCCGTGATCGGTCGCCCGCCGGAGGACGTGCTCGCCCTGCTCCATGCCCACGACTGATCGCCTGCCCACTCGAATCGGAGCCACGATGCGCGACTCCCTGCCCTATGTGTTGATCCTCTATTATTCCCGGTATGGCGCCACGCGCAGCATGGCCGAGCAGCTGGCCGCCGGCGTCGAGTCCTGCCCCGGCATCGAGGCACGGCTGCGTACCGTGCCGCCCGTTTCACCCACCTGCGAGGCCGTCGACCCCGAGATCCCCGCCGAGGGGGCCGTCTATGCCGACCTGGAGGACCTGCGTCACTGCGCCGGCCTGGCGCTGGGCAGCCCGACCCGCTTCGGCAACATGGCCGCGCCGCTGAAGTATTTCATCGATTCCACCAGCGCCCTGTGGCTCAACGGCGTGCTGGTGGACAAGCCGGCGACGGCGTTCACCTCCACTTCCAGCCTGCACGGTGGTCAGGAAACCACGCTGATCTCCATGCTGCTGCCGCTGTTGCACCACGGCATGGTCTATGCCGGCCTGCCCTACAGCGAGACCGACCTGATGACCACTACCGTCGGTGGCACTCCCTACGGGGCCAGCCATCTGGCCGGGCAGCGTAGCGACCAGCCGTTGGCCGATGCCGAGCGGCGGCTGGTGCGTGCCCAGGGGGAGCGTCTGGGGCGCCTGGCCCTGGCGCTCGGGCACCTGAGGGAAAAAGCTTCATGAGGCGCTGGGTCGAGGGACTCGAGACTCGCCATGGCCTGGACATGCTCACCGAGCGCAGTCGCCAGTTGGTCCTCACCAGCTATGTATTGCTGTTGGTCCTGCTGGTCTGGAGCGGCCTGGCGATGCAGGCCGGGACCCATCCGCTGACGCCGATCCTGATCCGCGCGCTGCCGTTGATCCTGTTCCTGCCTTCGATCCTGGGAAAGCGCGCCAGGGGCCATGCCTGGCTGGCCTTCGTCAGCCTGCTGTACTTCGTTCAAGGCGTGATGGTGGCCACGCTGCCCGGGCAGGGGGCGCTCGGCGTTGCCGAGGCCCTGGTCGCCCTGGCGCTGTTCACCGGCTGCATGTTCTACGCCCGCTTTCGCAGTCGTCAGATCAAGGCGGCGCGCGACGCGTGAAACGCGGGCTACCGGCACGGTCCGGATGACGAAAACATGATAACGGTCAAGCCGCGGGGTGTTGTGCTGACGTCTCTCAGCGGCGACCATGAACAGAAAGACGAGGAGTACGCCATGACACGCAACATCGCCGACATACGGCGCGACTACGAGGGTGGCAGGCTCGAGGAAGGCATGGTGCCCGCGGCGCCCATGGTACTGTTCGATGAGTGGTTGACGCTGGCACTGGAAGTCGAGGGTGAGGATGGCAACGTGATGACGCTGGCTACCGTCGACAGCCAGGGGCTACCTCACGCGCGCATCGTGCTGATCAAGGGCTACGATGAGCGTGGCGTGGTGTTCTACACCAACTACCACAGTCACAAGGGCAGCGAGCTGAGCAACGTGCCGCATGCCGCGCTGGTGTTCTGGTGGCCTTCCCTGGGGCGGCAGGTGCGCATCGAAGGTCGTGTCGAACTGGTTTCCGACGAGGAGTCGGACGCCTACTTCAACAGTCGCCCCCGTGCCAGCCAGCTCGGCGCCTGGGTGGCGACCCAGAGCGTGGTGATCCCCGACCGGCACTGGATCGAGGAGCGTCAACACCGCTTCGAGCAGGCCTACGAGGGGCAGGAGATCCCGCGCCCCGTGCATTGGGGCGGCTACCGTGTGGTGCCCGACATGATCGAGTTCTGGCAGGGGCAGCCGAGCCGGCTTCACGATCGCATTCGCTACGAGTATCGGGACGAGAGCTGGCACTCCTTCCGCCTGGCGCCCTGAGGTCCCGCCCCAACGGCAGGCGCCGACGCTGAGGTCGGCGCCGAATGGCGTCAGTCCGGCAGGCTTTCCAGCCGGTGCCGCTGCCATTCGCTCTCCGGCTCGTTGAGGCGCAGTACCGCATCCACGACTTGCTCTTCCATGTTGTAGCGGCAACGGAAGCCGAGATGCTTCATCAGCGCTCGCATGGGGTGGTTGTCGACCATGATCTTGCCGATCATCTCCAGCGTACCCACGCTCTTGCAGTAGGCGATCATCTTCTTCATCAGCAGGCTGCCGAGCCCCTGCCCGGCCATATCGTCACGCACGATGATGGAGAATTCGGTGCGGATGTTGTCGGGGTCGTTCCACACCCGTACCACGCCGAGCATCTCCTTGCCGCCATCCTCCTTCTGGTGCTCGGCGATGAAGGCCATCTGGCGGTCATAGTTGATGTGCGACAGCATCGACAGGTCGCGCTGGCTGAGGTCGGACTTGTTGTGGAAGTAGCGGAAGCGAATGCTCTCCTCCGACAGCTGGCTGTGAAAGCTGGTGATCAGCGGGGCGTCCTCGGCGCGGATGGGGCGCACCTCGACGCGCATGCCGTTGTTAAGCGTCACCCACTCCCGCAGCTCCTCCGGGTACGGCATGATGGCGAAGCGTGCCGGGGGGCCGAGGTCGAGGGCGAAATCCACCGCCAGCATGCCGTCGCGATTGAGCAGCAGGGGGTTGAGCTCCAGCCCGCGCAGCTCGAGCAGGTCCGACGCCATCTGCGACAGCTTGACCAGTAGCTGGCACAGCCGCTGGAGGTCGCGCTCGGGTTCACCGGAGTGTTCGCGAATAAGCCTCGCAGCATGGGTTCGCCCCACCACGTCGGCGGCGAGGGTCATGTTGAGCGGCGGTAGCGCGACCTGCCGGTCGGCCAGGATATTGACCTTGTAGCCACCGATGCCGAACACGATCAGCGGCCCGAACACCGGATCGCGGGTGATGCCGGCGCAGAGCTGCATCGACTGCTTGCCGCGTTGCATGGGCTGCAGGCAGTACTCGCGTATCTTCACCGGGGGGAATTTCTCGTGCACCTTCTCGCCCAGCCGGGTGAGGCCCTCGGCGACCTGGCTCGGCTCATGGAGGTCCTGCAGCAGCCCCGCCGAGATGCGGTGCGGATGCTTGCGATAGCGAAACGGGCGGCAGTTGCCATCGTGAATCACCTTCAACGCCCAGGGACCCTCGAGTTCCTCGGCTGCCGCCGCGGCTTCCTCGGGCGTGTGCACGTAGCGGCTGGGGGCCACGGGGATGCCGTAGGCCTCGAGCACCTGGGCGGTCTCGGCGTGGGACAGGGTCTCGCGCCCCTCTGCCCTGGCCTGCTCGATCAGGGTATGGCAACGGGCGCGAATGTCCGTGGTGGTGCTGAATGGCAGGCTCGGTGGCGTCTCCTGCAGCAGCGCCTGGACGCGCTGGTAATCGACCATGTGCATGAACGCCTTGACCGCTTTTTCCGGCGAGACATAGGTGGGGATGCCCGCCATGCTGCATTCGTGGCGGGCATAGAGGGCGCCCTCCAGCCCCATCCAACTGGTCAGCAGGTTGCGCCTGAAGCGCTTGCGATTGGCGATGAGTGCCTGGGCGGTGGTCTTTGACGGGGCCAGCCGCGTGGGAGCGTGTACCACCAGTACGGCGTCCACGCCGGGGTCCGCGGCGACGATCTCCAGCGCCGCGACGAAGCGCTCCGGCGTGGCATCGCCCCCCAGGTCCACCGGGTTCTCGCCGGGCTTGCTCATGTCGAACTCACCCTCGCGCAGCGCTTGGCGCGTCTCCGCGCTGAAGCTCGCCAGGGCGCCTCCCGCGCTGATCAGCTTGTCGATGGCCAGCATGGCCGGTCCCAGCCCGTTGGAGACGATGGCCAGGCGATCGCCCTTGAGCGGGCGCATCTGCGACAGGGTCATCAGCGCATCGAACAGTTCGTCGGAATCGTTGACCCGCACCACGCCGGCGCGCGAGAAGGCGGCTTCGAAGACCACGTCGCGATTGGCGATGCCCGGGGTCGGCGGCATGCCGGAGAGATCGGACTGCGGCGTTCGGCCGCTCTTGATCGCCAGCACCAGGCGATGGCGCGAGGCATCGCGCAGCGCGGTCATGAAATGCAGGGAATCCTGGATGCGCTCCAGGTGGAGCAGGATGGCCTGGGTCGGCGCGTACTGGTTGATGTAGTCGATCAGATCGGGAAGCATCACGTCGACGCTGTCGCCCACCGTGATCAGGTGCGAGAAACCGATGCCGCGGCCTGCCGCCCAGTCGATCATGGCGTTGCCGAGCATGCCCGATTGCCCGAGGTAGGCGACCTTGCCCGGCTTTACCGGCTGGCTGGAGTAGGAGGCGTTGATGCGTCGGCCCGGCACGATCAGTCCCATGCACTCCGGCCCCAGCACGCGGATACCCGATTCGCGCGCCGCCGACAGCATGCGCTCGCGGATCGAGCCGCGGCCTTCCTCCGGGTCGTCGAGATGTGCGCCGCCGGAGAGCACCAGGGCCGCCTTCACGCCGATCCGCCCCAGCCGGGAGATCACCCTGGGCAGGGTCGCCGCGGGCGTGCAGACCACGGCAAGATCGGGCGTTTCGGGCAGCTCGCTCACCCGCGAGACGCACGGCCGGTCGAAAACCGTCTCGTAGCCCTTGCGGTTGACGGCCCACACTGCCCCGGGGAAGCCGGCCTCCTGCAGGTTGCGAATCACGATGCCGCCGATGGAGTGGGGCTTTTCCGAGGCGCCAATGACCGCGATGGTACGAGGTTCGAAGAAGTGGCGCAGGAATCGGGTGCTCAAGACGTCACCTCAGCAGAGCAGTGGATGCCTCCTTGTGTACGACTTATTGACACTGTTGTGCAAGGGCTTGCGCGCATTAAGGTGACTTCAGTCACTCTGGAGTTCCATATGATCACGGCGTTCATCTCGCACCCGGACTGCGACCTTCACCATATGGGCCCGGAGCACCCCGAAAGCCCCCTGCGCCTCGAGGCCATCCGCGCCCGTCTGGCCCTCAGCGGCCTGCTGCAGCAGACCATGCAATCGGAGGCGCGACCCGCCAGCGAAGAGGAACTCGCCCGGGTGCATCCGCTGCGTCACCTCCAAGCGCTCGACAAGTGTGTTCCCGAGTCGGGCATCGTCAGCCTGGACGGTGACACGCTGATGAATCCGGACAGCCTGGACGCCGCCCGCGTGGCCGCGGGCGCGGTGATCCGCGGCGTCGACCAGGTCTATCGCGGCCAGGCCGACAACGTGTTCTGTGCCGTGCGCCCCCCCGGCCACCACGCCGAGGCCACCGATGCCATGGGCTTCTGCTTCTACAACAACGTCGCCGTCGGCGCGGCTCACGCCCGCGCCCGCTACGGGGCGCGGCGCATTGCGATCCTCGACTTCGATGTGCACCAGTGCAACGGCACCATCGATATCTTCAAGGACGACCCGGATGTCCTGATCTGCTCCAGCTTCCAGTTCCCCTTCTACCCCTGGCGCTACCTGCGCAGCGAGTGGCAGAACGTGGTGAACACGCCGCTGGAGGCCGGCACCGGCAGCGCCGCCTTCCGCCGCGCGATCGAGGACGACTGGTTGCCGGCGTTGCACGCCTTCAAGCCCGAGCTGGTGCTGGTTTCGGCCGGCTTCGACGCGCATCGCGACGACCCCTTGGCGGAATTGTGCCTGGAGGACGAGGATTACTACTGGGTCACTCGCCTGGCCCTGGATGTCGCCGCGCTGTATGCCGAGGGGCGCCTGGTGTCGGTGCTCGAGGGCGGCTACGACCTGGATTCGCTGGGGCGCAGCGCCGAGGCCCACCTCAAGGCCCTGCTAGGCTTGCCCTTCGAGACCTGAGCCGCCCGGCTGTGTCGGGAACGCGCATGGGGGTGGCGCCATGCGACCGGTGCAAGCGGAACATCTGTGGTACGCTTCGGGAAACTCTGTTTCCGATAGTGAACTCATTCATGCCCGCCAACACCGACCAGCAGGCCGCGCTACGCATCGCCTCGGGACGCAAACCCTTCGTCGAACCGTTGCGCCTCGGCGAACGACTCAAGGAAATCCGCCTGGCCAACCAGTGGACCCTGGAGGACGTCAGCCAGCGCACCGGCCTGGCCCGCTCCACCCTGTCCAAGATCGAGAACGACCAGATCTCGCCGACGTTCACCGCCGTACAGAAACTGATCAACGGCCTGGGCATCGACCTGCCGCAGTTGCTCACGCCGCCCAAGGTGCAGCCGCGCACCATGGGGCGCCGCGATCTGACCCGACAGGGCGAAGGGCAGCGCCACCCGACGCCTACCTACGAGCACGAGCTGCTCAGCTGCGAGCTGGCCCAGAAGCGCATGATTCCGTTCAAGACCATCGTCCGCGCACGCAGCTTCGACGAGTTCAGCGAGTGGGTGCGCCATGACGGCGAGGAGTTTCTGATGGTGCTGGAGGGCGAGATCCAGCTCTACACCGAGTTCTACGAGCCGCTGCTGCTGTCGCGCGGCGACAGCATCTACTTCGACAGCGACATGGGCCATGCACTGGTCTCGGTCAGCGACGACGATGCGGTGGTGCTCTCGGTCTGCACCCGCGGCGATACGACCTGAGCGGTAGACGTCAGGCCCGCCGCCATTTGTTATCCTGAGGCGACCTGAACCAGGAGCCAACGTCATGCAGCATCTCGACGACGCCACACGCACCCAGCTGGAGGCGGCCGCCTTCCGTCGCCTGCTCCAGCATCTGGATGCCAACAAGGACGTGCAGAACATCGACCTGATGATTCTCGCCGACTTCTGCCGCAACTGTCTTTCCAAGTGGCTGGTGGCCGCCGCCGACGAACAGGGCGCCGAGCTCGACTATGAGGCCGCGCGCGAGTACGTCTACGGCATGCCCTACGCCGAGTGGAAGGTGAAGTACCAGCAGGAGGCCACGCCGGAGCAGCAGGCCGCCTTCGAGGCGCGTCAGGCCCGCAAGCGGGAACCCCGGTCATGAGCGAGGCGATGATCCCGCTCAGCATCGCGGTTCTGACCATCTCCGATACCCGCGACTTCAACAGCGACCGCAGTGGCGCCCTGCTCGCCGAGCGGCTCGCCGAGGCCGGGCATCGCCTGGCCGACCGCCGCATCGTCATCGACGACGTCTACCGCATTCGTGCCGTGGTCTCCGAGTGGATCGCAGACCCTGGGATCCAGGTGATCCTCACCACCGGCGGGACCGGCTTCACCGGCCGCGACTCCACGCCCGAAGCGGTGGCGGTACTGCTCGACAAGCGCATCGAGGGCTTCGGCGAGCAGTTCCGCCAGCTCTCCTGGCAGGAGATCGGCAGCTCGACCATCCAGAGCCGCTGTCTCGGTGGCCTGGCCAACGCCACCGCGATCTTCTGCCTGCCGGGCTCGAGCGGCGCCTGTCGCACGGCCTGGGATGGGCTGCTGCTCGAACAGCTCGACAGCCGCCACAAGCCGTGCAACTTCGCCAACCTGGTCATCCCCGAACGAGGCCAGCATGTCTGAGCTACAGTCCGTCGAGGCGGCGCTTGCCGCCCTGTTGAAGGAGGTCTCCCCCGTCGAGGCGGAGACCGTTTCCTGCGAACTGGCCGGGCGTCGCGTGCTGGCCGAAGAGGTCATCGCCCGCCTCGACGTGCCACCGTTCGACAACAGCGCCATGGACGGCTATGCCCTGCACCACGAGGACGCCGGCAAGCGGTTGCCCATCGCCCAGCGCATCGCCGCGGGAAGCGAGCCGCAGCCGCTGGAGCGGGGCAGCTGCGCACGCATCTTCACCGGCGCCCCGCTCCCCCCCGGCGCCGACTGCGTGGTGATGCAGGAGAAGGTCGAATTCGCTGGTGACGTCGTGGCGATACCAGGCCAGGTGCCTGCGAACAATAACGTGCGCCACCGCGGCAGCGACGTCGCCGCCGGCGCGGTGCTGCTCGAGGCCGGCCATCGCCTGGATGCCGCCGCGCTGGGGCATCTGGCGAGCCAAGGCATCGTCGAGGTCGCGGTACGCCGTCGCCCCCGCGTCGCCCTGCTCGCCAGCGGCGACGAGATCGTCGAGCCGGGCCGGCCGCTTCTCCCGGGTCAGATCTACAACAGCAACCGCCCCATGCTGAAGGAGCTGCTGGAAAGTTTCGGCGCCGAGGTCACCTTCATTGCCTCGATGCCCGACGATGCCGCCGGCACCCGCGCCATGCTGGCACTGGCTGCCGAGCAGGTCGATGTGGTGGTGAGCACCGGTGGTGTTAGCGTCGGCGAGGAAGACCACGTCAAGTCCGCCATCGAGGCGATCGGTCGGCTCGACCTGTGGCGCCTGGCGCTCAAGCCCGGCAAGCCGCTGGCACTGGGCAGGCTTGCCGCCAGCGACGGGCGCGAGGTGCGCTTCGTTGGCCTGCCCGGCAATCCCGTCTCCGGTTTCGTCGCCGCCTGGCTCTTCCTGCGCCCCTTGATGGGCGCCCTGCTCGACTGCCCCGGCCTTGCCAGTCTGCCCAGGCTCAGCGCACGCGCCGACTTTGCCACTCGCACTGGGCCACGGCGGCACTACATGCGGGTCAGCCTGGACATGAGCGAGCACGGCATCACGGCCCATGCCTTCGCGGATCAGGGCTCGGCGGTGCTCTCCTCCTGTGTGAGAGCCGATGCGCTGGCCGCGATCCCGGCCGATTCACGTATCGAAGTGGGCGACACGGTCGAGTGCCTGTGGCTTAGGGGCGGCTGAGGCGTTCGCTGCCGGGGGCTACTTCGAGCGCCATCGCCACTGCCGGCCACAGCCGGCGGAAGTCGTACTCCAGGGCGACGTAGTCCTCCTCCAACCAGGGCACCAGTGCCGCCAGGCGGTTCGGGCCGGAGAGGCGCTGGCCGATCCCGCGCACCGCATCGCAGGTAAAGGCGAAGTCGGCGTAGCGGTGCAGCCAGTCCTGGGCGACCAGGGCCGGAATCATCCGCTCCAGGCGCGCCGGCGCAGGTCGGTGACTCAGCACCCGGTAGCTGCGCTGGACCAGGCGAGACGGCCGCTGATCCAGCGCGAGTTCCTGTGCCACGAAATGGTCCCACACCAGATCGAGGGCGATCCCTGCGTAGCGCCGATACTCTGGGGGCGCACGTCGGCGGGCCGCGAGCACCACCGGGTGCGCGTCGACGAAGGCGTCGACGCGACGGTGGTGGCGAATACCGTTGGCCACTTCGGCGGGCCAGGCGGTGAGGTCGCGGCCCTTCACGCCGTCGGCGATCAGGTTGCCGTAGAGGAAGTCGTCGCTGCCGCCGCGGGCAAGCCAGGCATGGGCCAGGAAGTTCATGTTGCTGCCGTCAGAGACAGTTGGCGGGCTTCGGCAGCCCGGCAAGGCGTGCAGCCACCTTGGCGGGGCTGTCGGGAAAGAGTTTCATCAGGTGCAACGAGCGCCCCTTCTCCGGTCCCAGCGACTGGTTCACCGCCTTGACCAGCGGGCGCATGGCCGGCGCTGCTTCATAGCGCTCATAGAAGCGGCGCAGCACCTCGATCACCTCCCAGTGCTCCGTCGTCAGCTCGCGCCCCTCCTCGGCGGCCAGGGCTTCGGCCACGGCCGGGGTCCAGGCCGAGAGGTCGACAAGATAGCCCTCGGGGTCGAGGGCGATGCGCTCGTCGCCGACCTGCAGGTAACGATCGATCTCGGAGGAAGCCATCAGAACCAGCTCACTGTCTTGTCGGCCTCTTCGGTCAGGGTGACGAAGCCATCCACGTCGACGACCTGGACGCTGGCATCGCACTGGCCCTCGAGACCGCGCGCGCTGAGATCCTCGCGCAGCGCGAAAAGGCGCCCGTCGATCGCCTGGAAGTGGCGAACCTGCGCCGTCATGGCGCCCAGCACGCCGTCCTCGATCAGCAGCAGTCGATCCGTGCCCCCCATCGCAGCGAGCGCGTCGCGGTAGACCAGGCTCGAACTGGGCGGTCGATTGAGAATATGCAGGATCATGGGCGTCCTCGTTCCGGCGTCAAGGTCATCAGAATGTCAGGACCAGCCGATGCCCGGCAATCATTGGCGGGAGCGAGCCGGCGTCGACTGCCGTGGCAGGGAGCTGCAGATCCTGCTGGGCAAGCCCGAAGCGCTCGAGCGCCTCCGGATCGAAGTGGACCGACTCGATATCGTACATGGCCAGCATATCGAGGGTCGCTGCAGTGCCCTTCTGGCCGAGCGGGCCGCCCTGCTGCCCCTTGGCCAGGGCCAGCACGCCGTCGCCCTGGAACAGCAGGGTTACCGACTGACCGAAGGCGGCGGCCACCAGCGCGGCGTCGAGGCCTTCGCGCAGCCAACTGCTGCCATGCGGTGCATGCCGCAGGATGACCAGCACGTCTCCGGTGACCGGGGGGCATGTTGGCATCGTTGGTTCTCCTCAGGGGGCGAAGGTCACCAGCCGGTCGACCGAGTGCCCCAGATCGACCAGTTGGCCAAGCCCCGTCAGCTCGAAGGGAGGTTCGACGCTGTGCCCCGACTTGCCATGCCGATCGGCTTCGCGCGAATCGAGCAGCCCGCGGCGCAAGGCGGCGGCGATACAGACCTGTAGCCGGGTAGCGTGCTCGGCATGGAGTGAGCACCAGGCATCGTGAAGATGCGGTTCGTCCTGGGGCGGTGCGGCAAGGCGAGAGGCATTGTAGACCCCATCATGGTAGAAGAAGACGCTTTCCACCCGATGTCCTCTGGCGATCAGCGCCATGGCAAAACGTAGCGCAGAGTGGGATGCCTGGCTGCTGTAGGGCGCTCCCTCGACGAGTAGACCATAGCGCATGGGCTGTTCCTGTCTTCGTAAACACGCAGGCCCCGCAGTGGCGGGGCCTGGCAACCGTTGACCGCTGGCTTCAGTCGTTGCTCATGATGCCGAGCAGAGACAGCAGGCTGACGAAGAGGTTGTAGATCGAGACGTACAGGGTGATGGTGGCGAGGATGTAATTGGTCTCGCCGGCGCGATGTACGATTTCGCTGGTCTGGAAGAGGATGGCGGCCGAGGCGAACAGCACGAAGCCAGCCGACACCATCAGCATCAGGGTGGGGATTTGAAAGACCAGGCCCGCCACCATGGCCAGGATCAGCACGATGGCACCGGCCATCAGGAAGTTGCCCAGGAAACTGAAATCCTTCTTCGTGATCAGCGCCACCGCGGAGAGACCGATGAAAGTCAACCCGGTCATGGCCAGGGCGTTCATGATCAGCGCGGCCCCGTTGGGCAGCGCCAGGTAGGCACTGAGAATCGGGCCGAGGGTAAAGCCCATGAAGCCGGTGAAGGCGAAGGTCGCCAGCAGGCCGGCGGCCGAGTTGGCGGTCTTGTGCACCAGGAACATCAAGCCGTATGCGCCGATGAAGAAGACCAGGATGTTCATCCGCTCGACGCCCATGGCCATGGCGGCACCCGCTGTGATGGCGGAGAACAGCAGCGTCATCGCCAGCAGCGCATAGGTATTGCGCAGCACTTTGCTGGCACTGACGGCCTGCGACGAGTGCTGGGCCACATGTGTGTCGTGATAGGCCATTGATCCAGAGCTCCCTGTGATTGATCTTGGTTGATCTCTGCAGTGGACCAAGGATGCCGTTGCTTGGTTCCCGACGCAAGTCCTTAGTTCTGCAAGACTCAACGCCTCTTCATCGAAACTCCGCGACTGTCAGCAGCTCGAGCGCGATCTGGCGTGCGCTGGCGCACAGTTCGGCATCCTCACTGAGCTGTACCGCATCCAGCCAGCGGGCATCGCTCGCGTCGTCACCTGCCATCGCGCGCCCTCCCGTCCAGCGGCATTCCACTACCACGATGACGAAGTGGCTGAGCAAGCGACCCGCCTCATCGCACTGGATCTGATCGATGGCGGTCAGCACGCGCTGCGCTTCGGCGTCGACACCGGTCTCCTCGCGCAACTCGCGCACGGCGGCCTCGAACAGCGTCTCGCCCGGCTCGACGCGCCCTCCCGGCAGCGCGAGCATATCGGCATTGGGAGGGTGACGCCGGCGAACCATCAACACCTTGCCCCGATCCACCACGGCTGCCGCAACCGCCGGGGCTGGCCTCACCTTCATCGTGTCATCTCCGGCCACCTTCGCCCTCCCCTCGATGCACTTTGCTGAATCCCACTTGACCTTATGAACGTAACTGGTAATATTCGCCCCCGTGAGCCGGAGGGATGGCAGAGCGGTTGAATGCACCGGTCTTGAAAACCGGCAAGGGTTAACGCCCTTCCAGGGTTCGAATCCCTGTCCCTCCGCCACCTTGATTCTTTAAAAAACCCCTGCCGAGTCAGGGGTTTTTTATTGACTAATGTCTAGTCCCAAACCCCCTCTACCCCTTCCGGATAACTGTTGCACCGCAACAGGGCATGATAAAATTCAGGCGCTTTTTTCACCTCTCCCTGAAAACCTTAACAAACAGGATTACCCTCCATGCCAACTGGTTGCTGTTCACAAACCAGGCTACGGAAATCGCTCCGTTGGCCGAGTGCCCTATTGCTTGCTTTCGGCATCCTGCTGTTCAGCCCTGCCGCTCTGGCGGTGACTGGCAGCCTTGATCTGACCGATTCGACCGTCGGTTATGTGGCTGTCGCCATCTTCGTGCTCGCCTATGCGCTGGTGATGGGCGAAGAAAAATTGCACATGCGCAAGTCCAAGCCGGTGCTGGTGGCTGCCGGTCTGATCTGGGTCATGATCGGCTGGGTCTACGTGCAGTCTGGCATGCCCACCGAGGCCGAGCACGCCTTTCGCGAGACGCTGCTCGAATTCGCCGAGCTGATGCTGTTCCTGCTGGTGGCGATGACCTACATCAATGCCATGGACGAGCGGCGCGTCTTCGATGCCCTGCGCTCCTGGATGATTCGCAAGGGGTTCAGCTACAAGCAGCTGTTCTGGCTGACCGGCTCCCTCTCCTTCATCATCTCGCCCATCGCCGACAACCTCACGACGGCCATGCTGATGTGTGCTGTCGTCACCAAAGTGGCCGAGGGTGACAAGCGCTTCATCAACCTGGCCTGCATCAACATCGTCGTGGCCGCCAATGCCGGCGGTGCCTTCAGCCCCTTCGGCGATATCACCACCCTGATGGTCTGGCAGGCGGGAATTGTCCAGTTCTACGAATTCTTCACCTTGCTGGTGCCTTCGCTGGTGAATTTCCTCATCCCGGCCGTGCTGATGACCTTCTTCATCAACAACCGCAAGCCGGAAGGCGTCTATGAGGATGTCTGGCTCAAGCGTGGCGCGCGCCGCATCATTCTGCTGTTCCTGCTGACCATCACGACCGCCGTGGCCTGCCATACCCTGCTGCACCTGCCGCCGGTGCTGGGGATGATGACCGGTCTTGGCTACCTGCAGTTCTTCGGTTACTTCCTGCGCATGACGCTGCCGCGTTCGCTGGAGAAGAAGCGCATCCGCTATACCCGTCGCGGTGACGAGCGCAAGCTGCGTCAGTTGGGCAGCGTGGTTCCCTTCGATGTCTTCAACCGCGTGGCACGCGCGGAGTGGGATACCCTGCTGTTCTTCTACGGCGTGGTAGTCGCCGTCGGCGGTCTCGGCTTCCTGGGCTATCTCGGCCTGCTTTCCGAGGCGCTCTACGCGGGCTGGGACGCCACCTGGGCCAATATCGTGCTGGGTGTGGTTTCCGCCGTGGTCGACAACATCCCGGTGATGTTTGCCGTGCTCACCATGGAGCCCGACATGTCGCACGGACATTGGCTGCTGATCACCCTGACGGCCGGTGTCGGCGGCAGCCTGCTGTCGATCGGCTCCGCCGCCGGCGTCGCGCTGATGGGCCAGGCGCGCGGCAGCTATACCTTCATTGGGCACTTGCGCTGGGCACCCGCCATTGCAGTGGGCTATGCCGCCAGCGTGGCCGCCCACCTCTGGCTCAACGCGGCGAGTTTTGCCATCTCCGGTTGAAGGTCCCACGCCTTATCCATGCGCCCGGCTTCGGCCGGGCGCTTTGCTTGGCCGCTCATCTGCCCAGCATCACCACGCCGGCCGGGGCGAAGAAGATGACATAGCCGATGACCATTCCCACGCTTGCGCCCTGCCGGCTGTGGATACGTCCCAGTAGCGCGCCGAAGAAGGCCAGCAGCGTCGGCACCAGCATGCCGCCAAAGGCCAGGAAAAGGTCATGGTTGGCATCGGGGGGCCAGCCCAGGATCACGAACAGGAAGGTGCCGATCGCGTGACCTGCTACCAGCACGAACCACTGTCGATGCGAAAGCAACATCGCAAGCTCCCGTCAACTTCTTTTAGCGTACCCACATACTAGCGAAGGGAGGCAGGTTCTTGCGAAGAGTGCAGGCTTGCCGTACCAGGGCAGCGGCGCTGCCCTGGCAATGAGTGACGTCAGAAGATGAGCATCAGCAGGCCAATGACCACGGCCAGCCCGATGAGAAAGATAATGCCGACGGTACTTGCCAGAAACTTGAGCATGCCGCTCTCCTTGCGGGAGTGAAGTGCGCCTTATTCGACCTCACCGACGCCCTTGGTGACATCGGCCATGCTCTCGTATTCCTGTTCCGGCAAACGCCGAACGACCTCCAAGACCTCGTCCTCCGCGCCATTGGCCTGGGCCTGAGCGATCAGGTCATCGCGCCGGGCGGGAAAATCCACGCCCTGCAGATGGTGCGTGATGTTGGCAGGTGAGCGACCTCCGAGTCCTCGAGTCATGACTACCTCCGTCAAATCCTGTTGAACGTGATGGTATCGAGGAAGATAGCTGCCCTCGACGGGGGCGACAAGCGAGGCGGCCGACACCGCTCCCTGCCAGGCTGCAGGACAATCGCGGTGTCATCAGGCTGCACGGCGGGCAGTCAATAGAGGCGCAGGCCGACGCGAGTCACACGGTTGCCGTCCATCTCGCTGATGACCCAATGAATGCCATGCCAGTCGATGTCGTCGCCCACTACGGGGTGGCCGCCCACGCGCAGTGAAACGAACTCGGCGAGCGTCATCTCGCTCTCCCCGGGGCTGAGGGTCAGGCCGTAGACACCGGCGATGTCCTTCATCAACGCATCGCCGTCGAAGGTGAAGGTGCCGAAGAAGGCGCGCTCGCGCTTGAGCTTGGCATCCCCACTGAAGAGCCGATTGAGGGCCGGCAGATCCTCGCTGCGCCCGATGACGCAGATGACGTCGCCGGGCTTGAGTCGGGTGCTGCCCTTGGGATGCAGCATGGCATGCTGACGGAAGAGTGCCGAGATCACCGCGCCGGAGGGGAAGCGCAGCAGGCGAATGGGGACATCGTCGAGGTCCTGGTTGTCCACCTTATAGACGAACATCTCGTAGTCGTTCTCGGGCAGGATCCCTAGCGGTCCACGGTGGTCCGGGGTGACTCCCAGGGGAACCTCCACCTTCGTCCAGCGCGCCATCAACGGCAAGGTTCCGCCCTGGATCAACAGCGACAACAGCACCACGGCGAATGCGACGTTGAAATAGAGCGCGGCATTCTCCACCCCGCCGATGACGGGGAAGATGGCGAGCACGATGGGGACCGCCCCGCGCAATCCCACCCACGAGATGAAGCCGATCTCACGCCAGCGAAAGCGGAAGAAGGGCTTCACCGTGAGCAGCACCGCCAGCGGTCGGGCGACGAAGATCAAGGCCAGGGCCACCAGCGCGGCCGGCAAGGCGAACTCGAGCAGCCCGGATGGATTGACCAGCAGGCCCAGGATCAAGAACAGGCCGATCTGGCTCAGCCATGCCAGGCCGTCATGTACGGGAAGGATGAAGTTGAGGTGACGCCCCGGCTGGTTACCGATCATCAGCCCGGTCAGGTAGATCGCCAGGAAGCCGCTTCCGCCGAGAAAACTGGTGGCACCGAAGACACAGAAGCCCAGGCCCAGGGCCAGCAGCGAGTACAGCCCGGGGGCGAGATCGAGCCAACGCAGTAACTTGGCGCTCAGCCAGCCGCCGCCCAGGCCGATCAACGTGGCGAGACCGAACTGCAGCACCATGAACATCGCGGTCTCGAGCGGGCCGCGGATGTCGCCCACCAACAGTTCGACCAGCAGCAGGGTCAGGAAGATGGCCATCGGATCGTTGGTGCCGGATTCGATCTCGAGCGTGGCACTGACGCGCTCGTTGAGATGGACGCCACGCCCGCTGAGCATCGAGAACACCGCCGCGGCGTCCGTCGAGCCGACGATGGCTCCCACCAGCAGCCCCTGGACCAGGGTGAGGTCGAACACCCACATGGCGAATACCCCCACCACGCCGCTGGTGACGAACACGCCGAGTGTGGCCAGCGACAGCGCGGGCTTGAAGCCGACACGAAAGGTCTTGAGGCGGGTGCGCAGCCCGCCATCCAGCAGGATCATGGCCAACGCAAGGTGACCAATCAGAAACGCCAGCGAGTAGTCGTCGAACTGGATGCCAAGGATCCCCTCCTCGCCCGCCAGCATCCCCAGGCCCAGGAAGATCAACAGCAAGGGCAGCCCCACCATGGAAGAGATACGACTGGCCACGACGCTGAGGGCGATCAGAAAACCGGAAAGCAGGAAAAGCGTATTGATGGTGTCCATGCATGACCTCGAGCCGGGATGCCCCATTATGCCACGAGTGCCCAGGCGGGGCAGGCGCTGCCTCGGCTAGCCATGACTGGCACGACAACGATAAACTAACTGCTTACCGACGCTTACGAATTGCCTGGAGACGTCCATCCATGGCCAAGCCCCATCGACGCTGCATGGCTCGCGCCCTGGCTGGAACGATCGCAATTCTGGCCGTATCGCTTTCCCTTCAGCTCGTGGCCGATGCCGACCGGGAAGCCGCCCTGCCAGCCCCTCCGCTCGAGCTTGAGCTCGAGAGCATCGTCAAGGTTCCTCCCGAGCTGCGCGACACGGAGACCCTGGCGCCAAGCGAAGCTGCGGCAGTGGTCGAGGTGCCTCCGGCGGTCGAGGGCCGGGGTGTCCTCGCGCCACTGCTGGAGGACGAACCATCCGGCCAGCAGGAGCCTCGGGCCGAGCCTGCCGCGGAGGTGCCCTCGATGGTCAGTGTGCCTGCCGAACCAATCGTGCCACCGCCTACGACCCGCCTCACCGTCACCCTGGACTGGTACCTCAACCCCCAGCATGCCGCCCTGCTCGTGGCACGTGAACGAGGCATGTTTGCACGCCGCGGGCTGGATGTGGCGCTGATCGCGCCAGCGGATCCCAGCGTGCCTGCCAAGCTGCTGGCGGCGGGACGCACCGACCTGGCACTCGGGCGCCAACCTCAACTGCACCTGCTGGTCGACAAGGGGATGCCGGTGGTGCGCGTGGCCACGCTGATCGCGACTCCCGTTTCCGGCCTGCTAGTGAGCGATGCGCTCGGAAGCGACAGCGGTGAGATCCCTCTCGAGGGGCTGCGCATCGGTGTCACCGACGGCGACGGCCGTGATGTGGTGCTGGCCAGCATGCTCACGGAGCTGCTGGGCACGGCCATGGGGCTCGAGCTGGTGGAGCTCGAGGAGGTCGGCTACTCTGCCCTGGCGGCCATGCGCGAGCAGCGAGTCGACGGGTTGGTGATGCATCATCGCTTCCTGCTGCCACGACAGCTGGCGGACGAAGGCGTGATGACACGAACGTTGCCGAGCGAGGCGTACGGCTTGCCTGCCCACGATGGACTGATTTTGATGGCCAATCGTGACCGGCTCAATGGCAAGCGTGATGCCGTGCGCCGACTGGTCTCGGCGTTGGAGGAGGCCGCCCTGTGGATCGTCAACCATCCGCATGAGGCCTGGCAGCTGTTGGAGACGGCCGAGCCCGCACTTGCCGACCACACCGGGCGCGACGCCTGGAACGATATCGTTCCTCGCCTTGCGTTGCAGCCTGCGGCCGTGGATCGCGGGCGCTACCTGCGGTTCGAGCAGTTCCTGCTCGAGGCGGGCGTGGTCGAGACCGCAACGCCGCTGGAGCGGCTCGCCGTCGATCTCGGCACGACCGCTCCCTGAGCACCTCAGTCTGGCAGTGAATCCAGGAACTCCTCGACCGCCGACTGGAACGCCTCGGGTTGCTCGGCGTGCAACCAGTGGCCAGCCTCCTCGAGGGTCACCAGGCGCGAGTTGGGGAGCACCTCGCGCAGGTTCGCCAGCGCCGTATCCGGGACGTAGTGCGACTTCCCGCCTCGCAGCACCAGCGTCGGCCCCTCGAAGGCGCCCTCACCGGCGGGGGCCTGCATGATGTCGCGATAGCCGGCCTCGATCTGGTCGAGGCCGACTCGCAGCTTCAGCCCGCCATGCTCCCCACGCTCCAGGTTGGTGGCCAGGAACAGCCGAGTGGCACGCTCGGCGACATGTTCGGCCAGCAAGGCGTCGGCCTCACGCCGATTCTCCGGCTTGCCTCGCTCGAGGTGCCGGAGCCCGGCGAAGACGGCGTCGTGGTCATGGCCATAGGCCTGCGGCGCGATATCCGCCACGATCAGTGATGCCACGCGCTCAGGCACCTGTCGCGCCAGGCTGATGACGACCTTGCCGCCCATGGAGTGGCCGAGCAGGTGCGCCTTGTCGATGCGCAGGCGATCCATCAGGGCCAGCACGTCGGCCGCCATCTCGCGATAGCTCATGCCCTCGGCATGCGGCGAGCGGCCATGGTTGCGCAGGTCGACAGCCACCACCCGTCGGCGAGCCTGCCACTGCCTGACGTGCGAACGCCAGTTGTCGGCGCTGCCCAGCAGGCCGTGGACCACGACCAGCGGCGTGCCCTCTCCTCCGGTGTCGTGGTAGTTGAGTTCGACGCTCATTGCTCCTCCCCGAGGTTGTCTTGGCGATGCATCGTGATTCGGCGATCACAGATGTTGCGGCGCGAGATCCTGCTGTCCGGTGAGCGACACCAGCCTCCGGCTCAGCCATGCCAGCAGCACGCCATACAGCGGCAGGAAGAACAGCAGGCTGATGGCAAGCTTGATCACGTAGTCGACGGTGGCGATCTCGACCCAGTTCGAGGCCATGAAGGGGTCGGGGCTGCGATGGAACGCCATGGCGAAGAAGGCCGCGGTATCGGCGAGGTTGCCCAGCACGGTGGAAACCGCCGGCGCTATCCACCAGGCGCGCAGGGTGCGCAGGCGGTCGAAGACCTGAACGTCGAGAAGCTGGCCCAGCACGTAGGCCATGAAGCTCGCCAGTGCGATGCGAGCCACGAACAGGTTCCACTCCCCGAGCGCGGCGAAGCCGATGAAGGTGCCGCGGGGAAAGACCACCGAGACGACATAGGAGACGAGCAGCGCGGGGAGCATGACCCGCATGATGATGGCCCGGGCCGGCTCCTTGCCGAACAGCCTCACCGTGAGATCGGTGGCGAGGAAAATGAAGGGAAAACTGAACGCCCCCCAGGTGGTATGAAACCCGAACAGCGTGAAGGGCAACTGCACGAGATAATTGCTGGCCGCGATCACCAGGATATGGAATGACACCAGCAGCAGCAGGCAGCGGCGTTGCTGCGCTTGCGACAGTACGAACATGCATGAATCCTTTTTGGCGGCCTTGGTGTGGCCTGTCGAACGGACGAGGGGTGAGGGAACCCTCGCCGGCACCCGTCGAGAACGGTTACCGGAATGCGGCGGAGATTATACGTGGCAGGTGCGGCGCTGGCCAATGCCGGCGCTGGCAGCTGCGCCGCCCTGCAGGGCGGCGCGATGGGCTGGCCGTGACGGAGGTCAGACCTGGCGGGCCTCATGGGCGGCGCCGACGTCACGTGCCTTCATGGCCTCGTGCACGTCCTGCAGACTGGCGGGATCGTCGATGGTCGAGGGGACGCCGTACTCCTTGCCATCGGCGATGTTACGCAGCAGCTTGCGCAGGATCTTGCCGGAGCGGGTCTTGGGCAGCCGGTTGACCACCAGAACCTGCTTGAAGCAGGCGACCGGGCCGATCCTGTCGCGCACCAGGGCGATGAGCTCGCTCTCGAGCGCAACCTCGTCGCCATCGAAGCCGTCCTTGGGGATCACCAGGCCGACCGGGATCTGCCCCTTGAGGGCATCGTGGATACCGATCACGGCACACTCGGCGACGGCCTTGTGCGCACCGACGACTTCCTCCATCTCACCGGTCGAGAGACGGTGCCCCGCCACGTTGATGACGTCATCGGTGCGGCCCATGATGAACAGATAGCCATCCTCGTCGAAGTAGCCGCCGTCACCGGTCAGGTAGTAACCCGGATACGCCGCCATGTAGGCGCTATGGAAGCGCTGTGGATCGCCCCATATCCCCACCAGGCAGCCAGGCGGCATGGGCTGCTTGATGACCACGCTGCCCTGCTCCATCGCCCCGGCCTGCTCGCCCTCCCGGTTGAGGATCTGCACGTTGAAGCCGGGTACCGGCACGGTGGCGCTGCCGGCCTTGGTGGGCAGCGGCTCCAGCCCCTGCAGGTTGGCTGCGATCGGCCAGCCGGTCTCGGTCTGCCACCAGTGGTCGATCACCGGTACTTCGAGCAGGTCGTCGAGCCAGTGGAAGGTCGGCGGGTCGAGGCGCTCGCCGGCGAGGTAGAGCGCCTTCAGACAGGAGATATCGTACTGCTGCAGCAGCGTGCCGTCCGGGTCTTCCTTCTTGATGGCCCGGAAGGCCGTGGGCGCGGTGAAGAAGCTCTTGACCCGGTACTGGCTGATGACGCGCCAGAAGGCCCCGGCGTCCGGCGTCCTGACCGGCTTGCCCTCGTAGACGACCGTGGTACAGCCGCGCAGCAGCGGCGCATAGACGATATAGGAATGCCCCACTACCCAGCCGACATCGGAGGCGGAAAAGAACACGTCGCCCGGCGCCACGTCGTAAATGGTCTCCATCGAGTAGTGCAACGCCACCGCATAGCCCGCCGTATCACGTACGACGCCCTTGGGCTTGCCCGTGGTGCCCGAGGTATACAGTACGTAGAGCGGGTCGCTGCCCTTGACCGGCACGCAATCGGCCGGAGTGGCACGCTTCAGCAGCTCTGCCCAGTCGTGGTCGCACGGACCGAGTGCGGCACGCTGCTGCTCACGCTGCAGGTAGACGCAAGCGTCGGGCTTGTGCTCGCTCTGCTCGATAGCCGCCTGAATGTTGGGCTGATAGGGAATCACCCGCTCGATCTCGATGCCGCAGGAGGCCGCCACCACGACCTTGGGTCGGGCGTCGTCGATGCGCACGGCGAGCTCGTGCGGCGCGAAGCCGCCGAAGACCACGGAATGCACTGCTCCCAGGCGCGCGCAAGCGTACATGGCCACCAGCGCCTCCGGCACCATGGGCATGTAGATGACGACCCGGTCGCCCTTTTCGACGCCGAGGTCCTTCAGGGCCCCGGCGAACAGCGCTACCTCGTCGCGCATCTCGCGATAGGTCAGGGTGCGCTTGGCGCCGGTGACGGGCGAATCCCAGTAGACAGCCGGTTGGTCACCACGCCCCTGAGCCACGTGATGGTCCAGGGCGGCATGGCAGAGGTTCATCTCGCCGTCGACGTACCATCTCGCATGGCCCTGCTCGTCATATTCGAGAATGGTGCGCGGTGACGTGAACCAGGGGATACGTTTCGCCTGGTCGGACCAGAAGCCTTCAGGCTGGTCGATGGAGCGCTGGTACTCGGCATTGTAGGTGGTCATGAGGGTCTTGTCCGGCATCGCTGTGAACTTGGATTGTTGACACTCTAGAGGTTTTTTCCAAGATTTCCTTCATACCATCGGCTAGTCAAACCGAAAAAGCGATTCAAGGCATATTTCCGCTACATAATTGTTGACAATGTGACGAGCTCGTCTCCTGAATGTCCTGTTGGGTTGATTCTTCGTTTGACAGTCGCGGAGTCACTATCAATGATGACTAAATCAGCAATGCCATAACCAAACTTGGGCACTGCCGGATCGCATCGTCTGCGACAGGTGGTTTGCGCTCTCTGTCGTGGGCGAGGTAGCCGCCCGAAGCCGCCTGCCCGGAGCCAGTGCGTGGACCGGGCAGCAACACGGGGGAGATCACCATGAGCACCTCGCACAGCGCTGCATCCCGCCTTCTCCAGGCCGGCAATCCGGCCATCGACCAGGCTACTGCGCTTCTGAAGGCTCTGGCGAACGACAATCGACTGCGCATCCTGTGTCTGCTGGATGGCTCCGAGCTGTCGGTGACGGAGCTCAACCAACGGCTGGCGCTGAGCCAGTCGGCGCTGTCCCAGCACCTGGCGATCCTCAGGCGCGAAGGCCTGGTGTCGACGCGACGCGCGTCCCAGACCATCTACTATTCGCTGCAGGGAAAGCAGGCGCGTGAGATGATCGGAGCGCTCGTCAGGCTGCAGGAGGCGTGACGAGCCCGGCTGAATGACTCACCGCTTTTCCCAGCGGCTGGCATCGAGCCGTTCCAGCACCCGCTCGACGCCGGCCTCAATGCCTTCCCTGACGGCCAGGCCGAGCCGTTTTCCCATTGGATGTCGGGCTTCCAGGCGTACGCTGACGACTCGTGCCTCTTCCATGCGCGCCAGGAGATAGGCCTCACTGGTACCCAAGGCGTCCACCAGGCCCTTCTCGAGCGCATCGCGCCCGTACCACACCTCCCCCGTCGCCACCGCTTCGACGTCCAGCGTCGGGCGGCGCTCGGCCACGTGCCGCTTGAACAGCTCATGTATGTGCTCGAGGTCCGACTGGAACTTCTCCCGTCCCTCTTCGGTGTTCTCGCCGAATACGGTCAGCGTTCGCTTGTACTCGCCTGCCGTGAGCAGTTCGACGTCGACGTCGTGGCGCTTGAGCAGTCGGTGGACATTGGGCAGTTGGGCCACGACGCCGATCGAGCCCAGAACGGCAAACGGTGCGGCACGCAGCTGATTCGCGGCACACGCCATGAGATAGCCGCCGCTGGCCGCCACCTTGTCCACGCATACCGTGGTGTCGAGCCCCGCCTCGCGCAGTCGATCGACCTGGGCGGCCGCCAGGCCGTAGGCGTGCACCAGGCCGCCCGCCGACTCCAGGCGAATCACGACTTCGTCCCCTTCGCTGGCCGCCGCGGTGACGGCGGAAATCTCTTCGGCGAAGCGGGCGGCTCCCGTCGCCCGGAGGTCGCCGTGGAAGTCCAGTACCCACACCGTGCCGCGAGGCTCGTCGGCTTGCCTGCGGCCAGCACGGGAGCGGCTCTTGTCGTCGCGCCGGAAAGCCTTGGCCAAGCGCTTGCGAGCGCTCGGCTCGGTGGCGGCCAGAGCAAGCCGGCGACGCCGGTATTCGAGACGATTGTTCAGCTCATCGACCCGCAGGCGTACGCGTTCACCCGCCTCGCTCTTGATCCGGGCGATCACCACGACCGTCACCACGACCAGCAGCGTCAGAACCGACACCTGCACGACGAAACGCCCCATGTCCATCAACCATTCATTCACGTCGCCTCTCCGTTTTCGCGTAGTTTCACTCATCGTGACCCGCTGGCACGTTCCTGACAACGGACTTGATTGAAACAATCGTTTGAAATAACCTCTGCCCTACGGGCACCCCGACCCTCTTCACTCACAAAGGAAGGATCTCCATGTCCACCTCGACACTAGACAAACTGCAAGAGCGCTTCGACCCACAGGCTGCCCAGGGCATGAACGATGTCTTCCAGTTCCACTTCAGTGACAATGGCAGCCACTACCTGGTGGTCAAGGACGGTACCCTGTCGATCGAGGAAGGCGAGCATGACGATCCCTCCGTATCGCTCTCCATGAGCAGCGAGACGTTGAAGGGCATCATGACCGGGGAGGTCAATGGCATGACGGCGTTCATGACCGGCAAGCTCAAGGCCACCGGCAACGTGATGCTGGCGACCAAGCTGACGAGCCTGTTTCCGAATCGCTGAGCGAAGGGGTAAGGAAGGTGACGGGTCGCCGGCTGGCGACCCGTTTCATTTCAAGCCGTCGGCCACCTCGGCAAGGTGGGTCTCGATCAGTGCCCGCGAGATGGAATAGGGAGGCGGCAGCTGCGGAAGCCGCTTGGGGTGGAACCAGGCGGCGTCGGCAATCTCGATGCCGTCGATGCGAATGCGACGACTGGCTGCCTCGGCAAAGAAGCCCAGCATCAGCGCGTGGGGGAACGGCCAGGCCTGGCTGCGGTAGTAGCGAATCCGCCCCACGCTGACGCCCACCTCCTCGTGAATCTCCCGATGAACCGCCTCCTCGGCGGACTCCCCTGGTTCGATGAAGCCTGCCAAGGTGGAGTAGCGCCCCGGTGGGAAGCGCGGGCTGCGGGCCAGCAGCATGGCGTCGCCGTGGGTGACCAGGGTAATGATGCATGGCGAGATGCGCGGGTAGTTGCGATGCCCGCATTGCTCGCAATGCATGGCGAACTCGGCGTCGAGCCGAGCGGCTGGCGCGCCGCAGCGACCGCAGAAGCGGTGATCGCGAAGCCAGGCGGCGACCTGCAGGGCCGTGGAGAGCAGCGGAAACCAGGACTCGGGAAGGCGGGCGAGCCATTGACGGCCATCGGGCCAGTGCTCGCCGGCATGCTCTTCCACCGACAGCGCGATCGGTTCGTCGTGCCAGTACGCCAGCGGTTGCACGCTATCTGGCCAGGGCTGCGCCTGCTGGAGGGGGCCGCCGTCCGCTCCGGGTGCGATGCGCCCCGCGGCGACCCGGATGAGCCTGCCGTGGCTGGCCGTCAGTGGCAGCTCACGGCGCAGCATCGCCGCTCCCCCGGGGCTGTTCCGTCAGCGCATCCCACTGGCAGCTGCCCGCCGCCTGGCGAATCTGCTCGAGCTTGGCCCGGTGTGCCGCGAGCTCAGCGTCGCCGGGGCGTAGCACGCGCAGGCTGCCGGCAGGCAGCGTCATGCGCCTGATCGACAGGCCGCTGGTCATGGCCTGCCTGTCGCTGCGCTCCTCGGCATCCAGCGACAGTGCCGTCTGCCCGCCGGTCATGGCCAGGTAGACGTCGGCCAGGATCTCGGCGTCGAGCAGGGCGCCGTGCAGCACGCGGTGGCCGTTGTCGATCTCGTAGCGCTTGCACAGCGCATCGAGGTTGTTGCGCTGCCCCGGGTGGCGCTCCCGGGCCAGTTGCAGCGTATCGAGGATTCGGCAGTGCTCCGCCACCGGGCCCAGGCGTGGCTCGCCCCGAGCGCCCAGCAGCAGGCTGAATTCGTGATCGATGAAGCCGACGTCGAACGCGGCGTTGTGGATCACCAGCTCCGCACCGCGGATGAACTCCCAGAAGGTATCGGCCACTTCAGCGAAGAGCGGCTTGTCGACAAGGAATTCGTTGGTGATGCCGTGCACCGCGATGGCCTCGGCCTCGACCTCGCGCTGGGGGTTGATGTACTGGTGGTAGGTGTTGCCGGTCAGGCGCCGGTTGACGAGTTCCACGGCGCCGATCTCGATCAGGCGGTGGCCCTCGCGGGGGTCGATGCCGGTGGTTTCGGTATCCAGAACGATCTGACGCATGATCTAGGACTCAGATTGGGTGGTTTGCGACATGCCTCGGCTCCAGTGAGCGTCGATGGCGGCATTGGCCAGCGCATCGGCTCGCTCATTGCCGGGGTGGCCGCTGTGCCCCTTGACCCAGTGCCAGTGGATACGGTGGCGCTGGGTCTCCTCCAGCAGCTCCCGCCATAGCTCGGCATTCTTGACCGGCTGCTTGGCTGCCGTCTTCCAGTTGCGCTTCATCCAGCCGTGAATCCACTCGGTGATGCCGCGGCGCAGGTACTCCGAATCGGTCCACAGCTCCACTTCACAGGCCTGCTTGAGCGTTCGCAGCGCCATGATCGCGGCCATCAGCTCCATGCGGTTGTTGGTGGTGGTCGCCTCGAAGCCGTTCAGGGTCTTTTCGTGCCGGCCGCTGCTCAGCACTGCCCCCCATCCGCCCGGCCCCGGGTTGCCACGGCAGGCGCCATCGGTATGTATGGTGACACGGGGGAGCGGCTTGTCGGAATCACTGGCACTCAACTTCGGCTGTCCTTCTGCTCGGTTCCGGCGCGGCACCGCCGACGCGCGTGGCATGGCCCAGCGCACCGCCGCCGAGGGTACCCTGCAGCCTCAACCTGGGGCGTTGCCTCTGGGCGAGCCGGCTTCGGCGGCGGGCGTGAATGATGTAGCTGTCACCCAGCGGTACGTTATGGCGCCGCCCCAGCGTTTCCAGCGCGGCATTGCCAGGCGGGCTGCCGGGCAGGTGAAAGCCGCAGTAGTCTACCCGCTCGACGCGGAAGTCGACAAACGCGAGCCAGTCGCCGAGCTTGGATGGCGAGCGCCAATGTCCGCGCCAGGGCATGCGGTGGCGGCGCCCCGGCGTGAGGCGCGCGAGGCCGCCCAGGCCCATCGGCGTCCAGCCAAGCACGACCAGGCAGCCATCGTCCGCCGTGACCCGCGCGGCTTCCTGGAGCAATCGATGAGGCTCGTCGACGACCTCCAGCAGATGATGAACGATGACCAGGTGGAGGCACTCATCGGGCAGCGCGAGCGCATCCAGTGGACACACCAGGGCGGAGGCGCCCTCGCACAGTTCGGTCGTCGGTGCCCAGCGAATGTTGTGGCGAATGGGAGACATATCGGTAAGCGAGGGCCCCATGCCGAGCTCCAGACTATGGCCGCCATGCAGGCTCTCGCAGAGCGGTCCCAGGCAGGCCCGTTCGGCGCGCCAGTGCGCCTGGCCGTCATCGCTGGACCAGTAGCGGTGCCCTTCCCGATACAGCCGTGCCAGGGCGAGCGCTTCATGCGGGTTTGACATTGCTGACCATTACCTCCATGATCACCGGTTTTGCAGGCATTTCCGGCATTTTTGCCGTGCACGGCCCTCGGTCGAGTGAGCGCCCACGGTGGCGCTCGGCCGCACGCCGGGTGCGAGGAACGGACCAACGACCGCCACTCACTTCGGTAGACGACGCGACGAAGGAAAGACCGCCTATGCTGAGCGTGACACCGATTCCCGCTTTAAGCGACAACTATATCTGGCTCATGCGCCAGGATACGAGCCCTGAAGTCTGTGTCGTGGATCCCGGTGACGCCGAACCGGTCCTCCGTGTGCTCGAGCAGGAGGGTCTTACCCTCGGGACCATCCTCGTTACCCACCACCACCCCGATCATACCGGGGGGCTGCCGCAACTCATCGAGCGCTACTCGCCCCAGGTGATAGGGCCTGACAACCCAGGCATCGAAGGCCTGACGGAGCGTGTCGGCAAGGGCGACACGTGCCGGGTCATGGGGCGACGCTTCGATGTGCACGAGGTGCCAGGACACACCCGCGATCACATTGCCTTCTTCACCGCCGGCATTCCGCCGCTGCTGTTCTGCGGCGATACGCTGTTCTCCGCCGGCTGCGGCCGCTTGTTCGAGGGTACTCCCGAGGAGATGTACCGCTCGCTGCAGACCCTGGCCGCCCTGCCGGACGATACGCTGGTGTTCGCCGCTCACGAATACACCCTCGCCAACCTCAGGTTTGCCCAGGCGGCCGATCCGCACAACCGGGACGTTGCCGATGCGCTTGTCGAGGCCCAGCGTGCCCGCAATCTTGACCGCCCCACCCTGCCCAGCCACCTGGCCCGGGAGAAGCGCATCAATCCCTTCTTGCGTTGTGCCGATCCCGATGTGCGCGCCACGGCTGCCCGGCATGGCAGTACCGATACCGACCAGGCCACTTTCACCACGCTGCGGGCCTGGAAAGACAACTTCTGAGAATCGACGCATCCCATGGGCAGCAGAGCGACACGTGCCCTGAAGGAGAACGCATGACCTATCGAACGACGCGGCAGTGGACCTTGGCCCTTGCCGGCGGCATCGCCATGATCGGTGCGCTGTCGACCACCAGCCCGACGCTGCTGGCAAGCCCGCATCCCGGAGCTGCGCCGATACATCCCTCCCACCATTTCTGGGACGACCTGAATCTCGACTTCGTCCCCGGGGACGCTTGGGAGCGGTTGCGCGACAACATGGAATGGCACGATCGCCGCCAGGACGCTCGCGTGCAGCAGTGGATCGAACATTATCGTTCCAATCCTCACAATATCGCCGAAATCATCGAGCGCGCCCGGCCGTGGATGGCCTGGATCACCGAGCAGGTCGAACTGCGGGGCCTGCCCGGCGAAGTCGGCCTGATCCCCTTCGTGGAGAGCTCCTACGACCCACTCGCCCGCAGCCATCGTGGCGCCGCCGGGCTGTGGCAGTTCATGCCCGGCACCGCCGACGCCCTGGGTCTGTCCCGTCAGCGCGGCTATGACGCGCGCCTCGACGTCATCGCCTCGACGCAGGCGGCGCTGGACTACATCGAGCTTCAGGCCGAGCAGTGGTACGAAGGGGATATCGAGCTCTCGCTGGCGGCCTACAATGCCGGTGCCGGCACGGTCAACCGGGCTCGACACGCGGCAGCGGCAAGTGGGGCTCCCGATGGCTACTGGCACCTCCAGTTGCCCGGCGAGACGATGAACTACCTGCCCAAGCTCAATGCCATCGCCGCCATCATCGACGATCCCGATGCCTACGGCGTCGCCCTGCCCGAGATCGATGATGCCCCTGCCTTTGCCAAGGTGCCGGTCAATGCGCCCATCAACTTGTCCCAGCTGGCCAGCGTGGCCGGTGTGGACCAGGACGAGCTCGCGGCGCTGAATCCCGGGCTGACCAATGGCAGTGCCAGCCCTGCCACGGTCGACGTGGTGCTGGTGCCCGTCGAAGCGGAAGAGACGATACTGGCGGAGCTGAGCGCGCCGGCGTCGTCGACGCCCGCCGACGGCGAGCGCTACCTCGTCCAGCGCGGCGATAGCCTCTCCGCCATTGCCAGCCGTCACGGCATCAGCGTGGCCGAACTGCGCCGCCACAATGCTCTCGCCGGCGACGTCATTCATGCCGGTCAGCGTCTCGAGATCCCCCGCCGCAGCCTAGCGGCACGTTGAATGAGGCGAGGACCATCCGCCACGTCGAGGTTTACAAGTGACGGATGGCCTGACACCTTATGGCGGTATCGCCCGGACTGCCGGGCCAGCCTCCACCAAGGATGTCATTGATGCGGTTCGTCTTGCGTGCCTCTCTCGTCGGTTGCCTGTTGCTTGGCTGGGGAGCGTCGTCATTCGCCGCCGAGGCGGACGAGGTGCCCACCGTGCATGGCCTGGCGCTCTACGACGAGCCGGCCCTGCCCGGCGGCTTCAGCCACTTTCCCCATGTCGTACCGGATGCCCCCAAAGGCGGCAGCATGACCCAGGCGGCAGTGGGCAGCAGCTTCGATTCGACCAATCCCTTCATCATTCGCGGCACGCCGGCGATCGGCATCGGCGAGATCTACGATACGCTGCTGGTGGAGAACCCCGGCGAACCGTTCAGTGCCTACGGCCTGCTGGCCGAGGGCATTCGCCTGGACCCGGATCGCTACTGGATCGAGTTCGACCTGCACCCCGCGGCGCGCTTTCACGATGGCGAGCCGGTAACCGCCGAGGACGTGGTCTATAGCTTTCATCTGCTGCGTGACGAGGGCAATCCCTTCTACCGCGGTTACTATGCCGACGTGGAGAGCGTCGAGGCGCTCGACCCCCATACCGTGCGCTTCGAGTTCGCCGCCAACCACTCCCGCGAGCTGCCGCTGATCGTCGGCCAGCTGCCGATCCTGCCCAAGCACTACTGGGAAGAGCGTGACTTCTCGAGCCCCACGCTCGCCCGGCACCCCGGCTCGGGACCCTATCGCATCGCCGAGGTGGACCCCGGCCGGCGCATCGTGTACGAGCGCGTCGACGACTACTGGGGCCGAGACTTGCCGGTCAACGTGGGTCGCCACAACATCGATCGCCTGATCTACGACTACTACCGCGACCGCGACATCGCCTGGGAGGCGTTCAAGGCCGGCGTGATGGACTACCGCATCGATGCACGTGCCGCCACCTGGGCCATCGGCTATGATTTCCCCGCCTATCGCGAGGGGCTGGTCAAGCGCATCACCGTGCCGGATGGCCAGCCATCGCGAATGCAGGCCTTCGTCTTCAACCTCCGCCGGGACAAGTTCCAGGACCCTCGGGTGCGTGAAGCGCTCAACCTCACCTTCGACTTCCCCTGGCTCAACGCCAACATTTTCTACGATACCTACCGGCGCACCGAGAGCTATTTCCAGAACTCGGACATGGCCGCCGAGGGAAAGCCAAGCGATGCCGAGCTCGAGCTGCTAGAGCCCTTTCGCGATGTGCTGCCGGCGCGGGTCTTCGACGAAGCACTGCCCATCGACCATCCCGACGACCTGCGCGAACGGCTGCGCCTGGCCTACGACCTGCTGATCGAGGCCGGCTACGAGGTGCGTGACGACACCCTGGTCGACGCCGAGAGCGGCCGCCCGCTCGCGGTCGAAGTGATGCTCTTCGACAGCGGCATGGAGCGCGTGGTCCAGCCGATGCTGCGCAACATGTCACGCCTGGGGATTCACGGTACCCTGCGCATCGTCGACATCAACCAGTATCTCAACCGCCTGCGCAGTTTCGATTTCGACATCATCGTCGGCCAGTTCCCGCAGTCCAACAACCCGGGCAACGAGCAGCGCGAGTACTGGACCAGCGAATTCGCCGACAGCCCCCAGAGCCGCAACCTGATGGGGCTCGAGCATCCCGCCGTGGACACCCTGGTGGCGCAGCTTATCCGGGCCGACAGCCGCGAAGAGCTCAATACCGTGGCCCGCGCGCTGGACCGGGTGCTGCGCTGGGAATTCATCACCATTCCTCAGTACCACTCCGGCGAGACACGGATTGCGGTCTGGGACAAGTTCGGCTATCCCGAGCCCTTCCCCGAGTACGGGCTCGACCTCGCTGCCTGGTGGGTCGATGCCGAGCGCGAAGCCGAGATCAACCAGCGCCTGCGCCGCCGCTAGGCCACCGCCATGAGGATGACCTGACGTGAGCCGCTACATCCTGCGCCGATTGCTGCTGATGATTCCCACCCTGGTGGGCATCATGCTGCTCAACTTCATCATCGTCCAGGCCGCCCCCGGCGGCCCCATCGACCAGATGCTGGCCCGCTTCGAGGGCGTCGACAGCATGGTCAGCACGCGCCTGGACGCCGGCGGTGGCGACGTGGTCGTGCGCGACGAGTCCCGCGGCGCCCGCGGCATCGACCCGCGTTTCATCGAGCAGCTCGAGCAGCAGTTCGGCTTCGACAAGCCCGCCCACGAGCGTTTCCTCGGCATGATGCGCGACTATGCCACCTTCGATTTCGGCAACAGCTTCTTCCGCGACCGTCCCGTCGTCGAGCTGATGATCGAGCGCCTGCCGGTCTCGGTCTCGCTGGGGTTGTGGACCACCCTGCTGGTCTACCTGATCTCGATCCCGCTGGGGATTCGCAAGGCGCTCCATCATGGCTCGCGTTTCGACGTCTGGTCGTCGGGGCTGGTGATTGTCGGCTATGCCATCCCCGGGTTTCTCTTCGCCATCCTGCTGATCGTGCTGTTCGCCGGCGGCAGCTACTGGGATCTCTTCCCCCTGCGCGGCCTCACGTCGCCCGACTTCGAGACGCTCTCCACCTGGGGCAAGATCAAGGACTATTTCTGGCACATCACTCTGCCGGTCACCGCCATGACCATCGGCAGCTTCGCCACGCTGACCATGCTGACCAAGAACAGCTTCCTCGACGAGATCCACAAGCAGTACGTCCTGACGGCGCGCGCCAAGGGCGCGAGCGACCGCCGAACCCTCTACGGCCACGTGTTTCGCAATGCGATGCTGATCATCATTGCCGGCCTGCCCGGCGCCCTGGTGACGATCTTCTTCACCGGGTCGCTGCTCATCGAGGTGATCTTCTCGCTGGAGGGGCTCGGCCTGCTCGGCTTCGAAGCGGTAATGCAGCGCGACTATCCGGTGATCTTCGGCACGCTGTTCCTCTACACCCTGATAGGGCTGATCCTCAAGCTGGTGTCCGACCTCACCTACGTGTGGGTGGATCCGCGCATCGATTTCGAGACACGGGAGTCCTGAGCCGATGTCACTTGCGTTCACCTTCAAGCTCTCGCCGATCGCACGCCGGCGCATCGAGGTCTTCCGCCGCAACCGCCGTGCCCGGGTCTCGCTGTGGATCTTCCTTGTCCTGTTCGTGGTGAGCCTCGGCGCTGAGCTGATCGCCAACGACAAGCCCCTGGTCATGCGCTACGATGGCCAGTGGTACGTGCCGCTGCTGGTGGACTATCCCGAAACCGAGTTCGGCGGCTTCCTGCCGACGCGTACCGACTACCACGACCCTTTCATTCGCGAGCAGATCGAGGCGCATGCCTCGGCCGTCTGGCCGTTGATTCCGTTCTCCTACCAGACCCTGGACATGCAGATGATGCGCCCCTCGCCTTCCCCGCCCGATTCGCGACATTGGCTGGGCACCGACGACCAGGGTCGCGACGTCCTGGCGCGCGTGATCTACGGCTTTCGCCTATCGGTGGCCTTCGCCCTGGTGCTGACGGCGGGCTCGCTGGTGATGGGGGTGATTATCGGCGGCATGCAGGGCTATTTCGGCGGCAAGACCGACCTGATCGGCCAGCGCCTGACCGAGATCTGGTCGGGGCTGCCGGTGCTGTTCCTGCTGATCATCCTGGCCAGCTTCGTCCAGCCGGGGTTCTGGTGGCTGCTCGGCATCATGCTGCTGTTCTCCTGGCTCGGCCTGGTGGACGTGGTGCGCGCCGAATTCCTGCGTGCCCGCAACCTCGAGTATGTGCGTGCCGCCAAGGCCATGGGTTTGCCGTCACGGCTGATCATGTGGCGTCACGTGCTGCCCAACGCCATGGTGGCCACCCTGACCTTCATCCCGTTCCTGTTCACCGGCGCCATCACCACCCTGACGGCGCTCGATTTCCTCGGCTTCGGTCTACCCCCAGGCTCGCCCTCGCTGGGCGAGCTCGTGGCCCAGGGCAAGAACAACCTACATGCGCCCTGGCTCGGCATCACCGCCTTCGTCAGTCTGTCGCTCATGCTTTCGCTGCTGGTCTTCATCGGCGAGGGGCTGCGCGACGCCTTCGATCCGCGCCACATCCAGCATGCCGCCAGCGCTACGCCGTTGACCAGGACCCAAGCCAATGCCTGACACTCGCTCGCAACCCCTGCTACGACTCGACAGGCTGTCGATTGCCTTCGACGGCAAGCCGGTCCTCAACGAACTGACGCTCGAGGTCCGTCGCGGCGAAACCCTTGCCCTGGTCGGCGAGTCGGGCTCGGGCAAGTCCGTGTCGGCTCTCGGCGCCATGAACCTGCTGCCAGCCAACGCCCAGGTGTCCGGCGGCCGTCGGCTGGGCGACACCGACCTTACCACCCTGGGGAAGCGGGACTGGCAGGCGCTTCGCGGTGGGCGCGTCGGCTTCGTCTTCCAGGAGCCGATGACCTCGCTCAACCCTCTGCACACCGTGGCCAAGCAGATCGGCGAAACCCTGCGGCTGCATCAGGGCCTGTCGGGGCGTGAGGCCCGTGGGCGTACCCGCAAGCTGCTGGAGCAGGTCAAGCTGCCGCGCCCCGACGAGCTGCTCGATGCCTGGCCGCACCAGCTCTCGGGCGGACAGCGTCAGCGGGTGATGATCGCCATGGCCATCGCCAACGATCCCGAGCTGCTGATTGCCGACGAGCCGACCACGGCGCTCGACGTCACCGTGCAGCAGGAGATCCTGGCGCTGCTCGCCGAGCTGCGCGACCGGCATGGCATGGGCATGCTCTTCATCACCCACGACCTCAACCTGGTGCGACGCCACGCCGATCGCATCTGCGTGCTCTACGACGGCCACGAGCAGGAAACGGGTCCCGTCGGCGAGGTCTTTGCAGCGCCACGCAGCACCTATACGCGAAGCCTGCTGGATGCGGAGCCGACCGGACGCCCGGCCCCCGTCGCCTCCAGCGCGGTATTGCTAGCGGCGCGCGGCGTGGCGGTGAGTTTTCAGCGTCCCAAGCGGCTGTTCGCCAAGCGCCCTCCCGCCTTCGAGGCGGTAAAGCCGATCGACCTGCACCTGGCACCGGGCGAGACCCTGGGTATCGTCGGGGAATCCGGCTCCGGCAAGACCACCCTGGCCATGGCACTGTTGAGGCTGGTGGAGAGTCGTGGCGAGATCGAGCTGGACGGCGAGCGTCTCGACCAGCTCACCGGCAATGCGCTGCGCAAGCGGCGGCGGCGCATCCAGGTGGTCTTCCAGGACCCCTACGGTTCGCTCTCGCCACGCATGCCGGTCTCGGACATCATCAGCGAGGGCCTGCGCTTTCACTATCCCGAGCTCAGCGATGAGGAGGTGGACGAGCGGGTGCACGCCGCCATACGCGAAGTCGGCCTGCCTGCCGACTGTGCGGCGCGTTATCCCCACGAGTTCTCCGGTGGCCAACGGCAGCGCATCGCCGTGGCCCGGGCGCTCATCCTCGAGCCGGCACTCGTGGTGCTCGACGAACCCACCTCGGCGCTGGATCGCACCGTGCAGAAGCAACTGGTCGAACTGCTGCGCGATCTCCAGGCTCGCCGCGGGTTGAGCTTCCTCTTCATCAGCCATGACCTCGCCGTAGTGCGGGCGATGGCGCACCGCGTGCTGGTGTTGAAGGATGGCGAACTGGTGGAACAGGGCGAATGCCAGACCCTCCTCGCTGCGCCCACCAGCGACTACACGCGAGCGCTGGTCCAGGCGGCAGGCCTGGCGCCCCCTGTCTGATGACATGATGACATGATGACTTTCGCGAAGTAGGCGTGATTTGGCGAAAAAATGATAACGGTATAAAGCCTTGTCTTCGGCTAAGTATGCCGAACGCGCTTCACTGGACAGGTATACCTTATACTGGGGCTTCGCGCCGTCAGGAACACAGGAAACGCCACCCATGCGCTGCCTCGACCTCCCGCTGCGGTTGTTCGCGCCACTGGTTCTGCTCTTCTTTCCTGTCGTGGCGGCGGCCACGTCCTCCCTGGATCTCGATAGCGGATGGGAGTATCGCTGGGGGGATTCGCCCACGCTCGAAGACGGTACGCCTGTCTGGCTTGTCACCGATGATGAAGCTGCCTGGCAGGCCATCGACTTCCCTTCCAACCCGCCCGGCCGGGACGGCAATCACCACGCCTGGTTTCGCATCACCCTGCCTGATGGTGAGTGGCGAGACCCGGTGCTCTACATTTACAGCATCGACCTGATCGCTCAGGCCTTCCTCGATACCGAGCCGATCTACCAGCACGGCAACTTCGATGCGCGGGGGCAAGGCCCCTTCATCGGCTGGCCGTGGCACGTGATCAGCCTGCCCGAAGACTTCGGCGGCCGGCAACTGGCGTTCCGGGTCTACTCGAACTACACCGATATCGGCCTGTGGGGCGAGGTTCGCCTGATGGATCGCCCCGAGTTCTTCGCCATGATCCTGAATCGCTCGGCGGCCGACCTTGTGGTCAGCGCCTTCTGCCTGCTGCTGGCGCTGTTGGCTGGCAGCTTCGCGCTGATTCATCAGCGACGCCAGACCTTTGCCGGCATCGGACTCTTCTCGCTCGCCTCGGGCGTGATGATCCTGGCCGAAACCCAGGCCAGCCAGCTGCTGCTGGCGACACCGCTGCTATGGGATTACCTCGCGGCAGCAGGTTACTACGCGCTTCCGGTGGGCATCGGCCTGCTGCTCGAGCCCTGGTTCACGAATCGTCTTTCGCGCTGGATTCGCCGGCTGTGGCAGCTCCACCTGGGATATCTGGTCCTGGCACTGGGGCTGGCGCTGAGTGGCGTCATCAATCTCTCCAGCACCTTTCCGGTCTTCGATGCCCTGCTGGCCACCAGCCTGCCGGTGCTGTTCGCGCTGATTGCCGGGCACCTGAAGCGGCTCAACGGCGAGCAGCGGCTCGTCATTGCCGCCTATGGCCTGTTCGCCCTGCTGCTGCTGCTCGACATGGCGGTCGCCCATGGGCTGCTACCATGGCAGCGCATCCCGGTCAGCCTGGGGGCTCTGGGCTTCAGCCTCGCCATCGTGGCAATCTCGCTGCGCCATTACGTCCTCACCCAGCGCGAACTGATCGGGTTGAACCAGCGTCTCGAGCAGCAGGTGGCCGATCGCACCCGAGACCTGCAGCACATGGTCGAGCAGCTACGCGCGTTCTCCTACCAGGACCCCCTGACCGGCCTGAAGAATCGCCGCCATTTCGACGAGGTCTTCGCGCACGAGGCGGCCAGTGCCCGGCGCGGCGGTGCGCTCACGCTGGTCATGCTCGATATCGATCACTTCAAGCATTTCAACGACCTCTATGGTCATGATGCCGGCGATGCGGTGCTGACAGCCACGGCACGGCTGATCGGTGAGCACTTCCGCGAGGCCGACGTGGTGTGCCGCCTGGGCGGCGAGGAGTTCGTCGTGATCATGCCCGGCGCCACGGCGCAGCAGGCCAGTGAAGCCGTCGAACGACTGCTGGCTTCGATGCGCGAGCAATCCTTCCTGCATGGCGGGGAAGCGCTCGGCTGCGTCAGCCTCTCCTGCGGCATCGCCAGCTACCCGACCCATGCCGACGACCCGACCGAGCTGGTTCGCCTGGCTGACATGGCTCTCTATCGGGCCAAGCATTGCGGCCGCGACCGTAGCGAAACCTATGCCCCCTCCACCTGACTCAGTCGAACCCGGCCACCTCGTCGTCGCTCAGCTCGCGCCACTCCCCCAGGGCGAGATTGCCTAGCGAAAGCGGACCTATCGATTCCCGATGCAGCGCCGTGACCCGGTTGCCGATGGCGGCGAACATGCGCTTGACCTGATGGTAGCGCCCCTCGTGCAGAGTCAGCTCGGCTTCGTGGGGGCTTCGCATCACCAGGGCTGCCGGTAGCGTCGGTTTCTCTTCGCCCTCGAGCAGGAGGCCCTCCTCGAAGCGCCGCACGGCGGCGGCCAGCGCATCGCCGGCAAGCGGCTCCGCCAGGCTGGCACGATAGACCTTGGCGCAGCGACGGCGCGGTGAGCTGACCCGATGCGACCACTGCCCATCGTCGGTCAGCAGCACCAGGCCGGTGGTATCGACATCGAGTCGCCCCACCGTCTGCAGGCGTTCGGCCTTGGGCAGATCGATGAGGTCGACGGCGCGCGGATAGAGCCCGCGACGGGCGCTGCACTCTACGTCGCTCGGCTTGTTCAGCATGACATAGCGCAGGCCGACGAGGGTCAGCGGTTGCCCGGCCCACTCCACGCGGTCGGTGCTGGCCACCTGGCTGGCGGCCTGCTTGGTCACGGTTCCGTTGACGCTGACTTCGCCGCGATGCAGCGCCTTCTTGGCCAGGCTGCGGGTCAGGTCGGTGGTTTCCGCCAGGAAGCGGTCCAGGCGCATCAGAACCCTACCCCGTCGGCCAGCGTGAAATGGTCGGCATCGCGCCAGGCAGGAAACTTCTCGCGAAACGCCTCGAGGTCCGCGCGTGAAAGTGTCGCACTCTTGATGAAGGCCGTATCTCGCGGCTCGTCGATGATCGCCTCGCCCTTGAAGTCCACCAGCATGGAATCGCCGGAATAGTGCATGCCGTTGGCGTCCTCGCCGACACGATTGACCCCGATGACCGGACACAGATTCTCGATCGCCCGCGCCTGCAGCAGGATCCGCCACGGATGCCGTCGCGGCGCCGGCCAGTTGGCCACGCACAGCAGCGCATCGTACTCGAAATGTTCGCCCGGCCCCGGGCTCTGGCGCAGCCACACCGGGAAGCGCAGGTCATAGCAGACGCTGAGCAGGATACGGAAGCCCTTGAGCGTGACGATCACCCGGTCGTGGCCCATGGCGTAGCGCTCATGCTCGCCGGCCATGCGGAACAGGTGGCGCTTGTCGTAACAGACCCGACTGCCATCCGGCCGAGCCCAGACGAGGCGATTGTAGTAGTGGCCGTCTTCGACGATTGCGACACTGCCCGTGATCACGCAGTTGCGCACGCGAGCCTGTTCTGTCAGCCAGGCGACGGCCCGGCTCTGCTCCATCGGCTCGGCCATTTCACGGGAGTTCATGGTAAAGCCGGTTGCGAACATCTCGGGCAGCACGATGAGATCGGTCTCGTCGCCACCGAGTTCTCCCAGCTGCTCCTCGAGCATGCGGCAGTTGGCCTCGGGGTCTTCCCAGCGCAGGTCGCACTGAACCAGGGTCGTACGCAAATCGCTCATGGTGGCTCCCTTGCGGTGTCGTCTATCGCTTCAGCCTAACCCAGGCAGGCAGCGACGTCAGCCCGCGGCATTGCCTCGCCGAGACACCCCGGGATCATGGAGCCAAGTTCAATAGGCTGCTAAATTGTAGCTTTCCGTCATCAGAGACCCCGGCATGCCCCTGCAATCCCTGAGCGATAGTGAAGCCGCACGCGGTGTCGGCTTCGGCCTGGCCGCCTACGTCATGTGGGGCTGCTTTCCGCTGTTCTTTGCCCTGTTCGATGGCGTTCCGGCCTTCGAGGTGCTGATCCACCGCATCATCTGGTCGTGCCTGTTCCTGGTGGGGCTGGTCACGCTGCTCAAGCGATGGGGGCCCATCCGCAAGGCGCTCGCCGAACCTCGTCGCCTGGGACGGGTGCTCGGCTGCGCCCTGCTGATCGCCATCAACTGGGGGCTCTACATCTATGCGGTGGAGACCCGGCAGGTCTTCCAGGCCAGCCTGGGCTATTTTCTCACCCCGCTGGTCAACGTTGCGCTGGGCATGCTGGTACTGCGCGAGGCCATGGCCGGGCTGCAGCGCGTCGCCGTCGTGCTGGCGGGCATCGCCATAGCCATTCAGCTGGTACTGCTGGGCGAGCTGCCATGGATCAGCCTGACCCTGGCGCTGAGCTTCGGCACCTATGGCCTGCTGCGCAAGCAGGTGCCCCTCGACGGCCTCTCGGGACTGTTCGTGGAAACCCTGCTGTTGCTGCCGCTGGGGCTGATGGCGCTCGCCTGGCTCAGCGCCGGCGAGCTCTCTCATTTCCTCACCGGGCCTCGCATCACGCTGCTACTGGTAGCCAGCGGCGTCATCACCGCCCTACCCTTGCTGGCCTTCGCCGGCGCGGCTCGGCGCCTGCGCCTTGCCACGCTGGGCTTCCTGATGTACCTCAACCCCACCATTCAGTTCTTCATCGCCCTGCTGGTGTTCCGCGAGCCGCTGTCGCTGGTCCAGCTCGCCACTTTCCTGCTGATCTGGGCCAGCCTGGCGCTCTACTCCTGGTCGGCCTGGAACAGTCGTACGCGCTCCCCCCTGGCGCCGGCCGGCACCCTTCAGGAGGGAGAGCGAGCCTGACTGCGAGGAGGGTATGCTCAGGCGGTTTCCGGCTTGTAGCCGACCCGGAACCCGCCCCAGTGTTTGCCGCCGACATAGATGGGTACCGACAGATCGTGCATCACCTCGCCGGTATCGCGCTTGTAGGTCTGCAGCAACAGCGTCTGCTCATGGGTACCGCAGCGTTGGCCGGTGGTGTCCTCGTAGATTCGCCGGTTGCGACAGAACTTGAGGTCGTGGTCGTAGTCGCCGGTGGGGGGGCGACTGCTCTGCGCATTGTGAGTGGGGATGTAGCCGCGTCGGTCGATGCCGATGGCGTAAGCGACACCCAGCCGCTCGAGCAGCGGTTCCTGGATGGAGGGAAAGTTCTCGTCCGTGTAGCCGACGAATCCGGTTTCATACTGCTGGGGGTTGGTACCGGGAATCGGCGTGTACTGGGCATGGAAGAGGGTCTGCTCGTCCAGCTCGCCACGCTTGATGGCCGATTCGAGTAGCTCCCCGATCTTGGCCGCCGCCTGGCGCGCCGCTTCGAAGACCTGTTGGTGGCGCCCTTCGAGGCGCTGCTGGGCGAGCGCCGCATCGACCGCCTCGGCGCCCGCCATCAGGGCACGCGCCTGGCTCGCCAGACCATGCATGTCGCGGTTGCCCTGCTCGGCATCCTCTTCCAGCGTACCCAGGGTACCGGCCACGCGCTGGGAGTGTCGGTTGGTGTCCTCCATGGCCTCGGCGATGGAGCGAATCTCGCCCTCCACCTGGTCGAAGTGGCCGGTCATCTCGGTGAGCTGCTCGCCCACCTTGCTCATTTCCTTGGCACGGTCGCCAACGCGCTGCATCAGGTGGCCGATGGTGTCGACCACGCGATGGCTGCTGTCGCCGATATCCCCGACCAGGGCTTCGACGTTGCGTGTGGCATCGGCGGTGCGGCCGGCAAGCTGGCGCACCTCACCGGCCACCACGGCGAAGCCGCGGCCATGTTCGCCGGCCCGGGCGGCCTCGATCGAGGCGTTGAGCGAGAGCAGGTTGGTCTGCTCGGCGATCTCCTCGATCAGCGAGGTCACGTGGCGCACGCTGTCGGCCTTCTGGCTCAGCATGTTGAGCAGCTCCAGCGCCTCTTCGGAGCGCTCGGCGAGTGCCTGCATCTCCTCGATGACCTGGCCCAGCGATTCGCGACTCACATGGCTGGCGTCACGCGAACGACTGGCGAGCGTGGCCACGTTGGAAGCGCTGGCGGCCACCTGTTCGATCGCCGAAGTGATCGCCGCCATGCTCGACGAGGCCTCGCGCACGGTCTGCTCCTGCCGTTCCAGGCGCTGGTCCATGCGATCGGCGTGGTGGGACACTTCGGCAGAGGCGATAGCCGTGGCGCTGGCCTGGCGAATAAGGCCATGGGCCATTCGACGCAGCGAGAAGTAGTCGCGGGTGACGGGCAACCATGCGATACGGCCGTTGGCGAGGCTGTCGGCATCGGCGCGATAGACCGCCGCCATGCCGCTCAGCGCCAGCGCAAGGCCGCTCACCAGCCCGAGGCCGATCCCAGCGAAGGCCTGCCAGCCCGCCCCCTCCAGGTAGGAAAGAAGAAGTCCACCGGCAAGCGAAACCGCGGCCAGTAGAAGCATCAGGATCCGCATGGCGTCTCGTCTCTTTGTTACTGGGATTTGTCAGAGATTAACGCCATGTAAGCGGCATTCGCATCACCACTTTGGCCTGACAGACGAAAGCACGACTCAAGTCGGGCTCCGCGCGGCCGATATCAACGCTTTGGCACCCGCTGCGGGCCCCTCGTACGAGACGGCCCGCTCCCGTGCCCGACTGGCTCAAGCCTGGCTGGCGGCCAGCGCCTGTTCCAGGTCGGCGATGATGTCGTCGACGTGCTCGATGCCGATGGAGAGGCGCACCATGTCGGGCGTCACGCCGGCGGCGACGAGTTCGTCGTCGCTGAGCTGACGGTGGGTGGTCGAGGCCGGAATCGACGAACAGGTCTTGGCGTCGCCGATGTTGACCAGGCGCAGGATCATGCCCAGCGCATCGTAGAAGCGGGCTCCCGCCTCGCGGCCACCCTGGATGCCGAAGCTGAGGATGCCCGAGGCGTGGCCGTTCATGTAGCGCTTGGCCAGGGCGTGATCCTTGTGGCCGGCCAGGCCGGCGTACTGTACCCAGGTCACCGCCGGATGCCCTTCCAGGTACTCGGCCACGCGCTGGGCATTGTCGCAGATGCGCTCGATGCGCAACGCCAGCGTCTCCAGCCCCTGCAGCAGATTCCACGCCGCTTGGGCAGAGAGCGCTGCGCCCATGTTGCGCAGCGGCACCACCCGCGCGCGAGCGATGAAGGCGGCCTCGCCCACGTCACGGGTATAGCTCACCCCGTGGTAGGAGACATCCGGCTCGTTGAGCAGCGGGAAGCGCTGGGCATGGTCAGCCCACGGAAACTTTCCGGAATCGACGATGACGCCCCCCACGGTGGTGCCGTGGCCGCCGATGTACTTGGTGGCGGAGTGAATGACGATGTCCGCCCCGTGCTCGATCGGACGCCACAGGAACGGCGTGGCTACGGTGTTGTCGACGATCACCGGCACGCCGTGGCGGTGGGCGACCTCTGCCAGCCGGGCCATGTCGACCACGCTGCCCGAGGGGTTGCCCACGCTTTCGCAGAACACCGCCTTGGTGCGGGCATCGATCAGCGATTCGATGCCGTCGAGATCGTCCTTGTCGGCGAAGCGCACCTCGATGCCCTGCCGCGGCAGGGTATGAGCGAACAGATTGTAGGTGCCGCCGTACAGCTCGCTGATCGAAACGATGTTGTCGCCAGCCTCGGCAATGGTCTGTATCGCGTAGGTGATCGCGGCCATGCCGGAGGCCACCGCCAGGCCGGCGATGCCTCCCTCCAGCGCGGCGATGCGCTGCTCCAGCACCGCGCAGGTGGGATTCATGATGCGCGAGTAGATGTTGCCCTCGACCTTGAGGTCGAAGAGGTCGGCGGCATGCTGGGCGCTGTCGAAGGAGAACGAGGTGGTCTGGTGGATCGGCACGGCCACGGCGTGCTGGTCGTCGGGGGCGTAGCCGTGGTGCAGGGCGATGGTTTCGGGCTTCATGAGGTGTCCTATATGGTCAAAGGGGGTTTCGTCTATATCACTCGATGCTAACCAAGACTCAACCCATCCACCAATATCGTTTAGTCTGTGCATTCCCCCCCCCACCCTGACACGAAGAGACGGATGCTCAGACGCTACCTTCCGGTCCTTACCTGGCTGCCCCACTACAACCGTCGCCTCGGCGGCGCCGACCTGCTGGCAGGCCTCATCGTCACCGTCATGGTGATCCCCCAGTCCCTGGCCTACGCCGTGCTGGCCGGCCTGCCGGCGGTGGTCGGCCTGTACGCCAGCCTGCTGCCGAGCCTGGCATACACCCTGCTCGGCACCAGTCGCACGCTGGCCGTGGGGCCGGTGGCGATCATTGCGCTGATGACTGGCGCGGCGCTCTCTGGGGTAGCCGCGCCAGGCACCCCGGAATACGTCGAGGCGGCGCTGATCCTGTCGCTGCTGTCGGGCCTCATCCTGGTGGCCATGGGCCTGCTGCGCATGGGCTTCGTCGCCAATTTCCTGAGCCATCCGGTCATTGGCGGTTTCCTCTCGGCCGCCGGCATTCTCATCGCCGCCAGCCAGGCGGGTTACCTGCTCGGGATCGAGCTCGCGGCGCGGGACCTGTTGCCGCGAGTGGTGGAGCTGGTGCGGGAGCTGCCCGGCCTGCATCTGCCGACCCTGGTCATCGGCGCAGGAACCCTCATCTTCCTGCTGTGGCTGCGCCAGTATGGTCGCTCCAGCCTGCGCCGGCTCGGCCTGCCCCGCTCCCTGGCCGACCTGCTGACCCGGGCCGGCCCGGTCTTGGCGGTGGCGGTCACGACACTGGCGACCTGGCACTGGGGGCTGGAGCAGCGCGGTGTGGCGGTGATCGGCGACATCCCTCAGGGCCTGCCGCCGCTGACCCTGCCCGGCTTCGATGCGGCAACGTGGCAGGCCCTGCTGGTACCGGCGCTGTTGATCAGCATCGTCGGCTTCGTCGAGTCCGTCTCCATGGGCCAGATGCTCGCCGCACGCCGGCGCGAGCGCATCTCGCCCAACCAGGAGCTGCTCGCCTTGGGTGGCACCAACCTCGCCGCGGCCTTCACCGCCGGCATGCCGGTCAGCGGCGGCCTGACCCGCACCGTGATCAACTACGACGCCGGGGCGCAAACCCCGCTGGCCGGCATGTTCGCCATGCTCGGCATCGGCGCGGTGACGCTGTTCCTCACCCCGGCACTGCACCATTTGCCCATCGCCACCCTCGCCGCCACCATCACCGTATCGATCATCACGCTGGTCGACGTGTCCATGATCCGCCAGACCTGGCGCTACTCGCGCAGCGACTTCTCGGCTATGGCCGCGACCATCCTGCTGACCCTGGTCGAGGGGGTCGAGGCCGGTATCCTCGGCGGCGTGGGGCTCTCCATCGCGCTGTTCCTCTATCGCACCAGTCGCCCCCACAGCGCTCTGGTCGGGCGCATTGCCGGTACCGAGCACTTCCGCAACGTCGAACGGCACGACACCGAGACCGCCAGTCACCTGGCGTTGCTGCGCATCGACGAGAGCCTCTACTTCGCCAATGCCCGCTACCTGGAGGATACCGTCTACGACCTGGTGGCGACGCGACCGGAACTTGAGCACGTGGTGTTGATCTGCTCGGCGGTCAACCTGATCGACGCCTCGGCGCTGGAGAGCCTGGACGCCATCAACGCTCGCCTCAAGGACTCCCGTGTCACCCTGCACCTGGCCGAAGTGAAGGGGCCGGTGATGGACCAGCTCAAGCGCAGCGATTTCCTCGACGACATGACCGGACGCGTGTTCCTCAGTAGCTACGCCGCCTGGCGGGAACTGTCGCGCCCATCGGAATAACGCCGCCACCCCCACTCAGATCACCGTCTGCACGCCTATACCTTGGTCGTAGGGCGCGCTGCGCTGTCCGAAAAAAAGCCTGCCAAGCCTTTCTTTTTCCAGCCTTCCCGAAACACCGCACGGCGGCATTCCGCCTAGCGGAAAGGCAGTGGCGTGGATCCGTTGACAGCGTCGCAGTGCCTTTCTAGTATCGACCTCAGTTTCGGAATTAAATACCGCATAGCAAAACAACAATCGCCCACGGCACAGGAGTCTCCCATGCGCCAGCTGTCCCATCCGCTCGCCTTCATCGCCCTTCCGCTCTCGCTGCTCTGCGCCGGCGTCGCCCAGTCCGCCGAGGTCGAATTGCCGCGCACCATGGCCTGGACCGCCTACGGCACCAATTCCAGCGGCTATGCCCAGGCCGTGGCCATCGGCAACATGCTGCAGAACCACTACGGCACCTCGGTGCGCGTCCTGCCCGGCGACAATGACGTCTCGCGCATGACGCCGCTCAAGCAGGGCCGCGTCGACCTCTGCGCCTGCGGTATCGCCAGCTACTACGGCGCGGAGGGTGTATTGATGTTCGCCGACCGCGACTGGGGCCCCCAGCCCATCCGGGTGCTCACGACCTCCACCGCCTCCTTCGGCCTGTCGCTGGCGGTGGCTGGCGACCTCGACGTCGAAACCCCGGCCGACCTGGCCGGCAAGCGCATCGCCTATATCCGTGGTGACGACGCCCTCAACAAGGGCACCGAGGCCTACCTGGCCTTCGGCGGGCTGACCTGGGACGACGTCGAGCGCGTCGACTACCCCGGCTATGCGCGCTCCTTCGACGGCATCATCGCCGGCGACGTCGATGCCTCCTTCACCACCACCGTCACGCCGCCCGCCCAGCAGCTCGCCAGCAGCCCCCGCGGCATCAGTTGGCCGGTGCTCGACCCCGACGACGCCGAGGGCTGGGAGCGCATGCTGGCGGTAGCGCCCTACTTCCAGCCCCACGAGGTCACCGCCGGGGCCGGCGACGTCAGCGCCGACAATCCCGTGCCCAGCGCCAGCTACCCGTACCCGATCGTGGTGGCCAACCAGGACCTCGATGACAACGTCGCCTACGGCCTGATCAAGGCGCTGCAGGACAACTACGACGACTACAAGGATGCCGCGCCCGGCGCGGTGGGCTACGCCCTGGAGTACCAGGACCTGACCTGGGTGCTGCCGTTCCACGACGCCGTGGTCGAGTACTACAAGGAGATCGGTGAATGGACCGATGACATGCAGGCGCACCAGGACTCGCTGGTCGAACGCCAGGAGCTGCTGCTCGAGACCTGGAACGCCTTCATCGAGGATGCGCCCTCGGACGAAGAGGCGTTCCGCGACGCCTGGATGCAAGCGCGCGCCACGGCCCTGCGCGACGCCGGCTTCGATCCTGTCTTCGAATGATCGCGTCACCAGCGACTGATTCCGGGGCGGCCATGCCGCCCCTTGCCGCCTCACGGATGCTGCCATGACCACCGCCACTTCGCCCCCCGAGTCGCCACGCCAGCTCAAGGAAAAGATTACCCACGTTCGCTCGCTGCCCACCGCCCTGCGCTGGATACCCGGCGCGGTGACGGTCGTGCTGATGGCCATGACGCTGGACTACCTGTTCAACCTGGGCTGGTTGCGCTTCGTGACCGGACTGGAGACGCAGTTCTACTACGCCGTGGTGGCCCTGCTGCTGCCGCTGGTCTATCTGCTGTGGCCGGCCTTGCCTTCGCGGCAGCACCTCCCGGTGCCCTGGTACGACTACCTGCTCAGCGCCGTCACCCTGATCGTCGGTGGCTACTTCGTCTATCACGCCGAGTCGATCCTCGAGCGCGGCTGGGCCTTTGCCGCCCCCGATACGGCCATTCTGGCCAGCTATGCCTGGTGGCTGCTGATTGTCGAGGCCGCCCGGCGTGCCGGCGGCTGGCCGATCGCGGTGATCGTGGCGACCTTCTCGCTCTACCCGCTGGTAGCCGATATCGTGCCCGGGCCGATCCAGGCGTTTCCCTCCACTCTGGAGGAAACCGCCATGTATCACACCATGAGCACCGAGAGCATCATGGGCGTACCGCTGCAGGCCTTCGCCGGTCTGGTCATCGGCTTCCTCGTCTTCGGCGTGGTATTGCAGAAGAGCGGCGGCGGCAAGTTCTTCATCGACCTGGCCTTCGCCCTGCTGGGCCACGTGCGCGGCGGCCCGGCCAAGGTGTCGATCTTCTCCAGCGGTCTGATGGGCTCGATGAGCGGCAGCGTGATCAGCAACGTGCTGACCACCGGCGTGCTGTCGATCCCCGCCATGCGCCGCATCGGCATGGGCCGCTCGTTCGCGGGCGGCGTCGAGGCCTGCGCCTCCACCGGCGGCGTGTTGATGCCGCCGGTCATGGGCGCCACCGCCTTCGTCATGGCGATGTTCCTCGACGTACCCTATGCCGCCGTGGCGTTGGCTGCGGTGATCCCCTCGATTCTCTATTTCCTCGGTCTGTTCATCCAGATCGATGCCTATGCGGCGCGCCACGACATCCAGGGCCTGCCCGCCGCGGAACTGCCCTCGATCGCCCAGACCCTCAAGCAAGGCTGGTACTTCATCTTCGTCTTCGCCCTGCTGGTGTGGATGCTGCTGGTGATGCAGCGCGAAGCCGTGGCGCCCTTCTATGCCACCGCACTGCTGCTGGTGCTCAACCAGTTCTCGCGTCGCAACCGCTGGGGGCTACGCGAGCTGGGCGAATCGCTCTCCTCGGCGGCCAAGCTGTTCGCCGAACTGATCGCGATCCTGGCCGGCGTCGGCATGCTGGTCGGCGCGCTGTCGATGACCGGGCTCTCCGGCACCATCGCCAACGACTTCATCCATATCGCCGGCGGCAGCGTGCCGCTGCTGCTGATCATGGGCGCCCTGACCAGCTTCGTGCTCGGTATCGGCATGACCGTCACCGCGGCCTATATCTTCCTCGCCGTGGCGCTGGCGCCGGCGCTGATCCAGGGGGGTGGGCTCGATCCCATGGCGGTGCACATGTTCATTCTCTATTGGGGCATGCTCAGCTTCATCACCCCGCCGGTGGCGCTGGGCGCCTTCGCCGCCGCCACCGTGGCCGGCGCTCGCCCCATGGCCACGGGCCTCCAGGCCATGCGCCTGGGCAGCGTGATCTATTTCATTCCCTTCCTGTTCGTGCTCAATCCCGCCTTGATCATGCAGGGAGAGGCATGGCAAATCGGCCTGGTGTTCGTTCAGGCCGTGATCGGCATCGTGCTGTTTGCCTCGGCCATGCAGGGCTATTTGATCGGCGTGGGAAGGCTCGGCATCGGCGCCCTGCATGAAATCCCGGCCCGCGGCCTGGTACTGGTGGCCGGCCTGCTGTTCGCCCTGCCCGGCGGCGGCATGGTGCCGCTCAGCCAGTTCGAACTGCTGGGCAGTGCGATGGCCGCCCTGCTGCCTGCCGTGCTGCTGGCGCGCTGGAGCCAGCGCCACGCAGGACCGCGTATGGCGAAGATGGCACCTCCCGTCGATTCTTGAGGTTGCGTGCATGTACCATTCATTAGAACCGATGCCTGACATAGGGAGCCATACCGCATGACGTCCCCCGTCACCTACCAGCGCCACGACGAGATTGGCGTGATCATCATCGACAATCCGCCGGTCAACGCCCTGGGCCAGGCCGTGCGACAGGGAGTGATGGAGGCCGTCAGTCAGGGCAACGATGATCCCCAGGCTCAGGTACTGGTGCTTCTCGCCCGCGGCCGCACCTTCATCGCCGGGGCCGACATCCGCGAATTCGGCAAGCCCCCACAGGCACCGATCTTGCCGCAGGTGATCGCCCATCTCGAGGCCAGCGCCAAGCCCATCGTTGCCGTGCTGCACGGCACGGCGCTGGGCGGCGGGCTGGAGGTTGCGATGGGCTGCCAGTTGCGCGTGGCGCTGCCGGGCACCAGGGTGGGCCTGCCCGAGGTCAAGCTGGGGCTGCTGCCCGGTGCCGGCGGTACCCAGCGGCTGCCGCGACTGGCCGGCGTCGAAGCCGCCCTGGACCTGATCACCAGCGGACGCTTCGCCCCCGCCGACGAGGCCCTGTCGCTGGGCATCGTCGACGCCGTGCTCGAGCTCGACGACCCCTTGGAGGCGGGACTGGCGGCGGCGCGCGACGTGCTGTCAGGCACGCGCAGGGCGCGAGTCACCGGCGAGCTGCCGCCGCCAGCGGCCGATCCCGAAGTCATCGAACGCTACCGCGCCAAGCTGGAAAGCGAGGTGCCGGAGCTCTACTCCCCCTTCCGCTGCCTCGAGGCCATCGCCGCCAGCAGCGAGGGCAGCCTGGCCGAAGGGCTGCGCCGCGAGCGCGAGCTGTTCCTTTCCTGCATGGAGTCGCCCCAGCGCGCCGGCCTGATCCACGCCTTCTTCGCCGCCCGTGCGCCGCACAAGGTGCCAGAGGCGGGCGAGGCCTCCGCCCTGACGCGCCTGGCCCTGCTCGGCGAACATCCCCTGTACGACAAACTCAGGAACAAGGCCGAGCGGGCCGGTATCGAACTCAACGAGCGGGCAGACGACGCCACCCAGGCCTGTCTCATCGCTGCCGGAGCCGATGCGACCTGCCCGGCCCACTGCCTGCGTATCGCCTTGCGCGATGTGGAAGCGGCGCACGATCTCGACAGCCTCGACGCCGACCTGGCGCTGGTCGTACCTGCCGAGGGCAGCCTGGCCGAGCTGGTGGCACTGCGCGCCGATGCCGCTCGCCAGCAGGCCGTGGCCAATCTGCTCAAGGCGCTACGCCAGGAAGTGGCGGTCAGCCGGCAGGGCAGCCTGCTCGCCACCCTGGCGCAAGCCGCATGGGACGACGACGCCAATCCTCACGCCGCCATGGAAGCGGCGAGCCTGATGCTGGCCGAACGTGGCTGGGCCTACCGCGCGAGCGACATCGACCTGCTCGCCATCGAGGCACTGGGCTACCCTCGCCATTTGGGCGGCCCACACCGGCAGGCCAGCTTGGCGGTAGAAGAGCGGCACGGCTAAAGGCAGCACAAGTCATTACCAGGCCGCGAGCAGGAACCAACCGGCCAGCAGCGGGATACAGGCGAGCAGGAAGCGCGCATTCCAGCGATAGCCGATGCGGCTCGACGCGACCCCGGTGAAGCGCGACAGGATCAGCATCGAGGCCGTCATCGGCGATGACATCATCGCCAGCGCCCAGCCCACCATCAGCGATGCCCCGAGCAGTGCCGGCGGCAGCCCGTCGATGGGCAGCGTCGGCACCAGTCCCACGAGCAGCGTCACGGTGACGATGGGATTGATGCCGACCTGGGCCAGCCCCATCACCAGCAACATGGCCAGCACGGCGTTGGACGCCCCCAGCGGCTGCACCGCAGCCAGCAGCGGCCCGAGGCTCTCCACCGGCACCAGCGCCACGCACAGGTGGCCCAGGTAGCCTGCCGCCCCCAGTACCACGACCTCGTTGGCACTCGGTGCCAGCAGCCACGGCAACTGACGATGCAAGCTGGCCAGCGCCGCCGGTGCGCCCAGCATGCCGAGCCGCCGCCTCTGCCAGGCGAGCCAGGTGATCGCCGCAAGCGGTGCGCCCATCAGCACGGCGATGGGCAGCCGCACCTGCAGCGCCCAGGCCAGCAGGAACACCAGTGAGACGACACCCAACAGCAGCAGGCAGAACTGCCCCAACGGCGCCGCCGAGGGAGCCGGGTGCGACGTGCGTCGCGAGGCAGGGGCCGGACCGCTGACATGAGCGGGATGCGGGCCGGTGACATGATCGACGCCCCACCCCACCAGGAAGATGAGCAGCGCGGCACCGATCACATAGGGGGCGAGGTCGAGCCAACGCAGCTCGGGCAGGTTGGAGAGCACCACTGCTACACCGATGCCCATGGGCGAGATCAGTGGGGCCAGCGAGAAGCCGCGCAGCAGGGCCAGCATCATCCGTCGCTGGCGTACTTGTCGCACCCAGGCGCGGCCCTGGGCCGCCGCCAGGGTATTGCTCTTCTCGATCATGCCGGCGAACAGGTTGAGTACGCCGATATTGAGGATGATGCCGAACAGCGCCGAACCGGCCGAGAGGATCGGGTAGCGCCGTCCCGGCGGCTGCAGCAGCATCGCCTCGCCGCAGCGCCGCACCAGACGTGAGCGATAGGCGGGCAGGCGCAGCAGGCTGAGCGCCACCACGAAGGTGGCAAAGAAGGCGAAGCGGCCGGCCGCCTCGAACAGCAGTCTACCGGGAGTATCGCTGCGCCATAGGACGACCACGCTCAGCGCGGCGGCCGCGGCAAGCAGCCAGCGCGCCATGGACGACAGGTGCCGGGTCACGCCGGCCAGATAGAGGGCCAGCGCCAATGCTGCGATGCCCTGCAGCCAGGCGCTGGTGAATACCAGGTGGCCGAGGGTCGCCAGGGTCACCAACACCAGCAGGCTGGCACGCAGCCGTGCCGGTGTCACTCGGGGACACCCTCCGGCGACTCGCTGCCAGCGCGCCGACGAAACGCACCTTCGGCCATCGCCACCAGCTCGCCCCCGCGGCCGGTGACCTCGCCACTGGCCATGTAGACCTTGCGCCCGCCGCCGCGCACCCTGCCGGTGGCACGCAGCAGGCCTGGACCGGCAGGCCCGACGAAGGTGGTCGTGAGCGACAGGGTCATCCCGCGCCTTACTCGGCCAGGCAGCTCGCAGTAGAGCCCGGCGAGACTCAGAGCGCTGTCGAGCATCGAAGTGAGCACCCCGCCGTGCACGATGCCGCTGCGGTTGAGGTGGCGCTCATCGGCCACCAGCTCGACCACGGCGACCCCTTCCGACCACTCCACCACCCGCAGGCCGAGCAGCTCGTGGTAGCCCATCAGGGGCGACTGGCTGGATTCGCTCATGCCGCCCCCTCGCGGTTGGCCAGCTCGCGCAGACGCCCCTTGAGGATCTTGCCGCTGGCGGTGGCCGGCAGCGCGTCCATCAGTACTAGTCGCGTCGGCCGCTTGTAGGGTGCCAGGCGCTCGGCGATGAAGGCCTTGAGCGCCTCTTCATCAGCCCTGGCACCGGGTTCGCACTGGATGAAGGCGACCACCTCCTCGTTGCCTTCCACCTGGCGCCCCACCACCGCCGAGAGGGTCACGTCGGGGTGCTCGTTGATCACCGCCTCGACGTCGGGCGGATAGATGTTGAAGCCGGAGCGGATGATCAGCTCCTTACTGCGGCCGACGATGTAGAGCTGATCGTCGTCGTCGAAGCGGGCGATATCGCCGGTATTGAGCCAGCCGTCCTCGGTCAGGCAGGCACGGGTAGCCGCCGGCTGGCGGAAGTAGCCCTTCATCACGTTGGGACCGCGCACCCACAGCTCGCCGGCGCCGGCATGGTCGGGCTCGTCCTCGCCGGCATCGCCCAGCGGCTCGAGGCGATACTCCAGCAGCGGCAGCACGCGCCCCACGGTGTTGCTGTCGAAGCTGTCGTCGATGCGGGTCTGGCTGATGGTCGGACTCGCCTCGGTGAGGCCGTAGCCGTTGTGCAGCGTGAGTCCGAACAGCGCCTGTACCCGGCGCTTGAGGTCGCCGTCGAGCGGCGAACCGCCGGCAGAGATGTAGCGCAGCGCAGGGGCCGCGAGCGAGCGCCCCTCGCGACGCAGCGTCTCGAGCATGCGCGCGAACATGGCCGGTACGCCCTGCAGCACGGTGATGCGCTCCTGTTCCAGGGCCGCCAGCATGGCGGGAGCATCGAAGCGCGGCACGCAGTAGAGGCAGGCACCGTTGTAGAGCGAGCCCATGCACACCGACGACAGGCCGAACACGTGGGACATCGGCAGCACGCCGTAGACCCGCTCGCCTTCGCACAGGTGGCGCATGCCGCCGGAGAGCGCAGCGATGTAGAGAATGCCGCGATGCGTCAGCATCACGCCCTTGGGCGTGCCGGTGGTGCCCGAGGTGTAGATCATCGCGGCGACCTGGTCGGCGCCATCGGTCGCGACCGGCTCCGGTTCGACCTCGGCCAGCGGTGACAGCCCGAGCCGACCCAGTGAGGGGTGCGCGAACGGCTCGGCGCCGTGGCGCCGACCGTGGGCTTCGGCGTCGGGAGACGCCTCGCTGGTATAGAAGATCCGCCGCGGCTGGCAGTTGTCGCGAATGGCATCGATCTCCTGGGCCGAGAGCCGCGAGTTGACGATGGCCACCCAGACATCACGTTCGCTCGCCGCCAGCAGCAGCACGACCAGCGCCCGACAGTTCTCGCTCACGGTCATGATGCGATCGCCGGGGCGAATGCCCAGCGCATCGAGCCACTCGGCGGCGGCGCGTATCTCGCCGCCCAGCTCGGCATAGCGCCAGCGCACTTCGCCGTCGACCAGCGCCGGCCATTCGGCCAGCCGCTCGGCGTTCTCCAGCACGCGGGTACTCAAGCGCTCGGGCAGCTCGGCCACCAGCTCGCTCGCCTGGCGACCGAAGATCGTCTCATCGGGTGCCTGGCGGGGTACCGAGAGGGATTGGCGCTCAGTTGCGTGAGCCCCCCGCTCGCCATCGAGCGCCATCAGGTCACCTCCCGCACCATGTTGCGTGCGATCACCAGCTGCTGGATCTGGGTGGTGCCCTCGTAGATGCGGAACAGCCGCACGTCGCGATAGAAACGTTCCACCGCATATTCCGCCATGTAGCCGGCGCCACCGTGGACCTGAACCGCGCGATCGGCTACCCGGCCCACCATCTCGGCGCAGAACAGCTTGCAGCACGACGCCAGGGTGGAAACGTTCTCGCCGGCATCCTTGCGCCGGGCCGCATCGAGCACCATGGTGCGGCCGGCGTAGGCCTCGGTCTTGCTGTCGGCGAGCATCGCCTGCACCAGCTGATGCTCGGCCAGCGGCACGCCGAACTGCTTGCGTTCGATGGCGTAGTGGAGCGACTCCTCGACGAGGCGTTCGGCCACTCCCACGCACACTGCCGAAATGTGCAGGCGCCCACGGTCGAGCACCTTCATCGCGGTCTTGAAGCCCTGCCCCTCGCGACCGCCGATGATATTCTCGGCCGGCACCCGGCAGTCCTCGAAGATGATGTCGCAGGTATGCGCCCCTTTCTGGCCCATCTTGTTGTCGGCCGGTCCGCGCTTGAGCCCCGGCGTGTCGCCCTCGACGATGAAGGCAGTGATACCTCCGGCGCCCTTGTGGCTCGGATCGGTACGTGCCATCACGGTGAAGACATCGGCCTCGGGGCCGTTGGTGATGAAGCGCTTGGTGCCGTTGAGCACGTAGTGGTCGCCGTCGCGTATCGCGGTGGTCCGCAGACTCGCCGCGTCGGAGCCGGAATCGGGCTCGGTGAGACAGAAGGCACTGAGCAGTTCGCCGGTGGCCAGGCGCGGTACGTACTTCGCCTTCTGTTCCGGAGTGCCATCGATCAGGATCCCCTGGGCGCCGATGCCGTTGTTGGTACCGAACACCGAGCGGAAGGCCGGCGAGGTCTTGCCGAGCTCCATCGCCACCAGTGCCTCCTCCTCCATGGTCAGCTCCAGCCCGCCGTACTCCTCGGGGATCGACAGGCCGAACAGGCCGATCTCTTTCATCTCCTCGAGCAGTTCCTGCGGCACCGCGTCCTCTTCCGCCAGGCGTGCCTCGTTGGGAATCAAGCGCTCGCGCACGAAGCGGGAAATGGTATCGATGAGCTGATCGAGCAGTTCGGGGTCGCGAATCATGGCATGTCCTCACGCAGGTGGCGGCTGGCTGTCAGATACTTTGGTTAAGAGCTACGGAATGACCAAGAGCAACGAAGCCCTTGAAATGACAGGTCTCACCTGCCTTAATTTCGCATAGCAGAATGGAAAACCGCATTAAGTTGTCAGGCAATGTTGCATAGCCTAGGATGGCAGTCAATATACGGAACAGCATTCCGCCAAGCGAAATAAAAGTGATAAAGAGGATAGACTCATGCCGAACGACACGCCAACCCCCTCTCTCCAGACGCTGGGTATCGTCGGTACCGGTGCCATGGGGCGTGGCATTGCCCAGATCGCCGCCCAGGCCGGACTGACCGTCTATCTCCACGATCTGCGCGAAGGCGCCGTCAGTGAGGCGCGGGATTTCATCGGCGGCATGTGGTCGCGCGGCGTGCAGAAACAGCGTCTCAGCGAAACCGAGGCCGAGCGCTATCGGGCCAGCCTGAGAGAAGCGGCGACACTGGACGACCTGGCCGGCTGCGACATCGTGGTAGAGGCCATCGTCGAGAAGCTCGACGCCAAGCAGGCGCTGTTCGCCGAGCTCGAGGGCATCCTGAGCGACCAGGCGGTACTGGCCACCAACACCTCGTCGCTGTCGGTGACCGCCATTGCGTCGTCCTGCCGTCGGCCCGAGCGCGTCATCGGCTTTCACTTCTTCAATCCGGTACCGCTGATGAAGATCGTCGAGGTCATCCCCGGGCTGCGCACCGACGCCGAAGTGACCGAACGGGTCGAGGCGCTGGGCCAGGCCATGGGACACTTCACCGCCCGGGCCACCGACACCCCGGGTTTCCTGGTCAACCACGCCGGACGCGCCTTCGGCACCGAGGCGCTGCGCATCCTTGGCGAGAGCGTCACCGACCACGCCACCATCGACCGCATCCTGGTGGACCAGGGCGGCTTCCGCATGGGGCCGTTCACCCTGCTCGATCTTACCGGGCTCGACGTCTCCCACGCGGTGATGGAATCGATCTACCACCAGTACTACGAAGAGCCGCGCTTCCGCCCCTCGCCGCTGACCCGCCAGCGGCTGACGGCCGGCCTGCTCGGGCGCAAGAGCGGCGAAGGTTTCTACCGCTACGTGGAAGGCAAGCCACAGCTGCCCGATGAGCCGCCGCTGCCCCAGGCCGCGCCACGTCCGGTATGGATCGGCGCCGAGGACGACGAGGCCCGCCGGCAGCTCAGCGAGCTGATAAACGAAGCGGGTTGGCCGCTGGAGAGCGGCGAGACACCCTCGGCCGAGGCGCTCTGCCTGGTCGCCCCGCTGGGCGAGGATGCCACTGCCTGCTCCCTACGCCTGGGCCTGCCCGCAGAACGCTGCGTGGCCGTGGATCTGCTGGCCGGCCTCGATCGTCGCCGCACCCTGATGACCACGCCGGCCACCCAGACGGATTACCGCAATGCCGCGATGGCCCTGCTGGGCCACGACGGCACCGCGGTCAGCGCCATCGGCGACAGCAACGGCTTCGTGCTGCAGCGGGTGGTGGCATGCATCGTCAACGTGGGCAGCGAGATCGCCCAGCAGGGCGTGGCCGAACCGCCCACCATCGATCGTGCCGTGGAGCTAGGCCTGGGCTACCCCCATGGACCTCTCGCCATGGGCGACCATTACGGCAGCCGCCGCATCCTCACCATCCTCGACAACCTGCTGGCCGCCACCGGCGATCCGCGCTACCGCGCCAGCCCGTGGCTGCGCCGTCGCGCCACCCTTGGCCTACCGCTGACCGCGGCCTGATGCCTCAAAGGAGCTTTGCCATGCAAGACGCCTATATCTTCGACGGGCTGCGCACGCCCTTCGGCCGCCATGGCGGCAGCCTCGCCGCGGTGCGCCCCGACGACCTGCTCGGCCTGGTGCTCAAGGCGCTGGTCGAGCGCAACGCCTTCGCCGCCGAGGCTTATGAGGAGGTACTCGCCGGCTGCACCAACCAGGCCGGTGAAGACTCGCGCAACGTGGCGCGCCACGCGGGGCTGCTGGCCGGGTTGCCGGTCGAGGTGGCGGCGCAGACGGTCAACCGGCTGTGCGGCAGCGGTCTCGCCGCGGTGATCGACGCGGCCCGCGCCACCCGCCTCGGTGAAGGCGAGCTGTTCCTGGCCGGGGGCGTGGAGTCGATGTCCCGTGCGCCCTACGTGCTGGGCAAGGCGGAGTCGCCCTTCGCCCGCAACCAGCCGCTGTACGACACCGTGATCGGCTCGCGTTTCCCCAATCCCTGGATCGCCCGCGAGTACGGCAGCCACAGCATGCCGGAGACCGCCGACAACGTGGCCCACGACCTCGACATCGGCCGCGAGGCGAGCGACGCCTTCGCCGCCCGCTCACAGGCACGCTACGCCAAGGCCCAGGCCGGTGGTTTCTACGACGCCGAGCTGCTCGCCGTCGAGGTGCCCCAAGGGCGCAAGCAGCCGCCGCTGACGGTGGACCGCGACGAGCATCCTCGCCCGGGTACCGACGCCGACAAGCTGGCGCGGCTGGGGCCGCTGTTCGAAGGCGGCGTGGTCACCGCGGGCAACGCTTCGGGCCTCAACGACGGCGCCGCGGCGCTGATCGTCGGCAGCCTGGCCGCCGGGGAGCGCGCCGGCGTCGCCCCGCGGGCGCGTATCGTCGCCAGCGCCGTGGCCGGAGTGCCTCCCAGGGTGATGGGCCTGGGGCCGGTGCCGGCCAGCCATAAGGCGCTGGCGCGGGCCGGCCTCTCCCTCGAGCAGATGGACGTGATCGAGATCAACGAGGCGTTCGCCGTGCAGGTGCTGGGCTGTATCAAGCAGTTGGGCATCGCCGCCGAGGACGAGCGCCTCAATGCCAACGGCGGCGCCATCGCCATCGGCCATCCGCTGGGTGCCTCCGGCGCGCGGCTGGCGCTGACGGCACTGCGACAGCTGGAGGCCAAGGGCGGCCGCTACGCCCTGGTCACCATGTGCATCGGGGTCGGCCAGGGCATCGCCTGCATCCTCGAGCGCCTGGACGCCTGACGGCAGCGTTGCCCGGGCCGGCGTCGCCAACGGACCCGGCCCGGGGCGATATGCGATACTCCGCCGCAACGATCTCGTGACAGGGAACCCGCCATGAACAAGCCTGCACCGCTCGATGACGACCAGACCGCACCGGCCAAGGATCGCAACTTCGTCACCGCCCTCGCCCGCGGCCTGGAGCTGCTACGCGCCTTCGGCACCGGCGAGGAGTACCTGGGCAACGCCGAGCTCTCCAGCCGTACCGGCATACCGCGACCGACGGTCTCACGCCTGACCTACACCCTGACCCAGCTCGGCTACCTGCGCCACAACACCCGGCTGGAGAAGTACCGCCTGGGGCCCGGCATCCTGGCGCTGGGCTACCGCTTCCTGGCCAGCCAGGGAATTCGCGAGATCGCCCGCCCCTTCATGCAGCAGTTCGCCGAGGCCACGGACTGCAACGTCAGCCTGGGAGCGGCCGACAAGACCGACATGGTCTACATCGAGAGCTGCCACGGCAGTGGCCCGCTGATCGTGCGACTCGACGTGGGCTCGCGGCTGCCGATGGCGACCACGGCGATCGGCCGCGCCTGGCTCTGCGGCCTGCCGGAAGCGCGCCGCGAGGCGATCCTGGCGGAACTCGCCAGGGAGCACGGCAGCGATTGGCCCACGCTGGAAAAGGGCATCAGACGCAGCCAGGAGGAGTATGCCCGCTACGGCTTCTGCCTTTCGGAAGGCGACTGGCAGTCGCAGATCAGCGCCGTCGCCACGCCGCTGATCCTCGAGGACGGTGCCGAAGTGATGGCGATCAACTGCGGCGGTGCCGCCCATCGCCTGAGTCATTCGATCATGGTCGACAACCTGGGGCCGCGACTCAAGGAAGTGGCCAGGCGCATCCTCGGTGAATTGCAGCACGGCAATGCCAGGTAGGCCGCCGCTCGCTGTCGCCTAACGGTGTATGACGATATAGTGATGGCGAGCCTATGGAAGCACTGAATAAATTGGCGAGCGAGATGTAGCGCAAGGCGCACGGAGCGCAGGAACCGGAGCATATGGGGTATATGTGAGGATTCCGAGCACCGCGCAACGCAGCGATGCGCTCGCGCAGGCATTTATGCAGTGTTTCCACCATTTTCAGGGAGAGATGGACCACTCGCCATGCCCGACCCCGTTTCCCGTCCCGGCAGGCTGGAGCAGGATGCCCATCGTCTGAGAGCCGTCGGCGACTGGACGCTGCCGCACTATGCCAGGCTGCGTGACGCCGTGGCCAGGGTCCACGAGGCCGAGTCGGTCGATCTGGAGCGCCTCGGCGAGCTCGACACCTCCGGTGCCGCCCTGCTGGTCGACCTGCTGGGCCCCGATACCGTACGCGACGTCGCCCAGTGGGCACCGAACCTGGCGGCCGAGCGCCAGGCGCTGCTGAGAGCGGTGGCCGACGCCTCCCGCACTCCCTTGTTCGCGCCGCCCGGGCCTGACAGAGGCCTGTTGGCAGCCTTGGCCGCACTGGGGCAAATCGTCGAGCACCTCGCCCGCCAGCAGTTGCAGCTCATCGCCTTCATCGGCCTGACGCTCAGCACGCTGTTGGCCACGCTGGTCACCCCCTGGCGCTGGCGAATCACCTCGCTGGTGGCGCATGTCCAGCAGACCGGCCTCAACGCCATTCCCATCGTCGCCCTGCTTACCTTTCTCGTCGGTGCGGTGGTGGCGTTCCTTGGCGCCACGGTGCTGCGCGACTTCGGTGCCACCATCTACACGGTCAATCTGGTGACCTACTCCTTCCTGCGCGAATTCGGCGTGCTGCTCGCGGCCATCCTGCTGGCGGGCCGCACGGCCAGCGCCTTCACCGCCCAGATCGGCTCGATGAAGGCCAACGAGGAGATCGACGCGCTGCGCGCCCAGGGGCTCGATCCCATCGAGCTTCTGGTATTGCCACGAGTGCTGGCGATGACGATCAGCCTGCCGATCCTGGCCCTGGTCGGCATGCTCAGCGGCATGCTGGGCGGCGCCCTGGTATGCGCCCTGGCGCTCGACATTTCTCCCACGCAGTTCCTCGCCATCCTGCAGCGCGACATCCCGCTACGGCACTTCCTGGTCGGCATGGTCAAGGCCCCGCTGTTCGCCTTCCTCGTCGCCGTGATCGGCTGCCTGGAAGGCTTCAAGGCCAAGGCCAGCGCCCAGTCGGTGGGTGAACACACCACCTCCAGCGTGGTGCAGTCGATCTTCATGGTGATCCTGCTCGATGCGCTGGCCGCCCTGTTCTTCATGGAGATGGGCTGGTGAGGCAGAAGAGCGAGGCTATCGTCGAGATCCGTGGGCTGGTCAACCGCTTCGGGCAGCATGTGGTGCACGATGGCCTGGATCTGGACATTCGCCGCGGCGAGATCCTCGGCGTGGTGGGCGGCTCCGGCACCGGCAAGTCGGTACTGCTGCGCAGTATCGTCGGCCTCAAGCGGCCTGACGGCGGCGCCATCCGCGTCTTTGGCGAGGAACTGCAGCGTCTGCCTGCCGCCCGGCGGGCTCGGGTAGAGCGCCGCTTCGGCGTGCTGTTCCAGCGCGGCGCCCTGTTCTCCTCGCTCAATCTACAGGAAAACGTTGCCCTGCCGCTGATCGAACATGCCGGCCTGTCGCGCGCCGACGCCGAGCGCCTCGCCCGGGTCAAGCTGGCATTGGCCGGGCTGCCGCCAGACGCCGCACGCCTCAACCCGGCGGAGCTCTCCGGCGGCATGATCAAGCGCGCCGCACTCGCCCGCGCCCTGGCCCTCGACCCCGAAGTGCTGTTTCTCGACGAGCCTACCGCCGGCCTCGACCCGATCGGTGCCGCCGCCTTCGACCGCCTGCTCCTGACGCTGCGCGATGCCTTGGGCTTCAGCGTCTTTCTGGTCACGCACGATCTCGATACGCTGTACTCGAGCTGCGACCGAGTGGCCGTCATCGCCAACAAGCGCATCCTGGTCGCCGACTCGCTGCCAGTGGTGGAGGACACCGACGATCCCTGGATACGCGACTATTTCCACGGCCCAAGGGGCCGAGCCGCCAGCCAGGCGGCACGACACCATTCGTCATCCAACGGGGAGGAACGCTGATGGAGACCCGCGCGCACCATGTCGTGATCGGCCTGTTCGTCGTGCTGTCGGCCGTCGGCGGGGCCCTGTTTGCGCTGTGGCTCGACCAGAGCACGCGCGACCAGGCCTATACCCAATACGAGGTGCTCTTCCACCACGGCGTCAGCGGCCTCTCGGAGGGCAACGCCGTGGAGTACAGCGGCGTGCGGGTCGGCGACGTGGTCAGCCTTCGCCTTGACCCTGCCGATCCCCGCAACGTACTGGCGCTCATTCGCGTGGAGAGTCAGGTGCCGGTCCGCCAGGACACGCGCGCGCGGCTCGCCCTGGCCAATATTACCGGCAGCATGTCCATCCAGTTGCAGGGTGGGGCGCCGGAGAGTCCGCTGCTGGTCACCCGCGGCGACACGCCGCCGCGCATCACCGCCGACCAATCCCCACTCAGCGCCATGCTCAGCGACAGCGAGGAGCTGCTGGGCAACGTCAATCGCGTGCTGACGCGGCTGGAGGAGGTGCTGTCCGAGGAGAACGTGGCCAGCATCGAGCGGACGCTGGCCAACCTGGAGCGCACCACGGCGCAGTTCGCCGCCGTCGGCGACGCCCCGGGCCGACTGGCCGAGCGCATGCTGGAGGTCTCCGAGGAGGCCGCCCGGGCACTCGCCGACATTCGCGCCCTGGCCGGCCGCACCGGAGGCCTGGTACAGGGGCAGGCTGAGGAAGTGCTGGGCAATGCCCGCCAGATCACCGGTAGCCTGGCCCGTACGGCCCAGAGCCTGGAGTCCCTGCTGAGCGACAACCAGGGCGCACTGGAAAGCGGCCTGCGTGGGGTTCAGGGGCTGGGGCCGGCCACGCTCGAGCTGCGCAACACCCTCTCCTCGCTCAACCGTCTGGTCCGTCGTCTGGAGGAGAACCCTCGCGCCTTCCTGCTGGGGCGCGATCGCGTCGAGGAGTTCAGCCCATGACGCCCCGCCGGCTGAGCCAATCAGCGCTGGTGGCGATCGGCCTGTTGCTGGCCGGCTGCAACCTGGTGCCGGAGCAGACCCGGATCGCCCTGTATGAACTGCCATCGCACCGCCTCGAGCCGGCCCCGGGGGAGGCTACACGCGCGACCCTGCGCCTGGAGACGCCGCACACCAGCGGCCTGCTCGATGGATCGCGAATCCTCGTCGTCCCCCAGCCGCACCAGCCACGCGCCTACGAGGGGGCGCGCTGGGCCGACGACATGCCGCAGCTGATCCGCAATCACCTGCTCGACGCCTTTCAGGACGATGGCCGCATCGTCCACCTGGTGCCCGACGACAGCGCGGTGTCGGCCGACCTGGCGCTGCTCAGCGACCTGCGGGTCTTCCACGCCGAATATCGCGACGGCCTGCCCGAGGCCACGCTGCGCCTCGATGCCAGGCTGGTCGACACCCGCTCGCAGCGGCTTGTAGCCAGCCGACGCTTCGAGCAGCGGCAGCGGGCGGAGAGCGAAGCCATCCCCAGCGTGGTGGAGGCCTTCGGCAGGGTGGCGGACAGGCTGGCGCGCGAAATGGTCGACTGGACCGTCGAGCAAATGGAGCGTCGCTGATTCGTACCGCAGCCCCGAGGCAAATATAGATACTCGAGCAAAATATCGAGCAGTTACCCGCAACGCTCGCGATTGGTTATTATGCTCGGCAAAAGCAAGGAAAAAGCGATGATGACGATGGATACGCCACGCCAGAATCTCGGTATCAGCGCCTACAGCTGGCTCAAGCACGACATCATACGCGGCGTTTTCCAGCCGGGGGAGAAACTGCTGATGAGCCGGCTCAAGGAGCGCTACGGCCTGGGCATCGGCCCGCTGCGCGAGGCCCTGTCGCAGCTCGTCGCCGAACGCCTGGTCGTCGCCATCAGCCAGCGCGGTTATCGAGTCGCCCCCATGTCGCTGGCCGAACTCAACGATATCTACGATGCAAGAGCCCAACTCGAGGGGCTGATGCTCAAGCTTGCCATCGAGCGCGGCGACGATGCCTGGGAGGCCGAGATTCTAGCCAAGGCGCACACCCTCTCCAAGGTCATGGAAGTGAACTCCCCCGACGAGCTGCTCGACGTGTGGGATGCACGGCACAAGGCCTTTCATACGGCGATCGTGAGCGGCTGCCGCTCCCTCCACCTGCTGCAGGTGCGCGACAGCCTGTTCGACCAGGTCGAGCGCTACCGCCACCTGTGGCTGCGCGAGACGGTATTCTCCGAGGAAGCGCTGGAGCGCAAGCGCCAGGAGCATGCGGCGCTGGTCGAGGTGATCCTCGAGCGCCGCGCCGAGTGCGCTGCCGACATGATGCGCGAGCACCTGATGACGCCGGTGCCCATCATCACCGAGGTGATGACACGCCGCGGCCTGGCCTGAGGGTCGCGCCGCCATGACGCCCCCCCCCCCTGGCGTCACCAAGCTGTCATGCCGTGTCGCCAGAATGGGTGATGACACGCCGAGCGCATCGGCTTATGTTGAAAGTAAACCAATGAGCCGGCCCGGTGACGCAGGGCCAAGGGGGGGAGTGATGCCACATCTGCTACGGTTTTCCCGCGACGTCGAGTCTCGCCTCGAGCGACTCGCCCAGCGTACCGGCAAGAGCAAGGGGGAGCTGATCGAGAGCTGCCTTGCCGTGGGTATGCACGACCTCGAGGCCCAGTACCTGCTGGAAGAGGCCGTCAGCGCCCCGCTGCCGAACCAGCGCCCGGCGCTCGACCAGTTGCTGCGCGAGAGCGGGCTGGGCGCCTGAGCGTCCCGGTTCAACGCCAACGGCTCAGCGGAACGCCTCCAGGCAACGGCGGTAGGAAACCAACGCCCATTCACGGGAGGTTGCCACCAAGCCGACCTCCTTTCCCGGAAGGCACTGCGCCAGGCGTGCCGACGCCAGCGGCGTCAGCGCCCCCAGGCGTGGATAGCCGCCTATGGTCTGGCGATCGTTGAGCAGCACGATGGGTTGACCGTCCGGCGGTACCTGTACCGCTCCCAGCGGAATGCCCTCGGAAATCATGCTCCCCAGCCGGCAGTGCAGCTCAGGTCCCAGCAATCGAATGCCCATGCGGTCGGCACGAGTATCGATGCGCCAGGTCGCGTTGAACGCATGGTAAAGGCTCGCACCGGTGAAATGGCCGACCTGCGCACCGGGCACCAGCGCCAGCCGATTGCCACGCAGCGTGATCCCCTGGGCCGGGTCGAACGGCAGGCGACGCACCCTGGCCTGCTGCGGATTCCATGCCAGCCGGTCGCCGCCAGACAGCGCACTGCCGTCACCGCGATGCCCGCCCAGTTGCTCCCGCGGCGTGGCGCTGCGACTCCCCAGCACGACCGGCGTCGCCAGTCCGCCTGGCACGGCCAGGTAGGCACGTAGGCCATCGCGGGGCTGGTGGAAGCTCAGCCGCTGACCGGCCGAGACCGGAAAGGCCGTGCCGGGGGCAAGCGGCCGGTCGTCGAGTCGCGCATCGAGGTCGGCGCCCGCCAATGCCAGGGTGGCATCCTGTTCTACCTCCAGCATCAGGCCGCCGCCGAGCACGATCTCCAGCGCCGCGGCCTCCAACGCGTTGCCAAGCAGCCAATTGGCCCAGCGAAACGAGACCCAGTCGGCGGCCCCCCCCTGGGTTACGCCCAGGTGGCGTACGCCGAAGCGGCCGCCATCCACCACGAGCGCCAGGGGGCCCGCCTTCTCGACGCGCAGCAGCGCACGACTTTCATCACTCACGGGGCGGCCTCCAGCGGTGTGGCATCGCCACCTTGACGTTCGAATTCAGCGCGGGAAACCGCCCTGAAACGCACCCGATCCCCCGGGAGCAGCAGCGGATCGCCGCGCCGCGCATGCTCGAACAGGGGCACGGCGGTGCGCCCCACGATGTTCCAGCCGCCCGGCGACAGCAGCGGATAGATCGCGGTCTGTCGATCGGCGATGCCCACGCTGCCGGCCGCCACCCGTCGGCGCGGGGTCTTCAGCCGCGGCGTGGCCAGGGCCTCCTCGACCATTCCCATGAAGCCGTAGCCTGGGGCGAAGCCAAGAGCGAAGACGTGATAGTCACGGCCACAGTGGCGCTGTACCACCTCCTCGATCGACAGCCCGCCGTGCTCGGCCACCCGCGCCAGCTCGGGCCCGACACTCGGGTCGTACCAGACCGCAATCTCGTGGCGCCGCCCCAGCCCGGCGTCAGCCGGTTCCAGGCGAGAAAGCACGGCCTCGATTCGCGCCAGTGCCTCGTCATGGGTCAGGCGCAGGCAATCGTAGTGCAGCATCAGCGTGGTGTAGGAAGGCACCAGGTCGATCAGGGTATCGCCGAAGGCATCGCGCAACGCCCGGTCGGCGGCCAAGAGCCACGCCATGTTCGCCTCGTCGATAGTGTCGAACAGGCGCACCATGAGCACGTCCATGGCCGTCAGTTCGATGCGCGTCTGCAGCGTCATGCCGATGCAAGCTCCCGGAAGGCCTCGCGGATCGCCCGTACCGCCGCCACCGACTCGGGGTTGTCGCCGTGCACGCAGAGCGTGTCACAGGGCAGCTTGAGCAGGGTGCCGTCGCTGGCCTCGAGCGGCTCGCCGCGGGCCAGGCTGACGGCCTGGGCCACGATGGTCGCCTGGTCGTGATGCACCGCTCCCGGCAGGCGGCGGGAGACCAGGTGTCCGTTGGCGTCATAGGCCCGGTCGGCGAAGGTCTCGAACCAGATCGCCACGTCCAGCTCTGCCGCGAGGCGCCGGCTCGGCTCCGGATCGGCCGTGGCCATCAGCATCAGCGGCAGGTTGGGGTCGAAGCTGCGCACCGCTCGCATCACCGCACGCAGCAGATCGGCGTCGCGTGCCATGTCGTTGTACAGCGCGCCATGCGGCTTGACGTAGCTGATACCCGTGCCCTCCGCCTGGCAGATGCCCGACAGCGCGCCGATCTGATACAGCACCAAGTCCTCGACCTCCTCGGGGGAACAGGCCATGGAGCGGCGTCCGAAACCCATCAGGTCGGGATAGGCCGGGTGAGCCCCGATCCTGACGCCATGCTCCACCGCGAGCCGCACCGTGCGGCGCATCACATGAGGGTCCGATGCATGAAAGCCGCAGGCGATGTTGGCGCAATCGACATGGGGCATCACGTCGCTGTCCAGCCCCAGTGAATAATTGCCGAAGCTCTCACCCATATCGCAATTGAGCAGCGGAACGAACATGATGCCTCCTGAACGTCGATGGCGATTGTTGTAGTGAATTTCACTATATTGATGGGGAGTTTTCATCGCCAATCGTTTTTTACGATACTCAATATCGGCATCACCTATCATATTGTTATTCAGAAGGAAAATGGTTGACGATACCTCTCTTGCGGATTATCAATGAAAAAGCGAGACCCTATAACTTCAACAAGAGGAGTCCCCTCATGGCGGTAAAAGATCCCTTCCATTTAGCCGTCCAAGTGCGTGATATCGACGAGGCGCGGCGCTTCTACGGCGATTTCCTCGGCTGCCCCGAGGGCCGTTCGTCGCAGAGCTGGGTCGATTTCGATCTCTACGGCCATCAGTTCGTCTGCCATCTCAACCCAGCGCTCCAGGACAGCCCGGTATCCAGCCACAAGAACCCAGTCGATGGCCACGGCGTACCGGTGCCGCATTTCGGCGTCGTGCTGGAAATGGAAGCCTGGGAAGCACTGGCACAGAAGCTGCGCGAGCACGGCGTGGCATTCGAGATCGAACCCTATATCCGCTTCAAGGGCGAGCCCGGCGAACAGGCCACCATGTTCTTCTACGATCCTTCCGGCAATGCCCTGGAGTTCAAGGCGTTCAAGAATCGCGAAGAACAGCTGTTCAAGAAAGCCTGAGCGGTTCCGGCATGCTCGATTTCAAAGAGTTGGAAGCGTTCGTCTGGGCAGTCAGGCTGGGATCCTTCCGTAAGGCCGCGGATCGCCTGCACCTGACCCAGCCCTCGGTCTCCGAGCGGATCCTGCGGCTCGAGACGACCGTCGGCGAAACGCTGCTGGAGCGCTCGGCCAGGCCCATTCAGCCCACCATGCGCGGCCGTGAATTCTTCGTGCATGCCGAGGGTCTGCTGCGACAACGGGACGAGGCCCTGAGGCTGTTCGACGACAAGGAAACCTTCTCCGCCCCGCTGCGCCTCGGCGCCATCGAGACCATCGCGCACAGCTGGCTCACCGAGTTCATGCGCGGCCTGACGCAGCGCTATCCGCAACTCACCATCGAGCTCAGCGTCGATTATTCGCCGGCGCTCAACCAGCGGCTGGCCAGGAACGAACTCGACATCCTGCTGGCCATGAACGGCTATCTCGATCCCGAGCGCATCGACCAGGTTTCACTGAGCCCCTACGAGATGGGCATGTTCGTCTCGCCTGACCATGTCGAGCTGCTGGCCGGCTGCAGCGACGACTGGCTCACCTGTCTGCCCTTCATCTCCTTCGGCAGGAAGGCCCGACCGTACGAGGAGCTGCTGGCTTACCTGGCCATGCAGGGAGTGGCATCGCCGCGCATCCATAGCGTGAGCACCTTGATGACCATCGCGCGCATGACCATGGAGGGGCTGGGGATCGGCGCCCTGCCTGTTGCCACCGTGCTCGACGAGTGGCGCAGCGGCAAGCTGTACCGCATCGAGCTGCCCCTGCCGCTGCCGGACATGCACTACGACGTGATCTGGCGCAGCGCCAACCACCCGCGCTTCTGTCGCAGCGTCGGGCTGTTGGCACAGCAGTGCGCCCAGCGCTATGCGCAGTCGCGCGTCGACGACATGGCACACAGCGATTTTTCCGGCCGTTGGGTGCGGCCGAAACGTCCCACCACACACCCACTGGCAACATGACAACAACCTGGTGATCCAACAAGAGAGAAAACCATGAACAAGCTTCTGTCCCGCTCCGTGCTGCTCGCGACCGCCTGCGGTATTTCCGCCGCCGCCGGCGCCGCCGAATGGACCATGGCTACGCCCTATGGCGATGCCAGCTTTCACACCAAGAACGTGAAACAGTTCGCCGAGGACGTGGCAGAAGCCACCGGCGGCGAGCTGACCATCAACGTTCACAGCGGCGGCTCGCTGGTCGCCCATGGCGAGATCAAGTCGTCGGTACGCCGCGGCACCATCGAGGCCGGCGAGGTCTTTCTCTCGACCCTTTCCAACGAGGATCCGATCTTCGAGGTCGACACCCTGCCGGGCGTGGCCGGCAGCTACGAGGAAGCCTTCGCGCTGTGGCAGGCGACCAAGCCGGTCATCACCGAACTGTTCGCCAACCAGGGGCTGATGCCGCTCTACGCCGTCGCCTGGCCGGCCCAGGGCATCTACACCGATTTCGAGCTCGACGACCCGGAGCGCTTCGAAGGCCTGCGCGTGCGTGCGCCGAACATCAATACCCAGCGCTTCGTCGACTATCTCGGCGGCAGCCCCACCGAGACCGAGGAGTCGGACATCCCCACCGCCTTCAGCACCGGCCGCGTGGACGCCATGATCACCTCCAGCTCCACCGGCAATGCGATGACGGCGTGGGATTACGTCTCGCATTACACCGATGCCAACCTGTGGCTGCCCAAGAATATCGTCTTCATCAGCCAGCGCGCCTTCGATCGCCTCGACGAAGCGACCCAGGAGGGGCTGCTGGAGGCGGCGGCCCGGGCCGAGGAGCGCGGCTGGCAGATGAGCCGCGACGACAACCAGGCGAGCCTCGAGGCGCTGCAGGAGAACGGCATCACCGTCTCGACGCCGAACGACGACGTGGCCGCCGCCCTCCAGGCCGCCGGCGACCAGCTGTTCTCCGCCTGGCAGGAGCGTGCCGACGAGCAGGCCCAGCAGGTGCTCGAAGAGTACCAGCAGCAGCGCGGCAACTGAGCGAACGCCTTCATCCCCCGGCGTGGCGGGTGTCCCGCCACGCTTCTCTCAGCTTGCCCGAGGCCTCTGCCATGAGATTCAAGTTCAACGCGCTGTACCGCCTGGGCGCCTGGGGCGCGGCCGCCTGCATGGTGGCGATCTGCACCCTGGTCGCCCTCCAGGTCACCTTCCGCCTGGTCGACGCCCTGCTGGTGCTGGTGGGCATGCGCCGTCTCGGCCTGGGCATCACCGGCCTGTCGGAGATCGCCGCCTACCTGCTGGTGGGGGCCACCTTCCTCGGCCTCGCCTATACCTTCGTCCACCATGCGCACATCCGGGTCACGTTGCTGATCGGCCGGTTGCCGTCCGCGGCGCGCGCCTGGTTCGAGGTGTTCTGCCTGCTGGTGGCGCTCGCCATCAGCCTTCTGCTGGGCTACGGCCTGGTGGAACTCGCTCGCGAGAGCCGCGCCTTCCATGACGTCTCCTCGGGTTTCCTGTCGATCCCGCTGTGGATTCCCCAGACGGTGCTGGCCACCGGCGTCGGCCTGCTCTGCCTGGCGCTGGCCGAGGCCCTGGCCATCACGCTGCGCATAGCCATCCGTGAACCGCACCGCTTCCGTGAGGCGACCGCCACCGACGACACCGAAACGCCATGAACCTCGCCTCAACCACACGGAGACACCCCTCGTGCTGATACTCAGCCTGGCTACCATCGCCACCCTGGCCATCCTGCTCGGCAGCGGGGTGTGGATCGCCTTCGCCCTGATCGGTACCGCCTGGATCGTGCTGGCCTTCTTCAGTTCCTTCGACCCGGGTCCGATTCTCGCCTCCGACTTCTGGGGCGCCAGCTATGGCTGGGACCTGACCGCCCTGCCGATGTTCATCTGGATGGGCGAGATCCTGTTCCGCTCGGGGCTTGCCGACAATATGTTCCGCGGCCTTTCGCCCTGGCTGAACCGCATGCCCGGGCGGCTGCTGCATACCAACATCCTTGGCAGCGGCATGTTCGCCGCCGTGTGCGGCTCCTCGGCCGCTACCTGCGCCACGGTGGGCAAGATGACCCTGCCCGAGCTGGAGCGTCGCGGCTATGACGCCAACATGGCCATCGGCACCCTGGCCAGCGCTTCCACGCTGGGCCTGCTGATCCCGCCCTCGATCGTGCTGATCGTCTACGGCGTGGTCACCGAGCAGTCGATCTCGCGGCTGTTCATGGCCGGTATCGGCCCGGGGCTGATGATCCTGGCACTGTTCATGACGTACCTCGTTGCCTGGTCGCTGCTCCGGGGCAATCGCCGCGGTCTCACCGGCCAGGACGAGTCCGGCCTGCCGCTGGCCAGGAAGCTGCGCCAGACGCTGGAACTCGTGCCGATCCTGCTGCTGATCGGCGGCATCATCGTGTCGATCTACGGCGGGCTGGCCTCGCCCACCGAAGCCGCTGCGGTCGGCGTGGTACTGTCGATGGTGATCGCCCGCTGGAACGGCAGCTTCGGCCTTGCCGTGTTCCGCGAATCGCTGTTCGCTGCCATCCGCACGGCCTGCATGATCGCCTTCATTATCGCCGGCGCCTCGTTCCTGACCTCCGCCATGGGGTTCACCCAGGTGCCCATGCAGCTGGCTCGGGCCATCGGCGAGATGGGCCTGTCGCCGACCATGCTGCTGGTGGCACTGACCCTGCTGTTGCTGGTGATGGGCTGCTTTCTCGACGGTATCTCGCTGATCCTGCTGGTGACCGCCATCATCATGCCGCTGGTCAGTGCCGCCGGCTTCGACCTGATCTGGTTCGGCATCTACCTGGTGATCGTGGTCGAAATGTCGCAGATCACCCCGCCGGTGGGCTTCAACCTGTTCGTCATCCAGGGCCTGACGGGCAAGGACATCGTGACCATTACCAAGGCCACGCTGCCCTTCTTCCTGCTAATGCTGCTGGCGATCGCGCTGATGCACCTGTTCCCCGAGGTCGCGCTCTACCTGCCGCAGAGCATGACCCGCTAGCACGCTAGGCCTTGGCGTCGCCGTCCCGCGCCTCCTCACGCGGGTTGCGCGGATAGTAGCGCTCCGGCTGGCGCTCGACATGGGCAAAGAAGCGCGTGTCCTTGTAGGGCATCTTCATGAAGCCCGACACCCCCAGCCCCTCGATCAGCCCGACGGCATCGAGAATGTCGTCGAGCCGGTCGCGGAACTCGGCCTCGCGGGAAGGATCGAGCAGACGGTAATAGCTGTGTATCTTGAGGTGCTGGGGCAATGCCTCGAAGATGATCATGCCGGTGTGATGGATCTCGTTGAGCGCCTCCAGCGAAGTGATGATCGTTTCCGGCAGGACCAGGAACTCCTCGGGATCGGGGCCGTCCTCGAAGTAGCTGTGCAGCCGGCTGCGGTCCTCGAGTTCCGGCACCGCGCTGACCTCGTAGCGCAGCCGCATGCCGGGCTCGATCACGAACGGGTGCGCCGGGCTCTCGCGGTCCAGGTGCAGGGTGTCGCGGGCATTGAACAGGCAGCTCTTGAAGATGCCCTGGCGATAGATGGCCCGGGCCAGGTTGACCATGTTGTTGACCGCCGCGACGAACGCCGGCTTGAGCGTCGAGTCGTGTAGGTTGAGCGAGGTATCGATGTAGACGCCGTCGGCTTCCCAGCGCACGGCGAGACCACCCACCACCGGATACTTGCCCAGCCGGCTCACCGCCGCCAGGAAGGCCTTCTCGGTCTCGCCCATGCCCTGCATGAAGTTCTTGTAGTAACGGTCGAGCTGGACGTCGTTGACGTCATTGAGCGTCTCGCGACCGCCCTCCTCGCGCAGGAACGCCTTGCGCGAGCTGTAGACCACGGTATCGATCTCCCGCGTCGAAGGCCTGACCCAGGTTGGCACCAGCGGCGTCTCAGGCGCTTCCGGCAGGTCGATCATCACCACCCGCGCCAGGCGCGGCATCTCGCGAATGAAGTGATCGCCGGCGCGCAGCCGCACCCGCGGGTCAGGGTCCAGCATACCGTCGAGCATGCGCGCAAATTCCATGGGCAAGCCCAGCGAGGTGGCCGGGATGGCCCGGTGGCCGAAGCGGCACGACTGGGCCGAGGCCAGCGCGTAGAGCGTGCCCGCGGTGCCCTGCTCGTCGAAGCGCGGCGAAGAGAGCGCCCCGTTCAACTGCTCCTCGCCGATGAAGTAGACATCGCCCAGGCGCGCATTGGTCTGCTGCAGGTTATCCGACATCAGCTCCATGACGTTGGCCGTTACGAACTGCTGGCTGGCGTCGAGCTGGGCGAACACCGACGAGCCCCAGTCGATCAGCGCCACCGCCTCGCGGCGCGCGTCGAAGACCAGGTTCGAGGGCTTGATGTCGCCATGCACGACGGGGCGCCCCGCCGGCCCCGACTCGCGGCGCAGGCTGCGCAGGATGTCGGCGAGCTGGTCGGCGATACGCACCACGAGGCGCGGCGACAGGCGCCCCTCGCGCAGCGAGACCTCCTCCAGGTTGATACCCGGCGCCCGCTGCATCACCAGGATCGACTGGTTGCGCACGCGCTGGAAGGCGATCAGCCTCGGCACACGGGGGTGATCGACCTGCTCCAGCATGAACGCCTCCTCCTCGAGGCGATCCTGCAGCTGCTGGGGCAGGTTGACCCGGGTGAACTTGAACACATACTCCTCATCGTGGGCGGTGGTCCCGGCGAATACGAAGCCGTAGGCGCCCTTGCCAATCAGTTCGATGTCGCGGTAGCCCAGTTGCCCTAGCTGGGCCTGGCACAGCGCCACCCACTCCTTCAGCTTGCGCGCATCGTCGTGGCTGAGCAGGTAGATCGACTGCTCTTCGGGAATATAGAACTGCTGCAGCGGCGCCTGGGACATGTGGAATTGCCCATCGAAAGGGAGCCGTCGCGGGCACGCTCGCCCGGACGGCTCTGCCGGACTAACCGAGATGCAGGAGCATGGTCTCGGGGCTCTCTAGGTAGCCCTTCCAGGCGTTGCAGAAGCGCGCGATGGTGCCGCCATCGATCACCCGGTGGTCCCCCGCCCAGGTCACCGTCATGATCGCCCGCCTCACCACCTCGCCGCGGTCGTCGAAGCGCGGTAGCCACTGGCTCTTGCCGATGGCGACGATGGCCAGCTCCGGCGCGTTGATGATCGGCGCCGCATAGGTGCCGCCGAAGGCGCCGATGTTGGAGATGCTGATGGTGCCGCCCTTCAGGTCCTCCTGGGCCACCCGCCCTTCGCGCGCATCGGCGGTGAGGCGCTGGATCTCGCGCGCCACCTCGAGCACGCTGCGCTGCTCCACCTGCTTGACGTTGGGCACGATCAGGCCGGACTGACTGTCCACCGCCATGCCGACGTTGACCGACGGCAGGTAGTGGATCTCGGTCACTTCGGCGTTGAGCCGGGCATTGAGGATCGGCTCCTCGCGCACCGCCAGCGCCAGCGCCTTCATGAAGAACGGCATCAGCGTCAGGCGCACCTGCTGTGTCTCGGCCACCGGCTTGAGTCGCTCGCGCAGCGCCAGCAGCTCGGTGACGTCAACCTCCTCGCCGTACTGGAAGTGCGGGATGGTGCTGGCCGACTCGACCATGCGCCGCGCCATCACCGCACGCACGCCGCGAATCGGCTCGACCCGCACTTCGCCTTGCGGCTCCCGCGGCGCCGTTCCCTGCTGAGATGCCTCGCGGCGAGCGGGCGGGGTGACGCCCCGTGCGGGTCTCGCTTCACCCCGCTCGACCTGGCCGTGTTCCGGCTGTTCGTCCTCGAGGTAGCGCAGCACGTCCTGCTTGAGCACGCGACCATCCTTGCCCGAACCGGCTATCGCCTCGAGCGACAGGCCGTGCTCGCGCACCAGGCGCCGCACCGCGGGGCTGGCCGGAATGCGGCCGTAGGGGCCGCGGCCGCCGCTGGCCGCAGGTTCCACGCTCTCCCTGCGCCCAGGCGTTTGCGACACGTCGGGTTCGGTACGAGACGCTGCGGCGCTCACGAGCTCTTCGCTCTCCCCGGCATGGGCCGGCACATAGGCGAACAGCGGCGCGTGCACCTTGGCGACCTCGCCCTTGGGCACGTAGAGCTTGCTCACCGTGCCCGCCTCGGGCGCGGTGATCTCGACCAGCGCCTTGTCGGTCATCACGTCGACCAGCGGCTGGTCCTCCTCGATCGCCTCGCCCTCGGCCACGCGCCACTCCACCACTTCGCATTCGACGATGCCCTCGCCGATATCGGGCAGAATGAAATCCTTGGGCTTGGCACCCGCCGACGTAGTGGTGGCGGCAGGCGACGATGACGCCGCGGGCGGCGGCGCTTCCGCCGCCGGGCTCGCCATTTCGTCCTCGTCGCGCGCGGCGGGACGCGGCGGCTCGACCGCCCCACTGCTCTCGCCCCCTTCGCCATGCGCCTCGTAGGCGAACAGCGGGGCGTGGACCTTGGCGATCTCGCCCTTCGCCACGTACAGCTTGGTGACGCGCCCCGCCTCCGGGGCGGTGATTTCGACCAGCGCCTTGTCGGTCATGACCTCGACCACCGGCTGGTCCTCGGCAATCTCGTCGCCCTCGCTCACGCGCCATTCGACCACTTCGCACTCCACGATACCTTCGCCGATATCGGGCAGCATGAAATCGCTCATCGTTCTCTCCTGTCCTGATATCGGGCGTCAGAACGCCACGGATGCCTTGATCGCTTCGAAGATCTTGAGATGGTCGGGCAGATACTCCTTCTCCAGCGTCAGCGGGAAAGGCGTGTCCAGCCCGGTCACGCGTTCGATGGGCGATTCCAGGTACAGGAAGCAGCGCTCCTGGATGGTGGCGGCGATCTCACCGGCGAACCCGCCGGTACGCGGCGCCTCGTGGGTGATCACCAGGCGGCCGGTCTTGAGCACCGATTCGACCACGGTGTCCTCGTCCCAGGGCAGGATGCTGCGCAGGTCGATCACCTCGCAGGAGACACCCTCCTTCTCGGCCAGCTCCACGGCGCGCTCGATCACTTCCATCTGCGCACCCCAGCCCAATACGGTGACGTCGCTGCCCTCCTTGGTCACCTCCGCCTCGCCGATGGGCAGCTGATAATCCTCCTCGGGCACCTCGCCCACCGCGGCACGGTAGAGCCGCTTGGGCTCGAAGAACAGTACCGGGTCGGGATCGCGAATCGCCGACAGCAGCAGCCCCTTGGCCTGGTACGGGTTGCGTGGCACCACCACCTTCAGCCCGGGCGTGTGGGCGAAGTAGGCTTCAGGCGACTGGGAATGATAGTGGCCGCCGGAGATGCCGCCGCCGTAGGGGGTGCGAATGGTCAGGCCGCCGACGTTGAACAGGTCGCCCGAACGATAGCGAAACTTGGCCGTTTCGTTGACGATCTGGTCGAAGGCCGGAAAGATGTAGTCGGCGAACTGGATCTCGGCCACCGGCACCGAACCCTGGGCCGCCAGGCCGTTGGCGAAGCCGATGATCCCCTGTTCCACCAGCGGCGTGTTGAAGCAGCGATCGCGGCCGTACTTCTCCTGCAGGTGGCTGGTGGCGCGGAAGACCCCGCCGAATACCCCCACGTCCTCGCCGAAGCAGAGCACCTTGTCGTCCTCGGCCATGGCGATGTCCAGCGCGTTGTTGATCGCCTGCAGCATGTTCATCCTGGGCATGTCAGGCTCCCCCCTGCTCGTCGCCGGCCTTGTGTTCACCGCCCGGCGCCTTGACGTCGGGGTCGAGCGATCTTGCCCCCTTCGGATAGGCGTCGGGGTGCTTGCGGATATGGGTCTTGAGCGCGTCGAGCTGACGCTGCAGCGCCGGCGTGACGTCGGCGTAGACATCCGTGACCAGGCTCTCCAGCGGGGGCGGCGGGCGCTTCTCGGCACGCTTCATGGTTTCGAGGACCTCACGGCGCAGGCTGTCCTGCAGCTCCTTCTCGCGTTCTTCGCTCCACCAGCCGCGCTCGATGAGCCAGCGCTGCATGCGCAGGATCGGGTCCTTCTCGCGCCACGCCTCCTCTTCCTTGCGTGAGCGGTAGCCGGAGGGATCGTCGGACGACGAATGCGCGGCCAGGCGGTAGGTCATGGCCTCGATCAGCACCGGCTGGTTCATCTCCACGGCGAGCTTGCGCGCTTCCTGGGTGGCGCGGTAGACCGCCAGCACATCGTTGCCGTCGACGCGGATCACGTGCATGCGGTAGCCGAAGGCGCGTGGGGCGATGCCGTCGGCGGCGAACTGCTCGCTGGAGGGGGTCGAGATGGCATAGCCGTTGTTGCGGCAGAAGAAGATCACCGGCACCTTGTGCACCGAAGCCATGTTGAGCGCGGCATGGAAATCCCCTTCGGAGGCCGCCCCCTCGCCGAAGAAGGTGATGGTGCAGTGGCCCTCGCCGGCCAGTTTTTGGCCGTAGGCGTAGCCGGTGGCCTGGGGAATCTGGGTCGCCAGCGGCGACGAAATGGTCATGTAGTGCAGCTTGCGCGAGCCGTAGTGGATCGGCATCTGCCGGCCCTTGCCGTAGTCGAGCTCGTTGCCGAACAGCTGGTTCATGAACTCGTCGTAGCTGAAGCCACGATAGACCAGGGCCCCCTGCTCGCGGTACTGGGCCATGATCATGTCGGCATCGTCGAGCGCTGCGGTGGCGCCGATCACCGCTGCCTCCTCGCCGGTGCACTGCATGTAGAACGACAGACGCCCCTGGCGCTGCGCCGCCATCATCCGCTCATCCAGTACCCGTGTGATGAGCATGGCGCGGTAGATCTTGAGCGCTTTGTCCTCGTCGAGCTCGGGCGCCTCGGCGCCCTCGAACAGCGTGCCGTCCTGCTGCAACAGGCGGAAGGTAGGAATGTGGAACTCGTCGCCGGTCATGAAGCTCGGCGCGTAAACGTCGTGTGTTGTTGTCATCTTCCTGATCCTTGGGTAATGGCAGGAGGAATACCGCCCCTCGTGAGGGCAGTGTTGTCTCTAATGTAGCCGTCTGCCAGAGGGTCACTCCAGCAGGCCGCCAACGCTGGATAGGCTGACGTTAACGTAAGATGAATCCTGCCGCATCCCTTTTTACTGCTTCATAGTACAATGGTATAGGCATTCGACTACCTCACGCCAAGTACACAACATTATCGTCCAGTCATGACCTCAACGCCGTGAAGTGGCGACGCCGCAGCCGCCGCGCCGCGACCCGCCCCATGACCGCCAGGCTGTCGCCGTCCGCAGACCAGCGTGAAAAACCTCGTGCCTTTCCCTTGCTGCGCCTCGCCATCCCTACTAGAAAGGGAGGGGCGTGCCGAAACGAGCACCCCATCCTCACGCGCTCCCGCACGTGACAACACACTGGTCCACCCCGGGCAGCGGAGCCTGCCCGTGGACAGTCGACAGGGAGTATTCGCATGACTCGCCACCTCGACGCCGCCTCGTCAAACGCCCTCGAGGCCCATCGCACCCCGGCAGAGCAGGCCGCAGCGCATGCCGCCCTGTTTCGCCCCGATCCTACGCTCATCCCTGAACTTCGCTCGGAGCTCGATGCCCTCCTGACACGGCAGCAGGACGACTATGCCGGCCTGACCCGAATGCAGCAGGCGACCGCCCTGTTCGACGACTTGCATGAACAGCCCCTCACGCAGGAGCTTGAAGCCGCCCTGGCGGCACTACGCGAGGGCCCCGCGGGCCAGCTGGTGCGACGCTTCAACGAGGCGGTCGCCCCCAGTGCCCCGCCACCCGCAGGCGAGGAGGACGGCGACGAAGAACGCCCCGTGGAAACCGTCACCCTGGGCGATACCGAGGAGGACGCGTCGTACGACGACATGGGCGACGCGGCCCTGGCACTGAGCCTGAGCGCCGACGAACGGAACGAGGAGTACCACGGCGTCTTCCGCTTCGACGGCAGCGGCCCGGCGACGATCGACACCTTCCTGTCGGAGGATCCGAACCCCGACTACGATTCGCCCAGCGGCACCTATCACCTTCCCAACAGCGAGACGTTGAGTCTGCAAGTGGCCGATGAGACCGGTTTCAGCGGCACCCTCCATGCCGATGCGGCGCAGACGCTGGAGGTGGATGCGACCGGCTGGTTGAACGATGCCACGCTGCACGGCGCCAGCCTGACCGAAGCCACCTTCGACATGGACATGGTGAGCCGCTACGAGGGCGACGACGCCCATGGCGGTACTTACCATGCGATGGACATCGATGCCGAGAGCCTGGATCGACTGACGATCCAGGGCGATGCCCGCTTTCACCTCACCTCCATCGGCGAGTCTGAGGCCCTGCGGCGCGTGGATGCTGACACTGATGGCGAGTTCCTGCTCTCGGGTTTCGAGCTCGACCATCTGGAAGAAGCCAAACTAAGCGGCGGCGGCCGGGTCGTCTTCTATGCGGACGAGGCCAGCACACAGGCCGAATCGGTTCGCATCGACGCGGCAGAACTCAGCAGCGACGTCTTACCCATTCCGCCCGGCGAGGACACCTTGAACGCCAGCATCGGCGCCTTTGACGGCCCGACACGAGGCACGGCCGAGATCATCGGCTCGCAGGAGGGCCAGAACACTCTCGCTGTCAGCGGGCGCGACCTTTCCTACACCGGGGGTGAAGGCACCGACCTCCTGAACTACGCTGGCGCTGGGGAGCTGGACGACATGGCCGCTTTCCATATCCAGGCCCCCAGTGCCAGCGTCCACTTCACCGACGTGGCGGCAGACGGAGAGCTGGCGCTCGATGAAGGCCTTGTCCGGGCTAGCGGTGACAGCCTAGTGCAGACCGAGGCGTTCCTGGCGCTGACCGGCGACATGTTGCACCCCGAGAGTAGCAACGGCGAAGTCACCATCGAGGCGAACGGCGAGGTGGCGCTGGATCCCTTCCGCCCCTCCCACATCGAGCCGGAAGCCTACAACAGCGCCTACTTCGCACGCGAAACCGGCGACAGCCACTGGTCGGTCGACGAGGAGGGTCGCTTCGACGGCCGCTTCGACTTCGACGCCAGCGTGACCAATGCCGAGGACGAGACCCTGGATGGCCTGCTGTTCGAGGACGACGAGGGCGACCTCTTCTACGTGCTGGATACCGATACCGCCCCCGGCATCGAGGCGGGAGCGGATGCCTTTCGCATCGGCGAGGTGGGTGACGGCTGGGCCGATGGCGGCGACGTGCAGAGCGCTGCCGAGGTCGACGCCGTCATCGATGATCGCGCCCTGGCGCTGCTGGGCGTGGGTGAGACGACGCTGACCGAGCATGGCGAACTGGCCTGAGGCGCATTGGGAAGGCGCCTGCCGCGCGCGGCGCTAGCCGCGACGCAGCAGGTGTTCGAAGCCGCTGTCCACCGCCAGCGCCAGCAGCCCGATCAGCACGGCACCCTGTACGATGTAGGCCGTATTGCCGTTGACGATTCCGGTGATGATGGGATCGCCTAGGTTGCTCGCTCCCACCGTGGCGCCCAGTGCCGCGGTGGCGATGTTGATGGTCACCGAGGTGCGGATACCGGCAAGAATGACCGGCGCCGCCAGCGGCAGCTCGACCTGGCGCAGCACCTGCCCCGCGGTCATGCCCATGCCGCGCGCCGCCTCGTGCACCTCGGCAGGGATGCCGCCGATGCCGGCCAGGGTGTTGCGCACGATCGGCAGCAGGCCGTACAGCAGCAGCGCGACGATGATCGGCAGGGTGCCGAAACCGAGCACCGGCACGGCCAGCGCCAGCACGGCCACCGGGGGGAAGGTCTGGCCGATGGAGGCCAGCTGCGATACCAGCGGCAGGAAGTCACGGCCGGCGGGTCGCGTGACGGCGATCGCGGCCCCCACCCCCAGCACCACCGCCAGCAACGAGGCGACACCCACCACCAGGATGTGCTGACCCAGCAGCGCGAAGAAGCCCGATCGGCGATAGACCACGGCGCGCACGTCGGGCTCGATCAGGCGAAACAGCCACTCGAGCTGCCCCATCCCGGCCGACAGCAGCAGCAGCAGCGCGAGCCAGGCGAGCGGCGTCAGCCAGCGGCGCGACCTGGCCAGCGGCGTGATGCGGCGGGCGCCGTGGGCCGTCGACTTCATGACGCCCTGGCCCCGAGCAGACGACGCAGCGACAGCTCGCCGATGGGAATGTCCTCCTCGTCGACCACCGTCAGGCGATCCACCTGATGCCACAACATGACCGACAGCGCCTGGCTCAGCGACGCCCCGTAGGCAATCCGCTCGCTGGCCAGCAGCCGGGGCCCCAGCGGCAGCATGCGTTCGCCGACCTTGATCAGTGCCGCCTCCTTGAGGCCGCGATCCATGCCGCCCAGCAGCGACTCGACGAAGGCATTGGCCGGATCGTGCAGCAGCTCGATCGGCCCGCCCTGCTGCACGATCCGGCCCTGATGCATGACCACCAGACGGTCGGCCAGCGACAACGCCTCGTCCATGTCATGGGTGACGAAGACGATGGTCTTGTGTAGCCGCGCCTGAAGCTCGCGCAGCTCCTGCTGCAAGGTCTCGCGGGTGATCGGGTCCAGCGCGCCGAACGGCTCGTCCATCAGCAGGATATCGGGATCCGCCGCCAGCGCTCGGGCCACGCCGACGCGCTGCGCCTGGCCGCCGGAGAGCTGGCGCGGGTACTTGTCGGCAAACTCGGCCACCGGCAGTCCCAGCAGCCGCATCAGCTCCTCGACTCGTTCGCGCACTCGCGCCCTGGGCCACTTGAGCAGGCGCGGCACCAGGCCGATGTTGCGCGCCACCGTCCAGTGGGGAAACAGACCGGTGCTCTGGATGACGTAGCCGATGCGCCGGCGCAGAGTCACCTCGTCGAAACTGCGCACCGGCTGGCCATCCAGGTGGATCTCACCGCCATCGTGCTCGATCAGGCGATTGATCATGCGCAGCGTGGTCGATTTGCCGCAGCCCGAGGTGCCGACCAGGACACACAGCTCGCCCTTCTCGATTCGCAGCGTGATGCCATCCACGGCGGTCTCGTCGCCGAAGCGCTTGGTCACGTCGAACAGTTCGATCATGCGGCCCCTCCCGGTCGCAGGCATTCACTCAGGGAACCGAACAGCGCATCGGCCAGCAGCGCCAGGGCGATGATCGGCAAGGCGCCGAGCAGCACCATGTCCATGGCCGCCTGCCCCAGCCCCTGGAAGATGAAGGTCCCGAGCCCCCCCGCGCCGATCAGTGCCGCCACCGCCGTGAGCCCGATCGCCTGCACGGTGGTGATACGCAGACCCTCGAGTACCACCGGCAGCGCCAGCGGCAGGCGCACCTGCAGGAACACCTGCCGCCGGCTCATGCCCATGCCGTGTGCCGACTCGATCACCGCGGGGTCCACCTCCTCCAGCGCCACGTGAATGTTGCGCACCATCGGCAGCAGGCTGTAGCCGAGCAGGGCCAGGAACGCCGGCGCCCAGCCGATGCCGCCGACGCCGAGCGCCGCGAGCCAGTCGAAACGCGCGCCGAGCCAGGCCAGCGGTGCCAGCAGCAGACCGAACAGCGCCAGGCTGGGTATGGTCTGCAGGAAGTTGAGCACGCCGAACCCCACCCGGCGTACCCCGGCATGTCGGCGCATGGCCAGGACCAGCAGCACGGCCAGTATCAGGCTGGCGGCGACCGCCGCGCCCACCAGCATCAGATGCGTGCCCAGGGCGCCGATAAACTGGTCACTGCGGGCCTGGTACTCGCGCAGCAGCGCCAGCGGCTCGAGCCATAGTGCCAGCGCCACCCACCAGCCCGCGATCACCGGTATCTGGAGCAGCCAAGCCGTCGCCCGCGACAGCCCGAGCCGCGTGCGCAGCTCGATCAGCGCCAGCAGCAGCAGAAACAGCAGCAGCCAGAGGGAGGCACCGATGGCGACACGCGCCTGGGGCATGTCGGGCGTGACCAGCACGGCCGTTGCCGCCGAGAGCCACAGCGGCAGCAGCGTCAGCAGTGCCACCACGGTGGCCAGCGACAGCCGCAGCCCCTTGTCGTGCGGCCGCCAGGCGAGGACCGCGACGGCGAGCATCGGCACGGCCAGCAGTAGCGCCGGCCAGCCGTTCATGACGTCCAGCGCCGAATGCGGCGTGCCGGGCACGATCCGGTTGGCTGCCAGGCTCACCGCATCGAGGGTGAGCCACGCCGCCGCGGCGCACAGCATCAGGCTCAGCAGGACCCAGTTGGGGGATGGTCTGCCCTCAGCCACGCTCAGTCCTGCAGCCCGGCCAGATACTCCTCGGCGACCTGGCGCGGGTCGAGGCCCTCCACCGCCACCCGGCCATTGAGCTCCTGCAGCGTCTCGAGATCCAGCGACCGGAACAGCGGTTCGAGCAGTTCGGCAATCTGCGGATGGGCATCGAGCACTTCCTGGCGCACCACCGGGGCCGGCTGGTAGACCGGCTGCACGCCCAGCGTATCCTCCAGCACCACCAGGTCGAGGGCATTGAGCCCGCCGTCGGTGCCGTAGGTCATGGCGCCGTTCACGCCGCTGGTCTGCTGGGCGGCAGCGCGCATGGTGGCTGCGGTGTTGCCGCCGGAAAGCACCAGCAGCTGATCGGCGCTCAGTTCGAAGCCATAGGCCTCCTGGAACGCCGGCAGCGCCTGCTCCGACTCGACGAACTCCGCGCTGGCGGCGAACTTGAACTCCCCGCCTTCATCCAGATATTCGGCGAGATCCTCTAGGGTTTCGAGGCCATGCTCGCGGGCCAGGTCGCCGCGCACGCTCATCGCCCAGGTGTTGTTGGCCTGCGCCGGCGTCAGCCATACCAGCCCATTCTCGGCATCCCGCTCGCGCACCGTTTCAAAGGCCCGTGCCGCATCGTGCCAGACGTCGCTGTCGGCCATGTCGAAGAAGAAGGCGCCATTGCCGGTGTACTCGGGATAGAGGTCGATCTCGCCGCTCATCAAGGCCTGGCGCACGATATTGGTGGCGCCGAGCTGCAGCCTGTCCTCGGTCTCGATACCGCCCTGCTGCAGGCGCTGAATGATCAACTGGCCCAGTACCGAGCCTTCCGTATCGATCTTGGAAGCGACCGTCACCGGTTCGTTGGCCTGCACGCCGGCAGCGAGCAGCAGGGAAGAGGCGGCTAGCGCCGCCAGACCGGACAAGGAGCGTTTCATGTCACCACCATCCGTTGTGAATGTCAGTAGAGTATAAGGCGTGTACAGTTTGACTGTCAGACCCCGATCTCAACGCGGAACCACAGGCCCACCATGTCCGAGGACGATGCCGCCCTGCTCGCCCGATGTCATCATCCGCTGGTGCGCGACCTGGCGTGGATCGTGCTGGCGCCCGACCTGATCCGCACCCCCTGGCCGGGGCGCCCCAGCCGTGCGGACCTGGGCCTGGCGGGCGATGATCGCCTGGGCGACTGGCTCGATGAATGCGAAGCCAACCCCCAGGCATTGGAGCGCCGGGTGGGCAATACGGTCGACGGTCGCATGGGTCACTACCACGAGCGGCTGTGGCAGTACCTGCTCGACGCCGCACCGGGCACTCGCCTGCTCGCCAGCAACCTGAGGATACATGAGGGCAAGCGCACCCTGGGTGAACTCGACCTGCTCTATCGGCGACTCGACGACCCGACGCCGGTGCATCTCGAGGTGGCCATCAAGTTCTACCTCGGCTTGCCCACAGGACCGGGGCCGGACAATGGCCAGGCGCGCTGGATCGGCCCCGGCGGCGCCGACAGCCTGGCCACCAAGCGTGAGCATCTCGATCGGCATCAATTGCGCCTGACCGATCGCGCCGAGACCCGCCTAACGATCCGTCAGCATACCCAGCCACGCGACATCGGCCCGCCCCAGGACGCTACCATTCGGCGTCAGTTGGCGATACCGGGTGTGCTGTTTTACCCTTGGCAGCTTTCCATGCCGGCCCCAAACGAGGCGGCGTCCGATCACCTGCGCGGCCACTGGCTGCACTGGCGCGACTGGCGGCGCCTGCGCGACAGCCTGCCTCGGGACACACGGGCGGCCTGGCTGATAAAACCCCACTGGCTGGCGTTGCCGCGGTACGAAGCCTTTCTGCCCCTGCAACAGGTCGAGGCACGCCTCGCCCAGCATTTTTCCCGCCCGGCCGCACCGCTGCAGATTGCACTGCTCGATTCGTCTGCCTGCCGCCGCCTGAGGCGTCTCTTCGTCGTGGACGATGGCTGGCCGCTGCAGATTCCGCTGCCGCCTCGTTCACCTGCCTGAAACGACTGCGCCCGGTCGAAGCCGGGCGCAGAGAGCGGAGTCGCCCCGTCATGGCCGGGGCGACTCGAAGACCCAGCTCGTGCCTTCGCGCGAGTCCTTCAGCACGATGCCAAGTGCCGCCAGCTCATCGCGGATGGCATCGGCGGCGGCGAAGTCCTTCGCTTTCTTGGCCTCGGCCCGCTGGGCAATGCGCGCCTCGATCTCCTGCTCGTTGAGCGGCAGTGCCGCCTGGCCGCCCTTGAGGAAACGGGCTGGCTCCTGGCCGAACAGCCCCAGCACCCCGCCCAGGCGACGCAGCTCGGCGGCCAGGGGGGCAGCCTCGCCGGGCGCTTCCGCCTTGGCGCGATTCAGTTCTCGGGCCAGCTCGAACAGCACCGAGAGGGCCTCGGCCGTGTTGAAGTCGTCGTCCATGGCGGCGCTGAAGCGCTCGTCGAAGCGGCTATCGACCTCGCCCCTCGCGCCCCCGACATCCTGGAGCGCGATACCGTCGAGAGCGGTGTAGAAACGCTCCAGCGACTTGCGCGCCTCGGCCAGCGACTCGGGGGCGTAGTTGATCGGGCTGCGGTAGTGGCTGGCCACCAGCAGGTAGCGCACCACCTCCGGATCGTGAACCTCGAGCACCTCGCGGATGGTGAAGAAATTGCCCAGCGATTTGGACATCTTCTCCTGGTTCACCCGTACCGCCCCGGCGTGCATCCAGGTGTTGACGTAGGGCTTGCCGGTGGCCGCCTCGGACTGGGCGATCTCGTTCTCGTGATGCGGGAAGGTCAGGTCCGGCCCGCCGCCGTGGATGTCGAACGTCTCACCCAGGCAGCAGGTCGACATCGCCGAACACTCGATGTGCCAACCGGGGCGCCCCTCGCCCCAGGGCGAAGGCCAGCTCGCCTCACCCGGCTTGGCCGCCTTCCACAGCACGAAGTCGAGCGGATCCTCCTTGTGTTCGTCGACCTCGACCCGGGCGCCGGCGCGCATCTCGTCCGGCTTGCGGTTGTTGAGCTTGCCGTAGCCCTCGAACTTGCGCACCCGGTAGTAGACATCGCCGTTGTCGGCCGGGTAGGCATAGCCCTTGGCGATCAGGGTCTCGACCATGGCGATGATCTCGGGCACGTGCCCGGTGGCACGCGGCTCGTGATCCGGACGCAGCACGCCGAGGCGCGTCTCGTCCTCGTGCATGGCAGCGATCATGCGCTCGGTCAACGCCGTGATGCTCTCGCCGTTCTCGTCTGCGCGCTTGAGAATTTTGTCGTCGATGTCGGTGATGTTGCGCACGTAGGTGACATCGTAGCCACGCCAGCGCAGGTAGCGGGTGACCACATCGAAGGCCACCATCACCCGCGCATGGCCCAGGTGGCAGTAGTCATAGACGGTCATGCCGCAGACGTACATGCGCACCTTGCCCGGCTCGATCGGACTGAACGTCTCCTTGCGCCGCGTCAGCGTGTTGTAGATCTGCATGTCAGCCCTTCTTCTGTATCTTCGCCCAGCTGTCCTTCAGCCCAACGGTACGGTTGAACACCAGTTTGCCGTCACGACAGGCGTGGCGGTCGGCACAGAAGTAGCCCACGCGCTCGAACTGGAAGCGCGACTCGGGTGACGCCTCGGCCAGGCTGGGCTCGCCCATGGCCTGACAGACCTTGAGCGACTCGGGGTTGAGATGCTCGAGGAAATCGGCGTCCTTGTCCTTGTCGGGCTGCTCGACCAGGAACAGGTTGTCGTAGAGGCGTACCTCCATGGGCACCGCATGGGTCGCGCTGACCCAGTGGATCACACCCTTGACCTTGCGCCCTTCCGGGTTCTTGCCCAGGGTGTCGAAATCCACCGAGCAGCGCAGCTCCTCGATCCCGCCAGCGGCGTCCTTGACCACCTCGTCGCAACGGATCACGTAGGAGTTGCGCAGGCGCACCTCCTGCCCCGGCGCCAGGCGGAAGAACTTCTTGGGTGGTTCCTCCATGAAGTCGTCGCGGTCGATGTAGAGTTCGCGGGTGAACGGCACCCGGCGCAGGCTCATGTCCTCCCGGGCGGGATGTCCCGGCACCTCGTAGACTTCCTCGTGGTCCTCGGCCACGTTGGTCAACACCACCTTGAGCGGGTTGAGCACGCACATGGCGCGCGGCGCGTTGTCCTCGAGGTCCGAACGGATGGCGTGGTAGAGCATGGCGATGTCGACCAGCCCGCCGTCGGCGCGGGTCACGCCGATCATCTCGCAGAACTTGCGGATCGAGGCCGGGGTGTAGCCGCGCCGACGCATGCCCGAGATGGTCGGCATGCGCGGGTCGTCCCAGCCGTCGACGATACCCTCGTCCACCAGCAGCTTGAGCTTGCGCTTGGAGGTCAGGGTGTAATTCATGTTGAGCCGGGCGAACTCGATCTGACGCGGCTTGGCCGGCACCGGCAGGTTGTCGAGGAACCACTCATAGAGCGGACGGTGGTCCTCGAACTCCAGGGTGCAGATGGAGTGGGTCACCCCCTCGATGGCATCGGACTGGCCGTGGGCGAAATCGTAGGAGGGGTAGATCTTCCACTTGTCGCCGGTCTGGTGGTGATGGGCATGGCGAATACGGTAGAGGATCGGGTCGCGCAGGTTGATGTTGGGCGAGGCCATGTCGATCTTGGCCCTCAGCACCCGCTCCCCTTCGTTGAACTCGCCGGCGCGCATGCGCTCGAGCAGGTCGAGATTCTCCTCCACGCTGCGCTCGCGCCACGGGCTGGGGCGCCCCGGTTCGGTCAGGGTGCCGCGGTACTCACGCATTTCGTCGGGGGAGAGATCGTCAACGTAGGCCTTGCCCTCGCGAACCAGGTGCTGCGCCCATGCATAGAGCTGATCGAAATAGTCGGACGCATAGCGTACCGAACCGGCCCACTCGAAGCCGAGCCAGCTGACGTCCGCCTTGATGGCATCGATGTAGGCCTGCTCCTCCTTGGCCGGGTTGGTGTCGTCGAAGCGCAGGTGACAGTCTCCGCCGAACTGCTCGGCCAGCCCGAAATTCAGACAGATCGACTTGGCGTGTCCCACGTGCAGGAAACCGTTGGGTTCCGGCGGGAAACGGGTCACGACCTTGTCGGCACGGCCGGCCTGGATCTCGTCGCGGATCTGGTTGCGGATGAAATTCGGCGCACTGGCGTTTTCGCTGCTCATGTCGTTGCGGCAAACCTCTGGTTGGGTCGCGAATCGGGAAGGGGCCTCGGTATCGATGGGCCCGGTGCGCTTCGCGCATCGATGCAAAACCGCTATTATAACGCCACGCCCATGCACGGCGCCAAGGCGCGCTCCCTCTGACAGGAAAACTTCGATGATCATTCTCGAGACCAGCTTCGGCGACATCACCGTCGCCCTGAATCACGACCAGGCGCCCAAGACCGCGGCCAACTTCGAACAGTACGTTCGCGAAGGGCACTACGACGGTACCCTCTTCCACCGCGTGATTCCCGGATTCATGATCCAGGGCGGCGGCTTCGACCAGGACTTCAACCAGAAGCCCACCCATGACCCAATCGAGAACGAGGCCGACAACGGCCTGAAGAACCTGACCGGCACCCTGGCCATGGCCCGCACCCAGGATCCGCACTCCGCCACCGCGCAGTTCTTCATCAACGTGGCCGACAACGACTTCCTCAACCATAGCGGCAAGTCGATCCAGGGGTGGGGCTACTGCGTATTCGGCGAAGTCGTCGAAGGCATGGACGTGGTGGGACGCATCACCGCCGTGGACACCACGCGCCGCGGCATGCATGCCGACGTCCCCGCCGAGGACGTGATCATCAAGCGCGCCTACGTCAAGGACGAGGCCAGCGACAGCTGATCGCCCTCTTCCGGCACGCCCACCGCAGGGCGTGCCTTTCGTTTCCCTTCCGTTCGCCCGAGCCAGCGAGACACGGTCATGTCCACCACCCTGCTGATCTCCGACCTGCACCTTCACCCCGACGCCCCCGAGGTCACCGAAGGCTTTCTCGACTGGCTCGCGCGACGGGCCAGCGGCGCGGATGCGCTCTACATCCTGGGTGACTTCTTCGAGGCCTGGATCGGCGACGATCTGCTCGATCATGTCGACCAGGATCCCACTGGCAACGCCGCACTGGCCATCCGCGTGGCCGGCGCGCTACGCAGGCTCGCTGACGAAGGCACTGCCATCTACCTGATGCACGGCAATCGCGACTTTCTGCTTGGCCACCGCTTCGCCAGCGCAGCCGGCGCCAAGCTGGTCACCGATCCGGCCGTGCTGCGCTTCGCCGACGAACCGGTCCTGCTCATGCACGGCGACAGCCTGTGCACCCGCGACGAAGCCTACATGGCCTTTCGCCGCCAGGCGCGCAGTCCGGCCTGGCAGGAACAGATCCTCGCCATGCCGCTGGCCGACCGCATCCAACTGGCCGCCCAGTTGCGCCAGCAATCGGGCGAAGCGAATTCCAACAAGGCCGAGGACATCATGGATGTCACCCCGGCGGAGGTGGTACGCACCATGCGAGACCATGGCGTCACCACGCTGATCCACGGCCACACGCACCGCCCCGCGGTCCATGCACTCGAGATCGACGAGCAGCCCGCCCGGCGCATCGTGCTCGGCGACTGGCAGCCCGACCACGGCTGGGAAGTCGAGATCGGACCTGACGGCGACCCGGTGCTGCGTCAGGTCACACTCTAACCAACGCTCTCAGCGCTGCTCATCGCTCCCCCGGCCCTGCAGGCGGCACGCCTGCAGGGCCGCGAGGGTCTCCTCGGCCGGCGGCATGAGCCCCGTCTCGGCGATCAGTTCCAGACGCGAGTCCTGGCGCCAGGCGCAGGTAGCCAGGCTTGCCGCCCCTTCCCCCCGGTTGTAGAGCTTCCAACCCGCGTCGGTATGCAGCACCCCTTTCACCCTCATCCTGGAGGGCAGCCGGTCCAGCACTCGGGTCAAGCGGTCGAGATCGAAGACATCCTGCGGAGACCAGCGCCAGCTCAAGGTGTCGTAGCCAAGCGCCGTGCCTCGCTCCTGGCGCGGCTCTCCCGGCTGTGGCTTGGCCTCGGCGAAGCCATCCAGGAACACCACCTGGCGCGCCGCGTCGCGAAGCGCGTCATGGCCACCGCTTCCCCGGCGCGCCGCCTCCTTCCGGTGCCGCCCGCTTGCCAGCAGCAGCGCCAGCGGCAGCTCGCCATGGTCGGCCTGGGCCACCCACTTCTTCGGCGGCCACAACGTCTCGACGTGCCGCCGGGCGGCCTCCTGCTGCTCGGGTGTCGCCCGATCGCCCATGGTCAAGGCCACCGCATCGGCCAGGGCCAACTGGTCATTGAAGGTCTCGTGCTCACGTGCACGCGGGTCATCGAGCCGCGCCGGATCAAGCAGTACCACGATATCGCGCAGGTCGAGCACGTCGGCAAAGCTTTCGCCGCGCAGCACGTCGAGCAGCCCGGCCGGATGCCCGAGCCCGGACGGTTCGATGACGACGCGATCGGGACGGTGTCGATGCAGCAGGTTGATCAGGGTCGCCTGCAGCACGAAGGCCAGCTGGCAGCACAGGCAGCCACCGGGCAGCCCCTTGACGATGACGTCGTCACGCGCCTCGAACATGGCCTGGTCGATGCCGACCTGGCCAAACTCGTTGATCAGAATCGCCCAGCGCTCCTCCTTCGGCTTCTGTTCGATCAAGCGGCGGATCAGGGTGGTCTTGCCGCTGCCGAGGAAGCCGGTGAACAAATGGACGGGAATCGCTGCGAGAGGGGGTGCACTCATGGGAGAACCTGCTGACTCGAAATCGTTATAGAGTAACAGATTCAACATCGCTCAACAGCGCGGGGCACGATGATGCACGCTACAAGATAACGGTATAAAGACGGCATCGAAAAAAGGGAGGGCTAATGCCCTCCCTTTTTCCTTACCCAACGGCTCAGTAACGCTCGATCTCGGCGGTCTCACGCAAGTGATTGCGAAGCCCCTGGATGGCCGCCTGGGCACGCAGCTGCTGTGCCATGCGCGCGACGAACGCCTCGGTCTGCTCGTCGACCTCTCCGGCCCCTACGCTGTCCAGCGCGATCAGCGTGACCCGCTCACTGTCGCTGGTATGGCCATAGACGGCCTCGTCCCCCTGCGGATGAGGGAGCCGGAAGGCAGTCTGCAGGACGGACCGCGGCACATTGTCCTGCTGCCGGGTCGCCTGCTCGACCTGCTGCCAGTCGAGGTCGAGCTCTTCACCGTCGCGCAGGCGCTCGACCCGTTGCCTGGCCACATCGAGCAGCGCCTCGCGCTGCTTGCGTTGCTCCACGGCGGCCGCCACACGCTCCCGCACTTCATCGAGCGGCAATACCGTCGCCTCGCGATGCCCGGCCACACGCAGCACCATGCGGCGATCCTCGTCGAGCTCTATCACCTCACTATTGAAGCCTTCCACCAGCACGTCTTCGCTGAAGGCCTCGCTCATGACGCCCGGCTCGGAAAGCACGCCATCGCCCCCGTCACGCGACACCCAGTCGCTCTCGTGCAGCTCGAGCGACAGGCTATCGGCTACGCTGGCAAGGTCGTCGGCCGCAAAGCTCTCGTCGATGAGGGCCTGGACCCGGCGATTGTATTCGTCGTTCACCTGCTCGAGCGCCAGCCCGCGCGCCAGGTCGTCGCGCACCTCCTCGAGTGGGGCCTGGTCCAGCTCGGTGACTTTGACCAGATGCAGGCCGTTGTCGGTCTCCACGATGCCGGACACCTGGCCCGGCGAAAGCGCGAAGGCCGCTTCATCGAACGCATCGCCGAAGAAGCCGCGGCTGATCATGCCCAGGTCACCCCCCTGCTCGGCCGTCGAAGGATCGTCGGAGTACTGAAGCGCGAGATCTTCGAATGACTCGCCATCGGCAAGACGCTCGCGCACCTCCTCGAGGCGTGCTACTGCCTCGTCGCGGCTGCGCTCGCCATCGAACGTCACCATGATATGCGACACGCGACGATCGGCGTCGCGACCACGCTCCTCCCAAGCCTGGCGAATCGCCTCCTCGTCGACATCGACCTGTTCGGCCATCTGCTGACGGTCGACGATGACGTACTCGAGGCGAACCTGCTCGGGGCGCTGATAGCGCTCGCGGTTCTCTTGGTAATAGGCCTCGAGATCCGCGTCGCTGACCTTCACGGGCTCGTCGAGCTCCTCGGCTCCCAGCACGTAGTAGCGGAAGCTGCGAACCTGCCGCTGCAGCGATGCCAGCGCCTCGCGCTCACTGTCGAGAACGAAGTCGCTGACCGCGAGGCCCTGCTGCAGCTGCTGACGCTTGAGGTCGACACGCAGCGCCGCGCGGAACGAGTTCGGCGTGAAGCCGGCACTCGCCAGGCGATTGCGGAACAGCTCGGTATCGAAGCGGCCGCGCTGATCCTGAAACTCGGGCAGGGTCACGATCACCTGGTCGAGCTGCTCGTCGGAAAGATAGAGCCCCCCGTCTTCGGCAAACGTCAGCAGCAGCCGCTCACCGATCATCTCGTCGAGCACCTGGCCACGCAGGGCCCGCTCCTGCTCCGGCGGAACCTGGCCGGAGCGGATCGCACGCTGCACTTCCATTTCCAGCTCCTGGCGGGTGATGGTCTGGCCATTGACCTTGGCGACTTCATCGCCCCCACCGCCGAACAGCCCGACCAGGGACTCGATACCGAACAGTGCCATGGTGACTACCACGGCAGCCACGATGATCTTGGCGCCCCAGCTTCTGGAGCGGTCACGAATACTTTGCAGCATGCAGGCCTCGATTGCTGGTTATTGGCTGGCTGTGGCGCCGTATTATACGGGGCCGGGCCGTCGCGGGCCATCACGCCGGCCCGGCCCTCCTCGACGATGGCGGCGCCACCAAGGCGAAAAAAAGAAGGCGCACCGCCGAAGCGATGCGCCTGATCGTTTGCTGCCGAGTTGCTTCGCTCGCGCTCGGGCCTTCGGCGCAAATGACCCCTTGACTCAGTTCACGGAGTCCTTGAGCGCCTTGCCAGCCTTGAACGTCGGTACCTTGGCTGCACTGATCTGGATCGGCTGGCCTGTCTGCGGGTTGCGGCCGGTGCGGGCGGCACGCTCCTTCACCGAGAAAGTACCAAATCCGACGAGAGACACGGTGTCACCTTTCTTGAGGCTTTCGGAGACGGTGTCGACCATGGCATCCAGTGCGCGAGACGCAGCGGCCTTGGGAATATCGGCAGACGCGGCGATGGCTTCGATCAGCTCGGATTTGTTCACACTTCACCCCTTGACTGTTTCGGAAAATGGCTCTAATCGGCGTGCCTTTCGCCTGGCAACTCGATCACAGCATGGCTGCCAGTTTATAGCAATGCTGCAAAAGAGGTGTCAAGCAACTGCGGCGCCAAACCGCGTCATACAAGGATTCTTCTCCCAAGTATGACGCAGTATTTATCGTTAATGTGTACTGATCATGCTGGAAGAAGAAGCCGAATCTTCCGTTCGTGATTCTTCCCCACCATTGGCGGCCCTTTCAGCCAGGGCCGACTCCAGCACTTCGTCGATCCAACGAACGGGCCGGACATCCAGCGCGTCCTTGATATTATCCGGTACCTCCTTGAGGTCCCGGCGGTTCTCTTCCGGAATGAGCACGGTCTTTATACCACCGCGCCGGGCCGCCAGCAATTTCTCCTTTAGCCCACCGATCGGCATCACCTCGCCACGCAGGTTCACTTCTCCGGTCATGGCCAGGTCGCAGCGGATGGGCCGCCCGGTATAGGCCGACACCATGGCGGTGACCATGGCGATACCCGCGCTGGGGCCATCCTTGGGCGTGGCGCCCTCGGGCACGTGGATGTGCAGGTCCTCCTTCTCGAAGCGCTCGGGGTCGATGCCCAGCGTCGCGGCGCGGGCGCGCACGACGGTATGCGCCGCACTGACGGATTCCTTCATCACGTCGCCCAGCGACCCCGTCTTGTTGATACGCCCCTTGCCCGGCGTGACCACCGACTCGATGTTGAGCAGCTCGCCACCCACGGAGGTCCAGGCCAGGCCCGTGACGCGCCCCACCTGGTCCTCCTTGTCCGCCAGGCCGTAGCTGTAGCGACGCACGCCGGCGTAGCTCTCGATGTCCGCCGCCGAGAGCAGCGCCGGCGCCTGAGCGCCCTTGCCCTCGTACTCGAGCCGCTCGCGCAGGACCTTGCGGCACACCTTGGCGATCTGCCTTTCGAGCTCGCGAACCCCCGCCTCGCGGGTGTAGTAGCGGATCAGCTCGAGCAGCGACTCGTCGGAGAAGGAGAGTTCGTCATCCTTGAAGCCGTTGGCCTTGAGCTGCTTGGGCACCAGGTAGCGGCGGGCGATGGCCAGCTTCTCGTCCTCGGTGTAGCCGGGCAGGCGGATGACCTCCATGCGGTCCAGCAACGGCCCCGGGATGTTCATCGAGTTGGCGGTACAGATGAACATCACCTCGGAGAGGTCGTAGTCCAGCTCGAGGTAGTGGTCGTTGAACTTGTCGTTCTGCTCCGGGTCGAGCACCTCCAGCAGCGCCGAGGCGGGGTCGCCACGATGGTCCATGCCGATCTTGTCGACCTCGTCGAGCAGGAACAGCGGGTTCTTGACCTCGGCCTTGCTCATGCGCTGGATCAGCTTGCCAGGCAGCGAGCCGATATAGGTGCGGCGGTGCCCCCGGATCTCCGATTCGTCACGCACGCCGCCCAGCGCCAGGCGTACGTACTTGCGGTTGGTGGCACGGGCGATCGACTGACCGAGCGAAGTCTTGCCCACCCCCGGGGGCCCCACCAGGCACAGCACCGGCCCCTTGAGCTTCTTGACCCGCTTCTGCACGGCGAGGTACTCGAGAATGCGCTCTTTCACTTCCTCGAGGCCAAAGTGGTCCTCGTCCAGCACCCTGTGGGCATGCACCAGGTCGTGCCGTACCCGGGTGCGCTTCTTCCACGGCACCGACACCAGCCAATCGAGGTAGGAGCGTACCACCGTGGCCTCGGCGGAACTCGGCGACATCATCTTGAGCTTGCCCAGTTCCTGCACCGCCTTGTCGCGCGCCTCCTTCGGCATGCCCGACTCTTCGATCGCCTTCTCGTACTTCTCGGCTTCGTTGGGCACGTTCTCGAGCTCGCCCATCTCCTTCTGGATGGCCTTCATCTGCTCGTTGAGGTAGTACTCGCGCTGCGACTTCTCCATCTGGTCCTTGACCCGGGAGCGGATGCGCTTCTCCACCTGCAGCAGGTCGATCTCCGACTCGATCAGCGCCATCAGGTGTTCGATGCGCTCACGCACGCGATCCATCTCGAGCAGCTGCTGCTTGTCCTGGATCTTGAGCGAGAGGTGAGCGCAAATGGTATCGACCAGACGGCTGGGGTCTTCGATGCCCGACAGCGAGTTGAGAACCTCGTTGGGAACCTTCTTGGAGAGCTTGACGTACTGCTCGAACTGATTGAGCAGGACCCGCACCAGCGCCTCCTGCTCGCGCTCGTTCAGCGGCTCGCTGTCGCGCAGCACTGCCTCGGCCACGCTGTGGCCGTCAGTATGGTGGACTTCACGCAGGTCGGCGCGCGAGACCCCTTCGATCAACACCTTGACGGTGCCGTCGGGCAGCTTGAGCAGCTGCATGATCTCGGCAACGGTGCCAATGGTGAAGAGGTCGTCGGTGCCGGGGTCGTCCTGGCCGGCCTCGCGCTGGGCGACAAGCAGCACGCGCTTGTCGGCGGCCATCGCGGCGTCGAGCGCCTGGATCGACTTCTCGCGGCCGACGAACAGCGGGATCACCATCTGCGGATAGACGACCACGTCGCGCAGAGGGAGTAGGGGCAGACTCAAGGTCTGAACGGCGTTCTGCTGCATCGCAGACGTTCCTCAAACAGAAATCGGTGTATACAGGGGGGGATGGGGGCACGCCGCTGCCATTGCAAGGGAAGATGCGTCGGCGAACGTGAAAAGGGGCCGCCCGAGCGACCCCCTTCCGTCTGGGCATGGCAGCAGAGGCCGCCGGGCCTCAGCCGTCAGTACCGTCGACTCGCTGCTCCTGCTGCGAATAGATCAGCAGCGGCTCGCTTTCGCCGGCGATGACCGAGGCATCGATGACCACCTTGGAGACCCCCTCCATGGAAGGAATTTCGTACATGGTGTCGAGCAGCACCGATTCGAGAATGGAGCGCAGCCCACGGGCACCGGTCTTGCGCGCCATGGCCTTGGCCGCCACGGCCCGCAGGGCGTCCTCCCGAAACTCCAGCTCGACCCCCTCCATGTCGAACAGGCGGGCGTACTGCTTGACCAGAGAATTCTTGGGCTCGGTGAGGATCTGGATCAGCGCATCCTCGTTGAGCTCGGTCAGCGTGGCGATGACCGGCAGGCGGCCGACGAACTCAGGAATCAGGCCGAACTTGACCAGATCCTCGGGTTCGACGTCGGCGAGCAGGTCACCCACGCCCTTGGTCTCGTCCTTGCTCTTCACCACTGCGCTGAAGCCGATGCCCCCCTTCTCGGCACGATCGCGGATCACCTTGTCCAGCCCGGCGAAGGCGCCGCCGACGATGAACAGGATGTTGCCGGTATCGACCTGCAGGAACTCCTGCTGCGGGTGCTTCCGCCCGCCCTGCGGCGGCACGGAAGCCGTGGTGCCTTCGATCAGCTTGAGCAGGGCCTGCTGCACGCCCTCGCCCGACACGTCGCGGGTGATCGAAGGGTTGTCCGACTTGCGCGAGATCTTGTCGATCTCGTCGATGTAGACGATGCCGCGCTGGGCCTTCTCCACATCGTAGTCGCACTTCTGCAGCAGCTTCTGGATGATGTTCTCGACGTCCTCGCCGACGTAGCCCGCTTCTGTCAGGGTGGTGGCATCGGCGATGGTGAACGGCACGTTGAGCAGGCGCGCCATGGTCTCGGCCAGCAGGGTCTTGCCGCTGCCGGTAGGACCGATGAGCAGGATATTGGACTTGCCGAGCTCCACGTCATCGCCCTTGATCCCGGCGCGAAGACGCTTGTAGTGGTTGTAGACCGCCACGGACAGCACCGTCTTGGCGCGGTCCTGGCCAATCACGTATTCGTCCAGGGTGCGACGAATCTCGCGGGGAACGGGCAGACGCTCCTCATCGCTCTCGGCATCGGCATCGAGAACTTCCTCGCGAATGATGTCGTTGCACAGGTCGACACACTCGTCGCAGATATAAACGGACGGGCCTGCAATCAGCTTGCGCACTTCATTCTGGTTCTTCCCGCAGAACGAGCAGTAGAGCAGCTTGCCGCCTTCGTCCTTGCCTTTGCCGTCGGCCATTCGCGTACCTCTGTCACTTCGGCGGCCTGGTCGGCCGCCGCTAATCACGTAGTTGAAGCGTGCCTGATTTCACGCTATCAGGATGTGGGCCGCTTATCCAGTACGGCATCGATCAGGCCGTACTCCACCGCCTGGGAACCGCTCATGAAATTGTCGCGGTCGGTGTCTCGAGCGATGGTCTCGATATCCTGCCCGGTATGGTGGGCGAGGATACGGTTGAGCTTGTCCCGGATACCCAGGATCTCGCGCGTATGGATCTCGATGTCCGATGCCTGCCCCTGGTAACCCCCCAGCGGCTGGTGGATCATCATGCGCGAGTGGGGCAGCGAGTAGCGCTTGCCCGCAGCACCGCCAGCCAGCAACAGCGCCCCCATGCTGGCCGCTTGGCCAATGCAGACGGTGGAGACGTCGGGCTTGACGAACTGCATGGTGTCGTAGATCGACATCCCGGCGGTAACGGCACCGCCCGGAGAATTGATGTAGAGGTGAATGTCCTTGTCCGGATTCTCGGATTCAAGGAAGAGCAGCTGCGCCACGATCAGGTTGGCCATGTGGTCTTCCACCGGCCCCACCAGAAAGATTACCCGCTCCTTCAGCAGCCGGGAGTAGATGTCATAGGCCCGCTCGCCGCGCGCGCTCTGCTCTACCACCATCGGCACCAGGCCGCCGGCGTTCCGGGTCTCGAACTCGTTGCTCATCAGTGTGATGTCCTTGCATCCGATGAATGGAAGCGTTTCCCACCTGCCGATCGCCACCTCTGCGACCGGCAGGTGTTGGCTCACGCCGCCGAATCAGCCGTTGGCTGCCTGCTCGCCTTCCTCGGCCTCTTCGTCCTGCTCGCCCTGCTGAGCGGCGGCCAGCGCCTGCTGGTAGCTCATCTCCACGTCCTTGACGGTGGCCTGCTCCAGCAGCTTGTCGACGGCCTTCTCTTCGAGGATAGCCGACTTGACCTGAGTCTTGAGCTGATCGTTGCCCATATAGTAGTCAATGACCTGCTGCGGCTCCTGGTACTGCTCGGCAAGCTCCTCGACCTTGGCGCGGATCTCGTCGTCGCTGGCGTCGAGCTCGTGGGCCTTGATCACCTCGGCCAGCAGCAGGCCGACCTGAACGCGACCCTTGGCCTGCTCGGTGAACAGCTCATTGGGCAGCTGGGACACGTCGAAATCCTCGCCCAGGCCGAACTGCTGCGCCGCCTGGCGCTTGAGCGCGTCGGTCTCCTGCTGCACCAGCGCCTGCGGCACCGGGATGTCGTTGGCCTTCTTCAGCGCCTCGAGGACCTGCTGCTTGACGCGGTTGTCGACGGCCTGCTTGGCCTCGCGCGTCATGTTCTTCTTCACTTCGGCGCGGAATTTCTCGAGATCGCCGTCCTCGACGCCGAAGCGCTTGATGAACGCCTCGTCGACGTCCGGCAGGGCACGCCCCTTCACCGCGTGCACCTTGACCTTGAAGGTGGCTTCCTGGCCGGCCAGATGCTCGGCCTGGTAGTCCTCGGGGAAAGTGACCTTGATCACCTTCTCCTCACCCGCCTTGGCACCGGCGAGCTGGTCCTCGAAGCCAGGAATGAAGTTGCCGGAGCCCAGCACCAGCTCATGACCCTCGGCACTGCCGCCTTCGAAGGGTTCGTCGCCGAGGAAGCCCTGGAAGTCGATCTTGACCTGATCGCCCTCTTCGGCGGCGCGGTCGACCTCTTCCCAGGACGCGTTCTGCTTGCGCAGGGTCTCGATCATCTCTTCGAGATCGGCGTCGCTCACTTGCACCACGGGGCGCTCGACCTCGGTACCCTCGACCGAAGCGAGCTCGATCTCGGGGTAAACCTCGAGAGAGGCCACGAACTCAAGGTCCTTGCCGGCCTGGTCGACCTTGGGCTCGATGCTCGGGAAGCCGGCCGGATTGAGGTTCTGCTCGGTGATGGCACGCACATAACGCTCACGCATCAGCTCGCCCACGACCTCGTCACGCACGCCGCGGCCGTAACGCTGGCGCACCACGGACATGGGTACCCGACCCTTGCGGAAACCGTTGAGGCGAATGTTCTTCGCCGTGTCCTTGAGGCGGGCTTCGACGGCCTCGTCGACCTCAGCGGCCGGCACCTGGAACGTGACACGGCGCTCGATCTGGGAGGTCGTTTCGACGGAAACTTGCATGAATGGTCCTCTACCGACTGGGGGCGTTCTTGAAAAGTGCGGAATGTAAAAGAGAGATTCTAAGAATCCCGCCCTACGCTGGCAAGCGTTACGCCCTCAGGATGGGGGCGATCTGGCATTTTACAAGGGCTCTGCACGGCTAACGTGACGCGCCGCCACCCGCCATTTCGAGCCAAGGCCGTGACGACGGCACCACTACCCGAACGAGCTGGCTCGCCCGGCAACAGGAAAAAAGAAAAGGTAAAGAAAGGACTAGGAGATACCGAGGGTGCAATGGGGTGGATGATGGGGATCGAACCCACGACCACCGGAGCCACAATCCGGGGCTCTACCACTGAGCTACATCCACCATTGCAGAAATGAACCACGAGGCGTCGATTGGGGTGGATGATGGGGATCGAACCCACGACCACCGGAGCCACAATCCGGGGCTCTACCACTGAGCTACATCCACCATATCGACACGAGCGGCAAAAAGCCGCGCTCTTGCAAAACGCCACGCCCAAACCGATGCTCGACTCATCCGCCAGGACCACGCCAAACTGGCACGCCCAGCAGGACTCGAACCTGCAACCTACGGCTTAGAAGGCCGTTGCTCTATCCGGTTGAGCTATGGGCGCATTCTACGTTCCATGGCCTCCGACCGCAACCCCGCTTCGCCATTTCTTTAGCATAAACAGAAGGTTGTGGTCGGGGTGGAGGGATTCGAACCCCCGACATCCTGCTCCCAAAGCAGGCGCGCTACCAGACTGCGCTACACCCCGCCGGCCTTCGCACGGCCCACGAGGCCCAGACGGGCCTCGCCGAGCGCTGCGTATTCTACGCGAGAATCAACCGTGGTCAATAGCTTCCTGACGCAACGAGGCTTTTGCGCTTTGCCTCGCGGGCACGGCATGCGAAAATCGGCACCCTTCGCATTCCGCAGACGGCCTCGCCAGCGCCGCTCAACAGCACACATCACGGGGGAGAACCGATGACCGCCCAACTCATCGATGGCAAGGCCATTGCCGCGCAGGTCCGCGAACAGGTTGCACGCCAGGTCGAGACGCGTCGCACCGAGGGCAAGCGCATCCCTGGCCTCGCCGTCGTCCTGGTGGGCGAGGACCCGGCTTCCCACGTCTACGTCAGCAATAAACACCGCGCCTGCGAGCAGGCGGGCATCCTCTCCTTTCGGCATACGCTGCCCAGCGATACTAGCCAGCAGGCGCTCGAGCGCCTGATCGACGAGCTCAATGCCGACCCCCGCATCGACGGGATCCTGCTGCAGCTGCCCTTGCCGGCCCACCTCGATTCTCGCCCCCTCCTCGAGCGCATCCTGCCGCACAAGGATGTAGACGGCTTCCACCCCTACAACCTGGGTCGCCTGGCCCAGCGCCTGCCGGTACTGCGCCCCTGCACGCCCAAGGGTGTCATGACGCTGCTCCAGGCCCAGGGCCTGAAGGTGCGAGGCCTGGATGCCACCGTGGTCGGCGCCTCCAACATCGTCGGCCGTCCCATGGCGCTGGAGCTGATGCTGGCAGGCTGCACCACCACCGTCTGCCATCGCTTCACCCGGGACCTGGAGTCGCACGTGCGCCGCGCCGAACTGCTGGTGGTGGCGGTGGGCAAGCCGGGACTGGTCAAGGGCGAGTGGGTACGCGAAGGCGCGATCGTCATCGACGTGGGGATCAACCGCGAGGAGGATGGCCGCCTGGTCGGCGACGTCGAGTTCGGCCCGGCCGCGGAGCGAGCCGCCTGGATCACGCCGGTGCCGGGCGGCGTGGGGCCGATGACCGTCGCCTCGCTGCTGGAGAACACGCTCTATGCCGCCGAGCGGCATGACGCCATGGAGCAGGAACTCCCGACACTCTGAAACGCGGCCTGACACGGGCGCGCCGCTCGGCTAGAATGCGCGCTCCCTGTTTCCTACCTGCCGCGAGGCCGCCCATGAGCGACAAGATGAACGTCGAAAGCTTCAACCTTGATCACACCAAGGTGCAAGCCCCCTACGTGCGCCTGGCCGATATCAAGACCGGGCTCAATGGCGACCGTATCCACAAGTACGACATGCGCATCTGCCAACCCAATCGCGAGCACATGGAGATGCCGGCGCTGCACTCCCTCGAGCACCTGATGGCCGAACTGTCGCGCAACCATTCGGACCGCATCGTTGATATCAGCCCGATGGGCTGCCAGACCGGCTTCTATGTCGCTCTGATCAACCACGACGACTACGACGACGTGCTGAATCTGTTGCAGAAGACGCTGGAGGACGTGCTGGTAGCCAGCGAGGTCCCGGCCTGCAACGAAGTCCAGTGCGGCTGGGCGGCCAGCCACAGCCTGGAGGGCGCCAAGCAGATCGCCCGCGGCTTCCTGGCCAAGCGCCAAGAGTGGACCCAGGTCTTCGCCGACGAGGCCTGAGCCCGGGCCACAGCCCGACGGCGCCCTGCGCCGCTCACCGGAGAATGCAAGACACGATGAAACGCATCGGCATCATCGGCGCCATGGCCCAGGAGGTGGAGCATCTCGCCTCGCTGTTGGAAGAGCGCCGCACCCGCACCCACGTCGGCTGCACCTTCCACCACGGCAGGCTGCACGGGGTCGACGTGGTGATCCTGCAATCGGGCATCGGCAAGGTGAACGCCGCCATCGGCACCACCCTGCTGCTCGACGTCTACCGGCCCGAGGCCATCATCAATACCGGCTCGGCGGGCGGCTTCGGCGAAGGGCTCGAGATCGGCGATGTGGTGGTTTCCAGCGAGGTGCGCCATCACGACGTGGACGCCGTGGTGTTCGGCTACGAGCACGGCCAGGTGCCACAGATGCCCGCCGCCTATCGGCCCGATGAGCGCCTGGTCAAGCTTGCCCGCGAGTGCGTCGAGGCGCTGGGCGAAGTCAGGGTAGTCGAGGGGTTGATCGCCACCGGTGATGTCTTCATGGCCTGTCCGGAACTGGTCAGCAAGACCCGCTCGCGCTTCCCGACCATGCTCGCGGCCGAAATGGAGGCCGCGGCCATCGCCCAGACCTGCCACCTCTACGGCTGTCCCTTCGTGGTCGTCCGCTCGCTCTCCGACATCGCCGGCGGCAGTGACAACCATCTATCGTTCGAACAGTTCCTGGAAAAGGCCGCCGTCCATTCGGCGCGCATGGTCGAGGCAATGATCGCGCGACTCGCTCCGCAGGTGGAACCCGAGCCCGCCATTGGCTGAACCCTGGCAATGGGTCGATCAAGGGGGCATGTCAGACGACAGCCTTCACGATTGGCCCCACGCATCGCCATGTCGCCATCCGAATTCGGAGAAGGGAAAAGCGGCAGCCAGCTGTAACGGATCGCCCAGGTACTGGGCAACACCGGCCTGCTCTGGCAAGGCCGACATGCAAGCATCGGCCGCTGCCCGATCCGCGACCGGCATGACGCGGGTGTGCGGTGCGTCCGTGGTGCTGTAGTAGTCTTGGAACTTGAACTGCCCCCCGGTGATGCCATCGGAGAATCGCACCCAAAGGTTGGGGATTCGGTAGCAATCCGCAAGGATGAGCCCGTGCAACGACGACGAGATGATCGAATCGCATTGGTTGAGCGCATCGATGAACGGCTCGGGCTGCTGCCTTACGTCGATCAGTCGGACGCCGGGGAGTTTCGCCATGTAGCGGACCACCGGACTGTCCTGATCCACGTAGTGGGGCACCAATCCGATGCGGAATTTTCGACCGCTGCGAGAAGGCTGGTAGAGCATAGGTACGATGAGCGCCGGATCCCCGAGCACCGACGCTGACACGTCCGCACCCTTGGCGGCCAGCAGCTGCTGGGTGAGCCGGCCTCTCAGGGCCACGAACCTGGCATGCTTCAGGGCGTCGCGCCTTGGCAGCCACTCCGGATCGATGAGCCCACTGCCCCACACCAGGCTGCGACTTCTCGCCTGGTGGATGATGCTCCCGACTCCCAGCAGGTGAACGACCGAGTTCGAGTGGACTCGGTAAACATCCTTGCCGGTGAGCTGCCGGACCAGAAAAGGCGTGATCGCGTCCCCGACATTGAGCAACTTGTCGAAATACACGACCGGGATCTTTCCCTTGGCGACGGTCAGCAAGAGCGCCAGTTCGACAAAGCTCCGAGAGACCCTACGCGCCCGCCTGGGAGTCCATTTTTTCATCCTGTGTCGGTTCTCTGCGCAAGACTGACCACCGATACCCGGCAGCGGAACCGCCAGGCACCTCAATGGCAACCTTGGTATACGAAGATCGAGCGCATCCTGCGCTCATTAACCATAGCTCACCCGGCAATGCTTGACCGGAAATTTCAACGGATGGGGCAGCCACACCGGAGGGGAGCCAGCGTCACGAGTCGCGCAGCCTCCAGGTCAGCGTCTCCCCTGCCTTCAGCGGCACGATGCGCTGGCCGTCGGCATAGGGCAGCGATGCCGGCAACGTCCACTCCTCGCGTACCAGGGTAATGGCGTCGGTGTTGCGCGGCAGGCCGTAGAAGTCCGGCCCGAAGTGGCTGGCAAAGCCCTCGAGACGGTCCAGCGCCCCGGCTTGCTCGAACGCCGTGGCATAGAGTTCGATCGCCGCCGGGGCGGTATAGGCGCCGGCGCAACCGCAGGCCGACTCCTTGTCGCCCTGGGCATGGGGAGCGCTGTCGGTGCCGAGGAAGAACTTGCCGCTGCCCGAGGTGGCGGCCGCCAGCAGCGCCTCGCGATGCCGCTCCCGCTTGAGGATCGGCAAGCAGTAGTAGTGCGGGCGGATGCCGCCGACCAGCATGTGGTTGCGGTTGAACAAAAGGTGATGGGCGGTAATCGTCGCCGCCACGTTGGCCGGAGCCCGCGCGACGAACTCGGCCGCATCGCCGGTCGTGATGTGTTCGAACACCACCTTGAGGGAGGGATGACGCTCGAGCAGCGGCTTCATCACGCGCTCGATGAAGACGGCTTCGCGATCGAAGATGTCGATCTCGGCATCGGTGACCTCGCCGTGGACCAGTAGCGGCAGCCCCAGCCTTGCCATGGCGGCGATCGCGGCGTCGCAGTGGGCCAGGTCGGTGACCCCCGAATCGGAATTGGTGGTCGCCCCGGCCGGATAGAGCTTCACCGCATGGACCCGGCCACTGGCGACGGCACGCTCGATCTCCTCGGCCGGGGTATTGTCGGTGAGGTAGAGCGTCATCAACGGCTCGAAGGCCGACCCTTCGGGCCGTGCCGCCAGGATCCGCTCGCGGTAGCGCAAGGCCTGCTCGGTGGTGGTGACCGGCGGCTTGAGGTTCGGCATGATGATCGCGCGGCCCATCTGCCGGGCAGTCGCGGGCACCACGGCCTGGAGCGCCTCTCCGTCACGCAGATGAAGATGCCAGTCGTCGGGACGAGTCAGGGTAATAGCGGTCACGGCATTTCCTGTCGGTCAGCATGAATGTCGAGACTCCGATTATACCGGGGAGAGCCGACCGAGCGTCGAGAAAGTTGCCCCGATGGCAGCAACGAACGCCGATTTACCGTATCATCGACGCCGATTTTGCCGTGAGAGACGCTGCCAATGCCCCGGGTTCGCCACTACGCCGATATCGTCGCCATTCTGGCCGGACTGATGTGGATCGTCTTCTTCTGGTCGATCAGCATCTCGGCCCGGTTGGACAGCGTAGAACCCACCCTGGCTGCCATGCTCGCCCTCGGCGCAATGATTCTGGTCAGCTTCATGCATCGCCCCTTTCGCATCCACCTGAGCCGCTACCATGTGCGCAAGCGGCGCACCGAGATGTGGATGCACATCCTCGCCCTCCCGATGGCGCTCGCCCTGCTGTTCGGGGTGCTCATCGAGACCCTGTTCGCCCCGATGAGCGGGCAGCAGAAGATGCTGCTGTTCAACGTGCTCGCCAGCGCCGGCTGGGTGGTCTACGTGATGACGCTGGTGATCAAGTTCGCACATCACCAGTGGCGTCGACGCCGGCGCCGGCGCCGCGCGTGATGACGCCTGCCGGCACAGTAACAGTCAGAAGCGATCCGCCCGAAACGGCGACATGTCCACGGTAGCAGGTTCCCCCTCCATCATTTCCGCCATCAATCGTCCCGTCACCGGCCCCATGGTGAAGCCCTGATGACCGTGACCGAAGGCGAACCACAACCCCTTGTGGCGTGGCGCCGGCCCGATCACCGGCTTCATGTCCGGCAGGCAGGGACGGGCCCCCTTCCAGGGCTCCGCTTCCAGGCGCCCACCCAAAGCGGGATAAAGCTCGCGCGCCTTGCGCTCCGCGGCATCCAACTGGCCCCGGGAGGGAGGCGCATCGATGCGGGCCAGCTCGGCCCCGGTCGTCAGGCGGATGCCCGCCCGCATCGGCGCCAGGATGTAGCCGATGTCGGCATCGGCGATCCAGTGACGCAGCCGCCGCCCCTCCGCGGCGCCATAGTGCATGTGGTAGCCGCGCTTGACGAAGGTCGGCAGCCGGTAGCCCAGCCTCCTGAGCCACTCACCGGCCCAGGGACCCAGCGCCACTACCACCTCGTCGGCCTCGTGGCTGCCGCTATCCGTCTCGACATGCCAGCCCTGGCCGGCCGGGCTGACGCGCTCGAGGGTCGCCTGCAGGAACTCGCCTCCCTGCTGCTGGAAACTGGCGGCATAGGCCGCCACCAGAGCACCGGGGTCGGCCACGCTCCACGAGTTGGTCCAGTGAATCGCCCCGGCCAGATCGGCACTCAGCCAAGGCTCGCGGCCGGCCAGCCCCTCGGCATCGAGAAAAACGTGGGTCACCCCGAAACGCCTGGCGGCATCTTCTGCCTCACGCCGGCGGCGCTCGAGCTCGGCCTGGCTGCGGTGCACTTCCAACCACCCCTCCTTGCCGATCAGGTCGGCCGCCCCCGCCGCCTCGATCATGGGGGCGTGCTCCTCGGTGGAGAGCGCGATCAGCGAAGCGTACTCGTCGGCGATGCGCTCATAATGGCGTGGCGACGAGTAGCGCCAATAGTCGAACAGCGGCCCGGCATAGGTCAGCATGCCGCTCACCCGGTAGCGAATGTCCACCCGGCGATTGGGCAGTGCGCTGAGCAGCTTGCCGACCTCGCGCGGAAACGTGTACGGGCGCACCGCCTCACGCTGGATCAGACCGCCGTTGCCGTAGGAGGTCTCCCGCCCTGGCGGACGACGATCCACCAGTAGCACCGAACGGCCGCGACGGGCCAGGTGCCAGGCGATGGAGACGCCGACCATGCCGGCACCCAGAACGACGGTTTGACGAGACATGCCACTCCTCCAGTTGGCCAGTCGCCTCCGGCGCAAGTGCCGGAACGAGCGCCCAGTCTAGCAGCGCGATACGCCCGCGGCCGCCTTGATCCCGCATTTCATGCCACGGATCAAGGCGATCTACTCGGCGTCGGCCTGCGCCTGCAGCTTGGCACGGATGAAATCGGAGTGGCTGACGTGCAGCAGCTCGGCCAGGCGCCGGATACGATGCTCCTCCAGATGATGGGACTCGCCATCGGCATAGGCCAGCGACCACATCATGCGCACCAGCTCGCAGCGCTGCGCATAGCCGTAATGCTGCTTGATGAGGCTGACGAACTGGTAGTGATCGACCGAGGTCTCGATCTCCTCGCGCGCCAGCTCCATCAGCTCCTCGACTTCGCCATCGCCGAGGCCGAAATGCCGCTTGAGCATCCGGCGCAGCGACGAGAGTTCCGCTTCGTCGGTGTGATAGTCGGCGCGCACCACCTCGCACAACAGGGCGGCGGTGGCGCGCTCGAGCGTCGGGCCACTGCTTCCCTCGCCCGCGGGTTCCGTCAGGGCCTGCTGAAAAAAGCGCTGAATGGTTGCAAGCATGGTCACCCCTTGGCCGTTTAACGCATCTGACCCGCCCGGACCGCGGGCGTTCCATGGCGACATGGCGCCGCAGACAAGACGTGCCGCGGCGCTCAGGCTTCGCCGATCCCCTTCACCACGTAGTGCTGCGCCACGCCGATGTGGTAGTCGATCGCCTCGCGACAGCGCTCGGCGTCGCCGCTGGCCAGCGCATCGAGCAGCAGCCAGTGGCTGGTCGCGATGCTGTCGGGATCGGCATGGGTCTTGCCGATCAACGCGATGCAAAGACGCAGTTCATGGGTGATGTCGTCGAATGCCTTGAGCAGGCGTCGATTGCCGGTGAAAGCAATCAGCATCCGATGGAAGACGAGATCCTCCTCGATCTTGCGGCTGTCGCTGTCGTTGAGTGCCACCTCGCACATCAACTCGACCTGACGGCGCAGCGCCTGCTCCTTGTCGGCATCATAGGCCTCGACCAGCCGTGACAGCGCATGGCGCTCCAGGCACAGGCGCAGGTCGAACACGTCGTTGAGTTCGCTGGCATCCAGCGCGCGCACGAAGAAACCACGCCGGGGCTGGGACACCAGCAGGCCACGGCTCTCGAGCAGCCGGGCCGCCTCGCGTACCGGCGCACGGCTGATGCCCAGGTCGCGAGCCAGCTGCACTTCCGACAGGCGCTCGCCGGGGGCGTAGTGCTGGCTGATGATGGCCTGGGTGAGGAAGTCGGCGACCTGCTCCACCAGATTGCGCTGCTGGATGACCATGCCGCTACCGAACGCATTGGAAGCTGTCATTCACTGGGGCTCTTGCGGGTTGACTTCGCTAGAGTATGACGCAGCCAACGTCCATGTCGACCGTCGATTGGCGACTGTCGACAGTTTTGGAAGGCGCTGCTATGGTCAAAAGGGCTGTCAGAACAGACGTGACAACAACAAGGAATCCGATAATGCGAAAGACACCCTTGGCCTTGGCCGTCGCCACACTGGCCTTCACTTCCGCTCTTGCCACCGCCGACGAGCCCAAGCGCGGCGGAGTCATCGACACCATCATCCAGCCCGAACCGCCCGGCCTGGTGCTGGGCATGGTCCAGAACGACCCCACCCGCAAGGTCGCCGGCAACATCTACGAGGGGCTGCTGAGCTACTCCACCGACCTGGAACCGCGGCCACAGCTCGCCGAGTCGTGGGACGTCAGCGACGATGGCCTGGTCTACACCTTCCATCTGCGGGACGACGTGCGATGGCACGACGGTGAGGCCTTCACCGCCGAGGACGTGGTGTTCTCGGCCGACATCTTCCATCGCGAGCTCAATCCCAGCGCCCGCGCCGTGCTGCAGCACGTCGAGAGCATCGAGGCCACCGACGACCACACCGTCGTCTTCACCCTGGCCGAGCCATTCGGCCCGTTCCTGCTCTCGTTCGAGGCCGGCACCTTCACCATGGTGCCCAAGCATATTTACGAAGGCACCGAGTTCCGCGACAACGAGGCCAACAACCATCCCATCGGTACCGGCCCGTTCAAGTTCGACGACTGGGAGCGCGGCACCGTGATCCAGCTGGTGCGCAACGACGACTACTACGAGGAGGGCCTGCCCTACCTCGACGGCGTCAACTGGCATGTGATCCCCGACGGTGCCTCTCGCGCCGTGGCCTACGAGAACGGTACCGTCGACGTGCTGCCCAACGGTACCGTGGAGAATTTCGATATCCCGCGCCTCACGGAAATGGACAACACCTGCGTCACGGAGGAGGGGCACGAGTATTTCAGCCCCTTCGCCATGCTGTGGATGAACAACCGCGAAGGCCCCACCGCCGACAAGCGCTTCCGCCAGGCGGTGATGTACGCCATGGATCGTGAGTTTGCCCGTGACGTGCTGTGGAACGGGCTCGGCCAGGTCCCGCTCTCCGCCTTCGGTTCCAACGCCAAGTTCCGCCACGACGGCCTGGAGCCCTACGACCACGACCCGGACCGGGCCCGCGAACTGCTCGACGAGATGGGCTACGACGGCGAGGAGGTACGCCTGCTGCCGCTGCCCTACGGCGAGACCTGGACACGCTGGGCCGAGGCCGTACAGCAGAATCTGCGTGAGGTGGGCATCAACGTGCGCACCCAGTCCACCGACGTGGGCGGCTGGAACCAGCGCCTGGGCGACTGGGACTACGACATGGCCTTCACCTACCTCTACCAGTACGGTGACCCGGCGCTGGGCATCACCCGTTCCTACCGTTCGGACAACATCGAGAAGGGCTCGCCGTGGAACAACGTCGAGGGCTACGAGAACGAGCGCATCGACGAGCTGTTCGACCAGGCGGCCACCGCCTATCCCGAGGAAGAGCGCGAGGCATTTTATCGCGAGGCCCAGGAGATCCTCCATGAGGACGTGCCGGTAGGCTGGCTGCTGGAGCTCGGTTTCCCGACCATCTACCGCTGCGACGTCAAGGATCTGGTCACCTCCGGCGTCGGAGTGAACGATGGCTTCCGGAACGCCTGGCTCGATCGCTGATCGCATGCAAGTGACGGGAGTGGCCCCGCGGGCCGCCCCGTCTTGAACGGCAACCAGCCGCCGAGCGAGATCGAGCCCCGCGCAACGCGGCGATTCGCTCGCCCAGGCGGTTGCGTACCCACGTACCAGAGGCTTGCTGCATGCTCTATGTCCGCTTGATCGCGATGCGGCTGCTCAAGGCCGTCGTCGTACTGTTCCTGATCGTCATCTTCAATTTCGTCCTGATCCAGCTGGCGCCGGGAGATCCCGCCGCCATCCTGGCCGGCGAAGCCGGCGCCACCGACGAGGAGTTCCTGCGCCAGCTACGCGAGCGCTTCGGCCTCGACCAGCCGCTCTACGTACAGCTATGGCACTATCTGTCGGGCATCGCCACGCTCGACTTCGGCTGGTCCTATCGCCAGGGCATGCCGGTGCTCGACCTGATCCTGGCACGCCTGCCGGCCACCCTGCTGCTGACCGGAACCGCCTTCGTACTGTCGCTGGCACTGGGTATCGTGCTCGGCTCCATGGCCGCGGCCCGGGTCAAGAAGCCTTCGGGTTCGCTGATCATGGCGCTGGCGCTGATCTTCTACGCCACCCCGCTGTTCTGGGTCGCGTTGATGGCCGTGGTGTTGTTCTCGGTCTATCTCGGCTGGCTGCCAGCCTACGGCATGTATACGGTGGGTGCCGGGCATACCGGCTTCGCCCTGGTGCTCGATGTCGCCAAGCACCTCGTCCTGCCCGCCACCACCCTGGCGCTGTTCTTCATGGCCATCTATACCCGCATGACCCGCGCCTCGATGCTCGAGGCGAGCCAGCAGGACTACGTCAAGACCGCTCGCGCCAAGGGGCTCAGCCCCCGCGTGATCCAGCGCCGCCACATTCTCAGGAATGCCCTGCTGCCGATCATCACCCTGGCCGGCCTGCAGGCGGGCCAGATGGTGGGTGGTGCCATCCTCACCGAGACGGTCTTTGCCTGGCCCGGCATCGGCCGGCTGATGTTCGAGGCGCTGCAACAGCGCGACTACAACCTGCTGCTCGGGATCTTTTTCTTCTCCGCGGCGCTGGTGATCGTGTTCAACATCATCACCGATCTGGTCTATCGCCTGGCGGACCCGCGCATCAAGGAGGCGTCATGAGCTTTTTCGCCCGCTTCGCCCAGAACCGCGGCGCCCTGGTCGGCCTCGTCATTCTGCTTGCCATCGTGCTAATGGCGATTCTCGCGCCGCTGCTCTACCCCGAGTCGCCCTGGCGCATGGTGCAGCGCCCCTTCCTTCCGCCGCTCGAGATGGAGGGCTTTCCGCTGGGCACCGATACCATGGGTCGCGACGTGACCGCCGGATTGATGCACGGCGCCTGGGTCTCGCTGTTGATCGGCCTGATCTCGACCACGGTGGCGCTGCTCATCGGCGTGCCGCTGGGCGCCGTGGCCGGCTACTACGGCGGCCTGATCGACGACGCCCTGATGCGCTTCACCGAGTTCTTCCAGACCATCCCCAACTTCGCCCTGGCCATCGTGCTGGTGGCGATCATGCAGCCGAGCGTGACCTCCATCGTGCTGGCGATCGCCATCGTCAGCTGGCCGCCGGTCGCTCGTCTGGTGCGCGCCGAATTCATGTCGCTGCGCCATCGCGAGTACGTGGAGGCAGCACGACTGGTCGGCCAGACCAACGGCACCATCATCCTCAAGCAGATCCTGCCCAATACGCTGTCGCCCATCATCGTGCTCGCCTCGCTGATGGTGGCGACGGCGATCCTGCTGGAGTCGGCGCTCTCCTTCCTGGGCCTGGGCGATCCCAACGTAATGTCGTGGGGCTACATGATCGGCGCCGCACGCACGGTGATCCGCCAGGCCTGGTGGCTGAGCTTCTTCCCCGGGGTGGCGATCCTGCTCACGGTACTGGCGCTCAACCTGGTCGGCGAGGGGCTCGACGATGCCCTGAACCCCAAGCTCGCTCGCGAACGCACATAGGAGAGGGAGCATGAACGACAATACCCCGGTACTGAGCATCCGCGGCTTGACCCTGGCCCTGCCCCAGGGAGCCGACCGCGACTACGCGGTGGAGGACGTCAGCTACGACGTGGCGCGCGGCGAGATCCTTTGCGTGGTGGGCGAATCCGGCTCCGGCAAGTCGATGGCGGCCAATGCCGTGATGGGCCTGCTGCCCAAGGGCGTACGCCCCACCGCCGGTGAAGTGCTGTTCGACGGCCAGGACCTGCTCACGCTGAGCGAGAAGCAGCACCGCCAGCTGCGCGGCCTGCGCATCGGCATGATCTTTCAGGAGCCGATGACCGCGCTCAATCCGCTGATGCGGGTCGGCGCCCAGATTGCCGAAGTCTTCGAGGCCCACGGCAAGTACAACGTTCGCGAACGCCAGGAGAAGGCCCTGGCGCTGCTGGAGGAGGTCGGTATTCCGCAGCCCGAGCGGGCCATTCGGGCCTATCCCTTCCAGCTCTCCGGCGGCCAGCGGCAGCGGGTGATGATCGCCATGGCGCTGGCCCTGGAGCCGGAGCTGCTGATCGCCGACGAGCCCACCACTGCACTCGACGTCACCACTCAGGCGCAGATCCTCGAGCTGATCCGCAACCTGCAGAAGCGGCGCGGCATGGCGGTGATGTTCATCACCCACGACTTCGGCGTGGTGGCCGAAGTCGCCACCCGTGTGTGCGTGATGCGCTATGGCCGGATCGTCGAACTCGGCATGGCCGACGAAGTGCTCGACAACCCGCGCCACGAATATACCCGGGCCCTGCTCGAGGCGATCCCCAGCAACGTGACCCCCGAAGCGAGAGGCGGCGAACGCCCCGCGCCGCTGCTGGAGGTGTGCAACCTGAACAAGACCTTCCGCTCCCGTGGCGGCCTGTTCAGGCCAGCGCGCGAGGTACGCGCACTGGACGACGTCTCCTTCACCCTGGCCCCCGGCGAGACGGTAGGTATCGTCGGCGAATCCGGCTCGGGCAAGTCGACGCTCGGGCGCTGCGTGGTGCGCCTCGAGCGGCCCGACAGCGGCACGCTCGCGCTGGCCGGCACCGATTTCTCCGCTCTCCGCGGCGACGCGCTGCGCCGCGAGCGACATCGCGTGCAGATGATCTTCCAGGACCCCTACGCCTCGCTCAATCCGCGCCACCGGGTCGGCTATGCCATTGCCCAGGGCCCCATGGCCAACGGCGTGCCACGCGCCAAGGCCATGCGCCAGGCGGAGGAACTGCTGGAGCTGGTGGGGCTTGGCGCCGTGGCCGTGGATCGCTTTCCGCACGAATTCTCCGGCGGCCAGCGCCAGCGCATCGGCATCGCCCGCGCCCTCGCGCTGAATCCGGAACTGATCGTCGCCGACGAGGCGGTGTCGGCACTCGACGTCTCGATCCAAGCCCAGGTGCTCGAACTGCTCGAAGAGCTCAAGCAGAAACTGTCGCTCTCGCTGCTGTTCATTACCCACGACCTGCGCGTCGCGGCCCAGATCTGCGACACCATCATCGTCATGCAGCAGGGTCGCATCGTCGAGCGGGGCACCGCCCAGGAGGTCTTCCTCAGCCCGCAAGAGGCCTATACGAAGCAGCTTCTCGACGCCATTCCCGGTCGTGCGCACGAAGCGGCCATGGCCTGAAGTCCAGGCTCGAAGGCCCAAGCTCGCAGAACAAGCTCGAAGAACAAGGAAAGCAAAGGATACCGAATGCAAGCACTGCTGAAGGATATCGCTGCCGTCGTCGGCCCAGGCAACGTACTCACCGGTAACGACGTGACCCAGCGCCAGGTCGACTGGATGAGCGGCGCGAGCTGTCGCGCCGGCGCCATCATACGCCCCGGCACCACTGCCGAGCTGGCCGCGGTGATGCGCCTGTGCCATGCCGCCCGTCAACCCGTAGTGACCCACGGCGGGCTCACCGGCCTGGTCCATGGCGGCGAGGCGGCACCCGACGAGCTGGTGATTTCGCTCGAGCGAATGAACGCCATCGAGTCGATCGACCCGGTCGGCGGCACCCTGACCGTGCTGGCCGGCACGCCGCTGCAGCGGGTGCAGGAAGCCGCCGCCGAGCATGGCCTGCAGTTCGCGCTCGATCTCGGCGCGCGGGGCTCCTGTACCATCGGCGGTAACATCGCCACCAACGCCGGCGGCGTGAGGGTGATTCGCTACGGCATGATGCGCCAGCAGGTCCTCGGTCTCGAGGCGGTACTCGCCGACGGCACCGTGGTCAGCTCGATGAATCGCATGCTCAAGAACAATGCCGGCTACGATCTCAAGCAGCTGTTCATCGGCAGCGAAGGCACGCTGGGTATCGTCACACGTGCCGTGCTCCGCCTGCACCCCAGGATGGCCAGCGAGCGCACTGCCCTGGTGGCCTGTCCCGACTTCGATGGGGTAGCCGGGCTGCTGGCCCATCTGGGGCGTGAACTCGGCGGCAGCCTCGGCACCTTCGAGGTGATGTGGCGCAACCACTATGCCCTGCTCACCGAGGAGAGCGGCCGCAATACGCCTCCCTTGCCGCCCCGCTGGCCCTACTACGCCATCGTGGAGTCGCTGGGCAGCGACGACTCGGCAAATACGGCACAGCTCAGCGCCGCCCTGGAGTCGGCTCTCGAGGCCGGCCTGATCGAGGATGCCGTGCTGGCTCAGTCCGATGCCCAGCGCCAGGGCATCTGGAATATACGGGAGGACATCGAGGGGCTGATCCAGCATCTGGCCCCCCTCTTCACCTTCGACGTCAGCCTGCCCATCCCCGACATGCCAGGCTATGCCGCGGAGCTCGAGCGCGCCGTGCAGCAGCGCTGGCCGCAGGGGCGCATCGTGGTCTTCGGTCACCTGGGCGATGGCAACCTGCACGTCACGGTCAGCGTCGGCGATGGCGAACCGGCAACCCGCCGTGCCGTGGAGCAGATCGTCTATGCCCCCCTGGCCGAACTGGGCGGCTCGGTTTCCGCCGAGCATGGCATCGGCCTGGAGAAGCGCGACTACCTGGCGCTGTCGCGCACGCCCGAGGAGATCGCCCTGATGCATACCCTCAAGCGTGCGCTGGATCCGCTGAAGCTGCTCAACCGCGACAAGGTCCTGGCTGCCGAGGAGTGAATCGTGCGGTTCGGCCCAGGCCGCTGACGCCCTGCCGGGCGTCGACTTGAGCCAGCGACCGCCTCCTGCGACGATCCCTTACACTGCTTCTCGAGTACTGGAGTCTTCCATGCCCCGTTTTCCCGACCACTTGACCGGCCCCGGTCCCAGCAACCCCTTTCCCGGCATCAAGGTGCTGGAGCGGCGTATCGGCCGGGAGATCCCTCATCGTCTGGGCTCCAACGAGGGGCTCGACATGCCCCACCGGGCGCTGCGGGAACGCTTCGGCGACGCCATGGTGGAGCACGTCTACTGCTACGGCGATTCGGAAGCGCTCGGGGTACGCCAGCGGCTTGCCTCCCTTTATGGCCTGCCGCTGGAGGCCATCCTGGTGGACGCCGGCGCCGACAGCCTGATCGCCCTGGCGCTGCGCACCGTGGCCACGTCCGGCTGTACGGTGGTGAGCGCCAGCGGCACCTATCCCACCTTCGGTTACTTCGCCCGTGGCCAGGGCTGTCATCTCGTCGAACGGCCTTATCGGGAGGCGCCGGGCCTGCTCTCGCCCGACCTCGAGGCGCTGCTGGCCAGCGCCCACGAGCACCGGGCCCGGCTGGTCTACGTCGCCAACCCCGACAATCCCAGCGGACATCTCCACAGCGACGAGGAGATCCGCCGGCTGCGTGCCGAACTTCCCGATGACTGCTGGCTGCTGCTCGACGAGGCCTACCACGACTTTCGCGACGACGCCGACTCGCCGTTCAGTCGCGAGGTCCTGCCCGGGGTGATCCGGCTGCGCACGCTGTCCAAGGCCCACGGGCTGGCCGGGATGCGCATCGGCTACGCCATTGCCGAGCCGGAAACCCTGGCCATGATGATGAAGGTACGCATCCATTACGCCGTATCCGCCCTGACGCTGGCCGTCGCCGAGACCGTGCTCGATCACCACAGCGAGGTGGAAGCGCACATTCGTGACGTCAAGCAGCGCCGCGAACGCCTTGCCCGGCATTTTCGCGACCTGGGTGCCGACGTGCTGCCCAGTGCGACCAACTTCATCGCCATCCGCCTGCCCAGCGCGGAGCTGGCGGGACGACTCAATCAGGAGCTGCTCGAAGCCGGCCGTCTCATCGCCCGCCCCGCGCATCCGGATCTCGGCCACGTGCTGCGTATCACCGCCGTGGAGGATGCCCTGGTGCCCGGTCGCTTCGAGATCCTCGAGCGTGCCATCACCACGAACGGGGGTTCTAGCGTTCGATCCTGAGCCCGTGCTTTTTCAACTTGCGCACCACGCTGGGCTGGCTGACCCCCAGCCGCTCGGCAATGGCATAGGTGCTCGCTAGCGTACGGCACATCTCCTCCAGCACGCTGCGTTCGGCACGGGCCAGATAATCGTTCAGGCCTTCGCCCTGCGTCAGCGTCGGAACGGCCGCCGTGGCCCGATCGGGCGACGAGACCGCCACCGGAGCCGCCGTCTCGGCGCGGGTCGGTGAGTGAATCAGGTCGCCCGGACTCGACAGCCAGGCGCGCTCCAGCCAGTTCTCGAGCTGGCGCACGTTGCCCGGCCAGTCACCGCCCATCAGCTCGGACCAAGTGCTGCCATGCAACAGCTTGCGCTGGCCATAGCGCTGGTTGAGCCGCTCCAGGCACGCCTCGACCAGGGCCGGAATGTCCTCGCGACGCTCGCGCAGGGGCGGCAGGGTCACCGGAATGACGTTCAACCGATAGTAGAGGTCGAGGCGGAAGGCGCCGCTCTCCACGCGCCTGGCCAGGTCCTGGTTGGTGGCCACCACCAGGCGGAAGTCGACCCGCCGCGGGCGGGTGTCGCCCAGCCGGGTGACGCTGCCGTCCTGGATCACCTTGAGCAGTTTGGTCTGCATCGGCAGCGGCAGCTCGCCGATCTCGTCGAGAAACAGCGTGCCGCCCTCCGCCTGTTCCAGCAGCCCGGCCTTGCCCTGTCGCGCCGCCCCGCTGAAGGCGCCCGGCTGGTAGCCGAACATCTCCGACTCGAACAGGTTCTCCGGTATCGCCCCGCAGTTCACCTCGACGAACGGCCCTGCGTGACGCCGGCTCCAGCGATGCAGCTGGCGAGCGAAGGCGGTCTTGCCCACGCCCGACTCGCCAAGCATCAATACCGTGGCATCCGACGGTGCCACGCGCTTGAGCAGCAGGGCCAGCTCCCGCATCACGTCGCTGCGCACCTGGAGCTCGTCCAGCGCCGCCTCGAGCTGGCCATCCTCGGCATTGCCGCCGCCCTGGCTGCGCTTGAGGTGCTCACTGAAGCGCTTTTGCAGCAGTGCGTATTCGTCCTGTAGCAGCTGCAGGTCGGTGAGGTCGCGAGAGCGGCTGACGATACGTGCAAGTTTGCCCTCGACGTACACCGGATGGGCCTCGGCAATGACCCGCCTGCCGGTACCGGTCACCTGCATCAGCTGAGCCGGCTTGCCGTTGCGGATCACCTCCAGGCTGATGGAGGGCTTGAGCACTCCCTCCGCCTCGAGCCGCTGAACGGTACTGCCGATAAGGCGCTCCCGCGCCATGCCGTAGACCGCCGCCGCTCCCGGGCTGACGTCCAATACCAGCCCCTCACCGTCGACGATGAAGAAATGGTCGTTGGCCGTTTCGACGATGGTCCTGATCACTTCCCGGTCGATGTCACTCATGCCTTCCACCGATGCAAAGATGAATCCTGATTCAATCATGCATCACATGAGCGGCGATGGCGATTCAATCTTGCATCACCCGGGGCGGCAAAATCCCATGATGGCAGGCCGCACGGGGTTGGCACGAAAGCTGCTATAGGCAGGGGAGAGACGTTCCCAGACCCAACGTTACGCAAGGAGCCGACCATGCCCGACTTCAACCAGCCGCTCGGCGGCAACGAGATGCCGCGCTTCGGCGGACCCGCCACCATGATGCGCCTGCCCACCCAGCCTACCGCTGCAGGGCTCGACGTGGCCTTCATCGGCGTACCGCTGGACATCGCCACCTCCAATCGTCCCGGCACGCGCCTGGGCCCGCGCCAGATCCGCGACGAGTCGCGCATGCTGCGCCCCTATAACATGGCCACCCGCGCCGCGCCCTTCGACAGCCTGCAGGTGGCCGACATCGGCGACGTGCCGATCAACACCTTCCATCTGCCCAAGACGGTGGACATCATCAGCGCCTTCTACGACGAGGTGCTCGGCCATGGCTGCACGCCGCTGACACTGGGCGGCGATCATGTGATCACCCTGCCCATCCTGCGCGCCATCGCCAAGAGGCACGGCCCGGTGGGGCTGATCCATATCGACGCCCATGCCGACGTCAACGAGCACATGTTCGGCGAACCCATCGCCCACGGCACGCCGTTCCGCCGCGCCCAGGAAGAGGGGCTGCTGGCCCACGGCAAGGTGGTGCAGATCGGCCTGCGCGGCACCGGCTACGCCGCCGAAGACTTCGACTGGTGCCGCCAGCAGGGCTTCCGCGTCGTCACCGCCGAAGCGTGCTGGTATCGCTCGCTCGAGCCGCTGATGGCGGAAGTGCGCGAGCAGATGGGCGACACGCCGGTCTACGTCACCTTCGATATCGACGGGCTCGACCCCTCCGTGGCTCCCGGCACCGGCACCGTCGAGATGGGCGGGCTGACCTCCGCCCAGGGGCTGGAGATCGTGCGTGGCACCGCCGGGCTCAACATCGTCGGCGGCGATCTGGTCGAGGTCTCGCCGCCCTACGACCCGAGCGGCAACACGGCGCTGATGGGTGCCACCCTGCTCTACGAAATGCTCTGCGCCCTGCCCGGCGTGAAGCGTCGCGACTGACACAAGCGTGAAGCGACGCGACTGACACAAGCGTCGCAATTGACCCGACACCACCTGATCCTACAACGACAACCCAAAGGGAAATCCCATGTCCTCCACTGATACCACCCAGCGAAACGTTGCCGCCCAGGCGCCTTTCGAGCGTGGCAGCCTGCTGAAATTCCTGCTTCCCTCCGCGCTCGGTGTCGGCCTGTTCCTGATTCCGTTCCAGGTCGGCGACACCATCAACATCGGCATGGGCCTGATGGCCGACGGTCTCAAGGCGCTGCTTGCCGGCGCCCTGCCGGCCATCGCCGTGGTCGTGCTGGTGCTCTCGGTCCTGGCCACCAGCTGGGTCAAGCTGGCCCGCCCGGGCTGGGCCGAGAATGGCGTGCTGCGCGACATGTTCCACGTCGGCCCGGTGTGGTTCGGCATGCGTATCCTGGGGGCCGCCTTCGCCCTGATGACCTTCTTCCAGTTCGGCCCCGAGTTCGTCACCGCCTCGTTCACCGGAGGCGTGATGCTCAACGACCTGGCCCCGGTGCTGCTGACCTTCTTCTTCTTCGCCGCCCTGTTGCTGCCGTTCCTGGTCGAATTCGGCTTCATGGAGTTCATCGGCAGCCTGGTGCGCAAGCCCTTCCGAGCCATCTTCAACCTGCCCGGCCGCAGCGCCATCGACGCCACCGCCTCATGGATGGGCTCGGGCACGGTCGGCGTGCTGATCACCACCCAGCAGTACGAAAAAGGCTATTACAATCGTCGCGAGGCGGCGGTGATCGCCACCAACTTCTCCATCGTCTCGATCGCCTTCAGCCTGCTGATCACCAGCTTCGTCGACATCAACCACATGTTCGTGCAGTTCTATTTCACCGTGGTGGTGGCCGGACTGATCGCCGCGGTGATCGTGCCGCGCCTGCCGCCGCTGTCGCGCAAGCCGAACACCTACTACGAGCCGGTGGGCTGTCAGCTGGCCGAGAAACGCACCGAGGAGATGGGCCTGCTGCGCTATAGCCTGACCCAGGCCGTACGTCGTGCCGAACATGCACCCGGCCCCAGGGAACTGGTGCGCAACGCGCTGTTCAACGTCGCCGACATTTTCCTCGCCCTTTTGCCGCTGGTGTTCGCCATCGGTACCGTGGCACTGATCCTGGCCGAGTTCACGCCGCTGTTCACCTGGCTCTCCTACCCCATGGTGCCGGTGCTCGAGCTGCTGCGCATTCCCGAGGCCCAGGCGGCCGCTCCCGCCACCCTGGTGGGCTTCGCCGACATGTTCCTGCCGGCGGTACTGGCGACCAACATCGAGAGCGAGCTGACCCGCTTCGTCATCGCCTGCCTGTCGCTGACCCAGTTGATCTACATGTCGGAGATCGGCGCGTTGCTGCTCAAGTCGAAGATCCCGCTCAAGCTGTGGGAGCTGGTGGCCATCTTCCTGCTGCGCACCGCCATCACGCTGCCGATCATTGCCTTCATGGCCCACACTTTCTTCTTTTGATACCGCAAGCAACGGGCTTCGAGCATCGAGCAGTTCGTAGCCCGTAGCCCGTAGCCCGTAGCCCGTAGCCAGAGAGGTTTACCCATGACTTGTGCCCAGTTGCTGTTGCGCCTGTTACGCGATACCTATGGCGTCGACACCGTGTTCGGCATTCCCGGCGTGCATACCGTGGCGCTCTATCGCGGGCTGGAGAATGGCGGCGTGCGCCACGTCACCCCGCGCCACGAGCAGGGCGCCGGCTTCATGGCAGACGGCTATGCCCGCGCTACCGGCAAGCCCGGTGTGTGCCTGATTATCACCGGCCCCGGCATGACCAATATCGCCACCGCCATGGGTCAGGCGCTGGCCGATTCGATCCCCATGCTGGTGATCTCCAGCCTCAACCGCCGCGACACCCTGGGGCGCGGTCAGGGCCGCTTGCACGAGCTGCCGAGCCAACAGCAACTGATGGCAGGGGTTTCGCGCTTCAGCCATACCCTGCTCGACCCCGCCGCACTGCCGGAAGTGCTGGCCCGCGCCTTTGCGGTGTTCGAGAGCCAACGACCGGGGCCGGTGCATATCGAGATTCCCATCGACCTGTTCGACGCCCCGGTGACCTCAGCCGAACTGCCGCCCCCGGCTCGCCTGTTCCGTCCGGCACCGGATCCCGAGGGGCTGGCCCTGGCCGCCGCTTGGCTACGTGAGGCGCAAAGGCCCCTGGTGCTGCTGGGCGGCGGTTGCGTCGAGGCCCCCGCGGCGGCCCGCACCCTGGTGGAGCGGCTCGACGCACCCACCGTTACTACCATCAACGCCAAGGGCGTGCTGGGGCGCGACCACCCTCTCGATCTGGGCGCCAACGCGGCGCTGCCCGCCGTGCGCGAGCTGGCCCGCCATGCCGACGTCATCCTGGCCGTGGGCACCGAGCTCGGCGAGACCGACTACGACGTGGTCTTCGACGACGGCTTCGAACTGCACGGCAGGCTGATCCGCATCGACCTCGAAGCCCAGCAGCTGGTGCGCAACCAGCAGGTCTCGCTGGGCCTGGTGGGCGATGCCGGGCGCAGCCTGGCACTGCTCGCCGAGTTCTTCCCCGAGGCGCTCTCACGAGCCGGCAGGGAACGCACCGCGGCCACCCTCGCGGCGCTGGGGCTCGCTGCCGACCTGGCCTTCGCCCCCTTCGTACCCTTCTATGCCGTCCTGCGCGAGGCACTGCCCGAGGCGATCCTGGTCGGCGACTCCACCGCCCCGGTCTACGCCGGCAATCACCTGGTCTCGCAGCCCGAGCCGCGCCGCTACTTCAACGCCTCCACCGGCTACGGCACCCTCGGCTATGGGCTGCCTGCCGCGCTGGGCGCCCAGTTGGGCCAGCCCACACTTCCCGTGGTGGCCCTGGTCGGCGACGGCGGCGTGATGTTCACCCTCAGCGAGCTCGCCACCGCCGTGGAAGAGCGCCTGCCGGTAGTGATCGTGCTGTGGCACAACCAGGGCTATGAGGAGATCCGCCGCTACATGGATGCCCATGGCGTCGCGCGTTGCGGTGTCGACATCCAGGCGCCCGACTTCCAGACCGTTGCCGCCGGCTTCGGCTGCCTGGCCACCCGGGTCGGCAATCCCGCCGAGCTGGCCCGGGCCCTTGCCGTTCGCCCCAACGGCGGCCCCTTGCTGATCGAAGTGGACGCCAGCGCCTGGCTCGAGGCCACCGAATCATGAAGAGTGTTCCTATGCCGCAACTCGACAGACAATTCATCGACAACCGCTGGGTGTCATCGCGAGGCGAGCGCTACCTGCCGGTGATGAACCCTTATCGCGAGGAGACGATCGCCGAGGTCACCGCCGGCCATCCGGACGACGTCGACGATGCCGTTGCCGCAGCACGTCGCGCCCTACCGGCCTGGCGGGAGCTGTCCGGCGCCCAGCGCGCCATCTACCTGGAGGGTTTCGCCGATGGCTTGAGCCGGCGCCGGGAGGAGCTCGTCAGGCTCTCCTCGACCAACAACGGCAAGGTACTGGCCGAGGCCGGCATCGATCTCGATGACGCCATCGCCTGCTACCGCTACTACGCCGGCCAGGCCCGCGCCCTGGACGAGCGCCAGGGCCGGCTCGTCGAGCTGGAGACGGCGGGCGTGGAGGCACGCTGCTATCACGACCCGGTGGGCGTGGTCGGGCTGATCACGCCGTGGAACTTCCCGCTGGTGACCAGCGCCTGGAAGCTTGCCCCGGCGCTTGCCGCCGGCTGCACGGTGGTGCTCAAGCCTTCCGAGGTCACCCCGCTGCCCGAGCGGGCCCTGGCCGAGATCGCCCAGGAGATCGCCCTGCCAGCCGGCGTTTTCAACCTGCTGTTCGGTGACGGCGAGGGCATCGGCGCACCGCTGGCCGCCCACCCCGGCATCGACAAGGTCTCGTTCACCGGCAGCAACCGGGTCGGAGAAGCGGTGATGCACGCCGCCGCCGAACGCGCCGCCGACATTTCGCTGGAACTCGGCGGCAAGTCGCCGATCCTGGTAATGGGAGATGCCGACCCCGAGCAGGCCGCCGACTGGGTCATGGCCGGTATCTATTTCAATGCCGGCCAGATCTGTTCCGCCACCTCGCGGCTGATCGTCCACCAAGCCGTCGCCGAAAGCCTGTACGACGCCTTGGCGGCACGTATCGACGCCCTGGTGCTGGGCGACCCCCTGGATGAGGCTAGCGACATGGGGCCGCTGACCAGCGCCCGCCAGCGCGAGAACGTCCAGGCCTATCTCGCCGTCGCCGAGCAGGAGGGGCTCAGGGCGGTGCGCGACGCCAGCCACCGCACACTGCCGTCACGGGGCTATTTCCTCGCCCCCACTCTCTACCGCGACGTGCCGACGCAGAGCCGCCTGTGGCGCGAGGAGATCTTCGGCCCGGTGCTGTGCGCACGCAGCGTCGCGAGCGAGGAGGAAGCGATCATGCTGGCCAACGACAGCGACTTCGGCCTGGCCGCCACGGTGGTGAGCGCCGACCGGGAGCGGGCCGCGCGCATCGGCCGCGCCCTGCAGGCCGGCAGCGTCTGGCTCAACGGCGAGCAACTGGTGCTGCCCGAAACCGGCTGGGGCGGCTTCAAGCGCAGCGGCATCGGTCGCGAGCTTGGGCCCTGGGGGCTTTCCGCCTACCTGGCGGTCAAGCATCTCGTTGGCCCGGCCTGACATGGGAGGACGCCCTTTCCACGCTGACATGCCGTAGAATCGGGCCGATGCCAGGTATCAAGGAGGACACCGATGATCCGCATCCGCCCCTACCAGTCGGGTGACTGGCCCGCCATGTGGGATTTCATTGCCCCGGTGCTGCACGCCGGCGACAGCTACGCCGTACCGCGTGACATCGGGGAATCCGACGCCTACCGCATGTGGGTCGAGCTGCCGCGCGCCGTGCGCGTGGCCGAGGATGCCCGCGGGCGCGTTCTCGGCACCTATTTCCTCAAGCCCAACCAGCCGGGCCCCGGCGACCACGTGTGCAACTGCGGCTACCTGGTGGCCGAGCAGGCCCGCGGCCAGGGCATCGCCAACAAGCTGTGCGAGGACTCGCTGCGTGTCGCGCGTGAGCTGGGTTTCACCGCCATGCAGTTCAACATGGTGGTCTCGACCAACGAAGTGGCGATCCGTCAGTGGCAGAAGCACGGCTTCGAGATCGTCGGCACCCTGCCCTGCGCCTTCCGCCATCCCCAGTTGGGGTTGGTCGACGCCCATGTGATGTACCGCCTGCTGTGAGAAAGGCCGGCGCGAGCGAATCGCCGCGCCATGGCCACCAACTCGGTAGTTAGCCTGTTACTTGATAATGGTCTAATGATTGACCCTGTCGGGCTGGCTGGGGCATCCTCCACAACGGTTTGACCCGACAAAGGAAAATTAAAAATGAAAACGTTCGCACGCAGCACGCTGGCACTCGGCATCTCTCTCGCCCTGGTTTCCGCTGCCCAGGCCTCAGATTTCGAGGACATGGATCCCGTCACCCTGCGCCTGGCCCATGTGGTCAACGAGCAGGACGGTTTCCACATCGCCGCGGTCAGGTTCCAGGAACTGGTCGCCGAGCGCACCGATAGCACCATTTCCATCGACATCTACCCCAATGCCTCGCTGGGCGATGAACGCACCCTGCTCGAGGGCATGCAGATCGGTACCGTCGACATGGGCGTGATCACCAACGGCCCGGTGGCCAACTTCGTCGAGGAGATGGCGGTGTTCGAACTGCCGTTCCTGTTCCCCTCGCCCGAAGCCGCCTACGAGGTCCTCGACGGCGAGATCGGCCAGGAGCTGCTCGACAAGCTCGCCGACGTCAACCTCAAGGGCCTGGCCTACGCCGAGCGCGGTTTCCGCAACCTGACCAACAGCGAGCATGCGGTACGCAGCCCCGATGACCTTGACGGCCTGCGCATTCGCGTCATGGAAAACCCCGTCTACACCGACACGTTCCGCGAACTCGGCGCCAACGCCATTCCCATGGCCTGGACCGAGGCCTTGACGGCCATGCAGCAGGGTACCATCGACGGCCAGGAGAACCCGGTCAACGTCATCCACTCGTTCAAGCTCTACGAGACCCAGGATCACATGACGCTGTCGCGCCACACCTACGCGCCGGCCATCTTCGTCATGGGCATGCCGGCCTGGAACCAGCTGCCGGAAGCCGCCCAGGAGGTGCTGATCGAAGCGGCCCAGGAGGCCGCCGAGCACGAGCGCCGCATGAATGCCGAGATGGAGGCCGACCAGCTCGACGAGCTGCGCGCCGCCGGCATGGAGATCGTCGAGGATCCCGACCTCGAGGCGTTCCAGGCTGCCGTGGAGGGGGTCTACGAGAAATACGGCGACCAGTTCGGCGACTACCTCACCCGCATCCGCGAGGCCCTGCAATAAGTGAACGCTCCGCTGCACGCTCTCACGAGCTTGCTGCAGCGTAGCGAGCGCGCCCTCGACGCCGTCATCCAGCCCATCGTGTTCCTGGGCATGGCGGCGTTGATCGGCGTGATCACGCTGCAGATCGTCTCCCGCGTCTTCTTCACCGCGGTGGGCTGGACCGAGGAAGTCGCGCGCTTCCTGCTGATCTGGATCACCTTCCTCGGCGCCACCCTGGCGTTCCAGCGTGGTCGCCATATCGCCGTGACCTTCGTCGTCGACGCCCTGCCCCCGCGCCTGGCCCAGCTGGCGCGTATCGCCGCGGTACTGGTGGCACTGGGCTTCATGATCGCGCTGATCGTGATCGGCTACCGCTACATGCAGGTGCAGAGCTTCCAGCGCTCGGCTTCGCTACGGCTGTCGATGACCTATGTCTACGCCGTGATCCCCCTCGCCGCCGCCATCATGGCCTGGTACGCCCTGATCGACATCGTCGAGTTCATCGTCAAGGGACCCAAGGCAGGCGAGACCGGCAGTGACACCGCCGAGGAGCCGCCGCCATGACCGCCCTGCTGTTCGTGCTGTTCTTCGCCTTCATGCTGCTGGGCGTACCGATCGCGCTCGCCATCGGTGCCAGTACGCTGCTCGCCCTCAACGCCCAGGGCGTGCCGCTGATGGTGGTGACCCAGCAGATGTTCCAGGGCATCAACTCCTTCGCCCTGGTGGCCGTGCCCATGTTCATCCTGGCCGGCGACCTGATGGCCCAGGGCAAGGTGAGCGAGAAACTGGTCGATTTCGCCGACTCGCTGTTCGGCTTCCTCAAGGGCGGTCTCTCCATCGTGTCGGTGGGCGCCGGCATGTTCTTCGCGGCCATTTCCGGCTCCGGTGCCGCCACCACCGCCGCGGTGGGCTCGAGCCTGGTGCCGGAGCTCAAGCGCAAGGGCTACGATCCGGCCTCGGCGGCCAGCCTGATCGCCGCCAGCGGCACCATCGGCGTGGTGATACCGCCTTCGGTGCCGATGATCATCTATGCCGTCATCGCCCAGCAGTCGGTATCGAAGCTGTTCCTGAACGGCATCGTGCCGGGCATCCTGATGGGGATCGGGCTGGCCGCCATCGCCATCGTCCAGGCCTATCGGCGCAACTACCCGCGCGGTACCGCGCTGTCACCGGCGACGATCTGGCGCACCTTCAAGGGGGCCAGCTGGGGCCTGATGACGCCAGTGATCATTCTCGGTGGCATCTTTTCCGGCATTTTCACGCCGAGCGAAGCGGCCGTGGTAGCCGTCAACTACGCCCTGCTCGTCTCGCTGTTCGTCTATCGCGATCTTTCCTTGGCCGACGTCTATCGCATCCTGATCCGCTCGGCGATCACCACTGCGGTGATCATGCTGGTCATCGCCACCTCAGCCGTGCTGAGCTGGACGCTCTCCAGCTGGCAGGTCCCCGGCGCCATCGCCCAGGCGGTGCTGTCTCTCTCGACCAACCCCTACGTGATCATGCTGCTGGTAGTGGCGGTGATCCTGCTCACCGGCGTGTTCATCGAAACCGCCAGCGCCCTGATCATCCTCACGCCGGTGCTGCTGCCGCTGGTCGGCCAGCTCGGCATCGACCCGATCCACTTCGGCATCATCATCGTGATGGGCCTGGCGATCGGCATGATCACGCCGCCGGTGGCCATCAACCTCTACGTCGCCTCGTCGGTGACCCAGCTACCGCTGGAGCGGATCACTCGCGCCATCCTGCCTTACCTGCTGGGCCTGATCGCGGTCCTGCTGCTGGTGGTCTATGTCCCGATCCTGCTGGGCTGGTCGGGATGAAGCCGCCTCAACCACTTGACGACCTTGCGGCCTGGCCTCAGGCTGGCCGCTGAACCACCATCGAAGGGATTCCACGTGATTACCATGCTGCGCCTTGCATTTCCTCTTGGTCTTGCCCTTGGCCTCGCCCTGCTCGCGGGCTGCACCACCTACACCTACGAAGACGGCAACCGCGAGACCCTATGGGGCGTCCCGGCCGAGGAGGAAACCCGGCGCTACGAGGACGATCGCCAGGCCGAAGGCGTACGCTATCGCGTACCTGGGCAGGTCGATGAGACCCGCAGCGAAGCGGAGCAGTGACACCGCTCAGGCATGCAGGCGCAGCACCACGCTGAGGTTGTTGGCCGGCATCTCGATGGTTTGTTCCAGCATGAAGCCATGCGCCTGGGCCTCGGTCACGACGCTCTCGAGATCGCGTACTCCCCAGCGCGGGTCGCGCGCCTTGAGATCGGCATCGAAGGCGGCGTTGCTCGGCGCGGTATGGCGACCGTCACGGCGGTACGGTCCGTAGAGATAGAGCACCCCGCCCTCTCGCAACCGCTGCGCCGCTCGCGCCATCAGCGCTTCGGTCACTTCCCACGGCGAGATGTGCACGAGGTTGATCGCCACCACGGCGTCGAAGGGACCGGCCGGCCAGATTCCCCCGACATCCAGCGGCAAGGGCGCGCGCAGATTGGCGAGGCCGGCGTGTTCGCGCCAGGCGGTAATCGAGTCGCGCGCCTCGGGATTGGGGTCGCTGGGCTGCCACTCCCAGCCGGGCCTTGCCGCGGCAAAGTGCACCCCGTGCTCCCCGCTGCCGCTGGCCACCTCCAGGATCCGGGCCCGTTCGGGCAGGATCACGCTCAGGACATCGAGTATCGGCTGGCGATTGCGAGCCGCGGCTGGGCTCATCATGCGGCGGCTCATGGTCTCGGTCGGCCTCGCTGTTCATGGTCGGTCAATGGATACGAACAAGGCCCCGGTGTCAGCCGGGGCCAGCATCTCACGCATGGCAACTCACGGATGGCGGCGACGCTGGTGCTCTGCCGTCGAGCGCGCCTGACGACCACGAAAGCCGTCGATCATCTGCTTGCCCTTGCGCTTGAGCCTCTCACGATTTTCCGGTTTGCGCAGCCACCATGCGGCCGCGAGTCCTATCAGCCTCTTCATACCTGACCTCCTGTTGTCGGGCGAGTGACTCTTCCTGTATGGACCGCGGCACGGGTCAGGTCAAGCGTAGCGGCCCCTTCCGGGCAGGTCTCCCGCCACGCCGTCATTCGCCAAGCATGGCTTCCTCTGCCATGGTTAAGGTGGTTCAACCACCATGGAGGAAGTCATGACGCGAACGGCACGTGTCGAGCCGATCAGGGGAGAGAGTCGCGAGGCGGTTCTGGTAAGCGGTTGGCGGGTGCTCGACGTCACCGATCCCGACCTGCCACAGGAGATCTCGCGCCACGATACCGAACCGGAGGCCATCGAGGCCGCCCGGCAATATGAGCACGAGACCTCGCTCGAACCCGGGTCACCCCCCGACGACACTCAGGATTACGACGCCTCCGATCCCCAGGGCGGCAAGGAGATCTGATGCAACGTACCCGGCGTTGCCGCTCGCATGGCACGCCGGGCTGCGTATCCGAACTCTCTCGCTCAGGATGTCGGCTGCGCACTGCCGGCCGCCGCCTGGGCCTGCATGGCCTCGGCGATGTACGCCTCGCTGCGCCGATTGGCCGGGCGATCCCTGAGACCGGCCCAGTACGCCTCGAACTCGGGGCGCCTCTCCAGCGTACCGAACTGCATGCCCCAGCCGATATGCGAGCCGACATAGACGTCCGCGGCCGTGAAGGTATCGCCCGCAATGTATCGGCGCCCCGCTACCGCCTTGGCCAGGGTTTCGACGACGGCTTCATAGGAGCCGCAGCCGAACTGCATCTCGTGCTCCGCCGTGAGCGAGAAACCGGCATGCTTGAGCGACAGGGCCATCTCCACCGGGCCTGCGGCGAAGAATAGCCAGCGATAGTAGTCCCCGCGAGCCTCGGCTGCCGGCAGCAGCCCGGCCTCGGGGAAGGTTTCGGCAAGGTAGGCGCAGATCGCTGCGGCCTCGGTCACCACGGTATCGCCATGGCGTATCGCCGGCACCTTGCCCATCGGATTGACGGCCAGGTACGTCGGCGACTTCATCGGCGCCCCGAACTCGAGCACCTCCATGCGGTAGGGCTGGCCGATCTCCTCCAGCATCCAGTGCACGATGCCGGCCCGTGACAGCGGGTTGGTGTAGAAAACGATGTCGTGTTGCATGTGGCACTCCTCCCTTCGGTTTGAGGTAGCACCAGCATACGACTCGACACTGACAGATTCTGGCAGCAGTGAGTCCAGCCACTCCCTTTCCAATACTGCCCTCGCCCGTGGGTAGCGCTCCTCGAGCGGACTGGCCGCCTCGATGCGATCGGTTCGGAAGCTGCGGAAGGCCTGTCTCAGTTCACACCAGCCGACCACGAGACGCGTCGACTCGAAGAAGGCAATCGCAAAAGGCCAGATCAGACGTGACGAGCGCTTCCCCTGCTGGTCGCGATAGTCGATGTGCAGCTTGCGTTCGCGGCGGATCGCGCGACGCAGCGTTTCGAGGTCGACGACCTGGGGTCGCTCCCAGCCGGGCCCCACCCACAGCGCTGAGTCCTGCATCCTGTGCCGCAGTTCGCCCGGCAGCACGGCGGTCAGCTTGGCCAGGGCATCCCCTGCCGCAAGCGACAGGCCATCGTCGGCACGGCGACCCACCCACCTGAGCCCCAGGGCGAGCGCTTCGAGCTCCTCTTCCGTGAACATCAGCGGCGGCAGCATCAGGCCGGGGCGGAGCAGGTAGCCCATCCCCGGTTCGCCGTCGATCTCGGCGCCGATGGCGCGTAGCGAGGCAATGTCGCGATAGAGGGTGCGCAGCGAGACCCCCAGCTCGCGAGCCAGCGAATTGCCGCTGACCGGACGGCGATGGCGCCGCAGCACCTGCATCAGCTCAAGCAGCCGCGTGGTACGTGACATGCCGGACCTGCCTCGTTAATTCCATTGACACGACGCCGCGCTCCCGCTCATATCGCGCTCATCCATAGGCTGTCTCCTCACGCCAGGCCAGGTAGACTATGTATATACAAACCGGCACAGGGAACCGATTCATGGGCAGCACCCCTCCACTCTACTTGCAGATTCAGCAGCACCTGCTGGAAAAGATCCAGGGAGGCGAGTGGGAGGCGCATCACCAGATCCCCCCCGAGGAACAGCTGGCACGGGACTTCGGCGTCAGCCGCATGACCGCCAACAAGGCGATCCGCGATCTCGTGCAGCAGGGCTACCTGACGCGACAGCCGGGACTAGGCACCTTCGTCGCGGATCGCAAGGTGGAGTCGTCGCTGGTCGACGTGCACAACATTGCCGAAGAAGTGCGCGGCCGCGGCCATCTCTACAGCAACGACGTGCTGCTCGCCGAAGCCATCGCCGCCGACGACGAAGTGGCACTGCGTCTGGGCGTTCGCCTCGGCACCCGGGTCTTCCATACGCGTATCGTGCATCGCGAGAACGGCGTGCCGATCCAGCTCGAGGAGCGCTTCGTCAATCCGCGCTGGGTGCCCGATTACCTGGAGACCGATTTCAGCCGCCACACGCCCAACGAGGTGCTGGTGGCGGCGTGCCCCATCACCGACATCGAACACGTGGTCGAAGCGGTCCTGGTCGATGCCGCCACCGCCCGACGACTCGAGATCGAAGTCAATCGTCCCTGCCTCAGCATGACGCGCCGCACCTGGTCGGGCGATCATCTGATCAGCTATGCCCGTCTCCTCCATCCCGGTGAACGCTATAAGCTTCGTTCATCGTTGCGCCGCAGCTGAGCGCCGCCCGCCGCGGATTCGATTCGCAGGGCGGCGCCAGGTATCGCATCAAGGAGGTCGCCGTTCGGGTCGCGTTGAAATCACCGTTGTCGCCTTATTTTTTTAATCCTACCGTGGCTACTGAGGCACAAGTGGGTTGACGAGCCAGGCTGCGCCCGGGGTTACAGTCACACCGGGCGCGGGCGTGGCGTCTAGCTGACGCCCAGCGCCTGGACCAGGTAGGCGGCCGGTATCGCCAACGTCAGGCTCAACGCCACGCGCAGGAACCACACCGCCACGATGCGCCCTACCGACAGCGGAATGCTGGTCGCCAGGATGCAGGGAATCGAGGCGGAGAAGAACAGCACCGCCGAGACTGACACCACGCCGGCGGCGAAGCGGGCGACGAACTCGGCTTCCGCCATCAGCAGCGCCGGCAGGAACATCTCGGCCAGCCCCGCTGCCGTCGCCTGGGCCAGCGCCACCCCATCCTCGAGCCCCCAGATCGCCACGAACGGGTAGAACAGCCACCCCAGCCACTCGAACAGCGGGGTGTACTTGGCGGCGAGCAGCCCGAGAAGCCCCACCGACATGATCGACGGCAGGATGCTGATCGCCATCAGCATGCCCTCGCGCACGTTGAGCGCCACGCTGCGATGCAGCCCCGGCGCCCGGTCGGCTACCGCCAGGCCGGTACGCCAGGCGGTGGCCAACCGCTTGCCGGCCGGCGCCTCGGGTTCACCGTCGCGCCTGCTATCGTCCAGTCGCGACAGAGGCGGCAGGCGGACGGTAATGGCGGTGACCACGAAGGTGATCGCCAGCGTCAACCAGAAATAGAGGTTCCATACGCTCATCAGCTCCAGGGTTCTCGCCACGATGATCATGAAGGTGGCCGAGACCGTGGAGAAGCCGGTGGCAATGATGGCCGCTTCGCGTGCCGAGTACTGCCCCGCCTGGTAGACCCGGTTGGTGATCAGCAGGCCGATCGAGTAACTACCCACGAACGACGCCACCGCGTCGATGGCGGAGCGCCCCGGCGTGCGCCAGACCGGACGCATGACCGGCTGCAGCAGCACGCCGATCAGCTCCAGCAGCCCGTAGCCGATCAGCAGCGCCAGGAACACCGCCCCGATCGGCACGATCAGCCCGACCGGTATCACCAGCTTGTCGAACAGGAACGGCAGCATGTCCGGCTCGTGCAGCAGCGTCGGCCCCCAGCCCGTCAGCGCCATGACGGCTACCGCCACCCCGGCCAGCTTCAGGGCGGTAAAGATCCGATCGGTCAGGCTGCGTTTCCAGGTGCCCTTCCACAGCGGATAGATCGCCCCGGCGAGTATCAGTACCAAGGCATAGAGACCGGCGGCTTCGCCCAGCAAGCCCCGAGCCACGGTCACCATATGGTCGAGCAGGATGGTGTGTCTCCCGCCAAGGGTGACGGGAACGAAGAAGATCAGGATGCCCAGCGCGCTGGGCAGAAGCAGCTTGGCCGCTGTGATCCAGGCGCCACCGTGCAACTTGCGGGTGGCCGGTTCCGGTATCGCCATGGTCGTTTCCTCGCGTTGTGATTGTGATCGTAGGGCTCGTCCTGCGGATCGGCATGGACACGCCTATTGTATATACAATAAACCCCACCCACGCACCAATGACGTTTTGCCGAAGCCCTTTAGACCTTAGTCTGAAACCAGCCCCATGAAGGCAACACGCCACTCTTTTAGGGGACTGATTCTACATAGTTTAATGCAATTTTCGGCGAGCCGGATTCGATTCACTGCCACCGGGACACCGAGAGCGACTTGACCTCGCGCCCATGACGACTTAAATGTATATACAATACGAATATCAGGAGCCATCATGTCCACGCCTTCAATCACACGCCGACTCTGGCGCGACGTCACGCTGTTCGACGGCCTCGATACCCAGCCCCAGCCGATGGCGGTCGTGGTCGCGGGAGATCGAATCGAACGGGTGGTTCCCATGAGCGAACTCGATCCCGCCGAGGCCGTCGCCTGCGAAACGCTGGGCCGTGGTGGCGTCATGACCCCCGGTCTGATCGACTGCCATACCCATCTGGTGTTCGGTGGCTCGCGGGCCGATGAGTTCGAGAAGCGGCTGGAAGGAGTGAGTTACGAGGAAATCGCCCGCCAGGGAGGCGGTATTCTCAGCACCGTGCGCGCTACACGTGAAGCCAGCGAGCCGGAACTGTTCGCCCTGGCCCGGCCGCGGCTCGAGGCGCTGATGCGCGAGGGGGTCACCACGGTGGAGATCAAGTCCGGCTATGGGCTGAGCGTGGCCGACGAGTTGAAGATGCTGCGCGTGGCGCGCCGCCTCGGCGAGGCACTGCCGGTGCGGGTGGTCACCACGCTGCTCGGCGCTCATGCCCTGCCGCCGGAGTACCAGGGCGACAGCGACGGCTACATCGACCTCGTGTGCCGCGAGATGATTCCGGCCGCCGCCGCGCAGGGCCTGGCCGATGCGGTGGACGTGTTCTGCGAGAAGATCGCTTTCTCCGTCGCCCAGTGCGAGCGCGTCTTCGAGGCCGCCGCAACCCATGGCCTGCCGATCAAGGCCCATGCCGAGCAGCTCTCGAATCTGGGCGGCAGCGCCATGGCGGCCCGCCACGGTGCACTTTCCGCCGACCATATCGAATACCTCGACGCAGCCGGGGTCGCCGCCCTGCGCGAGGCCGGCAGCACGGCGGTGCTGCTGCCCGGCGCCTTCCATACCCTGCGCGAGACGCAGCTGCCGCCCATTGCCGCGCTACGCGAGGCCGGCGTGCCCATGGCCGTCGCCACCGATGCCAACCCCGGCAGCTCGCCTCTGTTCATGCCGACGCTGATGCTCAACTTCGCCTGCACCCTGTTCCGCCTGACACCCCGCGAAGCCCTGGCCGGCATGACCGCCCACGGTGCACGCGCCCTCGGTCTGCATCGGCAATCGCTCGGGCGCATCGCCGAAGGCGCCCCGGCGGACCTGTGTCTGTGGGACGCCGAGACACCTGCCGAGCTGGCCTATGCCGTGCAGCCCGGCCGTCTTCGCCAACGTATCTTCCAGGGCCAATGCAACTTTCATGGAGAGCTGACCCATGGCCAAAGCCAGCACTGATCCGCATCTGGCCGATCCGGCCATCGACATGTCCCTCTGGGCCGGGCGCGAGGATTCGGAGCCTGACAGCCTTCGCTGGCATCAAGCAATTACCCCGCTGAAGCGGGGCGTCAATACGGGCATCGCCCTGCTCGGCTTCGCCTGCGACGCCGGGGTGGCACGCAACCAGGGGCGCATCGGCGCCGCCGAAGGGCCGCGCGCCATTCGCCGCGCGCTGGCCCCGCTGGCCTGGCATCGGACCGCTCCCGTCTTTGATGCCGGCGACGTGAACTGCCATGGCAATGACGATCTCGAAGCGGCGCAGCAGCGCCTGGCCGAACGGGTCGCCGCCCTGCTGTCGGCGTCGCACCTGCCGCTGATTCTCGGCGGCGGTCATGAAGTCGCCTTCGGCAGCTGGTCGGGCCTGGCCCGTCATCTCCAAGCTCAGGCCGAGGCGCGGCCGCGGGTCGGCATCATCAACCTCGACGCCCACTTTGACCTGCGCGACCCGGGGCGGACGGTCTCCTCCGGCACGCCCTTCGCCCAGATCGCCGCCGAGTGCGACCGTCGTGGCTGGCCGTTCCGCTACGCCTGCCTGGGGGTCAGCCGCGCCAGCAATACCCGCGCCCTGTTCGCCCGCGCACGCGAACTCGGCGTACTGGTACGCGAAGACCGCGAGTTCACGGCGCAGCACCTGGACGCCATCGTGCGCGACCTGCAGCGCTTCATGGCGCACTGTGACCACCTCTACCTGACGGTCGACCTCGACGTGCTGCCGGCCGCCGAGGCGCCTGGCGTCAGCGCCCCCGCCGCCCGTGGCGTATCGCTGGCGCTGCTCGAACCGCTGATCGAAGCAGTTCGCGACAGCGGCAAGCTGCGCCTGGCCGATATCGCCGAACTCAACCCCGGCTTCGATATCGACGGTCGTACCGCCCGCGCGGCGGCGCGCCTGATCCACCAGCTCACGTTGGATAGCTGAGCCAACGCCTAACGCTAGACAGCCAAACGACACATAACGAGAGAAGACACGTCCATGAACAGCCACACTCCCCTCGCCGACACACGCCACGATCCCAGCCGCCGCATCGCCGCCCCCACCGGCAGCACGCTCAACTGCAAGAGCTGGCTCACCGAAGCCGCGCTGCGCATGCTGATGAACAACCTCCACCCGGACGTGGCCGAGCGCCCCGAGGACCTGGTGGTCTACGGCGGTATCGGCCGCGCGGCCCGCGACTGGCAGTGCTTCGACACCATCGTCGCGACCCTCAAGCGCCTGGAGGACCACCAGACCCTGCTGATCCAGTCGGGCAAGCCGGTGGGGGTGTTCGAGACCCACAAGGACGCCCCGCGGGTCCTCATCGCCAACTCCAACCTGGTGCCGGCCTGGGCCACCTGGGAGCACTTCAACGAGCTGGATCGCAAGGGCCTGATGATGTACGGCCAGATGACCGCCGGCTCGTGGATCTACATCGGCTCCCAGGGCATCGTCCAGGGCACCTACGAGACCTTCGTCGAGGCCGGGCGCCAGCACTACGGCGGCGACCTCACCGGCCGCTGGATCCTCACCGCCGGCCTCGGCGGCATGGGCGGCGCCCAGCCGCTGGCGGCGAGCCTGGCCGGCGCCTGTTCGCTCAACGTCGAATGCCAGCAGTCGCGCATCGACTTCCGCCTGCGCACCCGCTATCTGGACGAGCAGGCCGACGACCTCGACGACGCCCTGGCGCGCCTCGAACGCTACACCGCCGAGGGCAAGGCGGTCTCCATCGGCCTTTGCGCCAACGCCGCCGAGGTGCTGCCGGAGCTGGTCAAGCGGGGCGTCAAGCCGGACATGGTCACCGACCAGACCAGCGCCCACGACCCGCTGCACGGCTACCTGCCCGCCGGCTGGCGCTGGGACGAGTACGTCGAGCGCGGCAAGGCCGAGCCCGAGGCGGTGGTCAAGGCCGCCAAACAGTCCATGGCGGTGCACGTGCAGGCCATGCTCGACTTCCAGCAGGTGGGCGTGCCCACCTTCGACTACGGCAACAACATCCGCCAGATGGCCAAGGAAGAAGGCGTCGTCAACGCCTTCGACTTTCCTGGCTTCGTGCCGGCCTACATCCGCCCGCTGTTCTGCCAGGGTATCGGCCCGTTCCGCTGGGCGGCGCTCTCCGGCGACCCGGAAGACATCTACAAGACCGATGCCAAGGTCAAGGAGCTGATCCCCGACGACCCGCACCTGCACCGCTGGCTCGACATGGCCCAGGAGCGCATCAGCTTCCAGGGGCTGCCGGCGCGCATCTGCTGGGTGGGGCTCAAGGATCGCGCCCGCCTCGGCCAGGCCTTCAACGAGATGGTCAAGAACGGCGAACTCAAGGCGCCCGTGGTCATCGGTCGCGACCACCTCGACTCCGGCTCGGTGGCGAGCCCCAACCGCGAGACCGAGGCGATGATGGACGGCTCCGACGCCGTTTCCGACTGGCCGCTGCTCAACGCCCTGCTCAACTGCGCCTCCGGCGCCACCTGGGTCTCGCTGCACCACGGCGGCGGCGTAGGCATGGGCTACTCCCAGCATGCCGGGGTGGTGATCGTCGCCGACGGCACGGACGACGCCCATGCCCGCCTGGGCCGGGTGCTGCGCAACGACCCGGGCACCGGGGTGATGCGCCACGCCGACGCCGGGTACGATATCGCCAAGCAGTGCGCCCGGGAAAATGGGTTGGATCTGCCGATGCTCGATAAATAATGGAGCCATTCATGACCCATCTCGACATCCAACCCGGCAAGATGACCCTGGCCCAGGCACGCCAGGTCTACGAGGCGCCGCTGCGCGTGACGCTGCCCGACAGCGCCGACGCCGCCATCCGGCGCGGCGTCGACTGCGTCAATCGCGTCGTCGCCGAGGATCGCACCGTCTACGGCATCAACACCGGCTTCGGCCTGCTGGCCCAGACCCGCATCGACCATGATCACCTGGAGGATCTCCAGCGCTCGCTGGTGCTGTCCCACGCCACCGGCGTCGGCGAGCCCATGGAAGACGCCCTGATACGGCTGATCATGGTGCTCAAGGTCAACAGCCTGGCCCGCGGCTACTCCGGCATCCGCCGCGAAGTACTCGACGCCCTGCTCGCCCTGGTCAACGCCGAGGTCTACCCGCACATCCCGCTCAAGGGTTCCGTCGGCGCTTCCGGCGACCTGGCGCCGCTGGCCCATATGAGCGTGGTACTGCTCGGCGAAGGCAAGGCGCGCCATCGTGGCGAATGGATCCCCGCCCGCCAGGCCCTCGAGATCGCCGGGCTCGAGCCGCTCAGGCTCGCCCCCAAGGAGGGCCTGGCGCTGCTCAACGGCACCCAGGTCTCTAGCGCCTATGCGCTCAAGGGCCTGTTCGAGGCCGAGGACCTCTACGCCGCCGCCACGGTGTGCGGCGCACTGACCGTGGAGGCCACGCTCAGCTCCCGCGCGCCCTTCGATGCCCGCATCCACGACGCCCGCGGCCAGCGCGGCCAGATCGATGCCGCCGCGGCCTACCGCCACCTGCTGGGCGAGCGCAGCGAGATCAGCGACTCCCACGCCCATTGCGACAAGGTGCAGGACCCCTACTCGCTGCGCTGCCAGCCCCAGGTGATGGGCGCCGTGCTGACACAGATCCGCCAGGCCGCCGAGGTGCTGGCCGTCGAGGTGAATGCGGTAACGGACAACCCGCTGGTGTTCAGCGACGAAGGCGACATCCTCTCCGGCGGCAATTTCCACGCCGAGCCGGTGGCCATGGCCGCCGACAATCTGGCCCTGGCACTGGCCGAGATCGGCTCGCTCACCGAGCGCCGCGTGTCGCTGATGATGGATACCCACATGTCGCAGCTGCCGCCGTTCCTGGTGGAGAACGGCGGGGTCAACTCCGGCTTCATGATCGCGCAGGTCACCGCCGCGGCGCTGGCCAGCGAGAACAAGGCCCTGGCCCACCCGCACAGCGTCGACAGCCTGCCCACCTCGGCCAACCAGGAGGATCACGTCTCCATGGCGCCGGCCGCCGGCAAGCGGCTGTGGGAGATGGCCGACAACGTGCGCGGCATCGTCGCCATCGAATGGCTGGCCGCCTGCCAGGGCCTCGATTTCCGGCTGGATGCGCATCAGCAGCGCATGAAGAGCACGCCGCGCCTGGAGCGGGCCAGGCAGGCGCTGCGCAGCGCGGTCGCCTACTACGACCGTGATCGCTTCTTCGCCCCCGACATCGAGCGGGCCACCCAGCTGCTCGCGTCGCGGACGCTCAACGAGTTGGTGCCGGTGGAACTGCTGCCGAGCCACTGACCCGGCAGTCCGGCTGAGGTAAGATACGCTGCCCCGGCGCTTCGGCCCGGGGCTTTATTCTGCCTGACCCTCATTTCGACATCCGTTCATTCAGCCAAGAGCCGCACATGAATGCCATCGTTCTGGCCATCCTGGTCATGGTCACCCTGAGCCTCGCCCGCGTTTCCGTCGTCTTCGCCCTGATCGCCGCCAGCCTGGTAGGAGGACTGGCCGCAGGCCTGCCGATCGGCGACATCATGAGCGCATTCAACGATGGCCTGGGCAATGGCGCCACCGTCGCCCTGGCCTACGCCGTGCTGGGTGCCTTCGCCGTGGCCCTGTCGCGCTCCGGGGTCACGGAGCTGCTGGCCGAGCGTGCCATTCGCGGGCTGCACCTCGACGACCAGCCGTCGAGCCGGCGCTGGGTCGCCTTCACCCTGCTCGGCGCCCTGCTCGCCGCCGCGGTCAGCTCGCAGAACCTGATCCCGGTGCACATCGCCTTCATCCCGGTGCTGGTGCCGCCGCTGCTCAAGCTGATGAACCACCTGCGCCTGGATCGCCGCCTCGCCGCCTGCGTCATCACCTTCGGCATCACCGCACCCTACATGCTGCTGCCGGTGGGCTTCGGCGCCATCTTCCTCAACGACATCCTGCTCACCAACCTCAACGAGAGCGGCGCCGAGCTCGGTCTCGAGGTCACTCGCGGCATGGTGCCCATGGCCATGCTGATGCCCATCGGCGGCATGGCACTGGGGCTCGCGATAGCAGCGCTGCTGAGCTATCGCCGCCCGCGCCGCTACGAGGATCGCGACCTGGCCCACGGCGACGAGACCCCGGCCCAGGCCGCCCGGCATCTGGCGCCCTGGCAAATGGCCGTGCTCGCCGCGGCACTGGTGGGCACCGTGGTAACCCAGCTGCTCTCCGGCTCCATGGTGCTCGGCGGATTGTTCGGCTTCGCCCTGCTCTCGGTCAGCGGCGTGTTCCGCTGGCACGAGCAGGACGGCATCTTCACTGAAGGCATGCGCATGATGGCGCAGGTAGGCTTCATCATGATCAGCGCGGCGGGTTTCGCCGGGGTGATGCAGGCAACCGGAGAAGTGGCGGCGCTGGTGGAAGGCTCGGCGGAACTGATCGGTGACAACAAGGGCCTGGCCGCCCTGATCATGCTGCTGGTCGGCCTGTTCATCACCATGGGCATCGGCTCGTCGTTCTCCACCGTGCCGATCATCGCCTCGCTCTACGTGCCGCTGGCGCTCGGCTTCGGCTTCTCGCCCATGGCCACCATCGCCCTGGTGGGCACCGCCGCCGCGCTGGGCGACGCCGGCTCACCGGCTTCGGACTCGACCCTCGGCCCCACCGCCGGGCTCAACGCCGACGGCCAGCACGACCACATCTGGGACACCGTGGTGCCGACCTTCCTGCACTACAACCTGCCGCTGATCGCCTTCGGCTGGCTGGCCGCCATGGTGCTCTGACAGGTCTCACCCACAGAACTCATCTGACGGGATCATCCCAGGCCGCAGCAACTCTTGAACTTGCGCCCACTGCCGCAGGGGCAAGGGTCGTTGCGGCCCGGCTTGAGGCGTTCAATGGCGGGTTTGCCATCGACATAGAACCAGCGCCCCGCCTCACGCACGAAGCGTGAATCCTCCTCCAGCACGCCCCAGCGGCGGCCCTCGCGAAAGGTCGCCCGAAAGTGCACGCGGCCCCCGTCACTATCCTGTCCATGATCCAGCACCTCCAGGCGCACCCAGCGGGTCGACGCATCGAGATCCAGCGCGGTCGGGCGCGTGCTGGCATGCCAGGTGTCACGCAGGTAGTCGTCAAGGCCGAGGACGAAGGCACTGTAGCGCGACCGCATCAGCGCCTCGGGCGTGGTGGCCGGCTCGCCGCCGTGGCAAGGGCCGCAGCACGCCGCATAGGGCCGACCGCTGCCGCATGGGCAGCGCTTGTCGACGCTCGCGGCGGGAGTATCGTGGGTGGGCATGGCGGTCTCCGCGTCGGGACAGGTGGCCGCAGGATACCCGGCTCGCCGGCGGCTGGCATCTCCCGCTTGCCACCTTGGCTTGCGCTGCGATTCTTGTCCTGTGTCACTGCGATGCAGCATCGGCCGTGCTACAACGAAAGCATCGATCTGCGGAGACCGGGACATGCCCGTCCAGCCCACCCCTTCACGCCCTCCCTGGCACGCCGTGACCGGCGACCAGGCATTGGCGACGCTCGAGAGCCACCCCGAAGGACTCGCCAGCGAGGCCGCCGACGCACGCCTCGCCGAGCACGGCCCCAATCGGCTGCGGGAGCAGGCCGCGCGGCCCGGATGGAAGCGCCTGCTGGAGCAGTTCAACAACCTGCTCATGCTGATCCTGATCGTGGCCGCGATCGCCAGCCTGGCATTGGGGCACCGTCTCGATGCCCTGGCCATCGTCGGCGTGGTGACGATCATCGCGCTGATCGGCTTCGTCCAGGAGGGCAAGGCCGAGCATGCCCTGGAGAGCATTCGCGGCATGCTCTCGCCGCAGGCCAAGGTGCTGCGCGACGGGCGCCGCCAGACCGTCCCGGCCGAAACCCTGGTGCCGGGCGACATCGTGCTGCTCGAGAGCGGCGACCGGGTGCCCGCCGACCTGCGCCTGCTCCAGGCCAACCGGCTGCGCACCGAGGAGGCCGCCTTGACCGGTGAATCGGTGGCCGTCGACAAGCAGGCCGCGCCGGTCGACGAGGCGACCGACCTGGCCGAGCGCAGCAGCATGGCTTATGCCAGCACCCTCGTCGCCCAGGGCACCGCCCAGGGCATCGTCGTGGCCACCGGGATCGACACCGAAATCGGGCGCATCTCCGAGATGCTGCGCGGCGTGGAGAAGCTCAAGACGCCGCTGCTGCGCCAGCTCGACCGGGCCGGTCGCGTGCTGGCCATCTTCATTCTCGGCGCGGCCGCGATTACCGCGGCGATCGGCGCACTCGTCCACGACCAGCCCGTCAGCGAGATGTTCATGGCCGCCGTGGGGCTCGCGGTGGCGGCCATCCCCGAGGGCCTGCCGGCCATCGTCACCATCGGCCTGGCGCTGGGTGTCCAGGCCATGGCCCGGCGCAACGCCATCATTCGCCGCCTGCCCGCGGTCGAGACGCTGGGCTCCATCTCCACCATCTTCACCGACAAGACCGGCACCCTGACCCGCAACGAGATGACCGCCCAGGCCATCTGGCTGCCGCAGGGCGAGATCGCCGTGACCGGCGTCGGCTTCGCCCCCGAGGGGGAGTTCCTGCCCGGTGGCGACGACACGGCCGCGTGCGGGCCGCTGGAGCTGGACGCGCACCCCGCCCTGCGCCACTTCCTCAAGGTGGGGGTGCTCTGCAACGATGCCGAACTGGCCAGGGACGAGGCCGGGGCCTGGCACATCCACGGCGACCCCACCGAGGGCGCCCTGGTGGTGGCGGCCGCCAAGGCGGGGCTGGATGTCGCCACGCTGCGGGGTTGCCACGACCGCCACGATGCCATCCCCTTCGAGTCCGAGCGCAAGTACATGGCCACCCTGCACGAGGTGGACGGCCAGCCCACGCTGATGGTGAAGGGCGCCCCGGACCGGCTGCTCGAGATGTGCCACCGAGTGCGCACTGAGGCTGGCGACGTCGTGCTCGATACGAGCGAATGGGAGCAGAGGATCCATGCCCTCTCCGCCCGCGGCCTGCGCGTCCTGGCGCTGGCAGAGAAACCGATCCATGCCGTCTCGGAACTTGACGAGACACATGCCGAGGAAGGCCTGGTCCTCCTGGGTCTCGTCGGCTTGCTCGACCCGCCCCGGGAAGAGGCGGTACGCGCGGTCTCGCGCTGCCTCTCGGCCGGCATCCGCCCGATCATGGTCACCGGCGACCACGCCGTGACGGCGCTGGCCATCGCCCGGCAGCTCGGCTTCGCCAACACCGAGCGCGCCCTGACCGGCCGCGAGGTCGAGGCCATGAGCGACGCCGAGCTGGAGCGCTGCATCGACACGGTGGACGTGTTCGCCCGCGCCGCCCCCGAGCACAAGCTGCGCCTGGTCAAGGCGATGCAGGCCCGCGGCGGCATCTGCGCGATGACCGGCGACGGCGTCAACGACGGCCCGGCACTGAAGCGCGCCGACGTCGGCGTGGCGATGGGCATCCAGGGCACCGAGGCGGCCAAGGAAGCGGCCGAGATGGTGCTCGCCGACGACAACTTCGCCACCATCGTCGGCGCCATCGAGGAGGGCCGCAAGGTCTACGACAACATCCGCAAGACCATCACCTTCCTGCTGCCCACCAACGGCGCCCAGGGCCTGGCGATCATGCTGGCGGTGCTGGCCGGTACGCTGCTGCCCATCACGCCGCTGCAGGCGCTGTGGGTCAACATGGTGGTCGCCGTGACCCTGGGCCTGGCCCTGGCCTTCGAACCCGGGGAGGAGAATCTGATGCGCCGGCGCCCGCGCGACCCCGCCGCGGCCCTGCTCGACCTGTTCCTGCTCTGGCGCGTGGTGTTCGTCTCCCTGCTGCTGCTGATCGCCGTGTTCGGCATGTTCAGCTGGTTGCTGCGCGTCGAAGGCAACGAGGCCGTCGCCCGCGCCGGCGCCGTCAACGCGCTGGTCATGGGCAGCGCGGCCTACCTGATCAACAGCCGTTACCTGCTGCGCAGCAACCTCTCCTGGCAGGGCCTGTTCGGCAGTCGTCCGGTGTGGATCGCCATCGGACTCGTGCTCCTGCTGCAGCTCGCCTGGACCTACCTACCCTTCATGCAGGCGGTGTTCGACAGCGCCGCCCTCGACCTGCGCCACTGGCTGCTGGTCATCGGCTGTGGCGTCGCCCTGTTTCTCGTCGTCGAGCTGGAGAAGTGGCTGCTGCGCCGGAACGCCCGAGCCGCGAAGAAGCGACACGGCGGCGAACGGCCGCGAGGCACCACGCCCAGGACACAGTGACATTACGCTACGCGCTCCGCCTGCAGCTTCGCCCCGAGTGTGCTACCCCTAGAGGCACACGGAGGTTTTGAAGCTCAGGAGGAGCAGCATGCCCGACCGCGACGAACAGGAAGCACGTACGCCCTGGCACGCCATGTCCGGCGACGAGGCGCTCGAGCGGCTCGAAGCCGAAGCGAGCGGGCTCGACGACGGCGAGGCCAGAAGGCGCCTGGAGCAGTACGGCCCCAACCGACTGCAGCAGGAAGAGGCCCAGCCGTGGTGGAAGCGACTGCTGGCGCAGTTCAACAACGTGCTGATGCTGATCCTGGTCGTCGCGGCGGTCGCCAGCCTGCTGCTGGGCAAGCCCCTGGATGCGGCGGTCATTCTCGGCGTGGTGGTGATCATTGCCCTGATCGGCTTCTTTCAGGAGGGCAAGGCCGAGAAGGCCCTGGAGAGCATACGCGGCATGCTCTCGCCCCAGGCCTCGGTGCTGCGTGGCGGGCGCGAGGCGCAGATCGACGCCGAGGAGCTCGTCCCCGGCGATATCGTCAAGGTCGAGAGCGGCAACCGCGTGCCCGCCGACCTGCGCATCCTCGACGCCAAGCGACTGAATGCCGAGGAAGCGGCATTGACCGGCGAATCCACGCCGGTCGACAAGGCCGACGAGGCGGTGGACGAGGATACCGAACTGGCCGAGCGCAGCGACATGCTGTTCGCCGGCACCATCGTGGCCAAGGGCACCGCCACCGGGGTGGTGGTCGAGACGGGCGAGCAGACCGAGATCGGCCGCATTTCCGAAATGCTGAGGGGCGTGGAGCAGCTCAAGACGCCGCTGGTCGAGCAGCTCGACCGCGCCGGGCGCGTCCTGGCGCTGTTCATCGTCGGCGCCGCGCTGCTCACCGGGGCCTTCGGCGTGCTGGTGCACGGCCAGCCATGGACCGAGATGTTCATGGCCAGCGTGGGGCTGGCCGTGGCCGCCATTCCCGAGGGGCTGCCGGCCATCGTGACGATCTCGCTGGCTCTCGGCGTGCAGGCCATGGCGCGCAAGAATGCCATCGTGCGCCGCCTGCCGGCGGTGGAGACCTTGGGCTCCATCGCCACCATCTTCTCCGACAAGACCGGCACCCTGACCCGCAACGAGATGACCGCCCAGGCCATCTGGCTGCCCGAGGGCGAGTTCCGCCTCACCGGCATCGGCTTCGCTCCCGAGGGCGAACTGCGCCTGGCGCCGCGCGACACCGAGGACACGGACGAAGCGTCCGGCGAGTCGATCTCGCTACAGGATTACCCTGCCCTCGCCCATTTTCTCGAAGTGGGGGCGCTGTGCAACGACGCCGACCTCAACGAAGGGGAAGAGGGTTGGTGCATCGATGGCGATCCCACCGAGGGCGCCCTGGTCGTCGCGGCCGCCAAGGCGGGCATCGACACGCGTGAGCTGCGCGACTCGCATGGCCGCGAGGATGCCATCCCCTTCGACTCCGAGCGCAAGTACATGGCCACCCTCAACGAGCACGACGGCAAGCGCCTGCTGGTCAAGGGCGCGCCCGACCGCCTGCTCGAGATGTGCACGAAGGAGCGTGGCCGTGACGAAGACGCGGAGCTCGACCGCGACGCCTGGGAAGAGCGTATACATGAGCTCTCGTCACGCGGCCTGCGCGTGCTCGCCCTGGCCGAGAAGCCGGCCGACGACCTGACGGGAGAACTCAGCGACAGCGACGCCGAGGAGGGGCTGGTGCTGCTCGGCATCGTCGGCCTGCTCGACCCGCCCCGGGAGGCCGCCATCGAGGCGGTCAAGAACTGCCAGCGCGCCGGCATCCGCCCGGTGATGGTCACCGGCGATCATGCGGTCACCGCGCGGGCGATCGCCGACCAGCTCGGTTTCGCCCGCACCGATCGTGCCCTGAGCGGCCACGAGATCGAAGCGATGAGCGACGAGGAACTGGAACGGGAGATCACCGAGGTCGACGTCTACGCCCGCGCCGCCCCGGAGCACAAGCTGCGCCTGGTCAAAGCGATGCAGGCCCGCGGCGGCATCTGCGCGATGACCGGCGACGGCGTCAACGACGGCCCTGCGCTCAAGCGCGCCGACGTCGGCGTGGCCATGGGCGTCCAGGGCACCGAGGCCGCCAAGGAGGCCGCCGAGATGGTGCTCACCGACGACAACTTCGCCACCATCGTCGGCGCCGTGGCCGAAGGGCGCAAGGTCTACGACAACATCCGCAAGTCGATCACCTTCATCCTGCCGACCAACGGCGCCGAGAGCCTGGCCATCCTGCTGGCCATCGTGGCGGGCTTCACGCTGCCGATCACCGGGCTGCAGGTGCTGTGGGTGAACATGATCACCGCCGTGACGCTGGGCATCGCGCTGGTCTTCGAGCCCGCCGAGGAGAACGTCATGACGCGCCAGCCGCGCGACCCTCACGCCCCGCTGCTCGACATGTTCATGCTGTGGCGCGTGATTCTCGTCTCGCTGCTGCTGGTGCTGGGTGTGTTCGGCATCTTCGCCTGGATCCTGCACGGCCAGGGCGGCAGCGAGGCGCTGGCGCGCAGCGGCGCGGTCAACATGCTGGTGGCGGGCGAGATCGTCTACCTGATCAACAGCCGCTACCTGCTCGACAGCAGCCTGTCGTGGCGCGGCCTGTTCGGCAGCCGCGCCGCGCTGATCGCCATTGCACTGGTGGTGCTGTTCCAGCTCGGCTGGACCTACCTGCCCTTCATGCAGGTGATCTTCGGCACCGAGGGCCTCTCCCTGCTGCACTGGGCGGTGATCGCCGTCGCCAGCGTGGCGGTATTCCTGATCGTGGAAGCGGAGAAATGGCTGCTGCGCCGGCGCCAGGCCGACACGGCAGCGGAGTCGCCCCCTTCACGCAAGGAGAAAGCCGCCGCCGGATAAATCAGCTGCGCAGCAGGCATCGCGCGAGCTTGCGGCTGTCACGGCAGGCGGCTTGGAACTGGCCGAACAGGCGCGGTTGCATGCCGAGGAACCAGAGACCCGGTAGCCCGGGAAGCGACTCGGCGTCCTGGCACCGGGGGACGCCGCGGTCGTCGAGCACCTTGAGGTGTCCCACCAAGCCCTCCAGGCCCGGCCGGTACCCCGTGGCACAGATGACGATATCCGGCCGCAGCCGCCGCCCGTCCTTGAGCACTACCGCCCGCGGCTCGAACGCGACGACCCCGGGAACCACTGTCGCGCTGCCACCCTCGAGCGCACGGACGAAACCGTCGTCGATGGCGGGAGCCACACCGCGCCGCGCCAGACGAGTGGCCGCGCCGATCTCACCTCGGGGCAGGCCCAGCCGGCGCAGGTCGCCGAAGGCAATGCGCTCGGTGATGGTGAGCAGGCCATCCGCGACTGCCGTTGGCAGGCAACTGATCACACCGGACAGCCGCTGCACGGGAACACCCAGCAAGCGCTTGGGCAGGATGGCGGTGCCGCCGCGAACGGCGACCCACAGGCGGCGCGTGCGCTGGCGCACGAGATGGTTCAGCACGTCCACGCCGGAGTTGCCTGCGCCGGCGACGAGCACGCGCCGATCGCGGTAGTCGTCGAGGGAGCCGAAGTCGGCGGCATGCCGCACCCTCCCGCGGAACCCCTCGCGCCCCGGCCAGTCGGGAATGACCGGGACGCGTTCCCGTCCGGTGGCGACCACGACGTGACGTGCCTTGATCTCGTCGACATTCGTCTCGAGGCACCAGCCGTCATCGCCGGGCTCGATCCGCGACACCGACACCCCGAACTCGATGGGCGAGGCGAGATCCCGCGCATAGGCTTCGAGGTAGCGGATCACGCTGTCGCGGCCGGCAAACACCCCCGCGCTGCGCGGGAGCGGCCGCCCGGGCAGTCGCGAGAAGTGTCGGTGCGTGTTGAGCCGAAGCTGAGGATGCCGGCGCCGCCAGGGCTCGGCGATCCGTGGTGCCGCCTCCAGGAGCCTGGGGCGGACCCCGCGGCGCTCCAGCCGATAGGCCAAGGCGAGCCCGGACAGCCCCGCGCCGACGATCACGACCCGATGGCAGAAACGACCAGCCGGCATGCGGCTCCCTCCTCTCGTTGGCTGTAGGCCTGGGCAACCCGCACCTCACCGTCAGCGGGACTGCCGACGAATCTCCTGCGAGCGGGCGCGGCTGGCCTGAACGCGGCTACCATCCTTCAGCTTGACCAGGTAGCGGCCGTCCTCCTGCGGCTCCATGCGTTCGACGTGGTCCAGGTTGACGAGGTGGGAGCGGTGCACACGGAGGAAGGGAGGACGCGGCAAGCGCCCTGCCAGCTTGCCGAGCCGCACGCTGACCAGATAGCCCCGACCGCGGGCGTGCACCATGACATAGTCGTCCTGGGCCTCGATACGCACGATCTCATGCGGTGCGATCGGCACCACCGCCCCCCGGTCGCGCACGAGGATGCGCGCCAGGGGCGCCGGCTCCTCCCGTTCACCGAGCACGCCACGCGCGCGCTCGAGCATCGCGACGGCCGCCCGGCTCTCGACGGTCAGGCGCGCCCGCTCGACGGCCGCCTGCAACCGCTGCGCGCCGAAGGGTTTCAGCAGATAGTCGACCGCCTCCAGTTCGAAGGCAGTCACCGCGTACTCGTCGAATGCCGTCGTGAAGACTACCGCCGGCACCTCATCGAAGGCGTGCAACCGCTCGATGACCTCCAGGCCGGAGAGCCCCGGCATGCGGATGTCCAGGAACACGACATCGGGACGCAGGCGCCGGATCTCGGCCAGGGCCGTGGCACCGTCGCCGGCCTCGCCCACCAGCTCGACCCACGCCACCTCGGCGAGCAGCGCGCGAAGCCGCCGGCGCGCCAGCGGCTCGTCATCCACCACCAGTACCGACAGGCTCATGATGCCCTCCCTTGCGGCAGGTGCCCCGGCAGCACGAGGCGGACCGCGAACCCACGCCCCGGTGCGGTCGTCACCTGCATATGGCTGCGGCCCGGGTAGTGCAGCTCGAGCTGGCGCCGCACGGTCGAGAGGCCGAGCCCCGCGCCAAGCCGGCATGCTTCGGCATCGGCACCCTGGCCGTCGTCCGCGATCTCGACGATGAGGGAGCCCTCCTCCACGGCGGCCGCCAGGCGAAGCGTACCGCCTTCGAGCCTTGGCGCGATGCCGTGGCGCACGGCATTCTCGACCAGCGGCTGCAGCAGCAGCGAGGGCACGGCAAGCTCGAGGGCCTCCGGGTCCAGCGCTTCCTCGACGCCCAGCCGCTCCCCCAGTCGCAGCTGTTCCAGGGCCAGGTAATGGCGGATGAAAGCGAGTTCGTCTTCCAGGGCCACCACCTCTGGCGTCCCGCTGCGGCCGCTATGCAGCACATAGCGCATGAGATCGCCGAAACGCTCGAGCGCCTGTTCGGTGGCCGCACTATCGTCCCGGGCCAGTTGGGTCAAGGAGTGCAGGGTGTTGAACAGGAAATGGGGGTCGAGCTGCGCGCGCAGGGCCTGGAGCTCGGCGCGCGAGGCGACAAGAGCCTGTTCGGTCAATTGTTCTCGTGTCCGCCGCCATTGCGCATTGGCCGCAATCGCCGCGTAGAGGATCAGCCCGCCCACTAGCTGCCAGGGGGCGCCGTTGTACAGGAAGGCCTGCGCGGCCTCGCGGTGCACCGGCAATGCCAGCAGATAGATGGCAACCGTCCAGGCGACAGCGAAGCCCATCGCGGCCAGGCCATGGACGACGAGCGCTCGCCTCCGACCAAGACCTTTACGTGGCCGCCGAGCGAAGCGCCAGGCACAGCCGCCAAGCAAGACGCCGGGCACGGCCACCATCAGGGCGGCCGCGATCGCGTGCCCCCAGGGCAGCCCCTGCCCGAGGTAGACGGGTACCAGCAGAGCAGACCCCGCCAGGGCGACGAGGGTCAGCAGGATGGGCATTCGCCGCCAGCCGTCGAGCCTCGCTTTCATGGTTCCACCCCAGATGGCGAACCCGCTGGTTTCCGCCAGCAGGCGAACGAGGCAAGCTGGCGTCGCGATACCAGCCGGCGCGGCTGTCGGTGAGGCAGCCACTGCGGGAAGTTGCCCTGCAGGAACAGGCCCCCGAAGCCGTGCCTGACCGACAGACGCAGCCGCAATGAGCGGAGTCGTTCGCTCCTGGCCTCCGGCTGGCGACAGAAGCAGAGGCACAGCAGGCCACCCGGCGCCAGCACGCGCACGAGCTCCGCGACGGCCCGCTCCGGCTCGGCAGTGGTTTCCAGCGCCCAGGCACAGATCACGATGTCGAATTCCGCCTCGCTGAAGGGCAAGGCCAGCAGGTCCGCGTGGACATGTCGGCCCGGCACGCTGCTCGCCCGTTCCAGCATGGCGGGCGCCAGGTCGACCAGGGTCAAGTCTGCCCCGGGCTCCGCCCCCATGACCCAGCGCGCCAGCGTCCCGGGACCGCAACCGGCATCGAGCGCCCGGCGACCGGGCTCGAGCTCGGCAGCGAGGCAGCCCTGGAGCGCCGCCAGCGATTCGGCGCCTGCCCGCTCCAGCCAGCGACGATGCATGCGGTCGTACCGCGGCGCCAGCCGATCGTAGAGTGCCACGCTATCGCCCCGCGGCAGGGTCAGTGGCAACAGGACATCCCGAATCGCCGACAGCATTGTCTCGCCTCGCTCATGCACTGGCGCGCCACTGGCGCCGTTGCCTGAACCATATGGCGTCATCGCGACGGCCGCCACGAGAACTCGGTGAACGGCAGATTGGCTCGGCGAACGGTTGCCCCGGCGGGTCGCTGGCCTACCGGAGCGGCGGCCTAGTCAAGCCTGAGCGCGGCAGCGTGCAAAGGCTACCCTCGGCGCTTGGTCCGCGCGGTGGCCTCGGCAGTGGTGGGGTCCTCGGGCCAGGGGTGCTTGGGGTAGCGGCCGCGCATTTCGCGGCGTACCTCGGGATAGCCATTGGCCCAGAAGCTGGCGAGATCCGCGGTGACCTGCAGCGGGCGCCGCGCCGGCGAGAGCAGGTGCAGCAGCACCGCCACCCTCCCCTCGGCGATTCGCGGCGACTCCCGCCAGCCGAAGGTCTCCTGCAGCTTCACCGCCAGTACCGGTGGCCGGCCCTCCAGGCACGGCGTGTAGTCGAGACGGATCCGGGAGCCGCTGGGCACTTCGAGACGCTCCGGCGCCAGCGCATCGAGGCGGCTGCGCAGCGACCAGTCGAGGCTATCGAGCAGAAAGCGACCCAGCGGCAGCCGCGCCACCGCGTCGAGGCTTCTGACCCCATCGAGGTGCGGTCCCAGCCAGGCTTCCAGCTCATCGAGCAGCGCCGACAACGACCAGTCGGGCCAATCCTGCTCATCATCACAGTCTTGATCCCCCCGAGAGCCCAACGCCTGGCGCAGCAGCGCCACCCTGCCACGCAGCTGCTCGGTGCTGTCGTCGAAGGGCAGCTCACCGCGCCGACGCAGGGCGTCGAGCAGTGCCTGACGCACCGCCTCCGGCGGCAGCGACTGCAATGGCTTGCGCTCGAGCACCACCGCCCCCAGGCCGCGTACCTGCTCGCCGACCAGGCGCCCCTGCTCCTCCGACCACTCCAGGCTCGCCCGCCACTCTCGCGTTTCGGGAAACAGCGCCTCGAGCCGTGACCGCGCGATGACCACGCCGCGAAAGATGCGAGCCCCGCTGGCTTGGCCGTCGAGATCGGCGGCCACCAGCAGCTCGGCATGGGCCAGCGGATGCCGCTCGGGCAGAGTCGCCAGCCCGCCCGACGCCAGGCGGAAGCGTCCCGGCCCCGCGTCGTGGTGAATGCGCTGAGCCACCCGGTCCGGATAGGCCAGGGCCAGCAGCTCCCCCAGCGGCGCCAAGCTCGGCACCTCCAGACCCACGCCGCCAATGCGGGCCAGGCGCTGGGCCTCGCGCTGCCATTGGCGGTGCGCGGCGGGCTGCGCCAGGCGGGCCTGCAGCGTGCGCTCCAGGTCCTGTTCGCCGTCGAGATCGCGTCCCTCCAACGTCGCCACCAGGGCACAGGCCAGCGGCACGGCGTCGAGTTCGCCGGCACGCGCCAGCATCGCCGCCAGGCGCGGATGCGTGGGCCAGCGTACACAGCTTCGACCCAGCTCGGTGAGCAGGAAGCCGTCGTCCATCAAGCCGAGCCGCTGCAGCAGGCGGCGCCCCGCGGCCAGCGCCCCGGCCGGCGGCGGCGTGATCCAGGCCAGCGCGCTCGGTTCGACGATCCCCCAGCGCGCCAGCTCGAAGGCCAGCGGAGCGAGGTCGGCCTGCAATATTTCGGGCTCGCCGTGGGCCGGCAGCGGCTGCTCCTCAGCCCACAGGCGCAGGCAAAGCCCCGGCCCCTGACGCCCGGCCCTGCCACGGCGCTGGTCAGCGCTGGCACGGTTGACGCGACGGGTCTCCAGGCGGCTGAGCCCGCTGCGCGGCTGGAACACCGGCACCCGCTCCTGGCCGGCATCGATGACGATGCGTACGCCATCCACGGTGACGCTGGATTCGGCGATGGCGGTGGAGAGCACCACGCGCCGCCGACCGTTGGGCTCGGGCTTCAAGGCACGACGCTGCTCTTCGAGGGGCAGCCGCCCGTGCAGCTCACGCACCGCCAGTTCGGGCCGACGGCTGGCCAGCTCACGCGCCAGGCGGCGGATCTCGGCCACCCCGGGCAGGAACACCAAGGCATCGCCTTCGCTCAGGGCAAGGGCTTCCCCTACCGCTATCGCCTGCTGGCTTGCAGCGTCGTCGCGAGAGCTGGCGCTGGAGCGAAAGCTGAGCGGACGGTAGCGGGTCTCCACCGGGAAGCTGCGCCCCTGGCTCTCGAGCAGTGGCGTGGCTTCGCCGAGCACGCCGAGCAGCGCCTCGACATCGAGGGTGGCCGACATCACCAGCAGGCGCAGGTCGTCACGCACCGACTGGGCATCCAGCGCCAGGGCCAGCCCCAGGTCGGCCTCCAGACTGCGCTCGTGGAACTCGTCGAAGACGATGCCGCTCACCCCTTCGAGCAGGGGGTCGTCCTGTAGCATCCGCGTCAGCACCCCCTGGGTGACCACCTCGAGCCGCGTGTTGGGCCCTACCCGGCTCTCGCCGCGCATGCGGTAGCCCACGGTCTCCCCTACTCTTTCGCCCAGGCTTTCCGCCATGAAGCCGGCGGCCAGGCGAGCGGCCACACGCCGCGGTTCCAACAGCAGCAGGCGGCCTGCGTCGCGCTCACCCCGGCACCAGGTCTCGTTCAGCAGCGCCAGCGGCACCCGGGTGGTCTTGCCCGCCCCAGGTTCGGCGACGAGCAGCACGCGGGAATGCGCGGCCAGCGCCTGGCGAATCGGCGACAGCTGGGCATCGATGGGCAGTTCGCCGCCAGGCGTCATCGAATTGTCATCTCGCTTCATATACGATTTGCCATATATTTCGCCACCCGACATTCACTCACGACTTTCTCTACAAACACGAGAGCCCCGACATGACCCTACGCATCGGCATCAACGGTTTCGGTCGCATCGGTCGCCTGGCGCTGCGCGCCGGCTGGACCAACCCGGACCTCGAGTTCGTGCGCATCAACGACCCGGGCGGCGACGCCGCCACCTTCGCCCACCTGCTGCAGTTCGACTCGGTACACGGCCAGTGGAGCGGCGGCGGCGATGATATCACGTCGACCGAGGACGCCATCGAGGTGGCCGGCAAGCGCATCGCCTTCAGCTCCAATCGCGAGATCGCCGACACCGACTGGTCCGACTGCGACGTGGTGATCGAGTGCTCGGGCAAGATGAAGACGAGCGCCAAGCTCCAAGGCTACCTGGACCAGGGCGTAAAGCGCGTGGTGGTCAGCGCGCCGGTGAAGGAGGAAGGCGTGCTCAACGTGGTGATGGGGGTCAACGACCACCTCTTCGACCCCGCCAGCCATCGCATCGTCACCGCGGCGAGCTGCACCACCAACTGCCTGGCCCCGGTGGTCAAGGTGATCCACGAGCGGCTCGGCATCCGCCACGGCTCGATGACCACCATCCACGACATCACCAATACCCAGGTGATTCTCGACGCTCCGCACAAGGACCTGCGCCGTGCGCGGGCCTGCGGCATGAGCCTGATCCCTACCACCACCGGCTCGGCCAAGGCGATCACCGCGATCTTCCCGGAGCTCACCGGCAAGCTCAACGGCCACGCCGTGCGCGTGCCGCTGGCAAACGCCTCGCTCACCGACATGGTGTTCGAGGTGGCGCGCGAGACCACGGTCGAGGAAGTCAACGCAATGCTCAAGCAGGCCGCCGAGGGCGAGCTGGCCGGCATCCTGGGCTATGAGGAGCGCCCGCTGGTCTCCATCGACTATCGCAGCGACCCGCGCAGTTCCATCGTCGACGCGCTCTCCACCATGGTGGTGGCCGGCACCCAGGTGAAGCTCTACGCCTGGTACGACAACGAGTACGGCTACGCCTGCCGCACGGCGGAGCTGGCCGCCAAGGTGGGGAAAGCCACCGGGGTCGAGAGCGGCGAAGGATGATCGCCCGCGTTGCCGCCCTGCCCCGCGAGGTGCGCCAGTATCTGCTGGTCACCGGCAACTACTGGGGCTTCACGCTCACCGACGGCGCCCTGCGCATGCTGGTGGTGCTCCACTTCCACCAGCTCGGCTATTCGGCGCTGGAAGTGGCGCTGCTGTTCCTGTTCTACGAGTTCTTCGGCGTGGTGACCAACCTGGTAGGCGGCTGGCTGGGCGCGCGACTGGGGCTCAACCGCACCATGAACCTGGGGCTGGGCCTGCAGTTCGTCGCCCTGGCCATGCTGCTCCTTCCCACGGCCTGGCTCACGGTGCCCTGGGTGATGGCGGCCCAGGCGCTCTCGGGCATCGCCAAGGACCTCAACAAGATGAGCGCCAAGAGCGCGATCAAGGGCCTGGTACCGGCGGGCGACGAGGGGCACACCTCGCTCTACCGCTGGGTGGCGCTGCTCACCGGCTCGAAGAATGCGCTCAAGGGGGTGGGGTTCTTTCTCGGCGGGCTGCTGCTCACGCTGATCGGCTTCCAGGGCGCGATCCTTGCCATGGCGCTGATGCTCGCCGGCGTGCTCGGCCTCTCGCTCGCCCGCCTCGACGCCGACCTGGGTCGCGCCAAGGCCAAGCCGAAGTTTCGCGAGATACTCTCCAAGAGCCGTGCAATCAACATTCTCTCGGCGGCGCGGATGTTCCTGTTCGGCGCCCGCGACGTCTGGTTCGTGGTGGCGCTGCCGGTGTTTCTCGCCACCCAGTTCGGCTGGGACCATTGGCGAGTGGGCGGCTTCCTGGCGCTGTGGGTGATCGGCTACGGGGCGGTGCAGGCGGTGGCGCCACGCATCACCGGGCACACGGCAGGACGCGGCGCCGCCATCGCCTGGGCCGCGGCGCTGGCGGCGCTGCCGGCGCTGATCGCGCTCGGTCTTCAGCGGGAGTGGCAGCCGCAAGCGGTGTTGTTGGGCGGGCTGTTGCTGTTCGGCGCGGTGTTCGCGGTGAACTCCAGCCTGCACAGCTTCCTGATCGTGCGCATGGCGCGCTCGGACGGGGTCTCGCTGGACGTGGGCTTCTACTACATGGCCAACGCCATGGGCCGGCTGATCGGCACCCTGCTCTCCGGCTGGCTCTACATGACCGGCGGCCTGAGCGCCACGCTGTGGGTGTCGAGCGCCATGCTCACGGCCACGGTGGCGATCAGCCTGGCGTTGCCGAGGCAGGCCTCACCCCACACCCCTTGAGGATCACCTGGGTCAGGAACTGGGTGATCCGTTCGACGTCGGCATCGCTGATCTCGTCCTTGCCGGTAATGCCCAGCACCTGGGCCTCGAAGTCGGCGTAGTGCTGGGTGGCCGACCAGATCAGGAAGATCAGCCATACCGGATCGACAGGGTCCATCAGGCCCCGCTCCTCCCACTGCTCGAAGACCCTGGCCCGGGTCTGCACCCACTCCCGCAACTCGCCGCGCAGATAGTCCTGCAGGAAAGGTGCGCCACCCAGGATCTCGGCGGCGAACAGCCTCGACCCCTCGGGATGACGGCGGGAGAGCTGCATCTTGCTGCGGATGAACGCCTCGAGTACATCGGCGGGGTCGTCCTCCACGCTGATGTCGTCGAGCAGGGCATTCCAGCGCGCCATCATGCGCTCGAGCAGCCGCACGTAGAGGCCGCGCTTGTTGCCCATGTAGTAGAGCACGTTGGACTTGGGCAGCCCCGCCTCCTCGGCGATGGCCTGTACGCTGGCGCCACGGTAACCGTACTGGGCGAAGACCCGCTCGGCGGCTTCGAGAATCTCACGCTCGTTGCGTTCGCGAGTGGCGCCATTGCTCTCGCCACCCTGCCGAGGAGACTGCAAGGTCTCGGTTTCAGTCACGTCTGTCATTGACAGGCCCCTGCCCTGTGAATGGGGAAAGCCAAGAGAGTGCCCCACCGCGGGGCTTCCTGCAAATGAGACCATCGGTGGCGCACCAGGTGCCCTGCCCCCTCTTGGTCAGCCTGCTGCCGTGCCGTGCCCATTTTGCCCCTTGCAAAGTGCGACAATCTGGCCCATCCTGAGATCATCCTGACCATTTGGTCAACACGCGGCGACCGCACCTTGCGATGCACCATGCCGCGTGGCGATGGGTCAGCTATCACAACGTCAACAAGAGACAAGGCGATGATCGACTTCATGCTCAACGGGCAGCCGTGCCGGAGCGAGGCCTCACCCGAGACCAGCGTGCTCGAGCTGCTGCGCGAAACGCTGGCTGTCACGGGCACCAAGGAGGGCTGCGCCTCGGGTGACTGCGGTGCGTGCACGGTAGCCATCGGCGAGCCCGGCCCCGACGGCGAGCTGCGTTACCACAGCGCCAACGCCTGCATTACGCCCGCACATCAGCTCAACGGACGCTACCTGGTCACCGTGGATGGCCTCGCCCAGGGCGACGCGCTGCATCCCGCCCAGGCCGCCATGGTCGCGTGCCACGGCAGCCAGTGCGGCTTCTGCACCCCGGGCATCGTCATGTCGCTGTTCACCCTGCACGAGCAGCAGCGCCAGGCTCCGGCTCCGTTGACGCCCCAGCGCCTGGAGGCCGCACTGGGCGGCAACCTGTGCCGCTGCACCGGCTATCGCCCGATCCGCGATGCCGCCATGAGCATGGACTCCCATCCCGACAACCGCCCGCTGTGGCTCGACGCTGCCGCACCTCGCGACAGCGAGGCAGACAAGACCGGCCTCGATCTCGACGCCAGCTTCCTGCAGCCCGGCTCCCTCGCCGAGCTGACCGACTGCCTCGCGCGGCATCCCCAGGCACGACTCGTCGCCGGTGCCACCGACCTGTGGCTGGAGTCCACCCAGCGCCTGGCGCGCTTCGAGCGCGTGATCGACGTGACCCGGGTCGCCGAACTCAACGTCGTCGAGGAAGCCGAACTGCAGGACGGCCGCCGCGGCTGGTGGATCGGCGCCGCCGTCACCTACTCGCGCCTCGAACCGCTGCTGGAAGAGCGCTACGACGCCTTCGCCCACCTGCTGCACCGCCTCGGCTCCCAGCAGGTGCGCAACCGCGGCACCCTGGGCGGCAACATCGCCAATGCCTCGCCCATCGGCGACACCCCGCCGGTGCTGCTGGCGCTGGGCTCGCGGCTGCGCCTGGTCGGCCCCGAAGGTGAGCGTGAGCTGCCGCTCGACGACTTCTTCCTCGACTACAAGCGCACCGCGTTACGCGAGGGCGAGGCCATTCGCGCGATCTTCCTGCCCCGCCCCGTGGCGGGCCAAACGCTCAAGGTGTGGAAGCTGTCCAAGCGTCGTGAGGATGACATTTCCGCCGTGCTGGGCGCCTTCGCCTGGCGGATGGAGAACGGCGTGATGCGCGACGTGCGGCTCGCCTACGGCGGCATGGCGGCGATCCCCAAGCGCGCGGCCAATGCCGAAGCCGCCCTCGAGGGGCAGGCCCCCGATGCGGCCGCTTTCCGCGCCGCTCGCGAGGCTTTGGCCGAAGACTTCCAGCCCATGTCCGACGTGCGCGGCAGCGCCGAATATCGCCGGCTCTCCGCCGCCAACCTGCTCGAGCGCCTGCGTCTTGTGATCGCCCAGGCCGAGACCGACAGCCCCCGGGAGGTGATGCTCCATGCGTACGCTCACTAAGCTGAACAAATCGACAGAGATGGCTGCCGACGTGAGCGCCGAGTCCGCGACAGCCCGCCACGAGCTCGACGGACGCATCAAGGGTTCGAGCCCCTTGGCGCGCGACACCGTCCATGCCGCGCCGCATCCGCACGCCCGCGCCCACGAGAGCGCAGTCAAGCACGTTACCGGCCGCGCCGCCTACATCGACGACCTCAAGGCGCCGGCCGACACCCTGCACGTGGCGCTGGGCCTCTCCCCCGTCGCCCACGGCCGCCTGACGCGGCTCGACCTGGACAAGGTTCGCGCCATGCCGGGCGTGGTCGATGTCATCGGCTTCCATGACGTTCCGGGCCACACCGATATCGGCCCCGTCTTCCCCGGCGACCCCATCTTCGTCGAGGAGGAGATCAGCTACGTCGGCCAGGTGATGTTCGCCGTGGCCGCCGAGAGCCACCGCGCCGCACGCGAGGCGGTGCAGGCCGCAGTGATCGAGATCGACGAACAGCCGGCCTGTCTCGACCCGGTGGCTGCCGCCGAGCGCGGCGAGTTCGTGCGCCCCACCCACGTGCAGCAGAGCGGCGATTGGGAGCAGGCGCTGGCCAACGCCGCCCACGTGGTCGAGGCGGAGCAGTTCGTCGGCGGCCAGGAGCACTTCTACCTGGAGGGCCAGGCCTGCCTGGTGCAACCCACCGAAGACGAGGGTGTCATCGTCCACACCTCCAACCAGCACCCCAGCGAGACCCAGAAGCTGGTGGCCGAGGTGCTGGGCATCCCCTTCCACGCCGTGACCGTGGAGGTGCGCCGCATGGGCGGCGGCTTCGGCGGCAAGGAAACCCAGGCCTCGCCCTGGGCCTGCATCGCCGCGCTGATCGCCCGCCGCACCGGCCGCACCACCCGCGTGCGCCTGCCCCGCGCCGACGACATGCGCGTCACCGGCAAGCGCCACCCGTTCCACAACCGCTACCGCCTCGGCGTGGATGAGCAGGGCGTGATCCAGGGCGGCGAGATCACCGTGATCGGCGACTGCGGCTACTCCCCCGATCTCTCGGACGCCATCGTCGACCGCGCCATGTTCCACAGCGACAACGCCTACTCCTTGGGCGAAGCCCGGGTAACCGGCCACCGAGCGCGTACCCATACCGCCTCGAATACCGCCTTCCGCGGCTTCGGCGGCCCCCAGGGCATGATGGTGATCGAAGCGGCGATGGACGACATCGCCCGGCGCATCGGCGAAGACCCGCTGACGGTGCGCAAGCGCAACTTCTACCGCCCCGGCCGCCAGACCACCCACTACGGCCAGCAGGTGGACCAGATCGGCCTGCTCAAGGAGCTGGTCGAGCAGCTCGAGACCAGCAGCGACTACTGGGCGCGGCGCCACGCCATCACCGAGTTCAACGCCGAGAGCCCGATCATCAAGCGCGGCCTGGCGCTGACCCCGGTGAAGTTCGGCATCTCCTTCACCGCCAAGCATCTCAACCAGGCCGGCGCCCTGCTGCACGTCTACACCGACGGCAGCGTGATGATCAATCACGGCGGCACCGAGATGGGCCAGGGCCTGCACACCAAGATCTGCCAGGTGGTGGCCCGCGAGCTGGGGCTCGACGTCGACGAGGTGCGCATCACCGCCACCCGTACCGACAAAGTGCCCAACACCTCGCCCACCGCGGCCTCCAGCGGCGCCGACCTCAACGGCCAGGCCGCCCGCGACGCCTGCGTCAGGCTCAAGCAGCGCCTGTTCGACTTCGCCCACGAGCACCTCTACAAGGATCAGGGCCTCGACCGCGAAGAGATGCGTATGGAAGCCGGCCACCTAGTGGCAGGCCACGGCGAGAGCGAGCGTCGCATTCCCTGGGGCGAGCTGGTCCAGGCGGCCTATCTCAACCGCATCTCGCTCTCCGAGAAGGGCTTCTACGCCACGCCGCTGATCCACTACGACCGCAACACCGGCCAGGGCCGCCCCTTCTACTACTACGCCTTTGGCGCCGCCGTGGCTGAGGTCAGCGTCGACACCCTGACCGGCGAGTATCAGGTCGAGCGGGTCGATATCCTGCACGACGTGGGCGATTCGCTGAACCCGGCCATCGACCTCGGCCAGGTGGAAGGCGGTTTCATCCAGGGCATGGGCTGGCTGACCAGCGAGGAGCTGAAGTGGAACGAGGCCGGCCGGCTCATCTCCGACGGCCCCGCCACCTACAAAATCCCCACCTACGGCGACCTGCCGCCGGTGTTCAACGTCAAGCTGATGGAGGGCCACCCCAACTCCATGGCCAGCATCTACCGCTCCAAGGCGGTGGGCGAACCGCCCTTCATGCTCGGCATGGCGGTGTGGTCGGCGCTGCGCGACGCCCTGGCGAGCCTCACCGACTACGCCGAGGCCCCGCGACTCGACACCCCGGCCACGCCGGAGCGGGTGCTGCTGGCCGCCGAGGACCTGCGCAGCCGCTATGATGCCGCGCGGGGAGCGGTGTGATGAACGCGCCGCGTCCGCAGGCCTGGCACGAGGCGCTGCACCGGCTGCAGCGCGAGGGGCTGCCCCACGCGCTGGCCACGGTGGTGACCAGCGCCGGCTCCACGCCCCGCGAGCCCGGCGCGCGCATGGTGATCAGCGAGAGCGAAGTGTTCGACACCTTGGGTGGCGGCACCTTCGAGTTCCAGGTGATCGACGCCGCCCGCGAGAAGCTGGCACAGGGCGAAGCCGGCATGAGCCTCGAGGCCTTCGCCCTGGGCGGGCGCAGCGGCCAGTGCTGCGGCGGCTTCGTCAACGTGCTGCTGGAGGTGTTCCCCGGCAGCGCGACCACGCTGGCCATCTTCGGTGCCGGCCACGTCGGCAACGAACTGGTGCGCCTGGCCGCCCCGCTGCCCTGGCGTGTGCTGTGGCACGACAGCCGCGAGGGCGTCTTCCCGGCCTGGACCAAGGAGCAACCGCGCCTGGCCTGCCGCCACGCCCCGGACCCGCAGGCCGCCGTGGCGGCACTGCCGGCAGGCAGCCACGCACTGGTGCTGACCCACGACCACGCCGAGGATCGCGCCCTGGTCGACGCCCTGCTCCAGCGCGACGACATCGCCTCCATCGGCCTGATCGGCTCCAAGAGCAAGTGGGCCAGCTTCCGTTCGCGGCTCACCGATGCCGGCCACGACGACGCGGCCCTGGCCCGGGTGCGCTGCCCCATCGGCATGACCAGGGACGCCAATGGCGAACCGATCAGAGGCGGCGACAAGACGCCCTACGCCATCGCCATCGCCGCCCTGGCCGAACTGCTGCCGATGGTGGGCAAAGCCGAGCGCGCCGATCAGCGCGGCCTGGAGCCGGCCGAACTGCGTGCTCTGTTCTAACAATCCGGTGCAGACAATTTCCTGACCACGACGCTGGCTATCGGGCGCCGGGGGCAGGACGAAGAGGAGGTCATTGCCAGGGATGGCAAATGTAGCGTCCGGGGAAGGATTCACAGCGCCTCCTCGCAGTCCTGCCGCCGGAACAGCCCGATGATTGCAATCAAAGAGCCCCAGACATGACGAACAACGACTCCCGCGTGATACGCGCCGAACTGCTGAGCTTCGATGCCGACCCCGGCGAGGACGACAAGCCAGCCGAAGGCAGCGTGCGCCATTACGCCGACGGCGCGCTGTGGCTGGAGAATGGCCGGATCAAGGCCATCGACGACTACGCCACGCTGGCACCACGCCTGCCCGAAGGCATCGAGACGGTGGATCACCGCGGCAAGCTGGTGATGCCCGGCTTCATCGACAGCCACGTGCACTACGTGCAGCTGGAGATCATGGCCTCCTACGGGCGTCAGCTGCTGGACTGGCTGAACGAGTACACCTTCCCCGAAGAGTGCGGCTTCGCCCAGCGCGAGCGGGCCGAAGTGATCTCCAACGCCTTCCTCGACGAGATGCTGCGGGTCGGCACCACCACCGCCCAGGTGTTCTGCTCCAGCCACCCCACCTCGGTGGAAGCCTTCTTCTCGGCCTGCCGCGAGCGCGACCTGCGCATGCTGGCCGGCAAGGTGCTGATGGACCGCAACGCCCCCGAAGCGCTGTGCGACGACACCGTCGGCGGCATTCGCGACACCGAACGGCTGATCGGCGAGTGGCACGGCAGAGGGCGCCTGGGCTACAGCCTGACCCCGCGCTTCGCCCCGACCTCCACCCGCCAGCAGCTCGACGCCACCGGCGGCCTGCTGCGCAACGACCCGAGCCTGTGGCTGCAGACCCACCTCTCGGAGAACCCCGGCGAGCTCGACTGGGTGGCCGAGCTGTTCCCCGAGAGCCGCGACTATCTCGAAGTCTACGAGCAGTCCGGGCTGGTCGGCCCGCGCAGCACCTTCGCCCACGGCATCCACCTCGACCAGGAGATGCGTGGCCGGCTGGCCGAGCGCGGCGCCAACATCGCCTTCTGCCCCAGCTCCAACATGTTCCTCGGCAGCGGCCTGTTCGACCGCCTGGCGGCACGCGAGGTCGGCCTCAACATCACCTACGCCAGCGACATCGGCGGCGGCACCGACCTCTCCGGCCTCGCCACGCTCAAGGCTGGCTACCAGGTAGGCCAGCTGCGCGGCCAGCCGCTGACCGCCTGGCAAGGCCTCTACGGCCTCACCCTGGGCAACGCCAAGGCGCTCTCGCTGGACGACAAGATCGGCCGCCTCGCCCCCGGCATGGAGGCCGACTTCGTCGTCATCGACCCCGACGGCTCACCGCTGCTTGGGCGCCGTCATGCCCGTTGCAAGACCCTCGGCGAGCGGCTGTTCGCCCTGATGATGCTGGGCGACGACCGCAGCATACTGGAGACGTGGGCCGGGGGACGGTGCCAGCACAAGCGCGACCAGGCCTAGGCTCTGTCCGAAAACTGGCTGCGCTCGGCCATACGGCGTTAAAAATCAGCTCAAAGTACTCATTTACACCTCGTAAACTCCGTCTTTTCGCCGATTTTGCCTTGTCTGGCCTTCGCTCGCCGACTTTTCAGACGGAGCCTAGGTCAAGCTGAAACGAAAATGGCGAGTGGTTGGAAGACCACTCGCCATTATGTAAAACCCAGTTGTGAAACCTACTGCTTCGAGGGCCGTACCTCCCCGCTATCCGGATCGAAGACCCAGCGCTCCCCGCCCACCCGGAAGAGCAGCTCTTCGTTGCTCCACGCCAGCGCCTCGTAGATCCGCTCCTCGGGTGCTAGCTCGTCATGATCGGGGCTGCGCACCGGCATGGCACTCTCCTCTACCGTTTCACCCAGCCGCTCTGCATCCACCACCGTCAGTGTGCGACCGCCCGCAGGGCCTTCCTGCACGAAGACCAGCCGTCGCGAATCATCGCTCCACGGCCCAATGGTGATGTTGCCGCCGTATTGGAACGCCGCCGGCCTTGGCTGCCGCGCTTCCATTCGGACAAGCCAGCCGGCGCTATGTGCCGCTCCCGTGGTGACCACGGCAAGCCAGGCACCGTCCGGCGAAACCGAGGCTTCCTGGAAGCGCTCCGCAGCGCCAAACTCAGCCTGTTGATCCACGCGAATCGTGCCCGGCATATCGGCAATGCCGAGCAGCACGGATCCATCCGCCGCGCGAATCTGCTCGTTGGCTACATCAAGCGGAGCAAGAGTCGCTTCAGGTTGAGAGGTATCGGATGTTTCGGTCTCCGGTGGTGGCCCACCATTTTCCGGCGACGGACAGCCGCTGAGCAAGAGAGCAGCGGTTGCGATTGAGAGAGCGAGCGGGAGCCTACATGCTGCCATGAAGCCTCCTGATACTGAGTTGAATGCTTCATCTGCACGGCAGTGTAAGCCTGTGGAGCTAACGTTTCCGCCACCAGCGCCAGAAGTAAAGTGCCAGCGACGCTTATGGCCTCCGGTGCATGTATTCGGTAGAGGACATAGCACGATTAAGAAAGCCTACTGTATTTACTTCCCCTACAGAAACAAGGCTTAGACCGCAGTTGTCGTGAGGAAATCGTGTTTTTACTGGCAAAGCCAAAAAAATATTTATCAACTCGCGAATCATGTGCCCGTGAGTCACTACGAGAATTTTAGATACAGGTTGAGCGAATATTAACTCTTTCGCTTCCAAGGCCCGCCTCAGAAATGCACCGGCCTGTTCATTTTCCTTTGGGTGAAGATGACCGGATCTGTGCGATATGTAAACGGGATCTTCGTAAGAGATTGCGTTATCGAGAACCAGTTGACCTTCGGCTAGACAGGGATGGACCACGACGGGGAGCGACGCGGCTTGCGCGAAAGGCTCAACCGTGTCCAAAGCCCTAGCATAGGGAGAGCAAAGAATAGCCTCTATGTCCAATTCCATTAGACCGTCGACAATCGCTTGGGCTTGCCGATGACCGTACTCTGTCAAAGCATCCTCACTCCCCGAAGCAAGTGAGCCAGCCCGGTTTGATTCTGTTTCAGCATGTCTCAACAGAAATATGTCCATATGTCTCATGTTCTAACGCTACGCCAACCGGCACGAGTCATCCAGCTACTTCAGCGCAGCAGCTAGCTCTCTTAGCAAAGTTTCGTCCGAATTAGATGCACTTCTTTTAGGATTAACCGCCCACTCTGACACCTTAACCAAAAGATTTCTTTCTTCCGATGATGCCATTGTAGAAAAGCGAAGTAATGTTCCTATGATTTTATTGCTTTTTATTGGGTACACTTTTTCCCACTCACTGGAACACTGCTTTATCATTTGATCGGTGATCGAATTAACGCCTTGAAGCAACTCTCTATCATTTTATTTTACATATATTTTATCGCCTAGGTGAAGTATCTTTGTAAAATCTATGGCTACCAAACCTCTGTGCCGTTTTGATTTATCTTTCTTAAAAGTTGACTCCAGTTGGTTACAAGCCTTCCTCACATTGACTTCAAGCTTCCCCAAGGAAGTGATTCTTTTGCATTCAACCCAGATATTTTTATTTTTGAACCTGAAGCCGGTATCTGAAGCAGAATCAAATAACGTTTCAACGCCCCTCTCAGGCCTATGAGATCGGGCTTCCACTAGAGCTTCAAAAATAAAGTTCCTAGCCTTAGAAGAATCGTTCGTTTCGGACGCTGAATTGACAGGCCCGCCCACACCCTTTTTCAGCTTTCTATTGTTTTAAGCTGATTTTTTGGAACATCCTTTAGGGATTTATATATGTCAATAAAATCCATAACCTCGAACATAGAGCTTACAAAGTCAGGGAAAATTTCTTTACCTTCATGTTCAGAGGTCGTCCGGCATTCCTTTGTCCAGCTTCCTATAACCTTCTCGTAAAACTGTGTTCTTCCAGTTTCAAAACAGACGCCTATAGAATTGATCCATTCAATGGCATCAGAAAAATCTTTATTAATATTCCCGTATGAATCTGTAGTTATGGTCATTGGAAAAATTAACGCAATTGGTAATGGGCGCCAACGGAGCGAAGCGTAGTTGGGTTGGCGTCCCGTTGAGCACCTTGTTAAGCATTGATCTGGCGAACAAAGCCAGCTTCCTCTCTGACACCGACTCGGTTTCCATCGGGATCGCTGATATTGATCGTCCTTCCCCAAGCACTTTCTGTGATGACTGCCTGGATACCCCACGCTCTAATTTCCGCCAAGGCCTCCTCTAGGTCTTCGACATTGAAGCGCAGTTTGAAGCTACCTTCTCCAGGTGACTTAACGCCATCCTTCGCTTTGCCTCCTTGCTCGATCATCAAATAGCCATCGCCGAACTCGAAGCAATTAAGCCTAAAACCGTCTTCGTCCTTTTCGAAAAGCTGACGCAACCCAAACAGATCTCGATAGAATGCCACGCACTCGTCAAACCTTTCCGTGTTCAAAATCATTCCGTAGCGGGCTATATTCGCGTGCATAAACTTTCCTTGTGCTTAACGCCCAACTCAGCGGTCTACTGGAGCGAAGCGTAAGTAGATCCGCTGTAGTTGTTTGTTAAATGCATTATTCGTTTGGCACAAAAATCTGCCCCGGCCCAGGAGGAGCTACGGTGCAGAGACATGTGGCTGGGCAAAGGTTTGCCGGGGTGCGTAGCCCGTTGGGCGGAGTTGGGAATTTCAGGGACGCTACCGCCCTGCTGGCAGAATGGATGACGATTCCCATCATCCCTAATGCGGCATCCCTGAGTACGTCTTGGTCACGTAAGCCGTCTTCTGCGGCTCTTCACCTACCGTAACCAAGCGAAACGTTGAGGGCAACGCCTCCTTCAGTACCTACGTCACCTCCCTTCACCCTCGAAACCTTTCCCGCCTGCCTCTACGACCTTGGTCGCAACCCACCTGTCCAATCGGTCAAATAACGTCTAGGCTGTAGCCGTGCACAGCCTGACCAAACGGTCAGACATGTCGCAGGACACCCCATAACCCTTATTCGACGACGTCATCCAACAACAACGGACACAAGCTATGGAACCGACCTCCTCCCTGGCCGATAGAACAGAAGACCAGTCCCCCGCGAGGGCCTCGGGTCAAGGCAACTGGCTGGACACCTACTTCGGCGCGAGCCGACGCGGCTCCAGCGTCAAGACAGAGATTCTGGCCGGTATCGCCACCTTCCTGGCTTCGATGTACATCATCGTGGTCAACCCGGCGATTCTCTCCGATGCCGGCATTCCCTTCTCGGCGGCGCTCTCAGCCACCGTGCTGATCAGTTTCATGAGCAGCCTGGCCATGGGCCTGTATGCCCGCAACCCGATCCTGGTGGCGCCGGGCATGGGCATGAACGCGCTGTTCACCTATACCCTGGTGCTGGGTGCCGGCCTGTCGTGGGAGGTGGCGCTGGGCTGCGTGTTCTGGTCCGGCGTGCTGTTCGCCACCCTGGCCATGTTCAACGTGCGCGAGGCGATCATCGAGGCCATTCCGCCCTCGTTGCGCTATGCCATCACTTGCGGCATCGGCCTGTTCATCACCTTCATCGGCTTTAAGAACGCCGGTTTCATCGTCGGTAGCGACGCCACCCTGGTCACGCTCGGCAGCATGGACGCCTCGCTGATCACCTTCTTCATCGGCATGATGGCCACCGCCATCCTGGTGATCATGCGCTTCAACGGCGCGCTGATCCTGGGCATCGCCCTGACCACCCTGCTGGCGACGCCCATGGGGCGCCTGTGGGGCGGCGATGTGGTGGTGGAGTGGAGCGGCCTGGCCGCCTGGCCGGACTTCAGCGCGGTAATGAAGGTGGATATCTGGGGCGCGCTCAAGGTCGCCTACCTGCCGTTCATCTTCGTCATGCTGTTCACCAACTTCTTCGACGCGCTCTCCTGCTTCATGGCGCTCTCGGAGTCGGCCGACCTCAAGGACAAGAACGGCAACCCGCGTAACCTCAAGCGTTCGATGACCGTGGATGCCTTCGCCTCGATGATCGCCGCGCCGCTCGGCACCAGCGCCGCGCAGACCTTCATCGAGTCCGGCGCCGGCGTGGCCCAGGGCGGCCGTACCGGGCTGGTGGCGGTGACCATCGCCTTCCTGTTCCTGCCGTTCCTGTTCCTCTCGCCGCTGCTGTCGCTGGTGCCCGGTATCGCCACGGCGCCGGCGCTGGTGCTGGTCGGGCTGTTCATGCTGGCGCCGATCAGCAAGATCGACTGGTCGCGGTTCGAGCAGGCCTTCCCCGCCTTCCTCGCCATCATCCTGATGCCGCTGACCTACTCGATCACGCTGGGCATCGCCTTCGGTTTCCTGAGCTTCGTGCTGATCAAGCTCGCTACCGGCAAGCTCTACGAGATCAAGCCGGCGATGTGGGTCTCCGCCGCGCTCAGCGTGGTGATGCTCGTAACCACCCAGTAAGAAAGCGCGGGGCCGGCAAAGCCGGCCCCCTTCACTCTTCCCCCCAAGGATCGGTCAGACGCTCTCGGCCAGTTGCCGATGCAACTCCAGCCGGCGTGTGTCGCTCACGAAGGCGGACTCGATGGCGGTGCCGGCGAGCTGGATGAAGGTCTCGCGCGACCAGCCGAACGCCTCGTGGCAAACCATGAAGTTATCCAGCATGCCGCCACCGAAATAGGCCGGATCGTCCGAATTGAGGGTGAGCCTCAGGCCGGCATCGAGCAGCCGGGGTAACGGGTGCTCCTCCATTCGCTCCACCACCTTGAGGCGCACGTTGGAGAGCGGGCAGACGGTGAGCACCACGCCCTCGTCGCGCAGCCGGGCGACCAGCTCGGGATCCTCCAGGCAGCGCACGCCGTGGTCGATGCGACACACGTCGAGCAGGTCGAGGGCCTCGCGGATGTAGTCGGCAGGCCCCTCCTCGCCGGCATGGGCGACCCGGGGAATGCCCAGCATCTTCGCGCGCTGGAAGACCTCGGTGAACTTGGAGGGCGGATGGCCACGCTCGGCGCTGTCGAGCCCCACGGCATCGAGCATCTCCCAGTATGGCGCGGCGCTCTCCAGCACCTTCATCGCCTCCTCGGCGGGACGATCGCGCAGGAAGGCCATGATCAGCGCCGTGGACATGCCCAGTTCGCGCTCGGCTTCGCGGCGGGCCAGGCTGAGCCCCTCCATGACGACGTCGAGCTCGACGCCTCGGGCCAGGTGGGCCTGGGGGTCGAAGTGCATCTCGACGTGCACCACGCCCTCGGCATGGGCGCGACGGAAGTAGTCCATCGCCAGGTCGTGGAAGTCCTCGGCTCGCTTGAGCACGCTCATGCCCTGGTAATAGAGGTCGAGAAACGAGGGGAGATCGTCGAAGTCATAGGCGGCCCGCACCGCTTCAACCGAGTCGAAGGGCAGCGCGACGCCGTTGCGCCTGGCCAGAGCGAGCATCAGCTCCGGTTCCAGCGAGCCCTCGATATGCAGGTGGAGTTCGGCCTTCGGCAGCCGCTTCAGGAAATCGCGCATGGTGCACCTCATCGGCTTCATGTCCTTATCCTGATGGATACCCGGGTTTTGCGCAAACGGTCAATCTACCCTGCTCGAGATGCCCGACCAGGGTGATCCCGGGAGGATCGAAAGCCCCGCCATCGAGCTGGTGCACCAGGTAGAGCACGCTGCGGCCGCGCAGCCACTCGTCCATGCGTCGCGACAGCCGCGCCACGGTGGCGGCATCCAGGCCGGTGAAGGGCTCGTCGAGGATCACCAGCCCGGGGTCGCGCAGCCACAGCCGGGCCAGCGCCAGGCGGCGCGCCTGGCCGCCGGAGAGCGCCCGCCCGCCTTCGCCCACCGCGGTAGCCAAGCCGTGCGGCAGGCTCGCCGCCCATTCCTGCAGCTCGACCCAGGCCAGGGCCTGCCAGAGCCGGTCGTCGTCGGCATCCGGTGCCGCCAGCCGCAGGTTGGTGGCCAGGCTGTCCTGCAGCAGATCGATACGCTGGCCGAGCATCGCGACACGCTCGCGCAGATCGCGCTCCGCGACCTGAGCGAGGGGCACGCCGCCTAGCAGGATGCTTCCATGGTCGGGCGGCAGGCGCCGGGTCAGCAGGGCCGCCACACTGCTCTTGCCCGCGCCGGAGGCGCCGGTCAGGGCCAGCCGCTCGCCGGGCCTCAGCTCGAGCTGGATCTCCCGCAGCGCGGGCGTGAGCGCACCGGGATAATGCAGCCCGACGTCTTCCAGGCGTACCGCCAACGGGCCGCCAGGCAGACTGGCGTCTCCCTTCTCGTAGCCGCCCACGCTTGCCCGCTCCACCGCGTTGAGCCGCTCGGCGGCCCCGCGGGTCGCGCCCAGCTGGGTGAAGGGCGCCGGCAGCAGTGCCAGCGCCTCGCCGATGGCGAGCACCGCCAGCGGCATCATGACCATCACGGCACCGCTGATGGCGCCCCGCTGCCAGGCCAAGGCTGCCAGCCACAGCGCCGCCACCATGCCCAGCCCGACCGCCAGGTTCCCCAAGGCAATGCCGAAGCCGGCGACCCTGCCGACGCGACGCTGGTCCCGGCACAGCGCCTGCTCGCGCTGGCGCAGCCCGCGCCGATGCCAGGCCCGGCTGCCGTAAGCCTCCAGCTCCGCCAGCCCGGTCAGGTACTCGATGGCCTGGCTACGCAGGCGCTGAAGATGGCCCACCTGGCGCCGGCTCGCGGCCATGCCCAGCCACGCCTGGCCAACCGTCAGCCAGGCCCAGGCGGGCAGCAGTAGCGCCAGCAGGGCCACCCCCACGGGCGGGACCCACAGCGCCAGGAAGGCGGCCAGCAGCAGCACCGCTGCCAGCGCCACCAGCGGCGGCGCCAGCAGGCGCAGGTAGAGGCTGTCGAGGGTGTCGATGTCGGCGGTCAGCCGGTTGAGCCAGTCGCTGGCACGCTGCCGGGCCAGGCTGCGGTCGTCGAGCCTGGCCATGGCGGCGAACAGCCGAACGCGCAGGTCGGCCAGCAGGCGCAGCACGGTGTCGTGGTTGTAGAGTCGCTCGAGATAGCGCGCCACGGTCCGGCTGACGGCGAAGAAGCGTATCCCACCGCCAGGTACGTAGACGTCGAGACTGGCCGCGAGGCCCATCGACAAGGCAATGCCGGTGAGCGCGCTGGCGGCGATGAACCAGCCCGATAGCGCCAACAGCCCCACCGCCGAGAACAGCGTCGCCGTCAGCAGCAGGATGCCGATCACGAGCCGCCGCGGGCGACGCGCAAGCAAACGCAGCCAAGGGGACAGCGTGGCTTTCAGCGACTCACTCATGGAGACGCACTCCCGTTGCCTGGGCCTTGACGGCGCCTCCGTCGAGTTCGAGCCGCCGACTCGCCAAGGCCATCAGGGCGGGGTGATGGGTGGCGATAACCAGCGCCCGGCCCTCCTCGGCCAGCCGGCGCAGCGATTCGACGACCCGCGCTTCGCTTTCCGCATCCAGGCTCGCGGTGGGCTCGTCGAGCAGCACCAGGTCGGCGTTCGAGAGGAACACGCGCGCCAGCGCCAGGCGCTGCGCCTGGCCGCCCGACAGGCCGGAACCCCGCTCGCCCAGACCGGTATCGATCCCCTTAGGCAGCGCAGCCACCAGCTCGGCCAGCCCGGCCCGTTCGAGCGCCTGCTGCAGTTCGGCCTCGCTCGCATCGGGCGCGGCCAGGCGAAGGTTGTCGGCCAGGCTGCCGTGGATCAGCACCGGGCGCTGATCCATCCAGGCGATCCTCAACGTCGCCTGAGCGCAGCGCTCGCCCTCGTCGGGGGCCACGAAGCCCGCCAGCAGCTGCAGCAAGGCCGACTTGCCCGCCCCCGAGGGCCCCGCGATCACCAGCGTCTCGCCGGCGGCCACCGCGACACTGAGCGGCCCCAGCACCTGGCCGCGCCCCGGGTGCGACAGGGTCACGCCTTCCAGGGCCACCAGCCGCTCATCGGACGACGGCAGCGCTGCACCGCCGTCGGCCCGGCGCACCGGCTCGGCGAGCAGCGCCAGCATGCCGTCGGCGGCTCCCAGCGCCGCGGCACGGTCGTGATAGTGCTGCGCCAGGCTGCGCAGCGGCTGGAAGAATTCCGGTGCCAGCAGCAATACCAGCAGGCCGCTGAACAGCGTGAGGTCCTCCGCCGGGCCGAATTCGATATAGCCGAGCAGGCCGAAGCCCACATAGATGGCGACGACGGCGATCGACACCGAGGCGAAGAACTCGAGCACCGCCGAGGAGAGGAACGCCACCCGCAGCGTGCGCATGCTCAGGCGCCGATAGCGGTCCGCGGCCGCATGGACTTCCGCGCCGGCTTCGCGGGTCTGATGGAAGAGCTGCAGCGTGGCGATGCCCCGCACGCGATCGAGGAAGTGGCCCGCGAGGCGAGTGACGGCGGCGAACTGTTCGCGGTTGAGGCGCTCCGCCCCCATGCCCACCAGCGCCATGAACAGCGGGATCAAGGGGGCCGCCAGCAGCAGGAACAGGGCCGCCAGCCAGTCGAGCCAGAGCACCACGACGAGAATCAGCAACGGGATGGCCACGCTCAGCCGCAGCTGCGGCAGGAAGCGGGCGAAGTAGCCGTCGAACGCCTCGACCTGCTCGATCAACTGGCTGGCCAGGCTCGCCGAATGGCGGGCGCCGGCCCGCACCGGCCCCATCGCGTCAAGATGCTCCAACAGCTCGTCACGCACCGACTGACGAATGTTCAGGCTGGCCTCCTGGCCGGCCGCCTCCTGCCCCCACTGGCACAGCGCCCTGGCCAGCAGTGCGGCGACCAGCGCGACGAAGGCCCAGGTCAGCGCGGCCAGGGAATCGCCAGCGACCAGCAGGCGGCTGACGATCCAGGCCAGCAGAGTCATCTGAACCACCGTCAGCGCGCCGACGGCAATCCCGGCCAGGGCGGCCAGGCCGAGCCAGCGGCGCTGGGCGGCGGCATGAGCCGCCAGCCAGCGTCTCGGCGTGAGGTCCGAACGTGCGTCGGAATTCATTGCTCAGTGGTAGCCTTCGCCGGCCCGCACCTTGCCGCGAAATACCCAGTAGGACCAGAAGGTATAGACCAGCACGAAGGGCAGCACGAAGAGCACGCCGATCAGCAGAAAGAGCTGTGATTCCGGCGCCGAGGCCGCGTCCCAGATGGTGTAGTTGGGCGGTACGATCCACGGCCACTTGCTCACCACCAGCCCCAGGTAGGTGAACAGGAAGGTACCCAGCGTGGCAATGAACGGCAGCACTTCGTAGCCCCGGCGCGACGCCCAGTACACGGTGAACATGCACAGCAGCGTCAGCGCCGGCAGCACCCAGATCACATGCAGGTGGCCGAACCAACGCTCCCACACGACGTCGTTCACCAGCGGCGTCCAGATGCTGATGATGGCGAAGATGACGAGCACGGCCAGCAGCAGCGGCGTGGTCAACCGGTAGGCCCACCGCTGGATGTAACCTTCCGACTTGAGGATCAGCCAGGTGGTACCGAGCAGCGCGTAGCCGATCATGATGCCGATGCCGGTGAGCACCGTGAACGGCGTCAGCCAGTCGAACGGACCGCCCACGTAGACCCGGTTCTCGGTGGCGAAACCCTGGATGTAGGTACCCACCACGGCGCCCTGGGCGAAGGCCGCCACCGCGGAACCGCCGCTGAAGGCGAGGTTCCACAGCCGCCGGCCGCGCCGATCGCGGCGCGACTTGAAGCGCAGCTCGAAGGCCACGCCGCGGAACACCAGCCCCGCCAGCATCAGGAACACGCCGATGTACAGCGCCGGCAGGAACACCGAGTAGACCAGCGGGAAGGCCGCCAGCAGCCCCGCGCCGCCGAGTACCAGCCAGGTCTCGTTGCCGTCCCACACCGGGGCGACGGAGTTCATCATCACGTCGCGGGCGTCCTCATCCGGGGCGAACGGAAACAGGATGCCGAGCCCCAGGTCGAAGCCGTCCATCAGCACGTACATCATGATGCCGAAGCCGATGATCAGCGCCCAGATCAGCGACAGGTCGAACATTTCCATGGTCAGGCTCCTTCCCTGGACGGATCGTCATCGAACGGGGTATGGGTCGCCGACCAAGGCCGCTTGGGGGTCTCGAAGTCGTCGACCACCACCTCCTCGTCCTTCGGCTGCATGCCGTAGCGGATCACACGGGTGAGATAGTAGGTCCCGGCGTAGAAGATCACGCCGTAGACCGCCACGTAGCCGAGCAGGGTGAACAGCGCCATGCCGCCGGTCAGCGACGGCGTGACGCCCTCCGCGTGGGTCATCATGCCGTAGACCAGCCACGGCGCGCGTCCCGACTCCGTGGTGATCCAGCCGGCGAGCACCGCGACGAACGGCGTGACGGACATCAGCCGTAGCGTCTGCAGGTACGGTCGCGAATGGTAGACCCGCCCGCCGCGGCGCAGGTAGAGCCCCACCAGCGACACGGCGATCATCAGCAGGCCGAGACCGACCATCACGCGAAACGCCCAGAACACGATGGCCACCGGAGGCTGCTCCTCGGGCGGCGCCTCGACGATCCCGGGGATCTCACCGTCGAGCTCGTGGGTCAGGATCAGGCTCGCCGCATAGGGGATGCCGATCTCGAAGCGGTTCTGCTGCGCCTCCTGGTCCGGCAGGGCGAAGACCAGGAACGGCGCACCGCGCCGGGTCTCCCAGTTGCCCTCCATGGCGGAGAGCTTGACCGGCTGGTGCTCGAAGGTGTTGAGGCCGTGGAAGTCGCCCACCAGCGCCTGGGTCGGCGTCAGCACGAGCAGCATCCACAGGCACATCGACAGCGCCTTGCGGTTGGCCTCGACGTCGCGCCCGATCAGCAGGTACCAGGCGCTCACCCCGGCCACCACGAAGCCGCCGGTGATGAACGAGGCCATGGCCATGTGGGCCAGGCGGAACGGGAACGAGGGGTTGAAGATCGCCTCGCTCCATGACGTGACCCGGAAGGTGCCTTCCACCAGCTCGACCCCGGCCGGGGTGTGCATCCAGCTGTTGGCGGCCAGGATCCAGAACGTGGAGATGAAGGTGCCGAGGGCGACCATGACGGCGGCGAACAGGTGGACCCCCTGGGGCACCCGGCCGCGGCCGAACAGCAGCACGCCGAGGAAGGCCGCCTCGAGGAAGAAGGCGGTGACCACCTCGTAGCTCAGCAGCGGCCCGATGAAATTGGCGCTGGCCTGGGAAAAGTTGCTCCAGTTGGTGCCGAACTGGAAGGACATCACGATGCCGGACACCACCCCCATGCCGAAGGCCACCGCGAAGACCCGGGTCCACAGCTGCGCCAGGCGGTCCCAGGCGGGATTGCGCGTCTTGTAGAAGAGCCCATGGAGCACGGCGAGATAGGACGCCAGGCCGATGGTGAAGACCGGGAAGATGGCGTGGAAGGAGACGACGAAGGCGAACTGCAGTCGCGAAAGCAATACGGGATCAAGCTCCATGACGTACCTCTTGGCTGCGAAAGAGTCAACGTCTCAAGGGATGCGAAAGCACGCGGGGTGCCGTTGTTGTGCTTCCGACCACGTCCTTCCTGGACATGTCGTGACGCATTTCACCTCGACACTCGGCTAGGGGTGTCCCAAGAGCCTAGAACAGTGAGACATGCAGGGTGACGAGACTTACAAAACCCTACATGCCTTGACACTGTCCTGGATCAATACTCGTCACTGCATCTTGTGCTTGTCATACAGCCTACTAGAGCCCGGGCGCCCGGTCCCTGTTTCCTGCTGTGTCGGGATGTCGCAGCAGGGTGAGCCGCCCCTTGGCTAGAAGGCCCCGGCGCTGCGCAGGACCAGGTGCACCATGAAAACGGTATAACCGACGAACAGCGCCAGCAGCATTGCCCCCTCGAGCCGGTTGATCCGCCCGGGGCGCCCCTTCCAGCCGATCGCGAAGACCGTCATCAACAGCGTCATGACGGTCATCAGGGTCCAATCGCGCATCAGTACTTCGGTGGCCGCCTCGATCGGATGAATCACCGCGGCCAGGCCCACCACGCCCAGCGTGTTGAACAGGTTGGAGCCGACCACGTTGCCCACCACCAGGTCGTGTTCTCCCTTGCGCAGGGCGCTGAAGGAGGACGCCAGCTCCGGCAGCGAGGTGCCGACGGCAACGATGGTCAGCCCGATGATCAGGTCGCTGACCCCGAAGGCGACGGCGATCTCCACCGCCCCCCATACCAGCACCCGCGAACTCAGCACCAGCAGCAGCAGGCCGACGAAGGTCCAGATGATCCCGGTGCGCAGCGACATGGGGTGCGCCTGCAGGCTCTCCTCGGTCTCGTCGGCCAGCGGGTCGGAGCCGCTGCGCCGGGCCTGCCAGATGCTGTAGCCGACCATGGCCGCCAGCAGCACGAGCAGCAGGCTGCCTTCGAGCCGGCCGATCATCCCGCCCCACAGCAGCAGCGCCGACAAGAGCGTAACGGCGACCAGAATCGGCAGCTCGCGCCGCACCACGCTGGAGTGCACCGCCAGCGGCGAAACAACTGCCACCAGCCCCAGGATCAAGCCGATGTTGGCGATGTTGGAGCCGTAGCCGTTCCCCAGCGCCAGGCCCGGGTTGCCTTGCCCCGCCGCCAGCGAGGAGACCATCAGCTCGGGCGCCGAGGTGCCGAAGCCGATCACCAGCATGCCGACCAGCAATGGCGATACGCCCAGCCGCCTTGATGTCGCCGCCGCTCCGTCGACGAAGCGTTCGGCACTCCAGACCAACAGCACGAGACCGGCCAGCACGGCCAATAGGGGTAGTAACAAGGTCGTCTCCTCGAGGAACATTCAGGGGCGAATGTTTGTATATGGTACGCGGGGCGTCAACATGCCACACTTTGGATGCAGCCGACACGGCTTTCCTAAGACAGGATGCGAGCAGCCTCGCTCCACCAGCATTCGAGTCGACTCGCCAGTGCCCTACAGGTTTTCGCGCCCACCGCTCGTCCCGAGCGCCCCCTTGGTCGATCAGGCCCCGCCCGAGGCACGCACCTCGCGCCGCCGGCTGCGTGCCTGCCACGAATGCGACTGGCTGGTGGCGCTGCCCCCGCTGCGGCCCGGCCAGCGGGCGGACTGCCCCCGCTGCGGACACACCCTGGCGACACGCCACCGGCAACCTGCCCAGCGCAGCATGGCGCTGGCCATGGCAGCCATGGTCGCACTGCTGCTGGCGATCTCGTTTCCGTTCGTCAGCTTCAGCACCAGCGGGGTCGGCAACCGTATCGAACTGACCCATACGGCCACGACGCTGATCGGCTTCGACCAGCCGCTGGTGGCGATCGCGGTGATCATGACGATCGCCGTGCTGCCGGGCCTCTACCTGCTCGGCGTCATGTGGCTGCAACTGGGCCTGCTGCAGGGTCAGCCACTGCCGGCCAGCCGCACCATTGCCCGCACCCTGGCCCATCTCAACCCATGGATGATGGCCGACGTATTCATCATTGGCGCGCTGGTGAGCCTGATAAAGGTGGCGGACCTGGCCCAGATCGAGCTCGGCCTCTCGTTCTGGGCCTTCTGCGCCTTCGCCCTGCTGCTGCTGTTCACCACCCAGTCGATCGATTCGGACTGGATGTGGTTCTCGCTCGCCGGCGAACCGCTCGCCCCCGATGGAGCCCGTACCGGCACCACGGCCGCCGGCCAGGGCCTGACCGGCTGCCCCACCTGCGGGCTGGTCAATCGGCTGGAGGCCGGCGGCGGCGGATACTGCCGGCGCTGCGGGGAACGACTGCACGCCCGGCTGCCGCACAGCCTCCAGCGCACCTGGGCGCTGCTGGCCGCCTCCGCGCTGATGTACATTCCGGCCAACGTCTACCCCATCATGACCACCACCAGCCTCGGTCACAGCGATCCATCCACCATCATCGGCGGCGTGGTGGAACTGATCCAGATGGGCTCGTGGCCGGTGGCCGCGGTGATCTTCATGGCCAGCGTCATCGTGCCAGTGGGCAAGCTGGTGGCGCTGGCCTGGCTTTGCCTGGTGGTGAAGCGCAGCAGCGAGCTCAACGCCAGCCACCGCACCTGGCTTTACCGCCTGACCGAGTTCATCGGTCGCTGGTCGATGGTCGACGTCTTCGTGGTCGCCATCCTGGTGGCGCTGATTCGCGCCGGCTCGCTGATGTCGATCACCCCCGGCCCCGCCGCCCTGGCGTTCGCCGCCGTGGTGGTGCTGACCATGCTGGCCGCCATGACGTTCGACCCCCGCCTGATCTGGGACACGCCCCTGCCGCGTGACCGACCTGCAACGCAAGGAACCACCGGATGAGCGACACTCCTCGCGACAACGAGGCCTCCCGCGACATGCACCGTGCCCGCCCCACGCCGCAGCGGCGCCTCTCGCCAATCTGGATCGTGCCCATCGTGGCGATGCTGATCGGGCTATGGCTGGTCTACGACAACTATCGCAGCCGCGGCCCGCTGATCACTCTGACCATGAGCAGCGCGGACGGCATCGAGGCCGGCAGCACCCTGATCAAGACCCGCAACGTCGAGGTCGGCCGGGTCGAGCGCGTGCAGCTCTCCGACGACATGTCGCACGCCGTGATCACCGCGCGCATGTCCCCCGATACCGATGACCTGCTGACCGAGGGCAGCCGCTTCTGGGTGGTCAAGCCGCGTATCGGCCGCGAGGGGATCAGCGGCCTGGGTACGGTGCTCTCGGGGGCCTACATCCAGCTCGAGCCGGGCGGCGGCGAGTCCGGCGTGCGCGAGTTCCAGGTCAGCGACCAGCCCCCCGTCGCCCCCGCCGACGCGGCCGGGATCCGCGTCAATTTGGTCAGCCAGCTTGGCAACTCGCTGCGTACGGGGGATCCGGTCACCTACCAGGGCTACACCGTGGGACGCGTCGAGGAGGTCGACTTCGACCCCGACCTGCGGCGCATGAACCAGCGCATCTTCATCGAGAGCCCCTACGACCGCCTGGTCACCGACGGCACCCGCTTCTGGTCGGCCAGCGGCGTCGACCTGCGCCTCGATGCCGACGGCATCCGCGTCAACGTGGAATCGATCGAGGCACTGCTGGGCGGGGGCGTCACCTTCGGCGTTCCCGACGACCTGCCCCGCGGCCGCCCGGTCGAGGATGGTGCCACCTTCAACCTCTACCCCGACGAAGAGAGCGCTCGTCAGGGCACCTTCAATCGCTATCTCGAATACGTCCTGCTGGTGGAGGACAGCGTGCGCGGGCTCTCCCGCGGCGCCCCGGTGGAGTTCCGCGGCGTACGCATCGGTACCGTGGCCAGCGTGCCCTGGGAGTTCACCGCGACCCAGCCGGAGACCCGCGGCGGTTTCGCCATCCCGGTGCTGATCCGCATCGAACCGCAGCGCCTCGGGATCGAGAACCAGGAAGTCGACCTGGAGGAGTGGGACCAGCGCTTCCGGCGCCTCTTCGGCCGCGGCCTGCGTGCCTCGCTCAAGTCGGGCAACCTGCTCACCGGGGCGATGTTCGTCGACATCAACTTCTACCGCGAGGAGGCCGACGACTACGTTGCCGAGACGTTCAGCGAGCGCACCGTGTTCCCCACCACCTCGACCGGATTCGCCCAGATCGAGTCCCAGGTCACGGCCCTGCTGGAGAAGCTCAACGCGCTCGAGATCCAGCCGCTGCTCACCGGCCTGGAGCGCAACCTGGCCGCCTCCGAGGCCATGCTCGGTGAAGTCCGCGAGCTGAGCGCCTCGCTGCAGGGCGTGCTCGACGACCCCGGCACGCGCAACCTGCCGGCCAACCTCAACGCCTCGCTGGAAGCCCTGCGCGAGACGCTGGAGGGGATGTCGCCGGAGTCCAGTGCCTATCGCGAGCTGACCGGCGCCGCCGAACGGCTGGAGCGCACCCTGCGCGAGCTGCAGCCGGTGACCCGTACGCTCAACGAGAACCCCAGGGCGCTGCTGTTCGACAGCCTCGACGCCGAGGACCCGACGCCGCGCGCACCGCGAACCAACTGAGGAAGCCAGCCCATGAATCGCTATGCTGTTGTCGTCGTATCGGAAGGGAGTGTTGCATGAGGCGGATGATCCGGCTCGCCCTGGTGGCGGGCATATTGCTGCTGGCCGGCGGCTGCGCCTCGTCCTCGGCGCCGGCCAACCGATACCTGCTACCCGACGCCGGTACCGCAGCGAAGGACGGCAACCCTACCACCGAGCACCTGCTGATCGTGCACTCGCCGCGCCTGGCGCACTACCTGGATACCGATGGCATCGTCCTGCAACTCGACGACATCACGCTCAACGCCGCGCGCCAGCACCTCTGGGCCGAGCCGCTGGGGCGCCAGCTGGAGCGCGGCCTGCGCGCCAGGCTGAGCGAGCGCCTCACCGATACCCGGGTCATGCGCGACGATGCCAGCCTCGGGCGCAGCGAGGCCCTGCGCCTGCGCCTCGAGGTGGACCGCTTCCAGGGGCGTCATGACGGCCTGGCCATCGCCAGCGGCCAGTGGCAATTGTTGGCACCCGATGGACGTCTGCTGGCCATGGAGCCTTTCCATGCGGAGACGGTGCTCGACGACGACGGCTACCCGGCGCTGGTGCGCGCGCTGGGCAGCAGCTGGGACCAGGTGGCCGGCGAGATCGCCGCCGGCATCAGGCAGGCGCGCTGAGGCACGGTCTTACTGCATATTCGAGATGGCTGTGGCATACTGGTGCCTCGCGGCGATTCGTGGTCCCTCCTGCCGCGCCCCTGAACCGAATTTCTCGCGTCCTGGCCCGGGACTGGTCATGTGCATGTCGCACACGACGAGGCCATGACGTATCTGCGGAGACCGCATGACCCTCTTTTCCGATCTCGGCCTGCGTGCCGAACTGCTGCGTGCCGTCGAGGCCCAGGGCTACACCACCCCGACCCCGATCCAGCGCCAGGCCATTCCCGCCGTGCTCAAGGGCGGCGACCTGCTCGCCAGCGCCCAGACCGGCACCGGCAAGACCGCCGGCTTCACCCTGCCGATGCTGCAGCGTCTGGCCGATGGCCCACGCCCCGGCCCGCGTCAGGTACGCGCACTGGTGCTGACCCCGACCCGCGAGCTAGCCGCCCAGGTAGGCGAAAGCGTCGCCGATTACGGCCGTCATCTGACCCTGAAGAGCCACGTCATCTTCGGCGGCGTCGGCCAGCAACCCCAGGTCGACGCCATTCGCCCCGGCCTCGACGTGCTGGTGGCTACCCCCGGCCGGCTGCTGGACCTGCACCAGCAGAAGCACGTGGACCTCTCCCGCGTGGAGATTCTGGTGCTTGACGAAGCCGACCGCATGCTCGACATGGGCTTCATTCACGACATTCGCAAGGTGCTGCGGGTGCTGCCCGAGAAACGCCAGAACCTGCTCTTCTCGGCCACCTTCTCCGACGAGATCCAGGCGCTGGCCGCCAAGCTGCTCGACAATCCCGAGAAGATCTCGGTGGCTCGCCGCAACACCACGGCGGAAACCGTCGACCAGGCGGTCTACCGCGTCGACCGGGAGAAGAAGCGCGACCTGCTGGCGCATCTGATCACCCGCCACGCCTGGCATCAGGTGCTGGTCTTCACGCGCACCAAGCATGGTGCCAACCGCCTGGCCGAGCAGCTCTCCAAGCAGGAGATCCCGGCCATGGCGATCCATGGCAACAAGAGCCAGTCGGCACGCACCAAGGCGCTGGCGGCGTTCAAGAGCGGCGACCTGCAGGTGCTGGTGGCGACCGACATCGCCGCCCGCGGCCTGGACATCAGCGAGCTGCCTCACGTGGTCAACTTCGAGCTGCCCAACGTCGCCGAGGACTACGTCCACCGCATCGGCCGCACCGGCCGTGCCGGCAGCGAGGGCCAGGCCGTTTCGCTCGTCTGCGTCGACGAGCACGGGCTGCTGAAGGGCATCGAGCGGCTGATCAAGCGCGACCTGGAAAAGCACATCGAGCCCGGCTTCGAGCCCGACCCGAACGCCAAGCCCGAACCGATCGAGAACGGGCGCAACCGTCGCGGCGGCCGTTCGGGCCAGGGCGGCGCCAACCGGGGCCAGTCGGGACAACGTGACGGCAACGCGGCCGGCGGCGACGCTCAGGCGCCACGACGCCGGCGCAGCCGCGGGCCGCGCACTCGCCGGGCCTGAGCGACACGCACGCGGCGGCTTGATGGTTGGCGAGAAGTCCGGGATGGTATACGGTTCGTCGTGCCGGCGATATTGCCGGTGCGGCGCAAACGACTGAACGACCATCATACCTGGCTGGGTGACGCAAGGAGACTCGAGCATGCTCAAATGGCTGACCGGAAAGCAACCGATTCCGGTCTGGGTCATCAAGCAGATCGATGACAGCCTGCTGCATCTCTGCGGCCAGGGCAGCGTCGAGCCCCGAGCCAAGCGCAGCAGCGTCGTTGAGTGCCTGCATGCCGGGCGCTACGAAGGCGCCGTCACCATGGCCTGTGGCGGTCTGGTGCTCAATGCCCGCCTGTTCGCTGCCCTGGTGCCGCTCGAGTCCCTGCAGCTGGACGAACAGGGCCACGCCCACTGGAACGGCCGCAGTTGGTACGTCGCCCAAGTGCCGCAGCGCTGCTGGACCTTCGAAGGCCGGCTGGTCTCCCAGCGCCAGGTGCTGGGCAACCAGGAGCAGCTGATCAGCGTCGAGGACGTATCCGACATTCGTCGCCAGCTGCAGGGCGCCTCCGCTCCCGGGCGGGTCAACTACGACCCGCGCGGCGTCAACGAGCACCCCCTGATTGCCCGCCGCGACGTGGACGACGCTGCCGTACGAAATGACACCAGCAGAGGAACCGACAAGTGGCGAGGCCATGACGACTGACGCCCGTCCCGATCGCCGACGCCTCGTCCTCTTCCTGTTGCTGATGGTACTGGTGGGCCTCAACCTGAGGCCCGCCCTCTCCTCGCTCGCGCCCCTGCTGCTGCGAATTCGGGCCGATACCGGTCTGTCGCCATTGGCCATCGGGGCCCTGACCACCCTGCCGGTGCTCTGCCTGGGTGTCTTCGCGCCGCTGGCGCCCTGGCTCGCCAAGCGCGCGGGGCCAGAAAACACGCTCGCCCTGGCACTGGGCCTGTTGATTCTCGGCCTGTTGCTGCGCGGCCTCCCGGCCGTAGTGCTGCTGTTCGGCGGCACCCTGCTGGTGGGCGCCGCCATCGGCGTTGCCGGCACGCTGCTGCCAGCGCTGGTCAAGCGCGAGCTGCCCGGCGGGGCAGACCTGATGACCGGGGTCTATACCATGGCCCTGTGCCTGGGCGGCGCCCTCGGCGCTGGCCTGAGCATTCCCCTGGCCGATCTCATGGACAGCTGGCGTTGGAGTCTGGTGAGCTGGGGGCTGCTGGCCGCGGTGGCCCTGCTCGCCTGGGTGTCGTTGATGCCGCGCACGCCTCGCAACCTGCCCGCGCCGCCCCTGGGCGGCAGCATGCGCGAGCTGCTCGGGCAGCCGCTCGCTTGGCAGGTAATGCTGCTGATGGGCACGCAATCCTCGCTGGCCTACATCGTCTTCGGCTGGCTGCCAACCCTGCTCCAGAGCCGCGGCTACAGCGAAGCCGAGGCCGGCTGGCTGATGGGCGCTTCGGTCATGGTGCAACTGATCTCGGCGCTGGGTGCGCCATGGCTAGCGCGTTTCGGCCGTGACCAACGCCCGGCGCTGCTGCTGGTACTGGGCTGCGTGGCGGGCGGCCTGTGGCTGCTGCTGCAGGCCGGGCAGAACTGGCGCTGGCCCGGGGTGGTGCTGCTGGGGCTCGGCCAGGGCGGCAGTTTCAGCCTCGCGCTGACCCTGATCGTGCTGCGTACGGCCAATTCACGCCTGGCCGGCAAGCTCTCCGGCCTGGCCCAGGGCGGCGGCTACACCCTTGCCGCCATGGGACCGCTGGCGGTGGGCGTGCTGCTGCAGTTCGAGGTCTCCATCGATGCCATCACCCTCGTGCTGCTGCTGATCGTGGCCGTCGCCATTACCTTCGCCCTGCTGGCAGGACGCAACCGTCGCCTGGATCTGGATCAGAGCGGCAGGCTGTTCACGCGCTAACCCCCGCCAACCTGAACGCTTCTTGACCTCGATCAACACCGTGCCGGCGCCCCGGCATGCTAGCCTGTCTCTAATCTTTCCACGAGGCAGCCCCTACGCCATGTCCCGCGTCGTGTTCCAGGCCCGCTGCCTGAAGCGCTTCTATCCGATGGGCGAAATCACCATCCAGGCGCTGCGCGGCGTCGATCTGGAGCTGCATGCGGCGGAGCTGGTGGTGATGCTGGGGGCTTCCGGTTCGGGCAAGTCCACCCTGCTCAACATCCTGGGCGGCCTGGACAGTCCCAGCGAGGGCTCGCTGCTCTACTATCCGAGCGACCCACGCGACCCTCATCACTCCGTCCCTCGCCACTCGGGTACGACTTCGCCCGCACAGGCCCAGGGCATTGACCTGGCACATGCCAACCAGCGCGAGCTGACCCGCTTTCGGCGACATCACGTCGGCTTCGTGTTTCAGTTCTACAATCTGATCTCGAGCCTCACCGCGCGGGAGAATGTCGCCGTCGTCACCGATATCAGCCGTCACCCGCTGCCCCCCGAGGAGGCCCTGGCGCTGGTGGGGCTAGAGCATCGTCTCGACCACTTTCCTTCGCAGCTCTCTGGCGGCGAGCAGCAGCGGGTTGCCATTGCCCGCGCCGTGGCCAAGCAGCCAGACGTGCTGCTATGCGACGAACCCACCGGCGCCCTCGACTTCCAGACCGGCATCCGGGTGCTGGAAGTCCTCGAGCGCATCAATCGCGAAACCGCCACCACCGTGGCGATCATCACCCACAACGAGGTGATCGGCGACATGGCCGATCGCATCGTGCGCCTGCGCGACGGCAGGGTCGAACGGCTGCAGGCCAATGCCCGGCGCCGCATGCCGCAAGAGTTGCGCTGGTAGCCGGACGCAGGTATGCAGACACTCGACCGCAAACTGTATCGCGACCTGTGGCGTCTCAAGGGGCAGGCGCTGGCCATCGCCCTGGTCATCGCCAGCGGCGTGATGACGCTGATTCTCGCCGTGACCACGCTGGAGGCGCTGTCCGGTGCCCGCGACCGGTTCTACGCCAGCCATCACTTCGCCGAGATCTTCGCCGAGGTCAAGCGCGCCCCCCTGGGCGTGCTCGAGCAGCTGCAGCGGCTCGATGGCGTCAACCTGATCGAACCCCGGGTTCGCGCCGCGGTTCGGCTGGCGGTACCCGGTTACGGCGATCCGGTACGCGGCCTGTTGCTGTCGCTGCCCGACGGTCGCCAGCCGCTGCTCAATCGGCTCCATCTGCTGAGCGGCAGCCTGCCGGAAGCCGGGCGCGACGACCAGGCCATCGTCTCCGACGCCTTTGCCGAGGCGCATGGTCTGCGACCGGGCGACACTCTGGAGGCGATCGTCAACGGCCGTCATACCCGGCTGACGATCGCGGGTATCGCGCTGAGTCCCGAGTATCTCTACCAAGCCGCCCCCACCGACCTGATGCCGGACTATCGCCGCTATGCGGTGCTGTGGATGAACCAGCGCTCGCTCTCCCGCGCCTACGGCATGGAGGGTGCTTTCAACAGCCTCAGCCTGACGCTGCAGGCGGGGGCCAGTCGGGACGATGTCATCGACGCCCTCGACCTGGCGCTGGCCCGCTATGGCGCCATCGGGGCGCAGACCCGCCATGACCAGCAGTCGCACCGCTTCATCGAGGAGGAGCTCAACCAGCAGCGCCTCATGGCCACCGTACTGCCGGCGATCTTTCTGACGGTGTCGGCTTTCCTGCTCAACGTGGTGATGGGGCGTATCATCCAGACCCAGCGCGAGCAGCTGGCCATCCTCAAGGCGTTCGGCTATCGCGACACCGAGCTGGCCCGGCACTACGGTTTGCTGGCGGCTGCGATCGTCCTGTTCGGCTGGGCCGTGGGCGTGGCGCTGGGCGGCTGGGCCGCCAGCGGCCTGGCCGAGGTGTATCGCGCCTATTTCCGTTTCCCCGAGATGCGCTTCGGCGTGCCGCCCTGGGCGCTGGCCCTGTCGCTTGGGGTGACGCTGTGTGCCGCCCTGGCCGGCACCTGGCACGCGGTGTGGCGAGCGGTCAGTCGCCCACCCGCCGAGGCGATGCGGCCGCCGGCACCGCATCGCTTTCGCCGCAGCTGGCTCGAAAGCCTGGTGCCCTCGACACTGCTAGGTAACGAAGGTCGTATCGTGCTGCGCAACCTGGCCCGGCATCCGGCCAAGGCCGGCTTCTCCGTGGTGGGGATTGCCCTGTCCGCCGGCCTGCTGATGATCGGCGCCTACCAGCTCGCCGCGGTGGACAAGATGATCGACCAGCAGTACCGCCAGGTACTGCGGATGGATGTCGAACTCACCTTCAACGACCCGACACCGGCCCGTGCCGCCGGTGAACTGCGCCACCAGCCTGGCGTACTGGCGGTGGAAACCTGGCGTCGGGTGCCTGCCACCCTGGTCCATGGCCATCGCGAGTACCGCACCAGCCTGCTTGGCCTGGACCCCGAGCCGCAGCTGCGCCGGGTACTCGACTCTCGTGGCCAGGCCCAGCCCGTGCCCGAAGCGGGCATCATGCTGACACGCCATCTGGCCGGGGTACTCGATGCAAGCATCGGCGATATGCTCGAAGTCGCGGTCATGGAGGGACGGCGCGAGCGCCTGCGCCTGGCTCTCGTCGCCGTGGTGGACGAGCCGCTGGGTGTCGGTGCCTACCTGCGCCGCGATACGCTCAACGCCCTGATGCATGAAGGCCCTGCGATAAGCGGCGCGTGGCTGCTGGTCGACCCCGCGCACGCCGCGGAACTGCACGCCGCCCTGTGGGAGATGCCCGCGGTGGCGTCGATCGGCCTGCTCAACGAGGCCGAGCGCGGCATACGTGAGTACATGGGCGAGACCCTGCGCACGTTCGCGGTCATCTTCGTTGCCATCGCTTCCTCCATCGCCTTCGGCGTGGTCTACAACAACGCCCGCATCGCCTTCGCCGAGCGCGCCCGGGAGCTGGCGACCCTGCAGGTGCTGGGCTACACCCGGGCGGAAGTCGCGCGGATACTGCTGGGGGAGATCGCCCTGCTCACCCTGGCGGCCATCCCGCTGGGGTGGGCCATCGGCACCGTCTTCATTCGCCTGCTGCACGCCGCCTTCAGCAACGACCTGTTCCGCATACCGCTGGTCTTCAGCTCCCAGGTCTTCGGCTTCGCCGCCGCCGGCGTGTTGACCGCTTCCGCAGTGGTCGGCGTACTCGTCTTCCGCCGCCTCGGCCGGCTCGACAAGCTGCGCGTCCTCAAGGCCGTGGAGTGACGGTCCAAGTCTCCAGCACAACAGGGGAAGAACATGAAGAAAGGTCGCCGTTGGATACGCTACGCCATCTGGGCCGCGCTGGGACTCGGGCTGCTCGCCCTGCTGGCCTGGGCACTGCGCCCCATGCCGGTGCCGGTCAACGTGGCGAGTGTCAGCGTGGGGCCTTTCACCGATTCGATCATCGAAGAGGGCCGCACCCGCCTGCGCGATACCTGGAACGTCTCGGCACCGATCGCCGGCTTTCTCCAGCGCGTGACGATCGAAGAAGGCGACCGGGTCGCGGAAGACGATACGCTGTTCCGCCTCGAGCCGAATCCAGCACCGGCGCTGGACGTGCGTACGCGACAGCAGGCAGAGGACAGCCTGCAGGCCGCTCAGGCCCGGCTACGTGCCGCCCAGGCCAACCTCGAGACGGCACGCGCCGACCGGCGCTTCGCCGAGGCCGAGTATCAGCGCTACCGCCAGCTTCATGAACGCAATCTCATCTCCACCGCCGAGCTGGAGCAGCGCCAGAACCTGCGTGACCGGCTTCGGGCCTTGGAAAATTCCGCGGCTTCCGGGGTCGAGGTCGCGCGCTTCGAGGTGGAGAGCGCCAGGGCACTGCTCGCCGTGGCCAGCGGCCAGCGCAGCGAATCGGACCAACCGGTGCTGCAGGTTCGCGCTCCGGTGTCGGGGCTGGTGCTGACCCGCTACCGCTGTTGCGAGGGCAGCGTCTCGGCCGGCGATCCGATCCTGGAGCTGGGCAGCCTCGACGACCTGGAGATCCAGGTCGACCTGCTCTCCATGGACGCCGTACGCCTTCGTCCCGGCATGAGCGTGAACATCACCGGCTGGGGCGGCGAACCGCTGACAGGCCACGTCAGGCGCATCGCGCCATCCGGCTTCACCCGCACCTCGGCGCTCGGCGTGGACGAACAGCGGGTCCCGGTGATTGTGGACTTCGCCGATGGGCTCGATCTGGCCACGCTGGGCCTGGGGAGCGGCTTTCGCGTCGATGCCGAATTCCTGGTCTGGGCGGCCGATGAGGTCCTGCAGATGCCAACCAGCGCGCTGTTTCGCCACCAGGGAGAGTGGAGCGTCTTCGTGATCGAAGCGGGGCGTGCCGTGCGCCGGTCAGTGGAACCGGGGCGACGCCAGGGGCTCGTCAGCCAAGTACTCTCGGGGCTCGAGGCGGGCGACACGGTGATCACCCATCCCGGCGAACGAGTCGCAGAAGGCGTCAGAGTCAGCGCCGACGAGTGAGTTCCCCGGCGAGTCCCGCTATCATGTCGCTCGCGCGCCCAGCCGCGCCCTCGAACACGACAATGCAGGAGCCGCCATGAACGAGTCCCCCTTCGCCGATCGCCCCGTGCTGGTACTGTACACGGGAGGCACCCTGGGCATGCTGCCCAGCGACCAGGGGCTGGCACCCGGTGGAGACATCGAGGCTCGATTGCGGCGCGCCCTGGCCACTCTCCCGCCCACGCGCCAGGCCCGCCTGCCCCGTTTCGCGGTCCAGGCGGCGGACGATCCCATCGACTCGAGTGCGGCGACACCGCGTGACTGGCAGCGCCTGGCGGGGACCATCGCCGCCCAAGTGGGTGAATATGCCGGCGTGGTCGTACTGCACGGCACCGATACCCTGTCGTGGACCGCCTCCAGCCTGGCCTATCAGCTTCAGGGCCTGGACCGCTCCGTGGTGGTGACCGGGGCCATGCATCCGCTCGAGGCCGAGGGCAGCGATGCCCTGGACAACATCGAGCTCGCCCTGCGCTTCGCCGCCAGGCCGGAGCTGCAGGAAGTCGCCGTGGCCTTCTGTGGGCGCCTGCTGCGGGGCGTACGCACCCGCAAGACCCACAGCGAGGCCGACGACGCTTTCGCCAGCCCCAACTACCCGATTCTCGGCGAGCGTGTCGAGGACGACGTGATCCTCTATCCCGGCCGCGGTCTAGAAACCCAGCAGCGCGGCGCTCCCCGCTTCGAACTTCCCGACTACACGGCACTGGCCGTGGGCGGCGTGGCCAGGCTCGCGCTCTGGCCCGGCATCCAGGCCTGGCAGCTCGACGCCTGGCTCAGCGACGCGCGAGTTCGCGGCGCGCTGCTCGAAGTCTGGGGTGGGGGCAACATCCCAGCGGACCCTGAACTGATCGGGGTGCTGGCCAAGGCCAGCGGCGAGGGCAAGCTGATCGCCGCGATCAGCCAGTGCCCGATCGGCAGCATCGCCCCGGGCCACTATGCAGCCGGACAGGGTCTGCTGCAGGCCGGTGTGCTGTCGGGGGATGCCATGACCCCGGAGGCCGCCCTGACCAAGCTGGTGCATCTCCTGGCCCAACCCCTCGATGAGCAGGAGCGTCGCCGACGCTTTCTCACCCCGCTGGTGGGCGAGCGTTGACCCCTGCGGCAGCGGCCGGCCATGCCCGGCATACCGGCTGGCGTCCCCCCGCAGCCGGGCTAAGGTGAACGTAACGAACCGGAATCCCAGGCGTAAGGAGCTGTGACATGGAGCATCCCGACCACCCCTTCAGCGAGCTATTCGAACAGCTGGGCCTTGCGGCCGATGAGGCCTCGATCAAGGCATTTCTCGAGCGCCACGCTCCGCTTCCGCCCGAGATGGCCCTATACCAGGCACCCTTCTGGAACCCCAGCCAGGCCGAGTTCTTGTATACGGCACTGGAGGAGGATGCCGACTGGGCGGAAGTCGTCGACCACCTCGATGCATCGTTGAGGAAGCCCTAGTGTCTCAAACGCTTGGCAGCTAACCGTTCTGCTAGGCTTGGCCGGGGACAACAAGAACCAGCATGGGCGGAAACAATATGCCGATCGATAGGATATCGATAGCGGAATCATCTGGCGTGGCCGGCCTCGCCAATCTACAGCTACCGCCCTTGCCCGAAGCCCTGCGCACCCGACTGGCCGAATGCCGCACGCTGCCCAGCCTGCCGGCAGCGGCGGCGCGCGTGATCGCCATCGCCCGCTCGTCCGACCCTTGTCTTGCCGACTACGCCCGCACCATCGAGCAGGATCCCGCGCTCACCCTGCGGCTCCTCTCCATGGCCAACAGCGCCTCCTATTCGCGCGGCGGGAATGCCGTCTCCACCTGCCTGGATGGCGTCTCGCGCATCGGCCTGGACGCCACCTTGGCGATCGCCCTGAGTTTCGGCTTACCCCGCCCCGGCGCCGGCACCGTGCTCGACCACGAATACCTATGCCAGCGCGCCATCATCGCCGCTAGCGCCACGCAGGAGCTGGCCCAGCACCTCTGTCCCCAGGAAGCCTCGCAGCTGTTCACCACCGCCCTGCTGCAGGACATCGGCATCCTGGCGTTCGAGGCGCTGGATGGCGATGCCTATGCTTCCCACATCCCCGAACTTCGCCAGCACCACAGGCTGAGCGAGGCCGAGCATGAACGCTACGGCTGCGACCACGCCCTGGTGGGCGCCTGGTTGGCCGCCAGTTGGGGAGTGCCCGCCCCCATCGCGCTCGGCATCATCGACAGCCATGGCCAGCTCGCCGACGGCGATGCGCGCAAGCTCTGCCTGCGCCTCTCCTGCCGTATCGCCGACTGCTGGCTCGCCGCCGACTCGGCCTCCGCCTTCAGCGCCCTGCTGCGCCAGCTCGCTTCCGTCGCTTCGCTGGACATCGTCATGCTGATGACGGTCATGCAGGAGCTCCAGCATCGCCTGCCCTCGCTGGCCCGCCTGTTCGAGATTACCTGCCCGCCCGCCATCGACAGCACCCACCTGCTGGCAGAAGCCAAGGAGTTGCTCTTCGAGCAGAACCTGCGCATGACCATTCGGCTGGCCGAGCAACAGCGTGAACTGGAGGCGCTCCACGCCAGCCACGTCGTGCTCGACGAGCAGCACCGCACCGACCACCTCACCCAGCTGGCCAATCGTCCCTGGCTGGAGAAGCGTCTCGCGCAGCACTTCGACTGCGCCCGCCAGACCCGGCAGCCGCTGTCGGTGATGTTCATCGATCTCGATCACTTCAAGCGCATCAACGATCGCTTCGGGCACCGTTTCGGCGACGAGGTGTTGATCCACTTCGCCGCCGCGCTCAACAACATGGTGCGCGAGAGCGATATCGCGGGGCGCTACGGCGGTGAGGAGTTCCTCGTGATCATGCCCAACACGCGGCGCCAGCATGCCGGCATCCTGGCCGATCGCATCCGCGAATACCTGGCCACCCAGCCCTTGGCCCAGGCCGACGGCAAGCCGCTGCACGTGACCGCCTCCATCGGCATCGCCGACCTGGAGGACGGTGAATTCGACGATGCCGCCGCCCTCGTCGACGCGGCCGATCACGCCATGTACCGCGTCAAGCATGGCGGCCGCGACGGCGTGGGCCACTACGAGGAGTCAGATCCCTCCGCCTGAATCACGATTCACCAGGCGGCAATTCAGTCGCCGCCAAGCGAACCAAACAAGACGACGAAGGCGGCCATCTGGCCGCCTTCGTCGTGATAGAGTGCCGGCCACCGGCCGCCCCGGGACTAGCCCGGCAGATCGCGCATCAGCAAAGCAAATTCGATTCGCTCCGCCGCGATGGCCTCGCCCGGCACGGGAATGCGCACCACATGACCCGAGCCCGGCGCCGCCTGGACCGATTCGCCTCGTTTGTTCTCGATGTGCTCGAGCTTGAAGCGCCGGTTGCCGCCGGGCAGCATCAGCTCCATGCCGTCGCCTACCTCGAAACGGTTCTTGACGTCGACTTCGAGCACGCCGCGATCGGGATCGTAGCCGATCACCTCACCGACGAACTGCTGGTGCACGCCGACCGAATTGCCGCGCTCGTAGTTCTGGTACTCGTCGTGCACGTGGCGCCGATAGAACCCCTCGGTGTAGCCACGGTTGGCCAGGTTGTCGAGTTCATCCATCAGGCGCATGTCGAAGGGCCTGCCGGCCACCGCATCGTCGATGGCACGACGATAGACCTGGGCGGTGCGTGCCACGTAGTAGTGGGACTTGGTGCGGCCCTCGATCTTGAGTGAGGTCACCCCCATCTCGGCGAGCCTGGGCACGTGCTGCACGGCGCGCAGGTCCTTCGAGTTCATGATGTAGGTGCCGTGCTCGTCCTCGAAGATTGGCATCAGCTCGCCCGGCCGGGTGGCGTCCTCGATCAGCGCCGAAAGCTCGTCCTGCCCCTCCACGCCGCCGGCGGTGGCCGTGCTGAGGGTGGTACTGCCGCCGCCCGACGCGATCAGGCCGCCCTGGCCGGGCGTCCACACACCGCTTGCCGCATGCGCCGCCGCCGAGTTGGCCGGCACCAGGTCGCCGGTCTCGTCCTGGGCCGCGGCCACGGTGTTGTATTGCCAGCGGCAGGCGTTGGTGCAGGTACCCTGGTTGGGGTCGCGGTGATTGAAGTAGCCGGAGAGCAGGCAGCGCCCCGAATAGGCGATGCACAGGGCACCATGGACGAAGGTCTCGATCTCGAGGTCGGGGCACTCGGCGCGGATCTCGGCGATCTCCTCGAGCGACAGCTCCCGCGACAGGATGATGCGGCTGATGCCCTGCCGCTGCCAGAACTTCGCCGCCGCCCAGTTGACCACGTTGGACTGCACCGAGAGATGAATGACCTGCTCTGGCCAGCGCTCGCGGATCATCATGATCAGCCCCGGGTCGGACATGATCAGTGCGTCCGGCCCCGCCTTGATGACCGGCTCCATGTCGCGCAGGTAGGTCTTGAGCTTGCTGTTATGCGGCGCGATATTCGACGCCACGTAGAACTGCTTGCCGCGCTCGTGGGCATAGGCGATGCCACGATGGAGGTTGTCGAGCTTGAAGTCGTTGTTGCGCACGCGCAGCGAATAGCGCGGCTGACCGGCATAGACGGCATCGGCGCCATAGGCGAACGCATAGCGCATGTTCTTGAACGTTCCCGCGGGGGAGAGCAGTTCGGGAGCTTTCATTGGGGTCACCGTTTTCAGGACGATGGCGGGTCACTGCCTGAAAACTGGCTGCGTTCGCCGACTTTTCAGACAGCGCTCGGGCGCTGATAGGGGCCGCATTATAACAGCACGGGCACCTCGCCAGCACCACCGAGCGACGTGCACTAGGCTTTCCGGTCAAGTAGAATGATGCGCGCCGGACCGGATCCCGGCGCCCGCCCAAGGCGGGAACGACAAATTCTCCGATACAGAGTCTCACTATGCCCCCGATATCTTCCCCCAGCGCCACCGTGGTGATCTACTCCGGCGGCATGGACTCCTTCACCGTGCTGCACCGCGCCCTGCGCGCAGGGCTCGAGGTCCATGCCCTCTCCTTCGATTACGGCCAGCGCCACGCCCGCGAACTCGAGGTGGCCGCCTGCGTTTGCGCCGCGCTCGGCGTACCGCACCAGGTGGTGGACATCCGCGCCATCCATGGCCTGATCGACAATTCGGCGCTGACCGATGCCAGCCGCGACATGCCCGAAGGCGACTACGGCGAGGAGAACCTCACCGCCACGGTCGTGCCCAACCGCAACATGATCCTGCTCTCGCTGGCCATCGCCAAGGCGGTCAACGTCGGCGCCGGGCGTGTCGACTACGGCGCCCACGGTGGTGACCACGTGCTCTACCCTGACTGTCGCCCCGAGTTCGTCGAAGCCATGGGCGCGGTGGCCGGCATCGCCAACTTTGCGCCGGTCGAGATTCATGCGCCCTTCCTGCGCTCGAGCAAGGCGGAGATTCTTGCCGATGGCCTGGCCATGGGGCTCGACTACGCCGAGACCTGGACCTGCTATCGCGGCGAGGCGCTTGCCTGCGGCCGCTGCGGCAGCTGCCGCGAACGACTCGCCGCCTTCGCCGCCAACGGCGTGAGCGACCCGCTCGCGTATGCCGCCGATGCGCCGCGCCCCGACCTTGCCGGCGGAGGGGTCTGATGTATCACGTCAAGGAAGCCTTCTACTCGCTGCAGGGAGAAGGGGCACGTGCCGGGCGCGCCAGCGTCTTCTGTCGCTTCAGCGGCTGCAATCTCTGGTCGGGGCGCGAGCAGGACCGGGCAGGCGCCGCCTGCCGCTTCTGCGACACCGACTTCATCGGCACCGACGGCCAGCACGGCGGGCGCTTCGCCTCCGCCGAGGCCTTGGCGGACCACCTGGTGGCGCTGTGGCCCATGGACAGCACGCGGGCGAAACCCTACGTGGTGTTCACCGGCGGTGAGCCGCTGCTGCAGCTCGACGAGGCATTGATCGAAGCTGCGCATGCGCGGGGCTTCGAAGTCGCGGTGGAAACCAACGGTACCCTGCCCGTCCCGGCCGGCATCGACTGGCTGTGCGTGAGCCCCAAGGCCGCCACGTCCCTGGTACTGACCCACGGCGACGAACTCAAGCTGGTCTACCCCCAGGCGGAAGCCCCTCCCGAGCGCTTCATCGACCTCGACTTCGGGCACTTCTTCCTGCAACCCATGGATACCGCGCCGCTGGCTGCCGGCGGCCACCATCTGGACGCGACAGTGGCCTACTGCCTGGCTCACCCGCAGTGGCGGCTCTCGCTGCAAACCCACAAGATCACGGGAATCGACTGATGACCCTATTCGTCAACCGGCTGACCCAGCTCGACGCCTCACTCTGGTGCCCGCAGCGCGGCCTCATTGGCGTCAGCTGGTTCGTCGATGCCGAGCTCGACGGCGAACTCGGCGAGGATGGCATGCTGTTCGATTTCGGTGAGGTCAAGCCATGGATCAAGTCGCGCCTCGACGCCGGCGCCGACCACACGCTGCTGGTGCCGACGCGTGCCGCCGGCATCAGCATCGCTGAGTGCAGCGAGGGAATCTGCATTCGCACCTCGCTGCCCTACCCGCTGGTGGTTCGCGCCCCGCGCCAGGCCTTCACCCTGCTGCCCTGGGCCGAGATCACCCCCGAGCGGCTCGCCGACTTCCTCGCCCGGGAGCTGATGAAGCGGCCACCGCCGCGGGTCAGCGACATCCGCCTGCGCCTGCGTCCAGAGGTCGTCGATGGTGCCGTCTACACCTACAGCCACGGGCTCAAGCACCACGGCGGCAACTGTCAGCGTATCGCCCACGGGCATCGCTCGCGCCTGCACGTCTGGCAGCGCGGCGAGCGCTGTCCGGCGCTGGAGGCACAGTGGGCCGGCTACCTGGACGATCGCTACCTGGTCGACCAGAGCGACATCATCGACCAGGTGGAACCCGAGATGCATCCCAGCCTGACCAGCCGCTATCGTGCCGAACAGGGCCGCTTCCAGCTGCGGCTGCCGCTGGAGCGCTGCATCGTGCTCGACTCGCCGACCACGGTCGAGCACATCGCCCGCTGGCTTGGCCCGGCAGATTGCCGAAGAGACGGGAAGGCCCACGCGCGTACAGGCGTTCGAGGGGATCGACAAGGGGGCGATTGCCGAGGCGCGACCGTGAGCACCGGGACCGCACGGGCGGCCGGGGACACACCCACCCGCGCGCAATGCCGCCCCGGCTGCGGCGCCTGTTGCATTGCGCCTTCGATCAGCTCACCGATACCCGGGATGCCCCACGGCAAGCCGGCCGGCGTACGCTGCGTACAACTCGACGAGAACCATCTCTGCCGCCTGTTCGGCGACCCCCGCCGCCCCCGCGGTATGCCTGCGCTTCGCCTTCGATAGCGAGCTGTGCGGCGAGGACCGCAATCAGGCACTGCAGCGAATTGCCGTGCTCGAATGCGGCACCTCTGCGTGAAGCCTCAGCCGTTGCCGACGGCCACGCGTCCACCGGTGTCCCGCTGAGGTAGCTGCCGGTCGAGCAGCATGCGCCAGCGGATCAGTACCGGGGCATCGCTGTGGCTCACGCTGTCGAGCAGCAACCGGAACTGCTCGCGCATGCTCTCGTCCTGGCCATCGACCAACGTCAGCCAGGCCTCGAGCGCGCACAGCTCCTGATGACGGTTCTCGTGCAGGCGTGCGCACTCCAGCGCCTGCTCCACGAGCCGCCTCACCTCGCTCGCCGGACGCTCGAGCCGATGACGCACACGCGCCAGCTGGACCGCCAGCTCGGAAACGAACAGGGTGCTGCGTTCACGCGCGATCATCAGGCACTGATCCAGGTAATCCTCGGCCCGGGGAAGCTCGTCCAGCGCCAGACAGGCGTCGCTGTACCACAGCGTCGGGCGATGGTAGCGGTCGCGGCCGGTGATCTCACCCAGCTCCTCCTGGGCCAGCTCCATCATCGTCAGGCCATCGCGATCGCCGGAGAGCGCCCGGCGCCACCCGAGGATGGCCTGGGCCGACACCTGCCACAGATGCAGGTCGGGCGTCTCGGTCAGGGCCACGGCCTGCTCGGCGCGCCGCGCCGCCAGGTGCACGTGGCCGAGCTGACGATAGAGCGCTGCGGCAAACAGCAGCGCCATGGCCAGCGAACCGGGGTGCCCGATCCGCTCGGCCAGGCGAATCGCCGCCTCGACCTGCTGCTCGGCACGCCGGTAGTCGCCGCGCAGGCAGATCGCCCAGCCCTGGAAGCAGGCCGCGGCCACCTGAGGATGCTCGGAGAACGGCAGCCACTCGATGAGCATCGCCTGCTCCAGCGGGGCGATCTCGTCGAGGTGCTCGAAGGCCTGGCGGATGCGGCCCGCCCAGTACTCGCAGTTGGCCCGGGCGTAGTCGGCGAGACGCTGGTAGCGAGGGTCCTCGAGACGACCGGCGATCGAAGCCAGGCTGGCAGCAAGCGAGAAGGCATCGGCGTGGGCATGGCGCTGGCTGCAACCGACCCACAGCCCCCACTTGACCAGGAAGGCCTGCTCGAGATCCTCGGCGTCCTCGGCGTGGCAGCCGCCATGCTCCACCAGCAGCTCGCGGGCGCGCACGAAGCTCTCGTGGGCGGTCGGCGAACCGTGCCCCTCGAGCGCGAAGGCGGCCTGGCCACGTACCGTCAGCAGGCTGATCTCGCGCTCCTCCTGGCCCTCCACGTGGCGCAGGCTGGCAAGACCGAAGTCGGCCATCTTCAGCGCGGTACGGTTGGCGCTGACCTTGAGCGCCTCGCGCGCCGCAAGCTCGAAGTAACGGGCGCCGCGGGCATAGTGCCCGCTGCGCCGCAGGTGGGTGGCGAAATCACCCGGATGCCGGCCGATCCACATCGGGAAGCGCTCCTCGATGAGGCTGACGACCTGGCGGTGGATACGTACCCGCACGTCGCGGGGACAGGAGAGATAGGCGGCTTCCTGCAGTAGCTGGTGACTGAACTGGTACTCGCGACAGCCACCCTCACCGCCGGCGGGCTCGATGATCTCGAGCCGGCGCATCTGCTCCAGGGCGCGGTGAAGCTGCGACATCTCCCAGCCGCTGCACTCGGCCAGGAAGTCGAACCGAAAACGGCGCCCCAGCACCGCGGCGACATGCGCGACCTCGCGGTCGCCGTCGAGCTGGTCGATGCGCCCGGCGAGCAGGCCGAGGAGTCCGCGAGGCAGTTCATCGAGCTGGACGCTGCGCCCTTCGCGGCGATCCATCTCCAGGCGCCGACAGATCTCCTGCATGTAGAGCGGTACGCCATCGCAGCGTTCGATGATCTGGCCCCGCAGGCGCGGGCTGAGGTGCAGGCGGTAGCGCCTGGCCAGCTGCGACAGCAGCCGCGACGACTGCATCGCATCGAGATGACTCAGGGTAACCTGCTGATCCCAATGCAGGCGCGTGGGCAGGGTCTCGCGCCCATGATGACTGGCGACCAGCAGGAAGGCGCAGTTGATCGGCAGGCGTGCCTGCAGCCCCGCCAATACACGGAACGACGGCTCGTCGAGCCACTGCAGGTCGTCGATCATGAGCACCTGGGTGCGCTCGATGGCCTGGCGCTCGATGGCCCGGCACAGCAGCGCCACGACCAGGTCCACCGCCTCGCCGCTCTTGGCCAGCTGCGCCACCTCGGGCGACTCCCTGACGCCCAGGGCCTCCTCCAACAACCCCAGCTGTTCCGGTGTCAGCGCGAGTTCACACTGGTCGACCAGCTCCTCGAGGCACTCCTGGTCGAGCTTGCCATCGAGCCGCCAGCGCAGCAGCGTGCGTGCCACGCCGTAAGGCTCCAGCACCGACAGGCGCGTGGTGGGCTGCCAGCAGATCGCCGCGTCGCGGCTCAGCTCGAGCTGACGAAACCCCACCATCAGCGCCGACTTGCCCATGCCCGAAGCGCCCCTGACCAGCACACTCTGGCGCAGGCCGATGCCGGCACGTGCCAGGGCGTCGCGCAGCACGCGCAGCGAGGCCTCGCGGCCGACCAGGCTCGGCGGCATGGCATCGCGGCCGCCTTCGTTGTGGCCCAGCACCAGCGCCCGCAGCCGTACCCGGCCGTCGCTCGCCACCAGCCGCGAGGAGAGTCGCGGCTGCAGGTCCAGCGCCGGCGGCATGTGCTGGCTGGCTTCCTGAGAGATGACCAGCTCGCTGCCTTCCGCGGTACACATCAGGTCCAGCGCCCCCTGGGTGACCTGGCCCAGTGGGTCGACCAGCTGCCGCTCGGGCAGATAGACGACACGCCCGCTGTTGAGGCCGGCCGCCAGTTCGATCCGTGGTGGCTCGTCCTCGCCGCTCCAGTGCCTTGCCACCTCGTCGGGCAGCACGCGCCGACAGTGCTCGTAGAGCGCCACCAGCTCGGCCAGCTGATGGGCCGGGCCGTGGGTGCCGAAGCAGGCCAGGCCCAGGCCGCCGGTGGCACCGGGCAGCCAGAAGCCTCCCAGATGGTGGCACTGTTGTTCCAGCCAACGCATCAGCTCGATCTGCAGCGACAGGCAGGCGCGTATCTCGTCGCGGGCCGAGAACTCACCCTTGACGCGCAGGCGGATCGCCATCACCGACAGCTGACGCTGCTCGATCTCGTCCTCGCGCAGCGGTGAGCTGCCGGCCGCCAGCGTGCGCGAGAAGGCGCCTTGCGGCGACAGGCTCTGCAGGTCGGGGCTGCCATCCGACCAGTAGCGCGCCAGCTGCAGGAAGTTGGGTTCGGGCTGCTGGCCGGAGAGCGCCAGCAGCTGCAGGTAGGCGTTGTACTGCTCGTGCGCCGCGGCCAGCTGGCCCTGCTCGGCGAGCTGGCGCACCAGGCGCTCATGGAAGGGCCCATAGCCCGAGAAGCGGCTGACCAGGGTCTGCAGCAGCGCATCGGGTACTTCCTCGTTGCGCTCCAGTACGCCCTCGGCGAAGCGAATCACGCGCTGGCGCCACTCGTTGCGCAACTGCACCAGCCAGCGCTGGAATTCGGTGCAGGCGGGAAGCTGAAGCTCCTCCACCAGGTCGCCGCGGTAGCGCCGCAGCAGCCGTTCGAGCGTCACGACATCCTGCGCGCCTTCCAGCAGTTGCTGGAGTTCGTGCAGGTCGAAGCGCCAGCTCTCGGGGCGGCGGAAGGCGATGGTCTGACGCGAGACGACCAGTACGCGCTCGGCCTGCTCACCGAGCGACTGGGCGCAGGCAGTGCAGCGCATGGCGCAGGTTGGTGCGCCCCGAGGAGAGCCCCTGGTCGGGCCACAGCAGTTCGGCCAGGCTGGCCCGGTTGACCGGTTGGTGGTGCAACAGCAGGTAGACCAGCAGCGCCTTGACCTTGTCATAGCTGAACTGGGTCAACACATCATCACCCAGTGCCAGCGAGAACTGGCCGAACAGCGCCAGATGATCACCCTCTTCACTGTTATGCTCGGTTACTGAAGCGTCCTGCATGACGGAACCCTGCATGGCAAAGTGGCGGCATCAGGCCGGCACGCCACTATGGAAACGAAACGCCGTGTCCGGCGTGACTATTAGTTGTGCTTCGCATTCGGCAAAGAAATCCACCCGCTTGTCAATGGCATCCGACGAAAGATACCGCGCCAGCAGGAGGTAGTCTTCGTAGTGTCGGCCTTCCGACTTCACCAGCGAGCGATAGAACTGGGCCAGCTCGGCGTCCAGGTGCGGGATCAGCCTGGCGAAACGCTCACAGCTTCTCGCCTCGATGAAGGCCCCTATGATGAGAATATCGACAAGCCTCCCGGGTTCTTGAGAGCGGACGTGCCGACGTAGCGCTTCGGCATAGCGCGACGCGCTGAGGTGCCGGTACTCGATGCCCCGCGCCGCCATCAGCTTCACCACCTGCTCGAAGTGCAGCAGTTCCTCGCGGGCCAGCTGCGACATCTTGGTCAGCAGCAGCGGCTGGTCGACGTAGCGATAGAGCAGGCTCATGGCGGTCGAGGCGGCCTTTTTCTCGCACTGGGCGTGGTCGATCAACAGCAATTCGGGATTGTCCAGCGCCCACTCGACCCAGGTGTCAGGCGTGGGGCAGGCAAGGAAGGCGAGCAGCCCCGCTGGCAGCTCGACGTCGTGGAGGGGCGCTTCGATGGTCTCAGGCATGATTCAGGCTCGGTATTCTGCTCGTGCGGTCAATGGCGGGGGAGCGGCACCCGGTCGGCGCGCCGGCGTTCGTCAGCCTCCACCCGCAGCTGCTCGCTGAGCCGTGCATGCAGGTCGGCGGCGCTGAGCGCGGCGGCACTGCCCAGCGGAACCAGGCCATAGCGAGGCAGCTCGTGGATGCGGTCGCGCCCGACCCGCAGCAACTCCACCGCACGCGACAGCGGCGGCTGTTCCGGACGGAAGCGGATACGGTGACGGCGCAGTTGCGCTTCGAGACAGGCTTCGTCAGTGACACGCAGGAACCGCGCGGCAACCCGCTCGCGCAAGGCGTCCAGTTGCGCGATGCGGCGGTTCCGCTGCTCGGCGGAAAGCGCCATCCATGCGCAGATCTCATCTTCCGTTCGCTGGCAGCCCCGGCACACCGGGTCGCCCAACGTGGTCGAACAGAGCCCCACGCAGGGTGAGGCGATACGTGCGCACATCCCACTCTCCCCGTTGGTCGTTCGGCCAATGGTAACGCGCCCTGCCCTGCCTGGCACGCTGTAGTTAAGCAAACAGCGCGACGACCAAAGTCTAGGCTTCGCCGCGGCGGCCCAACTTAACATTGTCGACAGTTTCCCGTAGAATCGCGCCACCCAGTGACTACGGTTGTTTTCCTGCCAGGGCGGCCATTTCGCCGATGTTCGTCGCCGTACCGAGCCGCCCTGGGCAACACACCAGATGAGGGCCCCAACGTGCTTGAAGCCTATCGCCAACATGTCGAAGAACGCGCCGCCGAGGGCGTCCCGCCGAAGCCCCTGAATGCCGAACAGGCCGCCGCGCTGGTCGAACTGCTGAAGAATCCGCCCGCTGGCGAAGAAGAGTTCGTCCTCGACCTGCTGACCAATCGCGTGCCCCCCGGCGTCGACGAGGCCGCCTACGTCAAGGCCGGCTTCCTCACCGCCGTCGCCAAGGGCGAGGCCCAGTCGCCGCTGGTCGACAAGGTGCACGCCGTCAAGCTGCTGGGGACCATGCAAGGCGGCTACAACATCGCCACCCTGGTCGAGCTGCTGGACGACAGCGAACTCGCCAAGGAGGCCGGCGAGCAGCTCAAGCACACCCTGCTGATGTTCGATGCCTTCCATGACGTGGAAGAGCGCGCCAAGGCGGGCAACGCCGTGGCCAAGGACGTGCTGCAGTCCTGGGCCGACGCCGAGTGGTTCCTGTCCAAGCCGGCGCTGGCCGAGAAGATCACCCTCACCGTGTTCAAGGTGCCGGGCGAGACCAACACCGACGACCTCTCCCCCGCGCCCGACGCCTGGTCGCGCCCCGACATCCCGCTGCACGCCAACGCCATGCTCAAGAACGAGCGCGACGGCATCGAGCCGGAAGTCCCCGGCACCACCGGCCCGCTCAAGCAGATCGAGGCAGTGAAGGCCAAGGGCTTCCCGGTCGCCTACGTCGGCGACGTGGTCGGCACCGGCTCTTCGCGCAAGTCCGCCACCAACTCGGTGCTGTGGTTCTTCGGCGACGACATCCCCAACGTGCCCAACAAGCGCGCCGGCGGCTTCTGCTTCGGCGGCAAGATCGCCCCGATCTTCTTCAACACCATGGAAGACGCCGGCGCCCTGCCCGTGGAGATGGATGTCTCCAAGCTCGAGATGGGCGACGTCATCGACGTCTATCCCTATGAGGGCAAGGTGTGCAAGCACGGCACCGACGAGGTGCTCACCACCTTCGAACTCAAGACCCAGGTGATCCTCGACGAGGTGCGCGCCGGCGGCCGCATCCCGCTGATCATCGGCCGCGGCCTGACCGGCAAGGCGCGCGAGGCGCTGGGCCTGCCCCAGTCCGACGTGTTCCGCCTGCCCGAGCAGCCCAAGGACACCGGCAAGGGCTTCACCCTGGCCCAGAAGATGGTCGGCAAGGCCTGCGGCATGGAGGGCGTACGCCCGGGCATGTACTGCGAGCCGAAGATGACCACCGTGGGCTCCCAGGACACCACCGGCCCGATGACCCGTGACGAGCTCAAGGACCTCGCCTGCCTGGGCTTCCAGGCCGACCTGGTGATGCAGTCGTTCTGCCACACTGCCGCCTATCCGAAGCCGGTCGACGTGGAGACCCACCACACCCTGCCCGACTTCATCATGAACCGCGGCGGCGTCTCGCTGCGCCCGGGCGACGGCATCATCCACAGCTGGCTGAACCGCATGCTGCTGCCCGACACCGTGGGCACCGGCGGCGACTCGCACACCCGCTTCCCGCTGGGCATCTCGTTCCCGGCCGGCTCGGGCCTGGTCGCCTTCGCCGCCGCCACCGGGGTGATGCCGCTGGACATGCCGGAATCGGTGCTGGTGCGCTTCAAGGGCAAGCGTCAGCCCGGCGTCACCCTGCGCGACCTGGTCCACGCCATCCCCTACTACGCCATCAAGCAGGGCCTGCTGACCGTCGAGAAGTCGGGCAAGAAGAACGCCTTCTCCGGCCGCGTGCTGGAGATCGAGGGCCTCGAGGATCTCACCGTCGAGCAGGCCTTCGAACTCTCCGACGCCTCCGCCGAGCGCTCCGCCGCGGGCTGCACCATCACCCTGGGTGAGGAGAGCGTCGCCGAGTACCTGAAGTCCAACATCACCCTGCTCAAGTGGATGATCGCCAACGGCTACGGCGACCGTCGTACCATCGAGCGCCGCATCCTGGCGATGGAGGAGTGGCTGGCCAACCCGAGCCTGATGCGCGCGGACAAGGACGCCGAGTACGCGGAAGTCATCGAGATCGACCTGGCCGAACTCAAGGAGCCGGTACTGTGCGCGCCGAACGACCCGGACGACGCCCGCCTGCTTTCCGAGGTCGCCGGCGAGAAGATCGACGAGGTCTTCATCGGCTCGTGCATGACCAACATCGGCCACTTCCGCGCCGCGGGCAAGCTGCTCGAAAAGCAGCCCGCCGGCAGCCTGAAGACCCGTCTGTGGCTCGCCCCACCGACCAAGATGGACCAGCACCAGCTGACCGAAGAGGGCTACTACGGCATCTACGGTCGCGCCGGCGCGCGCATGGAGATGCCCGGCTGCTCGCTGTGCATGGGTAACCAGGCCCGCGTTGCCGCCAAGAGCACCGTGGTCTCCACCTCCACCCGCAACTTCCCCAACCGCCTGGGCGACGGCGCCAATGTCTACCTGGCGTCGGCCGAGCTTGCCGCCGTGGCCGCGGTGGAGGGTCGCCTGCCGAGCGTCGAGGAGTACCAGCGTTACATGGGCGAATTCGACGCCATGGCCGGCGAGATCTATCGTTACATGAACTTCCATGAGATCGAGGAGTATCAGAACGCCGCTTCCAACGTGATTCCGGTCGCCCAGGAAGCCTGATATCCTGAGTTCTGATAGCCTCAGGTTCGACTCCGATGCTCGCAACATCGTTGGTACCCGGTACCTGAGCCGATGATCGAAGCGCCCCGAATGGGGCGCTTTTTTTGTAAGTGTCTGAACTGACTAATCTCCCGTCGTCGACCGGCGACGCCTCGCTACGTTTTTTTACCCTCCCTGCCTTGAGCGCGGTTAACGCCAAGGCTACGTTTAAGGAGCCTGAGTGCGCCGATTCCGCCGCTCTGGGCGGCGACAAGGCGCATAGAAAAAAGAGGGATTTAAGGCAAGGACTTGCTTGAGACGTCGGGCAAAGCCTAAGGGATTCAAGGAGACAGAACATGCCAAACAGAACGCTTCTTACCATCGCGCTCGCCTCCGCCTCGCTGCTCACGGCCAGCGTCGCGCAGGCCCAGGCCGGCCAGCCCCATGAGCAGTATGCCTACCTGGGGCTGGGCACCGGTTTCAGCTCGCTGGAAAACGACCGCGAAGAGGTGGACAACTTCATCGAGAGCGGCAGCAGCGACTTCGATCTCGACGACGATGACAACGTCTGGAAAGGCTTCGCCGGTTACCAGTTCAACCGCTACCTGGCCGCCGAAGCTTTCTATGCCGACCTTGGCCGTGTGCGCCTGCGTGGAACCGATGGCGCCAGCACCGATCTGGAATCGACCGCCTATGGCGCCAGCCTGATCGGCCAGCTGCCGGTCACGAGCTGGTTCACGCCCTATGCCAAGGTCGGTGCGGCCAGCTGGGAAACCGATGTGAAAGGCAACCTGGGCGATGCCGAACTCGACCTGCAGGACAACGACGGCTTCGATCCGGTCTACGGCCTCGGCGCCCAGTTCAACTTCAACCCGGTACTGATCCGCGCCGAATACGAGCGCTACGACTTCGACAGCGACTACACCATCGATACCTTCACCGCCTCGGTGGGGCTGCGCTTCTAGCCGCTCCACCTCGCCGAGCCGGTCCCACCCGGGGCCGGCCCGGCCTCAGACGAATCGACGAAGGCCGTGCCAGGCAGGCCATGGCATCATGGGGGCAACATCCGCCCAGGCAAGGAGCCTTCGAATGAGTGCCATCATCACGCCCGATATCTGCGACGCCCATCCGGACGTACAGGTTCTCGATCCGATCTTCATCAACTTTGGCGGTCGGGACGCCTTCTGCGGGCCGATTCGCACCGTCAAGTGCTTCGAGGACAACTCCCTGGTCAAGCAGGCCGTCGGCGAACCCGGCGAGGGCGCCGTACTGGTGGTCGATGCCGGCGGCTCCCAGCGCTGCGCCATGCTCGGCGACATGCTGGCCGAGCAGGCGGCGAACAACGGCTGGTCGGGCGTCGTCATGTATGGCTGCGTGCGCGACGTGGACGTGCTGGCCGAGACCGACCTGGGCGTCCAGGCGCTCGGCGCCCACCCGCGCAAGAGCGAGAAGCGCGGCGAGGGCAGTCGCGACGTCGCCGTCACCTTCGCCGGCGTGACCCTGCGCCCTGGCCAGTGGTTGTACGCCGACAATAACGGCATCGTGGTGGCGCACCAGCGCCTGCCCATCGACACCTGAGCCCATCGTCATCGCAACGGAACTTGCCCAGCTGGCTGCCGCGGTGCCACGCTAAGGGCATGAACCTGCACCCTGACCCCTCGCATCGATGACGACGCTAGGCGTGGATGTGCTGCGCAGCCTGCGAGAGCACCTGCGTCCGCTGGTGGCGTACCATCTGTTCTTCACCCTGCTCGCCTCGAGCCTGTTGCTGCCGGGCGTGGCCTGGTCACTGACCAGCCTGCTCCGGCGCTTCGATCGTCCCGTCGTCACTAATGCCGCGCTGCTCGACCTGCTGCTCAGCCCGGGCGGGGTTCTGTGGCTCCTGGCGGCCATCGGCCTGACCTTCCTGGTGCTCTACCTGCAGCAGGCCGGCATGATCCTGGTGGCGGTCAAGCGTCGCGACAACCACTATCAGCTGGCGTTCATCGCGCTGTGGCAGACCCTGCGCCGGCTCCCCGTGCTGGCCGGCCTGGTCGTGCTTCAGGTAGGCACGCATCTGCTGCTGCTGATTCCCGTCGCCCTGCTGCTCGGCTGGCTCTACGAGATGATCATCGGCGGACTCGACCCCTACTACGTGCTGCGCATGCGTCCGCCGGCCCTGTGGTACTTCCTCGCCACCGCGGCGCCGCTGACCCTCGCCTGGGCCCTTACCGCGGGGTGGCTCTACGTGCGCTGGATCCTGGCGCTGCCGGTGGCCACGCTGGAGAACCTCCCGGCCACCGCCGCGCTCAAGCGCAGCCGTGAGCTGACCCGTGGCCACCGCGGCAAGGTCGCCCTGGTGGTGATCTCGGTCCTGCTGGTCATCGTTGCCCTGCCCTTACTGGCCAGCGCGCTGTTCGACCACGTCTTCACCCCGATGCTGTGGTGGCTGCCGGAACGCAACGCCGTGCTGATCCCCGCCATGCTGGCCTACGTGACCGGCTACGTGCTGGCGACCCTGGCCATTACCTTCGTCGGCATCGCGGCGAACGCACTGCTCTCGGCCTGCCTCTACCTGCGCCTGGCCCACCGTGAGCCCCGCCCCGCCCCACCGCCCCCCGATGCGCACCCGGGACGCCTGGCCTGGGGCGTCGAACTGGCCGTGCTCCTGTTCGCCGTGGCCCAGGCCTGGTGGATCGTCAACAGTTTCGAATTGCGCGACGACGTCGCCATCATCGCCCATCGTGGCAGCTCGGTCGCCGCGCCCGAGAACACTCTACCGGCCATCGAGCGGGCCACCGCGGACCGTGCTCACTACGTGGAGATCGACGTTCGCCTGACCGCCGACGGCGAGGTCGTGCTCTACCACGATAGCAGCCTGCAGCGCCTGACCGGCGACCCGCGCCTGCTGCACGAAACACCCCTGGAGGAGCTGCGTCAGTTCGACGTCGGCAGCTGGTTCGGCGATGCCTTCGTCGGCGAACGCATCCCGACCCTCGACGAAGCCTTTGCCGCAGTGCGCGGCAAGAGCGCGCTGATGATCGACATGAAGCCGGACCCGGGAAGGGAAGCCGACCTGGTGGAGGCCGTGCTCGATGCACTGCAGCGGGAAACCGAAGCGCGGCGTGAATGCCTGGCCCACGTGACGCCGGCTCAGGCCGCCCGCTGCGGCAGCCCGGACGTCAGCGGCGAGACCAGGCTGGCGGTGATGTCGACCGGCGTACTGGAGATGCTCAAGGAGCGGGAGCCGGACCTGCGCGTGACCCTGCTGGCCCAACTGGTCATGCCGGGCACCTTGGATCGCCGCAGTTTCGATGCGCTGGGACTACGCCACAACCGCATCACCGACAACGAGATCCGGCTGGCACGGGAGCTGGGCTACGAAGTGCACGCCTGGACGGTCAACGACCGCTCGCGCATGTCGCAGATGATCGACCTGGGCGTCGATGCCATCATCACCGATCATCCGGATCGCCTCGCCGAACTCATCCGCGACCGCCGCGAACTGAGCGACGGGGCAATCCTGCTGGTGAAACTGCGCAACTGGCTGCGGCGTTGACGGCGCCGCCCGCCCGGGCTAGTCGCCCATCACCACGCCCTCACGACGTGGATCGGCACCGCCGAAGAAGCCCTCCTCGGTGCGCTGGATCGCCTGCAGGCCGCTCACCAGCTCGCGCTCACTGGCCTCGTGGCCGAGCTCGTTGAGGGCTTCGATCACGTGGGCCGGATAACGCCCCTCTTCGAGATAGGCCGGGCCGCCCAGGGTGATGGCATGCGGCAGGTCGAGCGCCTCCTGCGCATCCAGCCCCCAGTCGAGCATCGCCACCAGTGCCTTGGCGGTGTAGTGGATGATCGCCGCACCGCCCGGCGAGCCCAGGCTGGCGATCAGCTCATTGCTCTCGCGGTCGAACACCAGCGTCGGGCTCATGCTTGAGCGCGGGCGCTTGCCGGCCTCGACGCGGTTGGCGATCGGCGAGCCATCGCTGTCGAGGGGACGGAACGAGAAGTCGGTGAGCTCGTTGTTGAGCAGGTAGCCGCCCGGTAATCCGGTGCCGCCATCGGCCATGATGCGGGAGCCGAAAGCCGCCTCGATGGTGGTGGTCATGGCCACCGCATTGCCCTCCTCGTCGACGATGCTGATATGGCTGGTGCCGTATTCGGGCTGGATGGGCTGAACGGCCCAGGCCGTTTCCACCTCGCCGGGATTGCCCGGTTCGGCGCCGTCGACTCCCACGCTCTGCTCGCCGATCAGCTCGGCACGCTCGGCCAGGTACTCCTCGTCGAGCATGCTGTTCCAGTCGCCACCGGGAGGATTGACGAAATCCGGGTCGGCAATGAACTTGTTACGATCGGCAAAGGCCAGACGCGACGCCTCGAGGAAGCGGTGCAGCCATTCGGTACCGGGCCGCCCCTCCTCCAGTGGCTCGTCGAGGGCCGGCAGTTGCTCCAGGATACCGAGGATCTGCATGATGGTGAGGTGGCCCGAGGACGGCGGCGGGAAGCCACACACGCGGTAGTCCTGCCAGTCGGTGCACAGCGGGTCACGAGCCTTCGCCACGTAGGTGGCCATGTCCTCCAGGCTGATCGCCCCCGGCCGGCCGTCATGTCCCTGTACCCGCTGGACCAGGTCCTCGGCAACCGGCCCGGTATGCAGCGCCTTGCTGCCGTTCTCGGCAATCTTGCGCAGCACCTCGGCAAGGGCCAGGTTCTGCAGGCGATGCCCCGCAGGCAGCGGCTCGCCCTCATCGGTGTAGTAGAAGACGCTGGCCAGCGGATCGTCGCGCAGCCGCTCCTCGGCGGCCAGGCTGGCATGCAGGCGCGGGCTGACCTCGAAACCATCCTGGGCCAGAGTGATGGCGGGGGCGAAGAGATCCGCCCAGGGTAGCTTGCCGTGCTTCTCGTGGGCCATCTCGAGCATGCGCACGGTTCCCGGCACGCCGACCGAGAGACCGCTGGCCGCCGCCTCCATGAACTCCAGGGGCTCGCCCCCACCGTTGAGGAACAGCGACTCGCTGGCGGCACGCGGGGCCGTCTCGCGACCGTCGTAGGCCTTTACCTCGCTGCCATCGTAGTGCATCAGGAAGGCACCGCCGCCGATGCCGCTCGACTGCGGCTCCACCAGGGTCAGGACCATCTGCACGGCGATGGCGGCATCCACGGCCGAACCGCCCGCCTTGAGTACCTGATAGCCGGCGTCGGTGGCCAGCGGGTTGGCTGCCGCCACGGCAAAGCGCTCGGTGGCCCAGCCAGGTTTTTCGTTGTAGCCGGACGCGGCCTCCGGCGCGATGGCCGGGGCTTCGTATTGAAAGGCCACCTCGGAAGTTGCCAGCAGCGGCGTGCTCAGCACGCACACTGAAGCAACGGTAACTAACCAGTATCGACGAAAGGAAACTGATCGGAAGTCCATGAGCGGGCCCCTCGGTAACTCCATGTAAGAGGTGTACAGCATAGGCGAAAAAAAGCCCGATTGAGAGTCATCAATCGGGCAAGTTTGTAACTTAAGAGAACTTAACTACGCGAGCGTTTCCCCGGCCAGCATGAACCAGGTCTCGAGTACCGCATCGGGATTGAGCGAAACGGAGTCGATACCCTGCTCCATGAGCCACTTGGCCAGGTCGGGGTGGTCGGATGGGCCCTGGCCGCAGATGCCGACGTACTTGCCCTGGGCCTTGCAGGCCTGGATGGCCATGGCCAGCAGGCGCTTCACCGCCGGGTTACGCTCGTCGAACAGATGGGCCACGATGCCCGAGTCGCGATCCAGGCCCAGCGTCAACTGGGTCAGGTCGTTGGAGCCGATCGAGAAACCGTCGAAGTGTTCGAGGAACTCCTCGGCCAGCAGCGCGTTGGCCGGCAGTTCGCACATCATGATGACCTTGAGCCCATTGTCACCGCGCTTGAGCCCGTTGGCGGCCATCAGCTCCACGACTTCGCGCGCCTCGTCGGTCGTGCGCACGAACGGCACCATGATCTCGATGTTGTCGAACCCCATCTCGTCGCGCACCCGCTTGAGCGCCCGGCACTCGAGCTCGAAGCAGGGACGGAAGGCATCGGAGATGTAGCGCGAGGCGCCGCGGAAACCGAGCATCGGGTTCTCCTCGCCCGGCTCGTAGAGCTTGCCGCCGATCAGGTTCTCGTACTCGTTCGACTTGAAGTCGGAGAGCCGCACGATCACCCGCTGCGGATGGAACGCCGCCGCCAGGGTCGAGATGCCCTCGACCAGCTTGTCGACGTAGAAGTCCACGGGGCTGGCATAGCCGGCGGTGCGCAGGTTGATGGTCTGCTGCAAGTCCAGCGGCAGCGTGTCGTACTCGAGCAGCGCCTTGGGATGCACGCCGATCATGCGGTTGATGATGAACTCCAGGCGCGCCAGGCCGACGCCGGCGTGAGGCAGGCTGGCGAAGCTGAAGGCGCGGTCGGGGTTACCTACGTTCATCATGATCTTGAACGGGATCTCGGGCATCGAGTCGACGCTGGTGACGCGACGGTCGTAGTCGAGCAGCCCCTCGTAGACATGGCCGGTGTCGCCCTCGGCGCAGGAGACGGTGACGTCGCGACCGTCCTCGAGGATCTCGGTGGCATCGCCACAGCCGACCACGGCGGGAATGCCCAGCTCGCGGGCGATGATCGCCGCATGGCACGTCCGGCCGCCGCGGTTGGTGACGATCGCCGAGGCGCGCTTCATGATCGGCTCCCAGTCGGGATCGGTCATGTCGGTGACCAGCACGTCACCGGCGTTGACCTTGTCCATCTCCTCGGGCGTGAAGACGATCTTCACCGCGCCACGACCGATGCGCTGGCCGATGGCGCGGCCGCTCACCAGGGTGCGCCCCTTCTCCTTGAGGTGGAAGCGCTCCAGCTTGCCTCCTTCCTGCTGCGAGACCACGGTTTCCGGACGCGCCTGGACGATGTAGAGCTCACCGTCGTCGCCGTCGAGCGCCCATTCGATGTCCATCGGCCGGCCGTAGTGCTCTTCGATGGTCACCGCCTGGCGCGCCAGCGCCATCACCTGTTCGTCGCTGATACAGAAGCGCGCGCGATCCTTGAGCGGCACGTCGACGGTGGAGACCGACTTGCCGGCGCTGGCATCGCTGCCGTAGACCATCTTGATCAGCTTGGAGCCGAGGTTTCGGCGCAGCACGGCCGGACGCCCCGCCGCCAGGGTCGACTTGTGCACGTAGAACTCGTCGGGATTGACCGAGCCCTGAACGACCGTTTCGCCCAGGCCCCAGGAAGCGGTGACGAACACCGCATCGCGATAGCCCGACTCGGTGTCGAGGGTGAACATCACGCCGGAGGCGCCGGTCTCGGAGCGCACCATCTTCTGGATGCCCGCCGACAGCGCCACGTTCTCGTGGGCATAGCCGCGATGCACGCGATAGGAGATGGCGCGGTCGTTGAACAGTGAAGCGAACACCTCATGCACGGCGCGCTTGACGTTGTCGAAACCCTCGATGTTGAGGAAGGTCTCCTGCTGCCCGGCAAACGACGCGTCCGGCAAATCCTCGGCAGTGGCTGAGCTGCGCACCGCGACCTTGAGGTTGGGGTGCTGGCTAGCCAGTTTGTCGTAGGCGCTGCGCAGGTGCGTCTCGAAGGTGGGCGGCAACGGAGTGTCGATCACCCACTGGCGGATCTCGGCACCGACCCGGGCGAGCTCGCCGACATCATCGACGTCGAGCCGCGCCAGGGCCTGGTTGATCCGCTCGTTGAGCCCTTCGTGGGCGAGGAACTCACGATAGGCATGGGCGGTGGTGGCAAAGCCGCCAGGGACGGTGACGCCGGCTCCCGACAGGTTGGAGATCATCTCCCCGAGCGAGGCGTTCTTGCCGCCTACCCGCTCCACATCGTCCATGCCGAGCTGATCGAACCACAGGATATAGTCTTCCACGTAACCCCCTTGATCTTCGTTGCCGAGGCCCTACCGTCGTTGCACCGCTTGCGCTTGCAGCTCTTCGGGCAGGGCCGCCTCAGGCGAAAAACGCAATGCTGCCCACCTTAAACGCAAGCGGCCATATTCGCCATTGGTCTAACATCGAAGTCACTGGAGGTTTTTTACAACAATCGACCGTTTCGGGCGGTTTCTGTAGTCGGGAGCACCCGAGAGCCGCGGAACCGCGCCTTGCCGACGGCGCCACGAGCCCTGACAATGTGCCATCGAACCCTATACGGATACCGCCGACGCCATGTCCCGTACCGCCTTTTTCATTTCCGACGGCACCGGCATCACCGCCGAGAGCCTGGGACGCAGCCTGCTCGCACAGTTCGAAAACGTCGAGCTGCGCATGCTGACCAAGCCCTATATCGACACCGTCGACAAGGCCCGCACCCTGGTCGAGATCATCACGGATACCGCCGTGCGTGACGGTGAGGAGCCGATCATCATCGATACCATCGTCGACGAGACCATCCGCGAGGTGATCCGCAGTGCCCCCGGCTTCAAGATCGACATTTTCTCGACCTTCCTGAAGCCGCTGGAAAAGGAGCTTGGCACCCATTCGAGCTATACCGTGGGCCGCACCCACTCCATCGGCCAGGACGAGGTCTACATGGATCGTATTCACTCGGTCCATTTCGCCCTGGACAACGACGACGGCGCCCGCACCCACCAATACAACCAGGCCGACGTGATTCTGGTCGGGGTGTCGCGCTGCGGCAAGACGCCCACCTCGCTCTACCTCGCCCTGCAATTCGGCATCCGCGCCGCCAACTATCCGCTCACCGAGGACGACCTCGACGAGGACGGAACCCTCAAGCTGCCCCGCGCCCTCGCCCAGTATCGTCACAAGCTGTTCGGGTTGACCATCGACCCGCGCCGGCTGGCCGCCATCCGCCATGAACGACGGCCCAACAGCCGCTACAGCTCGCTGGACCAGTGCGTTCAGGAAGTGGAACAGGCCGAAGGGCTCTACCGCCAGATGCACATCCCCTACATCGACACCACGCGCTTCTCGATCGAGGAGATCTCCACCCGCATGATCGCCGAGACGGGACTGACGCGACGCTTCTCGCCGCGCTGACACCCGTCGCCTAAACGAAGGCGGCCGGGCTCGTGCCCGGCCGCCGACTTCCCGCTCGGCCCGAAGACCTCAGTTGACGATCCCCTCACGCCGCAGGCGGTCGATGTCGTCGGCGGTCAGGCCCATTTCGGCGAGAATCGCGTCACTGTCCTGGCCCAGCCGGGGCGGCGCCACCTCGCTGACGGCGGGCTCGCTGTCGAAGCGCAGCGGACAGGCCACCTGGGGTACCTCGAGGTCGCCGCGCCTGAGCGACCGCCGCAAGCCGCGGTGTTTCACCTGGGGGTCGTCGAACACCTCGCTGATGGTGTTGATCGGCCCGGCGGGAATGCCCCGCGCCTCCAGTTCGGCCAGCCATTCGTCACGTCCGCGGGTCAGCAGGATCGACTGGATCAGCGGCACCAGCACCTCGCGGCTGCCCACCCGGGCGGCATTGGTGGCGTAGGCGGTATCGGTGGCCCATTCGGGGTGGCCCAGCAGTTCGGCCAGACGCGAGAACTGCCCGTCGTTGCCCACGGTCAGCACCAGGTGGCCGTCGGCGCAGGCGAAGGCCTGGTAAGGCACGATGTTGGGGTGGGCATTGCCGTGGCGCTCGGGCGAAACGCCGCTGACCAGGGCGTTGAGCGCCTGGTTGGCGAGCGCCGCCACCTGCACGTCGAGCAGCGCCACGTCCACGTGCTGCCCCTGCCCGGTGCGCTCGCGCTCGTGCAGTGCCGCCAGCACGCCGATGGTGGCGTAGAGCCCCGTCATCACGTCGGTGATCGCCACGCCGGTCTTCATCGGCATGCCGTCGGGCTCGCCGCCGATGCTCATCAGCCCGCCCATGGCCTGGATCATGAAGTCGTAGCCGGCGCGGTGGGCATAGGGGCCGTCCTGGCCGAAGCCGGTGATGGAGCAACCGATCAGGCGCGGGTTGAGGGCCTTGAGGCTGGCGTAGTCGAGGTCGTACTTGGCCAAGCCGCCGACCTTGAAGTTCTCCAGCACGATGTCGGCGCCCGTCGCGAGCCGGCGAACCAGCGCCTGCCCCCTGTCGCATGCGATATCGACGGCCAGCGACTGCTTACCACGGTTGGCGCAGAGGAAGTAGGCCGCCACGCGCTCGACCTCATCCTCGGCGGCCAGCCATGGCGGCCCCCAGCCGCGAGTGTCGTCACCGCGCTCGGGATGCTCGATCTTGATCACCCGCGCCCCGAGGTCGGCGAGCAGCTGGCCGGCCCAGGGGCCGGCCAGCACTCGCGACATGTCGAGTACCGTGATGCCTTCCAGCGGTCGACTCATCTTGACTCCTTCCACACTCGTCGCTGCGGTGGGCAAGCCCCGAAGTGTCGGACCTTCGAAGAGGCGCTGTGAATACATCCCTGTACGCTACCGACGCCATCCATGGCATCGGACCCTCTTCTTCGGCTTGCCCCGTCGCTCCTCGTTAGAGGTAGCGTTTGGATCTCGGTGAATCAGTTGGCGAAGGCTTGGATGCCTGTCTGAGCGCGACCGAGAATCAGCGCGTGAACGTCGTGAGTGCCCTCGTAGGTATTGACCGCCTCGAGGTTCATCACGTGGCGAATCACATGGTATTCGTCGGCAATGCCGTTGCCGCCGTGCATGTCGCGGGCCACCCGGGCGATGTCGAGCGCCTTGCCGCAGTTGTTGCGCTTGATCAGCGAGATCGCCTCCGGCACCAGCTGGCTGGCGTCGATCATGCGGCCCACTCGCAGTGCGGCCTGCAGGCCCAGGGCAATCTCGGTCTGCATGTCGGCGAGCTTCTTCTGGATCAGCTGGTTGGCGGCCAGCGGGCGGCCGAACTGCTTGCGATCCAGGGTGTACTGGCGGGCGGCATGCCAGCACGCCTCGGCGGCACCCATGCTGCCCCAGGCGATGCCGTAGCGCGCGCGGTTCAAGCACGAGAACGGTCCCTTGAGCCCGGTCACGCCCGGCAGGCGCTGCTCGTCGGAGACCTCTACGTCCTGCATGGCGATCTGCCCGGTGACGGAGGCGCGCAGGCTGAACTTGCCCTCGATCTTGGGCGCCGAGAGCCCCTTCATCCCCTTCTCGAGGATGAAGCCGTTGACCACGCCCTCCTCGTCCCGCGCCCAGACCACGAACACGTCGGCGATGGGCGAGTTGGTGATCCAGGTCTTGGTGCCATTGAGGCGCCAGCCGCTGTCGGTACGTACGGCGCGGGTGGACATGTTGCCCGGATCGGAACCATGGTCGGGCTCGGTGAGGCCGAAAGCCCCCACCCACTCGCCGCTGGCCAGCTTGGGCAGGTACTTATCGCGCTGGGCGTCGCTGCCGAAGGCATGGATGGGATACATCACCAGGCTCGACTGCACGCTCATGGCACTGCGATAGCCGGAATCGACGCGCTCCACCTCGCGGGCGATCAGGCCGTAGCTGACGTAGTTCATGCCGGCGCAGCCGTAGCCGTCGATGGTGGCGCCGAGCAGGCCCAGCTCACCCATCTCGTTCATGATCTCGCGGTCGAAGCGCTCGTGGCGGTTGGCTTCGAGCACCCGCGGCATCAGCTTGTCCTGGCAGTAGTCGTGGGCGGTCTGCAGGACCATGCGCTCGTCTTCGTCGAGCTGGTCGATCAGGCGAAACGGGTCTTCCCAAGTAACGGGGGTGATTTGGCTCATGGTGACTCTCCTCTAATAATTTCTACATTTTCAGCAAATGTAGACCATAGGAATCGTAATGCCAACCCCCTGTCGCGCTTTTTTCTCACCCACCGTGAGCGTGAGCTGGCGCCTCCGCGCGCATGGCATCGAGCCGCCGGCGAAGCGCGCGCCACGCCACCATCCCCACCAGTGCGTTGGCCAGGAACAGGCCGACGAAGATGCCCCGGGTGCTGGCCAGCACTCCCCCCAGCCAGGCCAGCGGCACGGTCAGCAGGAACAGCCGGATCACCGAGAGCCGCATGGCGCGGGCCGGCTCATGCAGCGCGTTGAAGGACGATACCGCCAGAATGACCACGCCCTGGGCGCCCAGGCCCAGCGGCACCCACCACAGGAAGCTGCGCAGTACCTCGGCCATCTCATCGCCCGTGGCATAGCTGACCATCAGCCAGGGGGCCAGCAGCTGCAGCAGCAGCCAGACGCCGAGCTGCCACGCCAGCACGAAGGCGAAGCAGCCGAAGATGGCCCGCCGCACACGCTCGTGCTGCCCAGCCCCGGCGTTCTGACTGACCAGTGGCGGCAGGGTCATCGACAGCGCCAGCACGCCGATCTGGGCGATGGCCTCGATACGCGTGCCCACGCCATAGCCCGCCACCGCATGGTGGCCATGCCCGGCGACGATGCGGGTGACCAGCGCCAGGGCCAGCGGTGTGAAGACGCTGGTGATCGCCGCCGGCACGGCAATACGGCCCAGCTCCCGCCACGACGCCATCAACCCGCTCGGCGTGAGATGGCGCAGGTCGAGACACTCACGCAGCTCGCGCTGCCAGAACAGCGCCGCGGTCATGGCGCTCCAGCTCAGCACCGTGGCCAGGGCCGCGCCCTGTACACCCAGCGCCGGCAGCAGCCCCACGCCGAAGATCAGCAGCCAGTCGAGCAGTCCGTTGAGCAGCGCGGCCAGTGCCATCATCAGCCCGGGGATCAGGGTGTTGCCCTGGGCGCGCAGCACGCTGTTGAGCACCCGCGGCACGATCACCGCGGCCGCCCCCAGGTACCAGACGCCCATGTAGTCGCGGATGTGCGGCATCAGGGCGGCGTCGGCTCCGAGCAGGCGGAACAGCGGCTCGAGGGTGGCCAGGCCCAGCACGCTCAGCAGCACGCCGACCGCCAGCGCCAGCAGCGCGGCATCCGTCGCCCTTCGCCGCACCGTGTCGTGATCGCCCCGCCCCAATAGCCGCGCCACCACTGCCGAGGTGCCGATGCCCAGACCGATGGCCAGGCTGATCACCGCGAACACGACGGGAAACGTGAACGACACCGCCGCCAGTGGCTGCGGCCCCAGCCGCGCGATGAACCAGGTATCGACCAGGTTGAAGCTCATCATGGCGATCATGCCGCCCACGACGGGTAGGCACTTGCGCAGCAGGGTCAGGGCAATGGGACCTTCGAGCAGCTCACGCCGCATGGGGCGTCGCGAGCCACCTTCAGCCGTGGAGGGGGACGTTGGCATGGGACCTCGAAACGAGAAACGGGCACAAGATTGTGCCCGTTTCTCGCCAAGCTGCCAAAAGGGGGCTCAGCTCTCCTCGCCCGAGCGGTAAAGCTTCTGAATACTGGAAAAGTCCAGCCCGCCGTTGCCCTGGGCCGCGTGCAGCGCAAACAGGTTGCGCGCCTGGGAGCCCATCGGCACCGTGGCCTTGCAGCCCAGCGCCAGCTCCCACGCCAGCCCGAGATCCTTGGCCATCAGGTCGGTGAGGAAGCCGCCTTGGTAGTCGCGCGAGGCGGCGGAACCCTCCATCACCCCGGGCCAGGGGTTGTAGACGTTGAGCGCCCAGTTGCCGCCGCTGCTCTGCTTCATGATCTCCGAGAGCACGGCGGGGTCGAGGCCGTTCTTGACCCCCAGGGCCAGGGCCTCGGCGGTGCCGCTCATGAGGATGCCGAGCAGCATGTTGTTGCAGATCTTGGCCACCTGCCCGGCGCCGATCTCACCGGCGTGGAAGATGTTCTTGCCCATGCCCTCGAGCACCGGCCTGGCCTGCTCGAAGCCGGCCTGGCTGCCACCGACGATGAAGGTCAGGGTGCCGGCCTGGGCGCCACCCACGCCGCCGGAGACCGGGGCATCGAGGTAGGTCAGCCCGCGCTCGGCGGCAGCCTCGCCCACGGTGCGTGCATCCTCCGGCGAAATGGTGGAAGCATCGATGATCAGCGGCTTGCCTTCGAGCGCACCGAACAGTCCCGGCGCCTCCGGCTGACCGATGTAGAGGCGCCGAACGTGCTGGCCGGCCGGCAGCATCGAGATGACCACCTCGGCCCCGCGGGTCGCGTCCTCGGCACTGGCACCGGCCCGGGCTCCGGCCTCTTCGAGGCGCCGCATGGCGGCATCGACCAGGTCGAAGACGCTGACCTCATGGCCGGCCTTGACCAGATTGAGGGCCATCGGGGCACCCATGTTGCCCAGGCCGATAAAGGCGATTTTCATGCGAGCTGCTCCTGATTGTCGTTATGAAAGAGAATGCGGTTTGGGTCCAAGGAGTCACTCGCGACCGAGGTCGCGAAGCGGATGCTCCTCCTCGCTCCACAGCGGCGCCAGCAGTGCCTGGAGGTCCGCCTCGGGAACGCGGGCGACGCTTTCGTGCTGCCACTTCGGGCTCTTGTCCTTGTCGATCAGCAACGCCCTGACCCCCTCGGCGATATCGCCCCGTCGGCAGCACTGCACCGAGAGGTTCAGCTCCTCGCGGAAGGCATCGGCCAGGCTGGAGTGACGGTGCCGTTCGAGCATGCGCCAGACCAGGTGCGCGCTCAGTGGGCTACCGGCCGCCAGCCGCTTGCGATTGGCAACGAGCCAGGCGTCGTCACGGCGATCCTCGAGGATACGCTCGACCGCGGCGACGGCATCGACCTGTCCGACCAGCGCCTGAAGATGATCGAGCAGCGGCGCCACCTGCGGCGCAGGAGCCCGGTCGCGCGCCTCGAGCTCGTCGAGAACCCGCTGCACCCCGGCCTGCAGCTCGCGGGGGCTGCGCGTGCCGTAATCGGTCTCACCCAGGGCTTCCAGCAGGGCCTCACGCCGCTCGCGCGGCACGAAGTGGTCCGCCAGCCCCAGGTCGAGCGCATCGCGGGCATTGAGCTGGCCCCCGGTGATGCCCAGGTAGGCGCCAACGCCCGGCGGCATGCGGTTGAGGAACCAGCTGGCGCCGATGTCCGGATAAAGGCCGATGGTGATCTCGGGCATGGCGATCAGCGTGGTCTCCGTCACCAGGCGCCGCGACGCCCCGGCCATCAGGCCCAGGCCGCCGCCCATGACGATGCCGTCGCCCCATACCAGGATCGGCTTGGGATAGGTATGAATGCGGTAATCGAGGCGATATTCCGTGGTGAAGTAGGTCTCGGCAAAGAGGCTGTCGCGCCCGGCGCCGGGATCGTCGCCCGCCTCGGTCATCGAACGGTACAGCGCCACCACGTCGCCGCCGGCGCAGAACGCCTTTTCACCGGCCCCCTCCAGCCACACCGCGACGATACTGCGGTCCACCGCCCAGGCCGCGAGCTTGGCGTCGAGCTGTCGCGCCATCTCCAGCGACAGGGCGTTGAGCGACTTGGGCGAGTTGAGGGTGGCGACACCGATCCGCCCGCCGTCGCGGGTCGGCAGCTCATCGAAGATGACCGCTAGCTCCGTCATGCCTGCTTTCTCCTTATGCTCATAGCCGCTAATGCTCATTGCAACGCTTCGATCACGCCGTCCGCCAGCAGGCGGCGAGCCACGATCACACGCATGATCTCGTTGGTGCCCTCGAGGATCTGGTGCACGCGGGTGTCGCGCACCATGCGCTCCAGGGGAAACTCCCTCAGGTAACCATAACCGCCATGCAGCTGCAGCGCCTCGTTGCAGACGTTGAAGCCCATGTCGGTGGCGAAACGCTTGGCCATGGCGCAATAGGCCGTGGCTTCCGGGTCGCCCTGGTCGAGTCGCCAGGCGGCATGGCGCACCATCAGCCGGGCCGCCGCCAGCTCTGTCGCCATGTCGGCCAGCTTGAACTGCAGCGCCTGGAATTGCGCCAGCTCACGGCCGAACTGCTTGCGCTCCTGCAGGTAGTTGCGCGACAGGGTCAGCGCATGCTGAGCGGCGCCCAGCGAACAGCTGGCGATATTCAGCCGGCCGCCGTCAAGCCCCTTCATCGCCAGCTTGAAGCCTTCACCCTCCTCGCCCAGCCGATTGCCCACCGGCACGCGTACGCCGTCGAAGCTGATCAGCCGCGTGGGCTGGCTCTTCCACCCCATCTTCTCTTCGTTCTTGCCGTACTCGATCCCCGCGGCATCCGCCGGCACCAGGATCGCCGACACGCCTCCGGCACCGCTGTCGGGCGCACCGGTGCGCGCCATGACCACCAGCACGTCGTTGGCCCCGGCGCCGGAGATGAACATCTTGGAGCCACTGATGACATACTCGTCGCCCTCGCGCACGGCCTTGGTCCGCAGGCTGGCAGCATCCGAACCGGAACCCGGCTCGGTCAGGCAGTAGCAGCCCAGGCACTCGCCGCTGATCAGCCGCTCCACCCAGCTTTCGCGCAGCGCCTCGCTGCCCCAGCTGGCCACCATCCAGGCCACCATGTTGTGGATGGTAAGATAGGCGGTCGTCGAGATGCAGCCCTGGGAGAGCTGCTCGAAGATCAGCGAGGCATCGAGACGCGACAGCCCCAGGCCGCCGCGCTCTTCGGGAATATAGATGCCGAGCAGTCCCGCTTCGCCGGCCCGGCGGATGACATCGACCGGGAAGTGGGAGGTGGCGTCCCATTCGGCGGCGTGCTCGGCCAGTTCCGCCCGCGAAAAATCCGCGGCGGCCTGCACCAGCGCCTTCTGATCGTCGGTTAGGGAGAAATCCATTGCGCTGTCCTCAAGAAGTTTGGCGGTCCGTTCGTCCAGCAGAAACCGGCTGGCAGGGTCGTCGAGGCCGCACCTCATCGCCAACCAACCTAGCACTTGCTAGGTTTTATCGCATACCTCCCTTGGTCGACAACCACTTTACGTTAACGTTAACGTCGTCTAGTGTTGCGATAAGTGGAGGGACACCGCCTGAGGGCCCCGCCCAACTCATAGGAAGCGAATGACATGAGCATATCCAAAGCGGAAGTCACCCCCCCGGCCAACGGCAGCAGCCTGCCCCGGCAGCGCCGTACCTATTTGATAGGCGAACTGGCCCGGATGTTCGAGGTGACGCCGCGCACCATCCGCTTCTATGAGCAGGAGGGCCTGCTCGCACCGGAGCGTCGCGGCCAGACCCGCATCTACCACGAGAAGGACCGCGTTCGCCTCAAGCTGACCCTGCGCGGCAAGCGCCTGGGTTTCTCGCTGGCCGAGATCCGCGAGGTCATCGAGATGTACGACGCCATGCCCGATGGCAACGCTCGACAGCTTAAGCGCCTGCTGGAGATCCTCGCCGACAAGCGCAACAACATGGAGCGTCAGTTGGAGGACATTCGCCTGATGCAACGCGAACTCGATGACGTGGAAATGCGCGCCCGCGAGGTACTCGAGCGCCTCGGCCAGGCGTAGGGCTTGGGCCGCCGCAACCTGACGTCCCGACACGCCGTTCAACGGATGGGCGCCCGGCCACGGCGCCCATCGGCAATCGACTACCGCAGCCAACTGCACAACAAGACGGGTAATACGATGACACGCCAAGCACTGCAAGAACGCGTCCCGAACAGTTACGTCAGCGGCATCAGCGATACGCCTCTCAAGGGCGAAACCATCGGCGACTGCTTCGACGCGACCGTGGCACGCTTTCCCGATGGCGAGGCCCTGCTCAGCCTGCACCAGGGGCTGCGCTACACCTGGAAGGAGCTGCAGCAGGCGGTCGACCAGGCCGCCCGGGCCATGCTCGCGCTGGGCGTGAAGAAAGGCGATCGGGTGGGCATCTGGTCGCCCAACTGCGCCGAGTGGACCATCACCCAGTTCGCCACGGCGAAGATCGGCGCCATCCTGGTCAACATCAACCCCAGCTACCGCACCCATGAGCTCGACTACGCGCTCAAGCAGTCCGGCACTTCCACCCTGATTCTGCAGGGCAAGTTCAAGACTTCCGACTACGTGGCCACGCTGGCGGAGCTGGCCCCGGAGCTGCGCGACGGCGCCCCCTCCACCTTCTCCTGCGCCAAGCTGCCCGATCTCAAGCGCGTGGTCTGCCTCGACGCCGACCGCGCCCTGACCGGCATGTTCAGCTGGCAGAGCATGCTGGCCCATGCCGACGAGGTCTCGGAAGAACACCTGGCCGACGTCCAGGCCACGCTGCAGTTCGACGAGCCGATCAACATCCAGTATACCTCGGGCACCACCGGGGCGCCCAAGGGCGCCACCCTCTCCCACCACAACATCCTCAACAACGGCTTCTTCGTCGCCCGCACCATGGGCTTCTCCGAGAAGGACCGCCTGGTGATCCCGGTACCGCTCTACCACTGCTTCGGCATGGTGATGGGCAACCTGGGCTGCATGACCCACGGTGCCACCATGATCTATCCGGGCGACGGCTTCGACCCGGAGGCCACCCTCAAGGCGGTGTCCGACGAGAAGGCCACGGCGCTCTACGGCGTGCCGACCATGTTCATCGCTGAGCTGGAACACCCCGACTTCGCCCAGTACGACCTCTCCACCCTGCGCACCGGCATCATGGCGGGCTCGATCTGCCCCATCGAGGTGATGCGCAAGGTCATCGACAAGATGCACATGGAGGACGTGACCATCTGCTACGGGATGACCGAAACCAGCCCGGTCAGCTTCCAGACCCAGACCGACGCCCCGCTGGACAAACGCGTGACCACGGTGGGCACCATCCACCCCCATCTCGAGGTCAAGCTGGTCAGCCCCGAAACCGGCGCGGTAGTGCCCCGCGGCGAGACCGGCGAGCTGTGCACCCGAGGTTACAGCGTGATGCTCGGCTACTGGAACAACGAGGAGGCCACCGCCAAATCCATCGATAGCGCCGGCTGGATGCATACCGGCGATCTCGCCACCATGGACGAGGAAGGCTATGTGGCCATCGTCGGCCGCATCAAGGACATGATCATCCGCGGCGGTGAGAACATCTATCCACGCGAGATCGAGGATTTCCTCTACACCCACCCGGCCATCTCCGATGTGCAGGTGATCGGCGTGCCCGACGAGAAGTACGGCGAGGAGGTCATGGCCTGGGTCAAGCTCGGTGATGGCCAGAAGCTCACCGCCGACGAGCTCAAGGAATTCTGCAAGGGCAAGATCGCCCACTACAAGATCCCGCGCTACGTGAAGTTCGTCGACGAGTTCCCGATGACCGTCACCGGCAAGATCCAGAAATTCAAGATGCGTGAGGAAGCCACCCACGAGCTGGGCCTGGCCTGAACCGCTGACCAGGCGACGCCTTGACGACCGTCACGCCCCTGCCCCGGCAGGGGCGCTTGCGTTTCGCCGTCAGACGATGCGCTCGCGTATCCAGTCGATGAAGGCACGCACCTTGTAGAGGTCCGCCATGTGCTCCGGGTAGGCCATGTAATAGGCGTCCCGGCTCTTCAGGCTGAACGGCCAGGGTACCACCAGCTTGCCCTCGTCGATCTCCTCCTGGACCAGGAAGCGCGGCACCAGCGCCACGCCGCAGCCGGCCTGCGCCGCTCGCAGCGCCATATAGAAGGTATCGAAGCGCGGCCCATGATAGCTGTGCTCGGTGTACTGGCCCTGGGCATCGAACCAGTCGTGCCACGCCTCGGGACGGGTGGCGCTCTGCAGCAGCACGAGCCGCGTCAGCGCCAGCGGTTCTTCCACCCTCATGCCCTCCAGCGCCTGCGGCGAGCAGACCGGCACGATCTCCTCCTCGAGCAACCGGATGCATTCGGCCTTGGGCCAGGCTCCGTGCCCGAAGAAGAACGCCACCTCCACCCGCTCCTGCTGCATGTCGAACGGCTCGACCCGGTTGCTGATGTTGAGGTTGATGTTGGGGTGGCGAAAGCGGAAACCGTTGAGCCGCGGGATCAGCCAGCGCGCCCCGAAGGTGGGCAGGGTCGCCACGTTGAGCACGTCCGCCTCGCCGCCGTAGGACTGCATGTAGCGCGTCGACATCTCCACCTGGGCGAGGATCTTGCGCGCCTCGCCAAGGTAGATCGCCCCCTCGGGGGTGAGGTGCAGGCGCCGACGAATGCGCCGGAACAGCGGGTGCTCCAGGATCGACTCCAGCTGTGCGACCTGCTTGCTCACGGCGCTCTGGGTCAGGCTCAGCTCATCTGCCGCGCGGGTGAAGCTCAGATGGCGGGCCGCCGCCTCGAAGCATTGCAGCCCGGCCAGGGAAGGAAGGTGTCGACGACTCATTTCGCCCGCCTAGCATGAAATTAAGGAATGATATGTGTCGTAATCGTCGCTTGTTGCCGCTCGGCAGCGGTAGCAATACTGGGCGCCACGACATTCTCTGATGATAACGATAGGAGAAAGAATGATCGACTCCCTGATGCAGCGCCTCGGCGTGGCGCCTGAACAGTACCGAAACGGCGATATCGCGGTCGCCACTCCCATCGACGGCAGCGAGCTCGGTCGTGTGCGCACGGCCACTGCCCAGGAGATCGACACGGCCATCGCCAACGCCCAGCGCGCCTTTGAAGCGTGGCGCCAGGTGCCCGCCCCGCGTCGCGGCGAACTGGTGCGCCTGTTCGGCGATCAGCTGCGCCGCCACAAGGAGGACCTGGGCGCACTGGTCACCTGGGAGTGCGGCAAGATCCTCCAGGAAGGGCTCGGTGAAGTGCAGGAGATGATCGACATCTGCGACCTCGCCGTTGGGCAGTCCCGCCAGCTCTATGGCCTTACCATCGCCTCCGAGCGCCCCGGGCACCATATGCGCGAGAGCTGGCACCCGCTCGGCCCGATCGGGTTGATTACCGCCTTCAATTTTCCGGTCGCCCCCTGGGCCTGGAACGCGGCCCTGGCCCTGGTATGCGGCGACAGCCTGCTGTGGAAGCCCTCCGAGAAGACCCCTCTCACCGCCCTGGCTTGCCAGGCGCTGCTCGAGCGCGCCATGGCCGAGTTCGGCGACGACGCGCCTCAGCACCTCAGCCAGGTCATCATCGGCGAGCGTGCCGCGGGCGAGCAGCTGACCGACGACGCCAGGATTCCCCTGATCAGCGCCACCGGCAGCACGCGGATGGGCCGTGAAGTGGGGCCGCGCGTGGCCGCCCGCTTCGGTCGCAGCATCCTCGAACTGGGCGGCAACAACGCCATGATCCTGACGCCCAGCGCCGACCTGGACATGGCCGTGCGCGCCATTCTCTTCTCGGCGGTGGGGACCGCCGGCCAGCGCTGCACCACGCTGCGCCGCCTGGTCGTGCATCACTCCATCAAGGAAGAGGTCGTCGCCCGGCTCAAGCAGGCCTATGCCGGCATCAGTATCGGCGACCCGCTCGAAGGCAACCTGATCGGCCCGCTGATCGACCGCCAGGCCTTCGACACCATGCAGGCGGTGCTGACCCAGGCCCGCGAGCAGGGTGCCAACGTATTCGGCGGCCAGCGCCAGCTCGCCGAGCAGTATCCCGAGGGCTACTACGTGGCGCCAGCCATCGTCGAGGTCGAAGGCCAGAGCGACCTGGTGCGGCACGAAACCTTCGCACCGATTCTCTACGTGATCGGCTACGAAGCGCTCGACGAAGCCATCGCACTCAATAACGACGTACCCCAGGGGCTCTCCTCCTGCATCTTCACCACCGACGTGCGCGAGGCGGAAACCTTCGTCTCCGCGGTAGGCAGCGATTGCGGTATCGCCAACGTCAACATCGGCCCCAGCGGCGCCGAGATCGGCGGCGCCTTCGGTGGCGAGAAGGAGACCGGCGGCGGCCGCGAATCGGGCTCCGATGTCTGGAAGAGCTACATGCGCCGCCAGACCAACACCGTCAACTACTCCAGGGAGCTGCCGCTCGCCCAGGGCATCAAGTTCGACTGACCGGCAGGGCATCCTCGGCCTCGGCGCAGCGGCTCGCCGAGGTCTTCCCCAATACTTCATGTACGGGAGGCACAATGAAGGAACGCTGTCTCTGGCACGACACCTCTCCGGAGCCGCCCCTGGAGCTGGCCATGCTGCAAGGCGATCACCGCACCGATGTGCTGGTGATCGGAGGAGGGATTACCGGTCTCAGCACCGCCCTGCACCTGGCCGAGGCCGGCGTCAGCGTGACCCTGATCGAAGCGGGCGATCTACCCAGCGGCGCTTCGGGACGCAATGTCGGCCTCGTCAATGCGGGACTGTGGATTCCACCGGACGATATTCTCGCGGTGCTTGGCGAGGAGATCGGCGAGCGCGCCAACACCATCCTCGGCGGCGCACCCGCGGTCGTCTTCTCGCTGATCGAACGGCACGGCATCGCGTGCCAGGCGACCCGTACCGGTACCCTGCACCTGGCACACAATGGCAAGGGCGAGCAGGAACTGTCACGACGAGCGGAGCAGTTGCAACGGCGTGGGGCACCCGTGGAACTGCTCGAGGCAACGGCCTGCCGGGAACACGTGGGCACCCGGCGCATCCGCCGCGCCCTGCTCGACCACCGTGCCGGGACCCTGAACCCCGCCGCCTACACCCGCGGCCTGGCACGTGCCGCGCAGGCGGCCGGCGCACGCCTGTACACCCATAGCGCCGCCACCGCCGTCGCCCGGGCGAGAGACGGCTGGCGGATCACCACCGCTCACGGCAGCGTCCAGGCCCAGCGCCTGGTACTTGCCACCAATGCCTACACCGAGGATCGCTGGAACGAGGTCCGCCGCCACTTCTTCGTCGGCCACTTCTACCAGGTCGCCTCCCGACCGCTATCCGGCGCGGCAGCCGATGAGATCCTGCCGGGGCGCCAGGGCGCCTGGGATACCCGCATGGTGCTGAGCAGCCTCCGTCGCGATGCCGAAGGCCGACTGATTCTCGGCAGTCTCGGCAAGGGGGAAGGCAAGCCTGCCGCCTTCCTGCGCTGCTGGGCCAATCGCATCCAGCGTCACTATTTCCCTCGGTTGGGCAGCATCGAGTGGGAATACAGCTGGACGGGGCGAATCGGCTTCACGCCCGATCATACGCTGCGCCTCTTCGAACTCGCCCCGGGTGTGCTGGGCGTTTCCGGCTACAACGGGCGCGGTATCACCACTGGCACCGTGGTGGGCAAGGGGTTCGCCCAATACCTGATGACCGGCGAGGAGGACGCCCTGCCCCTGCCGATTCGCACACCCCGGCCGATACGGGCCAGGGCGCTACGCAGCTCCGGTTACGAAAGCGGCTTCACGCTCTATCACACGGGGCAATGCCTGAGAGTGCTGGGTTGAGCTGCTTACGGCTGAAAGTAGTTGTCGATGGGAACCGGCACCGTCACTTCGTCTTTCACCAGCTCCATCACCACGAAGGAGTGCGTTTGATGGACATTCGGCAACCGGCCGATCTGCTGGACCAGCACGGCCCGGTAATGGGAGATATCGTGAGTTCTCACCTTGAGCATGTAGTCGAAGTTTCCCGCCACCATGTAGCAGCCCTGCACCTCGGGGATGAGGCGCACGGCCTCGTTGAAACGATCCAGGGCGTCTTCGCTGGTCTTTTCCATCGTCACCAGCACCACCAGCACGTGGCCCGCCCCCAGCTGCTCGGGGTCGAGGTCGGCACGGTAGCCGCGGATGATGCCGGCCTGCTCGAGCCGACGCACCCGCTGAGCGCAAGGCGTCTTGGTCAGATTGACCCGGCTGGCGAGTTCGACGATGGAAAGCCGCCCATTCTCCTGCAGCTGGTTCAGGATCCGACGGTCTATGCGGTCCAGCTTGGTAGCCATATTGCCTACTCATATTTGTTTTTAAGGACAAAGGTAAAACAATCTAGCGTTATTTGGAGCCAATTCCTATCAAGATTGGCCAACAATTAGGCTTGAAGGACGGTGCTCATGACAACAAGCGACAACGACCCGAGGAGGTGAGCCCAAGACGACTCCAGGAGCGAACCCAGTGATCGGCCCTGCCGCCTGCCCATGGCGATGAGGGTTGGGAAACTGCGTAATGCTTATCGATTAAGTCGTGCTTATCGATGAATAAGCAAACCAAGAACAACGCACATTGGTCCCAAGGTAAAGTTTAATATGAAAAGTTCAACGCCCATCCAGTACCAGCAGCCAAGTCTGGCGCTGGCGCTGACTCCCGTCGTCCTGACACTGCTGGTACTGGCAGTTCAGCTGTTCTACTTCGGCGATTTCACGCCCCATATCCCCCTGGCCATCGGCCTGGCCATCACGTCGCTCGTCGGCGTCAAGCTCGGCTTCCGCTGGAAGCAGATCGAAGAGGGCATCTTCCACGTCATCCACGTGTCGCTGCCCTCCGTCTCCGTGCTGATCTGCGTCGGCATGATCATCGGCGTCTGGATCGCCAGCGGCACCGTGCCGACCCTGATCTACTACGGCCTGACGATCCTCTCGCCGACCATCTTCTTGGCCGCGGCCATGCTGCTGTGCTCGATCGTCTCGCTGGCACTGGGAACCTCCTGGGGCACCGTCGGCACGGTGGGCCTGGCCCTGATGGGCATCGGCGCCGGCTTCGACATCCCGATGTACTGGACCGCCGGCGCGGTGGTCTCGGGCGCGTTCTTCGGCGACAAGGTCTCGCCGCTGTCGGATACCACCAACCTCGCCCCGGCGGTCACCGGCACCGACATCTTCTCGCACATCAAGAACATGATGCCGACGACGGTGCCGGCCATGCTGATCGCCTTCGCCATTTATCTCGGCGCCGGCTTCGCCCTGATCGACGACAACTCCGCCTCCTTCGAGCGGATCGAGGCCATCACCTCGGCGCTGCAGGCGAACTTCACCATTTCCGCCTGGCTGCTGCTGCCGGCGGTGCTGGTCATCGTGCTCGCAGTCAAGCGCATGCCGCCCATCCCGTCGCTGTTCGCCGGCGCCCTGGCCGGTGCGGTCACCGCCATGCTCGTGCAGGGGGCCGGCGTGCATGAGGTGCTGACCTATGCCAACAGCGGTTACTCGATCGACACCGGCGTCGCGGCCATGGACAGCCTGCTCAACCGCGGCGGCATCCAGTCGATGATGTGGACCATCTCGCTGGTGCTCATCGCGCTGGGCTTCGGCGGTGCACTGGAGAAGACCGGCTGCCTGGAGGCGATCATCCGCGCCATCATGACCAAGGTGCGAAGCTTCGCCGGGCTGCAGACCTCGGCCGTGCTGACCTCGGTCTCCACCAACCTGGTCGCCGGCGACCCCTACCTCTCGATCGCCCTGCCCGGCCGCATGTATGCCCCCACCTATCGCGGCATGGGCTATTCGACCCTGAACCTGTCGCGCGCCATCGAGGAAGGCGGCACGCTCATCTCGCCGCTGATCCCCTGGAACGCTGGCGGTGCCTTCGTGATCAGCGCCCTGGCGCTGGGTATCGCCGACGGTAACGTCGAGAACCTGCTCTACATTCCGCTGGCCTTCGCCTGCTGGCTGTCGCCGGTGATCGGCCTGCTCTATGCCCAGACCGGGATGTTCTCACCCCGCGCCACCGAAGAGGAGCGCCAGCTCTGGGAGGAGCAGGGAGAAGCCATCGCCACCGACCTCGGCGCCGCCGGCGAGGCTTCCGTGAGCGCCACCCCGGCGACACGAACCAGCTGACCCGCTTCTCGCCTCGGTGGGATTGTGTTCAGCCACCCGGCAGGCCAGGCCTGCCGGTTTTTTTCATTCGCCTTTTTGCAACCGCCGCAGCTCTTCGAGGTAGGTTTCCAGCACCAGGTTGGGCGGGGCGCCCTTACGGGTGATGGCGCTGTAGTGGGTGAGATAGTGCCAGCGCGCGGGGTTCAGGGCCCGCATCCGGCCACTTCCCACCCAGCGTTCGGCATAGTGGGTCGGCAGGTAACCGATGAAGCGGTTGGAGAGAATGAGAAAGGCGATCCCTTCCCGGTCGGTGGCCGAGGCAGCGGCCCTGAGCGGCTCGTGCAGCGCCTTGACCTCTGGCGTCTGGGCATAGGCCGGCACCACCGCGTCGCAGTTCGCCAACTGGTGCTCGGTCACGTCTTCGACCTCGAACAAGGGGTGGCCCGAGGCGCAGTAGAGCTGGGAGGTTTCCGCGTACAGCGGGAGATAGTCGAGTCCCGGCAGGGTCTTGAGCGACGGTATCACGCCGGTATGCAGGCGACCATCGAGCACGCCCAGCTCGATTTCACTGGGCGGGATCATGCGGATGTTGATGCGCACGTCCGGACCGCGCTCCTTGAGTGCGCTGAGGGAATGAGTGATATGCATCTGCGGCATGGTCACCAGGTTGTCGGTGATACCGATGTTGAGCTCGCCCTTGAGCCAGGCATGCAGGCCATTGACCCGGGTGCGAAACCCTTCGACCGCGGCCAGCAGCTGCAAGGTCGCCTGGTAGACTTCCGCGCCTTCATCGGTCAGCGAGAAGCCACTGCGCCCACGCTGACACAGCCGCAGGCCGAGCCGCGTCTCGAGGTCGTTCATCGCCATGCTGATCGCGGCGCGGCTGATGTTCAGCTCTACCTCGGCAGCAGAAAAGCCGCCGCACTCCACCACCTTGCGGTAGATCTTCAGCAGGCGCAGATCGGCATCGCCGGGCTGGGCCGACAGGGCCTCCTTGCGGCGTGACATGGGCCGCTCCCTTCGTTCATGACGTTCGCCTTCGAGCATATCGCCGCCCGACTGAAAAGTTAACCAACCGCTTGCGTAAGCTTCAAAATATCTGGATTTAACTTATCCTCAGTTCGACCTAGCCTGCTACTAAATGCCACCAATAACGGCAATGCCAACCGAGGTGCTGACATGTCCGTTCATGAATCGCTGCGCGCCGGCCTGAGCCAGGAGCAGTTGGACGCCTACTGGATGCCCTACACCGGCAACCGCCAGTTCAAGCGCGACCCGCGCATCATCGTCGGCGCCAAGGGCAGCTACCTGACCGATGCCCAGGGCCGCCGGGTCTTCGACGGCCTGTCGGGGCTTTGGACCTGCGGTGCCGGTCACTGTCGCCCCGAGATCACCGAGGCGGTGGCCCGCCAGCTAGCCGAGCTGGACTATTCGCCAGCCTTCCAGTTCGGCCACCCCAAGGCCTTCGAGCTGGCCCATCGGCTCCGTGGGTTGACGCCCCAGGGCCTCGACCATGTGTTCTTCACCGGCTCCGGCTCGGAGAGTGCCGACACCGCACTGAAGATCGCCCGCGCCTACTGGCGCAAGAAGGGCAAGCCGACCAAGACCAAGCTGATCGGTCGCGCCAAGGGTTATCACGGGGTCAACTTCGGTGGCTTCAGCCTGGGTGGCATCGGTGCCAACCGCACCATTTTCGGCCAGGGCGTCGATGCCGACCACCTGCCCCACACCCTGCTCGCGGAAAACGCCTTCACCAGGGGCATGCCCGAGCGTGGCGCCGAGCGGGCCGAGGAACTGCTGGAGCTGATTGCACTGCACGATGCGTCCAACATCGCCGCGGTGATCGTCGAGCCGCTGGCCGGCTCGGCCGGGGTGATTCCGCCGCCCAAGGGCTACCTGCAGCGGCTGCGAGAAATCTGCGATGCGCACGACATCCTGCTGATCTTCGACGAGGTCATCACCGGCTTCGGCCGCATGGGCGCCATGACCGGCGCCGAGGAGTTCGGCGTGGTGCCGGATATCCTCAACGTGGCCAAGCAGCTGACTAATGGCGCGGTGCCCATGGGCGCAGTCATCGTGCAGGGAGAGATCTATCACACCTTCATGGAGCAGGGCGGCCCCGACTACCTGCTCGAACTGCCCCACGGCTACACCTACTCGGGGCATCCGGTGGCCTGTGCCGCCGCACTGGCGGCACTCGACGTGCTCGAGAACGATCGCCTGATCGAGCGCGTACGCGAGATGAGCCCGGTCTTCGAGGAAGCCCTGCATGGGCTCAAGGGCACCCGCTATATCAGCGACATTCGCAACTACGGGCTCGCCGGGGCCCTGCAGATCGAGCCCTACCCCGGCGAGCCGGCCCGGCGCCCCTTCGAGATCGCCATGAAGTGCTGGGACAAGGGCTTCTATGTGCGCTACGGCGGCGACACCATTCAGCTCGGCCTGCCCTTCATCGTCGAGCACGACGAGATCGACCGTCTCGTGAACGTGCTGGGTGAGACCCTCGGCGAACTCGACTGAAGACAACAGACACTCGTTTTATCTAGAGGCAATGCAATGACCACGCTCGGCCATCTGATTGACGGCGCACGAGTCGCCGGCGAAGGACGCACCCAGGACATCTTCAATCCCTCCACCGGCGAGGTGAGCGGCCAGGTGAGCCTGGCCGGCAAGGCCACCGTCGAACAGGCCATCGCCGCCGCCCAGGCCGCCTTCCCGGCCTGGCGCAACACGCCGCCGGCCAAGCGCGCCCGCGTCATGTTCCGCTTCAAGCAGCTGCTCGAGGAGCACGCCGACGAGATCTGCCGGCTGATCGGCCAGGAACACGGCAAGATCGTCCACGATGCCAAGGGGGAACTCTCGCGCGGCATCGAGAACGTGGAGTATGCCTGCGGCGTGCCGGAGCTGCTCAAGGGCGAGTTCAGCAAGAACGTCGGCCCCGGCATCGACTCCTGGAGCGAGTTCCAGCCGCTGGGCGTGGTGGCCGGCATCACGCCGTTCAACTTCCCGGCCATGGTCCCGCTGTGGATGTACCCGATGGCCATCGCCTGCGGTAACACCTTCGTGCTCAAGCCCTCCGAGCGCGACCCGACCTCGGCCTTGTTCATCGCCGAGCTGGCGCTGGAGGCGGGCCTGCCCGCCGGGGTGCTCAACGTGGTCAACGGCGACAAGGAAGCCGTCGATACCCTGCTCGACGACCCGCGCGTCCAGGCCGTCAGCTTCGTCGGCTCCACGCCGATCGCCGAATACATCTACGCTCGCGCCAGCGCCAACGGCAAGCGTTGCCAGGCGCTTGGCGGCGCCAAGAACCACGCCATCGTGATGCCCGACGCCGACATGGACAACGTGGTCGATTCGCTCACCGGCGCCGCCTTCGGCTCCTCCGGCGAACGCTGCATGGCCCTCTCCGTGGCGGTGGCCGTGGGCGACGCTGCCGCCGACGCCCTGGTCGCCAAGATGCGCGAGCGTTTGACGTCGCTCAAGGTCGGGCCGTTCTCCGACGCCGGGAACGACTTCGGCCCGGTGATCACCCAGGCTCACCAGCAGAAGGTGTGCGGCTACATCGACAGCGCCGAGGCCCAGGGCGCCGAGATCGTGGTCGATGGCCGCGGCGTGCAGGTACCGGGCTTCGAAAGCGGCTTCTATGTGGGTGGCACCCTGATCGACCGCGTGACCGCCGAGATGACCTGCTACCGGGAGGAGATCTTCGGGCCGGTGCTGCTGGTGGTGCGCGCCGGCTCCATGGAGGAAGCCATGAAGCTGATCGACGACCACGAGTACGGCAACGGTACCTGCCTCTACACCCGTGACGGCGAAGCGGCCCGTTACTTCAGCGACAATATCCAGGTGGGCATGGTCGGCATCAACGTGCCGCTGCCGGTGCCGGTCTCCTACCACAGCTTCGGCGGCTGGAAGCGCTCGCTGTTCGGCGACCTGGCCGCCTACGGGCCGGATGCCGTGCGCTTCTATACCAAGCGCAAGACCGTCACCCAGCGCTGGCCGTCAGCCGGGGTTCGCGAGGGCGCGCAGTTCTCCTTCCCCTCCTGAACGCCAGGCGATGGCATGAAGCCGAACCAGGTCTCCTGGTTCGGCTTTTTCATTTGCGCCATTCTCACGGCTTGAGCGTTCGGGTGACAGGCGCTGCTCAGCGCCCCAGGGCTTGAAGCACCGCCTTGCGGGAGGCCCGCTCACGCTCGGCATAGAGTGCCAGCTCATCGCTGACCGGCGCCCCCAAGGCCTGCTCGAAGGCCTCGCGATTGGCGTTGCCGGCATAGGCCCCGTTCTGCCCGCCCCCCAGGTTCGATTGGAAGATCCCTGCCGCACTGACCGGCAGAAAGTCTTCGTAGGTGAGTGGCAACGCCTCCACCAGGCCCTGGGCGATCAGCGCCTCCAGGCCAGCGCCCTCCACTCGGCCTGCCGCCGTGCCGGCGTCACTCTCCCCACGGACCGCCGCCGTGCCGGCGTCACTCTCCACACGGACCGCCGCCGTGCCGGCGTCGGTGAGGCGATAGTGGAAGAAGGCCAGCCCCTCGCGTCGCAGAACGGTCTCGTCATCGGGGAAGTCGGCGAAGACGTCTTCGAGCACACGCTGATGCGCCTCGTTGTCGAGCCCGGCGGAGCGGCGCCGCGCTTCGCCAAGCAGGCTGTCGTAGCGCTCACGTCCCCTGGCGGTCAGCGCCATGCCGCGCTGCTCGATTTCACCGAAGCGGGCGGTATGGGTCCCCTGCCGCTCACCGGCAAAACGGATTCCCTCCTCCAGCGCCTTGAAGCTGGTCTGGCGCAGCAGGATGGGACAGGCGCGGCGGGGCGGCCCCTCGATCACCGCCTTGGGCTGCATGCCGGCGTCGGGCATGCGCCGCTGCACTTCGTCGATGTCCAACGTGCGCGGCGTGAGGTGATTGATGTGCGGGCCGCGGAAGCAGACCACGTCGGCGATCAGCCGGTGCTCGGCATGCAGCGCCTGGTAAGTGTCCAGGTCTACCGTGGCGTCGCGATGCCAGCGGAACGTCTCCAGGGCCTCGCCGATGAAGCGCTCGGCCTGCTCTTCATCGAGCCCGCCCTGCGCTTCATGGAGTCCGATCAGTTGGCGACAGCCCGGGGTGAAGATATCGCGGCCGGCAAGGATGGCCGCGGCCCGCTCCCGCAGTGCCGGGCTCTCGATCAGCTCGAGGCGTAGCAGCGACGTGAAGATGCGGAAGGGGTTACGCGCCAGCGCCGCGTCATCCACCGGGCGGAAGGCCGTGGAGTGTACCGGCACGCCGGCTTCGGAGAGGTCGTAGTAGCCCACCGGATGCATGCCCATGACGGCGAACAGGCGACGCAGCATGGCCAGCTCCTGGGCCGTGCCCACGCGAATGGCACCATGACGCTCGGCACCGAGGCGTTCCAGTTCGCCATGGGCGGCAAGACGCTCGGCCAGGGCGGGATCGGCCTCCAGGACTTGCCGGTTGACGCGCTCGACCAGATCGAGCAGCGCCCCGTACTGCGGCACTTCCGCCTGGTACATCACCGACATGGCCCGGGAAAAGCGGTCGCGGATCTCATCGGAAGAAAGGTAGGGGGCAGGCAATTCAGGCCTCCTCGGTATTGGGTTGAACGAGCGATTCCAGGGCGCGCTCGAGCCGCCAGAGTCCTTCTTGCAGGGTGTCGGGCTCGGCGGTCAGCGGCGCCAGCAAACGCAGCACGTTGCGCCGTCGGCCGCTGGGCATCAGCAACACGCCGGCCTCGCGCGCCGCCGCCAGCAGCGCAGCCAGGTGCTCGGCACCGCTGGCCCGGTCGGTGTCCTCGAAGACGATCCCGCGCATGGTGCCCACGCCGGTGAGCTTGCCCAGCATCGGGAAGCGCCCACTGGCCTGCCAGCGTCGAAGGATCTCGACGATCAGCGCCTCCTGGCGCGTTCCCCAGCTCGCCAGGGCCTCTTCGCTCATCAGGGCCATCACCGTACGCGCCGCAGCGCAGGCCAGGGCGTTGCCCGAGTAGGTACCGCCCAGCCCGCCCTTGGGCACGGCGTCCATGAACTCCGCCCTACCCGCCACCGCCGCCAATGGCAGCCCCGCCGCCATGCTCTTGCCCATCAGCAGCAGATCGGGCTCGACGCCCAGCCGTGAGAAGGCGAAGCGGGTCCCGGTACGCCCGAACCCCGACTGGATTTCGTCGAAGATCAGCACGATGCCGTGGCTGTCGCACAGGGCACGCAGCCGCTTGGCGAAGTCGCCACATAGCACGCGGAAACCACCCTCGCCCTGGACCGGTTCGACGATGATGCACGCCACTTCATCGGCAGGTGTTTCGACCTCGAAGAGGCGCTCCAGGGCGGCCATGGCCTGGTCGGCATCGACATCGCTGTCGCCGCTGGGGAAAGGCACGTGGTAGACCGGGCCCGGCAAGGCGCCCAGGCGGTTCTTGTAGGGCTTCACCTTGCCATTGAGATTCAACGCCGCCAGCGTGCGCCCATGGAAGCCGTCGTCGAAGGCGATGACCGCCTGGCGCCCGGTCGCCGCACGCGCCACCTTCAAGGCGTTCTCGGTGGCTTCGGCACCGCTGTTGGTGAGCATGCAGGAGAGCGGATAGGAGACGGGCACGAAGGCATCCAACGCCTCGACGACTTCCAGGTAGCCGCGGTGTGGTACGGCGTTGAACGCCGAATGTATCAGCGTATCGGCCTGCGACTTCACGGCCTCGACGATCGCGGGATGCGAATGTCCCAGGTTGAGGACGCCGATACCGCCAATGAAGTCGATATAGTGCGCGCCACGCTCGTCCCACACCTCGGCATTACGCCCCCGCTCGATACAGATGGGGTGCACGATGCCCAGGCCCTGGCTGACGTGAGGTAAATCCATGAACAATGTCCCGCAAGCATGAGAGGTCAGAAGCGCAATGAGAGCAGATGGCCGAGGGCATGCTCAAACGAAAAAAAGACGCCTATGCATTCCATAAAGTCATGAAACAAGGCGTCTTATACTTTTTCCACCAAACTTTCAGCAATCTGCATCCATGGCTTGCGTTGGCATTCCGAAAACTATCGCGGATGAGGTATTCGCGAGCTAGAGCCCTTTAGGCGCGAATATCCCCGGCGCATTGCGCCAATACCCCTTGTAGTCCATGCCGAAGCCGAACACGTAGCGGTCGACCACTTCGAGGCTGCAGTAGTCGGCCTTGAGGCCCGGCACCGCCTTGCGATCATGGCGCTTGTCCACCAGCACGGCGGTGGAAATGCTCGCCGCACCGGCTTCGCGGCAGTAGTCGAGAATGGCGGCAAGCGTCGCGCCTTCGTCGAGGATGTCGTCGACGATGACCACATGACGATCGGCCATGGGGATCTCGGGCGACACACGCCAGAACAGCTCTCCGCCACGCAGGCCGCCGCGATAGCGGGTGGCGTGGAGGTAATCGACTTCCAGCGGGAATCCCAGCCGGGTCAGCAGGTGTCCCGTGGTGATCAGGCCGCCGTTCATCACGCAGTAGAACACCGGCAGCTTGTCGCCCAGGTCGGCGGTGATCTGCTCGGCCATGCGATCCAGGGCGCGTTCGACCTCTGCGTGGCTGATCAGGCAGTCGGCATTCTCCATGACGTCGCGCATGGTAGCCAGGGAGTCGTGAAAATCGGCTTCGAGTTTGGGCATGAAGGACTCGTGTCAAAGCAGGTAAACGAATAGGGAAAACGACAAGACGGATCAGAGCGTGGCCATGGCTTCCAGGCGCGCATGCACCCGGCGCCAGCGCCCCAGGGCCTCGAGCGCCTCGATGTCGGGACGCGCCCGGCCGTAACGCAGGCGCGCCGTCAGCCGCGTGGTTCGCCCCTGGCAGGCGTCCAGCACCTCGAGTGCCGCCGCACGGTCATTGCACACCAGCACCATGTCGCAACCGGCACTCAGCGCGGCCATGGCCCGCTCGCCCGGCGCCCCGGCAAAGCCGGCACCGGCCATGCCGAGGTCGTCGGAGAAGATAGCCCCCTTGAAGCCCAGCGACTCGCGCAGCAGGCCCAGCCAGCTTGTCGAGAAGCCCGCCGGGCGCGAATCGAAGGCGGAATAGATCACGTGAGCCGGCATCACGCCGTCGAGCCGGCCGGCGAGTTCGGCGAACGGCACCAGGTCGTGCCGGCGCAGCGCCTCGAGCGGGCGCTCGTCGACCGGCAGCTCCAGGTGGGAATCCGCCGCCACCCCGCCGTGGCCGGGGAAATGCTTGCCCACCGCCGCCATGCCGGCTTCGTGCAAGCCGCTGACGAAGGCGCCGGCCATGGCCGCCACGGCCTGGGGGTCGGAGGAGAAGCTGCGATCGCCGATCACGCTGGAAAGGCCAACATCGACATCGAGCACCGGGGCGAAGCTGAGATCAAGGCCGCAGGCCGCCATCTCCATGCCCAGCAGCCAGCCGGCATCGAGACACAGCCTCAGGGTCACCTCCGGGGCCACGGCATAATCCCGGCCGATCCGCCCCATGGCCGGCAGGCGCGTCACCCCTTCACGCAGCCGCTGCACGCGACCGCCCTCCTGGTCGATGGCGAGCAACAGCTCCGGGCGTACGCGCCGTATGGCATCGCAAAGCTCCCGCACCTGCCGCGCATTCTCGACGTTGCGAGAAAACAGGATGACGCCCCCCACTTCGGGGCGCTTGAGCAGCGCACGCTCTTCCTTGCGTAATGCGGTGCCTTCCAGATCGAGCATCACCGGGCCGAGGGTCTGGGTCATGATCGGAGTCCTTGGGCATGAAAGGGAGCTGATTCTAGACCAAAGCCGTCTACGGCAACAGCCATCGGTGCGGTAAGAACCGTACCGGAAACGGCGCTTCCTTCCTAGCTCACTCGTGCAGCCAGACGGGAGTGCCCGGCAGTGCCAGCGCGAAGACTTCCAGCAGCGCCTGGTCACGCATGCGGATGCAGCCATGCGAACGGGGCACCCCCATCGGCTGATCCGGCGGCGTACCGTGTAGATAGATATAGCGCCTCTGGGAATCGACGTCGCCGCCGCGATTGATACCCCGCTCGAGTCCGCACAGCCACAGGATGCGGGTCAGGATCCAGTCGCGCCCGGGGTGGGCGGCGGCCAGCGTCGCGCTATAGACCTCGCCGGTGGAACGCCGGCCACGAAAAACGGTACCCGGCGGCTGCCCATGGCCGATGGCGGCCCTGACGTAATGCCAACCGAGCGGCGTGCAGCCGCTGCCTTCGCGTTGGCCCGTTCCCGCCAACGCCGTCGATACGGGCCACTCCAGCAGGCGTCTGTCGCCCTGCCACTGGACCAGGCACTGGCGCCCGATGTCGACTTCGAACCAGCACCCGTCCCGGGGCGGCAACGCCTCCAGCCGCGGAGTATGCATGTCAGCTCGCCCTGGCCGGCTGCGCGGCAGGCGGCGGCAGAGGGGCGTTCATTGCGGCGACCACCACAGGGCGCAGGCGACGAATCAAGTCGCGCACCGAAACATGCTCGTGGTAGTCCTTCTCGGCGATGTCGCGCAGCGCGTCGAGACCCGAGAGGGTAAAGATCACCGTTCCCAGGACGAAGTGAAGGCGCCAGAAACGCTCGGCATCGGGAAGCTCCGGGGTGGCGCGGCGCACCAGGTCGGTGAAGCGGGTGAAGACGCTGCCGTACTCTTCCTGGATGTGACGACGCAAATGTCCCTGGGCCTGGCTGTAGGCAAGCCCCAGCAGCTTCATGAACACCTTGAGGCTGTGCTTCTCGGCCGGCACCTCAAGCACGGTGCGAGCCATGGTTTCCAGAAGCACCTCCAGCGGGATGACATTGCCGGCATGCTGAGCCTCGAGCTCGTCGAGGGCATGGTGGAAGCGCACCGTGAAGGGGTCGAGGTAGCGTGAGAAGACCGCCTGGATCAGCGCTTTCTTCGAGCCGAAATGATAGTTGACCGCGGCGAGGTTGACGCGAGCCTTGCTGGTGATGGTGCGCAGCGAGGTCTCGGCGAAGCCGCGCTCGGCGAACAGCACCTCGGCGGTGTCGAGGATGCGCGTGACGGTATCGGTCTGGGCCATGATCAGTTCCCACTGGAAACGACTGTTTTAAACATTACAAAAGTCTACGCCATTACGATGCACGGCTCAATGTCACGACAGCCAGAAGCGTTTTAAACGATTTACGAACGCCGCGCGATCCCGCACGCTGCCTTTTACTGTATGGGCTTCCATGCTGTATACTTGACCAATACGGCCTTCACGCCTCTGGAGTTCGCCATGACACGCCCGCTCACTTCGCGTCAGCAAAACGTCTATGACTTCATCGTCAAGACCATGAACGAATTCGGCTACCCCCCCACGCGGGCCGAGATCGCCCGAGCGCTGGGCTTCCGCTCGCCCAATGCCGCCGAGGAGCACCTGCGCGCACTGGAACGCAAGGGCGTGATCAGGGTGATACGCGGCACCTCACGCGGCATACGCCTGCCGGCTCAGGAAGCCGACAGCATCGTCAGTGAGCCGAGCGGCGAGGGGCTGCCGATCATCGGCGAAGTGGCTGCCGGCAGCCCCGTCCTCGCCGCCGAGCACATCGACCGCTATTGCCCCCTGCCCCCGGATTTCTTCACGCCTCGCGCCGACTACCTGCTCAAGGTTCGCGGGCTCTCGATGAAGGACGTCGGCATCCTCGAGGGCGACCTGCTGGCCGTGCATCGCACCGATCGCGTGCGCGACGGCCAGATCGTGGTCGCGCGCCTGGAAGACGAGGTCACGGTCAAGCGCTTTCATCGCCAGGGTCATCGCGTTGTGCTGGAGGCCGAGAACGCCGACTTCGCTCCGATAGAGGTGGATCTGCGCCACCAAGAACTCGAGATCGAGGGGATTGGGGTGGGGGTCATTCGCGGCGGCAACGGCCAAGCCTTGGGGTAAGAGCTGGCTGCGCTTGGCCATACGGCGTTAAAAATTGGCTTAAAATGCTCATTTGCAACAGCAAACTCCGCTTTTTCGCCAATTTTTGCCTTGTCTGGCCTTCGCTCGCTCAGCTCCGACGTCCTGGCGAATCTCCATGAGCCGCAAGATTCTGCATGCCGACTGTGACTGCTTCTACGCCGCGGTGGAGATGCGTGACAACCCGGCGCTGCGTGAGGTACCGCTGGCCATCGGTGGCAGTGCGGAGGGGCGCGGGGTCATCGCGACCTGCAACTACCCTGCCCGTGCCTACGGCATTCACTCCGCCATGCCGACGGCGCGGGCACTGCGGCTGTGCCCCCACCTGACTCTGCTGCGCGGGGATTTCGACCGCTACCGCGAAGCGTCACGCCAGATATCGGCGATCTTCCACGAACTGACACCGCTGGTGGAGCCGCTGTCACTGGACGAGGCCTTTCTCGACGTCACCGAGGTGACGCGCTTCTCGGGCAGCGCCACCTGGATGGCACGCTGGCTGAAGGAGGAGTGCCTGAAGCGCGTCGGCATCACGGTGTCGGTAGGCGCCGCCCCGTCGAAGTTTCTGGCCAAGATCGCCAGCGACTGGGAGAAGCCCGACGGCCTGACCGTCATCTCCCCTTCCCAGGTGGACGACTTCGTGCGCCAACTTCCGGTCACCAAGCTGCACGGCGTCGGCCCGGCCACGGCCAAGCGCTTGCAGGCGCTCGACATCGACACCTGCAGCGATCTGCAGACAATGCCGCTGGAACGCCTGCTGCAGGAGTTCGGCAAGTTCGGCCGACGCCTGTTCGAACTCGCGCGAGGCATTGACGACAGGCCGGTGCGCATCGAGCGCGAACGCAAGTCGGTGAGCGCGGAGACCACCTTCGCCAGCGACCTGCCCGAGCTCGCGCTCTGCTACGCCGAGCTAGCACCGCTGTGCGAGCGCCTCGACGCCCGGCTCGCCCGCCACGGGCATCCGCCCGTCGCCGGCATTTTCGTCAAGGTACGCTTCGACGACTTTTCCCTCACCACCCTCGACTCACGAGGCGGCTTGCCTGACCTGGAAAATTTCGCTGCCCTGATGGAACAGGCCTGGGCGCGTCGCGCGCGCCCGGTACGGCTGCTCGGCGTAGGAGTCAGGCTGGTGACGGACGATGCTCGGCGCCAGCTCAGCCTGCCGTTTTAAAGATTCACTTGGTATCGATATAGCGGTGGTCGTTGAAGGTGGCGACCCAGTCGGGGTGATAGACCATCAGCACGCTGAGCAGCATGCCGGTGAGAAAGGCCTCCGACGGCATCAGCAGTGGCAGGAACAGGGCGTACTCCTTGGCCAGATGGACGGCATCCGGGTCGGTAGCACCGAGCATGACCAGCCCCAGACCGGCAAGCCCCGTGCCCAGCGTCGCCAGCGCTGCACCGAAGAAGCCGCACAGGAAAAGAAAGATCATCAGGTTGTCGGGCAGGTAGCGATCGACGATGCGCCATATCGACACCATCACCAGGACCGGCACCAACCCGGTAATCAGCACGTTGACGCCGAGCAGAGGCCAGCCTGCCTTGCCCAACGCGACCAGCGAGAGGTTGGCCAGCAGATTGGTCACCAGTGCCAGCGGCGCCTTGAAGACCAGCGTCAGCAGTGCCGTCAGCATCAGCTGCAGCGCCAGCCAATCGACCGACTGGGCCCTGAGCTGCCACAGCAGCACGACGGCCACACTGGCCGCCAGCCAGCGATGCTGCAGGCCGTGGTCGGCCAGCAGCGGCTGCCAAGGGCGCTGCACCAGCGCCAGGCCCAGCACCGTCAGCGAGATCAGCCCGCATGCGATCAGCAGCCAGGGGGCCAGAATCGGCTCGGAAAAGGTCATTGCCGCACTACCAGTCAGGGATCAGGCGAAGACGACGGTCTTGTTGCCATGTATCAGCACCCGGTCCTCCAGATGCCAGCGCAGGCCGCGCGCCAGTACCGCCTTCTCCACGTCGCGGCCGAAGCGCACCAGGTCCTGCGGCGTGTGGCAGTGGCTCACGCGGTGTATGTCCTGTTCGATGATCGGCCCGGCGTCCAGTTCCTCGGTCACGTAGTGACAGGTGGCACCGATCAACTTGACGCCCCGCGAGTGGGCCTGGTGATAGGGCCGTGCCCCGGCAAACGACGGCAGGAAACTGTGGTGGATGTTGATGACCCGCCCGGCATAGCGCTCACACAACCGCGGCGGCAGGATCTGCATGTAGCGGGCGAGCACCACGATGTCGGCCTCCATTGCCTCCACATGTCGCTCGACTTCAGCGAAGGCTGCGCTCTTGTCATCGGCTCCAACCGGTACGTGGTAATAGGGCAGGCCATGCCACTCGACCATGCTGCGCATGTCGTCATGGTTCGAGATCACACCGACGATGTCGCCCTCCAGCTCACCGGCCGTCCAGCGGTACAGCAAGTCGACCAGGCAGTGGGATTCCCGCGAGACCATGAGCACCACCCGCGGCCGACGGCGCGTATCGCGCAGCGCCCATTCCATGTCGAATTCCCGCGCCACAGGCTCGAAGGCCTCCTGCAACTCGGCGGCGGTCATGCCGATGGAGTCGGCCAGGATCTCGTAGCGCATGAAGAAGCGTCCGGCCTCAAGGTCGGAGTGCTGGCTGGCTTCCGTGATGGAACCGCCGTGACCAGCAATGAAACCGGAGACGCGGGCCACGATGCCGCGGCGGTCGGGGCAGGAAACGACGAGTCGATAATAGTGGGACATGGGCCAACCTGGTACGGAGCGGTGTTCGAAGAGCACGCATTGTAGCGAACTCGGCAGACCCGCGACACGCCTGCTCCCGCACACGCCACCGGCATCGCATTGTGGAGGGTCGCGACGATCCGTATAGTGAAGTTTCCATTGTCTGGTCTAGATTTGCCGATGCCTTCGACTCACGCCACGATTCGTCCCCGCCGCCGCTCCCCGCTTTACTTCCTGCCACTGGGGGGCTGCGGCGAGATCGGCATGAACCTGGGGCTCTACGGGCATGAGAACGACTGGATTGCCGTCGATTGCGGCATGATGATTCGCCAGGATTTGCCGGATTCCCCGCTACAGGTACCCAGTCTCGAGACGCCCGAGGCGCTGGACATCCGCCCCTCGGCGCTGATCATCACGCATGGACACGAAGATCATATCGGCGCTGCCGCCTGGCTGTGGCCCAAGTGGCAATGTCCCGTATACGCCACTCCGCTGGCGGCCGGCCTGCTGCGGGCCAAGTTTCACGAGCGCGGCCTCGCCGTCGACGCCATCCGTGTGATCGAGCCTGGCGAAGCCCTGGAGAACGGCCCCTTCACCCTGCGCTACCTGCCGCTGACGCACTCCATCCCCGAGAGCTGCGCCCTGCTGATCGCCGTCGGCGATTACCGCGTGCTGCATACCGGCGACTGGAAGCTCGACCCGGAGCCGTTGATCGGCCCACCGGTCAAGGGTGCACTGTTTCGTGCCCTGGCGCCGGTGGACCTGGTGGTCGGCGACTCCACCAACGCCCCCATGCCGGGGCACTCGCGCAGCGAAGGCGAAGTGGCCAGGGCGCTCGAACACCGCCTCGCCCAGTGCACGGGGCGCGTCGTGGTGAGCTGCTTCGCCAGCAACCTGGCCCGCGTGCTGGCCGTGGCCCGAGCCGCCGAGCGCTGCGGGCGCCGGGTCAGCCTGATGGGTCGGGCCATGGAGCGCATGGTGGCGGTAGCCCGAGGCCTCGGCTACCTGGACGACATGCCGGCGCTGGTACCGACCAGCGATCTTGGCTATCTCCCTCCGACGGAAGTCCTGGTCATCGCCACCGGCAGCCAGGGCGAGCCACGCGCCGCCCTCAGCCGGCTGGCCAACGGCCGGCATCCCAGTTTCGAACTGATGGCAGGCGATACCGTTCTCTTCTCGGCCAAGGCGATTCCCGGCAACGAGCGCCAGATCGAGCGCCTGAAGCATGCCCTGAGTCATCTCGACGTGGCGGTGTGGGACGAATTCAACCACCCCGAACTTCACGCCTCAGGCCATCCCGCCCAGGACGAATTGCGCACCCTCTATGGTTGGATAAAGCCACGTCATCTACTGCCGGTACATGGCGAGCGTCGTCACCAGCAGGCGCACCAGGAGGTGGCGGAAGCGATGGGAATACAGGCCCCCCTGGCGCCGGTCAATGGCGACTTGATTCGCCTCGATGGCGAGGGGCTGACGCTGGAATCGAGACACCCTCAGCGACCCTGCATCGTCAGCCAGAATGCCGTTACGCCCCTTCCGGGGCTTACCGCCGAGCATGGTTCGCCGCGCCACGGCATCCTGCACCTCGCCCTGTCGGTCGCCTCGACGAGAACCGGATGGACACGTATCGGACGCCTGATGATGGACGCGCATCGAGTCAGCGCCATGGACGAAGAGAGCTTCACCGAATGGCTGGACGAGCGCCTGGAAGAAGTCGAGGCGGAAACCTTGGCCGAACTCCGTACCGCCCTGCAGCCTCTCATTACCTCCTGGCTGGGACAGCACCTTCGCCAATTACCGGACGTTCACCTCCAGCTGATCCCCGTGGAGGTACCGGCCTACCGCTGATTCCCACCGGACCATGACCGGCCCGAGGCGGGGCAAGATGTGGTCAACAGGTCGGGGGTGACGCCTCATGCATTCCCCCGACCCGCGTTGCGCGAGCAGACGATTCGGGTCCGACCGGATCACGAACCGCTGGCATTCTTGGGCGGACGACCACGCCGGCGGCGCGGCTGTTCCCCTACGAGATCTTCCACGGAGAGACCGGCATCACTCATGGCCTCGCGGATCTCAGCCAGTTTCTTTTCCTTGTCCGCTTCTTCCTGTTTGCGGAGCTTCTCCTCTTCATTTTTCTGCTCGATGACCTCGCCGATCACATCGGAGAGCTTGTGCAGCTGCTCCATGCTCAACTGGCGAGCCGCGGCACGAGCCACGTTCTTGTTACGGGCGATACGCTCCAGGGTTTCGCTGGACATTGGCCTCCTCCATGCAAGAAAACGACGAGTCAGCCCTAAGGCTCACTCGTCAAAAGTATATGCCGATTTGCCGAATTGGCAAGAAAAGTCCACGCGAACGCGAGGAGGATAATCGGGAAAGAGAACGCGGAATAGCCGCCTTCTTGCAGGCGCTCAGCCGCCGGTCATGTTCATGAAGCGAACGATCTGGACGTCACCGTCGGTGGTGAAATAGTGGCGTTCGGGCTTGAGCGGCAGCGCCGCGACGATAGCCCGCTTCAAGGCATCGAGGTCGCCCGGGTGCTGGCGCAGCACGGCGCGTAAATCGACCGAGTGCTCGTTGCCCAGGCAGAGCAATAACCGCCCTTCGGCCGTGACACGCACGCGATTGCAGCTGGCGCAGAAGTTGTGGCTGTGCGGGGAAATGAAACCGATACGGCTGGCACTATCGGCCATGCGAAAATAGCGCGATGGCCCGAGTGTCGACTCGGCAGTGGGAATCAGCTCGTAGCGCTGCTCGATCACTGCCTTGACCTCATCGCTCGAGCAGAAGGTCTCGGCACGGGAGTGATCGGATACATCCCCCAGCGGCATCTCCTCGATGAAACTCAGGTCGACCCCCTGGGCTCTGGCAAATTCGACCAGGTCGAGCACCTCATCGTCGTTGCGCCCCTTGAGGATCACGGCATTGAGCTTGATCTGCGCGAAACCGGCCTCCTTGGCCGCTTGCAAGCCCTCCAGTACGCGTGTCAGGTCGCCGGTGCGCGTCAGCCGTCGGAAACGCTCGGGATCGAGCGTATCCAGGCTGATATTAAGCCGACCCAGGCCGGCCTCACGCAGACGCCTGGCGTGCTTGACGAGCCCCGCCCCGTTCGTCGTCATGGCCAGGTCGCGCAGCCCGGGAAGCGCACTGGTCTGCTCGATCAGCTGGTCGATACCCCGCCGCACGAGGGGCTCACCGCCTGTCAGGCGGATCTTCTCCACGCCCATCTCGACGAACGCCCGCGCCACCATGCCCAGCTCTTCGAGGGTCAGGATCTGCGCACGCGGCAGGAAGGTCATCTCCTCGCTCATGCAGTAGACGCAGCGGAAATCGCAGCGGTCGGTGACGGAGATCCGTACATAGCGAACCCGCCTACCGAAACCGTCGACCAATTCCGAAGGCAAGGTCTCAGGAAGATTTGTCATTTTCGCTCTCCCAGCGGCTGGCATCGCGGTGGTCCGACTCACGCTCGGCAACCCAGTAATCTCCGGTGATGCTGTGCTCCTTTTTCCAGAAAGGCGCGCGAGTCTTGAGGTAATCCATGATGAAGTCGCACGCCTCGAAGGCCGCACGTCGATGGGCACTGGCCACCACCACCAGGACAATAGGGTCACCGGGGGAAAGACGGCCAACCCGGTGGATGAGGCGCACGCCCTGGAGCGGCCAGCGTGACTCGGCTTCGGCCACGATATCGCCTAGCGCGGCCTCGGTCATGCCCGGGTAGTGTTCCAGCGTCAGCGCGTTCACGTCGGGACGCTCGTTGAAGTCGCGTACCAGCCCGGTGAAGCTGACCACAGCCCCGATGTCCGAACGCCCCTGTAGCAGCTGTCGCTGTTCGCTGCCGGCATCGAAGGCGGCCTGCTGAACTCGGATCGTCACCTTCAGCCTCCCGTTACCGGCGGGAAAAATGCCACTTCATCGTCGTTGGTGATCGGCGTCGCGTCCAGTGCCATGACCTGGTTCACGGCGCACAGCACCCGCCCCTCGCCAAGGCGCGCAAAGCGCGAATCCCGTTTCACCAGTGCATTCTTGAGTCCGCCGACATCGGTGCTGGGGAGGGTATCGAGCGGCAGGGTGAGATCGCTGACCCCCAGCCGCTCGCGCAGTTCGGCGAGGAACTTCACCCTGACGCAGGGAGAGTCGATATCGCAGCGGGTACCCACCGAGACCTGTCCCACGGCGCCCTGGCCGGTAACGATCGGCGTCGTCGCGGCACTGGGTTGCCGCTGGTAGTCGCCCGACTTTCCGCCACGCTTCGCATCGACATGGATGGCGCCGATCTCCATGTCCTTGTCCACCGCCTTGCACATGTCGTAGAGCGTCAGGCAGGCCACCGACACCGCCGTCAAAGCCTCCATCTCCACGCCGGTTCGACCATTGAGGCGACATGAGGCAATGACCTCGACCCGGGCGTTCTCCTCGTCCACATGAAAATCGATCGTTACCTTCGACAGCGGCAACGCATGACACAGCGGAATCAGTTCGTGGGTGCGCTTGGCCGCCTGGATGCCGGCGATACGTGCGGTGGCCAGGACGTCGCCCTTGGGCAGCCCGCCTTCGACCAGCAGCGCCAGCGTCGCGGGCTTCATCTGGATGTGGCCGGAAGCGGTTGCCTCACGGCGACTCTCCGCCTTGTCGGCGACATCGACCATATGGGCTTCGCCGCGCTGGTTGAGATGGGTCAGACTCATGTGAAGCAGCCTCGGTATCGGTTGATCGAATGCGGTTCGTGGCAAGCGGACGCTCGCTCAGGCCAGGCAGCGCGGCGCCCGCTCCGACGGCCAGCGCGCCGGCCAGGCGCTGACCCACTCGGCAATGGCCTCCAGATCGCCCAGGTCGAGCCAATCGACACCGGCCGGTACGCTGACGGGTGGCTGGCTGGCCACCGCCTTGACCCAGGGATCCTCCGCCACGCGCAGTGTCTTGCCGAGCTCCTCGCGGTAGAGCTCCAGCTTGGGCAGGGGCCAGGCCTTGAATCCCTCCACCAGCACCAGGTCGGGATCCTGTCCGCGCACTGTCTCGATCAGCTGCGCCAGGTCGGCCTCCTCCAACCCAGGGGTCTCCATCATCATGGCCCACCTGGCACGGGAGGCAACCAACATCGGCGCGGCACCGGCCTGGCGCAGGCGGTGGCTGTCCTTGCCCGGCTGATCGACATCGAAACCATGATGCGCGTGCTTGATCACGGCGACACGCAAGCCGCGTGCCGCCAGGCGGGGCAACAGGCCTTCCAGCAGCGTGGTCTTGCCGGTGCCGCTCCAGGCGGCAATGCCGAGCAGCGGCAGCCCATCGTCGAGGTTCAGCGGGCCGTGCAGCGGACGTGACATCAGGGTCGACTCTCCTCGTTCAGGCGCGTCTCCAGGCGCCGTCTGTCCTCTTCGGTATTGAGATTGCCGAAGGCTTCGGGGCAATCGCTGAAATCCACGCGGGTCCAGGCGTGGCGCTCGTACCAGCGGCCGACCTTGCGCTCCCCCGCCACCAAGGCGGCATGCAGGTCTGCCGCCAGGGCCCGCTCCAGCAGCGCCACGACCGGGTGCAGACGCTCCCCGTCATGGGCCACGGCAATGCGATGGCCGCCGATGCCGGCCGCCATCCTGGCCACGAGGTCGCGTGGAAGCATCGGCGTGTCGCAGGGCACGACCAGCACCCAGGGGGTATGGGCGGCACACAGCCCGCTGTAGATCCCCATCAGCGGCCCTTGAAAGCCACCCTCGGTATCGGTCACGACACGATCGGCCAGGCCCCGGTAGCGCGCCAGGTGGCGGTTGGCACTGATCAACAGCTCCGCGACGTTGCCCACCAGGCGAGCCCGGACATGGTCGACCAGTGTCACCCCGTCCAGCCGCTCCAGCCCCTTGTCGCGCCCGCCCATGCGGCGGCCTCGGCCGCCGGCCAGGATCAGGCCGGTGATGTCGGTCGATGGATTCGGTACGCTGAGGGCGGGACGTTCGCACATACCCTCCATGATGCCTCAGCCGGCACGCCGGTGCCATGGCTCGCGAGCCAATCGCCAGCACGTCATGATCCGGATCATCTTATGCATGACGGCTGCAGCAGGTATCATGTGTCAAACAAATCGAACGACCCTGGACCTGACGATGGAAGGATTTGATGTGGGCACACGCCTGCGCGAGCTGCGCAAGGCACGCAAACTGTCCCAACGCGAGCTGGCCAAGCGCGCCGGCGTCACCAACAGTACCATCTCGCTGATCGAACAGAACAGCGTCAGCCCATCGGTCAGCTCGCTGAAGAAGATACTCGATGCCATGCCGGTGTCGATCAGCGCCTTCTTCGCCGGCGACGAACCCTCACCGCCGCGCGCCTTCTATCCCGCCGAGGAGCTCACCGAGATCGGCGACGGTCACCTCTCGTGGCGCCTGGTGGCGGCACGCCGCCCCGACCGCAGCATGTCGATCATCCATGAACGCTACCCGCCCGGGGCCGATACCGGGGACGAAATGCTCGAGCACGACGGCGAGGAAGGCGGCGTGGTGGTGGCCGGCGAGATCGAGCTCACCGTGGCCGGTGAAGCCCGGCTGCTGCGCACCGGCGATGCCTACTACTTCGATTCACGCCTGCCGCACCGCTTCCGCAATGTAGGCGAGGAGGAGTGCGTGATCGTCAGCGCCAACTCCCCGCCGACCTTTTCCGAGGGCGGCAGGGAGCTGCATCACGCTTGAACTCGGCGGAAAACCGGCTGCGCTCACCGACTTTCGAACGAAGCTCAGTTCTCCTCTTCGGCGCCGGGCAGCACCCAGTTCAGCACGATACCCACCAGTGCGGCCAGGCTCACGCCCTGCAGGGTGAACTGACCACCGCCGAACTGCATGCCACCGATACCGAACACCAGGATCAGAGAGACCACCACCAGGTTGCGCGGCGCCGTCAGGGAGTGACCGGCGCGCACCAGGGTGTTCATGCCGACCACCGCGATGGAGCCGAACAGCAGCGTCATGATGCCGCCCATCACCGGCCCGGGAATGGTCTGCAGCACCGCTCCGAGCTTGGCGACGAACGCCAGCCCGATGGCGCAGCAGGCCGCTACCACCATGATCTTCGGGTTGAACGCGCGGGTGAGCGTCACCGCCCCGGTCACCTCCGAGTAGGTGGTATTGGGCGGGCCGCCGAACAGCGCCGCGGCGGAGGTCGCCAGGCCGTCGCCCAGGAGGGTGCGGTGCAGCCCGGGCTTCTCCAGGTAGTTCTTGCGCGTGACCGAGCCGATGGCGATCATGTCGCCGATATGCTCGACGGCGGGGGCGATGGCCACCGGGATCATGAACAGGATCGCCGCCCAGTGGAAGCTCGGCGCGGTGAACGCAGGCATGGCCAGCCAGGCCGCCTCGCGCACCGGCGCGAAGTCCACCAGCCCCATCATCAGCGCCATGGCGTAGCCCACCAGGATGCCGCCCATGATCGGTACCAGGCGCAGCAGGCCGCGGCCGAACACCGCCAGCACCAGCGTCACCAGCAGGCTGGCCATGGATAGCAGTAACGCCGGACCGTAGTCGATATGGTCGCTGGTCTCGCCGGTGGCCATGCTCACCGCCACCGGGGCCAACGCCAGCCCGATCACCATGATCACCGGCCCCACCACCACCGGCGGCAGCAGGCGATGCAGCCAGGCCGTGCCCTTCATGCGCACCGCCTGGGAGATCGCCACGTAGACCAGCCCCGCCGCCATCAGCCCGCCCATGGTCGCCGGCACCCCGAAATTGGCTACCGACCCCTGGATCGGTGCGATGAAGGCAAATGACGAGGCCAGGAACACCGGCACGGTGACCCGGGTCACGCCGTGGAATACCAGGGTACCGATCCCCGCGGTGAACAGCGCCACACTGGGATCGAGCCCAGTCAACAGCGGCACCAGCACCAGGGCACCAAAGGCAACGAAGAGCATCTGCGCCCCGGTCAGGAGCAGCCTGGGCAAGGATTGGGTCGGCGCCTGCGCAGTCGCCACGTGTTCGTTCATGCGAAGCTATCCTTCTTCTGTGTCGTTCGTTCGAATGAAGGCATCCCAGCCCAGAAAAACGCCCCTGGATCGCGATCTCAGGGGCAGCCTCTTGTGTTTTGCCGATGAACCTCGCCGAGCGCAGGCAGGTTGATGGCAAAAATTACCTCGTTCCGAAGATCTTGTCCCCCGCATCGCCGAGACCGGGGACGATATAGCCGTGTTCGTCGAGATGATCGTCCACCGCGGCGGTGTAGATCTCGATGTCGGGATAAGCGTCCTGTACCCGCTTGATACCCTCGGGAGCCGCCACCAGCACGATCACCTTCATCTGCTGGCAGCCGCGCTCGCGCAGCATGTCGAGCGTCGCCACCATGGTGCCGCCGGTCGCCAGCATCGGGTCGATGACGATCGCCATACGCTCGTCAAGATCGTTGGCAAACTTGGCGAAGTACGGCACGGGTTCGAGCGTCTCCTCGTCGCGATAGAGCCCCACCACGCTGATCCTTGCGCTCGGGATCAGGTCCGTCACGCCATCGAGCATGCCGAGGCCTGCGCGAAGGATCGGCACGATGGTCACTTTCTTGCCCTTGAGCAGCTTCACCGGGATCGGCTTGCCGCTCCAGCCGCCGATCTCCTGCGCTTCCAGCTCCAGGTCCTTGGTCGCCTCGTAGGTGAGCAGCTTGGCCAGCTCACCGGCCAACTCGCGAAAGCTCTTGGTGCTGATGCCGGCTTCGCGCATCAGCCCGAGCTTGTGCTGGACCAGCGGATGTTGGATGGCATGGACGCTCATGACGGACCTCTCGGCGTGGGATGAAAGTGGCGACCTTCGTCGCAGGGACGAGTCGCGGCATTTTACCTGCAACCCGCGGGCAGGTTAAGGCATCGGCCATGCCGGCTCGACACCTCAGGGCACAGCGGGAAGCTGCCAGTCGATCGGCTCGCGCCCCTTCGCCTCGAGAAAGGCGTTGGCCCGGGAAAAATGGCGATTGCCGAAGAAGCCCCGGTGCGCGGAGAGCGGCGAAGGATGCGGCGATTCCAGCACCAGATGACGCGAGGTATCGATCAGGGCTTTCTTCTGCCGGGCATGGCTGCCCCACAGCAGGAAGACGGAGGGCGGCGCATGGGCGTTGACCGTCTCGATGGCACGATCGGTGAAGGTCTCCCAGCCCCTGCCCCGGTGCGAGCCGGCGTTGCCCTGCTCCACCGTCAGCGAGGTGTTGAGCAGCAGCACGCCCTGCCGCGCCCAGTACTCCAGGTTGCCGTGGTCGACCGGCTGGAAGCCGACGTCGGCGACCAGCTCCTTGTAGATGTTGACCAGCGAGGGCGGCGTCGCCACCCCCGGCAACACTGAGAAGCACAGCCCGTGAGCCTGATCGGGCCCGTGGTAGGGGTCCTGCCCCAGGATCACCACCTTGACCCGCTCCAGCGGTGTCAGCTCGAAGGCACGGAACCAGTTCGACGAGTGGGGGTAGATCACCTTCCTGGCGGCCTTCTCGGCGGCCAGGAAATCACGCAGCGCCTGCATGTAGGGGGCTTCGAATTCGCCCCCCAGCCAGCGCTGCCAACTATCGGGCAACGGGCAGCTCATGATTCGCTCTTCACAGCTGAGACTCAACGTTTGACCTGGTCGACCAGGGGCTCCACATAGGCCACCCCCATGTCCCACGGGAACTGGATCCAGCAGTCCTGCGCCACCTCGGTCAGGTACTGGTCGACCAGGGGGCGACCTTCCGGCTTGGCATAGACGGTGACGAAATGTGCCCTGGGCAGCATCTCGCGCACCTTCCGCGCCGTCTTGCCGGTATCGACCAGGTCGTCGACCAGCAGCCAGCCGTCGCCATCGTGGTCGACCCCCTTCATGACGTCCAGCCCGCCCTGGTCCATGTGGTCGTAGCTCTTGATGCACACGGTATCGATCAGGCGCACGTTGAGCTCCCGGGCGATCAGCGCCGCCGGGATCAGGCCGCCTCGGGTGATCGCCACGATGCCCTTGAAGTCGCGCTCGACGAGACGGTGGCAGAGTTCGCGCACGTCACGATGCAGCTGGTCCCAGGAGACGGTGAAGTGCTGGTGGTAGCGGGCGTTGCTCATGGTGATGTCACTCGTCCTCATTGAAGGAGCAGACCGCAAAGACGCCGAAACCGGCCTCGCGAATCCTGGCCGACCCGCCGATCTCCGGCAGGTCGATGATGGTAGCGGTCTCCACCACCTGCCCGCCCGAACGGGTGATGAGCTTGGCGGCGGCCAGCATGGTGCCACCGGTGGCGATCAGATCGTCCATGATCAGGATCCTGTCGCCCTGGCGGAACGCATCGGAGTGCAGCTCCACCTCGGCCTGGCCGTACTCCAGCGTATAGGTCTCGCTGATGGTACGAAACGGCAGCTTGCCCTTCTTGCGCACCGGCACGAAGCTGCACCCCAGCTCGTAGGCCACCGGCGCGCCGATGATGAAGCCGCGCGCGTCGATGGCCGCGATCGCATCGAGCTCCATGTCCTGATAGCGGTGCACGAAGCTGTCGATCAGCTTGCGAAAGGCCGAGCTGTTCTGCAGCAGCGGGGTGATATCGCGAAAGTTGACCCCCTGCTGCGGCCAGTCGGGGACGGTTCGGATCACGGACTTGATGTAGTCGCCGTAAATGCTCATCGCAGCTCTCGGTGAGGAATGTCAGTCTAGGAACAGGAACTTCAGCACGAACAGGATCGCCAGCACGACCACCGCCGGGTTGAGATCGCGGAAGCGACCGGAGAGGGTCTTGATAGCAGCGTAGCTGATGAAGCCCAACGCGATGCCCTCGGCGATGGAGAAGGTCAGCGGCATGGCCAGGGCGGCAATCAGCACGGGCGCGGCATCGGTCGGGTCGTCCCAGTTGGCGTGGGACAGGCTGCCGGCCATCAGCACCGCCACGTAGAGCAGTGCACCGGCGGTGGCATAGGCCGGGATCGAGCCCGCCAGCGGGGCGAAGAACAGGCTGACCAGGAACAGCAGGGCCACCACTACCGCGGTCAGTCCGGTGCGGCCGCCCGAGACGATACCCGCGGTGGACTCGATGTAGCTGGTCGTCGTCGAAGTCCCCAGCACCGCTCCCGCCATGGAGGCGCCGCTGTCGGCCATCATGGCGCGACCCAGGCGCGGCAGCTTGCCGTCCTTGTCGAGCAGCCCACCCTTGTGGGCCACCCCCACCAGCGTACCCGAGGTGTCGAACAGGTCGACGAACAGGAAAGCAAAGATGACGCTGAGCATGGCGACGTCGAGCGCGCCAGCCAGGTCCAACGCCATGAAGGTCGGGGCGATGGAAGGCGGCATCGACATCAGGCCGCCATACTCGTTGTGCCCCAGGATCATGGCCAGCACGGTCACGCCGAGGATGCCGATCATCACCGCCCCGGTGACGCGCAGGTAAGCCATGGCGGTAATGGCGAAGAAGCCCAGCAGCGCGTAGAGCGCGGCCGGCTCGGAGAGATCCCCCAGCGCCACGTAGGTGGCCGGGTTGGATACCACGATGCCGGCGTTCTTCAGCGCGATCATGGCCAGGAACAGGCCGATTCCGGCAGCAATCCCCAGTCGCAGCGAGAGCGGAATGGAGTTGATGATCCATTCTCGGATCTTGAAGATGCTGAGCAGGAAGAAGCACAGACCGGAGAAGAACACGGCCCCCAGCGCCGCCTCCCAGGTGTAGCCCATGCCGAGCACCACGCCGTAGGTGAAGAAGGCGTTGAGCCCCATGCCCGGCGCCTGGGCGATCGGGTAGTTGGCCCACAGGCCCATGATCAGACAGCCGACGGCCGCGGCCAGGCAGGTGGCGACGAACACGGCACCGTAGTCCATGCCCGCCTCGGAGAGAATGCTGGGGTTGACGAAGATGATGTAGGCCATGGTCAGGAAGGTGGTGATCCCGGCGATGACCTCGGTCTTCACGCTGGTGTTGTGTTCCGTCAGCTTGAAGCGGCTATCGAGCATGTTCTTCATTTTTGGCATTCCTGCGCACAAGGGCTGTATTCGGCCAGGGGGCGAGAAAAGCCGCACATGGTACCCAAAGGCCGCCGGCGTTGCGAGGCCACCCTGAATGCCATGCCGCGGCACGGTTCGCTCTGTATAAGCAAACTCTGCGCCATGCGCCAGCGCGGCTGCCAACGCAGACTTGACGAAACGGTCATTTGAACCTGTTCGTCAGACGCCACGCGAGGCGAGCACACGCTCTACCGTCTCGACGATGGCCTGGGTCTGGGGGTCGATCTCGATGTTGACCCGGTCCCCCGGCACGCGATCGACCAGAATGGTGCGCTCCAGCGTCTCGGGAATCAGATCGACGCAGAAGCGCGGCCCGTGGTCGGCCGCGGCGTGCCTCACCGCCCCAATGGTCAGGCTGATGCCATCGACCCCGATATAGCCCTTGTCGAACAGGAAGCGCCCCAGGGCGCGCGGCACCTCGAACCACAACCGGCGATTGTTGGGCGCCTGGTCCAGCTCCACCAGCTCGGCCATGGCCATGACGTGCCCGGACATGGCGTGTCCGCCGATCTCGTCACCGAAGCGCGCCGCACGCTCGATATTGACGCGATCCCCTTCGCGCAGCGCACCGAGGTTGGTCACCCGCAGCGTCTCGCGCATCAGGTCGAAGCTGACCCGCTCGCCCTCGATGGCGGTGACGGTCAGGCAGACGCCGTTGTGGGCCACCGAGGCCCCGAGCTCGAGCCCTTCGCGCAGAGATTCCGGCAGGCTCACCACATGGGTCCGGAATGCCTCCGCCTCGTGGATGGCGACGATCTCGGCCGTCCCCTGAACGATGCCTGTGAACATGACGCCTCCTGGGCAGTCCCGACAATGGTGAGAAAGGATTGGGCTCGCAGTGTAAGAATTCGCGACCGCAACGTCCATCGGCATGGACGTCAGGCACCGCACCGTCGACAGGACGATGTCATGCCGGAATCCAAGAAGGCGGAACATCTTACTGAAAACATGGCTTCAGGCTACAAACATACACCAACGCATTGACAGCATGCTTCTTTGGTCCTAGTATTCGCCATCACATTTCAGGCGCCGATTTGTACCCGGATTGCGGGCGCCCACGCCGCTGGGAAATGGAACGCTCCATCCCCAGCGACGTGAAGTGCAGCTAAAAGGGTGTGTCCAGCGTTGATGGCCACCCGTCAGGGTGGCCTTTTTTTCGTTCCGGCTCTCCCTCCTTGGTCGTCGCTGCGCCCGCCCCACCGGGACGGCCTCTCAGGAAGCCAGATGATCACGCTAAGCAACGTCTCCAAGACCTACCATCTCGCCGGCTCGAGAAGCCGGCTGCCGTTCGCCGCCCGTCGACGCGACACTCCGTCACGGACGATCGAGGCCCTCAGGAACGTCGACCTGCATGTTCCCCAGGGCAGCATCCACGGCGTCATCGGCCTGTCCGGCGCCGGCAAGTCGACCTTGATCCGCTGCGTCAACCTGCTCGAGCGCCCCACCGGCGGCAGCGTCGTCGTCGATGGCCAGGAGATGACCGATCTCTCCCCCGCCGAGCTCAACCAGGCGCGCCACCGCATCGGCATGATCTTCCAGCACTTCAACCTGCTGACCACGCGCAACGTATTCGACAACGTGGCGCTGCCGCTGGAACTGATGGGCATGAAGCGCGGCGCCATTCGCCAACGCGTGCTGCCGCTGCTCGAGCTGACCGGCCTTTCCGACAAGGCCCGCCAGTATCCGGCCCAGCTCTCCGGCGGGCAGAAGCAACGCGTGGCCATCGCCCGGGCGCTGGCCAGCGAGCCGCGAGTGCTGCTGTGCGACGAGGCGACTTCGGCGCTCGACCCCCAGACCACCGGCTCGATCCTCGCCCTGCTGCGCGAGATCAACCAGAAGCTCGGCCTGACCATCCTGCTGATCACCCATGAGATGGAGGTGGTCAAGTCGATCTGCCACCGGGTCAGCCTGATCTCTGACGGCGAGCTGGTCGAGGAAGCCGAGGTGGGCGATTTCTTCACCGCACCGCGCACCCGGCTCGGCCGCGAGTTCCTCAACGACTTCCTGCAGCTCGAGCCGCCCAAGGCGCTGGTCGAGCGGCTGGAGGAGGCCCCCGGCGAGCACACCCACCCGGTGGTCCGCCTGGCGTTCTCCGGCGATGCGGTCTCCACGCCGCTCATCTCGCGCCTGGCGCGGGAGTGCGGTGTGGACGTGAGCATCCTCCAGGCCAAAGTGGAGTCGATCCAGGAGCGCACCCTGGGCCTGATGATCGCCGAACTGCTGGGCTCGCCGGAGCAGACCCGCCGCGCCATCGACTACCTCGAAACCCATGATCTTCACGTGGAGGTGCTCGGCCATGTCCAGCGCGATGATTGACCTGATCCTGCAGGCGACCCTGGACACGCTCTACATGGTCGCCGTCTCGGGCGTGATCTCGGCCTTGCTCGGCGTACCGCTGGGCGTAATGCTCTACGTCACCCGCCCGCGCCAGATCCTCGCGCGCCCGGTGCTCAACCAGGCGCTGGGCATGGTGACCAACGTCGGCCGCTCGATCCCCTTCATCATCCTGATGGTGGCGATCATCCCTTTTACGCGCGTGATAGTCGGCACTTCCATCGGTACCAATGCCGCCATCGTGCCGCTGACCATCGCCGCCATTCCCTTCGTCGCCCGCCTGGTGGAGGGGGCGCTCAACGAGATTCCGCCGGGTCTTGTCGAGGCCGCCCAGTCGATGGGTGCCACACCGCGGCAGATCATCACCAAGGTACTGCTGCCCGAGGCCCGCGGCGGCATCGTCACCGGCCTCACCATCACCGTGGTCACCCTGGTGAGTTACTCGGCCATGGCCGGCGCCGTGGGCGGTGGCGGCCTGGGCGACCTCGGCATCCGCTACGGCTACAACCGCTTCAACCCCACCGTCATGCTGATCACCGTGGCCATCCTGGTGGTCATGGTGCAGGGCTTCCAGAGCCTGGGGGATTACCTGGTACGCAAGTCGGATCGCAAGTGACGCCACACCCAAGGAGAACGACCCAATGCAAGCAACCCTGACCCGCCTGCTCGGCGCCGCCACGCTGGTCGGCACTCTCGCCGCTACCAGCCTGCTCGCCGGCTGCGGCAACGACGACGCCGGCGAGACCCGCTCGATCAAGGTTGGCACCATGTCCGGCCCCGAGTCGGAAGTGATGGAGGTCGCGGTGCAGATCGCCAAGGAGCGCTACGATCTCGAGGTCGAGATCGTCGAGTTCACCGACTACGTCTCGCCCAATGCGGCGCTGGCCGACGGCAGCCTCGATGCCAATGCCTTCCAGCACGAGCCTTACCTGCAGAGCATGATCGACGACCGCGGCTATGAGCTGGCCGTGGCCGGGCACACTTTCGTCTACCCCATCGGTGCCTACTCCGAGAAACACGACAGCATCGACGAGCTGCCAGACGGTGCCATCATCGCCCTGCCCAATGACCCCACCAACGGCGGCCGCGCGATGATCCTGATGCACAATGCCGGCCTGATCGAACTCGACGATCCCGAGAACCTCGAGGCCACGCCGGTCGATGTGGTCGAGAACCCCCGCGACTTCCAGTTCCGCGAGATCGAGGCGGCCCAACTGCCGCGCGTACTGCAGGACGTCGACCTGGCCTTCATCAACAATACCTTCGCCCAGCCGGCCGGCCTGCACCTGGACGATGCCTTGATCAAGGAGGGTCCAGAATCGCCCTACGTCAACCTGATCGCGGTACGCGCCGGCGACGAGGAGCGTGAGGAGATCCAGCAACTGGTCTCGGCCTACCAGAGCGAGGAAGTCGTGGCCAAAGCTCAGGAGCTATTCGACGGCGGGGCAGTGCCCGGCTGGGAGTAAACCTAGCCGCGCCTTCCTGTTGACGGCAGCGGGCCGACGCCATGCGTCGGCCCGTTCGTTTGCCAGAGGCGGTCTCGAATCAGCCTATCTTGCGCTCGACCTTCTCGATCCGCCCCTCCAGGCTCTGATCCTTGTCGGTGGCCGTGGCGATGCGGATCGCACTGTCCACCCGCGGCGCGCCGCGCTCGTGCAGCACCTCATGGCAGCGCTGGACGACCCGCATCACGTCCTCCCACGAGCCCTCCAGGTTGGTACCATGGGCATGCAGGCGATACTTGAGCCCGGCCTCCTCGATCACCTCCTCGCAGGCGGCGACATGGGACGACAGCGAGGCCCCGGCCCCGATTGGGGTGACATTGACATCGGCAACCACACGCATACTCAATCCTCCTGATCGACCAACGGATATCCCTACCCGAAAGCTAGTGTCGCCCCGGCCATTGTTCAAACCCCGATAGAAGGAGGCCCCATGCCATCGGCCGCTCTCGATTACGCGCTGCTCGCGCGACAGCTCGACGCCCTGCTGGATGACGACGACTGGTTGGCCAATGCCGCCCAGACCTGCGCCTTCATCATGCAGCAGGTACCCGAGCTCAACTGGGCGGGATTCTACCTGCAGCGCCAGCCCGAGCGACTCTCCCTCGGCCCCTTCCAGGGCAAGCCCGCCTGCAACCCGATCCCGTTCGCCAAGGGCGTGTGTGGCGCGGCCGCCCGCAGCCGCCAGACGCAACGCATCGACGACGTTCACGCCATCGCCGACCATATCGCCTGCGACGCCGCGTCGAACTCGGAGCTGGTGATACCGCTCTTGCGCGAGGGCACGCTGTGGGGCGTGCTCGACCTGGACAGCCCTCGCCACGCCCGCTTCAGCGCCGAGGACCAGGCCGGCATCGAGCGGCTGGTCGCGGTGTTCATCGAGCGCACCCGGCTGCCGGACCTGCTCGCCGCACCGACGCCGCTCGGGTGAAAGCAGAAACGCCCCATGGCACAGGGCCATGGGGCGTTCCGAGAAACTGGTAGGACCAAGCGGATTTGAACCGCTGACCTCCACGATGTCAACGTGGCGCTCTAACCAACTGAGCTATGGTCCTGAAGGCGATGTGAAAGCTGGTAGGACCAGGCGGATTTGAACCGCCGACCTCCACGATGTCAACGTGGCGCTCTAACCAACTGAGCTATGGTCCTGCTTCCGGCTTTTTTGCGCCTGCCTCCACATCTTGCGAATGACAGGCCGCCTGTTACCGCCACATCTGCGCTGCGGCAACGGATGCATATCTTACCGATATCGCTGCCTTTTGCAAGCTTCAGGCGGTGCTTTTTACACGCTCCACCGCTTCGAGCCAGCCTCCGTAAAGCCGCTCACGCTCGGCTTCCGGCATGCTAGGCGTGAAGCTCCTCTCGCAGCGCCAGAGCTCGGCGATCTCCTCCAGGTCGCGGTACCAGCCGAAGCGCAGCCCAGCCATGTAGGCGGCCCCCAGCGCCGTCGTCTCGAGCACCGTGGGCCGGTCGACCTGCACCCCCAGCATGTCGGCCAGGAACTGCACCAGCCACGAGTTGGCCGCCATGCCGCCATCGACGCGCAGCGTGCCCGGGGACACCCCCATGTCGTCGCTCATGCAGGCCTGCAGGTCGCGGGTCTGGTAGCACACCGCCTGCAGTCCGGCAGCCACGATCTCGGCGATACCGGTGTCCCGGGTCAGGCCGAGAATCGCCCCTCTCGCCTTGGGATCCCAGTGCGGCGCCCCGAGGCCGGTGAAGGCAGGCACCAGGTAGACGCTATGACCGTCGCGAGTCTGTCGGGCCAAGGCCTCGGTCTCGGCCGCCTCCTTGAACAGCTTGAGTCCGTCGCGCAGCCACTGCACCGCCGCGCCGGCCACGAAGATGCTGCCCTCCATGGCATAGGTGGTCTTGCCACCCAGCCGATAGGCCACCGTGGTCAGCAGCCGATTGCGCGATGCCGCCGGCCTGTCGCCGGTGTTGAGCACCATGAAGCAACCGGTACCATAGGTACTCTTGCCCATGCCCGGTTCGAAACAGGCCTGCCCCACCAGCGCCGCCTGCTGGTCGCCGACTACCCCGCCGATCGGCAGTTCGGCCCCCAGCCACTCGGCTTGCGCGGTACCGAAGTCGTCGCTGCTGTCGCGCACCTCGGGTAACAGCCCCCGCGGGATGCCGAACAGCCCGAGCAGCTCGTCGTCCCACTGCTGGGTATGGATGTTGAACAGCATCGTGCGCGAAGCGTTGGTGGCGTCGGTGGCATGCACGCGGCCACCGGTCAGCTGCCACAGCAGGAAGCTGTCCACCGTGCCGAAGGCGAGTTCGCCGCGCTCGGCGCGCTCCCGGGCCCCCTCGACGTTGTCCAGCAGCCAGGCCAGCTTGGTCGCCGAGAAGTAGGGGTCGATCAGCAACCCGGTGCGCGACTGGACGAGCGCGCCATGGCCCTGGTCGCGCAGCTGCTGGCAGAAGTCGGCGGTACGCCGGTCCTGCCAGACGATGGCGTTGTAGAGCGGCCGCCCCGTCGCTCGGTCCCACAGCAGCGTGGTCTCGCGCTGGTTGGTCATGCCGATGCCGGCCAGCGCCTCGGGCGCAACGCCCGAGGCTTCCACCACCTCACGACATGTCGCCAGCACCGTGTCCCAGATGTCCTGGGGCGCGTGCTCGACCCAGCCGTCACGGGGGAAGTGCTGGGGAAACTCACGCTGTGCCACACGCACCACATGAGCGCCGCGGTCGAAGAGGATGGCGCGTGAGCTGGTGGTGCCCTGGTCGATGGCAAGAAGATAGTCGGCCATGTTAGGTCTCGTCATTGTATGTTCGTTTATGATCACCAAGAGTACTTGAGAATGTTCGCATTGCTTTACGACTTTCGTAGAATACGGCCGTAACCGCCTGCCGACGGCGCGCCGAATCGCTTACACTCGCGTGATCGAAAGGGAGCCGACATGAACCAGCAACAGCGCCAAGATGCCATCATTGACCTCGTGCGCCGTCAGGGCTATGCCAGCATCGAGCAGTTGACCGAACACTTCTCCGTCACCCCCCAGACCATTCGTCGCGACCTCAATGCGCTGGCGGAAGAGGGCATGATCCGCCGCGTGCATGGCGGGGCGGGGCTCGAGTCGAGCACCGTCAACACCGCCTACAGCACGCGCAAGAACCTCAATCTCGACGCCAAGCGACGCATCGCCGCCCTGGTGGCCAGGCACATACCCGATCACGCCTCGCTGTTCATCAACATCGGCACCAGCAACGAAGTGGTCGCAGAAGCCCTGCTCGACCACCAGGGTCTCGAGGTGATCACCAACAACCTCAACGTGGCGGCCATCCTCCAGCACAAGGAGGACTTCAACGTCATCATCGCCGGCGGCCAGGTTCGCTCGCGGGATGGCGGCATCATCGGCGAGGCGACAATCGACTTCATCAACCAGTTCAAGGTGGACTTCGGCATCATCGGCATCAGCGGCATCGACGAGGATGGTTCGCTGCTGGAATTCGACTACCAGGAAGCCCGCGTCGCCCAGGCCATCATTCTCAATTCCCGCCAAGTCTACCTGACCGCCGACCACTCCAAGTTCCATCGCAATCCCGTCGTCCGCCAGGGCAACATCGCTCAGCTGGATGCGCTCTTCACCGACCGCCAGCCGCCTGAGCGCATCGTGCATCTCATGCAGGTCAACGACGTCGCCCTGCACATCGCCTGACCCCGACTCGCCGGCCAGACGACATTGCCGACACCCTGGTGTCGGCAATGTCGTCTTCGAACCCTTGATGTTCGCTTTCGATTGCTCTATGTTCGTTTTCAAACATCAACGGTGGGATCGGCACCGCTTCCGCGGCCCCAAGTTCGGAGTCTCTTCTCCCATGGCACAGACGTCTCGCAAGCTACTCGACATGTTCATCATCGGCGGCGGCATCAACGGGGCCGGCATCGCCAACGACGCCGCCGGCCGCGGGCTGACGGTCGGCCTGTGCGAACAGGGCGACCTGGCCGGCGCCACGTCATCGGCGAGCAGTAAGCTGATCCATGGCGGCCTGCGCTATCTGGAACATCGCGAGTTCCGCCTCGTCGGTGAAGCCCTGCGCGAGCGGGAGGTCCTGCTGCGCAAGGCGCCACACATCATCTGGCCGCTGCGCTTCATCCTGCCCCACCGCTCCCACCTGCGCCCCGCCTGGATGATCCGCGCCGGGCTGTTCCTCTACGACCATCTGGGCAAGCGCAAGACGCTGCCCGGCTCGCGTGGCGTGCGCTTTACCGGCGATTCCCCGCTCAAGCCGGAGCTGATGCGCGGTTTCGAATATTCGGACTGTTGGGTCGACGACGCACGCCTCGTGGTGCTCAATGCGCTTCAGGCGCGTGAGGGCGGAGCGGAAATCCTGGTGCGCACGCGCTGCACCGGAGCGCAGGAAGAAAACGGGGCCTGGCGCATCGAACTGGAGGACGTGCGCAGCGGTGAGCGCTTCGAGCGCCACGCGCGAACCCTGGTCAACGCCGCGGGGCCCTGGGTCGAGAAAGTGGTGCGCGAACAGGCGGCGCGTCCTTCGCGCTACGCCATTCGCATGATTCAAGGCAGCCATATCGTCGTGCCGCGCCTCAACGCCGACGAGCGTGCCTACATCCTGCAGAACAGTGATCGCCGCATCGTCTTCGTGCTGCCCTACGAAGACGATTTCAGCCTGATCGGCACCACGGACCGCCACTATCGCGGCGACCCGAGGCAGGCCGCCATCAGCGAGGAGGAGACCGACTACCTGCTCGGCGTGGTCAACCAGCACTTCCGCCGCCAGCTCGACCGCCGCGACGTGATCACGAGCTTTTCGGGCGTACGTCCCCTGTGCGACGACGAATCGGCCGACCCTTCAGCCATGACCCGCGACTACACCTTGGCGCTGGACGATACCGGCGCCCCGCTGCTCTCGGTGTTTGGGGGCAAGATCACCACCTACCGCAAGCTGGCGGAGGCCGCCCTGAAGCAGCTCGCTCCCGCCCTGCCGGGCATGGGGCCGAGCTGGACCGCAACGGCTGCCTTGCCGGGAGGCGACATCGACGGCCAGGAGCCCTTCATGACCCGCCTGCTTCGCGAGTATCCCTGGCTCGGCGAGGCACGCGCCCGGCGCTTCGCGCGCAGCTACGGCAGCCTGTGCCTGCGCTTTCTCGAAGGCGCCGAGGGGCCCGATGACCTGGGAGAGGAGTTCGGCGGCGGCTTGACGGCCGCCGAAGCCGACTACCTCATCGAGCATGAGTGGGCGCTCGATGTCGAGGACATCCTGTGGCGGCGGACCAAGCTCGGCCTGCGCCTCACGCCGCGCCAGGTGGAGGCCCTCAAGCGGCATACCGAAAAGCACCGCCACGGGCTGGCCGCATGAGGCTCATATCGCTTAGGCTGAAGGTGAAGACGCTTCACCGTTCTTTCGCCGCCAGGCCAGGGGCCCATGACCTTCTCCTCCGTCGCGCTCGCCGCGGTGACGGCCATGCTGCTCGCCGCCACGCTCATCGCCAAGCTGCCGCTCCGCTGGTGGTGGATACGCGCCTGTGAATTCCCGCGGCTGCAGCTGGCGTGTGCCGCCCTGGTCACCGCCCTGCTCTCGCTTCCCCTCGATCCTCCCTGGCGGTGGGCGCTGCTCGCGTCGAACCTGCTCGTGGTGGTGCTCCAGGCCCGCTTCATCCTGCCCTGGACCCGCCTGTGGCCCGTCCAGGTTCAGGCGGCGGAACCCGGCCAACAGGAGCGCTGCCTCACACTGCTGATTGCCAACGTGCTGACGCCCAATCGCCAGGCCAGCCGACTCATCGAGATCATTCGGCAGCACGACCCAGATGTCGTGCTGACCCTCGAGTCGGACAGCTGGTGGCAGGAACGGCTCGATCAGGCACTCGAGGAGCACTGGCCAAACAGCGTCAAGATCCCCCTGGACAACCTCTACGGCATGCACCTCTACTCTCGGCTGCCACTGGGCAACACCCGCGTCGAATGGCTGATTCAGGACGATATCCCCTCGATCCATACCGAAGTGACGCTCACGAGCGGCGACAGGCTGACGCTACACGCCCTGCATCCGCGGCCGCCCGCCCCCAACGAGAGCGAGGAGACGCTCTGGCGCGATGCCGAGCTGCTCCTGGTCGGCAAGGAGATCCATCGCCACCCCACGCCCACCATCGTCGCCGGCGACCTCAACGACGTGGCCTGGTCGCGCACCACCCGCTTGTTCTGCCGCATCAGCGGCATGCTCGACCCGCGTCGGGGGCGTGGTAGGTACAGTACCTTCCACGCCCGCTACCCGCTGCTGCGCTGGCCCCTGGACCACATCTTTACCAGCGAGCACTTCACCTTGAAGAGGCTGGAGAGGCTGCCGGGCTTCGGCTCGGATCACTTCCCGATCCTGGCCACGCTCTGCTTTCGCCCGTCGCGCAGTGACGAACACGACACGCCCGAGGCCGACGGTGACGAGCGCGCCTGGGCGCGCCAGACCATCCGCGAGGCCCGCGCTCGCGACCAGCAGACGTGAGGCCGCCCACTACTCCGGAAGCCCACCGAAGGTCAGCTTGGCCGGATCGAGCAGGCGTTCGAGCTCCTCGCGGCTCAGGTCGGTCTGCTCCTCGGCCACCTCGATGATCGGCCGCCCAGCCTGGTAGGCCTGCTTGGCGATGGCCGCCGCGGCGTCGTAGCCGATCACGCCGTTCAGCGCCGTGACCAGGATGGGGTTGCGTGCCAGCGGCGCGGCCAGGCTCTCCTCCCGGACCCGGAAGGTAGCGATCGCTCGCTCGCCCAGCAGCCGTGCGGTATTGCTCATCAGCTTGATCGAGGTCAGCAGGTTGTTGGCGATCAACGGCAGCATCACGTTGAGCTGGAAGTTGCCGCTCTGCCCTGCCACCGTTACCGCCGTGTCCAGGCCGATGACCTGGGCGGCGGCCTGCGCGGCGGATTCGGGGATCACCGGATTGACCTTGCCCGGCATGATCGAACTGCCGGGCTGCAGCGCCTCGAGCTCGATCTCGCCCAGCCCGGCCAAGGGGCCGGAGTTCATCCAGCGTAGATCGTTGGCGATCTTCATGATCGCGCAGGCCAGCCCCCTGAGCTGGCCAGACAGCTCGACGGCGGCATCCTGGGCACCCAGGCTGGCGAAGAAGCTGTCGTTGGGGCTGAGGGAGAGGCCGGTCTGCGCGCTGAGCTCACGCGCCATGCGCTGGGCGAACTCGGGATGCGCATTGATCCCCGTTCCGACCGCCGTGCCACCTTGAGCCAGGCGAGAGAGCCGCACCATCGCGCTGTCGATACGCTCGATGGCCTGGCCGACCTGGCTCGACCAGCCACCCAGTTCCTGCCCCAGGCGCAGCGGCATGGCGTCCATCAGGTGAGTGCGCCCGGTCTTGACCACCCCGTCCAGCTCCTGTGCCCGCTCGTCGATGGTCGCGCGCAGCTGCACCAGCGCGGGGCGCAGGCGTGCGGTGACCTCCAGTGCCGCCGAGAGGTGGATGGCGGTGGGAATCACGTCGTTGCTCGACTGGCCCATGTTGACGTGATCGTTGGGCCCGACCTCGAGCCCGTCGCGGCTGGCGAGGTGGGCGATGACCTCGTTGACGTTCATGTTGCTGGAGGTGCCCGAACCGGTCTGGAACACATCCACGGGAAACTGGTCGTCGTGCTTGCCATCGACGATGGCCTGGGCAGCCGCGACGATGGCTTCGGCCCGCTCGCCATCGAGCAGGTCGAGATCGCGATTGACCTTGGCCGCGGCCAGCTTGACCCGGGCGATGGCGTGGATGAACGCCACCGGCATCGGCTGGCCCGACACCGGGAAGTTGTCCACGGCTCGCTGGGTCTGGGCCCCGTAGAGCGCCGAACCCGGCACCCGCAGCTCCCCCATGCTATCGCGCTCGATACGATGTTCGCTCATGTCACTCCCTCGCTTGTCGTCCTCCCCTTCACCATGGCGGCAACGGCCGGCGCGTTCAAGGCATCTCGGCGGCTGCGGATTTCCAAGCCTTTTTCTTGTGCAAGATCAAACACATTTCAGAGCACACGCTCACCATCGACGGACAATATGACAACTGTCGTTGCAGCAGGCCACGCCACCTTCCTAAGATTGCTTCGCCTACCCACTCCAGGCAGTCATTGAACAAAACCACGCGGATAAACAACGCGGACAAAACAAAGCGGACAGAAAAACCCATGACACAGACCGATTCCCTGTTGCTCCTGCCACACGAACAGCTGACGCTCGCCAATACCCACGAGGCGGCCGAACTGAGGCGTTACCGCCGGCTGGCGCTCAGTTTCCTGCCGAAAGCGCCGCAGACGAGCCGCTTGATGGCCACGCTGGGCCTGCAGTGCGAAAAGCGGCTCGACACCCTTCGCCAGGCGGCCCGCAGCCTCGAGCTCGATGCCTGCGTCATGGCATTGCCCGCGGGGGTGCCGCGCTGTGCCCTGAACGACCGGCATTTTTTCATCGTCGACGACGCCACCGGAAACCAGGTGGTCGAGCAGGCCATACGCGCCGCAGTGGAATCGAAGAACTTCTTCGAGTGGCTCGTCGACACCAACGCCACGGCGGAACTGCATCAGCCCTTCCTGAGCTTCGCCAGGGAGAAGGAGGGTGAGTGCCGCGTGCTGCTCGAGTTCTGGGAGCAGCACCATCAATCGCCCGTGCGGTTACGGCAAGCCTGACCGATCCGTCAGCCTCAAGGCCTCTTCTGCCGCCTGCCGGGAGAAGAGGCCAACCGCTCGAGCCGGGCCAGGTCGAGAAGATGATACTCACGCCCACGCACGGCAAGCAGCCGCTGAGCCTGGTAGGCCATGAACGTCCTGCCGACGGTCTCCTGGGTCAGGCCCAGATAGCTGCCGATATCGCTTCGCGACATCGGCAGACGAAAGCTTCTGGGCGAGTAACCACGGCGTTGGAAGCAGGCCGATATCGCGAGCAGGAAGCAAGCCACACGCGCCTCGGCCGTTCGTCCCAGCAGTTGGTGCAGATTCAACCGCTCCTCGCGCAGGCTTCGGCTGATGCAGTTCTGGAGACGTCTGCACAGCCTGGGCAAGCGGTGCCTGAAGGTCTCGAGCCGGTCGAACGGGAGCTGGCAAAGCGTAGCGGTTTCGAGCGCGCTGACGGTTCCGGCATAGCGCCCCGAGTCGATGGCATCACAACCAATGAGGTCACCGGGAAGCCAGAAGGCGGTCAGCAACGTCTCGGCGCTGTCGATGGCGGTCTCCTGCTTGAGGCAGCCGGTACGTACCGCGTAGAGCGCATCGAACGATGCTCCTTGGGAACAGAGTACATCGCGCTTTTCGAGCCGGAGGGGGGGGACGACGATGTCGTCGAGCAGCAATCTTTCCTCGTCCGGCAACCCCTCAGGTTTGCTCAGCACGTTGAGGTAGCACGCGAGGCAGTCGGAAACCTCGGCCATGCAGCCATGTCCATCCTTCCCGTAGCTAGACATGAAAGCGGCCCTCGTTCCATGGGACACGCGAACAGTATAGGGAGGGGGCTGCGGCACCGCAGGTTGAGTTACGTCATGCTCCGACCAGGGCAATGTCAACCTCCCCTCGCCTATGTCATGACGAAAACCATGCTGCACGATGAAATCCCGCGACCTAGTGTTAATGCTGCACTGCCGCAGGCTCAGCGTTACCTCTGGGACAAGAGGAACGCCACTCAAGGGAATCTAGCCATGCACAAGACATCCTGGATGACGTCTGACATTCTCGGTCGGCTCAACGCCAATGCTGGCATGCTGCTGTTGCGCAGCCTCTGGGAATATTGCCCCGAGCACATGTTCATCGTTCGTGTCGAGGGTCCTGCCGACTTTGTGATCGAGGCCATGAACTCGACGCGCCAGGCCATGCTCGGCGATGAAACTGCCTGCATCGGCAAGCGTATCGAGCAGTTGCTTCCTCCCCCCATGTGCCATGGCGTGATCGCCAACCTGCATCGCTGCGCCGAGTGCGGCAGCCCCATTCGCTATGAGGAGAAAGGCGGCTACGTCGACCGCCACGGGGCTTGCCAGCAAGGGCACTGGCAGACCCTGCTGGTGCCGATCACCAATCAGGAGGGACGCGTCACCCATCTGTTCGGTGTGTCCCGCGACATGTCGCAGCTACCCGAGCAGCCCGTCGGCGCCAGCCCCGAGAGCAAGGAATTCGAACGGCGGGTGCATGAACGCACGGCAGAACTCGTCGCTGCCAACGAGCACCTGACCCACCTGGCGACACATGACTGCCTGACCGACACCTACAACCGCCGCTACCTGCAGGAACTGGCCGAACTGGAGCTTCGCCGCGCCTCGCGCTACGAGCAATCGCTCTGCCTGATGATGCTCGATATCGACTACTTCAAGAAGATCAATGACAGCGAGGGCCACCTTGCGGGCGACGAAGCCCTGCGCTGCGTCGCGCACACGATACTGGCCACGGTCCGCGAGTGCGATCTGGTCGGTCGCTACGGTGGCGACGAGTTTCTCATCCTGATGCCGGAGACCACGGCCGACGGGGCTCGGGAGATTGCCGAGCGCCTAAGGCGGACGCTGACTCAGACGTCCCGGTTCACGGTCAGTATCGGCATCGCCTGCCTGGCGCCTACCGATCACTTCGTCGTCGACCTGATTCATCGTGCCGACACCATGCTGTTGCAGGCCAAGCGGAACGGACGCAACCGAATCGAATGTGCCGCCTGACAGGAAGCAACAGAGGCTTACCGAAACGCATATTGCAGTGCACAAACAACTCTGCTATGTTGCATCGCAGCAGGACGAATTCACTTCGTCACCAATCGCGAACCCGGAGGTTCACAGGAAATGATGAAGACTTTCAGCTTCGACACCAAGCCGTTCGAAGCCATGCTTCTCGGCCCGGCCCGCGCCTATGCCGCGCTTAGCATCGACTACACCGAGAAGCTTCTCACCGCCCAGTTGGATACCGCCAAGGCTTATACCGACACCGGCCTGGCTCAGGCCCGTGGGCTGCTCGAGGTACGCGATGCCGATGGTCTGCGCAACTATCTCGAGGGGCAGCAGCAATTCGCCAAGGACATGGCCGAACGGCTCAAGGGCGATGCCGAAAGGGTCGTCTCCCTGAATCAGGATTTCGTGCAGCAGAGCCAGAAGCTCGCCGAAAGCAGCCTGAAACAGACCCAGCAGGCGGCTTCCGCCAAGTCGTGACGCGGCTGTACGCTCCCACGGACGTACACCCAAGAAGGCCCGTCGAACCCGGTTCGACGGGCCTTTCGCTTGCCGCAGGGCCTGTCACCGTCCGCCCCCTTCGTTTATGCTCGATACGCACGGGCATGGCAGTGAGGAAGCGATCGTATGAAAGCCTGGATTTCCCTGGCCCTGCTGGGCCTGCTCCTTAGTGGTTGCCAGATGATGGAGCCGGGCCCGCCCCCCGAGCGCATCGAGATCATCGAGATCGGCGAGCCCCAACGCCCTGACGCCGAGCGCCCCGACGAGCAGCGCCCCGCACCGCCGCGCGTCCCGCGTCAGGTGGCATTTCCCGCCGAGGAGTACGCCGCGCTACCGAAAACCGGCAGCGCAAGCATTACCGGCCGGCTCAGCCTCAACGGCAGGCCGGGTGCCGGCGAGACCATTGCCGTGGCCCCCGTCACCACCTACTCGGCTGAGGCTGCCGAACACGCGCTGGCCGGGCGAGCGGTCGAACCTGCCGACCCTCGTGCACGCGAATATACCCATACGACCCGTACCGACGGCAGCGGGAACTTCAGCCTCAATGGGCTCCCGTCCGGGGAGTTCTACGTCTCGGGCAGCATGGTCAATTCACGCGGTGAGCGCCAGGTGATCTTGCGCCAGGTGTCGCTGCGTAACGGCCAGCGTCTCGAGGTCAACCTGAGCCGCTGAACGACGCTACCAGCCCAGCGCCTGCTTGACGAAGGGAATCGTCAGCTTGCGCTGGGCGGACAGCGAGGCCCGGTCGAGCAAGGCCAGTGCCTCGAACAGCTCGTCGAGACGCCGCGGCCCGCGATGCAGGATGTAGCGCGCCACCTCATCAGGAAGCTGCATGCCACGCACCCTTGCACGCAGCTGCAGGGCCTGCAGTCGCTCGCCATCATCCAGTCGCTGCAGATGAAAAGTGACACCCCAGCTCAGGCGCGAGGCCAGGTCGGGCAGTTTCACGGGCAGCTGGCGGGGTGCCACGGCGCCCGACATCACCAGGCGCTTGCCGGCATCGCGCAGGCGGTTGAAGGCATGGAAGAGACCCTCTTCCCAGCGCCGCCGCCCGATGACGCTGTCCACATCGTCGATGGCCACCAGGTCGAGGCGCTCGGCATCCTCGAGCATCAGGGGGGGAAAGTGGCCGAGATCCCGAAGCGGCAGGTAGAGGGCCCGCAGGTCACGATCCGAGGCGGCGTGGCAGGCCGCCTGAAGCAAGTGGCTGCGACCGCTGCCGGAGGCTCCCCATACGTAGAGAAACGGCTCGCCGTCAGCATCGAGCTGACGCGAGAGGTGTTCCACCAGGGCGGCATTGGCCGCCGGCAGGAAACTGTCGAAGGTGGCATCGTCGCGCAGCCCCACCCCCAATGGCAGCTGCGCAGGCGCTCGGCTCATGGTGAATCCTCGTGGCGATGCTGCGGCCCATCGACGTCGTAGAGCGTACTGCGCTTGTAGCGGTCGTTGAGCTCGCGCAAGAGTACCATGATCACCGCCGCGGCCGGCAGCGCCAGCAATACGCCGGTGAAACCAAACAGGTTGCCCCCGGCCAGCACGGCAAAGATGACCGCCACCGGATGCAGGCCGATTCGATCCCCGAGCAGCTTGGGCTGTAACAGCGTGCTTTCGAGCGCCTGGCCGATGGCGAACACGACCACGACGCCGAACAGCGCGAGCCAGGTACCAAACTGGAAGAAAGCCACCAGCAGCGCCACGCTGATGCCGACGATGAAGCCCAGGAACGGCACGATGCTGGCCAGCCCCGCGACCATGCCGATCAACAACCCGAAACGAACGCCGACCAGAGTCAACCCGAGCGCATAGATCACGCCCAGCGACAGCATGACCAGCAGTTGACCGCGCAGGAAGGCCGACAGCACCTCGTCGCAGCGGCGGCTCAGGCGTACCGCATCGGGCTCCCAGTGGCGCGGCAGCATATCGCGCAGGTTGGCCATCATCCTGTCCCAGTCGAGCAGCAGGTAGAAGGTCACCACCGGAATCAGCGCCACGTAGGTGACCCAGGTGATGAAGGCCATGCCCGATCGGCCCACCCGGCCCAGCAGCTGGGCCGCGTACTCCCCTGCGTTCTGCCAGTTGCGTGCCAGCGTCTGCTGGATGGCATCGAGATCGGCCGTCACGTCGAGCCCCGTCCAGTCCTGCAGCTGAGGCGCCAGCGACGTCTGTACCCAGGCGAAGATCCCCGGGATCATCTGGTTGAACTGACGGATCTGCTGCATGAGCAGCGGAATCAGGATCAACAGCGCGATCGCCAGCAGGATTGTCATGAGCAGGAACACAGCGCACACCGCCAGCATGCGCGACAGGCCCAGGCGCTCCAGCCGATCGGCCAGGGGATCGCACAGGTACGCCAGGATCATGCCGGCAATGAACGGCATCAACATCGTCTCCAGCTGGAACAGCAGCCATACCACCGCCACCACACCGCCCAGTATCCACCACTCTCTGCGCATCACACCTCCCTGCGTTCGTCGTTCACGGCGATGCGAGCCGTGTTTCGTGATGCTACAATTCCGGCCCGATCTTGCCCACTGCTGCGGCCATCGGGCGACCTATCGCCTGACGCCAGCCAACGGACCACTAACCGCGTTTCTTCCTACAGGACAGGCCATGACCGATTCCACCTCTCCCGACAACGCCAAGGCTTCGCTGAGCTACAAGGATGCCGGCGTTGACATCGATGCCGGCAATGCCCTGGTCGACCGCATCAAGGGCGTCGCGAAGCGCACCATGCGCCCCGAGGTGTTGGGCGGGCTGGGTGGCTTCGGCGCCCTGTGCCAGTTGCCCTCCGGCTATCGTGAACCGGTCCTGGTATCCGGCACCGACGGCGTGGGCACCAAGCTGCGCCTGGCCATGGACCTGGGTCGCCATGACACCATCGGTGTCGACCTGGTCGCCATGTGCGTCAACGACCTGGTTGTGGCCGGCGCCGAGCCGCTGTTCTTCCTCGACTACTATGCCACGGGCAAGCTCGATGTGGACATCGCCGCCGACGTGGTGGCCGGCATCGGCGAAGGCTGCGAGCGCGCCGGCTGTGCCCTGGTAGGCGGCGAGACCGCCGAGATGCCGGGCATGTACGAAGGCAGCGACTACGACCTGGCCGGCTTCTGCGTCGGCGTGGTGGAGAAATCCGAGATCCTCGACGGCAGCCAAGTCGGCGAAGGCGACGTGCTGCTGGGCATCGCCTCCACCGGGGCTCACTCCAACGGCTACTCGCTGATTCGCAAGATCCTCGAGGTGAGCGGCGCGTCGCTGGATACCGCCATCGACGGCCAGCCCCTTGGCGACGCCCTGCTCGCCCCCACTCGCATCTACGTCAAGCCGCTGCTGTCGCTGATCAAGGAGAGCGGTGTGGCGGTGCACGCCCTGTCCCACATCACCGGTGGCGGGCTGCTGGAAAACGTGCCCCGTGTCCTGCCGGAAACGCTTGCCGCACGCATCGACGTGAAGAGCTGGACCCGCCCGGCGCTGTTCGACTGGCTGCAGCAACAGGGCAACGTGGCGGAGCATGAGATGTATCGCGTGCTCAACTGCGGCATCGGCATGGTCGTCGTCGTGCCCTCCGCTCAGGCCGACCAGGCTCGCGCCCACCTTCAGGCGCAGGGCGAGACGGTCTACCGTGTCGGCGAGATCGTGGCCCGCCGCGAAGGAGAAGAAGCCGTGCAGTTGGAGAACCTCGAGGCATGAGCGACTACGCCAGCGACACCCTCAACGACCTGACGCCCGAGCCGACCGGCGCGCGTCGGGTCGTGGTGCTGATCTCCGGCAACGGCAGCAACCTGCAGGCGCTGATCGACGAGCAGACCCACGACCGCCTGGGCGGCGAGATCGTCGCGGTGATCTCCAACGTCGCGGACGCCTACGGCCTGCAGCGAGCCCGCGATGCCGGCATCGACGCCGTGGTGCTACCCCACGGCGAATACGACAGCCGTGAAGCCTACGACGGCGCCCTGATCAAGGTGATCGAGCGCCACGAACCGGACCTGGTGGTACTGGCCGGCTTCATGCGCATCCTCAGCTCGCGCTTCGTGCAGCGCTTCCATGGACGCATGCTCAATATCCACCCCTCCCTGCTGCCCGCCTATCGCGGCCTCAACACCCACGCCAAGGCACTGGCCGACGGCGTGACCGAGCACGGCTGCAGCGTGCACTTCGTCACCGAGGAGCTCGACGGCGGCCCGGTAGCGATCCAGGCCGTGGTGAACGTGAGCGAGGACGAGACCGAGGCCAGCCTCAAGGAGAAGGTGCACGCCCGCGAGCACCTGATCTACCCCATCGCGGTGAAGTGGTTCCTCGAGGGGCGCCTGCGCCTCGAGGGGGCGGCCGCCGTGCTCGACGGCACCCCGCTGCCACCCCAAGGGCTACGCCTCTCCCACGCCGACGCCGCCGAGGAGCTGGACGAGAAATAGTAGAAAGCCGGCGATTTATGTCGCGAGCGAAGACAGGCTGATCGCCGCCGGAGCGCAATACCGAGCGAAGCGACAAACAGCCGTAGGCTGGCCCCGAAGGGGCGAGAAGCCGAAGGCTGCGAGTCAACCGGAGTGTTGCCTGCTATATGAGGATTTTGACGGTCCGACGCCTCGGCACCGCCGGCGGTCAGGATGGCCAGGTTCGTTCCCGACGAACCAACGCGCTTCCCACATCCATGTGGGTCGTCGAGCGCAGCAATAAATCGGCGCTTTCTCAGGTGCGGGGCAGAGTCACCCCCCTCTGCCCCATATACTTGCCGCCGCGGTCCTTGTAGGAGGTCGCGCATACCTCGTCCGATTCCAGGAACAGCATCTGCGCCACGCCCTCGTTGGCGTAGATCTTGGCCGGCAGGTTGGTGGTGTTGGAGAACTCCAGGGTCACGTGCCCTTCCCACTCGGGCTCCAGCGGCGTCACGTTGACGATGATGCCGCAGCGGGCGTAGGTCGACTTGCCCAGGCAGATGGTCAACACGCTGCGCGGAATGCGGAAATACTCCACGGTGCGTGCCAGGGCGAAGGAGTTGGGCGGAATCACGCAGACGTCACCCTTGACGTCGACGAAGCTCTTCTCGTCGAAGGCCTTGGGATCGACCACTGCCGAGTGGATGTTGGTGAACACCTTGAACTCGTCGGCGCAGCGAACGTCGTAGCCGTAGCTGGAGGTCCCATAGGAGATCACCCGCTGATCGTTCACGTAACGCACCTGGTCGGCTTCGAAGGGTTCGATCATGCCTTCCCGCTCGGCCATGCGGCGGATCCAACTGTCGGGCTTGATGCTCATGGGACGTCCTGAGATGAAGTTGTGCCGAAGAATGAAGAAGTAGGCTTTGGCTGAAAAGTCGGCGAGCGAAGGTCAGACAAGGCAAAAATCAGCGAAAAGACGGAGTTTACGTGTTGTAAATGAGTACTTTGAGCTTATTTTTAACGCCGTATGGCCAAGCGCAGCCAGTTTTCAGAAATTGCCTAGGGCCGCTATCATAACGGCCCTAGGTGCAGGCGTCACGACCAGCGGCCAACGCTCCTGGCCGTGGCGCACTCAATCGCTGAACGAGATGCTCGGTCCCTCGTCCGTCGACTGACCCTCGAGCGCCTTGGCGATCTGCCGCGCCATGTCGCGGAAGGTATGGGTCACCTCCCCTTCCGGCTCGGCAACCACCGTCGGCCGGCCACCGTCGACCTGCTCACGGATCGACAGCGTCAGCGGCAGCCTGCCCAGCACGCGAGTGTCGTACTCCTCCGCAATGCGCTCGCCGCCTCCTTCGCCGAAGATCGGTTCGGCATGGCCGCAGTTGGAGCACACGTGCAGGCTCATGTTCTCGACCACACCCAGCACCGGCACGTTCACCTTGCGGAACATCTCGATCCCCTTGCGCGCATCGAGCAGGGCGATGTCCTGGGGGGTGGTCACGATCACGGCGCCATCCACCGGCACCTTCTGCGCCAGGGTCAACTGGATGTCCCCGGTGCCCGGCGGCATGTCGATGAACAGCACGTCGAGATCCTGCCATGCCGTCTGGGTCAGCAGCTGCTGAAAGGCCCCCGCCACCATCGGCCCGCGCCACACCATGGGTTCGCGCGTATCGACCATGAATGCCATCGACATGGCTTGTACGCCGTGCATTTCCAGCGGCCTGAACTTGTTCTCACCGGCCTGCTGGGGCCGCACGCCTTCCGGAACGCCCAGCATCTGGGCCTGACTGGGGCCGTGGATGTCGGCATCGAGAATACCGACCCGATATCCCTCGGCCACCATGGCGAGCGCCAGGTTGACGGTAACGGTGGACTTGCCCACTCCCCCCTTACCGGATGCCACGGCCACGATATGCTTGACCCCTTCGATCACGATTGACTCCTCGTATGGTTCATGTGGCTAAAACGCCATCGGGCTGTTCCGACAGTATACGCGTCGATGCCGATGCCTGGCGGCCAACACCGACGCCGACCCTTGCCTGAAACGGCTTGCGGCGAGCCGTAGCCCGCCGCATCGCGTGATATTGACGGTCAGCTGCGTGCCTCATCGGCAGGCTCTTCCTGTGGCCGATCCTGTTGCTGCTGGCCCTCCTGCTGCGACTGGCCTTCGCGCTGCTGGCCCTCCTGCTGCGTCTGGCCTTCGCGCTGCTGGCCCTCCTGCTGCGTCTGGCCTTGCTGAGAGGACCCGGTCTGCAGCTCCAGCTCGGCAAGTGCCTCACGCCACCTCGCCAGCTGCGACTCGATCTGCTGCAGCTGTTGCTGGCGCCGTTCGAGGCGAGACTGGAGCTCTTCGAGCTCCTTGCGTCCCGATTCGAGATCGCCAGTCAGCTGTTCATGCTCCTGGCGTGCCGCTTCCGTTTCAGCCACGACGTCGTCGCGCTCACTTTGCAGATCGCCGACTTCGCTCTCCACTTCGCCACGCCAGGCCTCAAGGGCTTCGATATCGCTTTCCAACGCATCGAGTGTCTGCTGGCGCTCGTCGATTGCCTGAGTGAGCGTATCGAGGCGCTGCTCGGCAGACTCGACCTCTTCGCGTAACTGGCCCAGCTCGTTGGTCACCTGCTCGCGTTCAGCCTCGGCCCGCTGGCGCTCTTCATCGGCCTGTTGACGGGCGGCCTCGGTCTCCTGCAGCCCTTGCTCGGCCTCCTCGCGCGCCGCTTCCGCCTCTTCCCGTGCCTGCTGCACGGCCTGGTAGTCGTCACGCAGCGCCGTGAGGTTCTCCTCCATCTCGGCCTGCTCGCCGCGGCGCGATTCAAGCTCGCTCTCCAGGGTCGCCTGTTGCTCCTGCAGCTCCGCGAGTCGATTTTCCGCTTCGCCGGCTTCGGCTTCGAGTCGCTCGATCTCACCGCGTGCCGCCTGTCGCTCCTCGCCCATGGCAGCTTCGACCGACTGGTGCTCCTCCTCCAGCTCGGCCAGCCGCTGCTGCAGCGTCTCGACATCCTCTCCGGCCTGGTTGCGCTCGTTGAGCTCAGCGAGCAGGTCCTGGTGTTCGCCCTCGACAGAGGACAGCTGCTCTTCGAGCGCTTGGCTGCGCTCGCGGTGATCGCTGGCACTATTGTGGGCGAAGATTGCCCAGATGATGGCGAGCACGGCCACGGCGACCAGGGCCAGGACGCGCCTATCCTTGTAGAGTGGGCTTTCGGGTGTCTCCGACATGGGCTAGACCCTCCAGATGGTCCGTATGAGCCGCCGCCGGCAGGCGACAGCCGCGTATCGAGGTGCTGGCAACCGCTCTTTCCTCAGCATACATAGCGATACCTTCAGGCGAAAGGAAGCTCAAGACGGTGGCTCGGCCCCGCATACTACGCCATGCGGAGAGCCTGCTTGCGCTCAGGGCGGCTCGACGCGCCAGCGGGAAAACCAGGGTGAGCCCCGGACCTCGACGTCCAGGGCACGCAGCCAGCGGGCTACGACCAGATTCGACTGGTGTACGGCGGAGTACTTCCGCGGATGGGGGACGAACGCCAGGCCGAACTCTTCACTCGGCACCGGCTCGACAGCGGCTCGCTCGAAGTGCCCATCGAGACGCCGCCGCAGGGCCAGGACGCGCCCCGCCTCGGCCTGAATCGGGTAGACCTCGTCCAGCCCCTCCGGCGCCAGCCGGTGGAACTGCTCGGGCGAGTCGACTCCCGGATATTCGCCTCGCCCCAGCCCGGATGCAGTGGGCCAGAGCATTGCCGCGGCGCCGGCCGGCCAGTGGCGCCGTCCCTCGACGTACCAGCGCCACTCGCCATAGCTGTAGCGAACCATACCTCCCTCTTCACGCGGCAATACCAAGCTGGCGTGACGGCCGTGATCGAGCACGTAGACCTCGACAGGCCTGTCGAGAGAAGACGGCTCGGGCGGCAGCACATGACCGACGCAGCCGGCCAGAAGCAAACACAAACCGGTTCCCAGCCAGCCTGACCGGCGGCGTCGATTGCCCATGTCCTGCCCCTCCCCATGGCACCGCTGGCTCCGAGTACCGCTGGCCCGGGCCTGCGTCCAGCGGGACGCGGCGGTGGGGGGGTTGCGTCCGGGACCAGGTGGATCAGCGCAGTCCCAGCATCGACAGGATGAAAAGCACCACCACGATCAAGCCAATGATATAGATGATATTGCGCATACAGCTCTCCTTGCTGTTCGGTTCAGGAAGGACGCCACGGCAAGCCACCGGGCTCCGTCAGCCCCAGTGTAGCGGACCTGTGCCAGGCATCCAGTGGAGCGCCAGGCTTGTCGGCATCGCCCTACCCTAATACCTTAACGAGCAGGATCCCAATCGGCACAAGGAGCGGCCTCACCATGTCTCGAGATCACAGGTCGCAGCGGGCAATGGTGTTGATCCCACGCATTGGCGGCTTCCTGTGGCGAGTCCTGTGCGCCTTTCTGCGCAATCGCGGCATCCTCCTGGCGGGCGGCGTCGGCTACAACATCCTGCTCTCCATCGTGCCCCTCTTCGCCCTGCTCGCCGTACTGCTGACACGGGTAGTGGACGAAGCCGTGCTTCTCGAGGTCCTCAGCGTTCAGTTGGCCCACCTGGCCCCGGCGCACGCCGAAGGCTTGCTGGAGGCGGTACGTGCGCTGCTGGCATCGCGCGACGTCATCGGGCTGTTCGGCATCCTGATGCTGCTGGTGTTCAGTTCCTTTGTCTTTCGCATGCTGGAAGACGCCCTGGCGATCATCTTCCATACGCCGGAGGCACATCCCAAACGTCGAATCTGGGTCTCGGTGCTGCTGCCCTATTTGTTCATGCTGGTGCTGGGCGCCGGTCTATTCGCGCTGAGCCTGATGGTGGCCCTGGCCGAGGCGATCAGCACCTTGTGGCGGGTGGTGCTTGGGCGCGACATGCCCTTCGCCGGCCTCTCCGATCCGCTGCTCAACCTGTTCAGCTTCCTCGGGGTCTTCCTGCTCTTCAGTGCCATCTACAAGGTGCTGCCCGTGGTGAAGATCGCCTTGAAGCGAGCCCTGATAGGCGGCTTCGTCGCCGCCCTGCTGTGGGAAGGGGTCCGCTTTCTGCTGATGTTCTACTTCCTCAACGTCTCGCTGGTGAACGTCGTCTACGGCTCACTCGCCACGCTGATCGTGGTGCTGCTCACCCTGGAGGTCGGCGCCATGATCGTGCTGCTAGGTGCCCAGGTCATTGCCGAACTCGAATACAACGCCCGCCGCGGCCTGCCTTGGTACGTCGACCCACGGCGGGAGGCAATCACGCACGTGGATTGAAGCGAGCGCTCCCGATACCCCCTCACTACCGGGAACCGTGCTTTCTGTCGCTCCGTAGCCGGCGTATGAGCGTGAACAGCGCCTTGCCGCTGACCATGCCAAGCACGTAGATGACGAGCAGCAGCAACGCCAGTGGCATGCGCGTTCCCCATGCCAGGAAGCGCACCTCGACCAGGACGATGTTCTGCACGAAGAGAATCGCGACCAGCAGGGTGATGACGATCTTGATCGCCAGCAGTAGCGTATCCATGCGCCCTCCTTTGCCGTTCTGCCTATTCAAGCTGGGCGGTCGCGCGTTACCTGTCAACTCGAGCCAAGATCGGTCTCGTCCAACATGACACGCCCGGCCAAAGCCGGGCGTGGAGGGACATCAGGGAGGAGAAACGTTGCGGGACTTCAGGCTCGGCGCGCGATCAGCCGAAGGCAAGCAGTGCCCCGGCTGCCGTGATCGCCACGCCCAGAGCCCGCAGGAAGCGGTTCTCCCGCTGCATGAGCAACCCACCGGCCAGGCGGCCCGCATAGGTGACCGCCAGCGTGGCCAGCGTGAAACCGGCCAGGTACGTCAACATGGAGGCGCCATGCGGGATCTCGCTGCCGTGGGCATGGCCGTGGAACAGCATGAACAGCACCACCACGCCGGCGCCCACCGCGGCCGGCACCTTGACCAGCGCGGCGATCAGTACCCCCGCCAGCAGTACCGACATGGCGATGCCGAACTCCACGCCCGGCAATGCCAACCCGACCCAGGCCAGTCCGGCTCCCAGCAGCATGCCACCGGCGGCGAGCAGCGGCGCCGCCAGGCTGAAAGCACGGCTCTGGCGCAGGCTCCACAGCCCGACGGCCAGCATCGCCAGCAGGTGGTCCAGCCCCAGCAACGGATGCGCCAGGCCGGCGGCAAAGCCACTGCCATGGGCATGGTCGTGGCCCGGGTGGCCAACGGCCATGCCCGCGACCAGCAGCATGAGGGGGGCGCTCGCCAATGCCAGGCGCGCGGCGGGGGAATGACGGTGCTTCATGGTGGCGCTCTCCTTGCCGATAAGGAAAAAGGGATTAGGCTCAGGCGTTGATCGTCTGGGCCTGGGGACGACGCTCCGGCAACATGCCGCGATCGAGAATGAAGCGGATGATCGCTTCGAGCCCCACGCCGTCGTAGAGGTTGGTGAAGACGAATGGACGCTCGCCGCGCATCTTCCTGGAGTCGCGCTCCATGACTTCCAGCGAGGCGTGCACCTGCTCGGCGATGTCGATCTTGTTGATGATCAGCAGGTCCGACTTGGTGATGCCGGGCCCGCCCTTGCGCGGGATCTTGTCACCGGCGGAAACATCGATCACGTAGAGGGTGAGGTCGGAGAGCTCGGGGCTGAAGGTGGCCGAGAGGTTGTCGCCGCCCGACTCCACCAGCACCAGCTCCAGGCCGGGGTGCCGCCCCTGCAGCTCGTCGATGGCAGCGAGGTTCATCGAGGCATCCTCGCGAATCGCCGTGTGCGGGCAACCGCCGGTCTCCACGCCGAGAATACGGTCGGCCGGCAGCGCCTCGTGGCGCAGCAGGAAGTCGGCATCCTCGCGGGTGTAGATATCGTTGGTGACCACGGCGATGTCGTAGTGGTCGCGCAGCGCCAGGCACAGCTGCTTGAGCAGCGCCGTCTTGCCGGATCCCACCGGGCCACCGACGCCGACGCGTAGGCAATGTGTCATGTCGTTACTCCTCGTTCATTCTTGAATGCAGCCTGCCTGGACATGGGAACACGCCGGCTCACCACGCCACGCGACCGAAACCCTGGCCATCCGGCCGGTCTCAGCGGTCGGAAAGACGGCACATCCCTGTGCCGGCTTTCCTCGATCTTCATCCATGAAGATCGACCGCTTCGCTTCGGCCGTCTTGCCAGCGGCCGCGCGAGGTGGATTCGCCAGCGCTCCCCATATCCCTGGTGCGTCATGTATTCATTCACCTGACGCCACGGTTCATCGCAATCAACTCCGAAAAAGCCGCGAGTACTGCGTTTCGTGCAGTGCACTGGCCAATGCCAGCCCGGGCAGCGCCGGGCCGAGTTCGTCGTCATTCAGTTCGAGTGCTTCATCCACCGCTGCCACCAGCGCCGGACGCAGCCGTTCGACCAGTCGCTGGGCCGCGGTATGCCCCAGCGGCAGTGCCTTGCAGGCCACGGCGAGCTGGTTCTCGAGCCAGGCCCAGGCGAAGCCGAGCATGGCCTGGCGCGGGGCCACCCCGCGTACCTGGGCGACCCAGGCGAACACGGTCACATAGCCGGCGCCCGGCGGCATCGCTGGCGACTCTCTCGAAGGCCCCTCGGGCAACAGGTTCAGGCTGCCCAATAGACGGGAGAGCGACGCACCCAGTCGCGAGTCCTCTGCCGCCAGCTCGGCGGTCTCACGGTTGGCGGCGAGCCAGCTGTCCCACCACGCAATCGCCTCTTCGTCTTCCCTCGCCCAGGCCTGCTGCAGACGCGCCAGCACCGGCAGCTCGCAGCGGGTCAGGCCGTCGTCGAGCACGCCGGTCAGCCAGTCGCCGAGGCTCGCCTCATCCTTTACCCAGCCCAGCTCGAAGGCGCTCTCCAGGCCCTGGGAGAAGGCGAAGGCCCCGATCGGCAGCGCCGGGCTGACCAGTTGCAGCAGTCCCAGCAGCGCCAGGTCGTCGCCCTGCGCCATCCTCAATGAGGCCGCCTCAATGGGCATGGTGATGGCCATGGCCGTGGTGACCGTGATCGTGGCCGTGCTCATGGTCATGATCGTGGTCATGCGCATGTGAATGGCCGAGCTGGTGGTAGGCGCCCGGCTCGGGGTCGAAGGGCGCCTCGTGCCGCTCCAGGCTCGCCCCCAGCAACTCGGCCAGCTCTTCCAGAACGTGGTCCGGCGGGAAGCGCACGTAACCACCCTGCCCGTCCTCTCCCAGGGCCAGCTGCACATGGCGATTGCCCAGGTGATAGGCGAGCCGCGCCAGCGGCAGGCCCGCCGCGACCCTGGCGGTCACCACCGGCTCGGCAGCGGCCCTGACCCGCACGATCTCACCGCTCTCGGCGCGCAGTCCCTCGCCGGCGCGCAGCACCGGGCCGCGGTCGAGGAACAGGCCCAGCTCGCGACCGGCATCGCTCACCGCCTTGAGCCGGCCACGTATGCGCAGCTCATAGGGCAGCGTCAGGGTATCGCCGGCCTGGCGCCCCTCGATGGGTCCCAGGCGTTCAGTCAGTTTCAGCATGGCATTCCCTCGTTGAATCACCCCGCGGCTGATTCGTGGATAGGCCTGCGCGAGGGCGCTGTAAATACGTCCCTGTACGCTACTTTTGCCATCCATGGCAAAAGACCCTCGCTACGGCCTATCCCCGACGCCGCTCACCTCGGTGGTCTATCCAAATTCAGAAAAGATGGTAGCGCTGGGCCAAGGGCAGCTCGGTGGCCGGCTCACAGGTCAGCAGCTCCCCGTCGCAACGCACCTCATAGGTCTGCGGATCGACGCTGAGCTCGGGGCAGGCATCGTTGAGCTTCATGTCGCTCTTGCGCACCCCGCGCACGTTCCTGCATGCCGCCAGCCCGCTTTGCAGGCCCAGCCGCTCCTTGATGCCGGCGTCCAGCGCCGCCTGGCTGACGAAGGTCAACCGCGACAGGCTCGCCGCCCGGCCGAAGGCACCGAACATGGGGCGGTAGTGCACCGGCTGCGGCGTGGGAATCGAGGCGTTGGGGTCACCCATGGGCGCCGCCGCGATCATGCCCGCCTTGAGAATCAGCGCCGGCTTGACGCCGAAGAAGGCCGGACTCCACAGCACCAGATCGGCCAGCTTGCCGACCTCGATGGAGCCCACCTCATGACCGATACCGTGGGTGATCGCCGGGTTGATGGTGTACTTGGCGATGTAGCGTCGGGCGCGGAAGTTGTCCGCGCCGAGCGCTTCGTCCTCCGGCAGCAGCCCACGCTGCACCTTCATCTTGTGCGCGGTCTGCCAGGTGCGGCACACCACTTCGCCGACCCTCCCCATGGCCTGGGAGTCCGAGGCGATCATCGAGATCACCCCCATGTCCTGCAGGATGTCCTCGGCGGCAATGGTCTCGCGGCGGATGCGCGAGTCGGCGAAGGCCACGTCCTCGGGAATGTTGGGATCGAGGTGGTGGCACACCATCAGCATGTCGAGGTGCTCGTCGATGGTGTTGACCGTGTAGGGCCGGGTCGGGTTGGTCGACGACGGCAGTACGTAGGGCTTGGAGCAGGCAATCAGGATGTCCGGCGCATGACCGCCACCGGCGCCCTCGGTGTGGTAGGTGTGGATGCCCCGCTCCTTGAAGGCGGCCAGCGTATCCTCGACGAAGCCCGACTCGTTGAGCGTGTCGGTATGGATGGCGATCTGTACGTCGTACTTTTCGGCCACGCTCAGGCAGGTGTCGATGGAGGCCGGGGTAGTGCCCCAGTCCTCGTGTAGCTTGAGACCGATGGCGCCGGCCTCGATCTGCGCCTCCAGGGCCTCGGGCAGGCTGGCGTTGCCCTTGCCGAGCAGGCCGATGTTCATCGGCAGCGCGTCCACCGCCTGCAGCATCCTGCCGATGTGCCAGGCGCCCGGCGTGCAGGTAGTGGCGTTGCTGCCGGTGGCCGGCCCGGTGCCGCCGCCGAGCATGGTGGTGATGCCGCTCATCAGGGCTTCTTCCACCTGCTGGGGGCAGATGAAGTGGATGTGCGCGTCGATACCGCCGGCGGTGAGGATCTTCCCCTCACCGGCAATGATCTCGGTGCCGGGGCCGATGACGATGTCGACGTCGGGCTGGGTGTCGGGATTGCCCGCCTTGCCGATGGCTGCGATACGGCCGGCCTGGATGCCCACGTCCGCCTTGACGATGCCCCACCAGTCGAGGATCAGCGCGTTCGTGATCACGGTATCCATCACCGTATCGTCGAGGCGCTGGCTCTGGCCCATGCCGTCGCGGATCACCTTGCCGCCGCCGAACTTCACCTCATCCCCGTAATGGGTCGCGTCGCGCTCGACTTCGATCCACAGCTCGGTGTCGCCCAGGCGTACCCGGTCGCCCACCGTGGGGCCATACATATCGGCATAGGCTTGGCGTGAAATCTTCATGAAGCGTCTCCATCCAGCTTACCCATCACCTCGCCGCGAAAGCCGTAGATATGGCGCGTGCCGGCAAAGGGAATCAGCGTGACTTCTCGCGTCTGACCCGGCTCGAAGCGAATCGCCGTGCCCGCCGCCACGTCCAGGCGAAAACCACGCGCCTTGGTGCGGTCGAAGACCAGCGCCGGGTTGGTCTCGGCGAAGTGATAATGGGAGCCGACCTGGATCGGCCGGTCGCCGGTATTGGCCACCTCCACCGTGATCCGCTCGCGCCCGGCGCAGAGCTCGATCTCGCCGTCCTGTAATTGGTACTCCCCAGGAATCATGACGCCTCCTTAACAACGTTGCGGAAATGAGCGAGCGACGGCCAGACAAGGCGAACAGAGGCGAGCCAGCGGAGTTGACTGGGTGTTCAATGAGCATGGCGAGCCGATGTTCAACGCGGTATGGCCGAGCGCAGCCATTTCGACCTCCGCTAGACGATGGGTGTGTGGACCGTGACCAGCTTCGTGCCATCGGGGAAGGTCGCCTCCACCTGCACCTCGTGCACCATCTCGGCTACCCCCTCCATCACATCGTCGCGGCCGAGGATCTCGCGGCCGTAGCTCATCAGCTCGGCCACGCTGCGGCCGTCTCTCGCGCCTTCCATGATCTCGAAGCTGATCAGCGCCACCGCCTCCGGGTAGTTGAGCTTGAGGCCGCGGGCCCGGCGTCGCTCGGCCAGTTGGGCGGCCGAGAACAGCAGCAGCTTGTCCTTGTCTCTCGGGGTCAGTTCCATGCGAGTCTCCTGCAATCGTCAGGTGAACCAGATACGGGGGGGATGGGGAGGAGAATCGATCAACAGCGGCCTGAGACAGGCCCAGGCCTGCTGGCAAAGGTCCCAGGCCTCGTTACGCTCATGACCCAGGTAGCGCAGCAACAGCACGCCATGGCGCACGGTGACCGCCCAGCGCGGGCTTGGCGGGATCGCATCTCGCAGCGCTTCGATGGCGTTGGCTTCGTCGTCGAGGCCCACGGCCCATAGCGTGGCCTGCACGCTGGCGCCCCCCTGCCCCCAGCGCCCCTTGAAGCGCGGGTGCTCCGGGTCGAGCGGCTGACGCTCCAACCACAGCGGCTTGCCATCGCGACACAACCGAAAGCGCTGCTCGATGCGGCCCGACACGTAGGGCAGCCGGCTCGCCGGTCGGCCCAGCGCCAACACTTCCCAGCCCAGGCAACGCGCATCGCCGGCAAGCTCGATGGCCGTGTGCTGCTCACCGCACGAGCCATCGAAGGCAATGGTCTCCTGGGGCAGCCACTCGAGCACGCCGCCCGGCGCCACCTGCAGCTCGGTACGCTGGGACCAGGCCACGCCATGGCTGTCGGCACGATAGAGCTTGTTGGCCGCAGGCGTCGTCACCAACGCACGGGCGCCCGATTCGACCTGAACCGAGACGTGCAACAGATCGCCGCTGACCAGCCCTCCGGGCGGATGCAGCAGGTAGACATGACACGAGCCCCCGCGGCCCTCGGGATAGAAAGGCCGCTGCACCCGCAGCGGGCCCTGATGACGAGCCCGCACCAGGCGGGTGGCCCCCTGGCGCCGGTCGAAGCCGAGTTCCAGCGACGCCACCCAGCGACGGCCGGCATCGAAGCGGTGACCGGAAGCACAGGGCGGCAGCAGTGTCTTGGCGTCGAAACGAGCCGTCATTGGCATCGGCCTTCAGCAACAGGGTTCGGCCTCTTCGTCGAGGCTTTGCCCTATTCATGGCAACCGCTGTACCAGAACGGTGAAATGCAGGAAAAACGGATACGATTCATTGGCTTATTTTGTATACAGCCACACCTGCACGGACCATCTTCGCACCAGATTGGCGCGCGAAAGCCAGCGCGGCGCACAGTTTCCGCGCATGAGCGCCTGACGACTCCTTGGCCATGGCGCAGAACGGTGCATGGAAAAATCCCACCTTGGCAAAACGGCTAGACCGTCAGGTGCTCCTTGATCAGGGCATCGGTGAGCTCACCGATCTCGCCCCTGGCCACCGGCCGGCCGCGATCCATGATCGCGAAGCGATCGGCATACTTGCGGGCGAAGGGCAGTTTCTGCTCCACCAGCAGCACGGTCAGACCGTCCTCGGCGATCAGCTTGCGAATCACCTCGCCAATCAGGGTGACGATATTGGGCTGGATCCCCTCCCCCGGCTCGTCAAGAATCAGCAGGCGTGGCTCGATCACCAGCGCCCGACCGATGGCCAGCTGCTGCTGCTGGCCGCCGGAGAGATCGCCACCCTGACGGTGCTTCATCTCCTCGAGCACCGGGAAGAGTTCGAAGATGCGCTCCGGGATGGTGCGCCGACCGTCGCCGCGAGCCGCCAGGCCGGTACGCAGGTTCTCTTCCACGGTGAGCAGCGGGAAGATCTGCCGCCCCTGGGGCACGTAGCCGATCCCCAGCCGCGAACGATCCTCCACCCGCCGCCGGGTAAGCTCGACATCGTCGGCATAGCGGATGCTGCCGGAGGCCACCGCCACCTCCCCCATGATCGCCTTCATCAAGGTGGTCTTGCCCACCCCGTTGCGCCCCATTACGCAGGTACACTGGCCCGCCGGCACGGCCAGGTCGAGATCCCACAGGGTGTGGCTCTCGCCATAGAACTGATTGAGTTTGTCGATTTCGAGCATCAGACCGCCTCCTCCTCGGCTTCGGCGCCCAGGTAGACCTCGACCACCTGCGGGTCGCTCGACACCTGGTCCATACTGCCCTCGGCCAGCACGCTACCCTGATGCAGCACCGTCACCTTGCGTGCGATGGAACGCACGAAACCCATATCGTGCTCGACGACGACAACAGATTGTTTTCCCGCTAACCCGGTCAGCAGCTCGGCGGTACGCTCCATCTCCTGCTCGGTCATCCCCGCCACCGGCTCGTCCACCAGCAGAAGCCGCGGCCGCTGCATCAGCAGCATGCCGATCTCCAGCCACTGCTTCTGGCCGTGGGACAGAATGCCCGCCGGGCGCTCACGCAGCTCGGCCAGGCCGATGGTCAGCAGCACCTCGTCGATGCGGTCGCGAATCTCGCCGCTCATGCGAGCCGTCAGCGTGGGCAGGATGCGCTTGTCGGCGGCCATGGCCAGCTCCAGGTTATCGAATACCGTGAGCGCCTCGAACACCGTGGGCTTCTGGAACTTGCGGCCGATGCCGAGGCTGGCGATCTGCGGCTCGTTCATGGTCAGCAGGTCGTGGCGACTGCCGAACCATACCTTGCCGCTGTCGGGTCGGGTCTTGCCGGTGATGATATCCATCATGGTGGTCTTGCCGGCGCCGTTGGGTCCGATGATGCAGCGCAGCTCGCCGTCGTCGATGGTCAGGTTCAGGTCGTTGATCGCCTTGAAGCCGTCGAAGCTGACCGTGACGTCTTCGAGGTAGAGAATCGGCCCGTGGCGCACGTCGACCGGCGACTCGGCCGGCACCAGGAAATCGAAGACCCGGTCACGATTGGCCAATGAACGCAAAATGCTCATGCCGATGCCTCCTTGCCGGAGAACGCACCCGAGCCCTCGGCACGACGCCGGTATCTCAGTGCCAACAGGCCGGCGACCCCCTTGGGCAGGAAGACCGTCACCAGCACGAAGAGCCCGCCCAGGGCGAACAGCCAGGCGTCGGGCATCACGCCGGTGAACACCGTCTTGGCATAGTTGACGAGTATCGCCCCGATCACCGCTCCATAGAGCGTCGCCCGGCCGCCCAGCGCCACCCACAGCACGATCTCGATGGAGAACAGCGGCGAAAATTCGCTGGGATTGATGATGCCGACCTGGGGCACGTAGAGCGCCCCGGCCAGGCCCGCCAGCATGGCCGAAACCACGAACACGAACAGCTGGAAGCGCTCGACCCGGTAGCCGAGGAATCGCGTGCGCGCCTCGGCGTCGCGGGTCGCCACACACACCCGGCCCAGCTTGCTGGTGACGATGGCCCGGCACAGCACGTAGCCCAACGCCAGGGCCACGCCGGTGGCCAGGAACAATCCCAGCCGGGTGTCGCGGCTGCGCAAGTTGAAGCCGTGGATCTCGCGGAAATCGGTCAGCCCGTTGTTGCCGCCGAAGCCCATCTCGTTGCGGAAGAAGGCCAGCATCAGGGCGAAGGTGAGCGCCTGGGTGATGATCGACAGATAGACCCCGGTGACCCGTGAGCGAAACGCCAGGAAGCCGAACACCAGCGCCAACGCTCCCGGTACCAGCAGCACCATCAGGAAGGCGAACCCGGCCATGTCGAAGCCATGCCAGTACCACGGCAGGCTGTCCCAGTTGAGGAACACCATGAAGTCGGGCAGCACCGGGTGGCCGTAGACGCCACGGTCACCGATCTGGCGCATCAGGTACATGCCCATGGCATAGCCGCCCAGGGCGAAGAAGGCGCCATGACCCAGGCTGAGGATACCGAGATAGCCCCACACCAGATCCACCGCTACCGCCAGCAGGGCGTAGCTCAGGTACTTGCCGAACAAGTTAACGGTATAAGCGCTGACATGGAGTGGATGCCCCGCCGGCACGGCCACGTGCAGCAGCGTCACCAGGGCCATCGCCGCCAGCAACACGCCGAGAAAGATCAGCGTCGAGCGCTCGCCGAACGGCCGCAGCAGCCAGAGTCGAGATGAATCCATGGATCAGCCCTCCGCCGCCCGGCCCTTCTGCGGGAAGAGTCCGCGGGGGCGCTTTTGAATGAACAGGATGATGAACACCAGCACGATGATCTTGGCCATCACGGCCCCGGCCCAGGGTTCCAGCACCTGGTTGATGACGCCGAGCGAGAGGCCCGCCACCAGAGTGCCCCACAGGTTCCCCACCCCGCCGAAGACCACCACCATGAAGGAGTCGATGATGTAGTTCTGGCCCAGGTTGGGGCCCACGTTGGTAAGCTGGCTGAGGGCCACGCCGGCCAGCCCCGCCACCCCGGAGCCCAGGGCGAAGGTCAGGATGTCGACCCGGGTGGCGCGAATGCCCATGGAGCGCGCCATGGCACGGTTCTGGGTCACCGCCCGCACCTCGAGCCCTAGCCGGGTGCGGCGCATGATCAGCATCAGCGCGGCGAACACCACCAGGGCGAAGCCGAGTACGAACATCCGATTAAGGGTGAGAGAGAGCGTATCGTTGACGGCGATGGAGCCACTCATCCACTCCGGCGTGACCACGGTACGGTTGAGCGGCGAGATCGCAGTGCGTACCAACTGCTGGAGAATCAGGCTGACACCGAAGGTAGCCAGCAGCGTCTCCAGCGGGCGCCCCTTGAGGAACTGGATGACGCCGCGCTCGATGGCGATGCCGGCCAACGCCGCGACCAGGAAGCCGGCGGGAATCGCCAGGATCAAGGCCAGCCCCGGCTGGCCCGGCAGCAATTGCTGCATGGCCCAGGTGGTGTAGGCACCGAGCATGATCAACTCGCCGTGAGCCATGTTGATCACGCCCATCACGCCAAAGGTGATGGCCAGGCCGATGGCGGCGAGCACCAGCACCGAGCCCAGCGACAGGCCGAAGTAGAGCGTCTCGACCGCACGGTTGACCTTGAGCTTCTGCTCGATGCCGTTGAGCGCCTCACGAGCGGCGTCGACCAACGCAGGATCGTCACTGTTGAGTACACGATTGAGCGCCACCCGGACCCGCGGATGCAGACTGCCGCGCAGCTCCTCGACCGCTTCGACCTCGCCCTGCTCCAGGCGATGGATGGCCAGAGCCTGGAGCAGGCGTTCACGCACCTGTGCATCCGGCTCCGTCTCGATCACCTCGGCCAGGGGTCCGGCCAGGTCGCTGTCGACCTCGCCCAGCAACCGCTCTGCAGAAGCGCGGCGCAACCCGACATCGGCGGCATAGAGATCGACCACGGCGATGGCGCTGCGCAGTTGGTTGCGCAGCGCGTTATTGATGCCGATGCGGTCCAGGTCGCGGCGCGACATCTCGCCCAGGGCCTCGCCGCTCAGGGCGTCCTCGACCGGCCACTGGCGGCCCGAGTTGTCGAGCACCACCACGAAGCGGCCGTCGTCGGTGCGCTGCAGGCGGCCATCGAGCAAGGCCTGGAGCCAGCCCCGGGCGCGGGGGTCGTCGCTGCGCACGATGCCCTCGATGGCCTCACCCTTGGCGGTAAACGACGACACGTCCAGCGCCGCAAGCAGCGCCTGTGCCGTTGAATCGTCGAACCTCTCGGCGTCCTGCGCGGATGCGGGAGCGGCCAGGGTAAGGCCAAGCACGATGACCAGGGCCATGACGAGAACCATCAGCCACGAACCCCTTGTCGCCGTGTGCATGGGCTCGCTGTCTTCGGCGGCGCTGCCGGCCTTCGCCCCGGCCGCCACTGGCCAGGCCACGGGGGGATATCTCATCGGAGCGTTCCTCGGAATCGGTGAAGAAGGCGTGCTCCCCCGCTGCCTGGCAGCGGGGGCCATGCTGTAGTTACTCGGCGAGCGCCACTTCCGCTTCTTCGGCCGCGTTGCTGCCGCCGCAGCTGCCGTTGACCACGTTGAAGTTGCCGCACTCCATGGGCAGGCGCCAATCGGCGATCAGGTCCCGCGAGCCGGGCAGGTAATCGGACCAGGCATCGCCGGCCACAGTCGCCGGCGTCTGCCACACGATGTCGAACTGGCCATTGTCCTGGACCTCGCCGATCAGCACCGGCTTGGTGATGTGGTGGTTGGGCATCATCGCCGCATAGCCGCCGGTCAGGTTGGGCACGGTCACGCCGATGATGGCGTCCTTGACCGCGTCGACGTCGGTGGTGCCGGCCTTGCGCACCGCCTCGGCCCACATGTTGAAGCCGATGTAATGCGCTTCCATGGGGTCGTTGGTCACCGCCTCCTCGTCGCCGGTGTAATCGATCCAGGCGTCGATGAAGTCGTAGTTGGCGTCGCTGTCGACGCTCATGAAATAGTTCCACGCCGCCAGGTGACCCACCAGCGGGCCGGTATCGATGCCGGAGAGCTCCTGCTCACCCACCGAGAAGGCGATGACCGGAATGTCGGCGGCGTCGATGCCCTGGTTGGCCAGCTCGCGATAGAACGGGACGTTGGCGTCGCCGTTGATGGTCGAGACCACCGCGGTCTTCTTGCCCTCGCTGCCGAAGCGGCGCACCTCGGCGACGATGTTCTGCCAGTCGGAGTGACCGAACGGTGTGTAGTCGATCATGATGTCCTCGTCGGCGAGGCCGTGCTCCTCCTTGAGGAAGGCTTCGAGGATGCGGTTGGTGGTGCGCGGGTAGACGTAATCGGTGCCGAGCAGCACGAAGCGCTCCACGCCCACCTCGTTGATCAGGTACTCCACCGCCGGGATGGCCTGCTGGTTGGGCGCGGCTCCGGTATAGAAGACGTTCTCGGAGGACTCCTCGCCCTCGTACTGCACCGGATAGAACAGCAGGCCGTTGAGCTCCTCGAACACCGGCAGCACCGCCTTGCGCGACACCGAGGTCCAGTTGCCGAACACCACATCCACCTCGTGCTGCTCGAGCAGCTCGCGGGCACGCTCGGCGAACAGCGGCCAGTTGGAGGCCGGGTCGACCACCACCGCCTCGAGCTGACGGCCCAACAGGCCGCCCTGCTCGTTCTGCTGCGCGATCAGCATCTCGACGGTGTCCTTCAGGGTCGATTCGCTGATCGCCATGGTGCCGGACAGCGAGTGCAGGATCCCCACCTTGATGGGCTCTTCCTGGGCCAGCGCCTGGCCAGTACCACCGAGGGACGCCGCCGCAAACAGGGCTGCGGCCACAGCGCGGGACGGGGAAGACATGAGGCGAACGGGGAAAAGCATGTTGCGACGGGAAGCGTTCACGCGAACCTCCTTGCGCCCTCCTGCGGGAGGGACTTGTTGTAAAGGTCATGCACGGCCGACACCGGCCGCACAGCACTAGGCTTCCTGCCTATGCAACGCTTGCGCCATCAGGCGAAGAAATTCGAAGAACTCTTTTCATACAGAAGATTACGGCGCCTTTACGCCCCTTGACGATCCTGCCGGCGCACCGCCGCCGTGCATTCGGCAGGCGCCGGTTGCGCCGGCAAGGATCGCCTGCACTGCCACAGCGCACCAGACCGGTGCGTCATAACGAAGACAGGGGCGCCGATCGCTCGGCGCCCCTGCGGGGTGGTAGGCATTGCCGGGCTCAGTCGCCTTCCGGATTCCCTGCGGTGGCAGCGGTTGCCACCTTCATCCGGCGGCGCAGGATGGGGCCGACGATGTAGGGCAGAATTAACCCCACGGCAGCAAACACCCACAGGCCGATGGCCAGGCCGCTGTTCCAGAGAATGGTCCAGTCGCCGTCGGAGATATCCATGGCGTGGCGCAGGTTCTTCTCCATCTCCGGCCCCAGCAGCAAACCGAGGATGATCGGCACCAGCGGAATCTCCAGCTTGCGCAGCACGTAGCCGGCGACGCCGAAGGCCACCATGAAGTAGAGGTCGAAGGTGGTGTTGCTGATCGAGTAGATCCCGACGAAGGCGATCATCGTCACACACGGCAGCAGGTACATCGGCGGCACCGACAGAAGCTTGACGAAGATGCCCACCAGCGGGATGTTGAGGATCAGCAGCAGGAAGTTGCCAATCAGCAGCGCGGCGATCACGCCCCACACGATGTCCGCGTTCTGGGTGAACATCAGCGGGCCAGGGGTGATGTTGAGCGAGATCAGCAGCGCCAGCAGCACCGCGGTGGTGCCGCTGCCCGGCACGCCCAGCGTCAGCATCGGTACCAGCGCACCGCTCGAGGCACCGTTGTTGCCCGCTTCGGGGCCGGCCACGCCACGCGGGTCGCCCTGGCCGAAGAAGCCTTTCTTGCCGACCGCCTTTTTCTCCAGCGTATAGCCGATGAAGCTGCCGAGCGACGCCCCGGCACCGGGCAGCACGCCGGCGATGAAGCCGAGGATACCGCCGCGCACGCTCGACGGCAGGATGTTGCGTATGTCGGCCCAGCTCAGCTTGAGCTTGTTGACGGCCATCTTCGCCTTGCCGCCGCCGGCGCGCTCCTCGATGAAGAACAGCAGCTCCGAGATAGCGAACAGGCCGACGATGGCGATGATGAAGTCGATACCCTCGTAGAGCTCCAGGGTCCCGAAGGTGTAACGCTGCACGCCGGTGGAGTCGATCCCCACGGTGGCTACCATCAAGCCCAGGCAGGCCGCCACCACGGTCTTCACCGGGTTCTTGCCGGTGATGCCGCCCAGGGTGGCGAAGGCCAGCAGGAACAGCGCGAAGTACTCGGCCGGACCGAAGGTGAGCGCGAACCGCGCCAGCACCGGCGCCAGCAGGATCAGGCCGACGGTGGCGATCAGGCTGCCGATGAAGGAAGCGATGGCGGAAATCGCCAGCGCCTCGGCGGCCTTGCCCTGCTGCGCCATGGGGTAGCCGTCGAGGCAGGTCATCATGGCCGGTTCGTCGCCGGGAATGTTGAGCAGGATCGACGAGATGCGCCCGCCGTACATGGCCCCGGCGTAGACCGCGGTAAGCATGATCAGCGCGGTTTCCGGACGCAGCCCCAGGGAGAAAGCCAGCGGGATCAGGATGGCCACGCCGTTGGCCGGCCCGAGGCCCGGCAGCGCGCCGATCAGCGTGCCGAGGAAGGCCCCCATCAGGGCAAACATCAGGTTGTGCGGGGCAAGGGCAACCCCGAAGCCATCGATCAGAAAGCCGAGGGTTTCCATCAGCTCACCTCCAGGAACGAGAGCAGGCCCAGCGGCAACGCGAGGTCGAGGGCGAAATTGAACAGCAGGAACACCACCACGCCCGATGCCGCCCCGACCAGGTAGGCATTGAGCACCTTCGCCCCCATGCGCCAGCACAGCGTGCCGATGGCCAGCGTGGTGCTGAGGATGAAGCCGAGCGGTTCGAGGAGCATGGCGTAGAGCACCAGCACGACCACGGCGACGATCAGCTCAACGCCGGTGCGGCTCCATGGCCAGGCATTGTCCGGGTCGGGCCGCACGATCAGGTAGAGGCTGGAAAGCCCCAGCACGACGGCCAGCAAGGTGGGAAAAGTGCCGGGGGCAATCCCCTCGGCACCACCGAACGGTTCGGGGAACTGGCTGGCGCCCCAGCCGTACGCGACGGCCAGGACGATCAGCAGCACACCGAAGATGCGGTCGTTGAAGGTCATCACTGGATCAGCCCGATGTCCTTGGAGAGGGTCTCGATATCGTCGATCTGCTCGGTGACGAAGGTCTCGAACTCACCGGCGCTCATGTGGAACGGCATCAGTCCATTGTTGGTCATGATGTCCTGCCATTCCTGGCTCTCGTAGATGGTGTCCATGGCGTCGATCCAGTACTGCTTGGCCTCGTCGGAGATGTCAGCCGGCATGTAGAAGCCGCGCCAGTTGGGGCCGACCGCATCGATACCCTGCTCCTTGGCGGTGGGAATGTCGGCGAAGTCGCCCGGCAGGCGCTCGTCGGAGAGCACTGCCAGCACGCGCAGGTCACCGGACTCCATGAAACCCTGCGCCTCGCTGATGTCGCCGGTGAAGGCATCCACATGGCCGCCCACGACCTGGGTCATCGCCTCGCCGCCGTTGTTGTAGGAGAGATAGGGAATACGCGGCAGCTCATCGACGCCGGCGGCGTCTGCGGCGATCAGCACCTTGAGGTGATCCCAGCCACCCTTGGCGCTGCCGCCGGCAAACTTGACGCTGCGCGGGTCTTCCTTGAGCGCCTCCATCAGCGCAGGGAGGTCGTCGTACTCGGAGTCGGCGGCCACGGCGATCACGCCGTAATCGGCGCCGAGCGCCCCGATCCAGTTGACCATGTCGGCGGTCATGCCCGGGAACTGGCCTTGGGCCAGGCGGGTGGTCGTGGCCGTGGAGGCAGCCACCAGCAGCTGCTCGTCGCCGGCGCGCTTGGACACGGTATGGGCGAAGGCCACACCGCCGCCGGCACCCGCCATGTTCACGGTCTGCACGCTGCGCGGCACGATGCCCAGCTCCTCCATCACGTTGCCCACGCTGCGGCAGGTGAAGTCCCAGCCGCCGCCGGGGTCGGCCGGGGCGAGACACTCCACCTTGCCCTGTGGCTCGAAGGCCATGGCGCTGCCGGCGCTCAGGGTGAAAGCGGCAATGGCGATGAGTTTGAGTGGCGTTTTCGTGGACATTGTTGTGGTCCCTCCGGTCTTGACGTGTTGTGAAATGTTGGCTTGCGGTCTTTCATCGGCTACCTTACAATTCTGTAAGGCAGAACAACGTTCTTCAGGATAGAAACTAGGCGCGTCGACAGGCAGCGTCAACGCATCGGGTTGCAATTGCGACCAAAGTTCAATGCCTCCAGACTCAGGAGATCACTGCATGGCCCAGGATCGCGTCGAGGCCGTCGAGCGCGCACTGACCGTACTGGAAGCGTTCGATGTCGATCAGGAAGCCTTCACCCTGGCCGAACTCGCCCAGGCGACGGGCTACTACAAGAGCACCCTGCTGCGACTGCTGGGTTCGCTGGCTCGTTTCGATTACGTGCAGCGCAGCCATGATGGACGCTGGAGTCTGGGTAGCACGCCGCTTCGCCTGGCCCGGCGCCACCCCCCCAGCCGACAGCTGACCACTCGCGTACAGCCGCTGCTGGACCGGCTGGCTGCCGAGACCGGCGAGACCGCCGCCCTACTCGAGAACCACGGTCCCCAGGTCGAGTGCCGGCTGGTCGCCCTGCCCGAGGCGGCGCTGCGCCATGAGCTGCGTCCGGGCAGCCAGTGGCCCCTGGCCGCAGGGAACGATCCCCGCCCCGAGCTGCCGGGTGGCAAGATGCTGCTGCAAGCCCTACCCAGCGCCCCCGGCGAACCCACGCGCTGGCTGGCCCTCTCGGGTCCGTCGAGCCGCCTCGATGCACGCAGCGAGGCGGCCCTGAAGGCGGCGCTGGCGGAGCTGACGGCCGTGGCTGAAACGGAAGCCATGACATGAATCTGCTGCTCGTCGAGGACGATCGCCTGCTGGCCGAGACCCTCCAGGACGCCCTGGCGCTCGAGGGCTACGACGTGATGCACCTGGCCGACGGCGGCGTCGCACGCCGTCACCTGGAAGACCCACAGCACGACCACACCCTGATCCTTCTTGACCTCAACCTCCCCGGAGCCAGCGGTCTCGAGGTGCTCGAGACGCTGCGGCGTCACGATCGCGACACGCCGGTGCTGATCCTCACCGCGCGCGGCGCGGTAGAGGATCGTGTGCGCGGGCTCGACCTGGGCGCCGACGACTACCTGGCCAAGCCCTTCTCGCTCGAAGAGCTCGAAGCCCGTGTGCGTGCGCTGCTCAGGCGGCGCACGAGGGGGCAGGAGCTGCGCGTCGGGGTACTGCACTTCGACGGCTTGGCGCAGCGCTTCACCCTCGCCGGCGAGGCCTTGGCCCTACCGCCCCGGGAGCAACGCCTGCTCGCCTGCCTGATGCGCTATGCGGGCCAGCCCGTCGACAAGGCCCGCCTCGCCGACGAAGCCTTCCAGGGCGAACCCATGGGCGACAATGCCATCGAGGTCTACGTGCATCGGCTGCGCAAGCGGCTGGGCGGCAGCGACGTCGCCCTGCGCACGGTGCGCGGGCTCGGCTACCTGCTGGAGGCCACGTGAAGCGCGGCGACAGCCTCTACCGCCGACTGCTGGCCTGGCTGCTGATCCCGCTGCTGGCCCTGGGCGGCCTGATGGTGTTCCAGGCCTGGGTGGATGCGCGCCACACCGCCGACCGCGCCTTCGATCGGCTGCTCGAGGCGGCCAGCCTGGCGATCGCGGAGCAGGTGCAGTGGCAGGACGACCGGCTGTGGCTCGATCTTCCCCCGGCGGCTTTGGACATGCTCGCCACCGACGCCGAGGAGCGCGTCTTCTACAGCCTGGTGGATCGGGATGGGCGCTTCATTACCGGCAACGCCGAGCTTCCCGGCGACGAGCGAGGCGACGCCGAAGCCGGCGATACGCTGCTGTTCCGCGACGTTACCTGGCACGACATGGCGCTGCGCCAGGGCGTGCGCCGCTCCCGGCTGGAGGACTGGCGGCTCAGGGAGCGCTTCGAGATTCGTGTCGCCCACAGCCGCGAGGGCCGCGATGCGTTGACCCTCGAACTGCTGCGCGCCAACCTCGCCTATATCCTGGCCATGGCGCTGGTCGCCATTGCGGTTCTGGTGGTGGCGATACGCTCCGCCCTGGCGCCGCTCACCCGGCTGCGGCGCGCCATTCGTGCCCGCGATCCGCGCACCCTGGAACCCCTCGACCTGCCGCTGCCGCGCGAACTGGCCGAACTGCGCGAGACCCTCAACGAACTGCTGGCGCGTATGCGCCGGGTGCGCGCCAACCAGGAGCGCTTCATCGGCGATGCCTCGCACCAGTTGCGGACACCGCTGGCAGGGCTCTCCGCACGGGCCGAGCTGGCCCTGCGGCAGGACGACCCCAACCGCTGGCGCGATGCGCTTGGCGCCATGCAGGCCACCAGCGCCCGCACCGCACGACTGGCCATGCAGCTGCTCTCACTGACCCGGCTCGACAACCCCGAGTACCGCCCCGAGCTGACGCCGCTCGATCTCAACGACATCGCCCGCCAGGCGGTACGCGATCACTGGGCCGGCTGCCATCGTCAAGGGATCGACCTCGGCGTGGAGTGCGCCGCCCGACCGGTGCGGGTCAACGGGATCGACTGGCAGCTGCAGGAAGCGATGAACAACCTGATCGACAACGCCTGCCGCTACGGTGGCCGTCGAATCACCCTGCGTACCCATGCACAGCCGCCCTGCCTGGAAGTCGAGGACGACGGTCCCGGGATTCCCGAGTCCCGTCGCCTGCTGGTGCTGCGCCCCTTCCATCGCGGCGAAGAGGGAGGCGAAGGCTCCGGGCTCGGCCTGGCCATCGTCGACAGCATTGCCCGTGCCCACGGCGCACGACTCGAGCTGGCCCAAGCAGCGCACGCCAGCGGTCTCGTCGTGCGCCTGCGCTTCAGCGAGGAGGGCCCATGATCCGACCCCTGTCCTGGCTGCTGCTCAGCCTGTGGAGCCTGGCCGCCGCGGCCGAGGAGACCCTGCACTACCCTGCCGATCCCGAGGCCGGGGCGCCCCAGTCGCTGGTCATCCACGCCGCCCTGGACCTGCCACAGGCTCGCCCGCTGCTCGAAGCATTCCATCGCCGCCACCCGCGCATCGAGCTGACCTACCGCAACCTGACGACCCTCGAGCTGCACCAGCGCTTTCTCGACGCACCGGACACCGCCGACGTGGTGCTCTCTTCCGCCATGCCCTGGCAGTACTACCTGGCCAACGACGGCCACGCCCAACCCATCGACAGCGACGCGGCGCGCCGCTGGCCGGCGTGGGCCCAGTGGCGCGGCGAACTGTTCGCCTTCACCTTCGAACCCATCGTGATGGTGGTGCATCGCAGATTGCTCGAACGTTTCGGCGAGGTTCGCAGCCACGGCGACCTGTTAGCGCTGCTGGACAACCACACCGAGGCGTTGGCGGGCCGCATCGTCACCTACGACCCGGTACGCAGCGGCGCGGGATACACCTATGCCATCGAGGAGTCGCGACTCTCGCCGCGCTATTGGGATCTGGTCTCGGCCTTGGGGCGCGCACGCACGGTGCTCGTCGACACCACCGGGGAGATGCTCGACGGGCTCGAGCAGGGACGCTACCTGCTGGGCTATAACCTGCTCGGCAGCTACGTTCGCGACGCGGTGGCCGACAAGCCGGACCTGGTCATGGTGGTACCCGAGGACTACGCCCTGGTCACCCAGCGCCTGGCTTTCATTCCGCGCCAGGCGCCACACTCCGAAGCGGGTGCGCTGTTCATGGAATTCCTGCTCAGCGAAGAGGGCCAGCGCGTGATCGCCGAGCAGACCCACCTGGGTGCCATGCATCCCGGCCTCTCCGGTACCGGCACCGCGGATGCCCTGCGCGACGAAGTCGGCGACGCCTTGCGCCCGATCGCGATCGGCCCCGGCCTGTTGGCGACGCTCGACCGGCTCAAGCGCGAAGCCCTGCTGGCGCGCTGGCGACGCGAGTTCCAGCGCGAGGTGCCGCCGCAGCGCTGAGCGCCATGGCGAGCCCCGCCACCGGTTTCCACATCGAAACCGGAGACACGGCGTTGGGAGAAGGGCACTTCACTCAGGCGACAGACGCACCTCCGCCACGCCCTGCCCGAGCATGTCGAGTTCTTCGGCCGCGCGTCGCGAGAGATCGATGACACGGCCGCGCACGAAGGGTCCACGGTCGTTGATGCGCACCACCGTCTCGCGGCCGTTGTCCAGCCGCGTCACTCGGACCCGGGTGCCGAATGGCAAGCTTCGGTGCGCCGCCGTCAGCGCGTTGCGATCGTGGGCTTCGCCACTGGCGGTGCGCCGGCCATGGTAGCGGTCGGCATAGAACGAGGCCTGCCCCTGCTCGCCATGCCAGCCGGATGGCACCGAGGCGCGCTCGACCTGGCGGCCGTCGCGTCCGGCACAGCCGGCAGTCAGGGTTAGCAATAGCAGGACCAGCACGCCCCGCATCAGGCGGGGGGCAGCCGGACCGGCACCGAAAATGGAACGAACGCTCATCCTGTCACCTCGACGTGGACGTCCCCATCGGACCGGCCCGACATTAGCGTCAAGCCCTGCCGCAGGCAAGCGTTCAGCCCGCCAGCGTGCGCCGCAGCCTCGGGCTGGCCAGTTCGCCGATCAGGGTGACCAGAATCAACACGCCGAGCAACCACGGCCAATGCAGGCCGAATTCGAGCCGTGCGATGCCCAGCGCATCGACGAAGATCACCAGGATGCCAAGCGGGCTCACGTAGCGCACCATGAACAGCCACAGCGCGTGCCAGTACGGTGCCAGCCCCAGCTCCTCGCGGAAGCTCTCGCTCTTCAGCACGAAGCCGGCCAGCAGCACCATGCCCAGCCCACCCAGCGGCATCATCCAGCGCGAGGTGAGGTAATCGAGCCAGTCGAAGAAGTGCTTGCCCGCCAGGGTCCAGTCGGCGCCCAGGTTGAACGACAGCATCGCCAGGGTGCTCACCAGCCACAGCACGATGCCCGTTCCCCACGCCGCCGTACGGCGGGTGATGCCCTTGTTGTCGACCAGCCACGAGACGGTGGCCTCGACCATGGAGATCGACGACGTCAACGCCGCCATCGACAGCATGATGAAGAACAGTACGCCGAACAGCGTGCCCAGCGGCATCGCCTGGAACGCCAGCGGCAGGCTCATGAACAACAGCCCCGGCCCACCCTCGGGGCTCATGCCGTTGGCGAAGATCACCGGGAAGATCGCCAGGCCGGCCATCAACGCCACCAGCGTATCGGCCGCCGCCACGCCGAGGGTGGTACGGGCGATGGAAGCGCCCGCCGGCAGGTAGCTGCCGTAGGTGAGAATGGCGCCGGAAGCCAGCGACAGGGTGAAGAAGGCATGGCCCAGTGCGGCCAGCATGCCCTCGCTGGAGAGGCTGCCGGTGTTGAAGGAGAACAGGAAGCGCCACGCCTCGCCGAAGCCGCCGGAGAACACGCCGTAACCGATCAGAATGAGCAGCATGATCACCATGCCCGGCATCATCCAGCTGACGCTCTTCTCGATGCCCGCCTGCACGCCCTTGCCCACGATCAGCATGGTGGCAAGCGTCACCAGGGTACTCCAGAAGCCGAGGTTGAGCGGGTTCTCGTTGTTGGCGACGAAGATCGCCACCATGTCGTCGACACCCGAGCCATTGAGGCCGCCGCTCAGCATCTTCCACAGATAGGAGAACGACCAGCCGGCTACCACCACGTAGAACGACAGGATCATGAAGCCGCATAGCATCGCCATCCAACCCAGCAGCGACCAGGCGGAGCTTCTGCCGGACTCCGTCACCACCCGACGCACCGCGTCGATGGGGCTGCCTCGGCCGCGACGGCCGAAGGCGATCTCGGTCATCATGACCGGCACGCCCACCGCCAGGATGCAGACCAGATAGACCAGCACGAAGGCGCCGCCGCCGTGCTCGCCGGTCATGTAGGGGAACTTCCAGATATTGCCCAGGCCAACGGCGGAACCCGTCGCCGCCAGCACGAAGCCCCAGCGGCTGAGCCACTGGACTCGAGGTTGTTGCTCGGTCGTCATTACGTCACCAGAGGAGTCGTTGTTATGAACTGACGCAGCAATATGCCCGGTGCAACACCGAGATTGCAACGACATTTTCTTGTACTAATTGAAGTGCTCAGGGTTTTCATCCTGAAGCGTATGAAAAAGCGGCTCCCATCCGTGCGATGGGAGCCGCCTGTCGATCAATCCGCCTTGAGCACCCCGCGACGGATCTGATCCTCCTCAATCGACTCGAACAGGGCCTTGAAGTTGCCCTCGCCGAAGCCGTCGTTGCCCTTGCGCTGGATGATCTCGAAGAAGATCGGGCCGATCACGGTCTCGGTGAAGATCTGCAGCAGCACGCCCTCATCCGGGCCGCCGTCGATCAACAGGCTCAGCTCGCGCAGGTCCTCGACGTTCTCCTCGTGGTTGGGCACACGCGAGTCGACCTTCTCGTAGTAGGTATCCGGCGTGGACAGGAACTTCACGCCATTGGCGCGCAGGCCCCGTACCGTGGCGTAGATGTCGTCGGTGGCCATGGCCAGGTGCTGGATGCCTTCGCCGTTGTACTCGCGCAGGAACTCGGCGATCTGAGAGGTATCGTCGGCCGACTCGTTGATCGGGATGTGCATCTTGCCGCACGGTGCGGTCATGGCACGTGAGTGCAGGCCGGTCTTCTTGCCCTTGATGTCGAAGTAGCGGTTCTCGCGGAAGTTGGCGATCTCGGTGTAGAAATCGGCCCACTTGTCCATCTGGCCACGGTCGACATTGTGGGTCAGGTGGTCGAGCACCTTGAGCCCCACGCTGTTGTCGTTGCGCGAACGGCCGGGAATGGCTTCGAAGTCGATGTCGTAGATGGTGCGCCCTTCGCTGTCGACCTTGTCGTCGACGAAGTAGAGCAGCGAACCGCCGATGCCGCGCACTGCGGGAATGCCCACCTCGCCGGGGCCCACCGGGTTCTCCACTGCCTCGGCACCGTGGGCCAGCGCGTACTCGAACGCCTGCTTGGCATCGGCCACCTTCCAGGCCATGGCGCAGGCGCAGGGGCCGTGCACCTTGGCGAACTCGGCGGCGTGGCTGTCCGGCTCGGCATTGAGCACGAAGTTGACGTTCTCCTGCTGGAACAGGAACACCTGCTTGGAGCGATGCTTGCGGGTTTCGGTGAAGCCCATGCGGTTGAATAGCGCGCGCAGCTCTTCGATGCCCTCCGCCGTGGGTGCGCTGTACTCGACGAACTCGAAGCCGTTGGTTCCGATGGGGTTCTCTTGGCTGATCGGAGACACGGTCTTGGCGGGTGCGTTCATGCTTACCTCCAGGGGGATTTGCCGTTGTTATTTCGTGCAGTCATGGGTGCCGAACTGGTGCCCCCAGCCTAGTGCCCACGCTTCCCCCTCGAAACGCCCCTTTACGGCCTGGAGCGTGGGCGGCGGAGCTCCGCCTCTCCCTTATCGTAAGAAAAATCTTACAGCCCTTCGAACTCCATAAGATCGGCCTGTGTTGTGGCTCAAAACCCTGACACGGCGTAAAGAATGCTTTACGACTGTCGTCTCCATTACGGCATCATGGCGCCACTGGCCAACCTCCACGCCACCCAGGCCAGAATAGCGGCAATCACCAGGTCGATGGCGCGCCACACCCGCTCGCTCTCCAGCCGCGGCGCCAGCCAGCCCGCCGCCGCCACCAGGCCGAAGAACCAGCCGAACGAGGCCATTGCCGCGCCAATGAAGAAGCCCCAGGGGCTTGGCTGTACCGCACCGATGGCGCCAAGAAGCACCACGGTTTCCAGATAGACCTGGGGATTGAACAGGGTCACGGCCAAGGTCGCGGCCAGAGCGCCGCGCCATGACGCCTGGGCGCGCTCCTCGGCCACCAGTACATTGCACGTGAATGCCCGGCGCAGCGCCAGCCACGCTTGCCAGGCGAGAAAGGCTGTGCCGGCCCAGCGCGCCACCTCCATCAGCGTCCCTTGCTCGGCGATCAGCGCGCCCAGACCCAGCACCCCCAGCCCCACTAGCAACCAGTCACACAGCGCACAGACCGCGGCCACCAGCCAGGCATGCTGACGCCGCAGCCCCTGCTGCAGCACGAAGGCGTTCTGCGCACCGATAGCGACGATCAGACCGGCGCAAACCAGCAGCCCATTGACCCAGGACAACCACATGGGAACTTCTCCTTGGCGAATCGATGCCGATAAGGCTAAGCTCGGCGCAACAATAAGAGAAATGAATTGATCGACTGGGGGATAAGCCAAGCTAATGCTCGACTACAAGCTGCTCGAAGCGCTGGTGGCGGTCACCGATCAGGGCGGCTTCGAGCGCGCCGCTCGCCACCTGGGCCTGACACAATCGGCGGTATCCCAGCGCATCAAGCTGCTCGAGGCGCGCCTGGGCCAGCCGGTGCTGGTGCGTAGCCCACGTCTTACGCCCACGCCGCTGGGGCGCAAGCTGCTCAACCACGCCCAGCAGGTGCGCCTGCTCGAGAGCGACCTGCTGGACGAGGTACCGGCACTTGGCAGCGGCGAGCAGCGCCTGCGCCTGGCGATCAACGCCGATAGCCTGGCGACGTGGTGGCCGGAGGCGATCGGGCGCTTCTGCGAACGCCACTCCGTACTGTTCGAGCTGGTGGTGGAGGATCAGGAGGTGGCGCTCAAGCGCATGCGCGACGGTGACGTGGCCGGCTGCATCTGCGATTCACCCACGCCGGTACAGGGGGCGCGCAGCCACGGACTGGGCAGCATGCGCTATCGCGCCCTGGCCAGCCCCGCCTTCATGGCGCGCTATTTCGCCGATGGCGTGACGCCGGAAGCGCTACGCCAGGCTCCGGCCATCGTCTTCGGCCCCGACGACCGGCTGCAGCATCGCTTCCTGGCCATGTACGGCGTGGAGCCCCCCTTCCCCCACCACCTGTGCCCTTCGTCGGAGGGTTTCGTCGGCCTGGCGCTGGCAGGACTCGGCTACGGCATGGTGCCGGAGCGCCAGGCCGAGCGCGAACTCAGTGAGGGGCGGCTACAGGAGATCGACCCTGGCCCGCACCTGGCCGACGGCCGCCTGGTCGACCTGTCGCCGGGCTACGTGATCGACGTGCCGCTCTACTGGCACCATTGGCGCCAGGGCGGCAAGATCCTCGACGCCCTCACTGACCACCTGTTGCGGCTGGGCGACGCCTGGCTGGCGCCGTTGCCGACTTGAGCGGATATACGAGACTCCAGCTCAGGCGTCGCGCAGCTTGTTCTCGACGCTCGACACCTTGTCGGCCATGGACTGCTCGCGGTCGGTGCGGGTGCCCAGCTTGATGGTGGTAGTGATGCGCGGTGCCCCCAGTTCGTGCACCACCTCGTGGCAACGCTTGACCACCGCCATCACCTCGTCCCACGGCCCCTCGATGTTGGTGCCGTAGGCGTGCATGTGGTGCGTAAGGCCCGAGGCCTCGATCACCCGCTGACAGGCAGCGATCTGCGGCGAGACCGACACGCCCACCCCCAGCGGGATGACGCAGAGATCGATGATGACGTGCATGGCTCCTCCTCTCCGTTGAGTGCTAGCTCAGGTTGGCTCCGGCTCGCTGACGTGAATACCGAACAGGCTGGCCTCGCCGGCGCTGCGGCCCAGCGATTCCGGCGCGGCGATGCGGCCGTCGCGCACCATGACATGGCCGCCCTGCCCCTGAGCGCCGCCGATCACGCTGCCCACCAGGTAGGTGGGGAAGATGTCGGGGTCGTTCTCGTAGTTGGGGTTGTGGATCAGGCCGATCATCTGGAAGCGCCCGCGGGTGTTGCGCAGCGACTCCAGCGAATCCTGGATCAGGCGGCGGTGCGAGAGCTTGGAGAACAGGCCGTCGAGCAGGATCACGCTTTCGCGGCTGGTACGCGCGCGGCGGCGGTGATGCCCCGGCAGTTCGCGCAGCTCGCGCTCGATGGCGAATTCCGATAGCTTGACCAGCCACATCAGCGACACCGCCTCGCGCTGCCCCTCCGACATCTCCTCGTTGAGCGAGAACAGCCGGCCATGGGGGCGGATGGCGTCGTGCTTGAGGCGGATCGCCACGTCGTGGAACAGCCCGCGGTAGATGCGCCGGCGGATCTGGCGCAGCAGGTCGTCGTCGCGACGGCGCGCCTCGCCGTCGACCATGCCGCCGTCGCGCTCGGCGCGACGGCGCATGGCCGCCTGGTGCTCGTCGATGTCGGCCAGCAGCGTACTGATCAGGTCGCGCAGCTGGTCGGGGCCGATCAGCGAGGCCTTGACCTCGAAGAAGGCGCCGCCCTCGCCGCTGCTCTTGGCCACGCGCTTGAGGATGTCGAGGTTGCCGGCGGCATCCGAGATGATCGAGCTGAGGCGCTCCACCAGGGTGCCTTCGATCTGCTCGCGAGAGGCGTGCAGCCGCTCGACCCGTATCTTGTGGTCGTCGAGTTGGCCGGCAAGCTGGTCGTGCAGGCGCGAGAGGTCGTCCAGCGCCTCGGCGCTGGCATGCGTCAGCCCGGCCAGGCGGGCACGCTCGGTGTCGCTGAACATGCGGCTGTGGGCCGCTTCGGCCAGGGCCTCGGCCAGCTTGCGCTCGCCGCCGTCGACCTGGCGCGCCTGGCGCTCGCGGTTGCGCGCCTGCTCGCCCAGGTTGAGTTCGCCCAGGGCATCGACCAGGGTCTGCTGACAGGCTTCCAGCGCTTCGATGTCGAACTCGCCCTGCCCCTCGCTTGCGGCCATGTCGTGCCAGGCCTCGAGCGCGGCGTTGCGCGCCGCATGCTCGTCCGCCTCCCCGGGCCAGCGGCTGGCCTCGGCGAGATCGACCAGCGCCGCCAGGCGCCGCGGCCAGCCCTCGGGCAGGTCGCGCAGTACCCGCAGCCACTCCACCGCCAGTTGATCGATGCAGGCCAGCGCCCGGCGCTGCTCGGCCAGGCGTGCCTCCAGGGCGTCGCGCTCCTCTCCCCGCGCCTTGCGCGTCTCGCGCAGATCACCCAGCTCGCGCCGCACCCGGGCGATCTCGCGCTCGAGCTTCTGGCTGCCGCCGGCGGCGTCGCGCACCTCCAGGTAGGCGCGAATGCGGGTGAAGTCGAAGTCGGCGCGGCGGGTCGCCCGGGCCTGCGCGGCCTCCAGCTCCTCCTGCACCTCGGCGGCAGTGGTCATGAAGTCGACGCCACCCTCCGCTTCGAAGCGCGCCAGGGCACGCAGCCGGTCGCGCTCACCGTCGCTGAAGATGCCGCGCAGCTGGGCTTCGGTCTCTTCCACCTGGCGCTTGAGCGTCTCGCGCTGCTCCTCGGCGGCTTCCAGCCGAACGCTCGCCTCGCTCAGGTGGCGTTCGAGTTCGGCGAGGCGCGCCTCCAGCGCCTGCAGCCGCTCGACGCCGCCGGCATCGCTGAACTGCTCGGCAGCGAGCCAGGTCTGGCCATGGGCCTCCAGCTCGCGGGCCGCCGCTTCACGCCGCGGTGCGAGTTCGGCCAGCGCCGTCTCGGCTTCGAGCCGCGCCTCGGCAGCCTCCTGCTGGGCGAACTCGCCGCCCTCCTGCAGGTAGCGCTGGTAGTCGTCGATACAGGCAAGCGCGACGTCGGTCAGCCGCGGCGCCAGCGCCGCCTCGCGCTCGGCCAGCGCCGCCTGCCGCTCGTCCAGGGCCTCCAGGGCCACCTCGACCTGGGCCTCGTCGGCCTCGCGGGCGCGCAGCGCCAGGGCGAAGGTGTCGCCGTGGGGGTCGAGCCGCTCGCATTCCACGGCCAGCGCCTTCTGCCGCTCACGGTCGGCGGCCAGCCGCTTCTCGGTGGCCTCGCGCAGCGCTTCCAGGTAGCTCGGGTCCAGTGCGGCCTTGACCGCCAGGGTCTCGACGCCGGCCACCGCACCCAGGGGCGGCTCGCCCCGGGCCAGCAGGCCGGCCAGCGTCTCGGCCTCGAACACCGGCAGCGCCAGGCCCGCCTCGATCAGCGTGGCGACGGCGGACTCGGCCGCCTCGCGCCCGGCCACCACCGGGGCGAACAGCACCCCGGCGGCCTGCACCAGCCACTCGCGGCGCTGCTCGGGGGTATGGGTCTCGACGTTGAGCACCGCATGCAGCGGCTGCCAGGCGATGCCGGCGTCGTCCAGCTGACGGTGGGCCTCGGCCTCCACCACGCGCCGCTCCAGCGGATCGCCGGAGAGGCTCTCCAGGTAGCGCTCGCGGGCGGCGATGTCGGCTTCCAGCGTCTCCGCTTCGCGCAGCAGCCGCGGGTAGCGACGTCGGGCGTCGGCCAGCCACTTCTCCGGGCTCAGCTCGCTGCGCGCGGCGAAGTCGAGCCGCGCCCGGTGCAGCGTGCGCAGGTGGTTCTCTTCATCGAGCAGCCGCTTGCGCTCGTCCCCCAGCTCGCGCTCCGTCTCGCGCAGTCGTGCTCGCAGGTGCACCGGCTCGTCATCGCCGTGCAGCTCAGCGTAACGACGGGCGCCCTCGGCCAGCGGTGCCAGCCGGGCCAGGGTGCGCTCGGCCTCCTGGCGGCGCTGCTCGGCCTCGCGACAGTTCGACTCCAGCTCGGCCAGCGCCGTCTTGCGTCGCGTCCAGAAGCCGCTCACCTCTTCGCCCGGCCAGCCCTCGACGAAGGCGCGCCAGGGCGCCTGGCCGCGGACCAGCAGGCCCTGCTCGCCGCTCAGGCGCTCCCGCTCGCCGTTGAGCCGCTCACGCTCGCCGCGGGCGGTCTCGAAGGTGCCGAGCGCCTCGTCGCGGCGCCGGGTCAGCTCGTCGAGGGACTCGGCCAGCTCGGCCTCGCGTTCCAGCTTCTCCTCGAGCCGCTCGGCCGGTGCGATGCCCGGGCACTCGCGGCGGTAGGCGTCGTGCCAGGCGGCGACCTGCTTGAGCTCGCCGACGCGGCCCAGGTGCGCGTTGAGGGCGCGGCGAGCGTCGCCAGCCTCGGCCTTGGCCGCCTCGGCGCTGGGTTCGGGGGTTTCCAGCTCGGCCTCGCTGAACAGCCCCTCGGCCAGCGCCTGGGTGTAGAAACTCTGGTTGTCGACGAAGTCGCGCTGCTGGGACTCCAGCCGCTCGCGCTCGTGCTCCAGATCGTCGCGGCGCTCGTCCAGCTCGGCGAGTTCGCGGGTCAGCTCCTCAAGATAGACCCCGTCGCCGATCACCTCCTCGCGGAAGCGGTTGCCGTCGGCGGCCTCGAAAGCGTCGGCGCCTTCGTCCAGCGCGCTCAGGGCGCGGTCGCGGGCCGTATCGTCGGCCAGGGCGTGGCTTTCGGCCAGCCACTCGCGGGCGGCCTTGAAGCTGACGTGGCCGACGTCGCGGTTGAGCGGCCACTCGGCCTGGGGCAGGTGGATCAGCCGGCGGTGCACGTCGACCCGGGCGCCACGCTCGGAGAGCGCCTGGCGCACGGCCCGCTCGGAAAGCCCCGAAAGCGTCGCCAGCAGCGAGGTGGAGACCCTCGGCCGCGAGGTATCGCCGGCGATCCAGGCGAAGCCATCCAGCGGAGCGGCGCCGCGCGCTTCGGCGTCATCCTCGGCGTCATTCTCGGCAGCGGCGCGGGGCAGCCCGGGCAGGCCCAGCAGCGTCTGGCCGCCCAGCAAGGCTTCGCTGGCCGCCAGGCCCTGGTCGAGCTCCATCAGGCGTGCACGGGCGTCGCGCAGCGACTCGCCCTGTTCGCGCAGCTCGGCCAGGCGTATCACCTTGTCGCTGGCGCGGCGCTGGTCGCTCTCGGCCTCCTCCAGGCGATGACGCAGCTCGGTGATGTTGGTGCCGGAGTTGAGGATCACCTCCTCGATCAACTCCTCGCTCTCGTCGGTCTCGCCGCGGGTGGCGCCGGAGAGGATCTCGGGGGCCAGCACCTCGAAGAAGAACGCCTGGTCGGCCTTCTCGCCGGCGCGGGGCTTGATGGCGTTGAAGATCTGGCTCTTGTCGGCGCCGCCCTCCTTCTGGAAGGCGGCGAGCTGGGACAGCTCGCGACGGGAGACGTGAGCCCCCACCGCCTCCAGCCACTCCTCGCGGTTGTGAGTCAGGCGCACGCCGCGCTCGGCCATGGCCGCCTTGACGTCGCGGTTGGCGTAGAGCGCCAGCTTGCCGTCGAGGGTCAGGTGATGCACCGGCACGTCTTCGAGGCGCCCGGCATAGTGGTAGAACGAGAGCCCGCTGCCGTCGCTGTAGCCGTAGAAGCCGAACACGAAGGTCTCGCCGGCCACCTCCTCACCCGCCGCAGCGAGCATGTCGTCCTGGCGCTCGAGCCCGCTGCGCGAACGGAACTCCACCCGCAGGTGGCTCCAGCTACGCGCGCTGCCGCCCACCGCCGAGGGCGAGCATTTGCGCCGGGTGCGCGAGAGCAACGTGCGGTCCCGCGACAGCAGGCCGATCAGCGCCTCGGAGAGCGTGGTCTTGCCGAAACCGTTCTCCATGCTGATGGCGCTCGACTGGCCGCGCAGGTCGAGCAGCAGGTGACGCATCTTGGCGTCCCAGGGCGAGGCCACGTCGCCGTGCTTGTTGAGCAGGTTGGCGACCTCGATGCGGTTGATCACGCTCATGCCTGGGTCTCCTCGTGCTCGTCGATGGCGGCTTCGTACGCTTCGTCCCGATAGCGCCCCTGGGCGCGGCCCTGGGCCAGCGCCTGCAGATGGCCGAGCTGATGGATGCCGATCTGCTCGCTCTCCAGCGCGCCGAGCAGGGTCTGCTGCCACACCTCGCCGACGCTCTCCTCAGTGCCGGCACTCGCTTCGGCGTCGCGCAGGCCTTCGAGCAGCCCGGCGCGCACCTGCAGGTCGATGAAGGCGCGCACCCGGCGGCTGATGTCCTCGCCGCGCTCCTCCAGCAGCACGCGGCTGCTCTCCGGCGCCTCCTCGCCCAGGCTGCGCAGCGTCTCCAGCTGGTCGCGCATCAGCTCGACCAGCTCGGCCCCGGCGAAGGTGGCCTCCTGGTAGCGGCTGACGTCGGAGAGCGCGCGGTTGTAGCGGGTGTAGAGCAGCGTGTGCATCAGCAGCCACAGCTGCAGGTACCACTGGGCCAGCTCGGCGCGGCTCTCCTGGCGCAGCTTGAGCGCCTCGAACACCGGCTCGCGGGTGTAGAGCGGCGGCTGCTCCAGCTCCGGGTCGGGCAGCAGCGCGTAGTAGCGCGAGCCGGGCGCGATGCCGGGATAGTCGCCGGATTCGAAGGCCTTGAGCCGCAGGCCCTGGCCGGCCAGGAAATCCCGCAGCGCCTCGCGCTCGGCCTCGCTGGCGTCGTCGATCAGCGCGCAGACGTCGCGCTCGGAGAGCTGCCCCTCGCGGGCGGCGCGGCGCTTGCGCCCGCCGCCCGGGGTGCGTTCGGCGCTGCGGTAGCGCAGCAGGTAGGCGACCACTTCGCCCATCTCGGTCATGTTCATACTGGCTCGTCCTGATCGATGCGCGATATGGCGTCAGGCGCGGCAGCGGGCGCCTGCAAGGAATGCGGCGCAGCTTCGGGCGCCTGTAAGGAATGCGGCGCGGCGGCGGGCGCCTGAAAAAAGCCGAGAGAGGGCGTCACGGCCCCCTCGATGCGGCGACCGTCGTCGAGTTCGAGCTCGAACGGCGTCGCGTCGATCCCCACCGTCAGCCCCGGGGCCAGCAGTTCGGTATCGACGAAGGTGTTGAGCAGTTGGGCCAGGCAATCGCCCTCCTCGAAGCGGTGCCAGCCCTCGGACAGCGCCTCGGGCAGCGACAGCGGCGCCCGCTGGATGCGCTGGCGCAACGCCGGGCCCCGCGCCTCGAGGAAACGCGCCAGCAGCGGGTCCTCGGGGGCGGCGTCGCGCGCCTCGTCGAACACCAGCGCCACCGGGCTGACGTCGGCGCGACGGCTCTCCAGCAGCGGCACCAGCGGCGCCAGACGCGGGAAGGTGGCCTGCACGTGCAGCGGCATCATGCGCGCCACCACGGCGTCGCGCAGCGCGCCTGCGGGCGGCGCCTCGAGCAGCTGGCGCGCCATGTCCTGGAAGTCGATCACGCCCATGGCCTGGATGCGTCCCTCGGCGATATCGGCCAAGAGCTCGGAGAGCCGCCGCGAGAGGTTCTCGATGGCGGTGAGCACGCGGCCGATGGCGCTTGCGAGCACGCGCAGGTCCCAGTCGTCGGACTGCGCCTCACGCCAGCCCTCGAAACGCTCCATCAGGCGCGGCGTGGCGAGCTGGGCGCGGGCGTCGAGCAGCGTCTGCTGAATGTTGGTCAGGGCGTTGTGGTAGTGGCGCTCGTTGTCGAGCAGTGCGGAGAGCTTGCCCTCGCGAGTGGGATTCTCGCGCACCCGCCGCAGCTCCTGGGTCAGCGCGCGGATCGCCAGCAGAATCTGGTTGGTGATGTCGGGAATGCGGGCGAAATCGCCCCGCGCCAGCGCCGCCAGCACCTTGGCGGCGTCGTATTCCGAATAGAGCAGATCCTCCACCTGACTGGCCAGGGTCACCGCCTGGCGGCCGCTCGGGGTGAGGCGCACCTGGCCGGTCTGGCCCTGCTTCTCGATCAGCGCGGTGCGCTTGGTGCTGCGCCGGCTGCGCTCCTCTGCCGTCGCGTCGTCGACCGTCGTCGGCGATGGCTGCCGAAAGTGGATCTCGCTGGGGGTGGAGAGCAGGTTGATGACGAAGCTCAGGTCGTCATGGGGCAGCCCCGGGTAGCTCTCACGCAGGTGATTGAGGCAGCGGCTCTGCGAGACGAAGGCACTGTTGGTAGCGAAGTCCTCGTCGAGCAGGTAGTCGAGCAACAGGCAGCCAAGGTCGAGCCAGTAGCCGTCGCGCAGGCCGCGACGTTGCTCCTGGCTCACCTGCACGAAGGGCGAGCCGGGCTCGTGGGCGCTGTCGTGCAGGTCGATCAGCCGCGTCGTGGCGATCAGCAGCTTGCTCCAGGCGGTCATGGGGTCTTCCCTGCGGGCGAAGAAAAAGGGGCATTATGCCAAGCCCGGCACCTCGGGTCATGACGTGGTTGTCCCCAGCTCTCCACGCTTGCCGTGAGAGGCACGGGAAGCGCCCGGAAGAACAAGGCTATAGATGGTCCAGGAAAAAGCGAGTAGCGTGGCGCTCGACCTCCTCGAGCTTGCCGGGCTCCTCGAACAGATGCGTGGCACCGGGCACGACGACCAGTTCACATTCGCTCGCGGCGGTCATTCGCTCCCTGGCCTGCTGGTTAAGGTCGATCACCGGTTCGTCCCAGCCTCCCACCAGCAACAGCGTAGGTGCCTTCACCTGCGCCAGGTGCTCACCGGCCAGATCGGGGCGCCCGCCGCGGGAAACCACTGCACGCACCTGCTCCGGACGTTCGGCGGCGGCGATCAGTGCAGCCGCCGCCCCGGTGCTGGCACCGAACAGGCCGATCGAGAGATGCCGCGTCAGGTCGTCTGTCGCCACCCAACCTACCGCTGAGGTCATGCGCGTGCCGATCAAGGGAATGTCGAAGCGTAGCTGCCGGGTGCGCTCGTCGATCACGTTCTCTTCCGACGTCAGCAGATCGAAGAGCAGCGTCGCCAGCCCGTTCTCGGCGAGATGCCGCGCCACCTGGCGATTGCGGCTGCTGAAACGGCTGCTGCCGCTGCCATGGGCAAACACCACGATGCCGGTCGCGCCATCGGGCAGGATCAGATCGCCTTCCAGCGCGACGCCGTCGGCATCGATCACGACACTCCTGGGTGTGGTCGTCATACGGCTACCTCCACTTGCTGATCTTGTCGCATTGGCTCCGGGACTGCCCGACCTCCCCCAAGTGTAGGCGCCCTGGAGCGCGCGCCCACTACACGCGCCCGCGGCTCTCCCCCATGGCCACCCCGCCGGCAATCAGGTGCGCCACGCGCAGCGGCTCGGGCACGCTGCCATGGGGCGTGGTGGCTCGTATCGCCGCGGCCGCCTCCTCCCTGCTCAGCCCCACGCGCTGGACGTAGATGCCCGCCAGCGGCTCCATCTCTCCCAGACGCTCGACCAGTGCCCACTTGCGCGCACCACCGGGAATGCGTTCGAGCAGGGCCCGGCGCATGGCCCCCTGGCGCGGCGCCCGGCGCGCCACCACCAGCACCGGCAGCCCCAGCTCGGCGTGCAGGCGCGGCACGTCGATCACGTTGAAACCGGCCAGGGCAACCCCCTGCAGCATGACCAGCTGCAGATGCGCGGCAAAGCGCGAGCTGCCGGCCAGGCGAATGAGCTCCCGTGTACTGTTGACGCCATCCCGGCGCACCTTGCCGGAAAGTACCCCTTCCAGGCGCAGCCCCGAGAACACCGTACCGACGATGGGCACATCGCCACGATGGCCGCGCGGGAACGGACAATCGTCGAAGCCGACGATATGCGAGAATGTGCGTCCGGTGGTCGCCATGGCCTCCGCCTTTCGAAAAAACGGTACGTAAAACAACTGCGCAGGGAGTGCCCACGTGATCGATCAAACGTTACAGCAGGTCTTCGGCTATGACGACTTCCGTCCCGGGCAGCGCCCGGTCATCGAAGCAATCACCGCCGGCCGTTCGGCGGCGGCGATCTTTCCCACCGGCTCGGGCAAGTCGCTTTGCTATCAGCTGCCGGCCCTGCACCTGCCCCACCTGACCCTGGTCATCTCGCCGCTGCTGGCGCTGATGCAGGATCAGTTGGCGTTTCTCGCGCGCCATGGCATCGCCGCCGCCAGCATCGACTCGGGCCAGAGCCGCGAGGAAACGGCGGCGGTGATGGAAGGCGTCAAGCGCGGCGAGATCCGTATCCTCATGGTCTCGGTGGAGCGGCTCAAGAACGAGCGCTTCCGTGCCTTCATCCGCCGCGTGCCGATCTCGCTGCTGGTCGTGGACGAGGCCCACTGCATCTCGGAGTGGGGTCACAACTTTCGCCCGGACTATCTCAAGCTGCCCCACTACCGGCATGAGTTCGGCATCCCTCAGGTCCTGCTGCTGACCGCCACGGCCGCGCCGCGGGTGATCGCCGACATGCGCGAGCGCTTCGACATTGCCGAGGGCGACGTGACCGCCACCGGCTTCTATCGTCCCAACCTCAACCTGGAAGTGGCACCGGTGCCGGCCGAAACCCGGGCGCGGCGACTGGTCGAGTGGCTCCGTCCCAGGCTCGGCGGCGAACCGCCCCAGCCCACCATCGTCTACGTCACCCTGCAGCAGACCGCCGAACGCCTGGCCGCCTACCTGAGCAAGGCCGGTTTCGTTGCCACCGCCTACCACGCCGGGCTCGACGCCGAGACCCGCGAGCGCCTCCAGCGCGACTTCATGGCCGGCAATACGCCCTGCATCGTCGCTACCATCGCCTTCGGCATGGGCATCGACAAGGCCGACATTCGCAACGTGGTGCACTTCGACCTGCCCAAGTCGGTCGAGAACTACAGCCAGGAGATCGGCCGCGCCGGCCGCGACGGCCAGCCCTCCGACTGCCTGATGCTGGCCGGGCGCGATCACGTCAACGTGCTGGAGAACTTCGTCTACGGCGACACCCCTGAGCTTCACGGCATCCGCAAGGTGATCGACGAGCTGATCGAGGCCCCCGGGGCCGCACGCCAGTGGGAGCTGGTGCTCAACTCGCTCTCCCAGCACAGCAACATCCGCCCGCTGCCGCTCAAGACGCTGCTGGTCCAGCTCGAACTGCGCGGCATCATCGCACCACGCTACAGCTACTTCGCCGAGTACCGCTTCCGCCTGCACGACGAGCCCGAGGCGCTGGTGTCGCGCTTCGAGGGCGAACGCAGCGCCTTCGTGCAGGCGATTCTCGACGCCTCCCAGCGTGCCCGCACCTGGTTCAGCCTCGACTTCACGGCCCTCGAGCGGCTGGGCGAGGAGCGCGGCCTCAACGTCGAGCGCGCCCGCGTGCTCACCGCGCTGGACTACTTCGTCGCCCAGGGCTGGATGGTGCTCGAGAGCAAGCAGATGACCGAGGTCTATGAGGTGCTGCGCGACGACATCGACCCGGCGGCCCTGACCGAGGAGCTGCACGCCTATTTCCATGACAAGGAGCGGGCCGAGGTCGACCGCCTGCACGCCATGCTGGCGCTGTTCGAGAGCGAGGCGTGCCTGAGTCGCCGGCTAGCCGAATGGTTCGGCGATACCCGAGCACCCGAGTGCTGCGGCCACTGCTCGGCCTGCCGCGGCGTCGTCGCCCAGTTGCCCTCCCCCGAGCCGCTCGAGCCGCTTCAGGGCGAAACCATCGAGCGGCTCACGGGTGAACTGGTGCAGCAACTGTCCGTCAGCGACGAACCCCATCCTGCCAGCCCCGACCTGCTGGCGCGCTTCCTGTGTGGCCTGACCAGCCCTCTGCTCACCCGGCTCAAGGCGCGACGCCTGGCGGGCTTCGGCGCGCTGGAAGCCTACCGCTACGCGGAGATCAGGGAACTGGCCGCTCGCTCGTCATGGGTGGACGGTCAGGCGTCGGCGGCACCGATGCCGTAGCTGCGCAGCTTGTTGGCAATGGTGGTGTGCGACACCCCGAGGCGCTTGGCCAGCTGTCGGCTGGAAGGGTATTGCGGATAGAGCGCCGCCAGCACGCGGCGCTCCACGTCACTCATGATGTCGGCCAGGCTGCCGTCCATATCGATGCCCGACAGTCCCGGCGCCTCGCCCACGTCCGGCAGGCGCAGGTGCGAAGGCTCGATGGCATCGCCCTCGCACAGCGATACCGCCTGGAACAGCACGTTCTCCAGCTGGCGCACGTTGCCCGGCCAGTGGTAGGTGGAGAGTCGCGCCAGCGCCGCCGGCGACAGCCCGGGCATGCGACAGCCGATCTGGCGGGCGGCACGATCGATGAAGTGCATTGCCATGGCCTCGATACCGTCGAGACAATCGCGCAGCGGTGGCACCGTCAGCGACAGCACGTTGAGCCGGTGGTAGAGATCGTGACGGAAGAGGCCTTCGGCACAAAGCTTGGGCAGATCCTGCTGGGTGGCACAGATCACCCGCACGTCGAGGTAGGTCTCCTCGTCGCTGCCCACCCGGCGAAAACCGCCGTCCTGCAGGAAGCGCAGCAGCTTGACCTGCAGCCGCGGGCTCATCTCGCCCACCTCGTCGAGAAAGATGGTGCCGCCCGTGGTCATCTCCAGCAGCCCGAGCTTGCCCTCGGGGCGAGCCCCTTCGAAGGCACCCGGCGCGTAGCCGAACAGCTCCGTCTCGGCCATCGACTCCGGCAGGCCGGCGCAGTTGAGCGCCATGAACGGCGCCTGCCCGCGGGCGCTGGCCAAGTGGCAGGCCCGGGCCAGCAGCTCCTTGCCGGTGCCGGTCTCGCCGTGGATCAGCAGCGGCGCATCCAGCGGCGCCATGCGCCGCGCCTCGCGAATCAGCGCGGCCAGCCTGGGGCTCGCTTGGAACAGCGCATCGAAGCCACGCAGCTCCTGGCGCTGCACCTGATAGATGCGCTCGCCGATCCGGTCGGCGCTGTGCAGGGTCACCACGGCGCCGGCCAGGGAGGCCACGTCGTCGTGATGCTCGCGGTGCAGCGGCGCGATGTCGGCGAGGAAGGTCGCGTCGCGCAATTTGATGCGCAGGCCGTTGACCCGCGCATTGTTGCGCCGGATCAGCGCCGGCAGATCCACGTCGGGCAGGTAACGGTTGAGCGACAGCCCCGGCACCTCGTCGATACGCACCCCGAGCAGCTGCCCGGCGGCGCGGTTGGCGGCGACGATATGCCCTTCCATGTCGATCGACATCACCGGGTCGGAGAGCGACGACAGCAGCGCATCGAGTTCCAGGTGACGCCGTTCGCTCGGCATCAGGCTGACCCGGCGCACGCCGAATACACCAGGGACCGCTTCCAGCTCCGGCTTCAGCGTGGCCAGCTGCGCATTGAGCAGATTGGGGATGTGCAGATAGATGGCATTGCCGTGCTCACCGCCCACTTCGCCACGTGCCACGTTGAGGCCGTAGTCGACGAAATGCGAAACGATGTCGCGCAGAATGCCGATACGGTTCTGGCAGTGAAATCTCAATCTCATGACGGGCCTCCGGAGGGGGAATCGGCAGGCCGGGCAAGCCGAAAATGACGTCAAGGCGACGTGACTCGGCTGTAAAGATAACGTGACACCTCGCTCGACTCAAACTCGCGCGGGCCTCGGTTCGACAGGAACAGGCAAGGACGCACGAGAAGTCGTCAGGTTTTCTTTACGCCTACCGCATCGCCCGCTGCCTGATACACGTCTCGGGACGCATCAACCTGGGCATCAAGGCACATAGACTCGGGTCAAAGGTTCGCAGGACAAACACAAGATTCGCCGACCGGAGACAGCCATGACGTCATCCCATCCGACCCTCAGCGACGTGGCCAGCAAGACTGGCTATCGTGCGCGACTGCCCGACGACAACGGCTTCATCGACTGGCCCGACCAGGACAACGCCACCTGGCAGACCCTGATGCAGCGCCAGCTCGGCATGCTGGAGGGACGCGTCTGCCAGGAGTACCTCGACGGCCTGGAGCGCCTCGCCCTGCCCGTGGACCGCATTCCCCAGCTCGCCGATATTGACCGCGTGCTGCATGCCGCCACCGGCTGGCAGACCGCCCAGGTCCCGGCGCTGATACCGTTCGACACCTTCTTCGAACTGCTGGCCAACCGGCGCTTCCCGGTGGCCACCTTCATCCGCACCCCGGAGGAGCTCGACTACCTCAAGGAGCCGGACATCTTCCACGAGATCTTCGGCCACTGCCCGATGCTCACCAACCCGGCCTTCGCCGAATTCACCGCCACCTACGGTCGCCTCGGCCTGGCCGCCGAGCCCAAGGAGCGGGTCTACCTGGCGCGGCTCTACTGGATGACCGTGGAGTTCGGCCTGGTGGACACCCCGGCCGGACGGCGCATCTATGGCGGCGGCATCATCTCCTCGCCCAAGGAGACCCTGCATGCGCTGTCGGACGTGCCCGAGCATTTCCCGTTCGACCCCATCGAGGCGCTGCGCACACCCTATCGCATCGACATCCTGCAGCCGCTCTACTACGTACTTGACGATCTCTCGAGGCTGCACGAGCTTTCCCAGCAGGACATCATGGGCATGGTGCACCGAGCCATGGAACTGGGCCTGCACGAACCCCGCTTCGAGCCGGCCCCGAAGAAGGCCGCCAAGGCGTAAACGCTACTGCGACATTCCCCAACAACACCCCGACGAGGAAGAAGCATGACCGAACTCTCCGAACAGCAGTGCGAAGCGTGCAGCTGGGACGCCCCCCACGTCAGCGATGACGAGATCGAAACGCTCAAGCGGGACATTCCCGAGTGGAGCCTGGTCGAGCGCGACGGCATCAAGCAGCTCGAACGCGTGTACAAGTTCCGCAACTTCAAGCAGGCGCTGGCCTTCACCAACCGCGTCGGTGAGATCGCCGAGGAAGCCGGGCACCACCCCGCCCTGCTGACCGAATGGGGCAAGGTCACCGTGACCTGGTGGTCGCACGAGATGAAGGGCCTGCACAAGAATGACTTCATCCTCGCCGCGCGTACCGACAAGGCGGCCGCGAGCGAGTGACGCGAACGGCTTCGCCCGATGCCCTGGCGTTGGCATTGGGCGAAGCCGTTTCCAGCACCGCTACTACGGCCTTCGGTCGGATGTCTCACAAGATCGATGGCCAATGTCGCCCAGCTTCTATCGTCTTTGTCTTACATAGCAAAGGGCGATATGCCTCTCTTTTTCCCCGCCTGCCTCGTTTAGCGTGGAGCACGAGACCCGTTGGCGTCTCAAACCCAACATGAAGACAACTTCACGAAGCGAGGAAAATAACGATGAAGGGAGTCGTACAGGCAGCCCTGCTGGCGCTGACACTGAGCTTCGGCTCACTGGCCATGGCCCAGGACGTGGCACCGATCAACGTCAACACCGCCGATGCGGAACTGCTCGCCGAGCTGCCGGGCATCGGCCCGAGCCGCGCCCAGGCGATCATCGAGGATCGCGAGGCCAACGGCAATTTCGAAAGCGCCGATGACCTGACCCGGGTGAGCGGCATCGGATCGGCCACCGTGGATGGCTTCCGCGATCAGATCGCTTTCTGAGGCACGCCCGGGAAACCACGCAACGAGGCCGGCATTTCGCCGGCCTCGCTGGCATTAAGCATGGCGGTGGTTTCTCTGTCGCTGAAACCCGTCTAGAGGCGCAGGCCGCCGTCGCACTCGATCACACGGCCGGTAAAGTAGTCATTCTCGATAATGAAGGCCACGCTCTGGGCAATGTGGTCCGGATCACCCAGGCGCTTGAGCGGCACGCCCGCCGTCAGTTTTTCGAGCATGTCGTCACGCATCGAGGCGGTCATGTCGGTCTCGATGAAGCCCGGCGCCACCGCCCCTACACGAATCCCGTAGCGTGCCAGCTCCTTGGCCCAGGTAGTGGTCAACGCGACCACGGCGGCCTTGGCGGCTGCGTAGTTGCTCTGCCCCATGTTACCGGCGCGTGAGATGCTCGAAATATTGACGATCACACCGCCCTGGTCGGCCTCGACCATCTGGCTGGCCGCCTCACGGCCGCAGAGGAAGACGCCGGTAAGGTTGACGTCGATGACAGACTGCCACTGCTCGAGCGACATGGTCTTCTCGACCTTGCCGTCCCTGGCCTTGACCAGCAGCGCATCGCGCAGGATGCCGGCATTGTTGACCAGGCCGCTCACCGGCCCGAGCGATGCGGCCACATCGCCGAAGGCCCGCTTCACCGAGGCCTCGTCCGCCACGTTCACTCTGAAGGCACCGGCCTCGATGCCCTCCGCGTGCAGAGCGGAGACGGCCTTGTCCAGGGCCTCCGCGTCCATATCCATGAGTGCCAGCGTGGCGCCCTGGCGGCCCAGGCGACGGGCCATGGCGAAGCCAAGGCCCCTGGCGCCGCCGGTAATGGCTATTACGCTATTGTCCAGTTTCATTCACTGTCCCCACTAATGTGTCAATCGGAAGGTTCGGGCCCGGCGACGCCCCGTATCTTTTCCACTGGCCTCTTTTCCACTGGCCTCGTCCCCCTTACATTCGGCACAAACCTCAATCGACTTTAGGTCCAGGGCGATTTTTTGTGCGGCGCAATACAAGCGTATCACGAACCTCTACTCGAATAGGATGCCGCTTGAATTTCCCCTCCCTGCCCCCATGTTCAGCACAACGCCACCCTCGGAGACGTCATGCCGTTACTGATTCTCTTCACGCTTTTCACCCTGCTCGACTTCATCGTGCTGTTCTCCGTAGGCAGCCAGATCGGCCTTCTGCCTACCCTGGCCCTGGTGCTGGCCACCGGTTTCATCGGGCTCCATCTGATTCGTCGGCAGGGTATCGCCACGCTCGCCCGTGCACGCCAGCGCCTGGCGCAGGGCGAACTCCCTTCCGGCGAGCTGTTCACCGGCGCAGCGTTGATCTTTGGCGGCGCCCTGATGCTCGCCCCCGGCTTCCTGTCCGATGCGCTCGGCCTGCTCTGTGTCTTGCCCGGCGCACGCCGTCTGTTGGCCCGCCTGCTGGCGCTGATCAACCTTCGCCTGCTTGCAGGGGTCCATCGCCATTCGCCAGGCGGCACGGGACACGGCGGCGAATGGCACCGGCCCGAGCATGGCCCCAACGCGCGCAGTGACGACGAAACGCGGCAGAGCGCCGGCCAGGGGCAGCCACTGGAGGGCGACTTCATCAGTCGCAACGAGCCACGCCGCTAGTCTCGTCAGCGCGTTGGCCCGAGACGAAAAATTTTTACCGCAGGGGCTTGAAAGGTATTCACCCGGCCCCATTTCACGGTCAGCACCAGGCTACGGTGTCGAGTGGAACTCGGCATCTTTGACAAGGAAGGCGTCCTCGCCTCCACCTTCCAGTCAGGAAGGCAGTGATGAACCGCCATGCTGCGCATGGCACAACTGACCATCAGGAGAACGTGAGCAATGAACATCCGTCCCTTGCACGATCGCGTCGTCGTCCGTCGCGTTGAAGAAGAGCAAAAGACCGCTGGCGGCATCGTGCTTCCGGGCAACGCCCAGGAAAAGCCGACTCGTGGCGAAGTGCTCGCCGTCGGTAACGGCCGGATTCTCGACAACGGTGACGTTCGTCCGCTGGACGTCAAGGTCGGCGACACCGTGATTTTCAAGGAAGGCTTCGGCGTCGAGAAGCAGAAGATCGATGGCGAGGAAGTCCTGATCATGAGCGAGACCGACATTCTCGCCGTGGTCGAAGGCTGAGCCGTCACGCCCTACTCCGTTCCCATAAGACGTTCACGAACTCACAGGAAGTAACGAAAAATGGCAGCGAAACAAGTCAAATTCTCCGATGACGCCCGCAAGCGCATGGCCCGTGGCGTTGACGTTCTGGCCAATGCCGTCAAGGCCACCCTGGGTCCGAAGGGCCGCAACGTGGTTCTGGAGAAGTCCTTCGGCGCACCGACCGTGACCAAGGATGGCGTCTCCGTGGCCAAGGAAATCGAACTGAAAGACAAGTTCGAGAACATGGGCGCACAGATGGTCAAGGAAGTCGCCTCCAAGACTTCCGACGTCGCCGGTGACGGTACCACCACTGCCACCGTGCTGGCCCAGTCCATCGTGACCGAGGGCATGAAGGGCGTGACCGCCGGTATGAACCCGATGGACCTGAAGCGCGGTATCGACCAGGCCGTCATCGCCGCCGTCAAGGAAATCGAAGCGCTGGCCGTGCCCTGCACCGATTCCAAGGCCATTGCCCAGGTCGGCACCATCTCCGCCAACGGCGACAAGCGCATCGGTGAGATCATCGCCGAAGCGATGGAGAAGGTCGGCAAGGAAGGCGTCATCACCGTCGATGAAGGCCGTGGCTTCGAAGACGAGCTGGAAGTCGTCGAGGGCATGCAGTTCGACCGCGGCTACCTGTCGCCCTACTTCGTGACCAACCAGGACACCATGGCGGTCGAGCTCGAAGACCCCTACCTGCTGCTGGTCGACAAGAAGATCTCCAACATCCGCGAACTGCTGCCGGTGCTGGAAGCCGTCGCCAAGTCCGGCAAGCCGCTGGCGATCATCGCCGAGGACATCGAGGGCGAGGCCCTGGCCACCCTGGTGGTCAACAACATGCGCGGCATCGTCAAGGTCGCGGCCGCCAAGGCGCCCGGCTTCGGCGACCGTCGCAAGGCCATGCTGCAGGATATCGCCATCCTGACCAACGGCACCGTGATCTCCGAGGAAGTGGGTCTGACCCTGGAGCAGGCCAACCTGGATCACCTGGGCAGCGCCAAGCGCATCACCATGTCCAAGGAGAACACCACCATCATCGACGGCGCCGGTAACGAGGGCGACATCGAGGCCCGCGTCAACCAGATCCGCGCGCAGATCGAAGAGACCTCTTCCGACTACGACCGCGAGAAGCTGCAGGAGCGCGTCGCCAAGCTGGCTGGCGGTGTTGCCGTCATCCGCGTCGGTGCCGCCACCGAAGTCGAGATGAAGGAGAAGAAGGCTCGCGTCGAGGACGCCCTGCACTCCACTCGCGCCGCGGTCGAGGAAGGCGTGGTGCCTGGCGGCGGTACCGCCCTGGTGCGCGTACTGACCAAGATCAAGGACCTCAAGGGCGAGAACGAGGACCAGACCCACGGTATCGCCATCGCGCTGCGCGCCATGGAGTCTCCGCTGCGTCAGATCGTGACCAACGCCGGTCAGGAAGCCTCCGTGATCCTCAACGAGGTGAAGGCTGGCCAGGGCAACTTCGGCTACAACGCCCAGACTGGCGAGTTCGGCGACCTGTTCGAGATGGGGGTGCTGGACCCCGCCAAGGTGACCCGCACCGCGCTGCAGTCCGCCGGTTCCGTGGCTGGCCTCATGATCACCACCGAGTGCATGATCGCCGACGATCCGGAAGAGAAGGAAGGCGGCCCGGACATGGGCGGCATGGGTGGAATGGGTGGCATGGGCGGCATGATGTAAGCCGGCCCTGACCCAAGCCCTACAAAAGCCCCGCCTCGTGCGGGGCTTTTGTTTGCGCGTAAAGTAGGAGCAAGAATTCAAGGCCAGGTAGAATATGTTCCTCATGGGGGCGCTACGCGCCTGTCTGCTTTCTTCACTCTTCCGTCTTGCCTACATGCTCGCCAATATCCGTATCGTCCTCGTCCAGACCTATCACCCCGGCAACATCGGCGCCTCGGCGCGGGCCATGAAGACCATGGGCCTGACCGACCTGGTGCTGGTCAATCCGCGCTGCTTTCCCGACAGCGAGGCCTCGCGCCTCGCCGCCGGCGCCGAGGACGTGGTCGACAACGCTCGCGTGGTCGGCTCTCTTCAGGAAGCCATCGCCGACTGCGTGCAGGTGGTGGGGGCCAGTGCCCGGCTGCGCAGCCTGCCGCTGCCCCACTTCGATGAACCCGAGGCAATGGCCCGTGAGCTCGTCGCCCATGCGGAGGACGATCCGGTGGCGCTGGTGTTCGGTCGCGAGCGCTTCGGGCTGACCAACGACGAGATTCGCTGTTGCAGCCATCAGGTCAGCATCCCGGCCAATCCCGATTACGGCATCCTCAATCTCTCCCAGGCGGTTCAGGTGCTCGCCTATGAGACGTTCAAGGCCTGGCGCCGGCGACCCGAGAGCGACCACTGCCAACCGCGCCCCGCCGAGGAGCGCCGGCCGACCCGCGAGCAGCTCGACCACTTCCACGCCCATCTGAGCCGGGTGATGCAGGCCAGCGGTTTCCTGACCCAGCCCCATGCCCGCACCGAAGCCCAGCTGCAGGCGCTGTTCGCTCGGGCTCAGCCCACCCGCAAGGAGCTCTCGCTGCTGCGCGGCCTGCTCCGCTCACTGGAAGAATCGGCCCAGGACGACTAGGCTTCGATATGCCTTTGTCCGACCGTTTTCACCGCGCCGTCATGGCCATGTCATCAGTTGATGGGATAAAGGTACATGCCCCCGCCAGGGGGAGGAAGACAAGGGACACTGTCGAGCTGCGACACGGATGCGTGCAAGGAAGCTTTACCGAAGCGGCATTGCACATGCCCAGGGAGACATGCGCCACGAGGCTCCGCGCCCGTGGCGCTCTTTGTTGCGCCTACGGATCCTGCGCCAGAGACGCTCGATCCAGCGACTCCCAGCCCGGAACCCCCTGACGAATGCGCTGGGAGAAATCGGTCGCGCGATGCACTCGGCGCGCCTGGTCATCGATGCGCCCTTTCATCTCCAGCTCGGAAAGCGTGAAGCCGGGCCACAGCCCGCCGACCTTGAAGGCGTAGCCCGGTAGCCGGTCGGTCACCAGCAGACGGTAGTCGAGGGGCAGGCGGGCCCCGATGCCGCGCGCCATGGCGAAGATCAGCGTGGTGCAGTTGGCGGTGATGGTGTTGTAGAAGCGCGGCGCCTTGGCCAGCGCATTGGCCTCCTCGACGTAGGCGAGCAGCAGCGAACGCATGGCAGCCTGCGGCATGCGCAGCCGGAACAGCGACACCCGCTCGCCGCGTACCTTGCTGCGCAGGCCCACCGCGTCGCGCTCGTCGGCCGCCACGATGGCGAGCTCATACTGGCGAAAGAAGCCGCCGATTTCGGAGAAGCGTTCGCCCTTCAGGCGTCTTACCTCCACCGAGAAGACCACGAACTGCTGCCCTTCGAAGCCGAACGAGACCATCACGTGGGCGACGCCCGGTCGCCCCCAGCTGGAGACGATCATGTCGACCGAATCGAGGCGGTCCAGGTCGTAGCGGCGCGCCTCCCAGTGCACCTCGGCCTCGTCGCGGGTTCGCCAGTCGAAATCGCGCACGTGATGCAGCATCAAGTGGCTGCCCTGCAGCTCGCCGGTGGCCAGATAGGCCACGTCATCGGACCAGGGCCGATCGTGAGTCGGCCGCAGCCGGAACCACCAGATCAGCAGCAGCAACAGCAACAGCACCTGGATCCCGTTCGCCCACCATTGCCCCTGTCCTCCCAGCAGCAACAGGGCCAGGGCCGCCGCGCCCCAGCAGGCCACGGCCAGCCGTCGTCGGCTTCGCGATCCGGGCAGGCGAAACCACAGCGCGGCGGCTCCCCACGCCATGCCCATCGCCATTAGCAGCGTTACCAGTAAGCCGATTGCCTGAGTCATGGCACCCCACTGTCGTCGAAGTGCGGCCATATTAGCAGTCTATATATGGCGATGCGCGTCTCGAAGCGGAGGGCACCCTCGGACGAATGGCTCAGGCGGGGGTCAACCAGGCACGAAAGGCAGTCAGATCGCCAGCCAGTTCCGCTCGCGTGACTCGACGATAGAGCTGCTGAAGCTTCGCCGTCACGGAATCCTCGGCGATCGGCTGCCCCGGGAGGGGCGCGCCGGCGCGTGCACCGACATGGCGCCCGTCGAGCTCCCGCAGCGGCAGGATCTCGGCGGCGGTGCCGGTGACGAAGGCTTCGTCGGCGATGTAGAGCTCGTCGCGGGTGATACGCCGCTCCCTCACCTCGATGCCCAGCACGTCGCGCGCCAACTGAATCACGCAGTCGCGGGTGATGCCCTGCAGGCAGGAAGTCACCTCCGGCGTGTGCAGCACGCCGTCGCGCAGCAGGAAGACGTTGGCCGCGGAGGCCTCGGCCACGTAGCCCTCGGGGTCGAGCATGATGGTCTCGTCGAAGCCCGCCTTGACGGCGGTATTGAGCGCCAGCATCGAGTTGACGTAGTGGCCGTTGGTCTTTGCCCGGCACAGGCTGATGTTGACGTGGTGCCGCGCCCAGGAGGAGGTCAGTGCCCGCAGGCCGAGCGAAGCCGCCTCCGCCGAGATGTAGTCGCCCAGGTCCCAGGCGGCGATCATCACGTGCACCGAGAGCCCCTTGGCACGCAACCCCAGACCTTCCGCGCCGAAGAACACGGTGGGCTTGAGGTAGGCATTGCGCAGCTCGTTGCGCACCAGGCACTGGCGCTGGGCCTCGATCAGCGTCGCCTCGTCGAAGGCCACCGGCATGTCCAGCGCGTGGGCGCTGTCGAGCAGGCGCCGGGTATGCTCGGCAACGCGGAACAGGTGGGTTCCCTGCGCCCCGGCATAGGCGCGCACGCCCTCGAAGCAGCCCATGCCGTAATGCAGGGTGTGTGTCAGCAGGTGGCTCTGCGCCTCTCGCCATGGCAACCACTCGCCGTCCCGCCATATCCACCCATCTCGATCATAGAGCGGCGTCATATCGTCCTCGTCGGTTCTGATAGGTTGTTTCAGAGCGGAGCGGCACGCCGCCAGCCCTCGCACCAGCCGTCGATCAGGGCACGCTGATGCGGCTGCAGCGACTGGTAGGCCCAGGCGGCGATCTCGTCGTTCTGCGGGTCCGGCACCTCGATGCGACTACCCGACAGGGTCTGGATCACCGCGTGCCCGCACAGCGGCACGTAGCCTTCGGAGTAGCCGCCCTCGTGGATCATCACCAGCTTGCCGTCGCTGATGCGCGCCGCCAAGGCCTTGAGCTGCTGGGTCATGGCGGCGAAGGCCGAACTGTTGAGCATCATCTTGCCCAGCGGATCCTTGCCGCAGGCGTCATAGCCGCAGGCCACCACGATCAGGTCGGGGGCAAAGCCGCCGATGGCGGGCAGCACCAGCTCCTGCATGGCGTAGCGGTAGGCGTCGATGCCGCTGCCGGGCGGCATCGGCAGGTTGAGATTGGCGCCATACCCCGCGCCTTCGCCCAATTCCTCGAAGTCACCGCTGTCCAGCGGATAATTGCCGGCCTGGTGAATCGACACGGTGAGGACATCGGGGTCGTCGTAGAAGGCCTCCTGCTGGCCGTTGCCGTGGTGCACGTCCCAGTCGAGGATCGCCACGCGCCTGACCTGCCCCAGCGCCCGGGCCCGCATCACCGCGACCGGAATGTTGCCGAGCAGGCAGAAACCACGCCCGCGATCGGCTTCGGCATGGTGCCCCGGCGGCCGACACAGGGCATAGGCGTTGGCCAGCTCGCCGGTGGCCACCGCCTCCACCGCGGCGATTGCCAGGCCCGCCGACTGTTTCGCCGCCGCCAGGCTGCCCGGCGTGAAGGGCGCGCATTCGCCGGCGTCGCCGCCCCGGGTCAGCTCGCCCTCCTCGAGTTCGTCCAGGTAGCGCCCGGTATGGAAGCGCGCCAGGTCCTCGCGGCTCGCCGGCGACGCCTTGCGCACGTCGAGCTCGTCGATCAGCCCCGACACCTCGAGCAGGTTCTTCAGCCGGCGCTTGCTCTCGGGGCTCTCCGAGGCAGGCTGGGGCTGCAGGAACTCGCCGGGCGCCGAGAACACGCCGATGGCGCCCGGGTCGTGCCAGAAGCAGCGCTCATGCCAGTAAAAGCCTGTTCGACGCTTCATGCACGCTTCTCCAACTGCTCCCAGACCTCGATGGCCGCCGCCAGATCTTCCAGCGAAGCGCCGACCGACTTGAACACGGTAATCGCCTCGGCCGAGCGGCGCCCGGCCTTCTCGCCACGCAGCAGCTCCGCCAGCTCGGCGGCAATGTCGTCGAAAGCGAACGCCCCCTCGTCGATCGCCTGGAGAATGTCGCCCGCCTCGCCCCGGGCGCCGGCATAGGTATCGACGTACACCTCGCCACGCCGCAGGCACTCGGCGTCGGTTTCGCGCATGCTGGGGCGGAACGCGCCGATCAGGTCGAGATGGGTGCCGGGCGCGAGCCACTCGCCGCGTATCAGCGGTTCGCTGGAGAGCGTCACGCAGCTGATCAGGTCGGCGTCACGGGCGGCCGCCTCGAGATTCTCGACCGCCGCACAATCGAACCTGTCGGCGTACTCGGCAGCCAACCGTCGTGCCTTCTCCGGGTTGCGGCCCCAGACTCGCACGCGCTTGATCGGGCGCACCGCGGCATGGGCTTCGATCACCATGGGCGCCAGCTTGCCGGTGCCCACCACCAGCAGCGTCTCGACATCCTCCCGAGCCAGCTCGCGAGCGGCCAGGGCCGAGGCCGCCGCGGTGCGCCGCCGGGTCAACTCGCTGCCGTCGAGGCAGGCAAGCGGGCGCCCATGGGCGCCCTCGCTGAGCAGGTAGACGCCGGCAATGGCCGGCAGGCCATGGTCGGCATTCTGCGGAAAGACATTGACCATCTTCACGCCGATATAGCCGGCCCGCTCCCAGGCCGGCATCAGCAGCATGGTGGCCTCGCCGTCGGGCCGCTGCATGGCATGGTGATGGCGCGGCGGTGACTCCACGCCCTCCCGGAACGTCAATGCCAGGCGCTCGACCAGCGCCGGCCAGGGCAGCGCGCCAGCGACTTCCTCGGCGGTGACGATACGCATCTCAAGCCTCCGGCAGCGCCGCGACCACCATGATCTCGACCTTCCATTCAGGCTTGGCCAGCTTGGCCTCGAGGGCGGCGCGCACCGGCGGGCGGCCCGGCACCACCCAGGCTTCCCAGGCCGCGTTCATCTGATCGAACTCCGCCATGTCGGTGACCCACACCTGGGCCGAGATCAGGTGCTCCTTGGCGCTGCCGGCCTCGGCCAGCAGCTCGTCGATGCGCGCCAGCACCTGCTCGGTCTGGCCACGCATGTCGGCCGTGGCGTCGCTCGGTACCTGGCCGGCCAGGTAGACGGTTCCGTTGTGCACGGCGATCTGGCTCATGCGGGCATTGCTGTGATGGTACTGAATGGTCATGTCGTCTCTCTCGATGGAAGTGAATTGGGTCGAACAGCGAATACTTGCACGTCCGCGGCCTGACGTCAGCCGCTGCTGAAGCCATTCATGAAGGCGGCCAGGTTGTCGCCCAAGTGCTCAGTGGGATAGCCGCCCTCCTGTACCAGCACGACGGGCCGGGCCAACTGAGCCAAGCGTCGGCCGACCGCTTCGAAATCCGCGGTCTCGAGCGTCATGCCGGCCAGCGGGTCGTCACGATGGGCGTCCAGTCCCAGCGCGATCACCACCGCCTCGGGACGAAACGCTTCCAGGCGCGCGATCAATACCTCCAGCGCCTCGAGGAAGGCGGCGCCATCGCTGCCCAGTGGCAGCGGCAGGTTGACGTTGGCACCCAGCCCCTCGCCCATGCCCTCCTCATTGGCCCCGCCCCAGAAGAAGGGGTAGAAATCGGCGGGATCGACATGCAGCGAGCCGGTCCAGACGTCGTTCCGATAATAGAAGATGTCCTGGGTGCCATTACCGTGGTGCAGGTCGACATCGAGAATGGCGACCCGCGAGAAGTGCTCGCGCAGCACGATGGCCGCCAGCGCCGAGTTGTTGAGGAAGCAGAAGCCACCCGCCCGGTCCGGCCCGGCGTGGTGCCCCGGGGGGCGACACAGTGCGTAGGTGGTGCCGTGGCCACCGATCAGCGCCTCGGCCGCCGCCTGGGCCGTGGCCGCGCTGGCCAGGATGCCGCGGAAGCTGTCGGCACCGATGGGACACGCCATGTCGTGGAGATGCCAGCCCGCCTGCCCTACCGGATGACGCGGGTAGTGATGGCCGCCGCCGCATGGGTGGATATTGGGCATCACCAGTTCGGAGGCCCCCGGCAGCTCGCGCCAGCGGGCATGAATGGTCTCGAGGAAACTCAGGTAGCGCGGCGTGTGAATGCTTGCCAGGCGGCTGCGCAGCCGCGGGCTGTCGATATCCTCGGGCTCGTGCAGCACGAGGCCCATTGTCTCCAGGCCCTTGGCCAACAGCTCGGCTCGCACCGGTCCCTCGGGGGAAGCGGTGAGCTGGCCACGCACCAGGAAGGCGCCGGGCGCGTGGGATGCCTGGTCGGGATGGTAGAAAAGCTTCATCGTGTCGGTCCTTGCATTCGCATTCCTCAGTCAAGCAGCGAGGGAATCCAGGTAGAGAGTGCCGGAAAGGCCGCCAGCAGCAAGATCACCGCCAGGAACGCCACGTAGAACGGCAGAGACGCGAGGATCGCCCGCTCGTAGGGCACGTTGGCGATGCGTGCCGCCGTCATCAGGGTCATCCCCACCGGCGGCGTCACGTTGGAGATATTGAGCACCACGATCATCAGGATGGCAAAGTGTAGCGGATCGAAGCCAAGCTGGATCATCGCCGGCACCAGCACCGGCGCCACCACGACCAGCGCCGGCAGCACGTCCATCACGGTACCGATCAGGATCAGCAGCACACACACCAGCATCAGTTGGAGGAACGCCGAGTCGCTGAAGGTGGTGATCAGCCCTGCCGCATCGCGGGCGATCCCCGAGCGCGTCACGAACCAGCCGAGCACCGCCGAAGTGGCGAGCAGAAAGAACACCACGCCGGAGAAGCGTACCGTCACCACCAGCGCGTGCCAGATCTTCCTCCAGTCGAGGTTGCGGTAGAGCAGCACGCCGATCGCAATGGCATAGACCGCAGCAAACCCGGACGCCTCGGTGATGGTGGTCAGGCCCGAGAGTATGCCGCCCAGGATGATCAGCGGCACGATCATCGCCGGCAGCGCCGCCAGGAACGACAGCATCGCCACCTTGATGGGCGTCGGCGTCTGCTTGGGATAGCCGCGCTTCCAGGCCAGGTAGAAGCTGACCCCGAGCAGTGCCAGCGCCATCAGCAGACCCGGGACGATACCGCCGGCGAACAGGTCGATCACCGAGATGTCGCGCAGCAGCGTGGCGTAGACCACCATCACCACGCTGGGCGGGATGATGGGCCCGATGATCGACGAGCAGGCGGTGATCGCTGCCGCATACTCGGCGTCGTAGCCCTGGCGCTTCATCTCGGGGATCATGATCTTGCCGATCGCCACGGTATCGGTGATCGCCGCCCCGGTAAGGCCGGCGAAGAATACCGAGACCGAGACATTGACGTGGGAGAGCGCCCCACGCACGCGCCCGAACAGGGCATTGTTGAAGGCGATCAGCTTGTGGGTCAGCCCGCCCTGGTTCATCAGCTCGGCGGTGAAGATGAAATAAGGCACGGCAATCAGCAGGAAGCCGGACACACCGGAGAACATGCGGTCGGCGATGATCCCGAGCATGCGCTCGCCGCCCATGGCATAACCGCCGGCCAGGCCGGAGAGCGCCATTACCACCGCGACGGGCGCGCCGATCAGGAGCAGGATGGCGAAGGTCAGGATCGCAGGCGTCATGCGTGCTCCTCCGTTTCGGTGGTCTCGGTGTCAACGGTCTCGATCAGCTCCTTGATGGCCGTCTCGTCGTCGATGAAATGCTCGAGCAGCGCGAAACCCTGAACCAGGTGGAGCAGAATGATGGCACCGCTGACGGGCATCACGACGGCAGTGAACTTGCCGGGGATCTGGATGCGATCCGAGACCATGTAGACCTGGGAGGCACCGAGGAAATAGTCCCAGCCGTACCACAGCAGCAGCAGACCGAACACGCCGATCACCGCCAGGCATAGACCGGCCGCGAGCTTGAGCAGTACCCGCGGCAGGCTGCGCACCAGCAGCGTCATCGCCACATGTTCACCGTAGCGCAGCGAGATGGTCATCGAGAGAAAGCCGATCCAGGGCAGGAACAGACGCGCCAGCGAATAGGTCCAGCTGAGCGAGCTGCCCGTGGCCAGCTTGTAGAGAAACGCCGTGAACGAGATGCCCAGCATGATCAGCACGCAGGCCACGCAGATCACGATTGCCGCCTGGTTGACCGTGTCGCTCAGGCGACGCAGGGGTTGGAGGAATGGCATCGGAAAGCCTCGAAGGGCCCCATGACCGGGCTTGCTGGCCATGGGGCGACGTTGAGCAGGCAGAGCGGTGGGTTACTGGCCGTAGACCGACACGTCCGTCCGTGACACCTCCTCCCCCACCCGAGCTACCTCGTCGAGGAAGGCATCCACCCGCTCGGCCTCGATGCCGAAGTCATCCACGATCCACGCCTTCCAGGCCGGCCGGGCGACGTCGGCCATTCGCTCGCGCTGCTCGGGCGGCATGATGTAACACGCCTCGAAGCGCTCGCAGGACTCTTCCCAGCTGGCGGTGGCCAGCGCCCCCGACATGCCGTGGGAGAGCTCGATGGCCTCGCGCGCCGAAGTGACGATGGCGGCCTGCTGCTCCTCGCTCAGCCCCTGGAACCACTCCTCGCTGACAAGCCAGGCGGCGCTGTTGTAGACGTGGCCGGTAAGCGTGGTGTAGTCGGTCACCTCGTCGAAGTTGAAGGTGGTATTGAGCACCGGCGCATTGAACTGACCGTCGGCCAGGCCGGTCTCCAGCGCGGTGATCAGCTCGCCCCACGGCAGCGGCGTGGCCGAAGCGCCCAGCGCCTTCATGATGGCGACGTGCCCCGGGTTCTCCTCGGTACGGATGTTGAGCCCTTCCAGGTCCTCGACCGTCTCGATCAGCCGCTCATTGTTGGTGAACGCCACGAAGCCGCCGCCGTCGTCGAAGGTGCCCAGGTAGCGCATGTCGGCTTCCTCGATGGTGCCGGACATGAAGTCGGCAAACCACTCGCTGTCGAAGAAGGCCCAGGCCTGGCGCCAGTTGTCGAACAGGAAGGGGGCGGTCATCAACTGGTAGTCGTCATAGAAGGAGGACATCGCCCCCGTAGTGATGATCGTCGACTGCAGGGTGCGCCCGCCCTGCACTTCCGAGGCGGTCTCCACCTCGGAGCCGAGCTGTCCGCCGCCGAAGATCACCACCTCCACGTCACCGTCGGTACGGGTCTCGACCAGGTTCTTGAAGTGCACCAGCGCGGGATAGACCTCATTGTTGCCCATGTCCTCGGGCAACAGCGTGGCAATGGCCATTTCATGGGACTGCGCCTGGGCATCGGCGCCGGCGACGGCCAACGGCAGCACGGCGAGCGCGGCCAGGCGGGGCAGCGACTTCGGGGACATGATCCACCTCGTTGTGATTGTGCTTTGGGGTCTCCCTTCCAGCCTAGGGGGAGACCTGCCCCCGCATTTGCCCGCGGCTCCTCTCTTCTTGCCCCAGGCTCAGCGATCGCGACGCTCGGTGGAGGGAGACAGTTGGAAATGGCGCCGGTAGGCGCGGCTGAAGCTGCCCTGGTCGCGAAAGCCGACCAGCGACGCCACATGCCCCAGGCTCAGGCCGCTGTGTCGGACCAGGGCCCGGGCGTGATCCAGCCGGCGCTGCTGGACATACGCCACCGGCGTGACGCCGGTCAAGTCGCGAAACAGAGCATGGAAATGACCCGGACTGAGCGCGCACAGCGCCGCCAGCTGGTCGACGCGGATTTCGTCGGCCAGGTGCCGATCGATCCAGGCGTTGAGGCGCTGAAGATCGATCCGCTCGCCGGAGCGACAGCCGGCCAGGGACGCGGTCGTGCCGGTGGGTAGCTCGTCCTCGAGCTGAAGATAGAGCGCGCGCAGCAGCAAGGCGGCGATCTCGCTATGCAGCGCCGGGAACTGCTCGAGCTGTGCCATCAGCGTGACAGCAAGATGATTGAGGCGGGGCGACACGGGAAAGAAGCGCGGGCGCTCGAACAAGCGCTGCAAGCTGTCGCCGTCGCGCCGGTCGCCCAGGGCGGCAAGCGACACGTCGAGCACCAGCGTTCGGTTACGCCCGTCGCCCTGGTATTCATGATGGTGGGCGCAGGGAATCAGGCAGCCGCGGCCGCCGGTGACGCGATCGCCGACGCCCTCGATCGCGAGTTCGGTGGTGCCGCAGGTCGCCAGGATCAGTTGGTGATGCGAATGGGCATGCGCGACATGCTCGTGCCCCAGATTGGAGGTGCGCAGGTCGAGAAGAGCCATGACGGTTTCTTGGGGTCCGTTCAGTCAGGGGTAACAACTACCCTACTCCGACATGAAGCGGGACGAAACCGTTGGCACCGCTCGCGGACAAGCGGTCAGCAGTTTCCCTTCATGGCATGCCCCGGCGGACAGAAGCCTCCACGGTGACGATAACGATCGCGATAGCGGCGGCCGTCGCGATAACGCCTATCATCGTGGTAGTAATGGCGCTCCACGTAGCGATCGTGGTGCCGGTGACGGTGCCCGTCCCCGTGATAGTGGCGATGGGAGCCGTCCACCACCACGAGAGGTTCGGGCGTGATGCGTGCCGGCGAGTAACTGCAGCCGGCCAGGGCCAGCATGAGAGGCACGCAGGCCAGGGTAAGCAAGCGCAGGGACGTTTTCATGCCAATTCACCTCATGGGGTCAAGAGCCTGGGACGCCCCTCGGTTCCGTGCGAAGTCGTTGTTACTGATCAGTCTAGCCCGCCTTGGGAGGCGTTGGCTCAACAGCGGCCCTTCTTGGCCTGCCCCGGCGGACAGAAGCCGCCTCCGTGATGCCCGCCATGGCCATCGTCGATGATGACCAGCGGCTCGGATTTGATACGTGCCGGCTGGTAGCTGCAGCCCGCCACCAGCAGGGCAGCCAGGATCAGAAGGAAAGGAAACAACAGGCGCCGTGACATGACGTATCTCCAGGTTGACGAACACTGTTCATGATAGCGAATCACGCAGCATTTACACATGTGGCACGGCGGCTACAAACCTGTCGCCGTTCGACGACATTGCCAGCCTGTCGCGAAAGCGCGATAGTGCCGTATTCATTAGTCTGCAAACAGGACGAGTCATGGACGCCCTTCGCCGCCACTCGCTGCTGCTGATCCTGCTCGGCAGCCTGGTCATTTCGCTGGCCATGGGGCTGCGCCATGGCTTTGGCCTGTTTCTCGAGCCGATGAGCAGTGAGTTGGGCTGGGGGCGCGAAGTGTTCGCCTTTGCCCTGGCGCTGCAGAACCTCATCTGGGGCTTCGCCCAGCCCTTCACCGGCGCGCTGGCCGACCGCTTCGGTGCGGCCCGGGTGGTCGCCGTCGGCGGCATGCTCTATGCCCTCGGCCTGCTGTTCATGGGGCTTTCCGAGTCGGCGCTGGGCATGTCGTTCTCTGCCGGGTTGCTGATCGGCCTGGGGCTCTCGGGCACGACTTTCTCGGTGATCCTCGGCGCCGTCGGCCGCGCCGTGGCACCGGAAAAGCGCAGCATGGCCATGGGGATCGTCAGCGCGGCGGGCTCGTTCGGCCAGTTCGCCATGCTGCCGGGCACCCTGGGCCTGCTCGGCTGGCTCGGCTGGTCGGCCGCGCTGCTGGCGATGGGCGCCCTGGCCGCCATGATGGTGCCGCTCGGCGCCATGCTGAAGGACCGTCCCTCCGCTCGTCAGGCGACGGATCTCTCGCTGCGCGCTGCGCTGGACGAGGCCGCCGGACACCGCGGCTTCTGGCTGCTGTGCCTGGGCTTCTTCGTATGCGGCTTCCAGGTGGTGTTCATTGGCGTGCACCTGCCCGGCTACCTGTTCGACAACGGTCTGGCCGTACAGGTGGGCAGTACCACCCTGGCGCTGGTCGGGCTGTTCAACATCTTCGGCACCTACACTGCCGGCTGGCTGGGGGGCATCTTTTCCAAGCCCCGCCTGCTCAGCTGGCTCTACTTGACCCGCGGCGCGGTGATCGCTGCCTTCGTGTTCCTGCCGCTGAGCCCGGCCAGCGCCTATCTATTCGGCATCGCCATCGGCCTGCTGTGGCTCTCCACGGTGCCGCTGACGAATGGCATCGTGGCCTCGGTGTTCGGCGTGCGCCACCTCTCCATGCTCGGTGGCATCGTCTTCCTGTTTCACCAGGTCGGTTCGTTCACCGGCGTATGGCTCGGCGGCATGCTCTACGACCAGCATGGCGACTACGACGTGGTCTGGAAGCTCGCCATCCTGCTCTCCGTGGCAGCCGCCCTGCTGCACTGGTTCATCAGCGAGGCCCCCATCAAGCGCCCCGTGCCGCGAGAAGTCCAGGCATGAGCCGGGTTCAACTGGTGAGGCTTGTCGCCCTGCTGGCTCTCGGTGTCGCCCTGGCCCTGGTGTGGCGGGGCTGGCAGAACGCCGATGCGTCGCTGCTGCTGTTCGGCACACGGCTGTGCTGAGCTAGCGGGCATCACGCCCCCTCTTCATTCATCGCCACGGCCAGGGCGGTCTGGCTGGTAAAGTCGATCTCGTCGATGTTCTCGGCCAGGAAGTCGAGCAATGCCCGCACCGCGGGAAGGACGCCGCGCCGCGACGGAAAGACGGCGTGCAGGATCCCTCCCCGCGGTTCCCAGCCGGGTAGCACATCGACGAGACGCCCCGCCTGCAGGTCCTGCCCTGCCACCAGAAGCGCCAGCTTGACCACACCCAGACCCGCCAGCGCGGCCTGGTGCAGCGTCTCGGCATTGTCGGTCACCAGACGGGGGTGGTGACGAATCTCAGCCGTCGCGCCCTCGGGGCCGTCGAGCGCCCAGTCGTGGTGCCTGCCCACCTGATCGAAGTCGAGGCTCGGCAAGCCGGCCAAGTCACCCGGCGCACGCGGCATCGGCCACGCCTCGAAAAACGCGGGAGCGGCCACCAGGCGCTGGGGGCTGCGCGACAGCACCTTCATCGAGAGATCGCTGTCCTCGAGCGGCGGAAAGCGCACGCGGATGGCCATGTCGAAGCCTTCCCTGATCACGTCGACCCGGCGGCTGGTGGCCTCCACCTGTACCTCCACGTCGGGACACTGGGCCATGAAGCGGACCAGCAGCGGAGTGATCAGGTAGTGCAGCAGGCTCGGCGGACAGCTCAGCCGCACCGTGCCACGCGGTAGCGCCAGATTGCGCTGGATCAACTCCTCGGCGGCCTCCGCCTCCACCAGCATCGCCGCGCAGTGGCGGTAGTAGGCCTGGCCCAGCTCGGTGACCGACAGATGGCGCGTCGAACGATGAATCAGCCGGGCACCGAGCCGCTCCTCCAGCTGGGCGATACGCCGGCTCAGCTTCGACTTGGGGATGCCGAGGGCGCGTCCGGCCGGGGCGAAACCGCCATGATCCACCACCTGCACGAAGTAGTAGAGGTCGTTGAGATCCTGCATATCATCTCGTTCTCATTGTCCTGTTTATAGAACGCAGCGTGTAAATTATACCCTCTACTGCCGCCTTCGTTCTCCTCATAAGCTTCCTGTATCGGGTCAACGCCCAATCCATGCAGGAGCCCAACCATGAAGAAGATCCACGGTATCTATGGCGCCCCACGCGGCCACTGGGTCGGCGACGGCTTCCCCGTGCGCTCGCTGTTCGCCTATGACCGCCTCGGCGCCGACCACCTGAGCCCCTTTCTACTGCTCGACCATGCCGGCCCGCACGACTTCGCCCCGGCAAGCCGGCCGCGGGGCGTCGGCGCTCACCCACACCGCGGCTTCGAGACCGTGACCCTGGTCTACCAGGGTGAACTGGAGCATCGCGACTCCACCGGCAGCGGCGGACGTATCGGCGAGGGTGACGTGCAATGGATGACCGCCGGGGCCGGCATCGTCCACGAGGAGTTCCACTCCAGCGACTTCACGCAGCAAGGCGGCACCCTGGAAATGGTGCAGCTGTGGGTCAACCTGCCGGCCGAGCACAAGTCGGCACCGGCGGCCTACCAGACGCTGCTCGACGCCGACATTCCCCGCGTGGCACTGCCCGGCCGCGCCGGCGAACTGCGGGTGATCGCCGGCAGGTACGGCGGCCAGGAAGGACCGGCCCACACCTTCACCCCGATCGAGGTGTGGGACCTGCGCCTCGCGCCGGGCGGCGAGACGACCCTGAGAGTTCCCGAGGGACACACCACGCTGCTGGTAGTGCTCGAGGGAACGGTACAAGTCAACGGCGATGCCTTGGTACGTGACGCCGGCCTGGTGTGCTTCGAGCGCCGGGGCGACGAGATACGCCTGGAGGCCAACAACGACGCCAAGCTGCTGCTGCTCGCCGGGGTGCCCCTGGACGAACCGGTGGTGGGCTACGGCCCCTTCGTGATGAACAGCGAGGCCGAGATTCACCAGGCCTTTGCCGATTTCCAGGCCGGCAAGTTCGGACGCCTGGAGGGTTAGCGGCCTGCCGCGCCCAACCGCGCCCGGCTCCCCCTGACCGGGCGCTTCACTCGAGAAAGCCAAGGAGAAACGAGATGTCCTTTACCTACAACCGCCTGAACAAGGACGATGTCGCCCTGCTGATGGTCGACCACCAGTCCGGCCTGCTCTCGCTGGTGCGCGACTTCAGCCCCGACGACTTCAAGAACAACGTGCTGGCCCTGGCCGACATCGCCAAGTTCTTCGAGATCCCCACCATCCTCACCACCAGCTTCGAGGACGGCCCCAACGGCCCGATGGTGCCCGAGCTCAAGGCAGCCTTCCCCGATGCGCCCTACTTCGCGCGCCCCGGTCAGATCAACGCCTGGGACAACGAGGAGTTCGTCGCAGCGGTCAAGGCCACCGGCAAGAAGCAGCTGCTGATCGCCGGCGTGGTGACCGAGGTGTGCGTCGCCTTCCCGGTGCTCTCGGCGCTGGAGGAAGGTTTCGAGGTGTTCGTGGTCACCGACGCCTCAGGCACCTTCAACCAAACCACCCGTGAGGCGGCCTGGGATCGCATGTCGCAGGCCGGTGCCCAGCTGATGACCTGGTTCGGCGTCGGCTGCGAGCTGCACCGCGACTGGCGCAACGACATCGAGGGCTTCGGCGGCCTGCTGGCCGGCCACCTGCCCGCCTACGCCAACCTGATCCAGAGCTACGAGCAGCAGAGCCTGGCGCACAAGCGTTGAGGTAACAGGGCCCGGCTTCTGCCGGGCTCTACTCAACTGACTACCCACCGCCATGGAGGCTCCCCATGTCCGTTTCCGAACCCGCCCCTTCGGCTCACTGCGAGGGGGCAACGATCCAGATCCACCACCGGGTCAGGCCCGAGGCCAGGGATCGCTACGAAACCTGGCTGCGCCAGATCATCGAGGCGGCCGGCCGCTTTCCCGGCCATCAGGGAGTGCACATCCTGCGTCCTCCCAAAGGTCATCATGACTACGAGATCGCCGTGCGCTTCGCCAGCGACGCCGACGCCCGACGCTGGCGGGAGTCGCCCGAGCGCCGCGAGCTGATGGGGACCATCCAGCCCGACCTGCAACAGGCCGAGCGGGTGGAGATCGTCAGCGGCATCGACTACTGGTTCACCCCGCCCACGCCCGCCGGCAAGCAGCCGACGCGCTGGAAACAGTGGCTGGTGACCACGGCGGTGATCTGGCCCCTGACCATGATCGTGCCGCTGCTGTGGCTGCCGCTCTTCGGCCTGCTACCGGCGCTGGACACCTGGGGCATCCGTCACGGCCTGGTGGCCGCCACCATCGTGGGCCTGGTGGTCTACACCATCATGCCGCGGGTGGTGAAACTGGTGGCGCCCTGGCTGTTTCGTTAGCCATGGCCAACCCCGACGGGCAGTGCCGCAAGCGAGAACCTATGCTGAAACCAGCCTGACTGCCCCTCCCACTGCGTTCTTCCTGGAAAAACGACAATGAGCAACCTCGTCAACGACGCCGATCTCTCCTCCTCCTTGGACTGCCCCATCGTCGACGGCAAGCGTCAGGTGCAGCACGTCGCGCCGCGCACGGCCGACGTCGGCGGCATCCCCGTCAACCGTGTGCTGCCCTCTCGCCATCGACGCCTGATCGGTGCCTGGTGCTTCCTCGATCATGCCGGCCCGGCGGTATTCAAGGGCGACGCACGCGGCCTGCGCGTCGGTCCCCACCCGCACATCGGCCTGCAGACCTTCACCTGGATGATCGAGGGGGAAGTGCTGCACCGCGACAGCCTGGGCAACGAGCAGGTGATCCGCCCCGGCCAGGTCAACCTGATGACGGCCGGCCGCGGGATCAGCCACACCGAGGAGTCGGTACCCGGCGAGTCGCACCTGCATGCCGCCCAGCTCTGGATCGCCCTGCCCGAAGCCAACCGCCGCACCGAGCCGCGCTTCGACCACTATCCGCAGTTACCCCGCTGGCACGAGGGAGACGTCGAGCTGACCCTGCTCACCGGCGAGTTCGCCGGCCAGCGGGCACCGACGCTGGCTTTCTCGCCGCTGGTGGGCCTGGACCTGGCGGCAGCCTCCGGCGGCTCGCTGGCACTGCCGCTGCGCGAGGACTTCGAATACGGCCTGCTGCCGCTGGAAGGCGAGCTCGGCATCGAAGGCGAACACTTCGCCACCAACGAGCTGGCCTATCTGGGTCGTGGGCGCCGCCAGCTCGCTCTCGAGCTGCCCGCAGGCGGACGCGCGATCCTGGTCGGCGGCGAACCGCTGGGCGAGGAGATCCTGATCTGGTGGAACTTCGTCGGCCACAGCAAGGCCGAGATCATCGAGGCCCAGCGCGACTGGGAAGCCGGCAGTGAACGCTTCGGCAGCATCCCCCAGTTCGACGGCAAGCGCCTGGAGCCACCGCCCTTGCCCTGGCGGGAATGACACCCCGAGAGCCACTGACCGACCACCTACAAAAAGGAATGCTTCGCCCATGACGACCTCCACCCCACCGCGCATCCTGGTCTTCGCCGGCAGTGCCAGAGAGAACTCCTTCAACAAGCGCCTGGCCCGCCTGGCCGCCGAACGGGTCGAGCATGCCGGCGGCCAGGCGACCTTCATCGACCTGCGCGACTACCCGCTGCCCCTCTACGACGGCGATCTGGAAAACCGCGAGGGCCTGCCGGCCAGTGCTAGAAGTCTGCAGGGCTTGCTTGCCGAGCATCAGGGCCTGCTGCTGGCCTCGCCGGAGTACAACGGCTTCATCACGCCGCTGATGAAGAACACGCTGGACTGGATGTCGCGCTCGGACGGTGAGTGCAGCGGCCTAGCCCTGTTCACCGACCAGGTGGCGGCAGTGGTCTCCGCCTCACCGGGCGCGCTGGGCGGCATGCGCAGCCTGGCGCTGATCCGCCAACTGCTCAGTAACCTCGGCGTGACCGTGCTCCCCAGCCCGCTGGCCGTACCGCGCGCTGCCCAGGCCTTCGGCGAGGATGGCCAGCTGGCGGACGAAAGCCAGCGCGAACGCCTGGACGCTCTTTGTCAGCGGCTGGTCACGACACTGGCCAAGCTACACGCTGCCGATAGCACAAGCGACTCATGAACGCTGCCGCGCCGACCACCACGGCGCAAGCCAAGGCGCCCATGCCGCACGGGATGGGCGCTGTCGATGGTTGCCATTGCCGCTTGCGGCGTGGCTTCGGGGCGTCAGAGGTAGAACTTGGAAAGCTTGCGCGGGGAGCGCTTGCCCTTGGTCGACGTGGTGAGACGCGGGCTGTCCCAGATGGTCAGGAAACGCTCGGTAGCCGGCGCGGCCGGGGTTTCGTCGGCCTCGCGACGGGTAGCCAGTGGAAGATCCCAGATGGTGGAGAAACGCAGTGTGGTCATGGCTCGTTACGGCTCCTGAGGAACCGCTCCTGATGTGTTTGTGGAAACATTTTTCACATTATCAACTTACTTAGACTTTAGTGCAAGCTTGCTCTGTTCTCTCGCGACGGAGTTCCCGCCCGATCATCTCAAGCAGGCGAGGCTCGCATGAGCCTCCTACACTGCAACGCAACATCAACGACACAGGAGATGGCATGCCCAGGGAAGAACGCAAGCACATCGACCTCGCACTACAGGGCGGAGGCTCCCACGGCGCCTTGACCTGGGGCGTACTCGACCGGCTGCTGGAAGAGGAACGGCTGGAGATCGATGGCATCAGCGGCACCAGCGCGGGGGCGATGAACGCCGTGGTGCTGGCCGATGGCCTGCACCGCGGCGGCCGCCAGGGCGCACGCGAGGCGCTTGGCCGCTTCTGGCGTGGGGTCAGCGATGCCGCACAACTCTCACCCATTCAGCCGGCGCCATGGGACTGGCTGACGGGCACCGGCAGCCTCGATCATTCGCCGGGCTATCTGATGTTCGAGAGCCTGACCCAGCTCATCGCCCCGGCCAAGCTCAACCCACTGAAGATCAATCCGCTACGGGATCTGGTGTGCAAGCTGGTGGATTTCGAGCGTGTCAACGCCTGCCGCCGGGCCAAGATATACGTCACCGCCACCAATGTCCGGACCGGCCGGGCCAAGGTGTTTCGTCAACCGGAAATTTCAGTGGATACGGTGATGGCCTCGGCCTGCCTGCCGTTCATGTTTCCCGCGGTGGAAATCGACGGCGAGGCCTACTGGGACGGCGGCTACAGCGGTAACCCGGCGCTTTTCCCGCTGGTGGACGATATGGATTGCCAGGACCTGGTGGTGGTGCAGGTCAACCCGCTGGTACGCCAGAAACTGCCCGACAGCGCCCGGGACATCATCAACCGCATCAACGAGATCACCTTCAACACCAGCCTGATCAAGGAGCTGCGCAGCATCCAGCTGCTGCAACAGTTGATCGATGCCGAAGGCCTGGAGGTGGAGCGCTACCGCTCCATGCGCCTGCACCTGATCCACGCCGAACAGGAGGTGGAACAGCTCTCCGCCTCCAGCAAGTTCAACGCCCAGTGGGATTTCGTCTCGCGGCTGTATCGCCAGGGCCGCGGCTGGGCCGAGCTGTGGCTCGAACAACACTTCGATGCCATCGGCCAGCACTCCACCTTCGATCTCGATGCCGTGTTCGGCGACGGCTTCCGCCCGGTCGCGACCAAGGATCGCCGCCCCCACCGAGCGAAGCGCGATGAGGACGAGGCATGAGGGTCAGGCGGGGACAGGCGTGCGTCGGGAAAGCGCACCGCTGCCGATCAGCATGCCCAGGGTGATCACGCCTGCCGCCAGCGCCAGCAGGGGGGTGGCCTGCGCATAGCCGGCCATGATCAGCGCCAGCGTCGAGAGCAACGGCGTGGCGTAGGCCAGCAGCCCCAGCAAGTGCAGGTCGCCGTGCTTGACGCCGATGTCCCAGGTGAAGAAGGCACTGCCCACCGGCCCCAGGCCCAGGCCGAGGACGCCCAACCACTCGTTGCCCTGGGGCCAGCGGGTCGCCTCGAAGAGCCCGTGGCAGGCGAAGGCCAGCAGCGCCGTGACCAGGCAGAAGCCGCCCACGGCGCTGGTCGGCACCGCCTTCTTGGCCCGCGACAGCACCGAGTAGCCACTCCACACCAGGGCACAGGCGAAGGCGGCGCCATAGCCCAGCGCACTGCCCCCGGCGCCCAGGTCGCCGCCGATCAGCAGCGCCGCCCCGACGAAGCCCAGCAGCCCGCCCACCACGTGCCGTGCCAACAACCGCTCGCCCGGCAGCAGGCCGACGAACAGCACAATCAGCAGCGGCCAGAGATAGCTGATCAGCCCCGCGTTGGCCGGCGGTGCGTTCTGCTGGGCGACGAAATAGAGTGCGTGATAGCCGAACAACCCGCCGACACCCAGCGCCCACACCGAAGGGGCCTGGCGCAGCGGCGCGACGAACGACTCGTGCCGCGCGAGGCTCCAAGCCAGAAAGCACAGGAAGGCAATACCGAACGCCAGCCCGGTGAGCAGGAACGGCGGCACCGGCCCGGAGAGCTGGGTCAGGGTGGCGAGCAGCGCCCAGTTGAGAATGGTGGTGGCCCCGATGGCCGTGGCCTGACGGTGGGAGAACGCGAACATGCGATGACCTCGTCAACAACATCGAGGCCTGAGCATGCCCTTCAGGTGACGCGGTCGCTTGTCGAATCCTGACCTCTGGACGCAGCGCCCCTCACCCTCGCCAGCCGGCGCCACTCGCTGGGCGATGCCTCATGATGCCGGCGGAAGGTCTTCGAAAAGTGGGCGCTGTCGGCGAAGCCGCAGGCCTGGGCCACTTCGGTGAGCGACGCATCGTCGACTCGCAGCAGCTCGCGAGCCAGCGCCAGCCGCTCGTGCACCAGCCACTCGTGGGGCGATTGCCCGGTCAACGCGCGAAACTGGCGGGCGAAGACGGCCTCGGCCAGATGACAACGCCGGGCCATCTCGCCTACGCGCCACGGATGCGCCAGGTCGCCGCGCATGGCGGGCAGCAGCTCGAGCAGCTTCAGCCGCGGTGGCGCCAAACGCCGGCCACCGGCGGCAAGCACTTGCTGCAGCCAGCCGGCCAGTGCCTGGCCCGAGCCGCCAAGCCCCTTCCCTTGCGCCACCAGCCGCTCCGGCAAACGCCGCGCCTGCCCCCGCATCAGCCCTTCGAATGCCAACGCCTCGCACCACGCCTCGGGCAGGTCGAGCACCAGCACGCGGTTGGCTCCCGGTGCCAGGTAGTGATGCACCTCGCCGCTGGCCACCGGAGCCAGCACGCCGCGCGTCACGTGCACGAGCCGCCCGGCCGACTCGAGTTCCAGCGCTCCGTCGAGTCCCAGCAGCAGCTGGTGAAACCCGTGGCGGTCGGTCAGCACGCGGTCGGGGTAATGACGTGTCTCGGCGAGAAGTTCCATGCAGGCCCTTTCCTTGCAGCGCCTAGAACCAGCGCTTGCGCTTGAACCACATCACCATGCCGACGGCGACGGCGATCATGACCCCCCATACGACAGGATAGCCCCAGTACCAGCCGAGCTCTGGCATGGCGAAGGGACTGGTGGGATGCGCGAAGTTCATGCCGTAGACGCCGGCAATGAAGGTCAGCGGCATGAACACGGTGGCAACGATGGTGAGCTTGCGCATGCTCTCGTTGAGCCGGTGACTCATGCTGGAGAGATAGACGTCGAGCAGGCTCGCCGTCATGTCGCGGTAGCTCTCCACCAGGTCGATCACTTGCACCGTATGGTCGTAGACGTCGCGCATCCACAGCCGCGTATCGGGCGTAAACAGGTCGTTATGATCGCGCAACAGCTGGTTGATGACCTCACGGGTGGGCCAGAGGTAACGCCGCAGCATGATCAGTTCGCGCTTCAAGCCATGCAGGCGCTCCAGCGTCGAGCTGTCCGGCTGGTTGAGAATCTCGAGTTCCAGTTCCTCGATTCGCTCACCCACGCTGTCGAGCACCGGGAAGGCATGATCGACGGCGGCATCGAGCATGCCGTAGAGCAGGTCGTCCGGCTCGCCCAGGGCGCGCCCGCCGCTCTCCTTGAGGCGTCGCCGGAATACCACGAAAGGATCCAGCGTTTCGCCCATTACGCTGACGACGATGTTGGCCCCCATGAACAGCGACAGCTGGTACAGATGCAGGTCACCCTCTTCGTCGAGTTCGGGAATGCCCAGAATGACCACCAGCCCATCGTCGAAGCGCTCGACCTTGGGCCGCTGTCCACCATTGAGGATGTCCTCCTGGGCCAACGGATGCAGGCCCACCCGCTCGCCGAGCAGCTCCAGCTCCTCGGCCACGGGCAGCCCCTGCACGTGAAGCCAGCACAGCGGCCCCTCCGCGGCGGCCTCGGGAATCTCCGCGACCTCGATCTCCTGCATCGCGCCCCAGCGCCCCGCTTCGCGACGAGCCAGGTGGAACGTGGCAGGGCCGAGCAGGCCAGCCTGTTCCAGCGACAGTTCACGCAGGGTGCCCGGCGCCGTACCGGCCGGATGGTAGTGCTTCCTGAACAAACGGGTCATGAAGAGCGTCCTGGCAGTGCGACCCGTCCATACTGGCACGCTCCGGCCGCTCTTCGCACCCGCCTCATGCCCACACCTCGGCAAGGTTGCCGGGTACATGGCACGCCGGTGGCATATGCGTAACGTGACAGCTGTCACGGCACTGTATCGTCATGGTCACCCTTGCCCTCCCACTTTTGTCATCCCGGGTATGGAAAACAGTAGCTTACCTCGTGGATTCCGCTTTGGCATGCTCCTTGCCGTCTTCACCCTGGTGGCAACGCCACCATTAACAACGGCAATAACAAGGAGACATGCCATGAACAAGACACAATGGGTAGGGGCCGCCCTGGCAGCGCTACTGACGAGTCATACCGTCCAAGCCGAACTCCCGGGAATGCGCGGCACCCAGCACTTCGGCTTCACCGTGCCTGACCGGCAGGCGGCGGTGGATTTCTTCGTCGAGGTCATGGGTTGTGAAGCCTTCTTCACCATCGGCCCCTTCGGCCCCTTCGACGACGACTGGATGACCCAGAACCTCGACGTGCATGCCGAAGCCACCATCCCCGCCGCCCACCTCGTTCGCTGCGGCAACGGCACCAATCTGGAGATCTTCGAGTACACCGCCCCGGACCAGCGCACCGAGCAGCCGCGCAACAGCGACATCGGCGGACATCATATCGCCTTCTACGTCGATGACATGGATACGGCCGTGACCTATCTCCAGGCGCAAGGACTGGAGGTGTTGGGCGAACCCAAGACCTTTACCGAAGGCCCCATGAAGGGGCTGACCTGGGTTTACTTCATGGCGCCCTGGGGCATGCAACTGGAGCTGGTGAGTTCGCCCCACGGCATGGGCTACGAAGCCGACACCGGCAGCCGGCTGTGGGATCCACGCCACTGAGGGCATGTCAGCGGCGCCTAGCCGCGCCGCTGGCACAATGCCTAAGTGGTCCTGGACCTACGGCTCCTCAAACGATGGTGCCGGGTCGCCGGCGCACCAGGCAACGCTGGAGCCTCCCGGTTACCTGGACCATAGTGTCGATGACAGCGTCGATGAACGGGGTCGATGAGCGACAGGAGGCCGGCAACGCCATGCTGCCCATCCAAGGGATAGACCATCTGGTGCTACGCATCCGCGACACCGACGCCATGCTCGCCTTCTATTGCGACGTATTGGGCTGCACGGTGGAAAAACGTCAGGATGAGATCGGCCTGATCCAACTGCGCGCCGGACGCAGCCTGATCGACCTGGTACCCGTGGAAGGCCCGCTGGGACAGCGTGGCGGCGCCGCCCCGGGCCGCGAGGGGCGCAACCTAGATCACTTCTGCCTGCGCCTGGAACCCTTCGACGAGGCGGCGATACGCCGACACCTCGCCGCGCACGACATCGAGGCCGGCGAACTCGTGCAGCGCTACGGCGCCGAGGGTACGGGCCCCTCGCTCTACCTCGAAGACCCCGAAGGCAACACCCTCGAGCTCAAGGGGCCGCCCGACGCTTGAAGCCCAATGCATCGAGAAACCGGCAACCGGTGGCGTATCAAGCCGAGCCTCAGGGTTTCGTCTTGCGCTTGCCCGCCTGGGCACGCAAGGCCGCTTCGAAGGAGCGACGCGCCCAGGCCGCGGCCAGCTCGCGGTCCTCGAACAGCTCCTCCGGCGCCTGGTAGTAGGAGAGCCGGACGAACCGGCCACCCTTGTCGTAGCCGAACGGTTCGAGCCCCGCGCGCTCGAAGTCGCCCAGGTTGTACTCATCGACCTTGAGGTAGAGCGTCTCGTCGGCCACCAGGGCGAACATCAGGCCATCATGATAGATGCCGTGGCCGCCGAACATGCGCCGTGCGGCGATGGGGCCGAACAGCTCGAATACGTCACGCAGCGAATCCGTGTACTCGCTCACGTTGCCTCCTCCCGATCGGCCAGCCGTTGCAGCAGCTCCGGCAGCACTGACTCGACATCCAGACCCGGCAGCGCCTGAGAGAGTGCGACATGGCTTTCGGGCAGGAAGCGCTGAGGGTCGTCGATGGCCTCCTGAAAGGCATTGACGATGTCGACCAGTTCGGCCGGATCACCACCGACCTGCATGGCGCCGTGGACCAGCAGCGCCATGTCGCGACAGCCGCGCACCCGTCGCCAGCGCTGGGCGGTACCCACCAGCTTGCGGCCACAGATGCGCACGTTGAAGCGACCGTCGCAGTAGGCACCGGGCGCCGAGCCCAGGTCGGCGTCGCTGACGCCGAGCGCAGCGAGCCATTCGCACCAGGGATCGCCCAGGCGATGGTAACCCCACTCGAGATGGGCCGCGGAGCTGCCCACGCGACAGCGCAGCACCAGGGTCACGTTGACTACCTCGGGGCACTGCGGCACCGGCGTGCCGCCCGTGGCGCGAAACAGGATCGGCCAGCCCCGTTCGCGCAGGACCTGGCGTGCCGCAGGAAAGCCCTCGGTGCGCTCGTGGCGGCGCGGCATCACCAGGGCGCGATCCAGCGGCTGCCAGGCCAGCAGTTCGAACTGGCTCTCGCCCTGACAGACCGCATCGAGCCTGGCCTCCTCGGCGGCCAGCCCCTGCTCGACGCTGAGCCGCTGGAGCGCGCGGTCCAATCCAGGCGAAAGCGCCGTCATGTGGCTTCCTCCCTCTAGTCGTCGTTGACGCTCAGTTCGCTGTCGAACGCCTCGGGCGGCAACCCCTCGATGCGCTCGCACAGGGCATCGAGGAAGGCCGCCGCCGGAGCGCCGTTGACGGCGCGATGGTCGAAGGTGAGCGACAGGCCGATGACCGCCTCCTCTCGCCACCCTTGCGATGATGGCACGGCGCGCCGTTCCATCCCACCGATGCCGAGAATCGCCACCTGGGGCACGTTGAGTATCGGCGTAAAGTGGTGCACCCGCGAGCGGCCGAGATTGGAGACGGTGAAGGTGGCGCCGGTCAGTTCGCGCACGCCAAGCTTGCCGGCCTGGGCCCGTTCGACGAGCGTCCGGCGTGCCTCGGGCAACTGGCCCAAGCTCAGTTCCTGGGCATCGAAGAGTGCCGGCGCCACCAGCAGGTCGTCGGGCAGCGGTATGGCCAGCCCCAGGTGCACCGCGCCGTGCTGGACGATGCGATTCTCCTCCAGCGTGGCATTGAGTGCAGGGAAGTCGGACAGGGTCTGCACCACCAGGCGCAGCAGCAGGTCCTGCAGCGAGGGCACGACCTGCCCCCGCTCGCGGCAGCGCGAGCGCAGCGCTTCGAGGGCGCAGAGCCCGGCGCTGGCATGGTGGGTCAACTGGGCCGTGGTCTGCAGGCTTTGCTGCATCCTGGTCGCGATCATGCCGCGCATGCCCTTCAGCGGGATCTCCTTCGCCGCGGCAGGTGGTATGCCCGCCCCCGGGGGGCGGGTCTCGTCGTGTCGGGTCGTGGTGAGTTTCACAGCACTCTCCTCAGCTCTCGAGCGTGGCGATCACGCTGCCCTTTGCCACCACTTCGTCCTCCTCCTTGACGATGGCGAGCCTGCCCGAGAGCGGGGCCTCGATCTCGTACTGGGCCTTTTCCACCATCACTTCGGCGACCAGGTCGCCCTGTGCCACCTCGGCGCCATCGCTCACCAGCCAGGAGGTGATCACCCCTTCGGTATCGCCTTCCCACAGGTCCTCGGGCACGGCAATGTCAGTCGTCATGCTCATCTCCTCAACTCTCTCTCATCATCTGGTGGAAGGCCGCGACGACCTTGTCGGCGTTGGGCAGCGCCCACTGCTCCATGGTCGGCGCGAAGGGAATCGGAATGTCCGGGTAGGTCACACGCTTGGGCGCGGCCTTGAGCCGGCAGTCGGCGTGCTCGGCGGCGCTGGCGATGATCTCTCCGCTGACCCCGTAGCTGTGGTAGTCCTCGTCGACCACGATCAGGCGCCCGGTTTTGGCCACCGAGGCCCGCACGCTATCGCGGTCGAGCGGCACCAGGCTGCGCAGGTCGACCACCTCGGCGGAGAAGCCCTCCTCCTCCAAGGCCTTGGCCGCACGCAGGCAGTGGTGCACCCCCACCCCGAGGCTGACCAGAGTCACGTCGTGACCCTCGCGCACCACGGCGGCCCTGCCGATCTCGACCGAATAGGACTCCTCCGGCACCGGCACGGTGGCGCCCTTCTCGGTGCCCAGCCAGCCCATGCCCTGCAGTGCCTTGTGGTACATGAACACCACCGGGTTGTCGTCGCGGATGGCGGCGGTCATCAGCCCCTTGGCATCGAAGGCGTTGCTCGGCACCACCACCTTCATGCCGGGCAGGTGGGCGAAGGTGCCGTAGAGGCACTGGGAGTGCTGGCCGGCGTCCGAATATCCGCCGCCGGTGGAGGTCATCAGCACCATCGGCACCTTGACCTTGCCGCCGGAGAAGTAGGTGTTCTTGGCCATCAGGTTGTAGATAGCGTCCATGCACACGCCGAAGAAGTCGACGAACATCAGCTCGACGATGGGGCGCATACCATCGGAGGCGGCTCCCACCGCGGCACCGATGAAGGCGGTCTCGGAGATGGGCGTGTCGCGCACGCGCTCGGCGCCGAACTCGTCGAACAGCCCCCGCGTGTTGCCGAACACGCCGCCCAGCGGGCCGACGTCCTCGCCCATGACGAAGACCCGCGGATCGGCCCGCATCTCCTGGGCGGTGGCCTCGGCCATGGCCCGGGCGATGGTCAGCTTGCGGGTGGCGCTCTTGGTAACAGTAGTCATTGCTGTTCTCCCGATTCGACGAAGACCTGCTCGAGGGCCGCCTCGGGCGGCAGGAACTCGCTCTGCTGGGCGAAGCGAATAGCCGCCTCGACCCGCGCGTGGGCCTCGGCCACCAGCGCGACGTCGCCGGCTTCGTCGAGCACGCCGGCGTCGAGCAACGCCTGGCGGTAGCGCGGGATCGGATCGCGGGCCTGGAGCCCTTCCTTCTCGCCCTTGGGCCGGTAGTCCTCGCCGTCACCCATGAAGTGGCCGGCGAGCCGCGCGGTCTCGATCTCGATCAGGCTCGGCCCCTGCCCTTCGCGGGCGCGGGCGATGGCCTCGCCCGCCGCGGCAAAGACGCCCTCCACGTCGTTGTCGGCCACGTGGTGGCCGGGGATGCCGTAGGCGGCGGCGCGCAGGTCGTTGCGCGGCACCGCGGTGGAGGCCTGCTTGGCCACGGAGATGCCCCAGGCGTTGTCCTCGATGACGAACACCACCGGCAGTTGCCATACCGCGGCGAGGTTGAGCGCTTCGTGGAAGGCGCCCTGGTTGGCCGCCCCCTCGCCCATGAAGGCCACCGCCACGCCCGGCTTGCCCTGCAGCTTGCGCGACAGTGCGGCGCCCACCGCGGGCCCCAGCCCTTCGCCGATGATGCCGGAGCAGGAGAAGTTCACCGCGGCGTCGAACAGGTGCATGTGGCCGCCGCGCCCGCCGGAGAGCCCGCTGGCCTTGCCGAAGATCTCGGCGACCATGGCGTCGAGGTCGACGCCCTTGGCCACGGCGATGTGGTGCGGCCGGTGGGTGGCGGTGACGATGTCGTCTGCGGTGAGGTGCGCGCAGACGCCCACCGCGCACGGCTCCTGGCCGTTGGAGAGGTGCATCTCGCCGGGAATCGGCCCCTTGGCCATGTTGAAGACCGGGGTCTTGCCCTCCATGTAGAGCGCCTCGATGCGCTCCTCGAGGTAGCGGCTGAGCACCATGTGGCGGTACATCCAGCGCCGCTGGTCGGCTGTCGGTTGCATGGGATGGCTCCTGTCAGAGTTCGCCGCGCGACATGCGCTCGGCGATGTGGTCGGCCTGGCGCAGGGCCAGGGCGACGATGGTCAGGGTGGGGTTCTCGGCGCCGCTGGAGGTGAACTGGCTGCCGTCGGAGACAAACAGGTTGTCGATGTCGTGGGCCTGCCCCCACTGGTTCACCACGCCGTCCTCGGGGCGCGCGCTCATGCGGTTGGTACCCACGTTGTGGCTGGTAGGGAAGTCGGGCACATCGAACACCCGCACCGCGCCCACCGCGTCGTAGCAGCTCCGTGCCTGCTGCTGGCCGTGGCGGCGCAGGGCCTCGTCGTTGGGATGATCGCCCTTGTAGACGATGGGCACCGGCAGGCCGTACTGATCCTTGCGGCTGTCGTGGAGGGTGATGCCGTTCTCCTCCATGGGCAGGTCCTCGCCGCAGATCCACACCCCCGAAAGGTGGTCGTATTTTTCGAGGATGGCGGCGTAGTCGCGCCCCCAGCCGCCGTTGGCCGGGTCCATGAACTTGGCGAAGAACGGCAGGCCGAGCGACATCACCTCCAGGGTGTAGCCGCCGACGAAGCCGCGTGAGCGGTCGAGCCGTGCCTCGTCGGAGATGATCCCGGCGAAGGTGGTGCCGCGGTGCATGTTCACCGGCTTGGGCATCTCGGCGAATACGCAGGCGGTGGCGTGGGTCATGTAGTTGCGCCCCACCTGGCCGGAGGAGTTGGCCAGGCCATCCGGGAACAGCGCGGAGTGGGAGTTGAGCAGCAGCCGCGGCGACTCGATGGAGTTGCCCGCCACGCAGACCGCCCGCGCCCGCTGGCGCTGCAGTTTGCCCTCGGCGTCGGCATAGACCACGGCGTTGACCCGGCCGCGCTCGTCGTGCTCGATGGTGAGCGCCATGGCGTTGGGGCGGACTTCGCAGTAGCCGGTGGCCTCGGCGCGGGGAATGTCGGTATACATCGTCGACCACTTGGCGCCGAAGCGGCAGCCCTGCATGCAGAAGCCCGCCTGCATGCACTGGGGGCGGTCGTCGTAAGGCCGGGTGTTGATCGCCATGGGCCCGGCGCGCAGCTTCTCGTAGCCCACCCGCCTGGCCCCCTCGGCCAGCACCATGAAGTTGTTGTTCCAGTCGTGCAGCGGCATGCCCGAGGCCTCGCCGGTCACGCCCATGTGCCGCTCGGCCTGGACGTAGTAGGGTTCGAGCTCCTCATAGGAGATGGGCCAGTCCAGCAGGTTGGCGCCGGCGATCTCGCCCACCTCGCTGTGCAGGCGGAACTCGTGGGGCTGGAAGCGCAGCGCTACCCCGGCCCAGTGGATGGTGCTGCCGCCCACGCCCTTGACGATCCAGGCCGGCAGGTTGGGAAAGGTCTCGGTCAACTGGCGCGGGCCGGCGGTAATGCGCTCGTCGAGCCAGGAGATCTTCTCGAACATGGCCCACTCGTCGTTCTCGATATCCTCCAGGGCGTAGCGCTTGCCGGCTTCCAGCACCACGCTCTTGATGCCCTTGCGGGCCAGGGCGTGGGCCAGGGTGCCGCCGCCGGCACCGGAGCCGATGATCACCACCACCCCGTCGTCGTCATGCTCGAATCGGGTACTCATGGCGTGTCTCCTCATTACAGCGTTTGTTGTTGTGGTGAGCGGCGTGCCGGCGTCACAGCCAGTCGATCACCAGATCGTTGTAGCCGCGGCCGACATAGCCACCCTGCTCCCACGAGGAGCCCTCGTAGCCGAAGTGGGCTTGCCACAGCTCGGGCGTGTCGTAGAGCCCCACTACCAGGGTGTTGCGCACGGCCTGGAAGAACTCGCCATCCTCGATCTGGCGCAGCAGCGCCTCGCGCTCGGCGGCGCTGTCGACGGCGGCGTAATCCCGGCCATGGGCCGCCCGCGCACGGCGGTCCAGGTCGTCGAGCCCGGCGGCGATCAGCTCACGTTGCTCCTCCAGCAGCGGCGTGAGCGGCGCCAGGTAGTAGCGATCCGCGATCGCTTCGTGGGGATAGATGTCGCGCCCCAGGCGCAGCAGCCGGGTGGCCAGCTCGGGCTCGGCGCGCGCCCAGCGCGGCCACAGCGTCGAGGCGCTGAGCGCCAGGCTGCCGGCGGCCAGGGCGCCGGTCAGGGTGAGGAAACGACGACGGCTGAGCGTCGTCCCGATGGCAAGTGGCATGGTGCGAGTCCTCGGTTGTTGTTGGGCGATGGCCACGCCGACGCGGCGGGCTCACCCCTACCGGGCAGCTTCCATGCCAGAACCACCCAGAACACGAGTAACTCGTTGTAGGAAAAGCAATATCGGAGGAGCCGGGGGGCATGTCCGGAACGCGCCGCATGACAGTCGCGTTACACGGAGGGCGTACGCATGCGTTACAGGTGTAAAGCGCTCGACGAAGGTCGTATCTCGCGCCGGGTGGGCGACCCTTACCTTGAAGGCATAACGACAACGACATGCCACGCCAAGGCTCCGCCATGTCCACGACACAACACCAGCGCCAGCATATCGACACGATATTGCGCACCGTTGCCGACACCGAGGCGAGAACGCCGGCGCAAAACGAAGCCGGCATCATTGCCCGCTCATGGCGTCGCTGCATCGATCGCTATGGCCTCGATCCGGCCCGTCCCACGCCCGCCCGCTACGTGCCCGGCGCCACCTTGCGCGAACACCAGGACCAGGCCGATGCCCTGCTCCAGGTGGCCCGGGCCGGAGTCGAGCAGCTCTATCGCCAGGTCGCGCCGCTGAGCTACGTGGTGCTGCTGACCGATGCCCGCGGCATCGCGGTGCAGTTTCTCGGCGCCAAGAGCGACCAGCGCGAGCACCAGCGCACCGGCCTCTACCTGGGATCGGACTGGAGCGAATCCCACGCCGGAACCTGCGCCGTGGGCACCTGCATCCACGAGCGCACCGCCCTGACCTGCCATCACAGCGACCACTTCAGCGCCCACCACATCCAGCTCACCTGCACCGCGGCACCGGTCTTCGATCCCCACGGCCAGCTGCTGGCGGTACTCGACATCTCCGCCTATCGCTCGCCCTCCGCCAAGGAGTCGCAGACCTTCGCCCTGCAGTTGGTCAAGACCACCGCCAGGATGATCGAGGACGCCTACTTCCTGCAGCGCTACGGCGACCGCCATATCGTCTGCCTGGATCGCTCGCGGGAGTTCGTGCAGATCAATCGCCGCTACCTGCTGGCCATGGAGGAGGACGGCACCCTGGTGGCCGCCAACACGGCGGGGCGCAAGCTGCTGCGCCATCACGGCCTGCCGCTGCCCGAGGCCGGCGAGGCACGCCCCTTCCAGGCCTGGAACATTCGCGACCTGCTCGACGGCGAAGTCAGCGAGGTACTCGCCATCCCCCAGCACAGCGACGACCGGGTACAAGCCTTTCACACCCGGCGCCACCGCGAGATCCACTTCGCCACCCTGATCGAGCCGCCCCGGCGCCCCGGCGCCAATCGCTCGCTGCCCCGCGACTCCAGCCTGGCCCCGCTCGAGGCGCTGGCCGAGGACGACCCGAGCATGCGCGACACCCTGACCCGGGCCGCGCGCCTGCGCAACGAGCCGATCAACATCCTGGTGATGGGCGAGACCGGTACCGGCAAGGAGCGCATGGCCCGCGCCCTGCACGACTCGAGCCGGCGCCGCGACAAGCCATTCGTGGCGATCAACTGCGCCGCCATGCCGGAATCGCTGATCGAGAGCGAGCTGTTCGGCCACGAACCGGGCAGCTTCACCGGGGCGCGCAGCAAGGGAATGAAGGGGCTGATCGTGCAGGCCGACGGCGGCACGCTGTTCCTCGACGAGATCGGCGACATGCCGCTGCAGTTGCAGACCCGTCTGCTGCGGGTGCTGGCCGAGCAGGAGGTATTGCCCATCGGCGCCAGCCGGCCGATCAAGGTGGACCTGAGGGTAGTGGCCGCCACCCACCGCGACCTGCGCGAGCTGATCCAGGCCGGGCGCTTCCGCGAGGACCTCTTCTATCGTCTCAACGGCGCCAGCCTGCGCCTGCCGCCGCTGCGCGAACGCGCCGACAAGGGCTACCTGATCCGGCAGATCTTCGCCGAGCTGAACGAGCAGCGCGGTTCGCGGGTGCGCCTGCGCGGCGACGCCATGAGCGCCCTGCTCGCCTATCCCTGGCCTGGCAACATTCGCGAGCTGCACAACGCGCTGCACTACGCGCTGGCCACCTGCGATGGGGGCGAGGTCGTCGTCGGCGACCTGCCCGAGGAGTGCGTGCATGGTCAGTTGGCCCACCCCGGTGCCAGCCAGGGCCAGGCCCTGTCCACCGCCACCGGTTCATCCGCGCGACCGCTCCATCAGGACCTGCTCTACCGCGCCCTGTGCCGACACCAATGGAACGTCAGCGCCGTGGCCCGGGAACTGGGGCTATCACGCCCGACCATCTACCGCCGCATGAAGCGGCTGGGCATCGTGCCGCCGAACCAGCAGCCCGCCAGCTGAACCCCGGGGCAGGAAGCCGGCAGCGTGTCGAGACGAAGCTGTCCAAGCGCTCGCCCGCGAACATCGGAAACCTCGCCCAGCGTTGACACGAGCCAAGGAACGGGCCGGCAAAGCCCACTATAGTGAAGGCCGTTGACGGCAATTTTCCGGCAGGCGACGCCAGGCACGTCACTGGCGACGCCGCGGCGATGCGATGAAGATCTTCACGGCTTCAGGGGGCGTCATGCGAGAATCCATCCACCCGTATCCACACCCATTCCCGAGTCAACCAACGCCTTCCTGTCGGCGCCTGGAGGAACCCAGCCGCCAGCCCGCTTTACGACGTTAGCCGCAAGCGCCCGCATGGCCCTTGCCCTCGTCGTCCTGCTACCCCTGCTGGGCGCCTGGCTTCCCGCTCTTCGCCGGGGCGGCACGTCCCGGCAGCTGGCGACTCTCGCCGCCTTGCCTGCCGTCTCGAGCTTCGCCCTGCTGCTGGGCTGGCTGCCGCGGGTCTCGAGCGGCGAAACGATCGTTCATACCCTGACCTGGCTGCCCTCGCTGGGGCTCGACGTGGCATTTCGTCTCGACGGCCTGGGCCTGCTGTTCGCCCTGCTGATCACTGGCATCGGCGGTTTGATCCTGCTCTACGCACGCTACTACTTCGAGGGCAGCGCCTCGGCCGCGCGCTTCTACATCCTGGTGCTGCTGTTCATGGCGGCCATGCTGGGCATCGTGCTGTCCGAGAACCTGCTGTTCATGCTGGTGTTCTGGGAACTGACCAGCCTGGTGTCGTTCCTGCTGATCGGCTTTCACAGCGAGCGCCATGCGTCCCGGCTGGGCGCGCGTATGTCACTGGTGATCACCGGTGGCGGCGGGCTGCTGCTGCTGGGCGGCATCGTGCTGCTGGGTCAGGCGGCCGGTAGCTACGAACTGTCGGTGGTGCTCGAATCCGGCGACCGGATCCGTGCCCATGAGCATTATGCGCTGATGCTCAACCTGATCCTGCTCGGGGCCTTCACCAAGTCGGCACAGTTTCCCTTCCATCTCTGGCTGCCCCACGCCATGACGGCGCCGACGCCGGTCTCTGCCTATCTGCACAGCGCCACCATGGTCAAGGCGGGGCTGTTCCTGCTCGCCCGGCTGCATCCCGCCCTGGCGGAATCCGAACTGTGGTTCCACCTGGTCACCCTGACCGGCATGGTGACGCTGATGGTGGGTGCCTTCGTGGCCATGTTCATGCATGACATGAAGGGGCTGCTGGCCTACTCCACGGTCTCCCACCTGGGCATGATCATGCTGCTGCTGGGCCTGGGTACGCCCATGGCGGTGGCCGCGGCGCTCTTTCACCTGGTGTGCCACGCGTTGTTCAAGGCGCCGCTGTTTATGATGGCGGGCTACGTTAGCCGCGCCACCGGCACCCGTGACATGCGCCACATCAACGGCATGTGGCGCTTCATGCCGTGGCTGATGGCCCTGTCGGCGATCCCCGCCGCGGCCATGGCCGGCCTGCCGTTGATGAGCGGCTACCTGAGCAAGAAGATGCTGTTCGGCGAGAGCCTGCTGGTGGCAACGCCCGGCTGGGCGACCGTGGCGATCCCCGCCTGGGTGACCCTGGCCGGGCTGTTCTCGGTGGCCTACTCGATTCGCATCTTCCACAACGTCTACTTCAACGGCAGACCCATCGACCTGCCCGTCTGGCCGCCCAGGGAGCCCCGCGCGGCGGCGCTGACGCCCATTGCCCTGCTGGCCCTGGCCACGCTCTACGCGGGCCTGGCGCCGACAGGGCTCAACGCGACACTGGTCCAGCCGGCGTTCGAGGCCTCTCGCCAGGCCGACCTTCCCGCCTACGACTTCGCGGCGCTGGGGGGCTCCCTGCCCATGTTCATGAGCCTCGTGGCGCTGGCGGGCGGCGCGCTCTTCTACCACATCCGCGACCCGCTGTTCCGCCTCCATGCGCGGCTGCCCGAGGTGGACGCCAAGGAGATCTTCGACTGGATCATGCTGCGCACCATCACGCTATCGCAGCAGCGCGTGTTCCAGCTCGAGAACGGGTCGCAGCAGCGCTACCTGATCTTCATCATGGTGACCGTCGTCGTGCTGGTCGGCGTGGAGCTGCTCGGCGTGGCGCGCTGGCACGGCGGCGTGGCGCTGGCGCCCCTCGACCCGCTGACCGTGCTGGCCGCCATCCTGCTCTGCCTGGCGGCCCTCGGCGTGGTGGTGTTCCACCACCTTCGCCTGCCGGCCCTGCTGCTGCTCGGGGTGACCGGGCTGCTGGTTACCGTCGCCTTCGCGCGCTTCTCGGCGCCGGATCTGGCCCTGACCCAACTGATGGTCGAGGTGATGGCGGTGGTGATCATGATGCTGGCGCTCTCCTTCCTGCCCCAGCAGTCGCCCCGGGAATCCTCGCGCCTCCGAATGGGGCGGGATCTTGCCATCGCCGGCCTGATGGGCGGCGGCGTGGCCGCCTTCAGCTTCGCCATCCTGACCCGGCCGCAACAGAGCATCTCCGACTTCTTCCTCACCAACAGCCTGCCGGGGGGCGGCGGCACCAACGTGGTCAACGTGATCCTGGTGGACTTCCGCGGCTTCGATACCCTGGGCGAGATCACCGTGCTGGGCATCGCGGCGGTGGCGGTGTTCGCCTTCACCCGCGACCTGCAGCTCAAGGAGCGGGTGGTCGACACCAACCCCGCGCACTGGGTCGCCGAACCGCACCCGATCATGCTGAGCACCGTGGCCAGGCTGGTGCTGCCGATCGCCCTGCTGGTCTCGGCCTACATCTTCCTGCGCGGCCACAACCTGCCCGGCGGCGGCTTCATCGCCGGGCTGATCACTGCCGTGGCGTTGACGCTGCAGTACATGGCAGGCGGGTTGGTGTGGGCCCAGGAACGCATGCTGACCGCCTTCCGCCCGCTGATCGGGGCCGGCATCCTGATCGCCGTGACCACCGGCCTCGGCAGCTGGCTGCTGGGCTACCCGTTCCTCACTTCGGCCCATGGCCACGTGCACCTGCCGCTGCTCGGCGACGTCGAGCTGGCCACCGCCATGCTCTTCGACCTTGGGGTCTACGCCACCGTGGTCGGGGCGACCCTGCTGATCCTGGCCAACCTCGGCAAGCTGATGACCGTGGCCGGCCCCGGCAAGGAAATCGGCTGATGGAACTGCTCTATGCGATAACGCTGGGCGTGCTGACCACCTGCGGTGTCTACCTGCTGCTGCGGGCGCGCACCTTCACGGTCATCCTGGGGCTCACGCTGCTCTCGCATGCGGTCAACCTCTACCTGTTCGCCTCGGGTCGCCTGGTCGCCGGCGCGCCGGCCATCGTCGGCCTCGGCGAACGCGCGGCGGATCCGCTGCCCCAGGCCCTGGTACTCACCGCCATCGTCATCGGCTTCGCCATGACCGCCTTCGTGGTGGTGCTGGCGCTCAAGGCGGCGGTGGAGCTGCGCAACGACCACGTCGACGGCGAGAACCCGGACGAGGACCGCGCATGAACCACACCCTGATCCTGCCGATCCTGCTGCCGCTGATCACCGGGGCGGGCCAGCTGCTGCTCTACCGGCTGCCCTTCGGCGTGCAGCGCCGGGTGGGCATCGCCAGCACCCTGGGCCTGGTGATGCTGGGCGTGTGGGGCCTGGCCATGGCCGGTTCCGGGGAGCACTACCTCTACCACGCCGGCGACTGGCCCGCGCCCTTCGGCATCGTACTGGTCCTCGACCGGCTCTCGGCCATCATGCTGGCGCTGACCGCCGTGCTGGGGTTCTGCTGCCTGCTCTACGCCAGCAGCGGCACCGACAAGCGCGGGCCGCACTTCCACGCGCTCTTCCAGTTCCAGCTGGCCGGGCTCAACGGTGCCTTCCTGACCGGCGATCTGTTCAACCTCTTCGTGTTCTTCGAGATCCTGCTGATCGCCTCCTACGCCCTGCTGCTCCACGGCGGCGGCCGCGCCCGCAGCCGCGCGGGTCTGCACTACGTGGTCATCAACCTGGCAGGCTCCGCGCTGTTCCTGATCGCCCTGGGCACGCTCTATGGCCTCACCGGCACGCTCAACATGGCCGACCTGGCCCTGCGCGTGGCCGAGGCGCCGGCGGAGGATGCCCCGCTGCTCGCCGCCGCCAGCCTGATCCTGCTGGTGGTGTTCGGCATCAAGGCCGCCATCCTGCCGCTGCTGTTCTGGCTGCCCCGTGCCTACTCGGCTTCCAGCGCGCCGGTCGCCGCGCTCTTCGCCATCATGACCAAGGTCGGGGTATATGCCATCCTGCGGGTCTTCTTGCTGGTCTTCGCGCTGGGCGAGGCGCCGGTCAACGCGACCGCCTGGCGCTGGCTGTGGCCGCTGGCGCTGCTGACCCTGGCACTCGGCGGCGTCGGCGTGCTGGGTTCGAACAGCCTGCGCACGCTGACGGCGTACCTGGTGATCCTGTCGGTGGGCACCCTGCTGGCCACCATCAGCTTCGTCACCCCGGCAACCCTCGGCGCCGCCCTCTTCTACCTGATCCACAGTACCGGCATGACCGCCGTCTTCTTCCTGCTGGCCGACCTGCTGGGCCGCCAGCGTGAAACGGGCTACGACCGCTTCTCGGCGATCGGCCCCATCGGCCATCGCTGGCTGCTGGGGAGCCTGTTCTTCATCGCGGGTATCGCCATGGTCGGCCTGCCGCCGTTCGGCGGTTTCGTCAGCAAGGCATGGATTCTGCAGGCCAGTGCACAGGAGCCCCGCGGACTGTGGCTGTGGTGGGTACTGCTGGGCGCCGCGCTGCTGACCCTGATCGCCGTCAGTCGCACCGGCAGCAGCTGGTTCTGGCGCCCCGGCGACATGGCCAGGCCATACCCGCTCGAACGCGGCCCGCTGGCGCTGGTGACCGGCATGGTCGGCCTCAACGGCTTGCTGGCGGCGTTCGGCGAGCCGGTGATGGGCTATCTTGAACTGACCGCGCTACAGCTGCTCGACCCGCAGGCCTACATCGCCGCCGTGTTGCCGGAAGCCGGCGCAGCGACTCGGGAGGTGGCACCATGACGCCCTCGTCGTTCCGCTCCTGGCAGTTCTGGCTGCCGCACCCGCTGTTCTCGCTGTTCCTGGCGCTGCTGTGGCTGCTGATGGTCAACGACTTCAGCGTGGCCCACGCCCTGCTGGGGGTGGCCCTGGGCGTGGCGATCCCCTTCGTCACCCACGCCTTCTGGCCCGAGGAGGCGAAAATCAAGCGCCCCCTGCCGCTGCTGCGCTACCTGCTGGTGCTGCTGGTGGACATCCTGCGCTCCAACCTGGTGGTGGCGCTGCGCATCCTGCGCCCCACCCGGTACCTGCAGCCGGGGTTCTTCGTCTATCCGCTGGCGCTGGATGACGACTTCGCCATCACCATCCTGGCCAGCACCATCTCGCTGACGCCCGGCACCGTCTCGATCCATCACGATGCCAAGGCCCGTACCCTGCTGGTGCATGCCCTGCACCTGGAGGACGAGGCCGAGGCCATCGCCACCATTCGTGAGCGCTACGAACGGCCACTCGAGGAGATCTTCCGATGATTACCGTCATCACCATCGCCATGACCCTCTTCGCCATCGCCGCCCTGCTCAACCTCTACCGCCTGGCCGTCGGGCCGGACATCGTCGACCGCATCCTGGCGCTGGACACGCTGATGATCAACAGCATCGCGCTGATCGTGCTGGCGGACATGCGGATGGGGCTCGGCGTGCTGTTCGAGCTGGCCCTGCTGATCGCACTGATGGGCTTCGTCAGCACCGTGGCCATGAGCAAGTACCTGCTACGAGGGGATGTCATCGAATGATCGTCATCGACATGCCGGGATACCTGCAGGTCGTCGTCGCCACCTTTCTGCTGTTCGGTGCGCTGGTGGCACTGATCGGCTCCTGGGGGCTGGCCAAGTTGCCCGACTTCTACACCCGCCTCCACGGCCCGACCAAGGCCAGTACCCTGGGGGTCGGCTGCATCCTGATCGGCTCGCTGATCTACTTCAGCCACCAGCATCATGGCGTCTCGGTCCAGGAGGCGCTGGTGACGATATTCCTGTTCGCCACCGCCCCGGTCAGCGCCCACATGATGGGCAAAGCCGCCTTGCGCCGGCGCCTGCCGGGCGTGGCGCGCACGCGCAACATGCCCGACCTGTCCGAGAAATAGCGAGGCGGCGTCAGGTCGAGGCGATCGGCCTGCCCACGCTGAGCGGCGCCACCAGCCCAGGCGGAAGCTCGCGGAAGGCGGCATCGGCCTCGGTGCCAAGGCCGTCGAGGATGCGCGTGAAGAAGGCGCGGCCCGCCACCACCGCGACGATGTCGAAGATCTCATCGTCGCCGAAACCGTGCGCCCGCAGCGCATCGATATCCTCGGCGCCGACCTCCTGGGCGCGGCAGGCCACCTTGGCGGCAAAGGCCATCATGCTGCGCTCGGCCTCGTCGAGAGGCCCCGCCCCACCCGCCACCATGGCCTGCGTCTCGTCCATGCCGAGCAGCTCGGAAAGCGCCTTGGCATGCGCCAGCGAGCAGTAGGTGTTGCCCAGCGCGCGGGCGGCGGCGAGGGTCGCCAGCTCGTAGCGGCGCGCATCCATCGGGCGACGGATGGCCGCAATCAGCGCCGCCCAGCGGTTCATCACCTCGGGGCGATGGCAGAACACCCGGGCATAGTTGGGCAGGTAGCCGAAATGCGCCTGCTGGCGCTGGTACATCTCCCTGACCTCGCCTTCGGCCCGCTCCGGGTCAATCGTCTCGATATAGCTCATGTGCGTCTCTCCGTCAGGCGGTGGTGGAGCGTGGGTGTAGCCAGGCCGGCAGCAGGAGGTCGGGGGCGATTCTCGCCTCACCATCGTAAGCCACCCCGCACGCTGCGAGGCGTTCGCCGAGGCTACCGTCGGCCCATGCCTCGAACAGTTCGCCACAGCCGCCGAGCGGCTTGCCGCCGATGAAGATCTGCGGAATGGTCGGCGCCCCCGTGCGCCGCGCCAGCACCGGGCGCAGGCGCACGCCCATGTCGTCGGCCTGGCAGGCCGGTGAGTCGAGATCCACGCTCAGTACGTCGACGCCCAGGCGCTCGAACAGCTTGCGCGCCGCCCAGCAGAATTCGCACCAGGCCAGGGAGAACATCACCACCGGCGCCTGGGCCAGGCAGGCGTCGAGCCGTCGCTCGGCCTCGACATCGCTCGCTGCCTGCTGGGCGGTATCAAGGCGCGCTATGGCAGGCGGCTGGGCGACGGGCGCAGGCGCGTCGAAACGGTAACCGGGCGTGGAGCGCGACAGCGCCAGCTCCTCCTCGTTCATCTCATCCGCGATGCCCTCGAACAGTGGGGTGGACTGATAGCGCTCGCCGGTATCGGGCAGCATGCAGACGACATGGCTGCCGGCCGGTGCCCGCCGCGCCACCTGCAGCGCCGCGGCCAGGGTCGCACCGGCCGAGATGCCGACGAAGATGCCCTCCTTGCGCGCCAGCTCGCGAGCCAGGCGCAGCGCCTCCTCTCCCGCCACCGGCACCACCTCGTCCACCATCCCGGCGGCCACCGCCTGCTGGGTCAACGGCGAGATGAAGTCCGGGCTCCAGCCCTGCATCAGGTGCGGGCGGAAGCGCGGATGGCTGGCGCCTTGCGGCTGGACTTCGCCGCTGCCCAGCAGCGGGGCATTGTCGGGTTCGGCAACGACCACCCGGGTCGTCGGATCGGCGGCCTTCAGCACCCGGGAGACCCCCTTGAGCGTGCCGCCGGTGCCGAAGCCGGTCACCCAGGCGTGAATCGACTCGCCCTGCATGTCATCGAGGATCTCCCGCGCCGTGGTGCGGCTGTGCACCTCGGCGTTGGCCTCGTTCTCGAACTGGCGGCACAGGAAGTAGCCGTGGGCCTCGGCCAGCTCGATCGCCTTGGCCAGCATGCCGCTGCCCTTCTCCGAGGCCGGCGTGAGCACGACACGGGCGCCGAGGAAGCGCAGCAGACGCCGGCGCTCCAGGCTGAAGCTCTCGGCCATGGTCACGACCAGCGGGTAGCCCTTGCGCGCGCACACCATGGCCAGGCCGATCCCGGTATTGCCGCTGGTGGCCTCGATCACCGTCTGTCCCGGTCGCAGGGCACCGCTGCGCTCGGCCGCCTCGATCACGGCCAGGGCCATGCGATCCTTCACCGAGCCCATGGGATTGAAAGCCTCCACCTTCACGTACAGGTTGACGTCCGGCGGCGCGAGCCGGGCAAGCCGCACCAGCGGGGTGCGGCCAATGGTTTCCAGGATACTGGCATGGCGGGACATGGGTGGCTCCTCGGTTGGGTATGCCGCAAGGGTCGCCTCCCGGCGAGGAAGCGGGCGTGGAAGCCAGCGTGGTTTTTTGCTGTCGGGGGCGTAGAAAAATGGGCGGCCAGCCCGACGGGGTCGCAGACTATACTGCTAGCGTTATCCCACCGGGTCCTGACATGAACGCGCTGACCCTCAACCTGCTCGGCGATCTCGAAGTGCTTCGGGACGGGCAGGTCTTGGCGCTGCCGCCCTCCCGCAAGACCCGAGCCCTGCTCGCCTACCTGGCGCTTCATACCCGCTCCCTGAGCCGCGAACACCTGTGCGACCTGCTCTGGGAGCTGCCCGACGACCCACGCGGCTCGCTGCGCTGGAGCCTGTCGAAGCTGCGCCGCCTGGTGGACTCCCCCGGCCGAACCCGGCTCAGGGCCGATCGGCTCGGCGTGGGCCTGGACACCGCCGACATCGACATCGACGCGGTTGGCCTGCATGCGCTGTGCAGCGCCGGCTTGGCACAGGCCGACATCGCCGCGCTCGAACGCGCTGCGGCTCGCTACCGCGGCCCGTTCCTGGAGGGCCTGGAGCTGGATCGGTTCCCCGATTTCCACGGCTGGTGCCTGGCCGAGCGGGAAGCCGCCATGCGTGCCCAGACGGCCTTGCTCACGACCCTGGTCGAGCGGCTCGCCGACACGCCCGAACGCGCCCTGCCTCACGCCCACGCCTGGGTGCGCCTCACCCCCTTCGACGAAACGGCTCGCGCACGGCTGGTGCACCTGCTGCTGGCGCTGCACCGCCCTCGCGAGGCCGAGCATCAGCTGCAGCTTGGGGTGAGGCTCATCCGCGAGGCGGGTCTGCCGCTCAACGGCCAGCTGCTGCGCGCCTGGCGCGAGACCAGGCTTCCCCCGACCCCGTCGACGAGAGGCGCCGACCCTTTCGTGGCGGCAACGCCCCCCGCCGCCCAGACGCCCTCTTCGGCCCTCAAGGGCGATACCCTGGAGGTGATGCGCTGGGCCGCGCTGCTCGCCCCGGAACCCGATCCCGCCACCCTGGGCCAGGTCTCGGGGTTCGACACCAACCGTGTCGGCATGGCGCTGGAAGTGGCCGAACGGCACCACTGGCTCACCAGCGGCAGCCAGGGGCTGCGCTTCACGCACGGCGAATTGGCGAGCGAGCTCTACCAGGCGATCACGCCGGCACGTCGCCAGGCCATGCATCGGCGCATTGCCGAATGGCTGGCCGAAAGGCCACTCAACGACATGCGCCAGGCCGCTAGCCTGGCGCACCACGCCCATGCCAGCGGCGACCTCGAATTGGCCGTCCGGGCCATGATCGAAGCCGGCCGCTACTGTCTGCGCATTTTCGCCAATCAAGAGGCCCAGCATTATGCCCAGCGGGGCCTAGTCTTGACCGACGACATGACCGGCACCCGACGCGTCTGCCTGGCCCTGGAGCTCCACGACCTTCTCTACAGCGCCGCCCCCATGGCGGACTGGGAGGCCGGGGCCGGCGAGGTCGTGGCCCTGGCCGAGCAGGCCCTGGAGCACGGTGCTCTGGCCCACGCGCGCCTCGGCTTCCAGTTGGCCAGCCATATTCGCTGGGCCCACGGCCAGTGGCGCGACGCCCATGAGCAGACCCTGCAGGCGGAACGCGCGACCCGCTGCGGCGAAGGCCGCGAGCAGGTCATCGCCATGGCCGAGACCGCCCGCTGCCTGGCCATGCTGGAGCGCGACCTGAACCAGGCGGGCGAGCTGCTCGCCCAGGCGCGCAAGCTGGCCATCCAGCAGCATATCGGCCACCCGGCCATTCCCCTGGCCCAGGGCCTGCTCAGCCTGCATGAGGATCGTCTCGACAAGGCAGAGAGCTACTTCAAGGAGGCCCGCACCCTGTGCAAGGCCATGGGCGACCGGCTGGGCGAGTTCCAGGCCCAGGAGATGCTGCTGCTGATGGATTTCGAGCGGGACGACTACGCACAGGCCCGGGAGCGCTGTCACCAGCTACGCGAACTCGGCGGGCGCCTGCGCGACGGCAGCGAGGCGCCCTATGCCGTCGCCGCCGAGGCCCTGTGCCACTACGCGCTGGCAGATGATCCCGACTCCTTCGGCGTGGCACTCGTCACCTTGCGTCATGCCGATGCCCGCCATCGCCTGGCCGTGCTGCTGCTCCAGGCGGCGCGGCTCGACCTGATCAGGGAACGAGCCGACAGCGCCAGGCAGCGGGCCGGCGAGGCCCTCGAACACGCCAGGGTGCTGGAGCGGCGCAGCGAGCAACTGCTGGCCCATGCCCTGCTGGCCGAATGTGCCCGACGCCTTGGCGACACACCGGCCTGGCGACAGCATGCCCAGGCTGCCGAAACGCTGGCACGGGGCCCCGTTGCCGGCTGGGCCCGGCGACGCTGGCTGGCACTGCTGGCACAACCCGAAGCCGAGGACGAGGCATGACCGACGTCATCCTCGAGCGCGGCTTCGACCGCCCCCTCGAACCGCAGCGCGTGCGCTCGCTGAGCGAAGCGGCCCTGCCCTGTTTCGACCTGCATCGGATTCGCTGGGAAGAGAGCCTGCTGGCACGGGACGGACGCCGCCTGGTCTGTCACTTCCGGGCGCCCGACGTGGAATCGGCGCGCATCGGCCTGCGCCAGGCCGGCGCCGACGTCAGCTCACTGTGGGCCGGCAGGGTGTACGATGCCCCCGCCTTGAGACCCGCAGCGCTGGCGGCCGCCAGCGTGATGGTGGAGCGCCACTTCGCGGCCCCGGTGACCTTCGAGGCGATCCAGGCCCTGGAGGATGCCGGGGCGGCGTGCCTGAACAATCACCAGGTGCGCTTCCTGCGCACCTTCTTCTCGCTCGACCGGCAGCGCATGCTCTGTCTCTACCACGCCCCGGATGCCGAATCGGTACGCCTGGCCCAGCATCAGGCCGGCATGCCGGTCACCCGCATCTGGGCCTTCCGGCGCATCGCACCCGAGGTGGATTCCACGCCGGCGGCCTGAAAAACCACGCCCTCTCCCACGCTGACTCACACCAAGCGCGTCGAATCTCGCCGTTGACCGCTGACGGTCAATCCATGACGAGACAAAACAATACGAGGAGAGTCTAGATGCACACCGCCACCCAACCGATCGACAACGGCGTCAACGTCACCGCCCTGCTGGGCGCCCGCGAGGTGCTGTCCCAGGCCCCCGCCGCCGCCCGTTTTACCTGGCGCGCCCACTGCGACTGGGTCCGTGGCACCCATAGCCGTATCGCCGTCGAGGACTTCCATGGCCTGGGCGAAACCCAGCGGCACCGCTCACGCTCCACCTTCGAGGCGGATCACCCCGAGGTGTTCGCCGCCGAGGACCACGGCCCCACCCCGGTGGAGTACGTGCTGGTCGGCCTGGCCGCCTGCCTCACCGCCGGCGTGGCCGCCGTGGCCCAGCATCGCGACATTCAGCTGCACTCGGTCAAGGCCACGGTGGAAGGCGACATGGACATCCAGGGCATCCTCGGCATGGACCCCGACGTGCGCAACGGCTTCGACGACATCCGCGTGATGTTCGAGATCGACGCCGATGCCAGTCGCGCCGATATCGAGGCGCTGGTGGCCCAGTCGCAGAAGCGCTCGGCGGTCTACGACCTGCTCACCAACCCGACCCACGTGAAGGTGGCGGTGAAATGAGCGCAGGGCATCAACGCCCGCTGCATCGCCCGGCCCGCGTCGTGACCACCGTGGTCATCGGCGCGGGACATGCGGGGCTTGCCATGAGCCACCACCTGGCGCAGCGCGGCATCGACCACGTTCTCCTGGAGCGCGGCGAGGTGGCCAACGCCTGGCGCAACGAACGCTGGGAGTCGCTGCGCCTGCTCACGCCCAACTGGCAATGCCGGCTGCCCGGCCAGGCCTATGCCGGGCCGGAGCCGGAAGGCTTCATGGGCATGGCGGAGCTGATCGCCTTTCTCGACGACTATGCACGGGGCCTCTCGGCCCCGCTGCATACCGGCACCGTAGTGAAAACGGTCTGGCCGGCGGACGGCGGCTACCGGGTAGTGACCGACCGGGGCGACTGGCGCTGCCGGGCGGTGGTGATCGCCACCGGCGCCTGCCAGCTTCCCGCCGTGCCCGCCATGGCCGCAGCCCTGCCGCCCTGGGTCGAAAGCCTCACGCCCCATGCGTATCGTCGCCCGGAGCAGTTGCCGCCGGGCGGCGTGCTGGTGGTGGGCGCCTCGGCCACCGGCGTGCAGCTGGCCGACGAGATCCAGCGCAGCGGGCGACCCGTGACGCTGGCCGTGGGCGAGCACCTGCGCATGCCACGGCGTTACCGGGGCCGCGACATCCAGTGGTGGCTGGAGCACGCCGGGATGCTCGACCAGCGCTTCGACGAGGTGGACGACCTGGCCCGCGCCCGGCGTCAGCCCTCGCCGCAGCTGCTGGGCAGCGTCGAGCCGCAGGACCTGGACCTCAACGCCCTGAGCGAGCGCGGCGTTCGTCTGGTCGGCCGTCTGGCGGGCCTGGCCGGCACCCGGCTGCAGTTCTCGGGGTCGCTTGCCATGCACGCCACGGCGGCAGACCTCAAGCTGGTGCGGCTGCTCGAGAACCTGGATGCCTGGGCCATTGCCCACGACTGGCACGATGCCCTGCCCGCCCCGGAACCCCTGCCGTCCACCCGCGTGCCGCAGCGACCCTGCCTCGGGCTCGACCTGGCCGGCGGCGAAATCCGCACGGTGCTGTGGGCCACCGGCTTCAAGCCAGACTTCAGCTGGCTGGACGCACCGGTATTCGATGCCCGCGGACGCCTGCGGCACGACGGCGGCGTGGTGGCGCCGGGCCTCTACGCCATGGGCCTGCCCTTCATGCGGCGGCGCAAGTCGGGCGCCATCCACGGCGCCGACGACGACGCCCGCGATCTCAGCCTTCACCTGGCCGGATGGCTGGCCAGGGCCGGCCATCGCCACGGCAGCTTCGCCTGAACTTCGACGAGGCGCAGAGGCCCAGACGCTTGCGACAGTGGTCCGGGCCTCTGCCTGCCGGGCTTGACCATCGGGTTTGCGTCAATCGAGGCGAAACAGCTCTCGCGGGGAATCGTTCAGGATCACGCGCCGGTCATCGTCGCCGACCCAGTCGGCCAGCCAGTCGACGGTATCGCGATAGCTATGCTTGCCTTCATGACGGGTCCAGGGCCAGTCGCTGCCCCACACCAGCCGCTCGCGCCCCAGCTCGTTCAGCAGCTCGCCCACATGGGGTCGCAGGTCGCGCACCGGGGAACGATAAGGCCCCGACAGCTTGACCCAGGTGCGGCCGTACCGGCCGGCTTCCAGCAACAGGCGGAAACCGGCATCGTCGGCGGGGGCGGCCTCGACGGGCAGCCCCAGGTGATCGATCACCAGGGTGACGCCGTGCTCGTGCAGCGCGGGGAAGAGTTCGGGCAGGCGATCCCCCTCGAGGTGCAGCTCCAGGTGCCAGTCCAGCGCCTTCAGCCGGTCGAGGAAATCGATCCATTGCGGATCCTCCAGGTCGGGAAGTTCGCGGCGCCGTTCGATCAGGTTCCAGCGCACGCCGACGATGCCGGCCGCATCGAGCTGGCGCATTTCGGTCAGGCTGGCCTCCTTGGGAAGCTGCACCACTCCGCGGTAGTTCCCCCCCAGTTCGCCGAGGATCCGCAACAGCTCACGGTTGTCGTGGCCGAGAAAACTCGGCTGCACCAGCACGCCACCGCGAAGCTCGCATGCCTCCAGATGTGCCTGCCACTCATGCAGCGGCGCCGGCCGCGACGGACGATAGTTGGAGCCCTTGACCTCATCCACCTGCGGATAGACGTGGGCGTGACAGTCGAACCCTTGCTTCACTCTGGTTTCCTCACCTGCTTTTCTCACCGACTTTCCTCACCGACGTCCTCACCCCCAGCTTTCCCACCCGCCAGGCCCGTGGCCGAATACTCAAGGGCGTCTCACCTAGACTTAAGTCTAGTTCTCTAGAGAATCGGTTGACTAGAAGTATACACTGGTCTTTAGTGACAGCAACAAGGCAGCGAATCCAGGAGAACGAACCCATGTGTGCACTGCGCATGCCCCAAGCCGACGGGCGCCTTCCCCTCTATGCCCGGCTGCGCGACCAGTTGGCGTCGCGGATCGCCAATGGGGAGTGGTCGCCGGGCGACACGATCCCCTCGGAGAACCGCCTGGCCGAAGAGTACGGCGTGGCGCTGGCCACCATGCGCATGGCGCTGAAGCAGCTCGTGGACGAAGGCCTGCTGGAGCGGCGCCGCGGCACCGGCACCTTCGTCAAGCAGCCGGCGTTTCGCGCCGACCTGTTCCGCTTCTTCCATGTGCACGATGCCGACGATCCCGACGGCTCCATGATTCCGGAGAGCCGCATTCTCAGCCGTGAGGAGGTTGAAACGCCTGCCGAGGTCCGGCTGGCCTTCGGCGAGCCGGAGGCGACGCGCTGCATCAAGCTCGAGCGCGTTCGCCAGTGGTCCGGCGAACCGATGCTGTTCGAGGAGGTTTACCTGCGCCTGCCCGATTTCGAAGGGCTGCTGGCGCTCGATCCCAAGGACATGGGACCGCTGCTCTACCCCGTCTTCCTTCAGGAATTCGGGATTCTCATCACGTCGGCGACGGATGAGCTTTCGTTCGGCACCGCCACCCAGGCAAGCGCCAGGCACCTGGAGCTGCCTGCCAATTCGCCGGTTGCCGTCATCGAGCGCATCGCGCGCAACCCCATGGGCCGCGTCATCGAGTATCGACTCGTGCATGGCCGACCCGAGCGTTTCCGCTATCGCGTCACCCTCGGCGAACAAAACGCCTGAAGCGGGCCTCGATGCCCGCCCCCATGTCCCAACGACTCCAACGACAGGTTCGACAGATGAAAACCACGCTGCTCCTCACCACCGCTACCGTATCGGCCCTTGCCTTCACCCCGGCCATGGCCGACTATCCCGACCGCCCCATCGAGCTCATCGTGCCGGCACCGGCGGGCGGCGGCACCGACAACGTGGCGCGCATGCTCAACCAGTACCTCGAGGAGGAGCTGGGCCAACCCGTCGCCGTGCTCAACGTGGCAGGCGGCGGCGGCGCCATCGGCGTCAACCAGTTCTCCCGGGCGCGGCCCGATGGCTATACCCTGCTTTCCACCTGGAACAGCCCCATCACCACGGTGCCGCACATGCAGCGCGTGCAGTACTCCTACGAGACGCTGACCCCCATCACCAGTACCTCGCAGAGCGCCTACACCCTCTGCGTCGCGCCCGACTTCCCCGCCGAGAGCGGCGAGGAGTTCCTTGCCGAGCTGCAAGCCAACCCCGGCAAGTACACCTATGGCAACGATGGCGTCGGCGGCACCATGCGCCTGGCGGCGGAGCGGATCTTCGAAGCCTACGACATCACCGCCCGCCCGATTCCCTTCGGCGGTGCCGGCGAGACCCTGCAGAACTTCCTCGGCGGCCACGTCGACATCTACGGGGGCTCCATCACACCGGTGCTGCCCTATGTGGAAGAAGGCCAGGCCAAGTGCCTGCTGGTGACCTCCGCCGACGACAACAAGGCCCTGCCCCAGGCATCCGGCCTCGCCGCCCTGGGCCACCCCGAGCTCGAAACCGTGCTCTGGCGCATGATGCTGGGCCCGGAAGGCATGGAGGAAGAGCGCGCCGAAGCGGTCGCCGATGCCGTGGCCCGCGCCGTGGAGCACCCGGAGTTCCAGGAATTCCTCGCCGCCCAGGGCGAAACCCTCAACCTGGTGCGTGGCGAAGCCCTGCGCGAGCGCCTGGAGCAGGAGACCCAGGCCATCGGCGAGACCCTGGAATACCTCGGCCTCAAGCAACAGTGACCGGCAAAGGCATCGATAAGACCATGAACTACAGAGATCTCTTCTCTGGCATTGCCTTCCTCATCATTGGCGTCACCACCGTCTGGATGGGGAAGGACTTCTTTGCCGATGCCGCCTACGTTCCCATCGGGGTGGGCACCCTGATGGGCGCGTTCTCCCTGCCCCTGATCTGGCGAGGCATGAAGAGCGTGCTGGCCGCGCGCGCCACGACCGATGCCGCCACCGGTGGCCATATGACGACCCATCCTGCTCCCGCCCTGGTCGATCACCCGGCGCGCTTCTCGGTGACGCTAGGCTGCTGTCTGGTGTACTACACGGCCCTGCCGATCGTCGGCTTCTATACCACCAGCGCCCTGTTCATCACGCTGCTGGCCGTGCTGCTGGGAGAGCGGCGCCCCGCCGTGGTGGCGGGCATCACCCTGGGCTTCATCACGCTGCTGTACGCCCTGTTCGCCGTGGTGCTCAAGCGCCCCTTGCCCGTCGAGTTCTTCCTCGCCTCCTAGAATAGGGTCCCGCTCATGTTCGAATCGCTCCTGAATGCGCTGCCGGTGGCCCTGCAGCTCGGCTCGCTGATCAGCCTGTTCGTCGGCACGCTGATCGGCATCCTGATCGGCGCGCTGCCCGGCTTGAATCCGGTCATGGCCATTGCCCTGATGCTGCCGCTGACCTACGGCTTCGACCCCATCATTGCCCTCGGGCTAGTCGCCGGGATCTACAACGGCTCCATGTACGGTGGTGCCATTCCCGCCATCCTGCTCAACATTCCCGGCACGCCCGCCGCCATCGCCACCACCTTCGACGGCTATCCGATGACGCGCCAGGGCGAAGGCGGGCTGGCCCTGAAGACGGCCTGCTGGTCGTCCGCCATCGGCGGTATCGTCAGCGCCCTGGCCCTGATGACGCTGGCCCCCATGCTGGCCAAGGTGACCCTGGCGTTCGGCCCCGCGGAGTACTTCTGGGTGGCCGTGTTCGGCCTCGTCAGCATCGCCGTGCTGGTGGGCAAGGATGTCAGCAAGGGCATGCTCAGCGCCCTGCTCGGCGTCATCATCGGCCTGGTGGGCATCGATACCATCAGCGGCGAAGAGCGCTTCACCTTCGATTCGCTCTACCTGTCAGGCGGCTTCGAGCTGCTCATCGTACTGATCGGGCTGTATGCCGTGCCGCCAGTGCTCGAGATGGCGGAAAAGCGCAACGAATCCTACTTCAACAGCGACAGTTTTCGCGCCAAGCCAAGCGGCGGCAGCCTGGGCCTGCTGCGCCGCCACTGGCGTACCTGGAGCCGCTCCTCGCTGATCGGCGTGGCCGTGGGCATCCTGCCGGGCGCCGGCGGCAACCTGGCCGCCCTGCTCAGCTACAACGAGGCCAAGCGCAAGGCGCCGGACCCCGAGACCTTCGGCAGCGGCAATCCGGTCGGCGTCGCCGCGGCGGAGTCCGGCAACAGCGCCGACAACGCGGCGGCCATGATCCCCTCGCTGACGCTGGGCATTCCCGGCAACCTGGTGGCGGCACTGGTACTGGGCGCACTGATGATCCATGGGCTGCAGCCCGGCCCGCAGCTGTTCACCCGCTCCCCCGACGTGGTGTTCGGCTTCATGTGGCAGATGCTGCTGACGGCCATGCTGCTATTGCTGCTCGGCGGCATGGTCGCCACGCGCCTGTTCGCCCAGGTGCTGCGCATGCCCTCCGCACTGCTGGTGCCCACCACTCTGGTGCTGATGGCGGTGGGCGTCTACACCGTGAACGGCAACGTGACGGATCTCTATGTCATGCTGGCCTTCGGCCTGGCCGGCTACCTGCTGAACCGGCTCGGCTTCCCGCTCGCGCCCGTGGTACTGGGGGTACTGCTGGGTCCCATGGCGGAGCAGAACTTCCGCTTGACCATGCTGATTGCCCAGAACGACTGGACGGTGCTGTTCACCCGCCCGATCTCGCTGGGCATCATCGCCCTGCTGGCCGTGGTGCTACTCTCGCAGCTGTGGAAGACGCTGCGCCATCGTCGCCAGTCGCAGGATCAAGCTGCCTGAGACCTTCATGAGGGGTCTTCCAACCGCCCCAGCATCGCCTCCAGCTCGTTGGCCACGAAGCGCGGCTCGACACACTCGTCGAGATGCCCCGCGGCGAAGCGCAGGAAGCCCAGCGCGGCGTGAGGCAGGCGGCGGTCGCGGCGCACGATGAACTGCCAGTGGCTCTCGATAGGGAAGCCTGCCACCGGCAGGATGACGATATCCGGATGCTCCGGCGGCAGTACATGCTCGGAGAGCACGGCCAGGCCCATGCCGGCCGCGACGCCGACGCGAATCGCCTCGTTACTGGCCATCTGCAGCGTGGGCCCCAGCGACAGGCCGTGCTCCTGCAGCCAGCTCTCGAACATCATGCGCGTGGCCGAACCCGGTTCGCGCAGCAGGAAGCGCTCCTCCAGCAATTCGCCCATGGCGATGCGCTCGTGCTTCGCCATAGGGTGCCCCTGTGGTGCCACCACCACCAGCGGGTTGCGCAGGAAACGCCCGGCCAGGGCATGAGCCAACGACGGTGGGTGGCTGAACACGTAGAGATCGTCGTCCTGGCGCTCGAAGCGCGTCAGCATCTGGCGGCGGTTGCCGATATGCAGGGTCACGTCGACATCGGGAAAGGCGTGGCTGTAGGGGCCGAGCAGGCGCGGCAGCACGTACTGGGCGGTATTGACCAGGGCGATGCTGAAGCGCCCCCGCTCGCCGCCACGCAGTGCGGTGAGGTAGTCCTGGAAGTCATCGAAGCGGCCCAGCACCTCGCGGCTGGCGCGGTAGAGCTCCCGCCCCGCCTCCGTGGGCACCAGCCGACCCTGGCGCACGTTCAATAGTGGCTCGCCCACCGCCTCGCCCAGTCGCTTGAGCTGCTGGGAAACGGTTGGCTGGGTCAGATGCAGTTGACGTGCCGCTTCACTGACCGAGCCCGCCCGTACCACGGCGGTGTACACCTGCAGAAGCCGAAACGTCAGGTGGCGAACGTTCATTCGTGGGTCCCGAAGAGAGCGCTATAGACGATCACCAATGCTATTTCCTGAAACAATTTATTGGAATCAATATAGTGTACTCTTCACAATCCGCGACACCCAGCCACTGCGTCGCAACATGGCACGTGCGTTGCGACACGATAAGAGAGTCCACCCATGCCCGATATCGTGGTGATGTTCTTCCTGCTCGGCCTGCTCGCCGGTGTGGTGAAGTCCGACCTGACCATACCCAAGGCCGCCTACGACACCCTGAGCCTGCTGCTGATGCTGACCATCGGCCTCAAGGGCGGGATGGCGCTCTATGGCAACCTGGGCTGGTCGATCGTGCCGGAGCTGCTCGCAGTGGCGGCGCTTGGCGCCCTGATCCCGCTGGCGCTGATGCCGGTTCTGCGCCGCCTGGTACGTCTCTCGGCGGCCGACAGCGCCAGCATCGCGGCCCACTATGGCTCTGTGAGCGCCGGCACATTCGCCGTGGCGCTGGCCTTCGCCGAGAGCCGCGCCCTACCCATCGGCGCCGAGGTCACCCTCTACCTGGTGATGATGGAGCTGCCGGCGATCATGGTCGCCATCGCGCTGTACCGCCGCCATTCCGGCAAGGCTTCCAGCGAGGCGCTGCAGGGGATCTGGCACGAGACGCTGACCAACCGCGGCGTGATCCTGCTGGCCGGCGGTGCGGTGATCGGCGCGATGTATGGCCCGGCGGACGGCGCCAACGTCACCGACCTGCTGATGGGTGCCTTCCATGCGGTACTCGCCCTGTTCCTGCTGCAGATGGGTCTGACCGCGGCGGAGACCCTTCGCCCCATCCCCTGGTACCACTGGCGCCTGCTCACTTTCGCCCTGGTGGCCCCGCCCCTGCTGTCGCTGGTGGGAATGTTGGCCGGCCTGGCGCTGGGCTTGCCGGCCGGCTCGGTGCTGATCCTCACGGCGCTCACCGCCAGCGCTTCCTACATCGCCGCACCGGCCGCCATGCGCACCGCCATTCCCCAGGCCAACATCGGCCTGGCCATGCTGGCCTCGCTGGGCTTCACCTTCCCGCTCAACGTGATCGTGGGCATCCCCCTCTACTATCAGCTCACCCTGCTGCTAAGCTGAACCGGCATGTCGCCATCGAGCCGATGGGCTCGGTGGCGTCATCTCGCCACGACACCCTTCGACATTCGTAGCACGCCCCAAGGCTGCACTTTACGTTAACGTCAACCTCGCCTAGTCTTGTAGCATCCTGAATACACTGAGGCGCGGCTGCGTGCCCGCATCAGCCGACAGCCGGTCTACCACTGACACTAGGGAGTTCCGCCGCCATGTTCACGTCCTACAAGCCCCTCGACTTCGGCCTCGATGACGAACTCAACATGCTGCGCGATCAGGTCAACGCCTTCGCCCGCGACGAGATCGCCCCGCGCGCCGCCGAGATCGACGAGAAGAACGAGTTCCCCAACGACCTGTGGCGGAAATTCGGCGACATGGGCCTGCTCGGCATCACCGTGCCGGAGGAGGATGGCGGCACTGGCATGGGGTATCTCGCCCACTGTATCGCCATGGAGGAGATCTCCCGGGCCAGCGCCTCGGTAGGCCTCTCCTACGGCGCCCACTCCAACCTGTGCGTGAACCAGCTCAAGATCAACGCCAATGCCGAGCAAAAGGCCAAGTACCTGCCCAAGCTGATCAGCGGCGAGCACGTCGGCGCGCTGGCCATGTCCGAGCCGGGCGCCGGCTCCGACGTGGTCTCGATGAAACTGCGCGCACGGCGCGAAGGCGACCACTATGTGCTCAACGGCAACAAGATGTGGATCACCAACGGCCCCGACGCCGACGTGCTGGTGGTCTACGCCAAGACCGACCCGGAAGCGGGCTCCAAAGGCATCACCGCCTTCATCATCGAGAAAGGCATGCCCGGTTTCTCCACCGCCCAGAAGCTCGACAAGCTGGGCATGCGCGGCTCCAACACCTGCGAGCTGGTGTTCCAGGACTGCGAAGTGCCGGTCGAGAACGTGCTGGGTGACGAAGGCAAGGGCGTGCGCGTACTGATGAGCGGCCTGGACTACGAGCGCACCGTGCTCGCCGCCGGCCCCATCGGCATCATGCAGGCGGCCATGGACGTCGTCGTGCCCTACATCCACGAGCGCAAGCAATTCGACCAGTCGATCGGCGAGTTCCAGCTGGTGCAGGGCAAGATCGCCGACATGTACACCACGCTCAACGCCTGCCGCGCCTACCTCTACGCCGTGGCGGCGGCCTGCGACCGCGGCCAGACCTCCCGGAAGGACGCCGCCGGCGTGATCCTCTACTGCGCCGAAAAGGCCACCCAGGTGGCGCTGGACGCCATTCAGCTGCTCGGCGGCAACGGCTACATCAACGAGTACCCCACCGGGCGCCTGCTGCGCGACGCCAAGCTCTACGAGATCGGCGCCGGCACCAGCGAGATTCGCCGCATGCTGAGATCGGCCGCGAAATTTTTACTTTTTACTGAATCGAAGTAAGGGGAGCCCCGATGGCGATTCTGAACACTCAGGTCAATCCGCGCAGCGACGGCTTCCAGGCCAACGACAAGGCCATGCGCCACGAGGTGATGAAGCTGCGCGAGCTGACCGCGGCGATCAGCCAGGGCGGCGGCGAGAAGGCCCGCACCCGCCACGAGAGCCGCGGCAAGCTGTTCGTGCGCGACCGCATCGACCACCTGATCGACGAGGGCTCGCCCTTTCTCGAGTTCTCGGCACTGGCCGCCCATGAGGTCTACGAGAGCGAGGTGCCCGCCGCCGGCGTGGTCACCGGTATCGGCCGCGTTTCCGGCGTCGAATGCGTGATCGTCGCCAACGACGCCACCGTCAAGGGCGGCACCTACTACCCGCTGACGGTGAAGAAGCATATCCGCGCCCAGGAGATCGCCCGCAAGCACCGCCTGCCGTGCATCTACCTGGTCGACTCCGGCGGCGCCTTCCTGCCCCGCCAGGACGAAGTGTTCCCCGACCGCGACCACTTCGGGCGCATCTTCTACAACCAGGCCACCCTCTCCGCCGAGGGCATCCCGCAGATCGCCGTGGTGATGGGCTCGTGCACCGCCGGCGGCGCCTACGTGCCGGCCATGGCCGACGAGTCGATCATCGTCAAGCAGCAGGGCACCATCTTCCTCGGCGGCCCGCCGTTGGTGAAGGCCGCCACCGGCGAGAGCATCAGCGCCGAGGACCTGGGCGGTGCCGACGTGCACGCCAAGAAGAGCGGCGTGGCCGACCACTACGCCGAGAACGATGCCCACGCCCTGCAGCTCGCCCGCGCCTGCGTGTCGCGGCTGAACTGGCAGAAGCGCGGCCAGCTCAAGATGCAGGAGCCGAGGCCCCCGCGCCTCGACCCCAGCGAGCTCTACGGCATCGTCGGCACCGACCTCAAGAAGCCGTTCGACGTGCGCGAGGTGATCGGCCGCATCGTCGACGACTCCGACTTCGACGAGTTCAAGCGCTACTACGGCGACACCCTGGTCACCGGCTTTGCCCACATCCACGGCTACCCGGTGGGCATCGTCGCCAATAACGGCGTGCTGTTCTCCGAATCCGCGGTGAAGGGTGCCCACTTCATCGAGCTGTGCGCCCAGCGCAAGATCCCGCTGGTGTTCCTGCAGAACATCACCGGCTTCATGGTCGGCTCCAGGTACGAGCACGAAGGCATCGCCAAGCACGGCGCCAAGCTCGTCACCGCCGTGGCCTGCGCCAAGGTGCCCAAGTTCACCGTATTGATCGGCGGCAGCTTCGGCGCCGGCAACTACGGCATGTGCGGCCGCGCCTACGACCCCAACCTGCTGTTCATGTGGCCCAACGCGCGTATTTCGGTAATGGGTGGCGAACAGGCCGCCGGCGTGCTGGCCCAGGTCAAGCGCGAGCAGTACGAGCGCGAAGGCCGCGAGTGGAGCAAGGAGGAGGAGGAAGCCTTCAAGCAGCCCACCCGCGAGCAGTACGAGCGCCAGGGCCACCCCTACTACGCCAGCGCCCGACTGTGGGACGACGGCGTGATCGACCCGGCCCAGACCCGCGACGTGCTGGGGCTGTCGCTCGCCGCGGCGATGAACGCGGAAGTCCAGGAAACCAAGTTCGGCGTATTCCGGATGTGAGGCCGTTATGACACAGACATATTCGAACCTGAACATCGACGAACGCGGCGTCGCCCGGCTGACGCTGAATCGCCCTGAGGTGCACAATGCCTTCGATGACAGCCTGATCGCCGAGCTCAACGAGCACCTCGCCAAGCTCCACGACGCCGCCCGCCACGGCGAGGTGCGCGTGGTGGTGCTGGGCTCCGAGGGCAAGAGCTTCTCCGCCGGCGCCGACCTGAACTGGATGAAGCGCATGGTGGAGTACGACTTCGAGGGCAATCTGGCCGACTCGCGCAAGCTCTCGCAGCTGATGCACGGTCTGGACACCCTCCCTTGCCCCACCCTGTGCCGCGTGCAGGGCGCCGCATTCGGCGGTGCCGTTGGCCTGGCTGCCTGCTGTGATGTGGTGATCGCTTCCGAGAAGGCCAAGTTCTGCCTCTCCGAGGTCAAGATCGGCCTCTCGCCTGCGGTGATCAGTCCCTACGTGCAGCGCGCCCTGGGTTCGCGCCAGATGCGCCGCTACGCACTCACCGCCGAGGTGATCGACGCCGACAAGGCGCTGGAACTGGGCCTGGCCCACCAGATCGTCGGCCACGACCACATCGACGAGGCAGTCGAGGAGATGATCGCCACCCTGCTGGCCGGCTCGCCCCAGGCCCAACGCGCCACCAAGGCGCTGCTGGCCGAAGTGGCGCGCGACTCCGACAGCAAGGCCACCCGCGAGCACACCTGCCGCGTGATCAGCGAGCTACGCGTGAGCGCCGAAGGTCAGGAAGGCCTGACCAGCTTCTTCGAGAAGCGCCGCCCCGCCTGGGCCGACGACAACACGAATTCCTCGGAGCGCCGCTCATGAGTCAGACCCACGATACCCGCAACACGCCCTTCGACACCCTGCTGGTGGCCAACCGCGGCGAGATCGCTTGCCGCGTGATGCGCACCGCCCGCGCCATGGGCCTGCGCACCGTGGCGGTGTACTCCGACGCCGACGCCAACGCCCGCCATGTGCGCGAGGCCGACGAGGCCATACGCCTGGGCCCGGCCGCCGCCCGCGAAAGCTACCTGAAAATCGAAGCGGTGGTGGAAGCCGCCAAGCGCACCGGCGCCGGCGCCATTCACCCCGGCTACGGCTTCCTCTCCGAGAACGGTGCCTTCGTCGAAGCGCTGGACGCCGCCGGTATCACCTTCGTCGGCCCGCCCGCCTCGGCAATCGCCGCCATGGGCGACAAGTCCGCGGCCAAGGCGCGCATGGCCAACGCCGGCGTGCCGCTGGTGCCGGGCTACCACGGCGACGACCAGGACGACGCCCTGCTCAAGGCCGAAGCCGACAAGATCGGCTACCCGGTGCTGCTCAAGGCCAGCGCCGGTGGTGGCGGCAAGGGCATGCGCGTGGTCGAAGCCCCCGAGCAGTTCCAGGCCGCGCTGGACGGCTGCCGCCGCGAGTCCCAGGCCGCCTTCGGCGACACCCGCATGCTGATCGAGAAGTACCTGACCCAGCCGCGTCACGTCGAGGTGCAGGTGTTCTGCGACAGCCACGGCAACGGTGTCTACCTGTTCGAGCGCGACTGCTCCGTGCAGCGCCGCCACCAGAAGGTGCTCGAGGAAGCCCCCGCCCCCGGCATGACCGCCGAACTGCGCCGCGAGATGGGCGAAGCCGCCGTGCGCGCCGCCAAGGAGATCGGCTACGTGGGCGCCGGCACCGTCGAGTTCCTGCTCGACAAAGATAGTTCGTTCTACTTCATGGAGATGAACACCCGCCTGCAGGTGGAGCACCCCGTCACCGAGATGATCACCGGCCAGGACCTGGTCGAGTGGCAGCTGCGCGTGGCCATGGGCGAAGCGCTGCCGCTCCAGCAGGAGGAGCTGACCATCACCGGCCACAGCTTCGAGGCGCGCCTCTACGCCGAAGACCCGGAGCAGGACTTCCTGCCTGCCACCGGCAAGCTGACTCGCTTCGCCATGGACCTCAAGGGCGCCGGACTCGACCCGCGCCAGGTGCGCCTGGACAGCGGCGTGGAAACCGGCGACGTGGTCTCCATGCACTACGACCCCATGCTCGCCAAGCTGATCGTTCACGGCGATGACCGCGACCAGGCACTCTCCACCCTCAACCGCGCACTCGCCGCGCTGGACGTGCAGGGTGTGGTGACCAACCGCGCCTTCCTGCAGCGGCTGGCCACTCATCCTGCCTTCCGCAACGCGGAGCTGGATACCCGCTTCATCGAGAAGAACGAAGCCACCCTCTTCGCCCCCAAGCAATACACCACCGAAGAGTACGCCGGCGCCGCCCTGATCGGCCTCAACCAGCTTGCCCGCGAGTGTGAGAGCGACTCCCCTTGGGACCGCCACGACGGCTTCCGCCTCAACGCCCCGCACACCATCCGCATCTCGCTTTGCGACCCGGCCCATGTGCAGGACGAAGCGAGCGTGGTGGTCGTGGAAGGCACCCGGGCCAGCGGCGCCGATCCATGGGACCTGACCATTGGCGGCGAGACCCTTACCGCCCGCCTGCAGCACCTTGAAGGCGACGCCGTGGCCGTCACCCTCAACGGCCACCGCCGCCGCCTGCAGGCACGCCGCGACGGCAACGTCGTGGTGATGGTCGACCCGCGCGGCGAAACCCGCCTGTTCTGGCGCCGCATCGACGCCATCGACCACGGCCACCACGAAGCCGAATCGACCCTCACCGCGCCGATGCACGGCACCGTGGTCGCGCTGCTGGTGGAAACCGGTCAGAAGGTGGAGAAAGGCATGCCGCTGATGGTCATGGAAGCCATGAAGATGGAACACACCATGACCGCCCCCGCCGACGGCCACGTGGAGAGCTTCCACTTCAACGCCGGCGATACGGTAGGCCAGGGGGATGTGCTGCTGGAATTCGCGCCGGCGGAATAGGAGAACGATAAATGGCATTTCCGAAACGAGTGCGCCTGGTCGAGGTCGGCCCACGCGACGGGCTGCAGAACGAGCCCAACCCGATCGACACGGCCACCAAGCTGGAACTGATCGACCGCCTGGGCGCCGCCGGTATCAGCTACATTGAAGCGGCCAGCTTCGTCTCGCCCAAGTGGGTACCGCAGATGGCCGACCATCGCGAAGTGATGACCGGCCTCAAGCGCCGCCAGGGCGTGACCTACGCCGCCCTCACCCCCAACCTCAAGGGGCTGGAAGCGGCATTGGAGTGCGGCGTGGAGGAAGTGGCGGTATTCGGCGCGGCCAGCGAGGCCTTCTCGCAGAAGAACATCAACTGCTCCGTCGCCGAATCCCTGGAGCGTTTCGCCCCCGTGCTGGAGCGAGCCAGAGAGGCCAACGTGCGCGTGCGCGGCTACGTCTCCTGCGTGCTCGGCTGCCCCTACGAAGGCGAAGTCGCCCCGGCCAAAGTCGCCGAAGTTTCGAAGGCGCTATATGACATGGGCTGCTACGAAGTCTCGCTCGGCGACACCATCGGCGTCGGCACCCCGCTCGCCGCCAAGCGCATGATCGAAGCCGTGAGCCGCGACATCCCCATGGAAAAGCTCGCCGCTCACTTCCACGACACCTACGGCCAGGCGCTGGCCAACCTCTACGCCGTGCTGGAAGAAGGCATCGGCGTAGTGGACAGCTCCGTCGCCGGCCTCGGCGGCTGCCCCTACGCCAAGGGTGCCTCCGGTAACGTCGCCAGCGAGGACGTCGTCTACCTGCTGAACGGCCTGGGCATCGAAACCGGCATCGATCTCGACAAGCTCGCCGAAACCGGCACCTGGATCACCCAAACCATCGGCCGGCCGAACCGTTCGAAGGTAGGTGTGGCGCTGGCAGCGAAGTGATTAAGCGTTAGAAACGGAAAGCCCCTGAGTCAGGCGACTGGCTCAGGGGCTTTGGATTATTACGCTATGTTTTGCTGTGGCGGCATCTACACTGGTTAGAGCATTCCGAACCCACAATGACAATGCATGGGCAACCCATGCGAGGGGGCCATATGGCCGGCAATGCTCCTGATATCCAGACCATCAAGGAACGCATGCGCAAGACTTGGATGGCCGGTGATTTCGGTGAAATCGCCAAATTCATCCAGCACCATGCCGACGACTTCATTTCCGATTTGAACATCAAGCCCGGGATCCGACTGCTCGATGTCGCCTGCGGTACAGGGAACCTGGCGATTCCGGCGGCCCGTGCCGGCGCATCGGTCACGGGAATCGATATCGCAGACAATCTGATCGAACAGGCCCGTACTCGAGCGCGCACCGAAGGCCTGGACATTCACTTCGAGGTTGACGATGCCGAGAGTCTCGCCCAACCCGATGCTGCGTTCGACGTTGTGGTGAGCATGTATGGGGCCATGTTCGCTCCACGACCCGAGCGTGCGGCCGCTGAAATGGTGAGGGTATGCCGTCCCGGCGGTACCATCGCCATGGCCAACTGGATGCCGGAGACCTTCATCGGCGATATGTTCAAGCTCATCGGTCGCCACGCGCCACCGCCGGAAGGGGTTCCCTCGCCCGCCCTCTGGGGAGACCCCGCCACGGTACGCCAGCGCCTGAGTGAGGGCATCAGCGAGCTGAACACCAAACCGGTTACTGTCATCTTCCAGTATCCGTTTTCAGTTCCTGAAGTGGTGGAGTTCCACAGAATCTTCTTCGGCCCAATCGAACGCGCCTGGGCCAGACTCGCAGATGACGAGCGTGAGTCACTGCGTCGCGATCTCGAGGCTCACTGGAACCATAATAACGAGGCCACCGACGGCAGTACCCGAGTCAAGGCACAGTATTTGCTGGTGGTGGCTACCCGGACAGCATCCTGACATGTTGCCGCTAATGGACAAGCCTTCGTCAGGGAGGATGAAGGCAGGTCCCATTACGACAGGGATCCTTTAGTTCATCTGGCTTGCGCAGGCCTGGCCATCGGCACGGTAGGCACCGGGGCCATAGTGGGAGGCGCCTGCCTCGATCATGCCACTGCGGCCTCCCGCTGCTTCCGGTAAACAGCCATCTCCACCTTGCCTAGCTGCGGGGTGAGCTGGCAGCGCTGGCGGGACCAGGGGTAGTCGATCTGCGCCTTTAGGTGAGCGGCACCCTCTCCCGCCTTCCATGCCTCCAGATCCAGGTCACGCCAGTAGCGCGGGTTACGCCCCGTTTGCCGATCGTACTCGGCGGTGGTGGGGTCGAGATGTCGGAAAGGCTCCAGGCGCGGCACGTCCGGCATGGGCTGGCTCACGTCCATATAGCGCTGCAGCATGTCCCACGTGGCGTGCACCTCATGCTTGTGATCGACGACGGTGCTGAGCGAGGTCTGGTTGAACTGCTTGCCGGTATAGCGGTGCACGAACATCAGCCGATAGAAGACACCGCCCCGCTGTACCACGCGCTCCACATAGCCATCGAACTCGACGAAAGGCGCCTTCAGCGGCGGTTTCTTCTTGCCTTGGGCGAAGCTCACCATTCCTGTTTGGCGGTTAAATTCGCTGCAGCGGTTTTCCATGTACTCCCGGGCCTGACCAGTAATATATTTGTGTAGTGGCGTTGCGAGCAAAATGACACCGCTCATAGCAAATCGACTAACAAACGGCACCGCAACAAAAATAAAAACTATCCCCAAGGCAAAAAAAATCAACCCCGCCAATATCGAAAACCCACCGATCACAGGATCTAAAAAGAAAGTTAATTCAATACCCAAATAAACAACAAGAGCTAAAAGTGCGACAGCACAAATATAAGGAATCATCAACAGGAGCGCTGCAATTCCCACTTTACTCTCTAGAAAACGAACCCGCTGATGGTCCCACCACCAATCATCCGTTTCGTAGAACGCTTTATCCTGACGATCTTGATGCTGAACGAACTCGGCATCCTCGCAGAGCTGCTGATAGGGGTCGATACTGGCATAGTCCCCAAAAGGCAGCAGCTCCTCACCAATACGCTCGCGCTTCTTCGGCGATGCTGGCATGGAAGGAATGGCCCCGGCACGGTAAGCGCCGGCGTCATAATGGGAGGAGCTTGCCTCTTTCATACCTGGAATTCCTTTATGTACCAGTAACAGGGGTCCTGTGAATGCCCTGTAAAGGATCTGATGAAGTCGGCGATTGGGTTGTTCACCGTGCGATACGACCGAGCTGGAAGCGCATCATGCTGCCCTTCCACAAAGGGCTCGTATTCACTCAACATTGGGGTGGGCAGCACCATCTCGCCCAGCTCCCATTCTATTCGCGCCTGCAGGGCGACACGCAGGCGAGCCGTAGAGCTCACGCTGGTGCCACCCATCTGGAAGCTCTCCTCCGCCACCTTGCGCTTGACTAGAAAGCGTACCGCACTTTGCTGTGGCAACAATTGACGTTTGCCGATTTCAAAAGGTTCTGGCGACCTTGTGATATGAGAGAGCTGCTCGTATGTGCCAAGCGGGGTGATGGTGCCGGTATCGGTCTGCTCCAGCTCCTGCACGGCCAGGTTCAATGTCTCGCCAATCTTGTAGCGGCTGATCAACGGCGTGCTGATCGTGACCACATAGTCGCGGCTGCTAGGGGTATCCGTCGTGGATTCCCATACGCTTTCTAGCAGTGCCTGCCGCTCTTCGGTATCAAGGCTGCCGTAGCGCGTCACTTCGATTTGGGCCGGGCTCAGCTGCGTCAACAGCTGCGGGTAGTAAACGGTATCGTCGGCCGATGTCACCGTACTGGCAGGATGGGTACCCAGGGGGCCTTGCCTAAGCAGTTGCTCGAAGGGGGTGTCCTGGTTCATGGCGGCATAGCTGCTACCGCCAATGGCCAACCCCAGGCCTAGCAACGCCCAGCCCCAGCCGGGAATCATCACCAGCCCCGCCATCAGAGGAGCGGCAAGAAACAGCGCCCCGCCAGCTATAGCTACACTATGGCCAAGAACAGCATCGTGATCTCCCTGCTGCAAACTATTGCGTAGCTCCCAGGTGCTGACCCCCACTACCATTACACCAGCCAGAAAATTTGCCAGCCCTAACGTTCGAACCAGGCTACTTCCTCCCTGGCGAGCAAGCTGCTTTGCTACCCACGGGCCAGCCTTAGGTAAGTTTTTTAAATCAAACAGAGGTCTTTGAATAAAGCTCCCAATGGCAGAAATTGATTCTGGGTATAACACTGCATGCAATTTCATTGACGCAGCCCCCATATCCAGCAAACCACTAAACGCCTTAGCAATTTGAACCCCTGTTAACTCTCCTTCGTTACGTGCCTTGACAGCAATAGCTGTTTCTCGACCAACATTATATATCGCAAACCCCACCAACATCCGCGACACCGCCGGACCATCAACTACTACTTTAAACTGACCGGCAAGCTTGGTCAGACGCAGTTGAGCTACCTTCGCCGCTTCGGGGGTGGCCGGCGGGGAGCACGTACACCAGAGTATGCCCCGCTACCTGGCGGATGGCGTCGTCGACTTCCGCGCTCATGCGTTTCGGGCTGGTCGAGGTTTGCACATTGCCCCTGGGGTCCACCTGTTCGGCGTAGAGGTAGTCCCGTTGGGTCTGGAGCACGCCACTGGTACGGTCGCGATCGGTCAGCCCCCATTCGATGCCATCCCCATGCACGCCGATGATGACGTAGCGGCTCAGGTCGACGTCGCCGCGGTGCATGACCTGCAGCTCGCCCCTCAAGTTGCCGTCGATCAGGTTGGCATGGGCGCCAACGGCGGTGAACACACGGCGCATGTGAACCACTTCCAAGTCGTCGCCGATCCGTTCCGCGACCCGCAGCACGGCCTGGCTCCACTGCCCAACCACCGTGTTGACCAAGCCTCCCACCTTGATGGCGTTGGCCACGCTGAGCACACCGGCCTGCTGGGCTTTTTCCTGCTCGGACTGGTTTTGTGCGATCAGCCCCAGGGTCTCCAGCCCCAGGCTCGCGGCAAGGGCTTCGTCGATGTCGCGCTCGTCCTCGGCAAGCCGGCGCAGGAAGGCTGGCCGGAAATTGCCACTGCCATCATTGGTGTCGTCATCAGCCGATTCATCGCTGGCCTCGTTCTCGTCGGCACTCCAAAGCGCTTGCAACTCCCGGTCGGTCAGCAGCGTCTTGAGCAGTTGCCGGGTACGGGCCTCCTGGCGGGTGTCGCCCTGGTCGTGGAGCACACCGGGAAGCTGCTGCAGCACACCGAACAAGTCGCCACACAGCGCATAACCTTCGCAGATGCCCAGTTCATCGTGGCTGGTGAAATCACGCAGCACGGCAGTGAGCTGGCCCTGGCTGGCCAGTTGCTGGAGGGCCTCGAGCTGTGCGCGCACTACCGCAAGCGCGGCGTTGCGTTCAGCCTGCTCCAGGGTGGCATCGAGCTTTGTCGGGTCGATGGCACCCCGAAACTCGGCAAGTGGATTTGCCTCGCCACTGCTCGGCGCGGTGAAGAGAGCCTGACGAATGAGCTTGGCCGAATGCCCCAAGGGATTGTCGGCCAGCCGGCTGTCGAGGCCATCCAGGTAGTGTTCGGCGAGGTGGATCTGTGCCAGGGCATGGCGCAGCGTAAACAGAGGGTCCGGCAGTGCCACGGCAACGATGCCAGCGTTATCCCGTATGGCAGCCAAGAGGTCATCGCCCGCCTCGCACTCCAGCGCCAGGGTAGCAGCGCGATTGGTTTCCCCGGCTTGCTCCCACAAGGCTTTGAGCTTGGTGCACAATTCGTTTCCCGCTGGTGCGGTAAAGTCGGTGGTATAAGCTTCGGGCGATTCCAGCATCAGTTCGATACCGAGATCGCGTTCACGCAGTGGCGGCTGGTCGGCCACGCGACCGGCGGGAAAGCCGGTCTGCATGGAGAGCCAGCCTTCCATATCGAGGACGACGGCATGGGCGTGACCGACGGCGGTGGTGCGCGTTTCGAGCCGGCCAGGATTGGCTTCGAGCCAGGTGATGTAGGGCCAGCTCCAGGCAATCTCGCTGTAGGCGAGGCGCACCCGATGCAGGGTGGCCTGCCCTTGCAGCATGGCCGGCAGCAGGATGTTATCGAGCCATTCACCTGCGCTGTCGCGCTCGTTGGGGGTATCGCCGCCTTCGGCTTTCTCGCGATAGTGTTCGACGTCTACGTCGCTTAGCTTGCCGTCGGTGCCAACCTCGAGTTCGCGCCACAGGCGGTTGTCGAAAAAGACATAGAGGTATCCTGGGCGTAGCATGGCAGTAGCGATACCGGTATTGGTCGTTACCCCACTCCGCTGAACGGGGCGATTGCGCCCGACTTCCGCCAGGGGGCGAACGGCCAGCATGGTGTTGTCCTGCAGGCTGCCATCGGTGCGCTCGAAAACTGTTCTGGCATGCTCCTGCAGCGGTATCTCGATTTCACCGCCGCCTTCACGCTTGGGAATGACCAGCGCCAGAGTGCCGTCTTCGTCGTCCTCATATTCGACACGGCGCCGCACGCCCAGGTCGACATCCTCGTCTTGCAGTTCCTTGAGATCACCTTCGCTCATCCGTTCTGTCCTCCATTCGTCCGAGCCCGCCCCTTGCGCAGACGAACCTGCTGACCGTCCTGGCTACCGCTGGTGACGTCGACGAGAAACTCGCGCTCACCCAACCCTTCCGCCTCGACCAACTGTGCCTGCTGGCTGGGTCCATGGCCTGAGAAGGCGACTTGGGTGTGTTCCTCTCGCTCAGCGCGCTGGGGAAGTTCCGGGGGCTGCGCCCCCTGCCCGCTCCCCGAGCCGGGGCTGCCGCCGGAGTTGATCTTGACCTGGGCGCCGACGATGGTAATGCCGCTGGGGTCGAGCTTGAGGAAGCTGCCGCCGGCCTTGAGGGTGATCTCGGCGCCGGCGTCGATCACGGTCTTGCTGCCGGCCTTGTGGTGCACTTCCTGGCCGGCTTCGACGAGCTGGGCGCGGGCGGTCTTCTCGTGGCGCGTGGCGCCGACGATGAGGTGGTCGTCGCCGTCGACCTGGGTATGCCGCTGACCGTGCACGGTGAGGTGGTCGTGGCTGTGGATCTCGCTGATACGGTTACGGTGCACGCTGAGGTGGCTGTCGTTGCCGATCTCTTCGGTGCGGTCGTTGTGGGTCAGCAGTTCCAGGTCCTTCTGGGCGTGGAGCCAGATCTGCTCCTGGCCGGCCTGGTCTTCCAGGCGCAGTTCGTTGAACCCTTCGCCCTGGTGGCTCTGGGTGCGGATGACGGTGCGGGTCTTGTGCGCCGGGAGTTCGTAGGGCGGCGTGTTGACGGCGTTGTAGACCCGTCCGGCGATCAGCGGCTGGTCGGGATCGCCCTCCAGGTAGCTGACGATCACCTCGTGGCCGATCCTGGGAATCGCCATGCTGCCGTAGCCGCCGCCGGCCCAGTCCTGGCTGACTCGGAGCCAGGCACTGGCGGTTTCGTTGGGTTCGGCGTAGCGATCCCAGGGGAACTGCACCTTGACCCGGCCGTGTTCGTCGCAGTAGATCTCCTCGCCTTCGGGCCCGACGACGAAGGCGACCTGGGGGCCGTCGACCCGGGGCTTGGGGTTGGGTTCGGGGCGCCAGGCCAGGTCGGCGGGCATGAGCACCAGTTCGTTGTGGTAGCGGGTCATGGCTTCCGAGCCTGCCCGCCCCTGCAGGCCACCCTTCCCTTGCCTATCGCTCTGGCTGACGCTCTGAACAAAGCCGTCCTCTTCCAGGGCCTGGGGCTGCTTGCCGTAGTGGACCACGCCGAGCACTTGCCAGTCCTGGTTGAGTTCATCGAGGTCGTGATCGGTGAGGGTGAAGCGCACGCCCGGGGCCAGCTCGGGCAGGTCGCTCTCGGCGTCGGCGGTGCTGGCACTCCGGCGCAGGGATTCGAGGCGGATGCGGGTGAAGGCCCGGCCGGAGGCGTCGCGCTTGTAGCGGCCGGGGTAGTCGTAATGCTCATAGTCGACGCGCTGGGCGTGCTCCTCCAGCCCGTCGGCGTGGTGGTCGTGCAGCTGACCGTAGGCCGGGCGCTTGAAGGAGTAGTCCTTGAGCGTGGCCGAGGCCGGGGCGACCCGGGCGAACTGCTCGAGCTTGCGCACGTGGCGCTGCGGCGGTGTTCCTCCGGCGCGGCTGTGGTAGCTGCGGCTGCCCAGGTGGGTGAGCACCTGGGGTGCGTCGGCGAAGACCAGGCGATGGGCGGCGCTGGCTCCCTCTTCACCGCTGACTTGGAAAAACTCGTGGAAGTAGAACAGGCCCTCTTCGGCGGCCAGGCGCTCGACGAAGGCAAGGTCATGCTCCCGGTACTGAACGCAGTACTCGCGCGTCTCGGGTTCGCGAGTCGCGGCGAAGGCGAGATCGGTCAGGCCATGCTCGTCGCACAGGGTGTTGAGCACGGTGAGCGGCGAGACCTCCTGGAAGATGCGTGAGTTGTGGCGCAGCGAAAGGCGCCACAGCGCGGGGCGAATCTCGACCCGGTAGAAGGTGCGGCGGTGGCCGCGGTCGCCACGGGCGAATTCCGTGACGATGCCGTGCACGTGGCGCAGCGCCTCGCCCTCCTGCCAGATCGTCAGGGTGGCCTCGCGGTCGAGGATATCGGTGGCGGAGAGGCTGCCATCGCGGCTGGCGAAGCGCACCGTCAGTTCGAAGGGCTGGGAGAGCGCTTCCTTGTGAGTGAACTCGACCACCGCCAGGTCGTCGGCCCCGGCCAGGGCCAGGGTGAATTGCCATCCGCTTGCATCGGCCATGGTGCCTCCCTGCATCCGAAAGATGCCGCTCTTATTGGTTAATTAGGGGAATCGCAATTCTTCGCGCAGAGAGCATACCAATCGAAGCGGCGGGTATCTGTGGCACTTCGCCGATAAACATGTAGGAAAAGGCTTACAAAGAAGTCGGATCCGCCTATCCTCTTGGTGGTTGCACCGGTGGCAAAGGCGACCTCGGCCAAGCGATCAGTAGGGGCGTCGCTTACCTGCTCAACGACCGAACCGGCCGGAGGTGGGCATGGCGCTGGTGGCGAAGTCGTGGGGGGGGTAAACGAAAAACCCCCGAGCCAGGAATCCGGCTCGGGGGCCATGAGGAGGGGGTGCGCTCTGCTATGCATGTAGCATTCGCTTGACTTTTCGTTCAATACTTTTCATGAGGCCAGACGCCGAATTGCTCAAAAGCTCGCTCGATGCATTGAAGTCGGAGATGAACCTCTTCTCCCACTCTGCATTTCTAAGGTCACTCTGCTTTTTTGTGACTGGTTCGCGGGGTATATCAATCGGATCGATCTCTACGCCCATAAAATTTGCTATGTTATTTATCGACCGAACGAGATCACGACGAACATCATCAAAGTTCATTTCGATGTAGTTACAGCCGTTAGCAGCTAACGTGTACCTCCATGAAGCGTTGTTCAAAATGGTCTCGCGAAGGCATTTGTCAATATGAGCAAAATCATAGTGCGGATCATCGTTTACCGCCTCTTGGCCAGCAATCCACACCCCCGTCTGGCTGGCTATCGACAGTGACACGGCCTGCTTCAACAGATCCTTTCTCGACAGGAGAATGTAATAGGCATCTGGAAAACACTTGACCACATTACCGAAACCTCCAAACAGCTTGATGTGCGGATAATGAAGCTTTATCCCAAACACGCCGTTAGGCGATGTCCTTCGCTGCTTTATCTCCTCCATTACATCCTGAAAATCATCGATTTTCAGTCGCCTTTGCCATTCCTGCAAATTTACAGGATTCGAATATTCCAATGGAAAGCCAAATCGATTGGTTGCATGTAGGGCATGGCCCAGCATATGGCTGCCGCACCTTCCCGTCGATGCGATGACCAACACCTTGGCGGGAGCTTTTACTCTCGGATAGTCATGGCGCTCTGAAAATTGCTCTTCATATAAATGCATTGGATTGCCTTCATGCTTTCATGGAAGACATGGACCGCATCTCAAGCACATTTTCTGCGCTCTCACCAACCGCAACTAGCACCAACGGTGACGGCAAAGCCAACGCAGGCATGGAGCAAGTATAGCCGCTCAAATGAACAGGGGCGCCGTAGCGCCCCCGGATGTGACCAGCTCAAAGTTCCCGACTCAGTGCCACTTGCCCCCACCGACACCGCTGACGATGGAGACGGCCCCCGACTGGAAGTGGCTGACCGCATCACCTCGGTATCACCACGAACGCCGGAGTCAGCCCTGCCAAGCGCAACGGATCACTTCGGTATCACCTCATCTAAGCCTCTTGGACGCGACATCCTCCTGGCGGATTCTTATGAAAACAACGACTGGGGGCGTCACCATGGACCATGCACCGCTACGGATCGCCATCATCGGCGGCGGGGTTTCCGGCCTGTCGCTGGCCTACTATCTGCAAAAACTCGGCTGCCAGAAGCTGGGGCACGAGACGGCCCGGCAGCTCGAGGTCACGATCTTCGAGCGCAAGGCCAGCCTGGGCGGCAACGCCGAGACGGTGTGGGTCGACCTGGGGGTGCGGCGGTACCCTGGCAAGCCCGAAACGCCCTATCGCCGCTGGGCCGACCTGGGCGTCAATGACGTCAACCTGGCGACCTACCACCGCCTGCGCACGATACTCGGCGAGATCGGCGAGCTGGAGCGCATGAAGCCGCTGGAGAATACCGAGAGCTATTTCAGCCGCGACGGAAGCATTGCCCTGACCGACGACAAGGAGCTGTTTCGTGGCGTCAGCGACCCGGCCCACGAATTGTGCAAGGTCGATGGAGGCCGGCTGGCACTGCTGATCCCCGTGGTTCATCAAAGTGCCATCGCCCTGGTGGAGAATCACCGCGTTACGCCGCGCTATACGGTGGACGACTTCTTCGACGCCTGCGCTGCCGCCCCCGCCGAGATGCTGGCCGCGGCGGCGGAGCGTTTGAGCGTCACCATCGACTGGCAGGACCCGGAGCTACCGGCGCGGCTGGAGCGTATCCGCCAGACCATCTACTACCCCCGCATCTCGGCCATGTACTTCGCCGACGATCGCGGCCCGGGCGGCATGCCGCTCCAGGCCCCCTTCGAGTACTACCGCATTCAGGAGGGCGGCTCACCGCCGGACCGCCGCTACTTCGAGCACGGCGCCCAGCACTGGCTGGAGGCCCTGGCCGCGCATATCCTCAACCCCAATACGCCGGGCCCCCGCGTTCAGATCCTGCGCGGCATCGAGGTGGAAGCCAGCCTCTCGCCCCAGGGTGTGACGCTGACGGAGCGTGCCCCCGGCGAGCGACGCTGGAAAGCCGACCTGCTGTTCATGGCCACCCATGCCGAAGACGCCCTGCCGCTGCTGACCTTCGGCGACGGCCTGAGCGACACCCAGCGGGAGCTGCGGCATATCCTCGGCAAGGTGCGCTACACCCGCAGCTTCGGCGTCTGCCACACCGCCGCCGCGCGCCTGCCGCCCGATCGCAACCTGTGGCGCACCTACAACATCGAGGTGCGCAATCCCGAGGACACCTTCTTCCCCTACCGCATCGACTACGTGGCCAATCGCCACCAGAACGATGCCGAGAACCCCGCGTACAACCAGGCGGGCCTGCCGCAGTACTTCGTCTCCCTGGTGGATGATCTGAACCGGATTCCCCGCAGCGAGATGCTCGAGCGGCAGTCCCCTCCCCTGGACGAGTCCGTACCGATGACCGCCGCTCCCGGCGAGGGCGGCTATCGGGACCGGCTGCCGCCGCTGGACAGCGCCCTGGAATCCAAGGCCTGGACCCTGTTCAAGCACAACGTGCTGGATGCCAATTGCCTGGAGGCGCAGGCGGAGATCGAGCGCTACAACCAGGCCACCGCCCGACGGAGCGCCGAGGGCCAAGAGGGTTGCCCGCTGCTGTTCGCCGGCGGCTGGACCCGCGGCGCCGGCCTGCAGGAGCAGTGCCTGGAGCAGTCGGCGCATCTCGTCGAGCTGCTGCTGGGCACGGCGGAGCGCCGGGATGAGAAAGTCCTGCGGCTAGTGCCGACTGGCAGCCAGGCGGGGCAGCGTCATCACCAGGCCAGCGGCTTCGCCACGGTGCCAGCACGCCCGTAGGGCTTTCAGGGTGCTCTCCTCGCCGCCCTTCTCGCCCTCCGCTTGGCCGTTCTCCAGCCAATCGGCATAGGCCTCGATCAAGGCGCAGTGGTGCTCGCCCCAGGCACAGGGCTCCGCCCCCATCAGCTGGGTCAGGCGCCGGGCGTAGTGGCGAGCCGCCTGCGGGCGCCCGTCGAGCAGGCTGACCTCCGCCGCCGCGATCAGGAAGCGATAGCCGTTGTGCCCCACGCAGCCGGCATCCAGCAGCGCTTCGCCCTCTTGTAGCGTCGCCCGGCGCGTCTCGGGCTCCTCTTCCAGCAGCGCCCGGGTGCCTAGCACCCAGGGGCCGATAAAGGCCTTCAGGCCGTGCTGTTCGACCAGCTGCCAGGCACGCTCGATGCTGGCTCGCGCCTCGACCAGCCGTCCGGTGATCAGCTCGACCCGGGCGCGACTCTCCAGCAGGAACGCCTCGAAGCGACCGGAGCCCAGGCCACGCGCCACCGTCAGCGCCTGTTCGATCTGCTCGTCCGCCGCATACGGCTCGCCCTGGGAGAGCAGAATCCACCCCGCCGTGAGCCGCGCCACCACCTCGGCACGCCGGTTACCGACCCGCTTGCCCAGCTCGGCGGCATCGAAACAGTCGGCCAGCGCCGCTTCGGTCTGGTTGGCGTAAATGCGCGCGGTGCCCAGCATGAACAGGTTGGAGGCCTCCAGCTCGGCGTGGCCATGGGTTCGGCACAGCGCTACGCAGTGATCGAACAGCTCGAGGGTGCTGAGCATTTGCCCCTCGGCATAGTGGGCATCGCCCAGCCCGCTCAGGGCCTGGATCTCGGTGCGCACGTCGCCGCCACGGCGGGCCTGCTCCAGGGCGCGGGAGTGATAGGCGCGGCTGGTGGCAAAGTCGCCCCGGGGGAAGTAGAGATTGCCCTTGAGATAGAGCGCCTCGGCCAGGGGCAAGGGATCCTCCAGCGCCTCGGCCAGGGGCAGCAGGCCGTCGAGAATCGCCTCCTCCGCCGCCAGCGCATCGAGCATGTTCAGCACCCGGGCCAGCCAAAGATCGGCCGTGATGCGCTGACACTCTTCCCGGGCGAAGCTGCGCGCCGCCTCGAAGTGCTCCCGCGCCGCCTGGATCTGCCCGGTGGCCATCGCCACCTGGCCCTGCAGCAGCATCAGCCGGTACTCATCCTTCGGCGCATAGTCGATGGCGCGGCAATCCCGCAGCAGCGCCATGGCTTCCTCGTGGCGATAGCGGGCCATTTCCGCCGCCACCGCCTGCAGGAAGGCATTCGGCGCCTCCAGCGAGCGCGCCCGATGCAGGTGGCGCGCCCGTAAGCCAGGTTCCGCCTCGCCGTAGAGCGCAGCCAACCGCAGGTGCAGGCGGTCGCGCTGGATCTTGGGAATCCCCTCGTAGATGCCTTGCAGGATCAGGTCGTGCACGAAGCGGTAGCTGCCCTCTTCCAGCGGGCGCACCAGGCTGTAGCGCTGGGGCAGTTCGGGCTGATAATCGGCCTGCCCCAGCACCTCCTGCAGCGAGGCCAGGGAGAAGCGCTGTCCCATCACCGCGGCGATGCACATGGCCCGACGATCCAGATCGGTGAGCTGATCCAGCTTGCTCTGTACCAGATTGGCGAGGCTGGCCGGCAGGCTGCGATGAGGATGGAACAGCAGCAGTTGGGTCAGGAACAGCGGGTTGCCCTGGGCCTGGGTCACGCAGCGGGCGGCGTGCTCGGCGGGTACCGTGCCGTAGCTGGCCACCAGGGCCTCGGCCTCCTGCGGGCGCAGCGGCGGCAGCTCGATCAGAGTGAGCGGCAGCTCCGGCAACTGCGGGCGCAGGCGGCTCTCCAGCGGGTCCTGCTCCAGGCGCGAGGTGAACAGCCAGATCACCGGCGCTTCCTGGGTACCCTGCAGCAGCCCGGTGAGCGTGGCCAGCAGCGCCTCGTCGGCCCAGTGCAGGTCCTCCACCACCACCAGTTGCGGGCGATGAATGGAGCGCGCCAGGAGCAGATCGCGCAGTGCCAGCACCAGGCGCTGGCTGCGGGTCGCCGGAGTCATGGCGGCATAGAGCGACTGCGCCTCCTCCGGCTGAGGCAAGCCCAGCAGCGGGCGCAGCAGCATGGCGTGATCCATGGGCAGGCGCAGCGCCGAGAGACGGGCCAGCAGGAGAGCCTCGTCCAGAATTTCCGCTTTCGCCTCGGCGGAGGTTTCCAGCAGCGAGCGCGTGAGCTGCATCAGTGGGCCTTCATCGGCCCGGGTACCGAAGTCCAGCACCTCGGCCTGGTGATGATCGGCATGGGCCGCGGCCATCTCGGCAAACTCCGCGCTCAGGCGCGTCTTGCCGATGCCCGCCACCCCGCGGATATAGATCAGATGACCGGCCTGGTAGGCCTGGGTGCTCTCCAGGATGGCTTGCAGCTGGCCCAACTGCACCCGGCGCCCCACCAGCTCGAAGCGGGCGTCATGAGCTTCGTCCCGGGGTTGGCGATAGCGCAGCCACTCCCCGCCTTCGTCATCGAAAACGAAGCGCTCCGCCAACTGCACCGCCACCCCACGCTCGACCCACACACCGCTCTGCCCACCCGACATGGAAAGCGGCGTAGCCGTAGGCCAATGGCCGGCCTGAAGATACACGCCGCGGGCCACCCCCTGCTCCACCAGGGTGGCGGCACACAGCAGGCCGCGCTGCGCATCGCTGCGGTAAGCCCGGGGCAGCCCGAACAGCGCCGTGCCCCCTTCCGCCAGGCTACCGCCGAAATGCTGCACCCAGCTCGCCAGCGCCGAGGGATCGGCCGCCACGGCGTGCAACTGGATCAGCACGCGGGCGCTCTCCATCTCCTCGATATCGGAAGCGACAACGGCAGCCTCCTCGGCCTCCGCCGACAGCTCCTCGACCTCGACCTCGTAGATCTCGGCCAGATGGCGCGCGGTACGATACAGCACCGCCTTGCCACTCTCCGCCCGCTTGATGGAAGCGATGGAGACGCACAAGCGCCGATCAAAACAGTACTCGGCCAGCGCCTCCTGACTCAGGCCCAGCCGCTTGCGATGCAGCTTCAAGCGCTCACGATCCAGCCGCAAACGCCCGTCTTGGGGGATGATCAATTTGGGGTCCTTTGGCTGGCCTGATGACTACCGGTAGAACACACCGTAAGCAAACTCCGCCTCAACGTGCTCATTCCAGCCAGTGTTGCGAATAAATATTTGCCTAGCATGCGAAAAGCGACTGATCTTCCTTTCGTTGATCATATTCTCATGCCAGTTTCCGTATATTAGGAGCCCTTCGATTGCTTGGATGTAGTCCCTGGTGCATTTTCCCACGCGGAAGCATGGGGTCCCTAGTGTGATTGAAAAAGAGACTCCTGGATTGCTTGCCTGGAGCTTGATCATCCGTTCAAGATGATCACGCTGCTGATTTCTGATGGATGCACTTTGGTTGAAAACCATGCCAAGGTAGTAAGGCCACCACTGCTTTCCAACATACCCAACGATGCTGTAAAAGTATGCAGTTGCATCAGCCTCGACGCCTCCCGAGTAAAGAAGATCATGCGGAGCCGGTTGCGTCCATTCCACATCCGCAACAACGTCAAAATACTCTGGCCATGCAGCCTCGAAATTTTCCTTCGATCAATCTATGCACCTCCCACAGCTAACGCCGCGCTCTGCGGCAAATTGTCCGTCAGCAACGCCTTGTTTGCCACCTATATTCTGTTGCCTTTTGATAGATTGCAACGCTCACAAAGTAATTGCAGGTTCCGAACTGAATTGCTGCCACCTTTCGAAAAAGGAACAATGTGATCAAAGCATAGTTTTACATTGGAACTACATTCTACGCACTTGCCTCCGTCCCTTTGCCACACCTCCCTTTGAACCGGTCTGGGTATGGCCTCTCGACGCGGTTTTATTGGCTTAGGGTTCGGCATTGACGATGTATCGACACGAATCAAGCTTTCTTCAGTGACAGGTTCAGGCTGCGATTCCTGTCGCGGGCTAGCCTTGAAATCTGGGAGCGGCAGAAAGGACTTGAAAGCATTGATATAAGCAATCAAATCATCCAGTTCTTCCGTGCTTGTTATGATGAGCTTTAGGGCAGCCTTTCCCCTTTCCAATCCTGGTGATGGGTAAGTATTACTGTGCCTGCCAGATTCAGCGGCATATTCCAATGCGATTTCTGGAACAGTCTCCGAATCAGGGGGATATGGCAGCCATACGTAAGCATAATCATCTTTATTTGGCTGATCTATTTGAACCACCACGGCTAGGCTGCTTCCTACATCCCATGCGGTTACTTTCACCGTCTCGCGCGATGGACGCCCGAACTCTTTTGTAATTCTGTCTATAACCTGTTCTTTGAACATTGAATAAAAAATTCCTTTGTACTCGAATGCAGCTAAAGCCCGCAGTATGCGCGCCTTTGAAATGTAGGCGAAGCCGCAATGGAAAAGGAGTCGCCGTGGCTGAATTTTTTATTTACTGATTGAAAAGATCGTAATTTTCGTCTCCTCTTATTTTCTCTAGGTGACGAAAAATCAACTTAGGCCTCCTTGCGCTAAGCCGTCCTTTTTCGTCCAAGCGACTTACGCGCCCATATAGCCGACATTCTGAAAATATAAGGTGCTTATACTGAACAATACTGCCAATTTCGGGATAGGAGGTTAGAATATGATCATTGTATTTAAAGCCCATCGAATTTGACGTTTTATTCTCCCTGGTTACCTCACCTTCAAGGACAACTTCAGTACCATGCTCAAGATCAGGAAAAAGAATTTCATTTTCCTTCTCTTGTTCGTCTTGGCAGAATATGTACTTTTCGCCATTGTCTATCGTAACTTCATCCAGAATATCATCTTCAACCGATCCAATAACTAAATTTCTACCATAAGTGATATTGTTTGCAATGTTCTCCAAGATATTGGCAGGGCACTGACTGTAAATTTCTATCATGTGTTTAGGAACGTAGAGAATCTCTCCCTGAGCATTAACGATGCCTATTAACCCCTTTGAACTATCAAACCGGACGTCAGAAAACTTACGGATCGAAACATCTCCCATGTGTTTGCCAATCCGGGCAAACCATTTTACTCCATCAAGAGATGCTCGAAAAATATCTTTGAACCCAAAATCCGAGAAATCCTTTTCGGCCATCTTCTGTGCAGCTTTAGTCAAGTAGGCCGTTGCAACCACACCTAAGCCTGCCTGTGTCCAACCGGCTACTGTCTCCGGTATCAAGGCTTCCCATGAGCCTTTTCTTATGCGGACCGGTATCTCAAAGTCCAAATTTTGGAGATCAGGCGCAAGCTTACCGATAAAGTAGCGGATGGCAGAATCAAAACCTATTAATGCTTGAGCCTGCCTTCGTCCATCCATCAACCCATCTTCAATCAGAGGGCCGTCATATTTTATGTAACCCAAATATTTTTCTTCTTCCATGATCCCCTCGCACTAGATAAATACATAACGCACGGGCCGTTTTGGAGCTGCAGCGCGGCGGAAAAGCGGTTGGACCTCCCCGATAAAGTACACTGAAATCACAATCGACCATCAATCGTTTTCTGAATTCGCTGTCGCTCAGATATTCGCGGAGCATGGCAAACAGAGCGACACCGAATCCATAGGGAAAGTATCTCATTTCGTGGTGGGCAATCTTCGGCTTCATAACAAGTCAAAGTGTGTGCTTCCAAGACTTGGTATTGCTTTCTACTTTCGTAGCAAAATAAACCGCTATAGCTCTCTATCTCTGCCAAAAGAGCGTACAAACGATTCGTAATGGCAACATTAGATTCGAAAAAACTAAGCTGTCACCTGAATTTTCTTGTTGCGTACAGATGCTAACATTGTGCGGTAAGATTGATCTAACTTTAGAGCGAGCGCCTCTCTACTAATAGCCCCCTCACGGACTAGCTTCGGAGCCCATTCGAGAAAATCTCGAAGTTCTCTGAATGCTTCGTCTGATACTGATTTTTCATCCGCATAAAAATGGGAAACTTCAATTATTCTGTTAAAATTAGCACTTCGAATATCTCCACCATTAACAGCGTTTATAATTGCGCGCCCAGCCACCTCATACATGCCATTATTAATCGATTCATTCCAAATGTTGTCTACAACCTTAATGTTCAACTCCTTAAATCTTTCCCATCGCTCCTTTTTTGAAAGCTTAATTAGCTTTGAAGAATTTTCGTAGCACGAAACCAAATAACGAATTTTATTTTCAAAATTTTCAGTACTCATCGCCAAATTGTAACTAGCATATGCTTTTCTCTCCCCCCACTGTGTATCAAACTTCCCCATGCTACGAAGGGCATGATCGCATACTTCTAATATTTTTATATTAGTGCCATGGTTTACTTCAGTCTGGTACCACATTTCAAAAAATGCTGGCTTCCTTTGCCCCTTAATAAAGGCTTCTGAAAAATATTTTCTGGCTACTTCGTCGTTAATGTTGGGGTCTTCATACTCGGTCTTAGCCAACATAAAATAGAGATCGCTATTTTCTTTATATCTCGGCTGTCTCAACAAAGAAAGCACAGTATTTCTTGCGTCATCGTATCTTTCTTCTTTTATTAGTGAATTACATTGACGAATGGCCGCACCTACCTCTGGAATATGTATTTTGGTATTTGCCTCCAGCCCTTCGCTAATTTCTCTAATTCGACTAATATATTGCTCTGAATTGGGAACAATATCGCTTGCTATTGACAACACCAACTTACTTATTGATGACGTGCTTTCAAATCTCGGCTCTTCCTCAATAAATTCAATGCTGCTAATTAAAAAAAGATTTCCCAACTGCTCTATGGACTCATTAATCTCTGAATTTTCTAAATCTGTGTATAAATGGAGTTCACTTCGCGATAGCGATCCTATATAACTTATTGTTAAAAGGATTTTTATTGCCTCAGACGATAGTTCAGATACCTCTTTTCTCAATGCTGCTTCTCGAACCGTATCACCACTTTTTCCTGACCAGTCTAAAATGGCTTTATCTACTGAAAGACCAAGCTTGCATAACCTTAAAATTGATTCTGTGAATAACGGAGAGCCCTCGGACGCCGCATTCAATTTGTTTATGTTTTTATCGTTATATCTTTGCAAACCAAGTGATCCACACAAAGAATCAATTAAATCCTTGTATTCCTCTCCTTCTAGGCCTGGGACCAATATGGAAGAATCACTAGAATAAATATTATTGGCGCGCGTGGTCATCAATATCCTAGAAGACGAATTAGAGATGGTGCGCGCAATCTCCATAATACGCTTTTGCTCTTCGGGAGAATTTGAATCGATATCATCAATAACAACAAAAGATGGGATTAAGCTCAAACCTTCTCTGGCAGATCTTTGCAATTGCTGCAGTGTAAAATCCGTTACTTCATCAGGTAGAGATCCCGTCCTTAAGCAAACCTCGCTTAGCAACGACTCTAGGTCATTATAATGGGTATCCGGAGTTCTTACATACTGGTTATAGGCCGCTTTAAATTGCCGCTTCTTTGCGGTCAGCCAAATTACTTGCTCAAATAGCTCTGTGCCTGATTTAATTATCAGCTGGCAGAATTCATACGCAATAGATGTTTTCCCTTTACCTCCATCTGCAGCCAAAACTTTAGTGTACTGGAAATCATCTGAAAGCCAAGACCATAACTCTTGGAGTATTTCAAACCTACCAATAAAATCAGGACATATGAAATTTTTATCTGGCAGGTTGTGTTCAATTATTTTTTTCCTTGATTGTTTGGTAGTAGCTTCAGTATTAAAATTTCTCTCAGACACAAGGAACTCAAAATCAGCCTGTGTGACAACTTGCTTACACTCGTCTAGCTTTCTGATATAAACAGCATCTTTTGCCAATATAATTTTATTCTTCGTGTTTGCTCCATCAATCACTGCTGCAACAGAGTGATTTTTTTTATCTCTCTTAGGTATATGGAGCAAACCAACAAGCACTTTTCCCGTCCCGGAAGAAATTAATATTTCTTCATAAGTCAAATCAAGCCGCTGATTAAAATACCTATCAAATTGCCCCCTAAGCTTCTGTTGATCTATGAGATTCTTTTCCACACCACAAAGAATAAAAGAAGTATCTTTAACTTTTTCCTCCACACCAAAAATCATGTATCCACCAAAAGTATTGTGGAAACTGATTATCGATTTTAATATTTTTAAATATGAATCTTTATCCTCTTCAAAAGTTTTTTTGTAGTCCCACAACTCACACTCTTTCGAGATCAGCGCGCCGTCCCTTCTTACAAGCTTTTCAACAACAGACTTAGATATTTCGCCGTTCTTTATTGCCTCATAAATATCTTTCTTAATTTTAATAATATCCATATCTTTCTCTTTTTAATTCAGCCAAATTTAGAAATATTAAAATTTAAATTAGTTAGCATGCAAATTTCCAGAAAGCCTGATGCGCAGCCGATTACTCCAAATTTTGTTGGCTCAAACCCAAAACCAGCCCAAAGCCGCGCCACCTCCCCCGTATAAACAAGCCACCCAAACACCCCACAATTCACCACCACCCCACACCAAAATATGGCCTGAAACGGCTGCTTTCTGGTTTTGTGCCGAAACAACCGCTGCGCTACCAGCGCTCCGGGCCAGCCACCGATCAGGCCTGCGAAGAGAAGCGTGGCTTCTGGTGAGCGCCTTCTGCCCTTCCCTGCTGCGGCTTTGTCGATGCCGTACATGGCGAAGGTGATCACGCTCAGCAGCGCGTATGCCGCCAGGAGCTGCATTGGCACGTAGCCCAGCCCGCTCAAGGCAGCCAGGAGCGCGAAGAACGCAGCGGCGATGGCGGATGCCAACATCAGCCCTCTGGAGCGTGGGGATGCGCTGCGTGCTGCTTTCAGGTAGCCCACCTTCTGGGCTTTCGGTCTGTTTTGGCTATCTTGTGTCAGCTGGTAGGTAATCGGCTCGTTGAGTGTTGGGCGGCGCCCACCGCGGGGAAAGGCGCTGATGTGGACGAATACGCGAGGGCCGCCTGCGGCTGGCGTGGTGAACCCGAAGCCCTTGGCGTCGTTCCACTGTGTGAGCTTGCCTTCGTGCCGCATCAGTTATCCTTGGTTAATCAGGATGCTGTCAGAATGCCACGCACGGCCGAACGGTTCTGAATCAGTAGGTATTACTGAGATAGAAGGTAAAGCAGGTGTCGGGAGGGGGAGTTTGGGAGTCGGGGCACGCTACCGCCCCTGCTGGCAGAATGGATGATGATTCGCATCATCCTAATGCGGCAGTCCCTGCGTATTACTTGGTCTCTAAGCTATTCTTTGCAGCTTTTTACTAACCGTAACTAAGCATTACGTTGAGGGCAATGCCAACGAAAGCATTAGGTGGAATTAAGAACCCCGAAGGCGGGATTACCACCTTCGGGGTCGGTTTTTTGAGCCAGGTCCGCGTTACTGCCGCGGACCTGTCGTTCAGCGGTGCAGGTCGAAGCGGTCGTTCTCCATGACCTTGACCCACCCTTTCACGAAGCGGTCGATCATGCGCTCCTCACCGCCGTTGGCGGCGTACTCCTCGGCGATGGCGCGTAGCTGGGAGTTGGAGCCGTACACGAGGTCGACGCGGGTGGCGGTCCACTTCTTCTCGCCCGTCTTGCGGTGGCGGCCTTCGAAGCGCTCTTCGCTGTCATCGAGGGGCTCCCACACGGTGCCCATATCGACGAGGTTGACAAAGAAGTCGTTGGTCAGCTGGCCGGGGCGGTCGGTGAGGATGCCGTCGTCGTTGTCTCCCACGTTGACGCCGATGGCCCGCATGCCGCCGAGCAGTGCGGCCATCTGCGGTACGCTGAGGTTGAGCATGAAGGCGCGGTCGACCATCAGGTGTTCGGCGGGGATGGAGGTCACCTGGGGCTGCATGTAGTTGCGGAAGGCGTCGTGCCTCGGCTCCAGGTAGGCGATGGTATCCACCTCGGTCATTTCCTGGGTGGCGTCGGTACGGCCCGGGGTGAACGGCACGGTGATGTTGTGCCCGGCCGCCTTGGCCGCCATCTCGACCCCGACGCTGCCGCCCAGCACGATCATGTCCGCCAGCGAGATGTTGGCGTCCGAGGCGTCCTTGATCTGCTTGAGCTTGTCGATGACGTCGTACACGCCGGAGCGCAGGTTGATGTCCCAGCCGGTCTGCGGCTCGAGACAGATGCGCGCGCCATTGGCGCCGCCGCGGTGGTCGGTCTGGCGGTAGGTGCAGGCCGAGGCCCAGGCGGTGCTCACCAGTTGCTTGGCGCTGAGGCCAGAGTCGGCGATCTGCTGCTTGAGCGTGGCGATCTGCTGGTCGTTGACCAGCGGCCCCTGGTGCTCGGGCACCGGGTCCTGCCATACGAGCACCTCGTCGGGCACCTGCGGGCCGAGGTAGCGGGCGCGCGGGCCCATGTCGCGATGCAGCAGCTTGTACCAGGCGCGGGCGAACTCGTCGGCGAGCTTCTCGGGGTTCTGGTGGAAGTCCTTGGCGATCTCGAGGTAGATGGGGTCGGTGATCATCCCCATGTCGGCGGTGTTCATCACCGGCGGGTTCTTCTTGCCTTCCACATGGGCGTCGGGCACCCAGTAGCCTTCCTTGACCTCGACCGGCTCCCACTGGTTGGCGCCGGCGGGCGATTTCTTCACCTCCCACTGATGGGCAAAGATGGTGTTGAGGTAGGCGTTGTCCCACTGGGTCGGCGTCGGGGTCCAGGCGCCTTCGAGGCCGGAGGTCACGGTGTACTCGCCGAGGCCGGTTTCATTGGTGTTGGCCCAGCCGAAGCCCTGCAGGTGGATCTTGGCAGCCTCGGGGGCCTCGCCCACGGCATCCGGCGAGCCGTTGCCGTGCATCTTGCCGAAGGTGTGGCCGCCCACCGTCAGCGCGACGGTCTCGCGGTCGTTCATGCCCATGCGGGCGAAGGTCTCGCGTACGTCCTGGGCGGACTTCATCGCGTCGGGAATGCCGTTGGGGCCTTCCGGGTTGACGTAGATGAGGCCCATCTGCACCGCGGCGAGCGGGTTGTCGAGCACGCGGCTGCCGTCTTCCCAGCTGCCGGTGTAGCGCTCGTCGTTGGTGGCGAGCCACTCGGTCTCGGGGCCCCAGTAGATGTCGTCCTCGGGTGCCCAGATGTCGGCGCGGCCGAAGCCGAAGCCGAAGGTGCGGAAACCCATGGTTTCGAGTGCGCGGTTGCCGGCGAGAACCAGCAGGTCGGCCCAGGAGATCTTCTCGCCGTACTTCTGCTTGATCGGCCACAGCAGGCGGCGGGCCTTGTCCAGGTTGCCGTTGTCGGGCCAGCTGTTGAGCGGGGCGAAGCGCTGGGCGCCGGTACCGCCGCCGCCGCGGCCGTCCAGCGCACGGTAGGTGCCGGCGGCGTGCCACGACATGCGAATGAAGAACGGGCCGTAGTGGCCCCAGTCGGCGGGCCACCAGTCTTGCGAATCGGTCATCAAGGCATCGAGATCGGCGCAGAGTTCGTCGACGTCGAGCTGCGAGAATGCCTCGGCATAGCTGAAGTCGGCCCCGAACGGGCTGGCGTCGGGGTGTTTCTGGTGCAGGATGTTGAGGTTGAGCTGGTCGGGCCACCAGTGCTCGTTGCCCTGCAGACGGGATGTCGTGCGCGCCCCGTACTCCCGGCGTGTAGGCTTTTGATCGGACACGGTCTTCTCCTCGACTGGATGGTGGCCTACAGGGTATCTGAGCCGATAACGCCGCATCGCCTCATGTTGTTGTAAACGCCTTGCAGCCCTTCGCCGCAGGCATTGAGCGTCCCGTAAGCCGTCAAGTATCAGTCAAGGATTAGAGAGCGAAACCGTCAAGCTGGAGGGAGGCTTTCGGCTCGATAGGGGCAGGCTATGAGAGGCAGGCTATGAGCGATTGGCGGCATGGAATGTCACGGTGTCCCAGGGCGGTCTTGCGCTAGCGGCATTGGCACCCTTCGCCAACGTCGTAATTCAGTACCTCTCCACGCTGGTTCATTTCGACCCGACAGCACTCCACCAGCGCATCCCGCAACATGGTACGACCGCGCTGCACGCGGGACTTGGCGCCGGAGATCGACAGCCCCGCCTGGGATGCGTACTGTTCCTGGCTCAAGCCGCTCTCCAAGGTGGAGAGCAGCGCTGCGCGGTACTTTTCCGGCAGCTTGTCCATGAGCGGACGCAGGCACAGGGCCAGCTCCGCTTCCGCTCGATCATCTGCCTCCGGCCATTCCGCCAGTTCCGCCGGCAGCGGTGCCAGCGGCTTGTGCGCCCGGTAGTGATCCACCAGCGCATTGCGGGTGATCTGGTAGAGCCATGCGCGCAGCCGGGAGTCGTCCCTCAGCTCATCGCGGCGGGAGAATGCCTTGATGAGGACGTCATGCACGATATCCTCGGCCACGCTCTCGTCCGCCAGCCGCCTGCGCACGAAACGTAGAAGTTCGGTGCGAAACGCCTGCCACAGCAGGCGTTGGGCCTGTTCGTCGTTCGCGCTCAACGACACCCGCATGAATCCTCCTCCGTGGTTGGGCCGCAGCATTCGGCCTTGGCCTGTGGCTGGCAGCAATTGGCCTGTTCGCTTGGGTCGCAGCATGAATGCGCTGCGCCGTTCTGCCGGGCCGCCCTACCGGCGAAGAAGCGCCGCAGGTTTTCTGGCACTCCCCCATATTCAACCGGTGCCGGCGCTGCGGAACGCTGCCCCGCCAAGACGCCGAGCAGCGCTTCGACCACTAACCCAACGGGGGCTTCTGTGTATTCCTCGCCACGGTAGTGCCATATTCGGCAACTCGTGCCCTCATCCGACCCGCTGAGTGTCGTGCAGGAGTCACAGCGGCTCTCCCGGGTTTCGAATGCGAGGTCGAGACCGTTTACCCGAACGGTAGGCGAGGAACTGAACCGGTGCCGAACAGCCCGAGCTTCTGAATCGATGATTATCTTGTTGACGTTCAGCCTGGTCCCGATCGCCTCAGCTGCGGGGCGCACGATTTCGATAGCTTTTTCAATATTCTCAAGGGTACCGGCGCATCGCGTACAGCTCGTAAGGTCGAGGGCCAAAAGTTCGATGTCGATATCTGAGGGCGTGTGGCTCACCTCGGCCGATACGGGTGCCTGAGCTTTCTGCTTCATTTGGGTTCCTCCAGGGGTGAGCGCCTCGCCCTTGGCGAGGCTTTCACATCAGAAGACGGGCCAGGCGGCAGAAGGACGCAAAAATTCTGCACGATAATCCCCCTGTTCCGTCAGGGAACTGCATGTCAGTCACCATGTAGGCTTCGCCGTCTCGTGGCGCGGCCTGCCATTGCGCATCATCAGGTACACGCCCATCAGCCCTGCCCCAATGAGGGAGAGATCCTGCCCTACTCCTAGAAAGAAGGCGGCCTGGGCTCCGATGGCGCTCCAGATGACCGGTACCAGGAGGGGCCAGCGCGGATAGGGTGGAACCAGGAACGCCAACATCCCCAGCGTGTACAGTGTGGTGGGGCAAGGAAGCCCGAACGTCGGCATGTGGGGGTAGGTATGGCCAACCAGCCACGACCAAACCGGATATACCCCCAACGCGAAGCCGACCAATGCCGCACCGATCCAGGCACGCGCGTTGCCACGCCACTCGAAGCGGAGCCGATGACGGACCAGCCCTTCCCAGAAGAATATTGACGCACCGCCGAGCGACAAGGCGGCAAAGGCATACGCTAGCGGATTGATGCGTGCGAAGAAGACAAAGTGGTAGGCAATGGCCAGCCATGCCCATAGTGCGGCCAATATGCCGGCTACCGCCGCGTGACTCCAACGGCTCGGCCTGATGATCAGCACTATACCGATCAGGGCCAGGCCGCTCAGTACGAGCGGTGCCGGCCAGACCGCTTCGTGGTAAGCCCCGAACACCCCGAAGAACTGCTCCACGGTAAACGGCATGGCATGCCCCTCGGCGACGTGTGCCGTACGATTTATAGTTTAGTCAGGCGGCTGGGTTTGAGTTCGCTTTGATAGCCAGGCATGGATCAAGCCAGCCTGAAAGAATGGCACCGGATGCTCGAAGCCGCCTGCCTCGATGATCGATGCACGGACGTGCGTTCGGGAGCCCTTCGATTTGACGAGTACCTTCCTGGCAATCGTCGCAATAGCAAGCGGCACCCAAAATCGGGGAGCCGGTTACCTCGAGTTCAACGCTTCCACAAGCACATCGAGCAATCGGTTGATTCGTGGTCATCATCAACTAGTCCTTGGTTCAGGCGATGGCTACGGGTTCAATGAGCATTCGCTAGAACGTCCTCTAGAACATCCGCTCGCCGGGCAGCCGGGCTGCCTGGCGAAGCCACTCTTCCAGTTGGGCTTCGTCGATCGGCTCATCCTGGTGGATGTGCAGGTAGCGCGTGTTGGGGTCCTTGGAGGCGACAGGCGGGGGTGGCTCCAGCGAGGCGCCGTTGAGAAACGCCACCTTGATGTACTTGGTGAAGCAGTGAAAGGTGAGAAACCAGCCCTGGCCCTCGATGCCATAGAAGGGCGAGTTCCACCTCACGGCCTTGCGCACCTCGGGCAGCGTACGCACGATGAGCTCGTCGAGCCGGCGCCCGACGTCCTGCTTCCACTCCGGCATGGCGGCGATGTAGGCCTGTACGGGGCCGTCGCCGTCACCCTTGGGGATCTGCGGGTTGCCTCCCGAAAGCAGTTTCGGTTTCGCTTCTGCCGCTGGCTTGGCCTTGTCGCGTGGCATCATGCTCTCCTCCTGTCCAGGCCGAACGAGTGCAGTTGAAATGTCGCGGTAGCGTATACGTTACCGTCGCCCTTTCCGGTGTCGCCCAGCACATCAGCTACAGGTTAGGCGAAGACTTGGCCCTTCATGGCGATGTTGCACAGACCGGCATCGACCGGCGCCAAGCTGGCCGATACCGGCATCGGGAGAATAGGACACCCGGCCCGACGGCCGAAGCAACCGGCCGCGGCTGGGGATGGCCGAGCGGCATGACCTCGCTCATCGGTGGATGATCTCTCCCTTGAGCGAATAGGCAATGCCCAGCACTTCGTCGCACACCGGGCGCGGATACTCCATCTCGTTCATGGCTTGCATGATGTCGTCCATCACGGCCACGTATTCGGCCGCGCTGACGTTCATCCCGGTGTGCGTCTCTAGCATCGAGCGCCCGGTGTACTCCACCGGCCCGCCGGTACCGGCCGCGATGAACTCCTTGACCTTGATGCGGGCCCGCTCCAGCGCCTCCTGGTCGAGGGCCTGGTAGCGTGGGCCGGCGACGTCGTTCTGCAGGTGGAGTTCGACGATGCGGTCGCAGAGCTTGTCAATACCGTCGCGACCGCCGAGTCTGTGATAAAGGGTTTCGTTCATGGCGAGATGCTCCTTTCTTGGATGCGGTTTCGGTTCGGTGCCGTGGCACCTACATAAAGGGCGTAACATTCCTTGTTACAACCGCAACAAAAGGCAATTGAGCGATGACGAAAGCGGACCTGTCGTCGATTCGCACCGCCCTCGACGCCGGCGACTTCGCCCTGGCCCAGCAACTGCTCGACGGGCTTTCGATGCCCCCTTCAGCCGAGCTGCTGGCGCTACGAGCCCAGGCGGCTTACGGCACCGGCGACCTGGAAGGTACGCTGGCCGCCTATGGCGAGCTCTACCACCTGCACCTGGAAGCGGACCGTCTCCATGAGGCTGCCTTCGCCGCCGTCATGGTCGGCATGTACCTGATGATGGACACGGGTTTGATGGCCACGGTACGCGCGTGGCTGTCGCGGGCGGAACGCCTGGTGCAAGACGCGCCGGACAATCCCGCCTGGGCGTGGCTCGCCGCGGTGCGCACCTATGAGCGCCTGATGTGCGGTGACATGCCGGGCACGGCGCAGTGGGCGCAACGGGCCATGGACGAAGGCCAACGGCACGGCCTGGCACCGCCGTCGATCATCGGGCGGGTGGCCATGGCGCGGGTCCGCATCCATGACGGCGACCTGGATGAGGGGCTAAGTGCGCTGGACGACGTTGCCGTGGAGCTGAGCTCCGGCCATCTCGACCCCCTCACCACGGGGCAGATGTGGTGCGAGGTCATCTGCGCCATGCAGTGGATCGGCCAGCACGACCGCGCCGAGGAGTGGACCGAGGCGATGGAACGCTGGCGCCATGGGGCGGCGTTCGGTGGGCTCAACGGGCGCTGCCGGGTGCACCGCGCGGAGATCATGCGCCTGCGCGGGCCTTGCGACGCCGCCGAGCAGGAGGCGCTGCTGGCCTGCGAGGAGCTGCGCCCGTGGATGCGGCGGGAGTACGGCTGGCCGTTGACCGAACTCGGCAACGCGCGGCTGCGCAAGGGTGACTTCGCCGGTGCCGAGGAGGCGTTTCTCGCGGCGCATCAAAACGCCTGGCTGCCTCAGCCGGGCCTGGCGCTGTTGCGATTGGCCCAGGGTCGGGCCGACGAAGCGCTGTCCATGATCAACGGCGCCCTCGACCATCCATTCGACGTGCCGTCGAAGGAGCGCCCGCCTTCGGGAGGCCTGCAGCGGGCTCCCTTGCGCGATGCCCAGGTGGTCATTGCGCTGGCGGCCGGAGACGCCGACACGGCTCGCACCGCCGCAGCCGACCTCGCGGAGATCGCCCGGACGTACCGCAGCCGCACGCTGCAGAACTCGGCGCTCGCCGCGCAGGGGCGCCTGGCGTTGTACGACGGTCAGGCGAGCGATGCGATACGGCTTCTCAGCGAGGCCGTCATGGAGTGGGTCTCGCTGCGAATGCCGTTCGAGGCAGCGCAACTGCGCGTCGAGCTCGCGGCGGCGCACCGCACGGCGGGCGACGAGAAGACGGCCGAACGGGAGCTCGAGGCGGCGTGTCGAGCCTTCGAGACCCTCCATGCCCTGCCCTGGGCGAAACTGGCCCGCGAGCACCTGCCGGTCACCGCGTCGCGGCAAGCGGCCGAGCCCGAGCAGTGTGTCTTCCGTTGCGAGGGGGACATGCGCACGGTGACGTTCGACGGTCTTACCGTGTACCTGAAGGATCTGAAGGGCATGCACTACCTGGAACGCCTGCTGACGGAGCCCGGCCGGGAATTCCACGTGCTCGACCTGGTGGCAGTGGAGCGTGGCTCACTCCCTGTCGGTGACACTGTGGATGGCCCCAGGCGCGATGCCCATTCCGGCTTGGGCCAGGCGGGGCTGGAAGTGTTCGACTCGAAGGCGCGTGAGGCCTACCGACAGCGGCTCGCCGAGACCGAAGAGGACATTGCCGAGGCCGAGGCAAACAACGACTTCCACCGCGCCGAGCTGGCGCGTGCCGATCGCCAGTTCCTGATCGATGAGCTTCGTCGCGGCGTCGGCCTGAACGGCCGGGCCAGAGCCGTCGGTGACGGCCTGGAACGCGCTCGCACCAGCGCCACCCGCTCGCTGCGCTACGCCCTCAAGCGCATCTCGCAACATCACCCGAGCCTCGGCGAGCACCTGGCGCGAACGATCCGCACCGGCAGCTATTTCGCCTACGAACCCGACCCGCGCGCGCCGGTGCACTGGATGACCTGACGCCCCCCGACGGGCACGCCGCTCCGGACTTCAGGGCCGATCGAGTACGCTCAAACGGCGCCCTGCCCCGCAGCTCCCGTCATGCCGTCCAGTTCGCTCTCGTCGACGCCGAGCATCTGCAGAATGTTGCGCTGGGCGGCGTCGAGGATACGCTGGCGCTCCTGCTCGCTGGGCAGGCTCTTGGCGATGGCCACGGCACCGACCAGGGAGGCGAGAATCACGCGGGACTTGTCGGCGATGATCTCGCGGTCGGGCTCGAAGGGCAGTTTCTTCAGGCGGCTCAAGGCGATGAGCCGGGTCTCCAGCATCTTCTTCATGCGCAGGTAGGAAGCTTCGAAGAGCGTACGGATCTCGGCGTTCTCGTTGCCGATCTCGTTGAACAGCACCGACTCGGGACCCGGCTTGCGCTTGCGCTCCAGTTCCTGCAGGTTCCAGCAGTTGGCGACCAGCTCCGTCAGGTGCTTCACTGAGAGAGGCCCCTTGACCAACCGGGCCGCGCGGCTGCTCTCCAGGGTTTCGCGCACCGAGGCGTGATAGAGCGCTTCCTTCGAGGCGAAGTGCGCATAGAAGGCGCCATGGGTCATCTTGGCCAGCTTCATGATCTGGCCGATGGAGACCTTCTCGAAGCCCTTTCGGCTGAACAGCTCGATGGCCGACTTGAGAATGCGCTCACGCGACTTGGCCTTGTGGTTCGTCGAGTAGGGCATGGCGATCTCACACTCCTACGCTGAATATTATGTTGATCATATCAACCTGACTGCTAGCGTGGCACAACCCCAAGCTGTTCAGGAAATTACCATGCAATCACCGCTCGTCATCACCGGCATGGGCATGATCAGCCCGCTTGGTTGCGGCGTCAAGGCAGGCTGGGAGCGCCTGCTGGCCGGCCGTTCCGGCCTCTCCATGATCAGCCGATTCGACACCGGCGAGCTGCCCATCAAGGTGGCAGGCTCAGTGCCGGGCATCGAGGACGACCCCCAGGCCGGCCTCGATCCGGATCGCGTGGTCGACGCCAAGGAGCGTCGCAAGATGGAGCTGTTCAGCCTCTACGCCATGGCCGCCGCCGAGGAGGCGCTGCGCCAGGCCAACTGGTTCCCCGAAAGCGACGCAGACCGGCTGGCCACGGCCACCATCGTCGGCTCAGGCATCGGCGGCTTCCCCACCATCACCCAGGCGCAGAATACCCTCTCCACGCGCGGCTACCGCCGGCTCTCCCCTTTCACCGTGCCGGCCTTCCTGGCCAACCTGGCGGCGGGTAACGTCTCGATCCGCTACGGCTTGCGCGGGCCGATCGGCTGCCCGGTCACCGCCTGTGCGGCCGGCGTGCAGGCCATCGGCGACGGCATGCGCATGATCCGCAGCGGCGAGGCCGAGGTGGCCCTGGTGGGCGGTGCCGAGGCCTGCATCGACCCGCTGTCGCTGGCCAGCTTCCACGCCATGAAGGCGCTCTCCACCGAGCAGGACGACCCCGCCCGGGCCTCGCGCCCCTTCGACCAGGCACGCAACGGCTTCGTGATGGGAGAAGGCGCGGGGCTGCTGGTGATCGAAACCCTGGCCCACGCCGAGGCACGCGGCGCCACGCCGCTGGCCATCCTCAGCGGCTACGGCACCAGCGCCGATGCCCATCACATCACCGCCGGCCCCGAGGACGGTAGCGGTGCCGCGGCGGCCATTCGCGCGGCGCTGCGAATGGCGAGCATGACGCCCACCGATATCGACCATATCAATGCCCACGCCACCTCGACGCCGGTCGGCGACCGGGCCGAGATCGCCGCCCTGCGCAACGCCTTCGGCGACGCCCTCGGCGGCATCCCGATTTCCGCCACCAAAGCCTCGACCGGCCACCTGCTGGGTGCCGCCGGGGGCGTGGAGAGCATCTTCTCCATTCTGTCCGCCATGCACGACCGCCTGCCCCCGACCCTGAACCTGGAGCACCACGACGAGGACCTGCACGACCTGGACATCGTCTCGGGTGAGGCGCGCCAGCACGCGACCCAGCACGTGCTGTGCAACGGCTTCGGCTTCGGTGGGGTGAATGCGGCGCTGATCGTGAGCAAGGTGTAGGGATCAGCTCTTCGCAGACTTTTGAGGGGCACTCAAGCGCCGGGCGAGCCCGGCGCATCCCTGCATGTCACTTCGCATAAAGCACCTCTTAATAAACTGATCGTCTATTAAATTTTCAGAGAATGCCTCGGCTCGCGAGGCAACCTTTCAATATTGGTGGTAACGAACTAATCCAGGGGCTGCTGTGATGCGCATCGCCACGCTTACATTGACTGCTCGACGGCAAGGTTGGCAAGTCAAACGAATAAGCTCAGCTTATTAATCACCCAAAGATAAATCGTTGGCTTCCGCCTGGCTCGCTCCCTAGCATCGAAACAAAAGGACAATAACCCGGGGAGACTGACCATGAGCCAGACAGTGCCGAGCTCGGCCCGCGTCGTGATCGTTGGCGGTGGGGTGATAGGCTGCAGTGTGGCCTATCACCTGACCAAGCTGGGAATCCGCGACGTCATCTTGCTGGAGCGCAACTCACTGACCTGTGGGACGACCTGGCACGCCGCCGGACTGGTGCCGACCCTGAGAGCCACTTACCGGATGAGCATGCTGGCCCGCTACAGTGCCGACCTGTATGAACGCTTGCGCGATGAAACCCAACAGGACACTGGTTTTGTGCGCAACGGCTCATTGAGCGTGGCCACTCATCAGGAGCGTTTCACCGAACTCAAGCGCGGTGCCTCGATGGCCAAGTTATGCGGTTTCCCTTGCGAGGTCGTGGATTCGCAAAGGGCGAGTGAGCTGTGGCCGTTGATGAATGCCGACGATATCGTCGGGGGCATCTACCTCCCACTCGACGGTATCGTTAATCCGGTCGATGTGACCCAGGCCTTGGCCAAGGGGGCGCGCATGGGAGGAGCCAGAATCTACGAGAATACCAAAGTCCTCGAGATCAAGGCCAAGCATGGCACGGCCACCGGCGTGGTCACCCAGTTGGGTGACATCGAAGCGGAATACATCGTCAATTGTGCCGGCATGTGGGCTCGCCACCTCGGCAGGAAGACAGGAGTCAATATCCCGCTTCATGCCGCCGAGCATTACTATGTCGTCACCGAAGCGATGCCTGACCTGGCGACCCAACTGCCTACCCTAAGGGATCTCGACAACTGCAACTATTTCAAGACCGATGCCGGCAAGTTGCTGATTGGTACCTTCGAGCCAAATGCCAAGCCGTGGGGACACGAGGGTATCCCCGAGCATTTCAGTTTCGATGAGCTACCGCCGGACCTCGACCACCTGGAACCTTACCTTGAGGCCGCCATACGACGCGTGCCCGCCCTCGCCAAGACCGGCCTCCAGGTCATCTTCAACGGCCCTGAGAGCTTCACTCCGGATGACCGATACCACCTTGGTGAAGCTCCGGAGCTGCGCAACTATTTCGTCGCCGCCGGGTTCAATTCGGTCGGCATTCAATCTGCAGGAGGCGCCGGCAAAGTGCTTGCCGAATGGATCAGCAAGGGACACGCCCCGATGGACCTGTGGGACGTGGATATACGCCGCAACTTGCCCTTTCAGGGAAATGCCACCTATCTCTATGACAGGACCACCGAGGGGCTGGGCCTGCTGTATGCCATGCATTGGCCATTCCGCCAGTTCGAAACGGCACGCAATGTACGAAAAAGCATCCTGCATGACCGACTGGCAGCGGCCAACGCGTGCTTCGGCGAAGTGGCAGGCTGGGAGCGGGCCAATTTTTTCGCTCCCGAGGGTGAAAAAGCGGAATATCGGTACAGCTGGGGCAAGCAGAACTGGTTCGATTGGTCAGCGGCGGAGCATATGGCCGTGCGCGAGAAAGTCGGACTGTTCGATCAGAGCTCCTTTACCAAGCTGCTGGTGCAGGGCCGCGACGCGGTAACGCTGCTCAACCGTATCTGCAGCAACAACATAGACGTGAGCCCGGGGCGCATCGTCTATACCCAATGGCTCAACGAGCGTGGCGGCATCGAAGCCGACCTTACTGTCACTCGACTCACGCAGGAGGCTTTTCTAGTCGTCTCCGGTGCGCCGACCCAGACACGTGATCTCGACTGGCTGCAGCGCAACACCCCCGAGGAAGCAAGGGTCGTGGTGACCGACATGACCTCATCGATGGCCGTGCTCGGTGTGATGGGCCCTGCTTCGCGCGAGCTACTGCAAAGTTTGACCGATGAGGATCTCACCAACGAAGGCTTCCCTTTCGGCACGTCGCGCGAAATCGAGCTGGGCTATGCCCGGGTGCGTGCTTCGCGCATCACCTATGTCGGTGAATTGGGCTGGGAGTTGTATATTCCCACGGAATTTGCGCCGGATGTCTTCGACCGGATCATGGCGGCCGGTAAACCCTTCGATCTCAAGCTATGCGGCTACCATGCTCTCAACTCATTGCGCATCGAGAAAGGCTATCGACATTACGGTCATGACGTCACTGAGGAAGACACGCCGCTTGAAGCGGGGCTCTCTTTCGCTTCGGATTTCGACAAGCCGGATGGCTTCATTGGTTGCGAAGCACTACTCCGACAGAAAGAGGAAGGTGTGACGAAGCGGATGGTATTGTTCCGATTCCTCGACCCGAAAGCCACCAGCTTCCATGAAGAGCCGATCTACCGCAATGGCTCAATTGTAGGCCGCACCACCTCGGGCATGTTTGGTCATTACGTTGGTGCCAATATTGCCATGGGCTATGTCGAAAACCCCGCTGGCATCACGAAACAATGGATCGAGAGCGGAGAATACGAGATAGAAATCGCCATGCATCGGTACAAGGTCGAGGCAAGGCTGCGTGCGTTCTACGATCCCGATATGCAGCGAGTAAAGAGTTGATGCGACCCGTGCGCTAGCCGAGCTCCTTCAGCAGCCAGTCGTGGAATGCCTGGGCAACGCCGGAAAGCGGCCTTTCATGCAATTTGATGAGGAAATAGCTCGCCTGGCATTCCATGCCCTCTCGGAATGGCGACATGAGAAACTTGTGCAAATACGAGCCTTGGACCAGCTCGTCATTGAGCAAGCAGACGCCTACGTTCTCGATCGCCAGGCTGGCGGCTATGGTATAGCTATCGACGTAGAAAAGCTGGCCACTCTCGGTGGATTCTGGCAAGTGTCGCGTGAGCCAGTCTTTCCAGCCGTTGGGAGTGCCAAGAACATCGATCAAAGGCAGCTCGAGCAGGTTACCGGTATCGCGCAAGTGATTGGCCAGGGTTAACGAGCAATAAGGACGTATCTCTCTCGACAGCAGGCACTTGGCCTGATATGAAGGCCAATTGCCTGAACCATAACGGATTTCCAGTTCGGCGCTGCTTGGGGGTGATTCCGCCTCCCAGTTCATGCCATAGATGCGTACCGTGATATGAGGGTAGAGTTTGGCAAACCTCTCCAGCCGAGGTGCCAGCCAGAACTGAGCGAAGGTGTTGTTGACGCTGAGTTCCAGCGTCCCCTGAGCTTCGGAATCGAAGATACTGTTTAGCCCTTTTTCGATGTGCCCAAGCCCTTCCCGCACCACGCCCAGATAGGCACGTCCCGCTACGGTCAGCTGGATGGCGCGTGTCCGCCTCTCGAAAAGACGCCGACCCAGCTTGTTCTCAAGCAGCTTGATCTGTTGGCTGACAGCCGATTGGCTCATGTTCAGCTCTTGAGCGGCTTGTGAGAAGCTCAGGTGCCGACCCACCGCCTCGAAGGTTTTCAACCAGTTGAGCTGGAGATTTTGCATAGGCATAGCTGCACAAGGTCCTGCTTGTCGATGCAGCACCTATACCCTTTTCATGAAGGAGTCGCAAACTTGAGAGCTGCCCAAGGGTGGAGTTCAACAGTTTTCGACTCGCGTTTCCAGATAATCCAGCAGCGCTTGGAGGTTTTGCATCCGTGCGTAATCGCTCTCTGGGATATTGACGCCCAGACGCTGGTGTACAGCGGTTAGCAGGTTGAGGGCATCCATGGAATCGAGATCGTATTCGTCACGCAGCCGGGCACGGTCATCGAAGTGGTCGATATCGATATCCGGCGCAATGGCGGAAAGCTCCTCGAGCACGATGGTACGCAATTCTTCTCTGTTCACAGCGCCTCCGGATGTTGCAGTTGAGCATCGATTTCGTTGAGAAATCGCGCGCCGAGGTGGCCATCGCAGACACGATGATCGGCGGCCAGGCTGACATCCACTGCCGGTCGAATCGCCAGCATGCCTCCCACCGCCAGCGGGCGCCTGCGTACGGAACCGAAGCCGACCATCGCTACCTGAGGCGGATGGATGACCCCGTACACGGTATCCACTCCTCGCTCCCCCAACGCCGTGACGGTGGCCGTGGCACTGCTGAGTTCGGAGGCGCGTAGTCCACCGCTGCGGGCACGCTGCACCAGGTCCTGCAAGCGGCTCATCAGTGCTGGCAGATCCTGCGCTTCGGCATCCCGCAGCGCCGGAGCGATAAGTCCTCCGCCCCGTAAATGAATGGCCATGCCGAGGTGGACACGCTCGGCTGGGTGGAAGCCTTGTTCGTCGTAATGACCGTTGAGGTCCGGGTAGCGCGACAATGCCCGGGCGGTCGCCTTCATGAACAGCGCAGCCATCAACAGGCGGGCCTCGGGCGGCTGTTCTCGGTTGTACTCCGCCAGCCAGTGCTCGGCAGCGTGCAAGTCGAGCGTCGTGGCGAGGTAGTAATGAGGTATCTCGCGCTTGGAGCGACTCATGGACGCGGCAATGGCCTGGCGCATCTCGTCGCGGTCGAAGGCACCGCTGCGCCGATGCTCATGCCTGGGCTTGTCATCGGCAGCCTGGGCAAGATCACGCAACACAACGGCACCACCCGGGCCGCTGCCGTTGATATTGCCAAGCTCCAGGCCAAGTTCACGCGCCCGTCGCCTCGCGGCAGGTGAGGCCGCTACCCTGTCGGTTTCCGGCTGAGGGCTTGGTGCCGGAGGCGACTCCGGAAATTTAGAAGGCTCTGCTACCGGCCCGGCGGATGTCGCTTCCGCGGAAACGGTTTCGGCCAAGACGGCTGGCTCCAGCAAGGAGCCGGGCCGCCCGGCAACCACTCGTTCGCTGCTACCGATGCGAGCCAGGGGCGTACCTACCGGCACCCTGGTATCCGGCTCCACATAGCACTCTTCGACCACGCCGCTCTCGAACACTTCCACATCGATAGCTCCCTTGGCAGTCTCCACCACGGCGATGACCTGCCCTTTCTCCACACGGTCGCCCGGTGACACCAACCATTCGACCAGGGTGCCCGCCTCCATGTCGGCCCCCATCGACGGCATCAGGAAATCGCTCACGGCGTGGCCCCCATGACCTTGCGAGCCGCGGCCAGGATGCCCGCCACCTGGGGCAGCGCTGCATTCTCGAGATGTCGCGGGTAGGGTATGGGGATCTCGTCGGTGCAGACCCGTTCAATGGGAGCATCCAGTGCCCAGAAGGCCTGCTCCGCGAGGATAGCGGCGATCTCGCCTGCCAGGCTACCGGTCTTCCAGCCTTCGTCGACGATCACGGCGCGATGGGTGCGACTGACCGACTCGATCAGCGTCGCCGTGTCCAGCGGGCGCAGCACGCGCAGGTCCACCACCTCGGCCTCGATACCCTCCTCGGCCAGGACGCCGGCTGCCTCCAGGGTCTTGGGCAGGCTGCCGCCGTAGGTGATCAGGCTGAGGTCACGACCCGCTCGGCGGATGGCGGCACGCTCGATGTCCACACCCTGCGGGCAGGGGTCCAGCCGCCCTTCACGGTTATAGAGCATCACGTGCTCGAAGATCAGCACCGGGTTGGGATCCTGCAGTGCCGCCCAGAGCATGTAGCGAGCATCCTCCAGGCAGCCGGGGGCCAGTACCTTGAGACCCGGTACATGGGCGTACCAGTGCTCCAGGCTGTGGGAGTGCTGGGCGGCCACCTGGCGGCCGGCTCCTGTGGCCATGCGGATCACCAGAGGTACATTGAACTCGCCGCCGGACATGTGCAGCAGGGTGGCAGCAGCGTTGACGATCTGGTCCATGGCCAGCAAGCTGAAGTTCACCGTCATGATCTCGACGATGGGCCGCGCCCCGCCAAGCGCCGCGCCGATGCCGGCGCCAGTGAAGCCGTTCTCCGACAGCGGCGTATCGCGAATGCGCTCGGGACCGAAGCGCTCCAGCAGGCCGCGGCTGACCGCGTAGCAGCCGCCGTAGTGGCCGATGTCCTCGCCCATCAGGAATGCTCGCGGGTTGTGCTCAAGCGCTTCGATCAGGCCGAGCCGGAAAGCCTCGCGATAACTGACTTCCACAGGCTCAGGCTCGACGGCAGGCGGCGCTATCGGTGCAGCGCTCGCTTGCCGATAGACGTGTTCGAACCGGCTGGCCTCCGGCTCCCATTCCGCTGCCTCGGCGTAGGCAACGGCCTGCTCCACTTCTTCACTGATCACGCCTTCCATTGCCTCGAGCTCGCCCTCGTGCAACATCCCCGATTGCTGCATCCACTGTGATAGGCGCAGTATGGGATCGCGCTTTTTCCACTCCTCCACCTCGGCCTTGTCGCGATAGAGTTCCGGGTCGAACATCGAGTGGGCGCGAAAACGATAGGTGCGGCACTCTAGGAAACGCGGTCCCTCACCGGCACGGATTGACTCCAGCATCCGGGCACTGGCGGCCTCCACCCGGGCGATATCCATGCCATCGACATACTCAGCAGGCACTCCCAGGGCCTCGGCCTTGCGGTGAAGCTCCGTCTGGGCATGGGAGTAACGCAGTGCCGTGCCCATGGCGTACAGGTTGTTCTCGCAGACGAAAAGCACCGGCAGCTTCCACAGGGCCGCCAGGTTGAGGCCCTCATGGAAGGTACCTTCCGCCGCGGCGCCGTCGCCGAAGAAGCAGACAGTGACCCGGCTACGCCCGGCGAGCTTGTCCGCCAGGGCCAGGCCGACGGCAAGCGGCAGGCCGCCGCCGACGATGGCATTACCACCGAAGAAACGGGCGGCGGCGTCGAACAGGTGCATGGAGCCTCCTCGCCCCCTGCTGCAGCCGGCCTGCTTGCCGTACATTTCGGCCATCACCCGATCCATGGGAATGCGGTTGAGTAGCGCGTGGCCATGCTCACGATAGGTGGAGACCACCGCATCGTCGGGTTTCAGTCCGTACATGACCCCCGTGCCCACGGCCTCCTCGCCGATATAGACGTGCAGGAAGCCGCGGATCTTTTCCTGCGTGTAGAGCTCCACGCAACGCTCCTCGAAACGGCGAATGCGCAGCATCTGGCGCAGCAGGTCGAGCAGATGCGACCGGGACAGCCGCGGTTTATCGATCGAAGGCGTACTCATTCCCGGGCTCCTTCCAGCGTTGATGTATCGCCCTCCGGCAGCCCCAGCTCCTGGGCCCGTAGCAAGCGTCGCATGATCTTGCCGCTGCGCGTGCTGGGCAGGCTATCGCGGAACTCGACTTGACGGGGTGCCACGGCCGGCCCGAGACGCTTGCGTGCCAAACCAAGGATCTCCTTGCGCAGTGCCTCGCCGGGTTCATGGCCGGGCTTGAGCGACACGAAGGCCTTGACCGTCTCGCCTGCGATCTCGTCGGGGATGCCGATCACGCCTGCCTCGGCCACTGCTGGGTGTTCCATCAACACGCTCTCTACCTCGAAGGGGCCGATCAGGTGCCCCGAGGATTTGATCACGTCGTCGGCGCGGCCGATGAACCAGAAGTAGCCCTCCGCGTCGCGGCGGGCCAGATCGCCGGTGAGGTACCAGGCGCCGGCGAAACACTGGCGGTAGCGCGCCTCTTCATGCAGATACCCGCGAAACATCGAGGGCCAAGGAGTCTTGAGGACCAGCTCGCCGGTCTCGTCCGGCTCCTCGATCAGTTCGATACCGGCGCTGGTGCGCCTTGCCACACCGGCTTCGATACCGGGCACGGGGCGCCCCATGGAGCCAGGCTTAATCGCCATGCTGGCGAAGTTGGCGATCATGATCCCGCCGGTCTCCGTCTGCCACCAGTTGTCGTGGAAGGGCAGCCCCAGCGTTGCCCTGCCCCAGTACACCGCTTCTGGATTCAGCGGCTCGCCCACGCTGGCGAGGAAGCGTAGATTCGATAGATCGTAGCGACGTGCCAGCTCCGGCCCTAGCTTCATCAACATGCGGATGGCCGTGGGCGCGGTGTACCAGACCGCTACCTTCTGGTCCTGGAGGATGCGGTACCAGCGCTCGGCATCGAATTCCTCTTCGTCCACCACCATCGTCACGCCATTGGTGAGCGGCGCGATGATGCCGTAGGAGGTGCCGGTGACCCAGCCGGGATCGGCGGTGCACCAGTAGATATCACCTGGATGCAGGTCCAGAGCGTACTGGCCTGTGATGTGATGGGCCACTACCGCCTCATGCACATGAATGGCGCCCTTGGGCCGCCCCGTGGTGCCGCTGGTGAAGTGCAACAGCGCCGGGTCTTCGGGGTTCATGGCCCGGGTCGCGTATTCCGCCGACTGGTCGCGAAGGACATCGTCGACATCCAGGGTTCCCCGCGGCGCCTCCCCCACCCCACCAATCAGCAATACATGCTTCACGGAGGGCATCTTGTGGATCCAGTCGGCAAGCTTGCGACGATAGAGTCGCTCGGTGGTGACGATGGCCACCGGCGCACCGATCTCCACCCGTGAGCGAATCGGCTCCGGCCCAAAGGCAGAAAACAAAGGGGTGAAAACGCCACCGTGCTTCAGTGTGCCCAGGGCGGCGGCGTAGAGGTCAGGGATGCGATGGGCCAGGCAGTAGACGCCGTCACCCGGTTGCAGGCCCAGCGTGGCCAGCAGGTTGGCAAAGCGGTTGGCCCGCGCCGCCAGCTCACGATAGCTGATATCGACGGGGTCGCCCTCGCGGGGCAAAAATCGGATCGCCGTCTGGTTTGCAGTGGGCGTACCGAGGTGGCGGTCGAGAGCCGCGTGGGAAATGTTGATCCCAGCAGGCATTCCGTTGAGCTGTGCACGGGCATCGCTCCAGTTAAACGACGCCCGTGCAGCAGCATAATCTGGCAGGGTCGGGGACAGCCGCATCGCCCACCTCCTGGGTGACAGCCTGTCATGGGTTATGACGTGTGGTCATCGAAGCGTAGTGCGAATTCCCGAAGGGCCATCATGACGAACATCAAGTTAAGTGCGACTTGCCAGTTGCTTCCAGAGTTTACTGCTAATCTGGAATAACGAAAGACGAGGAGTAAAGGACAACTCCATCACGACAACGACAATTCCGGCACGGCGCACAAGGGAGCTCGGCGCCAAGGCCTGCCTGGAGCAGCGCCATGACGAAACTTCCTACCAATAACCGAACCCGAGGCATCCACGCGCTTTACGCAGAAGATCCCGAAGCGGCAGATCGCCTGCTGTGGGGCCGCGAAGTCGATCCACTGACTCGCCGTGGTTTTCTAAAGCGCTCTAGCCTGCTGGCCATGGCCGCTGCCGTGGGTGGCTCCATTCCGTTTGCCGACCGCATGCCCGGTGGGCTGATCCCAGCCGCGTTGGCACAGAGTGACGAGCCCTTCACGCTCGAGGGCAAGGAGGGCCTGACTGTACTCAATGATCGCCCCATCAATGCAGAGACCCCGGCCCACCTGCTCGATGACGACATCACGCCGGCGAAGCACATGTTCGTGCGCAACAACGGCATTCCCCCCGAGTTGGAAAGCATCGATGCCGACACTTGGGAGCTGGAGATTGCCGGCGAGTCCTGCGAGAACCCTCAAACTTTCACCATCGCCGACCTCAAGGAGCGCTTCGAACACCACACCCTGCAGTTACAAGTGGAGTGCGGCGGCAATGGCCGCAGCGAGTACGTACCCTCGGCCAGCGGCAACCAGTGGACGACCGGCGCGGTGGCCTGCCCGACGTTCACAGGCGTACGCCTGCGCGATGTATTGGAAGCCTGTGGGATCAAGGATGACGCCGTCTACATCGGCTACTACGGCACCGACCGTCATGCCAGTGGCGATCCCAACAAGGAAGCGATCTCGCGCGGCGTGCCCATGGAGAAGGCGCTCGAAGACGAGTCGCTGATCGCCTGGGCAATGAACGATGAGGATATCCCCCACTTGAACGGATATCCCCTGCGGCTCGTCTGCGCCGGCTGGCCAGGCTCCGTTTCCGGCAAATGGTTAAAGCGGATCGTGGTTCGCAACCAGAAGCATGATGGTGCCAAGATGGCGCCGCCTTCCTACAGTATGCCCAAATATCCGGTGGCTCCGGGCAGCGTGGTGCCCGACGAGGACTTCGAAACCATCGAATCGATGCCGGTGAAGTCGCTGGTGACGTACCCTCGCTCGGGTATCGAGCATGCTCTTGGCGAATCGTTGACGGTACGTGGCCATGCCTGGGCAGGCGACCTTTCGGTAGAGGAAGTCCATGTCTCCATCGATTTCGGCACCACCTGGCAGAAGGCTGACCTGCAGCCGCCTCCCAATCGACTGGCCTGGCAGCGTTGGATCGCCACGGTGGGGTTTCCGGAACCCGGCTACTATGAGGTCTGGGCCAAAGCCACCGATTCGGAAGGGAGATCTCAGCCCATGGTGGTACCGGGATGGAATCCCAAGGGCTACCTCAACAATGCCTGCCACCGCATAGCGGTTCAGGTTACCTAGGGGGGTATCCATGAAGCGCTCAAACAGGCTTGTCATCACGCCCCTTGGTGCCGCCATCTTCTGCTTCTCGATTGCCGCGCCGGCTCAAGAAACCGATTCAGATACCGGTCTGATAAAAGCCGAAGGATGGGAGACGGTGCGCAACAACTGCACCGCCTGCCATTCGGCCAACCTGGTGACTCAGAACAGCGGGACCCGCAACCATTGGGAGAGTCTGATCCGCTGGATGCAGGATACCCAGGGGCTATGGGAGTTCGAAGCCGAGACCGAGGAAACCATCCTCGATTACCTTGCCGAGTACTACGGCCCCAAGGAAGACACACGGCGTCCTGCACTGCCGCGCACGCTTATGCCGGATAATCCGTATCCTACGGTTGCCGATGCTGACTGATCCCAGCAGGCCCCTCGCGAGGGGCCTGCATCGAGGCACTTCTACCGGACGGAAGCTGCCCCTACAGCTTTCCCTCCGCAACGATACAATCGCGCCCACCCTGCTTGGCCCGGTAAAGCAGCCTATCCGCCTTTTCGATCAGCGAGGCCTGACCACCGCCATCCGCTGGATTAGCGGTGGCCACTCCCATGCTGACGGTGACGAGGTGAGAGACATCGGAAGCGCGATGAGGAATGGCCTCGTCACTGAGGGCGGCTCGACAGCGCTCCGCCACCTGACAGGCGGCTTCCTGGTCCGTCTCGGGCAGCACGAGGGCGAACTCCTCGCCGCCGAAGCGCGCCAGCAGGTCGCGCGGCCGCACGGCCGACGAGCCCAGTATCTGCGCCACGCGGCGCAGGCAGTCGTCGCCTGCGAGATGACCGTAGTGATCGTTGTACTGCTTGAAGCAGTCAATATCGAGCATGATGAACGATAGAGGCTGGCCGGAGCGCCGAGCACTCGCCCACTCCGACTCCAGTATGGAGTCGAGCAGGCGCCGGTTGGCGACACCGGTCAGGCCATCCTGATAGGAGAGCTCCTCCAGCTCACGCTGGAGCCGCAGCAGTTTCTCCTCATTCTTCTTGCGCTCGCTGATGTCGAACATGAAGCCGATCAGCGCTTCCGCTTCACCGTTGTCTTTGCGTACCACGTGCACGACGTCGCGAATCCACACGTAGCTGCCGTCGGCCTTCAGCGCGCGGTAATCCGCCTCATGGTCGACTCCCGCCTTGGACTGGGCCACACAGAAGCCGACGACCCGCTCGCGGTCCTCCGGGTGCATGCGCTCGACCCAGTCGTCGATACCGATCCAACTACCCTGGGGCCAGCCCAGCAGGCGCTCGATCTGCGGGCCGACATAGGCGAAGCGCATCGTCTGCCAGTCGATCTTCCAGGGGATGGCCTGGGTAGACTCCAGCAGCGTCTTGTAAATGGCGGTATCCACGCTCAACTCTGCGGCACCGATACTCATGGATTCATGGCCTCTGCATATCGCTGGACGCGTCCGTGCAGGTTCTCGCCTCACTAGCCATGACTCTGACATAGCGAGGCCGGGAAACAGAGCAAATTATGACTATCGAGCTCATACGCGAGTATGAGCCTGCCTGATTCGCGCCTTGATTCGACTAAGAGACGCCGGGGTGACGCGAACGTAGCCGGCTATGTCCCGGTCGGCCAGGCGCGCGGCGATGTGAGGGTATTCCTCGATGAAGCGCCGATAGCGCTCCTCGGCGGAGAGCGTCAGCAGGTCGCGTTCGCGGCATTCCTTGCGAAAGCCATAGAGCTCGAACGAGCGCCTTAGGGCGCGCTGCCATTGGGGGTGCCTGTCGGCGAGCTGATCCAGGATCTGATAGGGCAACGATTCGACCACAGCCGGACAGGCCGCGATGGCGCTGAAGCTGGTGACCCCGCCCGGTGAAAGCGCGGCAAGGCTGGCAAAAAACCTGCTCTCAGCGACAAAAGCCTTGACCCAGGCATCGCCTTCATCGGTTTCGTAGATCATTTTGATGATCCCGCTTTCCACGAAGTAGACGAAGGGGTGGACGACGCCGTCCCGAAAGAGGGCATCGCCGGGCTGTAACGTCTTGCGCCGAAGCAGAGGTTCGACGAGTTGCCAGTCGGGAAGTAAGCAGCCGGCAAGCTGCTCGAGAATGTGTTTCGCTGTACTCAAATGGCCCTCATGCACATTGTTCTGGATGCTGAGGTTTTCAAGAATGCCATCCGAAGGGTGTCCAGCATAGCCCGCAAAGTCTTTGTCCATGTCGGTTTCGCCGTCTTCCCTGCCCAGTACCCTTCGCTGGAATGGCCGGCAAGCCATTCGACACCAAGATACCTGGACGGTGCTAGCCGATAACGCTCCCGGATAGCTGCTCAGGCATCGCTTGACTGCGATCGGGTAAGTACCATGGTTCGTCCCTCGAAGAGCTTGAAGCCGCTTCTTGAGTAGAATGGCACCAGTTCTTCCCCGGCATTGAGAAATACCTCCTCTACGCGGGAGAGCTGCTTCAGAAGTGAATCGACCAGCGACCGCCCCAGCCCTGCCCCCCGCACCTGGGCGTCGACCACGATGTCGTCGAGATGGGCGCGGTACACACCGTCAGTAAGGGCCCTTGCGAACCCCACCAGCTTGCCTTCTTGACGAATGCAGACGAAAACATCGAGGCGTGCGATCATCGCTTCGATGTCTCCAAGGGTGCGGTCCGCCGCCCAGGTCGTCTGCTGGAACAAGGTATGGAGCTCGTCGGCGGTAGGCTTGGTTAACGTTGTTGTCTTGAATACGTTCATGCGAGGCCTCTTGTTGGCTAGAGGTAACGTCCATGCACCGAGAAGCTGGCATAGGGCCAGCTTAGAGCAGCCGAGATACGAGGCTTTCGGCCGACGTTCGCCGTGGCGGGGCCATGCCTACTCCTTCTTCTGCCACGGCCAGCGCCCGGACAGCTCGACTTCCAACGTGAAGCTGAGGAAGGTGCGTATCAGCACGATGATGGCGAGTATGCCTACCGTCTCGAAGGTCAGCTCCACCGCCACGGTATGAATGATGTCTGCTGCCACGAGAAATTCCAGGCCAAGCAGGATACCTCTACCAAGTCGTTGACGGACCTCGGTATAGATCTCGTTGGCTTGGTGATGCTTCAACCGAAGGAGCGGTACAACCACCAGGGCATATAAGGCAAATCCGACGATAATCAGGATGCCGACGATCTCGGTGATCGTCACTCCCCACTCTGCAACCGCTTTTACCAATTCCGGCACGTTGCCTCCTGCATGCGATACATTCCTGTAGTGGCGCCGTAGGACGAAGAGTCATGTCACAACAGAAGCTTTTCCCCGATCGGCTTGAACTCGGTCGCCGCTCGCTTTATCGAAGCTGCCGTCAACTGCGGCACGCCATAGACCTCGACCCTCTTGCCGTGCACTTGACGGAGCTTGTCCACCAGCAGGTCGAAATCGCCGTCTCCCGAGACCAGCACGATGACATCCGCCTGCTCGGCGTATTCGATGGCATCGAGGGCAATGCCGACATCCCAATCGCCTTTTGCGGTGCCGTCCGCTCTCTGGATGAATGGCTTCAGCTTCACCTCGAATCCTATGGCGCGAAGGATAGCCTGAAACTCGCGCTGCTTCCGGTCGCCCCGGTCGATGGCATAGGCAATGGCCGTGACGACTTCCCTGCCAGCCGTGGCCTCTGCCCAGAACGCGTTGTAGTCGAAATGGCGTCGATACGCCTCCCGCACCGTGTAGTAGACGTTCTGGACGTCGACGAAAATTGCCACCTTGGCCATTGCAGGCTCCTTTTCTTATCGATAGAGGCGCCAAACGCTGCGCCCCGAGCCAGTATGAACTGACCCGGGGCGCTTGTGAGCACGGAGCTGGTGCTCGTTCGGCTTACAGCGCCACGCCCGCCCGCCTGGCGCGGTGGGCGTGCAGCTTCTTGTAGCTCTCGATCAACCGCTGGTGCTTCTCCAGGCCTTCGAGCTGCATGCTGGTGGGCGTGAGGCCGTGGAAGCGCACCTCGCCAGTCACCGAACCGATCACCGCGGCCATGGTCTCTTCGCCGAACATGCGGGTGAGGTTGTGCCGGTAGTCGTCGAGCTCCAGCTCGTCGTCGAGCACGATCTCCAGCACCGCAGCCATGGCCTGGTAGAACAGCCCGCGCTCCACGGTGTTGTCGTTGTACTGCTGGAACATCTCGACCCGCTCCAGCGCCTCTTCGTGCTGCCCCAGGGCGAGGTGGATCAGCAGCTTCAGCTCGAGAATGGTGAGCTGCCCCCACACGGTATTCTCGTCGAACTCGATGCCGATGAGGGTGATGATGTCCATGTGCTCGTCGAGCTGGCTCTCCTCCAGGCGCGCCAGCAGGTCGGCCAGCTGGCCGTCGTTCAGCGCATGGAGGTTGAGGATGTCCTCGCGGTAATCCAGGGCCATGTTGGTGTTATCCCAGATCAGGTCGTCCACCGGGTACACCTCGGAGTAGCCTGGCACCAGGATGCGGCACACCGGCGCGCCCAGGTCCTCGTGCACGGCCACGTACACCTCGTTGCCCATCTCTTCCAGAATACCGAACAGGGTCGCCGCTTCCTCCGCGTTGGTGCCGGAGAAGTCCCAGTCGACGAACTCGACATCGCTCTTCGCGCTGAAGAAGCGCCACGAAACCAGCCCCGAGGAGTCGATGAAGTGCTCGACGAAGTTGTTCGGCTCACTGACGGCCTGGGAGTTGAAGGTCGGCGGCAGGAAGTCGTTCAGGCCCTCGAAGCTGCGACCCTGCAGCAGCTCTGTGAGGCTGCGCTCCAGCGCCACCTCGAAGCTGGGGTGGGCGCCGAAGGAGGCAAACACGCCGCCGGTACGCGGGTTCATCAGGGTCACGCACATCACCGGGAACTGGCCGCCGAGCGAGGCGTCCTTGACCAGCACCGGGAAGCCCTGGGCCTCCAGCGCCTGGATGCCTTCGAGGATGGCCGGGTAGCGCTCGAGCACTGCCATGGGCACGTCGGGCAGCGCCAGCTCCTGCTCGAGGATCTCGCGCTTCACCGCCCGCTCGAAGATCTCCGAGAGGCACTGCACCTGGGCTTCCTGCAGCGTGTTGCCGGCGCTCATGCCGTTGCTGAGATAGAGGTTCTCGATCAGGTTGGAGGGAAAGTAGACCGTCTCGCCGTCCGACTGGCGCACGAAGGGCAAGGCGACGATACCCCGCTCCCGCTTGCCGGAGTTGGTGTCGATCAGGTGCGAGCCGCGCAGCTCGCCCTCGGGGTCGTAGATCTCGCGGGTGTAGTCGTCGAGGATGCCTTCGGGCAGCGCGTCGTTGGGCCCCGGCTTGAACCACTCCTCGTTGGGGTAGTGCACGAAGGCGCTGTTCGCGATCTCCTCGCCGAAGAACTGGTCGTTGTAGAAGAAGTTGCAGCTCAGGCGTTCGATGAACTCGCCCAGCGCCGAGCACAGCGCGCTCTCCTTGGTGGCGCCCTTGCCGTTGGTGAAGCACATCGGCGAGGCGGCGTCGCGAATGTGCAGCGACCACACGTGGGGCACGATGTTGCGCCAAGAGGCGATCTCGATCTTCATGCCCAGCTCCGCCAGGATGCCGGACATGTTGGCGATGGTCTGCTCCAGCGGCAGGTCCTTGCCCTCGATCCAGGTGTAGGCCTCCTCGTCGGGCTGCACCATCAGGAGCGCCTGGGCGTCCTCGTCGAGGTTCTCCACCGTCTCGATCTGGAAGTCGGGGCCGGTCTGCACCACCTTCTTGACCGTGCAGCGGTCGATGGAGCGCAGGATGCCCTCGCGATCCTTCTCGGAGATGTCTTCCGGCAGCTCGACCTGGATCTTGAAGATCTGGTTGTAGCGGTTCTCGGGGTCGACGATGTTGTTCTGCGAGAGCCGGATGTTCTCGGTGGGGATGTCGCGCGCCTTGCAGTACACCCGCACGAAATAGGCCGCGCACAGCGCGGAGGACGCCAGGAAGTAGTCGAAGGGGCTTGGCGCCGAGCCGTCGCCCTTGTAGCGAATGGGCTGGTCGGTGATGACGGTGAAATCGTCAAACTTGGCTTCAAGCCTGAGATTTTCGAGAAAATTGACTTTGATTTCCATGACGGGCTACCGGTGGGGATGTGTTGCAGGCGCAGGCCGAGGCGCGCAGTCTACCACACCACCCCGACCCTTTCGGCAACCACCGGCCCGGCATGGTCACGCGGCGCTGGCCCCAGGGAAGCGCACACCGCACACGGCGACTTGCGGTTTCTCCAATAAAATGGATGAGCTCCAGCCTAACGGACATGGGCTTGCCCCACGGGCTCAGGAGGGCCGCTCTGTCAGAAACGCCTCGTGAAAGGTCACGGTGCCTTGAGGAGCATTACCGCCTAGCAGCAGCACGAAGAAATATTCCGGCGGCACGCCTTCATAGACAAGTTCCGGCATGTTGCGAAACCCGAACTTGACATAGTACTCGGGGTGACCAACGAGGCAGCATCCTTGAGCGCCGATATTTCTCAGGCGTGCCAACCCCTCCTCCACCAATGCCTTGCCAATCCCCTGGCGCTGGTATTCCGGGAGCACCGACACGGGTCCCAGCCCGTACCAGCCCTGGCTGCCGTCGGAGACGATCACCGGGGAGAAGGCAATGTGCCCTACCAGCCGATCATCCCGCTCCGCCACGAGCGATACCGCCAAAGCATTGGCGGCGCGCAGTTCCTCGATGATGTACTGCTCGGTGTGGCTGCTATATGGCATCGCCTGGAAGGCTGCGACGGTCACGTCGTGTATTGCGTCAATATCGGCAGGCGTTTCGCTGCGGATGAGCAAATTTGACGGCATGTGCTTACGTCTCGCTTCGACTTGAACCAATCGCCATCGCGCTCGTCACGCACTATCTGGAATGGGTAGCGAGCATCGATACGAGGAAATCCTGAGGAAGGATGCGAAGGGACTGACTGGAGGCAAACAAGAGTCTACCCGGTAAACGCGTTACCGGGTAGTTCCCTGCGTACTTATGTCTTTTCGTCAGAGCTGTCTCAGCAGCTTTCGTTACTCAAATTAACGTTGAGTAACGTTAAAAGCAACATAGACAAAGGGCTAAGACGCATGGCCGTCCTGGTACTGCTTGGCAGAGAGCAATACTGCTAAGTGACTGAACATGTTTTCGCTATGCTACCTCGGGTTCCTGTCACCAAGCGGCTATGGAAATATTTGGAAACGCAAGCGTCGGCATGCGTTGCAATGTCGAAGCGGGCGACTACCGCCCGCCCGTTACGTCCAGCAGCGCCCCGGTGGAGTAGGAGGCTTCATCCGAAAGCAGCCAAAGGATGGCGCGCGCTACCTCCTCGGCCTGGCCGCCGCGCTGCATGGGCACGGAAGTTTTCACCCGCTCGACGCGATCGGGCTCGCCGCCGCTGGCGTGGATCTCGGTGTAGATCACGCCCGGGCGTACGGCGTTGACGCGGATGCCCTCGCCCGCGACCTCCTTGGCCAGGCCGATGGTGAAGCTATCGATGGCGCCCTTGGCGGCGGCGTAGTCGACGTATTCATTGGGTGCGCCGAGCCGGGAGGCAATGGAAGAGACGTTGACGATCGCTCCGCCCTGCCCACCATGCCGGGTCGACATGCGCCGCACGGCTTCCCGGGCGCAGAGAAAGCTGCCGATCACGTTAGCCGTCAGCACCCGGTGCAGGCGCGCGGCGTCCATCTCCTCTACGCGCATCTGCGTTTCCAGAATGCCGGCGTTGTTGACCAGCGCCGTGACCGGGCCGAGCTTCTCGTCGACTTGCTCGAATAGCCGTGCCACGTCGGGCTCATGGCCGACATCACCCGCCACGGCAATCGCCTCGCCGCCAGCCCGGGCGACCTCCTCGACCACGGCGAGAGCCGCGGCTTCGTTATGCCGATAGTTGATGCACACGGCGTAACCGCTAGCGGCGCCCAGGCGCGCCGTTGCCGCGCCGATTCCTCGGCTGCCGCCGGTAATCATCAGGACCTTTTTCAATGTACCTCCTCCTTGCCGCTCTGCTCTTGATCCTGACGGCCTTACTCCTGAAGGGAAAGCCGATACCGCAGCTCGACCATGCCGGTTCCCATCTGGCGTACCGACTCGAGACGCAGGGTCGGGCTCAGCACGCGACGTGGAAAGAGCGGCCTGCCCCTGCCCAGGGTAACGGAGCCGACCTGAACGATGAGTTCATCGAGCAGGCCGGCATCGTGAAACTGCCCCGCCAAGTCGCCGCCTCCGACGACCCAGAGGTTCTTGCCACCCGCGGCTGCGCACATCTCTTCGTGAACCTGGGACACGCCTCCCTGCACGAAGCGGACGTCCGCTCCTAGCGGAATTGGGAGATCGCGATGGGTGAACACCCAGGTAGGCTGAGTGTACGGCCATGGCGAACCGGCCTCGGCTGCTACGGTGTCGGCATGGCGCAGGATCCACTCGTAGGTGGTGGCTCCCATCGCCAAAGCGCCCACTTCGGCAATGAAATCCGGATAGCTGGATTCGTTCAGTTCACCCAACGGAAACAGCCACTCCAGGGAGTCGTCTTCGGTGGCGATAAAGCCATCCAGACTGGATGCGGTGTAATACTGTGTCTTCATGGCTTCACGCCTTTCCGTTAGTCAGCTTCGATCGATGATCTTGATGATCCGTCCAGCGCCGAAGGTGAACTCGGAGACGCCATTCAGCTCGATCAGGCTTCCCGCCTTCGGCCCGCCGGGAATGTCCTGGGCCAGACGGCCATGGTAGTCGATCTCGGCCGTGGCGCCGTCCTGACTGAGGGTCAGGCTGCTAACACGCTGCACACGCTCGGCGAAGAACCCCTTGGCATGTTCGGCAAGCTGACGAAACTCGTCGATGCCATTGGCCGAGGTGGTGAGTTCATCGCCCGAGTAATTCTCGAAGCTGATGCCCGGATCGAGCACGGCCAGCATCCCGTCAATGTCGAAATTATTGTAGGCGGTAATATAGCGCTCGATGAGGTCGCGTTTCGTTGCATCGTCCATGATGGTTTCCTCTAAAGGTGCTCACGTAAAGGATGCTCAAGTACTGATGGCATCGGTGAAAATGAGCCGGTTGCCGAACGGGTCTGCAATCTTCATCTCCTTGCAGCCCCAGGGCATCGTTTCCAGCCCCGGCTTGGCGTACGAATAACCGGCGCCAGCACCCGCTCGCCTTGCGGATCGACTCTTTGACTTACCGCTTGCACGGTTTCGAGACGACGACTGACCAGAACCATCGACGCCCCACCTGCATGGAGCCGCTCGGCTATCGCTTCACCGTTGCCGGTACCCGCCCCCGTCACCACGGCGACTTTGCCCGTGAATTCCATATCGCACCTCTAGGTAACCCATGCAGGACGCGCCATCAGCGCCACCTTCAGGCATAGGTCAAAGGCGCCCTTGGCTCAAGGCTTGGCAACGATGCCGACCCAGCAAGGCTGGCAATTGCGCGGTCAAGCTCTGGGTGTGGCCGCCATCGCTTCGCGAAGCACCCCATTCAGCAAGAATGCAAAACCCAGGCACCAGGCCACGAAGGCAGCGACATGCCCGTATTCCCAGCGGCTGCGCAACCGGGCGTAGGCCTGAACCGCATCAGCCGGGCTGGCCTGCAGCGCCTCAGCCCAGGCGGCGTTCACCGGCTGTACGAGCAGGAACCAGAGAGCCAGAGAAAGGCCCAGGCAGGCCGTTCCCGTCAGCGTCGAGCGGAACGCGACCCGCCCACGAAGCAACCAGGTCAGCACGGCAGCGGCCAGGAGGGCAATGAGCTGGAGCGGCCCGCCGACAAGACCAAAAAACGCATAGAGCGTTGATGTGACCCGCATGTAGAACTCGGGGTCGTATTGCATCCGAACCGGTAGCTCAAGCACATGGGCTCCCCCCATGACGAGGCCAAGCGCCGTAATGAGTAATGTGAAATGCCACCACACACGAAGCACGCTCGCCTCCTCGAAATGATGGGAATGGGGGACTGGACATTCATGAGCGGTCGAGACCACCGCGGAAGATTGCTACCCTCACTGACATGTCTCGAAGATTCCGGCTTTGCCGGAGCAGCGCTACTCGCCAACGACGTCAGGATAGCAGAGTGCCGACGATGAACGATTCGCGCGATCAGGGCGCATCGAGCCGCAAGCTCCGCCTGGTGTACGACGGCGCCTGCCCGATGTGCCGCCGCTACGTACGCTGGCAGCGCATCCGCCAGGAGGTCGGCGAACTGGAGCTGATCGACGCGAGGCAGAACAGCGCAGCACGCCGGGAGCTCACGAACCTGGGCATTGACCTGGATGAGGGCTTCGCCCTGCAGGTAGGCGAGCGCTGGTATCACGGCAGCGAAGCCCTGCACCGCCTCACCCTGCTCGGCACCCGCAGCGGCGCGTTCAATCGAACGATGTATCGGCTCTTTTCAAGCCAGGAGCGCACGGCACGGCTCTATCCTCTGCTCAGGGCATGCCGCAATGGGTTATTGAGGGTTTTGGGGAAGGGACGCATCGGGAACTTGGCCCGTAAATGAGTGAGTGACCCGTCAACGAATGAGTGAAAAGGAGAGCCCCATGAGCAAGAGAATTCTGATGGTCTTGACCTCCCACGACCGTCTCGGCGATACCGGCGAGCCTACCGGTTTCTGGCTGGAGGAGCTGGCGGCACCCTACTACGCCTGCCTGGACGCCGGCGCTGAGGTGGTGCTGGCCTCGCCCAAGGGTGGCAAGCCACCGCTGGACCCCAAGAGCGACGCCGAAGAGAGCCAGACCGAGGCGACCCGCCGCTTCCAGCAGGACGACCAGGCCCAGCAGGCGCTGGCCAATACACACAAACTGAGCGAGGTAAGCGCCGACGATTTCGATGCCATCTTCTACCCCGGCGGCCATGGCCCGCTCTGGGATTTGGTCGACGATGCGGATTCGATCCGCCTGATCGAGGCCTTCTGGGCACAGCAGAAACCGGTGGCCGCCGTTTGCCACGCGCCCATCGTGCTGCTCCACGCGCGTGATGAGGAAGGGAATCCGATCATCCGTGGGCGCCAGGTCACCGGCTTCACCAACGAGGAGGAAGAAGCCGTGGGCCTCACCGAAGTCGTTCCGCACCTGGTGGAAAACGCCCTCAAGGAGGGCGGCGCCCACTACACCAAGGCCGATGTCTTCACGCCCTACACCCGCCAGGACGGGCGGCTGATCACCGGCCAGAATCCCCCCTCCTCCGAGCCGACGGCCCAGCTGCTGCTGGAGGCGCTCGGCAGGTAATACCTCAATTTCGTTCAATACCGCGGCCCCAGCCGTACGGCACGCTTGGCTCATTGCCACCCAGGAGGATGACGATGAGCCTTGCCATGATACTGCCGATGTCGGCGTTTGCCCTTGCGGCCTCGATCTCGCCGGGGCCGGTGAACCTGGTCTGCCTGAGCAGCGGCACGCGCTACCCTCTGTCGCAGGGGCTGGTGTTCGTCACTGGAGCCACGCTGGGCTTCGTCGTGCTGTTCGTAGCGGTGGGGCTGGGGCTCTACTCGGTGCTGGCGGTGGTGCCGGGGCTGGATCGGGCGCTGCGCTGGGCGGGGGTGGCGTTTCTGCTCTATATGAGCGTTCGGCTGTTTCGCGACGAAGGCCGCCTGCCGGAGGGCGAAGCCCAGCGGGCGCCGGGCTTCATGACGGGTGCACTGATGCAGTGGCTCAACCCCAAGGCATGGCTGGCGTCGGCCTCGGGCATCGGCGCCTACACCAGCGGCAGCGATCTGAATCAGGTGTTGCTGTTCGCCGGGCTCTACCTGCCGATCTGCTGGCTGTCGCTGGGGAGTTGGGTCTACGCCGGGGCCTTCCTGCGTCGCTACGTGCACAGGCCGGCCGTGCTGACCACCGTCAATCGCACGCTGGCGGTGCTGCTCGCCGCTAGCTGCTTGTACCTACTTCTCGAGTGAGGGCTGCCGGTACTGATTCGGTGTGGCGGCCACCAGGCGCTTGAAGGTGCGCTGGAAGTGCGGCTGGTCGGCGAAACCGGCGTTCAGCGCCGCCTCGGCAATCGGCGTACCGCGCTTCAGTTCGCGCTGGCCCAACTGGATGCGCCGGTTGATCAGGTAGGCGTGCGGCGTGAAGCCGAAGTGCTGCTTGAAGGCGCGAATGAGGTGGCCGGGGCTGTAGCCGGAACGCTCGCACAGGTCGTCCAGTGAGATCTCCTCCGTCGCATGCGCATCCAGGTAGGCTGCCAGCTCCTTCAACACGGCCGGCGCCCTGGCCACTGCCCGGGCCGGCTGGCCGGCCAGCTCGTGCATCAGGGCGGCGAGGTATTCGACCACCACCGTTTGCTTGTCCAGCAGGTCACGGGTCGGCTCGAGCAGGCATGCCGCCATGTGACAGTACCCCTCATACCACGTGGGACTGCGAATCACGGCGGTGGCGAAATCCTGCCAGCGCGGCGATGCCAGCAGCCCGGCCTGATGGCGCAGCTCAGTGAGCCAGTCGGTATCGACGTAGAGCATCAGGTAGGCCCAGGGCCGGTCGTCAATGGCGCGGCAGGCGTGCATCCAGTCGGGATTCATCAGCACCAGGGTGCCGGCATGCACGTGGTAGCAATCCTCCCGGTAGCGGAAGGAGCTCTCCCCGGCGGTAATGGCGCCCAGCGACCAATGGGCGTGGCTGTGCGGGGCGTAGCAGACCCTGCGGCCGTCATCGACCTTGCGCAGTTCCACGTGCGGCATGCGCGGGTCGCGCCAGAACAGGGGTTTGGTGGCGTCCGACATGACAGGCTTCCGGAGTGAATCGAATTCCAAGATAGCGCTCGTTGGTGGCCGCCGCCAGCGGTACCCTCTTTGCAGGCTCGGCGCCTCTCTGCTAACCAGAGATAAGGATTCTTGTCGCGACACGCCCATTCCAGCACAGGAGGTGCCAGATGGCGGATCATGTCGAGAAAGGAGAGATCCATTTCTTCTACCGGCCCAAGGTGAATACGACGACGGTGCAGTCGCTCGACGACGTACAACGCCTGCACGTGGTGCTGGTGCCGGACGATCGCGAGACCGCCCGCCTGCTGCTGGTGGGCAAGAAGCGGTTGCCGGAGATCGTGAAGGGCAAGCCCAAGTCCACCGCCCGTGAATGGATGATGGTCGACCTGACGGGAAAGCCCAAGGCGATCGGCGAGGCCTTGGCGCCGCTGGAGTACGAAACCAGGACCCGCGGCGAGCAGGAGCAGGGCGAGGCCATTCCTGCCGGCGAGGGTCGCTACGCGATTTTCGAGCGCGGCAACAGCTCCCGCCTGGCCTACCGCCTCAGCCGCCCAGGCAGGCCCGGCAAGGCCCAGCGGGAATTGGGCATCCTGGCCGAGGCCAGCTTCATCATCTCGGTGCGCAACCCCTCCCTGGAGGTACCCGGTTTCCCCGAGTCCAAACCGAACTATCCCAAGCGCTTGCAGGACAAGTTCGCCGACCGGCGCTGGATCGATGTCGACGATGGCCGCCTGCTCGACTACGAGAGCGTCCAGCTGCTGCTGATCGGTGCGCACGACGATCTCGGCGAGGAGGATGTGACGATCAGCGGCAAGGCGGATCTGTTCAGGACTCTGGGGTTGGATCGGCGGGAGTGGCCGACCGAGGCACTGGAGGGCGGCGACCTCGCCCGACCGCACATGCAGCCGGAAAGCCACGCGCCCGCGGGAGACCGCAGCAAGGGCGGCGAGCGTGGTGGCCAGGCGGCCAGCAGCACGGCTTCGGCGGCCGGGATCGCCCAGGCGCTCAAGGGGGTGGACTTCCCCTGCGACAAGGCCGCGCTGATCCATCAGGCCAAGACCAACCGCGCCGCGGCCGAGGTCATCGAGGTACTGAACGAGTTTCCCCGCCGCAGGTACGACACGATGGCGGACGTTCAGCGCGCCGTGGGAGAGCTACGTTGATGGCACAGTTCACTTGCGAGATCTGCGGCGCCACGTTCGAGCAGAAGAGCCGCTATGAACGGCATATGCTTACTTCCCACCCGACACGGGCCGTGTCGGCCGCCGACCTCGAGAAGGCACTGAGAGGCATCGATTTTCCCGTGGGTCACGCAGACCTTGTCGATGCCGTGAGGGGCGAGGAGCGAGAGATACGCGACATCGTCGCGCAACTGCCCTCGCGCCGGTACCGCGATGCCGCCGATGTGGCACAGGCCTTCGGCGAGCTTCGCACCCACGCGCAGGCGGCCGACGACCAGCCGGGCGGCCCAGGGGGTGAGCGTTCAAAGCGGCCGTAAACGCCACGGGTCCCTCGCGATGCACCAGGTTGATGCCAGTCCTACCCGCCAGTGTTAGGCTACAGTCAACTTAAAGTTAATCGGCTTATAACTCCAACGTATGGTTGTCGGCCTCGAGCGGGCAAGACGACCCAGGCGGGCATGGTAGATTTCAAGACTCTCTCGACTCGGGCTCAGCCCGGATTCAAGCGCCCTCACCGTCTCGCCCTGGCGACGCTGGGACCCCGCGCCTTCGCTTTCTGTCACACCTTCGGCCTCACGCTGTGGATTGCCCTGGTCGAGGGCAGCGGCTGGACCTTGATCGGCCCAGGCCTGCTTCTACTCTTGTGGCCAGCGCTGGCCTATGGCCATGCCGTGCTGGCGCAGGACTCGAAACGCGCCGAGTTTCGCAATCTAGCCCTGGACAGCCTGCTGTTTGGCATGTGGTGCGGCGTACTGGACTTCTATGTACTGGCCACCGTCACCATCGGCCTCGCCTGCTTCATGAACAACATGGTGGTCGGCGGCCTGCGCCGGTTGGCCGTCTCCATGGCGCTGTTTGCCGCCGGCGCACTGGGCTGGGGCCTGTCGGCAGGCTTCGAATTCCGCCCCTACGTCAGCACCGAGCTGGATATCTACCAGGTCACCGGCGCGGTGCTCTATTTCCTCGCGCTCGCCTATGTGATGTACGGGCAGAATCGCAAGATCGGCCGCAGCATTGCCGAGATCAAGTTCCAGAACCGCGTCTTTCATGCCTTGCTCGATCTTGGCGTCGTGGCCAATCGCGCCTCGAACATCCATACCCTGCTGGACGATTCGCTGAAGCATCTGCATGCCGATTTTCCGGAGTACGGTTTCGCCGTGTTTCTGCAGGAGCGGCAGCGCCCCGAAGTGACGCGCTACGCGGCCGTGGCCGGCCTCCGCCTGGGCGCCGAAGACGAACGCCAGCTGGGCGGCCTGCTGGCAACGCTCCAGGAGCGGCCGGAAAGTACGGTCAAGCTGCGCGTGAAGCCGGACGGAGAGCAGCTGTACGCCACCCCCATGGCAGGCCGCCTCAGCATGTACGAAGGCTGGCTGATCGTGCGCGCCCCCAGGCTGGATCGGCGCCTGGAGCGCATGCTGACGCTGTTCGTCGACCAGTTGGCGGCGGCTACCGAGAACAAGCTGCTGCATCTCGCATTGAAGAAGACGGCGGAACGCGACGGGTTGACCGGGCTCTACAACCGCGGCTTCTTCGAGTCGGCTCTGCAGCTGAGCATCCAGGGCAAGGCGCAGTCACCGAACCTGGATTTCGCCGTGCTGATGATGGACGTCGACGGGCTCAAGCAGGTGAACGATCGCCATGGCCATGTGGCGGGCGATCAGCTCATCACCACGGTCGCCGAGCGTCTGCAAGTGCACTGCCGTGCCAGCGACATCCTCGCCCGCTACGGCGGCGACGAATTCGTCGTGCTGTTTCCCTCCGCCGATCTAGCGGCCGCGAACCGCTTGGCCAGCCTGATCAGAACGCATCTCGAAGGCCAGCGCTGCTCCATCACCTCGGCCAATGGCGAGCGCTTGACGCTGGAGCTTCGCTTGAGCCTGGGTGGCGCCAGTTCATGCGAGACGTCAGCCCAGGAAGTGCTCGCCCTGGCCGACGAGCGCATGTACGACGACAAGAGCGAGCGCCGCAGGCAACGCGCCGCCCTTGGTTGAGCCGCGCGACACACGGCCGCGGCGCTCAACACGCCCTGCAGTCGAAGGCCAGACCGTAGTTGTTGAGCAGCGGCGGCATCGGCCTGCTGCTGAGCAACCGAGTCGGCGGGTTCAACCGGTACTCCCGCCCCTTCAGCAACTGGGCCAGCATGAGGCTGGTCACCAGTAGCACCACGTGCCTGCCCGGGCAGATGCCGCTGCCGCCGCTGAACGGAACCAACGGCCAGTTCCCGGCTTCGCCCGGCTGCAGCCAGAGGTCGGGATCGAACCGATTGGCATCGTCCAAATAGCGATCGTCGCGGTGGAAATAGGGGGCCAGCAGCAGTACCGAGGTTTGCGCCGGCATCGTGCCGTTCTCCCATTCGGTCGCTTCGGTGGTCTGGCGCAATAGCAGCGGCGTGGTGGGCCACAGTCGCAGCGACTCGAGTACACAGGCTCTCAGGAAGTCGAGCTTGGGCGCTCGCTCCAGGCCGTGCTCGGTGACCTCGGCCTGCGCCCGCTCGGCCTGGCCGGGATGCGCAGCCAGCAGCGCCAGGGCACGGAAGGTGGTCATGCCGGCCGGATCGAAGGCAAACAGGTATTGCGGCACCTGGTGCTCCGGCTGGGTGACGGCGTCGGTCGAAGCCCGCGCCACTTCGGCGGCCAGGCTGCCCGCCTCCCCCCGCTTGAGGTAGGTGCGGAGACGCTCGTGAAAGGTATCGCGCAGGCGGTCATGGCCCGGATGCAGGAAGGCCCAGTTGCCGGCGGAACGCAGCTTTTCCAGCATCTCGGTCAAGGCGCGGTCGTCGCGCGCGGTATCGCCCAGCACCACGCGGCGCACCACCCGGTTCCAGGTTTCCTCGAACATGCCCCAGTCGAGCTTGCCGTCGTGCCGTTCCACGAAGGTGAGCAGCTCGCTGGCTTCCTGCTCGACCACCTGGGCAAATCGCGCCCCCAGGCCGTGCACGGGGCACCCGCTCTGCAATACTTCCTCATTGAAACGGCGGCGTTCGGCACGCTCGGGGCCGTGAGAAACCAACGCCATGTCGGGCTCGAAGTGCTCCAGGGCTTTCTGCTTGGCCCATTCAGCGGTGGCGAAAGGCTCGGGCGTCTCGTTGAGCACACGGTTGGCGTGGTCGGGGTCGAGCACCAGCGCCATGGGCTTGCTCTTGGGGGTGTGCAGCATCAACGGACCGGCGCCGTACTTCTCGTTGAGCTTTTGCAGGCGGCGGATGCTGTGCTTGTCCAGGCCAAGCTTCTCCGCCATGCCCACCACCCTGGGGCGACGGATGATCACCCCCTTGGCGATGTTGGGAACGAAGACGTTGCCCACCACCGCCAAGGTTTCGCCCACGGTTGCCGTCGGCAGGCTGCCATGTACCGGATCCCTAGCCATCGCTCTCTCCCTGGATTGCCTTTCCTACCGGCAGTCTAGTCGCGGAGAGACCATAAGCCCTTGTTTTAAACAAAAAATTACATGCAGATGGCTGGGCGCCAAGCCTGGCGACGAAACACCCCGAGCCGGTCAGGTCGGGGGTTGAAGAACCGGCGCAGGAGAACCCGGCGGACCCAACGCTAGAACTCGCTCCAGTCCTCTTCGACGTTCGAGCGCTGGCGAGCGCTGGACGGCTTGGGATCTGTCAGGTGAACGAGCTGGTGCTGGCTGGCCTGCCGCTCTGCCCTGCCACCTCGTGTTTCGCTCCGGGCGGTGGACGCCCGCTCGTTTTTCACCGCCTTGGGCGTGGCGTGCTCGTCGACGCGGAAGGTGGCAATCAGTGCGGCGAGGTTACGAGCCTGCTCCTCCAGTGAGGCCGCTGCGGCACTGGTCTGCTGCACCAGGGAGGCGTTCTGCTGGGTCACCGAATCCATCTCGGTCAGTGCGGTGTTGATCTGCTCGATGCCGCTGTTCTGCTCCCGCGTCGCAGTGGAGATCTCGGCCATCAGGGCACTGACCTGGCGGATCGAGTCGACGGTGTCGTTGATGGTCTGGCCGCTGCGTTCCGCCTGCTCGGCGCCGCTGGAGATGCGCGCGGTGGTGTCCTCGATCAGGCCACGGATCTCCTTGGCCGACTCCGCGCTGCGGCTGGCCAGGGAGCGCACTTCGCTGGCCACCACGGCGAAGCCGCGGCCCTGCTCCCCGGCCCTTGCCGCCTCCACCGAGGCGTTCAGCGCCAGGATGTTGGTCTGGAAGGCGATGGAGTCGATGACGCCGATGATGTCATTGATGCGCTTGGCGCTTTCGGCGATCTCGCGCATCAGTTTCACGGTGCGCTCGACCTCCTGGCCACCGGCCTCGGCGGTCTGCGAGGCAGAGGCAGAGAGCCGGTCGGCCTCGATCGACGTGTCGGTGTTCTTGCTCACCGTGGAGGCCATCTCCTCCATGCTGGAGGCGGTTTCCTGAAGGGCGGAGGCCTGCTGCTCGGTGCGCGAGGAGAGATCCTGGCTGCCCGTGGCGATCTCGCCGGCGCCGGTAAAGACGTTCTCGCTGCTGTCGCGCAGCGAGATCACCAGCACCTTGAGCTTTTCCTGCATCCCCTTCAGCGCAGCGTAAAGCTGGCCGATCTCGTTGCGACCGCGGTCCTCGATCCGTGCGGTCAGGTCGCCATCGGCGATACGCTGGAAATGCACTATTGCTTCGCGCAGCGGGGTCACGACCACCCGCATCAGGGCGAGGCGAATCAGGAAAGCGGCCACCAGCCCCGCCACCAGCAGCGTCGTGGCGATGATCGTCACGTTGCGATCCAGGGCCTCGACCGCCTCGATATCGTGGACGGCGCGCTCTTCGATGTAATGGATAAAAGTATCCATGGCCCGATCGAGCTGCGCGCCCAGCTCGGCCAATTGCTCCTGGCTGCGCTGGACCTGGAACGGCGCGGCATCCAGCAGCGGCACCAGGCCCTCGTTGACGAGCGCATCGTAAGCCTCGGTGATGGCCACGACGTGTGGTGTACGAGTATCCGCGGGGTCGAGTGACACTTCACGGAATTCAGCGAAGCGCTGCTGTGCCGTTTCAATCGCGGCCGCCGCCAACTGTTGGTTCTCACCAGCCTTGTCCGGGTTGCCCTGGGTGCTGAGGCTGGCATAGCGGTCGAGGAAGGTCTGGGCGCGCAGCACGTTCACCTGCGCCCGGTTGGCCGTGTCGGCCAGCTTCATGTTGGTTTCCGCCAGCTCGTGCAGGGCCGCTTCACCCTTGCCGCTGGAGTAGAACCCCAGCCCGCTGATCAAACCGATCATCAGCACCAGTACCGCGAGTGCTGCTGTCAGGCTCCACTTGATGGATAGGTTCTTCATACATCGCCCCTTGCATGACGCGTTCTGGTTTTTTTGGGTGGTTTCCCTTATCCCATCGGCCTGCGAAGCGAAAAGTTGAGAAAACGTGGAAGACAAATTCGATCTCTGGATATAGAGCAATGGCATAAGTGCGCGCCAGCAATTCCGCTTTGGTCTGACCCGAGCGGGTCGACGATCCGGTCAGGGCGGGTAGACACGGCGGCGGCATGAGCACGTCCCGCCGCGTTGGCGCTATGCTGTGAGCCATCAGGAGTTCTTGTGCACGCAAAGGGAGAGCCAATGGGAGAAAGGATGCAGGCCTCACGAGACACGAAAGCGGATGACGTCACGGAGCCACATAGCCTGGTCGAACTCATGCAGGCCATCGAATCGATCGATACACCCTCTGGGCGCATCCGCTTCGACGAGGTGCTGGACGCCATCGGCCGGCGCGCCTTCGGCCCGCTGCTGCTGCTGGCCGGGCTCGTGACGCTGATGCCCATCGTCAGTGGTATCCCCGGCGTACCCACGCTGATGGCCCTGTTCACGCTGCTGGTCTGCGCACAGCTGCTGATCGGTCGACGCACCTTCTGGCTGCCACGCTGGCTGCGCAACCGAACGCTGCCCAGCGACAAGGTGCACAAGGGGCTCAAGTGGATGTACAAGCCGGCCCAGTGGATCGACCGGCTACTGCACCCGCGCTTCTCCTTCATGACCGGCCCGCTTGGCATTCAGCTCACCGCCCTGTCGTGCTTCGTGCTGGCCCTGGCCATGCCGCCCATGGAACTGGTGCCGCTCACGGTCAACATCGCCGGCGTGGCCCTGACCTTCTTCGGCCTGGCGATCATGGCGCGTGACGGCCTGCTGTCGATCCTTGCCTTTCTCATCACCGGCACGAGCCTGTTCGTCATTCTTTACAACCTGCTGTAGGGGTAGCCCATGCTCCCGCTCGAACGCCTTCAGTCAGCCCAGCGGCTCATTGCCGACACCCTCCCGCCCACTCCCCTGCTGCTCGACCATGGGTTGTCGGACCGACTGGGCCGTCGCGTGTGGCTCAAGGGGGAACTGTTCCAGCGCACCGGCTCGTTCAAGCCGCGCGGCGCCCTGCACTGGGTGCGTACCGCCAAACGTGAGGAGCTGGCCGGCGGCCTGGGGGCGGTATCGGCGGGCAACCATGCCCTGGGGCTCGCCTGGGCGGCAGGCCAGGCCGGCGTACCGGTCACCATCGTGATGCCGGAGAACGCCAGCCGGTTCAAGGTGGAGGGCAGCCGTGAGCTGGGTGCCGAGGTGATCCTGTACGGCGACATCAACGCCGCCTGGGAGCGGATGCATAAGCTGGTGGCTGAGCGCGGGCTGACGCTGGTCCACCCCTACGACGACGAGCGCATCATCGCCGGCCAGGGCACGGTGGGTCTCGAGATCCTCGAGCAGGCACCCGAGGCCACGGCCATCCTCTGCCCGGTGGGCGGCGGCGGGCTGATCGCCGGCATCGGCTCGGCCGCCGCGGCGCTGCGCCCTGAGCTGGCACTCTTCGGCGTGGAACCCTGCGGCGCCGCCAGCATGGCCCACGCCTGGGCCCAGGGCGCGCCTTCGCGTCTAGGCAAGGTGGAGACCTGCGCCAAGAGCCTGGGCGCGGCCATCGTCGGCGAGCATACCTACCCCATCTGCCGTGAAACCGTACGGGCACTCGCGCAGGTAGACGACGCGGCCATCGGCCGCGCCCTGCACCACCTGCTCTACCAGGCCAAGCTGATGGCCGAACCGGGCGCCGCGGTGGGCGTCGCCGCCCTGCTGGAGGAAGCCGTCGCGCTTCCGCCCGAAGGCGACGTGGTGGTGGTGATCACCGGCGGCAACATGAGCCGGGAGGAGCTGGAACCATTCCTGTGACGCCAGCCGCCTTACCGCCCGGCACATCAGGCCAGGATGAAGTAGACGCAGGCTGCGGTGAGCCCACCCATGGTTCCATTGAAGACGCGCCAGGCACGCGGTGTGTCGAGCCACTGCCCGATGGCCATTCCGAAGCCCGCCCACAGCGCGATGCAGGGCAGGCCCACCAGCTCGGCGAACCCGGCCAGCAGCAGCGCGTTGAGGACGGTATCGCCCCCCTCGGGCAGGAAGCCCGCCATCAGCGCCAGGCCCATCACCCATGCCTTGGGGTTGGCGAACTGGAAGGCCGCCGCCTGCCAGAAGCTGAGCGGCCGCCCCTCGCCCTTGTGGCGCAGGTCGGGCGGCGGCGCCGTGGCGATCTTCCAGGCTAGGTAGAGCAGGTAGGCGCTGCCGACCACACGCAGGGTCATCTGCACCGCGGGGTAGCGTTCGAAGATCAACCCCAGCCCCAGGGCGATGGCAGCAAACAGCAGGAAGCAGCCGCCCAGGATGCCGAAGATGTGCGGCAAGGTACGCATGAAGCCGTAGTTGGCCCCCGAGGCCGTGAGCATCATGTTGTTGGGCCCCGGGGTGATGGTCATCGAGATCATGTAGAGTGCCGCAGGGCCGAGAAACGCCAGAGCTTCCATGTCTTTGTACCCATACAATTTATCGTCAGGATTGGAATTTTCCTACAATTGTCAGCATAATGAGGCTAAATCCGCCGTCAAAGGTTTTATTGTCACCATGACAATGTGGGTTCCACAGCTTGCCGAAACGGGCGTGCGCTACCGCGCCATCGCCGAGTCCATCGCCGTGGCGGTGCAGGCCGGTGAACTCCTGCCGGGGCAGAAACTCCCGCCGCAGCGCCGCCTGGCCGACCGCCTGGGGGTTACCGTGGGAACCGTGACCCGTGCCTATGCCGAAGCCGAGCGTCAGGGGTGGGTGGTGGCCCGCGTGGGCAGCGGTACCTTCGTGCGCGGCAACGAGGCGGCGTCAGGCCAGGATTTTCTGGCCAGCCGCCCCGTCGAGGATGGCACCATCGACCTCAGCCTGAGCCTGCCGCCGCCGCACCCGATGCGAGTCGCCAGCCTGGGGCGCGTGCTGCAAGAGATCGCCGAGCAGCCCGCGATTCTCCAGCGCGCCGTGGAGTACCAGCCGGATCGCGGCGTTCCCGCCCACCGCGAACAGCTGGCCGCGTGGATGACCCGCCTGGGCATGCCCGCCGAGCCCGAGACGCTGGTCGTCACCCAGGGCGGCCAGCACGGCATCCACCTGGCGCTGCAGACGTTGACGCGGCCGGGCGAGCGCATCGCCGCCGACGTGCTCACTTATCCGGGCCTGATCACCGCCGCCAGCCAGGCGCACCTCAAGCTGGTGGGCGTGCCGATGGACGCCGAGGGCATGGACATGGACGCCCTGGCGCGGCTCTGCGCGCAGCAGCCACCGCGGCTGGTCTACGTCACGCCGGATCAGAACAACCCCACCGGCACGCCCATGAGCGAAGCGCGCCGCGAACGCCTGGTGGCCCTGGCCCGTCGCCACGACTTCTGGGTCGTCGAGGATGGCGTGCAGTACCTGCCCGAGGCGGAGCGCGGCACGCCGGTCTACCGCCTGGCGCCGGAGCGCACGCTGTTTCTCTTCAGCACCGCCAAGGTGCTGGCCGGCGGCCTGCGCATCGGTACGCTGCTGGCGCCGCCGGCGCTGCGCGAGCGGCTGGGCACGGCGCTGCGCGCCCAGAGCTGGATGGTGCCGCCGCTGATGGTCGAGGCGGTGTGTCGCTGGGTGGCAAGCGAAGAGAGCGACGCCCTGCTCGACTGGCTGATCGAGGAGTTGGGGGAGCGCCAGCGCATGGCCCGGGAACGCCTGGCCGGCTATGCCGTGAGCGGACGCCCGCATGGCAACAACCTGTGGCTGCCGCTGCCGGAGGGGCTGCGCAGCGCCGTGTTCGTGGAAGCGCTGGCGCAGCGCCGGGTCCTGGTCAGCAGCGCCGAGCCCTTCTGCGTGGGCAGCGAACCCGCGCCCCAGGCGCTGCGGCTGTGCCTCAGTGCCGCGCCCTCGCGCGAGGCGCTGGCCCAGGCGCTGGATACGCTGGCGGGGCTGCTCGCCGAGCCTCCGGCCGCGCCCTGGCAGACGCTGTAGCGCAACAGATCGCCTCAAGACAGGCGCAGTCGCAGCCCGCGGAAGCGCCGCCGGTAGCGGCTGGGCGTCAGCCCCACGCGACGACCGAACAGACGACGAAAGAAGCTGGGGTCGGCATAACCGAGCTGTTCGGCGATCGCTTCGATCGGCTCGTCGCCCTGCTCCAGCAGCTGCTTCGCCTCCTCCAGGCGCAAAGTGTGCACATAGTCCATCGGCGTCATGCCGGTCGCCGCCTTGAAGCGGCGCTTGAAGGCGCGTTCCGACAGGCCGCTGACCTCCACCATGCCGGCCACCGGCGAGTGGTCGTCGTAGTGCTGGGCGACCCACACCTGGCAGCGCGCGATGCAGGCATCCGCCACTTGCCGTGAACTACTGAGCACGGCGTAGGGCTGCTGCCCGTCCTGATGCCAGTCGATCAGGTGGACACGGGCCAGGCGCATTGCCTCGTCGGTGCCAACCAGGCGCGCCACCAGGTAGAGGGCGAGATCGAACCAGCTGGTACCGCCGCCGGCCATGATCAACCGTTGCCCTTCCCCGCTGGCGACCAGGATGCGATGCGGGTACACCTGCACCTCCGGATAGCGTCGCGCCAAGGCCTCGCAGTAGGCCCAGTGGGTGGTGGCCTCCTGCCCTGCCAGCAATCCCGCCTCGGCCAGCAGCATGGCGCCGGTGCAGGCCGCCGCCAACAGGGCCCCCTGGACGTGACGTTCGCGCAACCAGGCGATCTCGGCCCCGTAGCGCCCCGCCAGCGGCGCTTCGGGGGCAATGAAGAGATCCGGTATGCAGGCCGCGGTGATCGGCGGGCACGCCTCCAGGCTGCAGTCAGGCTGGACCCAGGCGCCATTGGGAGCGCGGAAGCCTTCGCCGCTGCGCGAGACGATCAGCGGGCGCAGCAGAGGCTCGCCCATCCGCCCGTAGACCAGGAAATTCCAATCCCGCCCCGCCGAGCCGAACAGGTCGAACATGCCGTACAGCGTCGAGGCGGTCGCCTCGGGCGTGGCCAGCAACGCAATGGTCAGCGGCTCATCGGCTTCGACATCGTTCCCCATGGCAGAAAACTCCCGATTGCGTCGCTTTGCTCCTGCGTGATGCCGCGCCGACGGTCGTAACGTGATCCTGCACGACAACGCCAACGACAACACGAAGGAGAGCCACCATGTGTGATGTTCCCACTCTTGGCGCCCAGGAAACCAGCACTGGCGCTGCCACCACGACCGAAGCCTTCGAGGCACGCCTGGTCGAGGCGCTCAACGCAAGCGGCCTGATGCTGCTGCTCTCGCTCGGTCATCGCACCGGCCTGCTGGCGGCCATGGCCGAGGCGCCTCCCGAAACCAGCGAGGCCCTGGCCACGCGCACCGAACTCGACGAACGCTACGTCCGCGAATGGCTAGGGGGCATGGTCGCCAGCGGCGTCGTCGAGACCGATCCGTCGACCGGTACCTATTGGCTGCCACAGGAGCATGCCCTGCTGCTGACGGACAAGGGCCCGGCCAACCTCGCCGTCTACTCGCAGTTTATCGCCATTCTGGGCAGCGTGGAGGACGATGTGGTGCGCTGTTTCCGCGAAGGCGGCGGCGTGCCCTACTCGCGCTATCCACGCTTCCAGGAAGTGATGGCCAGCGACAGCGGCCAGACCGTGCTGCCGGCCCTGTTCGATGCCATCCTGCCGCTGGCCGAGGGCCTCACCGAGCGACTCGAGCGTGGCATCCGGGTGCTCGACTGCGCCTGCGGTCGCGGCCGGGCGCTGATGGCCATGGCCCAGCGCTATCCCGCCAGCCGCTTCGTCGGCTACGACCTGTCACAGGAGGCCATCGACTGGGCCAGGCGTGAAGCCGATCGCGCCGGGCTTGCCAATCTCACGTTCGAGGTGCGTGACCTGAGCGACTTCGACGAGACCGCCGAGCCCGAGGCCTTCGACCTGGTCACCACCTTCGATGGCATCCACGACCAGGCGCGGCCACGCAGTCTGCTCAGGGGCATTCGTCGCAGTCTGGCGCCGGGCGGCGTCTACCTGGTGCAGGACATTCATGCCTCGAGCCACCACCACCTCGACCGCGAACACCCGCTGGGTACCATGCTCTACGCGGTCTCGGTGAGCCACTGCATGACGGTATCCCTGGCCCAGGGCGGCGAAGGGCTGGGTACCATGTGGGGGCGCGAGCGCGCGCTGGCCTACCTGGAGGAGGCCGGCTTCGGCGATATCGCGGTTCACCAGCTCGAGCACGACATCCAGAACGACTACTTCGTCTGCCACCCTTGATGTCACACCGCACTTGGAGGCAGCGCCGAGCGGCCTGCCTCCCGCTAGCGGAGCATGACGCCGGCCGTATACCAGGCGATCATGCGCTCCTCGTCGGTGGGAATGACCCACAGCCCCAGCCGGCTGTCGGGAGCGGCGATGTCGGTGGCATGGGCGGCGTTGGCCTCGGTGTCGAGCCGCGCGCCGAGCCACTCGCAGCCCTTGGCCACGGCGGCGCGCACCGGGGCGGCGTGTTCGCCGATGCCGGCGGTGAAGACCAGATGGTCGAGCCCGCCCAGGGCCGCCGCGAGGCTGCCGATCTCGCGCACGATGCGGTAGACGTAAAGCTCGATGGCCTCCGCCGCGGCAGGCGCCCGGCTGGCCAGCAGTTCGCGCATGTCGCCGCTGATCCCCGACACACCGAGCAGGCCCGACTCCCGGTAGAGCATGCGCTGTACCGCCTCGGCGCTCATGCCCTCCTGCAGGATCAGGTGCAGCACCAGACCGGGGTCGAGGCTGCCGCTGCGGGTGCCCATCATCAGCCCTTCGAGCGCCGTGAACCCGGTCGTGGCGGCGACGCTGCGGCCATCGCGCAGCGCACACAGGCTGGCGCCATTGCCCAGGTGGGCGATGATCACCCGCCCGCTCGATGCCGCCTGGCGGTGCTGCGGCAACTCCTGCTCGCCCAGGACACGGCTGACATAGTCGAAGGAGAGCCCATGGAAGCCGTAGCGGATCACGCCTTGCTGGCGATAGCGGCGCGGCAGCGGGAAGCTCTGGGCCACCGCCGGCTGGCCGGCGTGAAAGGCGGTATCGAAGCAGGCGACCTGAGGCAGTGCCGGCCGCAGGTCGGCCAATGCCCGCACCGCCGCCAGGCCATGCGGCTGATGCAAGGGCGCCAATGTCACGAGCTCCTGCAGTTCGCCGAGGTTGCTTTCGTCGAGGCGCAGCGGATCGCGATACTTCGCCCCGCCATGCACGATGCGATGCCCCACGGCACGCAGGTCGCCCAGGGCCGGATTCGCCTCCACCCATTCGAGCAGGCGGGCCAGGGCACCCGGGTGGCCCAGCATGGGCGGTACGTTGCACAGTGCGGCGGTGTTCGCATCGCTCGGGGGCTCGTCGAACCCCGCGCCCAGCTCGACGCGAGCCTGGTCCCCGAGCCCCGCGAACTGGCCGCGACAGCGCAGCCTCAGGCCCATGGGGGTCTCGGCGGGCACGGCCTCGAACAGAGCGAACTTGAGGCTCGAGGAGCCGCTGTTGACGACCAGGATCTCCCCGCTCATGGCCCACTCTTCTTGCGCTGCTCCGCCACCAGCAGCGCCAGGGCGCAGGAAGCCAGGCGGGTGATGGCATCGTCGGCGCGGCTGGTCAGCACGATCGGTACCCGTGCCCCCATCACCAGGCCGGCACCGCTGGCATCGGCCAGGTAGGTGAGCTGCTTCATCAGCATGTTGGCCGACTCGAGATCGGGAGCGACCAGGATGTCGGCACGCCCGGCCACCGGCGAGACGATACCCTTGGCCGCGGCGGCCGCTTCGGAAACGGCATTGTCGAAGGCCAGCGGGCCGTCGAGCACGCCGCCGAGGATCTGTCCGCGCTCGGCCATCTTGCACAGCGCGGCGGCCTCGAGGGTCGAAGCGATCTTGGGGTTGACCGTTTCCACTGCCGACAGGATCGCCACCCGGGGCGAGGCGTTGCCCACCGCATGGGCCAGGTCGATGGCGTTCTGCACGATGTCCTTCTTGTCGGCCAGCGTCGGGTAGATGTTGATGGCCGCATCGGTGATGAACAGTGGTCGCGGGTAGGTCGGCACGTCGAACGCCATCACGTGGCTCAGGCAGCGCTCGGTGCGCAGGCCGGTGTCGCGCTTGACCACCTCGTGCAGCAGCTCGTCGGTATGCAACGCGCCCTTCATCAGCGCCTCTACCCGCCCCGCCCGGGTCAGGGCCACCGCCTCGGCCGCCGCGGCATGGCTGTGCGGCACGTCGACGAGTTCGAACTCGGCGATGTCGACTCCGGCGGCTGCGGCGGCGGCATGTACCTTGGCCTTGGGCCCCACCAGCACCGGGCGGATCAGTCCCTGGCGCGCCGACTCGAAGGCGCCAAGGATCGACGCCTCGTCCACGGGGTGCACCACCGCCATGCTCACCGGCGCAGGATGCTCGGCGGCGCTGAGCATCTCGTGCAGGCGCGCCCGCTCGGCCAGGCGTACCCGCGGCAGAACGGCACGCGGCCGAACGATCTTCTCGGTCGGCGCCTGCACCTCCGCCTCGCCCTCGATGACGGTCTCGCCGTTCTGGTTGGTGCACAGGCACTGGAAGACGATGCGCTTGAGCCGCTCGTCCTTGGCCTGCGCACGCACGCTCACCCGCAACACGTCGCCCAACCGGACCGGCCTGCGAAAGCGCAGCGTCTGGCCCAGGTAGATGGTGCCGGGTCCGGGCAGCTCGGTGCCCAGCACGGTGGAGATCAGCGCCCCGCCCCACATGCCGTGCGCGACCACCTCCTGGAAGCGCGTGCTCCTGGCGAAGTCGTCATCGAGATGCGCCGGGTTGATGTCGCCTGACATGATCGCGAAGAGCTTGATGTCGTCGAGGGTCAGGCGCTTCTCGAGCGATGCCGTATCGCCGATGGCTATCTCGTCGAAGGTGCGGTTTGCGATATGGCCGTTGGTGGTCAACCGATCCTGACTGTCCATGTACTACGCCTCGACCGGAGAGGGAGAACCCGGCGCCGTCGAATACTGCAACGCAGCAAGCCGGTGCTAATAGCATCGGCTACGCCCCCGATGAAGGCAAGCGCCTTGCAGCCATGACGTAAGCCGTCACAATGAGAGAACGATAACCCAACGAGGCGGAACCCCCATGCATCGCTTCCTCAACGATCCGACGCTTGCCGTTCCGGTCTTCCCGGGTAGCCACATCGCCATGGATGGCCACTACCTCTTCCTTTCCGGTCTGACGGTGACCGATATCCAGGGCGGCGACGCCGTACTCGGCGACATCGCCGAGGAGACCCGCTGGGTGATGCGCCGCCTGTCGCGCATGCTGGAGTACGCCGGTGCCTCGCTGGCGCACGTGGTGCGGGTCGACATCCACCTGACCAACCTCGATACCATCCACACCATGGATGCGGCCTACGCCGAGTTCTTCGAGAATCACAGCTATCCGGCCCGCACCTGCACCGAGTCATCACGCCTGAGCGGTGGCGCCAATGTCGAGATCACGCTGATGGCTCGCCAGCCGTCGACCTCCTCTCATTGCAAGGGCGAAGCCGGCCACGAGACATGACCCCCATGGCCGGCCGTTCTCACAGTCGGCATCGTAGCGTTCGGCTCAGAGCGTCCCTCCAGGCTCGATGCGGTAGCCCAGGTCGATGGTGCGCTTTTCCAGTTCACCGCCCTGGATACGCCGCAGCAGCTCGGTGGCGGCACGCTTGCCGATCGCCTGTCGCGGGGTAATCACGCTGGCCAGCCGCGGCGTCATCACCTGGCCCACGTCGTGGCCATGGAAACCGGCGATGGCCATGCGTGCCGGCACCTCGACGCCACGCCGCAGGCACTCGAAGTAGGCCCCCACCGCGACGTCGTCGTTGGTGCAGAAGATGCCGTCGGTCTCGGGATGCTCGGCGAGGATCTCGTCGAGCAGTGCCGCCCCCACGCTGTACGAGGAGCGCTGGCTGCGCTGCAGCGTCAGCGGCGTGAACCCGTGCCGCTCCATGGCCTGGCGGTAACCCTGCTCGCGCTGGCGCGTCCGCGAGTCGAGGCGCACGGCGAGGTAGACGATCCGACGCCGGCCATGGCGGATCATCTCGCTGACCATGTCATCGGCGGCACGCACGTTGTCGAAGCCGATCGACTGCTGCAGCGGCGGGGTCAGCGAATCCATGATCTCCACGATGGGGATGCCCGCCGTCTCTAGCATCCGGCAGGTGCGCGCGGTGTGGTGGCTGTCGGAGAGGATCACGCCATCGACGTTGTAGGAGAGCAGCGAGGCGAGGCTGCGCTCCTCCAGCTCCTGGCTGTAGCCGTAGTGCGAGAGCATCAGATGATAGCCCAGCGGCTCGGTGACCTCCTCGATGCCCACCAGCACGTCGGCGAATACCTGGTTGGTCAGCGAGGGCACCAGCACGCCGATGGAGTGGCTGGTGGCACGCGAGAGCAGGTCGGGCGCCCGGTTGGGAATGTAGCCGACCTGTTCCGCCGCCCGGAAGATCCGCTCGCGCAGCCCCTCCGAGACGGTAGTGGGATCGCGCAGGCAGCGACTCACGGTCATCTTGGTCGCCCCGACCCGGTCGGCAATGTCCTGCAGTGTCGGTCGCTTCTTCTTCACGGTGCCCCGCTGGCTGCTGTTGGTCCTGGCCGGCGCCGAGCGGCACCCGCCGCCGTCACGAGCGGCATCATACCGGAGTCGCCCCGGTCCCGCCGCCGACTCGAGCCAATCCCCTCAGGGAGCGCGGTGCACGTGAGGCAAGGCTTCCAGGAATGTCTCGACGATCGTCTCGGGAGTTTCGCCAATGCTGCACACCACGGCCTCGGCTTCCGTCGGGGGCTCCAGGTCGTGGAGCTGGCTGTCGAGCATCGCCTCGCCGCGAAAGAAGTGCTCCTCCCGCGCGGCCAGGCGCACACGCAGCTGCTCGCGCCCTCCTTCGAGAAACAGGAAGGCGAGCTCGGGGTCGCCGCGCCGAAGCAGGTCGCGGTAACGCTGCTTCAGCGCCGAGCAGGCCAGGACCAGCGAGGCATCGCGGCGGCGATGGTCGCCGATCAGCCCCGCCAGGGTCTCCAGCCACTCGCGGCGGTCGTCGTCGTCGAGCGGTATGCCGTTGGCCATCTTGTCGACATTGGCCGGCGAGTGGTAGTCGTCGCCATCGACGAAGGCGACGCCCAGGCGACTGGCGAGCAAGGCGCCGATACGCGACTTACCCGAGCCCGATACGCCCATCACCACGATGCGGTATGTGTCATCCTTCACGGGACCTCCGCTCGTCAGTTGCCGCACTCAGTTTCCACGGACTGCGGCCATGTCGGGCAGCCAGGTCACGATCCCGGGGAAGGCGATCAACACTACCAGCACCACCAGCAGCGCCGCGTAATAGGGCAGCATTGCCCGGACCAGCTGCTCCATGCTGACCCGACCGACACCGCAGCCGACGTAGAGACAGGTGCCCACCGGCGGCGTCAGCAGGCCGATGCCGAGGATGAAGGCCATCAGCACGCCGAAGTAGACGGGGTCGACCCCCACCGAGGTGACGATCGGCGTCAGCATCGGCGCCATGATCACCATCGCCGGGGTCAGGTCCATCACGAACCCCACCAGCAGTAGCAGACCGGCCACGATCAGCAGCAGCCAGAACGGCTCCTGGGTGATCGCCTGTACCTGGCGCACCAGGGTCTGCGGCACCATGTTGATGGTCAGGAACCAGGCAATGACGGTGGCGAACGCCAGCAGCAGCAGCACCATGCCGGTCAGCCGCGCGGTGCGGATCAGCATGCCCCACAGCTCGCGAGGGTGAAATTCGCGGTACACCACCAGCGAAATGAACAGCGAATAGAGCAGCGCGGCCACGGCCGCTTCGGTGGCGGTGAAGACCCCGCCGAGGATGCCACCGATCACGATCACCGGCAGCACCAGCGCCAGCCACGCCGCCTTCAGCGCCTGCCACAGGCGGCCCAGCTCGAATTTTCGGGTCTGCCCGGCGTGCTCGATGCTGGCCATGATGAACGTGGTCACCATCAGCGCGAAGCCGATCAGCAGGCCCGGCACGATGCCGGCGATGAACAGCCGGCTGATCGAGGTCTCGGTGACGATGCCGAACAGGATCAGCGGGATCGACGGCGGAATGATGATGCCGATCACCGAGGAGACGGTGTTGATCGCGGTGGCATGCGGGGCGGTATAGCCCTGCTGCTTCATCGACGGGATCATCATCGCGCCGGTGGCGGCGGTATCGGCCACCGCCGAGCCGCTGATGCCGCCGAAGAACATCGAGCCGGTGATCGCCACCTGCCCGAGCCCGCCGCGCACGAAGCCGACCAACGCCCCGGCGAGCTCCATCAGCCGGCGGGCGATGCCGCCGTTGCTCATCACTTCTCCCACCAGAATGAAGAACGGGATGGCCAACAGCGGGAAATTGTTCACGCCGCGGATCGACTGCTCGATCAGGATCGACAGCGGAATGTCGGAGAGCACCGCCATGACCACGGCGGCGATGCCGAGGCCGAAGGCAATGGGCAGCCCCAGCACGATGGAGGCGAACAGAATGGCGAGGAAAATCCACAGCATGGGTCAGTCTCCCGCTTGCCGCACGGCGGCTTGAGGGTCGCGGATGAGGCGCAGGCATAGCCAGGCACGCCACAAGGCCACTGCGACGATGAACAGCGAACAGAGCACCAGGGAGACGTTGATCAGGTTCCACGGGACGCCGAGGATGGCGGTGCGACCGGTGGAGCGTGACATCACCAAGTAGCCACCCCAGACCATGATGCCCATCAGGGACGCGATGATCAGGTGCTGGAGCAGGAAAAGGACATAGGCGGCGCGCGGCTTGAGCCGGCGCACCAGGAAATCCACGGCGATGTGCTCGTAGCGGGCGAAGGCCGCCGCGGCGCCGACGAAGATCAGCCAGATGAACAGCATGCGGGCCAGCTCGTCGGCCCACGGCAGCGAGCGATTGAACATCGAACGGCCGATGACGTTGGCCGACACCGACACGATCAGGGCGACCAGGATGGTCGCGATCAGGTGTTCCATGGCCACGGTCAGCCAGCGAAAGGCCGCCGGGCCGCGGCGGCCCTCGACATCGAGCTCCAGCGGTTCACGGTTGGGGTCGTCGAGATAGACGCCGGGGTCGGCCGGAGGTGGGTTGTGCGTGGTCATGCAGCGCTCCGTGCAGGGCAAGGGGGAAAGCCCCCTGCCCTGCCAATGCGGTCGTTGGAAGGATTACTGGGAAGAGGACTCGACGATCTCCTGGATCTCGGCGATCAGGTCCTCGCCGATGCGCGGGGCCCACTCGTCGTAGACCGGCTGCACGGCTTCCTGGAAGGCGGCGATCTGCTCGTCGTCGAGGCGGGTGATCTGCATGCCTTTCTCTTCGAGCTGCTCGCGCGACCAGTCATCGTATTCGGTGGCCAGCTGGATCTCGTACTCGGCCGACTGCCGCGCGGCCTCCTGCACCAGCTCCTGGTACTCGGGCGCCATGCGCTCCCAGGTGCGCTCGGAGATCATCATGATGAACGGCGTATAGACGTGGCGGGTTTCGGAGCCGTAGTCCTGCACTTCGTGGAAGTTGGAGGTCAGGATGGTGCTCCAGGGGTTCTCCTGGCCATCCACGACGCCCTGTTCCATGGCCGAGAACAGCTCACCGAACGCCATCGGCGTGGGGTTCGCGCCCAGGGTTTCCCAGATCGACAGGTGGACCGGGTTCTCCATGGTACGAATGGTCAGGCCGCTCACGTCGAGGCCGGCGACGTCCTCGGGCGACTCGACCGGGCGTACGCTGTTGGAGAGCTGACGGTAGCCGTTCTCGGAGAAGGCCAGCGCCTTGATGCCGGAACCCTCGAAGCCATCGAGCATGCGCTGGGCGGTATCGCTCTGCATGACGGCGATGGCCGCCTCTCGATTCGGCAGCAGGAAGGGCAGGTCGAACACCGCCAGCTCCTCGACGTAGGTGGTGGCCGGCGAAGAGGAGGGATAGGTCATGTCCAGCGAACCGGTCTGGAGCATTTCCATCATCTGCACGTCGTCACCCAACTGGCTGTTGGGGAAGATGTTGACGGTAATGCGCCCATCGGTACGCTGCTCGAGAATGTCGGCAAAATACTGGCTGGAGAGATACTGCGGCGAACTCTCGGCCAGGCCGATGCCCATGCGCAGGGTATGGCTGCCGTGGTCGCCCACCACCTCGCCCTCGATGGCGGGCGGATCGGAGAGGTCCGGGCTCTGAGCATAGGCAAGGCCCACGGAGAGGGTAGCAGCACCGGCTAGCGTAAGGGTGTTGCGCCAGATGGGGGTCATGGCGGACTCCAGTCGAATTATCGTTGTGAGTTGGCACATCGTCGCGTCTCCGGCAGGCATGCAGCCCACCGGATCGAATGTCGGCGTTGTTACCGGTAACATTCGATGCTTGAAGGCTAGACATCGCCCGCTGGGCTGTCAATCTCGAACGCGGCAACGGCCATTATACGTTCGTCGCAAGTCCGGGCCCGCCTCCCTCTCGAACGCACCCCGGTCAGCCCTCGAACGCCCCCGCTTCCCTCACGGCACGCCCCACGGCGGCCAGCATCTGCTCGTTGCGGGCGAGGTCGAGCTCGCCGCGCACACAGGCCACGATCACCACGCGGCGAGCCTCCTCGCCCTGCCCCTGCGTGGCGATGCCCGCATCGCAGGCGAGCCGATGCTGGGTGCCGGTCTTGTGGGCCAGGCGAATGTCGTGGCCCAGGCCGGCCTTGAGCCGCCGATCGCCGCTGCGGGTACGCGACATCACCGCGAGCAGCTCGGCGGTGGCATCCGGCCCCAGCGCCCTGCCCAGCGCCAGTGCCTCGAGCAGGTCGCCATAGGCGTCGAGCCGGCCGCTGTTGAGGTCGGTGGCGTAATAGCGCTGAAAGGCCTCGTCGATGCTCGGCGCCAGCAGCTGCGGCGGGGACAGCCCCAGGCGCCGAAGGAACCAGGCCAGCCGCGCCTCTTCCCCGTCGCGCTTGCGCAGCTCGATGAAATCCATGCCGCTCAGGCCGGAGGCGTCCGGATGCAGGTTGGCATAGGCGCGACGGCGCACGTCGACCAGCGTGGTGATCGGCCCCAGCCCACCGGCTGGCGTGAGGCGGCGCACCCTCTCGTTGACCCTCTCCACCCCCAGGTGGCGCATCAGCATGTCGCTGGCGGTGTTGTCGCTGGCAACCAGCATCGACTCCAGCAGCCGGCGCAGCGGCAAGGCGCTGCCCGGTGACGCCCAGTTGGTGGAGCCGGCGCCGTCGACATAATCGCTGCGGGCGAGCATCAGGCGGTCGCGCAGGGCCATCTCCCCCGCTTCGACCCGGGCCATCAGCTCGATCGCCACCGGCACCTTGACCAGCGAGGCCAGGTACCAGGATTCGGCGTCGCGCCAGCCATGCCGCGCCCCCGTCTCGAGGTTGCGCACGTGCACGCCGAGCTCGCCGTGAAAGCCGGCATCCAGCAGTGCCAACCGGGCATCCAGCCGCTCGGCCCAGGGCGGCTCGACCCAGGCTTCTACCTGCTCCGCCCAGCCGGGCTGGGCCACGGCCAGCGACGGGATCGTCATGGCCAGCAGCAGCAGCGCCCGCATGCACCTCCTTCCTGTCATCGACTCAGCTCCCTGAAGCGGCGTACCAGGGCAATCCAGCCCGCGGTGAGCAGGATCAGGCCAACGGCGATGGCCAACACCTGCGGATAGCTGTAGACCTGCCAGGCGCCGAACAGCAAGCGCAGCACCAGGAAGATCGCCACGATGTGGAAGATGAAGGCGCGCAGGGCATCGCCGCCGATCACGGTGAAGGGGGCGAGCCAGGTGGCCGCACGCCGCCCCCCCAGCAGGCAGAGCGCCAGGATCACCAGCGCCCCGCCGGTACTGAACAGCATGAAGGGCACCTCGGGAGGGTGCTTGCCGACATTCCAGGCCACGGCCAGCAGCGCCTCGTGGCCATCGGGCCAGGCAAGCACCGCGAAGCCCGCCAGGAACAGCGTGCCCATGCCGGCGAGGCATGCCATCAGGCGCCGCCGGGTGGCCGGCTCGCCATACCAGCGCAGCACCGCCTCGCCGATCAGCAGGCCCGCCATCACCAGGGGCAGCCGCGCGAGCTGGCCCCAGGTGTAGTGGTCGACGTCCTCGACCAGCAGCGCCTTGAGTATCACGCTGCCCCAGAAGTGGAAATGGCGCTCGAGCAGTACCGAGATCACGCCCACCGCCACCGGAACGAGCAGCCGCGACCATAGCGGCATGCGGCACCACAGCGGCAGCACCCACGGCAGCCACAGCAGCGCCAGGGCGTAGAAGCCGAGAATCTCGACCCAGATGGCGAAGCGCTGGTAGAGCAGCGTGGCGAGTATGTCGGGGGGCGGAAACAGCGGCAGCATCTCGACGATGGTCAACGCCTTGTACCAGAACAGCACTTCCAGCCCACGCAGCACCAGCTTGCGCCGGCGCCGGGGCCAGTCGGGCGTGCCGACCTTGGGCAGGAAGGCCACCGCCAAGGCGATGCCGAACACCAGAATGAACAGCGAGGAGGAAAACTTGGTGAACAGGTGGATCGGCACCATGCCCCAGTCGGGCACCTCGCGGATGCCGAGCAGCCCGCTGACCGTGTGACTGAGGATCATCAGGGCGATGGCAATGCCTCGGGCCAGGTCGATGGCCTCTACCCTGGCGGGCAAGGATGGCAGTTGCGGCCTCTGGCTGAGCCCGATCATGGCGGTTCCCTCGCTGCGACTCGTTGCCCCTGCGCCTGCCCTAGCGCTCACCGACCGGCTCGACGCTCTCCAGGGTCAAACGACGCCCACGGCTGGGAGAGTACTCGAAAACCCCGATGACACGCACCGTCTCGCCCAGGTGGGGAGCGATCCGCTCGTGGGGGAAAATCTCCACTCGGTTGAGGTCCTCATCCTCGATCCAGTAGTGCAGCGGGTCCTCGAAGTGGCGCACCTTCCCCTGCGTGGCCAACCGCGAGCCGTCGAGCTGTCCAGCCTGATCGACGAGCACCGGCAGGCTCACTTCACGCGCCTTCGCCGTCGAATCCGAGCAGGCCGCAAGAGCCAGCAGGGCCAGTCCGGCCATCAACCTCTGACGTATCGATCGCACTTCGCCCCACCTGGCTGGTCGCCTCCGGAATCCTACGACACAGTATGGCCAGCCGAGCATCGCACTGCCCGCTTGTCGATCAACGCAGGCCGTCGCGCCTCCTGTACGAGATACCCACCCATTGGCGCGCTATGCTGATTAGGCGAGGACAGACACCGCCGCAGGGAGGCACACCACCAGCGTACGTCGGCCACCGTGCCGAGGGAGACAGAGCCATGGCTATCCCGGCAACCCTACGGGAGTACTTGAGAGCCTGTGACATCGATTACGAGGAGGTCAAGCACGTCCGTGAAGTCAGCGCCAGCCGCGTTGCCCAGCAATCCCACATCACCGGCGAGCAGCTCGCCAAGGCCGTCATGCTACACGGCAGTTCGGGCTACCGGATCGCCGTGCTGCCCAGTACCTGCGATGCCGACCTCGACAGCCTTTCCCAGCTGTTCGACGAACCGGTGGAGCTGGCCACGGAAGATGAGATCGTCAGCCGCTTTCGCGACTGCGACCCCGGCGCCACCAGCCCCGTGGGCCAGGCGTACGGCCTGCAGGTCTACGTCGACGACATGCTGCGCCACCAGCCCGACATCTATTTCGATGCCGGCGATCACGAAACGCTGCTGCACATGAGCGGCAACGAGTTCGAGAAGCTGATGGGCAACAGTCCGCACGGTCAGTTCAGCCGCCACCACTGAGCGCCAGGAGTGCCTTGCCGCCCTGTCGCTCGTCGCTCCCCGGGCCTCGCCAGCGGCGAGGCCCGGTTCATGGAAGCGGCCCGGCTCAGCGCCTGGCCAAGGCCTCGAGCGTGGCCACCAGCGCTTCGGTGAGCCTGGCCATGGCGGGATAGTCGAGGCGGTCGTGTGTATCGCTGGGGCGGTGATAGTGAGGGTTACGGAAATTGGCGGTATCGGTCAGCATGATGGCGGGAACCCCCGACTCCCAGAAGGCCCAGTGGTCCGAGCGGCGTATGTCACCGAGCTGCGGCGGCGCCACCAGCCCCTCGGAGGGAATCTCGGCGTGCCGGCGAAAGGCGCCGATGGTCCGATGCAGCAGGCTGCGCGACTCCAGGTTGCTGACGAAGGCGAGAAACTCCCCCCGGTCGGGATAGAAGTGGCTCAGCGGGAACGGATAGGCCTGGCTGTTCGGCTCGCTGCTGAAATAGCCGAGCATTTCCAGTGAGATCATGCCCACGATATCCATCCCTTCGGCGCTGGCCTGCCGCGCGTAGTACAGGCTGCCCATGGCCCTGCTGCCGAAGAACGGAATTTCCTCGTTGACGAACGCCACCAGGCGCAAGGTGCGATCGAGCTCGGCATTCTGCAGGAGACGTGCCAGCTCGATCAGCACCGCCACGCCGGAGGCATTGTCATCGGCACCGGGGCTGCCGCGCACCGTATCGTAGTGCGCGCCGACCACCAGCACCTCGTCGGCCAGCAGCCCGCCAGGCAGGACCACCTCGATGTTATGGAACGTCCGGCTACCCGTCGGTACGGCCTGCCGCCGCGGCCGGTGCCCAGCCGCCTCGAAGGCGCGCTCGACATAGTCGCCTGCGGCCCGCAAGGCATCCGGCCGCCAGTAGTGGCGTTCGCCGATCTCCTCGGACAGGATGCGCACGTGAGCATGGAGCCGTTCACGCAGGGCCTCGCCCTCCTCCTTCAACGGGGCGGGCTCATCGCGAAAGGAACCCCCCGGCATGGACAGCATCAGCCAGTAGCCACTCGCCAGCGCCACGAAGACGACCAGCGCCAGTGCTCCCAGCAGCGCCATCAGGCGCGAGTGCCTGCGCTTCACCGTTCGGCCCGCTTCGCGCTCCTCCACCCCTTGCATGCGTTTCGACGGCATCCGCCCTCCCTCCCTGGAGTCACACCTACGTTTGGAAGATAGGCGCGAGGGAGGCTGGTGAACAGAACAAAACCTGTTAGCAGGCGGTTCTCCTTGGCCGGCCCCGCCGAAGCGGTCAAACTGGCCGAAAAGAGGAGGCTCACGATGTTCAAGTCCGTTCTGGTCATCGGTCATTTCCGCGGGATTCGCCTGGAAGTCCACATCAGTTGGCTGATCATCTTCGTCCTGTTGCTGACGACGATGAGTGCGGGATTCCAGAACCAGCATCCCGGCTGGGCCGTCACCACGGCTGTCATCACCGCATTGGTTACCGCTCTGCTGTTCTTTGCCTCCATCCTTGCCCATGAGCTGGGACACAGTCTCGTGGCGATACATCGAGGTGTTCTCGTTACGGCCATCACTCTGTTTATCTTCGGCGGCGTCGCGCAGATGGACCGCGATCCGGACAAGGCGAACGACGAGTTCTGGATCGCCATCGCTGGGCCGATCGTCAGCTTCGTTCTGGCAGGCGCTTTCGGCTTGCTTGCGGCAATCACTAGCGGCTGGTATCAGCCGGTTCCCGTTGCCCTGGGATGGCTGGCGACGATCAACCTGCTGGTGGCCGTCTTCAACCTGATACCAGGCTTCCCACTCGACGGCGGAAGGGTCTTGAGAGCCGTGGTGTGGAAGCTGACCAATGACGCCGGCAAGGCAAACGAAACGGCCTTCGCCAGCGGAAAGCTGGTCGCCTACGGACTGTTCGGACTGGCCGTGTGGAACATGGTGGTGGGCAATCTCGTCGGCGGGCTGTGGATCCTGCTGATCGCCTGGTTCCTGCTCAACATGACCCAGGCACAGAGTCGCATGTACCTGCTGAAGGAGCGACTGGCCGGCGTGCGGGCTCGAGACCTGGCCGACCCCGACGTGCCATTGGTGACGGGGCAACGCCCGGTCGAGGCGTGGCTGTACCAGGACGTGCTGCCTTCAGGGCGCCGAGCCTTCCTGGTCAGTCGCGATACCGCTCACGTGGAGGGGCTGGTCTCTCTGAGCGATGCACGCCGGGTGGCGCAAGCGCAGTGGCCCGAGACACGAGTGGCGGATATCATGACCCCTGCCGACAAGCTTTATCATGTGCCCCCCGGCGCCAAGGCCGACGAGATATTGCAACTGCTCAACGAGCACGGCCTGAACCAAATCCCCGTCATGGAGAACGGGCGTGTCAGTGGCTGGATCGACCGTCAGCGTCTGCTGCGCACCATCGAAGTCCATCTGGAAATCAAGCGCTGAAAAACTGTCGCTCGCAGCGCCGTTCATCGAACCCCGCACTTTTCGCTGAGGTCGTCGAGTAGGTCAGCCACGCACACTCGGTTACGCCCGCCGGCCTTGGCGCGATAGAGCGCCTCGTCGAGACGCTTGTAGCACTGGGATTCCGGCTCGTCGGGGCTGAGCTCGGCGACACCGAAACTGCTGGTAATGCCCGGCACCGGACTGAAGTCCTCCTCCTCGACCGCCAGGCGCAGGCGCTCGGCCAGCGTCACGGCACCGGCCAGCGGCGTCCCCGGCAGCAGCAGCATGAACTCTTCACCGCCCCAGCGCGCCAGCACGTCCACTTCGCGCAGCAAGGCGCTGCAGGTATGAACCAGCCGGCCCAGCACCATGTCGCCCACGCTGTGGCCGAAGCTGTCGTTGACGCGCTTGAAGTGGTCGATGTCGAACATGACCAGGCTCAAGGCGCGGCCGTTGCGACGGGCCTCCTGCCGCTCGCGCGCCAGCAGGTCGATGAAGCGGTTGCGGTTGACCGCGCCGGTCAGCGGGTCGTGGCCGGCGTGGTATTCGAGCTCGGCCTGGTAGCGCTTGGCCTGGCTGATGTCGCGCATGATGGTGGCAATGCTCTCGATGTCACCGTTCTCGTCGCGGCGGGTGACGATCAGCTGCGAGACGGGGATTTCCCCCCCGCGCCCAAGCACCGCCGTCTCCGCATACCAGTGGCCGTGTTCGATGGCATAGGGGATGCCCTTCTCCTGGATCAGCCGCCGCGCCCACAGCGGGTGAACGGCGGCCAGCGCTTCCGACAAGGCCTCGGGGAGAATACCCAGCAGCTCCCGCCCGGCCTTGTTGAGGTAGACCACGCGATGCTCGGCATCGGCAATCGACACGATGTCCGGCGAGGCATCGAGCAGATGCGTCAGCCGCTCCTGGTTGACCTGGGCGGCGTAGCGCTCCGTTACGTCCTCGACGATACCGCTGTACTCGACGGCGCCGTCCGCGGCGACCTGGCGGTAGGCAGTGACCTCGGCATGAATGAGACGCCCCTTGAGGGTGCGCAACCGCAGCGGGCGGCGAATCACGGCGCCGTCGCGCTCCAGATCCACCAGGAAGCGGTGGATCTGCGTAGGGCAGTCGTAGAATGCGGTGACCGGTGCGGTGAAGAGCGCCTGACGCGAATCCGCTTCGAAGATGCGCAGCATGGCGGGATTGGCGGCAGTGAAGTGCCCCGCCGGATCCGCCGTGTGACGATAGACCCCCACCGGCAGGTTGTGGAACAGCTCGTTGTACTTCTCCAGCTGGGCGCAGTATCGCTTTTCGTCGGTGACGTCGACGATGATCGAGTGCAGGTATTCACGGCCGCTCAGGCATACCGGCCCCGAGTAGACGTGGACGTCGCGGATCTCACCGCCGGCCAGACGATGGCGGTACTCGAAGAAGAGCTGCTGGCAGGATTCCGCTCTGGCCATGCCGGCCCGGACCTCCTCGGGGCCCATGCAGTTGATATCCGTGATCTTGAGCTGCCTGAGAGCATCGAGGGAGTAGCCGTAGAACGCCACGGCGGACGCATTGGCGTCGACGATGCGGCCATCGAGGGGGTCGATCAGCAGCTTGATCGCCGGGTTGGTGTTGAACATCTGCTGAAAGAAGGGCTCGTTGCCCGGCCCGGCGCGCGGGGCTAGCGTTACCAGCGTCAGCTGCCACGCCGCCTGCCCCTGCCACGTGGCGCGGCGCAGCATTGCCTCGAAGGGTGCCTTGCCCTCGACGCCCTGGCAGGGGACGCGGGGTGCCGCGAGTTCCGGCTGTGCCAGGGCTGTCTCGAGCGAGCGCCGGTCGGCGTCACCCAGCAGGGGCAGCAGTGAGCGGCTCCCGATCTCGCCGACAAGATCGAAATAGTGGCGGGCAGCCCCATTGGCGTATCGCAGCCGCCAGTCCTGCCTGGCTTGAACCACCAGAACCGGCAGGGGCAAAGCGTGCAGCAGACAGCCCAGATCGTCGTCGGAGGACGCCGTCGAGTTACCTTCGTTCACAGCCCGGTTCCCTTGCGTACCGGCACCTTCGCCGGACCCCCTGGACGAAGTCATCCGTGGATCCGCACTGGCGCCTTATAATCATTTTTTCTTTATCGGCAGGCCGGGCCTGAGCTGTAAACAGGAGGCGACCTACGACTTCCAGATTAGGCCTTCCTGGCGAAAATTAACAGATTTCGCGGCGTCAGATCCGGGCTGCAGAACGTCCCGATCCGTACCGTGTAGCCCGCCTCTTCCATCAGCGAGAGTCGATCCAGTATCAGCCATATCTCCAGCGGCCGGCGGAACAGATGGCGCACCAGCTCCAGCCGCTTCACCTCGGCCTGGCGCTGCCAGCCGGCACGCTCGAAGGGCGCCGGATCGAGCGAAGCGGGCAGCGTCAGCCCCTTCTGTGCCGCCGCCCAGCGACAGAAGTCGTCGAAGCGCTCGGGAAAGCGGCCGTAGGCCAGGCTGGGCACCGGCAGGTAGCGGTCATCGCCGCGCAACTCGCGCTGCAGCTCGTCGAACCCCAGCCGCCAGGCACTGGCCTGCTCGCGGCGACGGCGCACCCCGCGCGGTGCGGTGACCGTTTCCTGCACCGCCAGCGCCAGGTCGTCGCGCGTCAGCCGCAGGGCGTCATCGCGGGACAGCGCACGGCCGCGCTGCGATACGGGTCGATACGTCTCCTCCCGGGTACGGTGGTAGCAGCACGGCGCCAGGCTGACCGAACTGCCCGCAGCCGCGGCCAGCTCGAGCAGCCGCAGGTGCAGGTCGCCACACGCATGCAGGGCGACGACGTGAGTCCGGGGGGAGAAATGGCGCCCGGCCTCCGCCGCCATCACGTCCTGCTGCTGCATGTGCACCGAAGCTCGCTGTATCGTCGCCAGGCGACGCCCCTCCTGGCACAGCGTCGCCTGCCACTCCAGGGCGGTGACGGCGACATCGTGACGACGGGCCAGGGCGCGGGCCAGGTGCCCCTTGCCGGCGCACCAGTCCAGCAGCCTGTCTTGAGGCGACAGCCGTAGATGGCGCGCGAAGGCCTCGACCTGCTGCCATTTGCGGCCACTCACGTGCTGCCCCCAGGCTGGCGGCAACGACACGTCACCGGCAGCCAGCGGCGCCAGACGCACCCGCTCGGCCAGCTCCTCGACCGGTAGCCAGTCACGCAGCGGCGAATCCTGCCACGGGTCCGCCTGCAGGCGCGCCACCTGGCGATCGTCCAGCCCCAGCAATCGCTCGGCCAGCTCGCGGTAGGCCTCCCCCCAGGGCAGCCGGCGGTGCATGAACGGCGCCGGGCGCCACAGCGGCTGCCATTCGGCCAGCAACGAGGTGAGGCGGGAGAAGCGCAGTTCAGTACTCGAGTCGGGAAGCTTCGGCATCGAACTCCACCGAAATGCCGATGCCCTCGTCTTCGACGGCCTCTTCACCCAGCTCCTTCTGCAGGGCCAGAACGCCCTCCACCCTGCCGACGACATGGACCTTGCTTCCTTGCACCTCGTAGGTGCTCAGGTTCAGCCGTACCGAGGCGTTGTCGGACGTGAACACCGGTGGCATGGCGGTAGCGCCGATGGGATGCAGCACGTCGAAGTTCGTCACCTCCCCCTCCTCCAGCGTGATGCTGAGCGAGAGCGAGTCGCGCACCTGCCAGTCATCGGGCTTGACGAAACCGACCAGGTCGATCTGTACCTGGTCGCCCAGCTCGGTGAAGGTGGCGTTGGAGTCGGTGCCCTGGCTCACGATGAACCATTCACGCTCCTCACCGTCCAGCAACCCCACCATGCTGCCACTGATCTCGGGCTCATCCGGAGCGCTGGCCGCTAGCGGCGCAGCCAACGACAGCAGTGCCCATGGGCCCAGCCACACCCACAGCGCGTGTTTCCCGGTCATGTTTCCCCCTCGCCGTCGCTCCAGCTCGCCTGCAGCCGTTCGGCGGCCATTCTCATGGGCTGCCGCCTACCTGGCAAGCCCCAGGCGCTCGTGCCATTCCGCCAGGCTCTCTTCCGGGTAGCGGTCGAAACACGCGTCGCGCGGCCTCACTTCCGGCTCCACCCAGTTGGCCTTGCTGTCCAGCAGCAGGTGGACCCGTTCGGGCGGTACCGGCAAAGGCGTATCGATGGCCGAGGCGAAAGGATGCACCAGCGCCGGCCAGCTCGGATCGAAGACCCATAGGGCACTGCCGCAGCGGGAACAGAAGTGCCGCTCACCAGAGCTCGGCTGACCATCGATCAGCGCATGATAGATCGAGACCGCCTCCTCCCCCGCTACCCGTAGCGTGTCGTACCTGCCACCGAGATTGATGGCATAACCGCCGCCTCCCGCGGTCTTGCGACAGATCGAGCAGTAGCAGCGCTGGTAGGGATACGGGTGTGGCGACTCGAGCTCGAACGTTACCGCTCCGCAGTGACAGGACCCTTGCAGGTGCATGGCAGGCCTCGCAGGTTCGAAGGTGCATGTCCCTTCAGCGTAGCCGCTGGCCTGCTCCTGGCGAGGGCGGCCCGGCCGTTACCCCGACTCCGCCTGGAGTGGTATGGTCTTGGCAGACTTCGCAGACGCATTGCGTGCGAGCCTCCCCTCAGGCGCAAGGACACCGACATGATCGACCTCTGGACCTGGACCACTCCCAACGGACGCAAGGTCTCCATCCTGCTCGAGGAACTGGGCCTGCCCTACCGCATCCACGCCGTGGACATCACCCAGGGCGAGCAGCACGAGCCGGCCTTCGTCGCGGTCAGCCCCAACCACAAGATTCCCGCCATTCGCGATGACGAGACCGGCATCGCCCTGATGGAGTCGGGCGCCATCATGATCTATCTGGCCGAGAAGGCCGGGCGCTTCCTGCCCAGCGAGCCGGAGAAGCGCTACCGCGCCCTGGAGTGGCTGATGTGGCAGATGGGCGGCCTCGGCCCCTTCCTCGGCCAGGCCCACCATTTCCTGCACTTCAATCCCGGCGAGGCACCCTATGCCGAAAGGCGCTTTCACAATGAGGCCAAGCGGCTCTACCGCGTCATGGACGCACGCCTGGCCGATAATTCCTACCTGGCCGGCGACGACTACACCATCGCCGACATGGCCTGCTGGCCCTGGGTGTCGCGCTACGAATGGCAGCGCATCGATCTCGCCGACTATCCCAGCGTCAGGCGCTGGTACGTCGAGATCGCCAGCCGCCCGGCGGTTCAGCACGGCTATCAGGTGCCGAAGAAGGTCAACGAGATCCCCCTGCCATGAGTCGCCGCTCCCCACTTTCCCGCGCTGATACGCCACCCAGCGTGCTGGTGACCGGCGGCTCCAGCGGCATCGGCCATGCCGCGGCGCACGCCCTGGCGCAGCGCGGCTGGCGCGTCTTCACCACCGCCCGCCGCGAGGAGGATCTCGCACGGCTTCGGGCGGAAGGGCTCGACGCCCTGCCCCTGGAGCTGGCCTCCAGCGAATCGATCGAACGCTGCGTTACGCAGCTGCTGGAACACACCGGCGGGCGGCTCGACGCCCTGTTCAACAACGCCGCCTACGGCCAACCGGGCGCGGTGGAGGATCTCTCCCGGGCGGTGCTGCGCGCCCAGTTGGAGGCCAACCTGCTCGGCACGCATGAACTCACCACGCGGATCATTCCGGTGATGCGCGAGCAGGGCGGTGGGCGCATCGTGCAGAACAGCTCGGTGCTCGGCTTTGCCGCCTTGCCCTATCGTGGCGCCTACGTATGCTCCAAGTTCGCCCTGGAGGGCTTGACCGACACCCTGCGCCAGGAGCTCTACGGCAGCGGCATCCACGTCAGCCTGATCGAGCCCGGCCCCATCGCCAGCCGCTTCCGCGAGAACGCCTATCGCGCCTTCAAGGCCAACATCGATGCCGAACACAGCGTCCACCACGAGACCTATCGCGCCGTGGAGGCCCGGCTGGCGGGCAGCAAGGGCTCATCCGGCGGCGCCTTCACCCTGGGTCCCGACGCCGTGGTCGACAAGCTGATCCACGCCCTGGAGAGCCGGCGCCCCAAACCGCGCTATCATGTGACCCTGCCCACCCACCTGTTCGGCGTGCTGAAGCGCCTGCTCTCCACGCGCGGCATGGACCGGGTGCTGCTGGCCTCGACGCGTGACGAACGCCGACCCTAGCCTGACTTCCAGACTCGAAGGAGACCCCCTTGGGCCGACTCATCTCGTTGCTTTTCATTGCCGCCCTGGCCTACGGCGGCCTCTATTTCTACTACGGCCGTGTCGTCGAACGGGCCATCGACGAGCAGCTCGAGGCGCGCGGGCTGAGTGCCCTCGAGGTTCAGCGCATCGACTACGACCCGCTGGCGCCCCTCAGCACCGAGGCCACCATCCGTGCCGAGGTCGGCTACCGCGGCGCCGATGCCACGGTCACCATTCGCCTGTACGGCCACCCGCTGTTTTCGGAAGAAATGCGCATGGAGCTCGACGGCCTGCAGAACCTGCGGCTGAGGTTCGGCGTAGGCGGATGAACGCATGGGGGCGAGTTCGCCAGGCGCGGCTGTCGTGCTATGCTCGCCGCACTGACACCAATCCACCTCACGGGAGCACGGCATGGCCAGGGCAACGGCACGGCATATTCTGGTAAACGATGAAGCGAAGTGCGAGGCCCTCAAGGCCGAGATCGAGGGCGGCCGCGACTTCGCCGACGTGGCGCGCGAACACTCCACCTGCCCTTCGGGCCGCCAGGGTGGCGACCTGGGCAGCTTCGGCCCGGGCCAGATGGTGCGCGAGTTCGACGAAGTGGTGTTCTCCGGCGAGCTGAACAAGGTGCACGGTCCGGTGAAGACCCAGTTCGGCTATCATCTGCTGGAGATCACCAGCCGCAGCTGATCCCGGCCCGGCCGGCTCGCTGAGCCCGGCCAAACCCGCCCGAGCCGCCATGCCTCGCCATGGCGGCTTCGTCGTTCTGGCTGTGTGTCCCTTCCTTGACCTTGCGGAAGCCTGGCCTGCTACCTTGAATCATCCATGCAGGCAGCAAGGAGACGAGTGTGACAGGGAAGCAACAGGAGCAGGACGCTCATTTTCGCGAGCGGGTCCCCGACCCGCCGCAAGGCAGAAAGCGCCTCAAGTGGTATGGTCCCGGTCTGCTGTGGATGCTCTCCGCCGTGGGGACCGGTTCGATCCTCTTCACCCCTCGCGTGGCCTCCGCCTACGAGTATCAGCTGCTCTGGATACTGCTCGTGGTGGTGCTGTTCATGTGGGTCATGATCCGCGAGATGGCGCGCTACTCCATCGTCACCGGCCGGACCATGCTGGAGGGCATGCACACCCTGAGCGGGCCGAGGAACTGGGCCGTGTGGGTGATCTTCGTGCCGCAATTGCTGGCGGCGTCGATCGGCATCGCCGGACTCGCCGCCGTCGTCGGCAGTGCCCTCGGCGAAACCCTGCCCGGCGCCAACACGCTCTATGCCATGGCCATGGTGGTGGCTTCCACCCTGTTCACCGCCACCGGGCGCTACTCGCTGATCGAGACCTTCAGCCGCGTGATGGCCCTGGCGCTGATGGTGATGGCCATCGTCACGGCGGCCATCGTCTTCCCCGGGGTGGCGCCGCTCGCCGAGGGTCTCACCCCCGGCTGGCCGGAGAATCCCGACCTCTACGTGATTCTGCCCTGGGTGGGCACCATTCTCGCCGGCTCCATGGGCATCGTCTGGTTCGGCTATTGGACCGCCACCCGCGGCTTCGGCGGCGGCCTGCAGAGCCGCGAGCCCGACGACGAGCAGCCCGACGACTCGCGCGAGGAGCTGGACAGGACAGGCCCCAAGCCGCATGAAGTGCGGGTCGCCCATGCCCGCGGCTGGATTCGCACCATGACCGTGACCGCGGCCCTCGGCGTGGTCGGCGGGCTGGTGGTGATCTTCTCGTTCCTCGTGCTCGGCGCCGAACTACTGGCCCCTGAGGGCATCATGCCCGAGGGGCCGGAGGTCGCGGTGGACCTGACCAGCATCTTCTCGGAGGTGTGGGGCGAGCTCGGCCGCTACGTGCTGCTCGCCGCCATCGTCATCGCCCTGGGCGGCAGCGTGCTGGCCAACCAGGACGGCTGGGGTCGCAGCTTCGCCGACATGACCCTGATCGTGACCCGGGCCCGCCGTGAGTCCGATGAACCGGGCCTGCTGCTGAAGGGCCTGAATGCCCTCGACCGGCGCCTGCCCTGGCCCATGTTCGAGCGGCGCTGGCTCAAGCGGCTCTACATCGTCGGCGTGACCGGCATCGTGCCGCTGCTCATTCTGTTGGCGTTCTCCGATCCGGTGCAGGTGATGTCGGTTTCAGGCATCATTGCGGCAGCCCATACGCCCTTCATTGCCCTGGCGGCGCTCTACGTCAACCGCACCCGCCTGCCCAGGCAGCTGCGGCCGGGCATGGCGGCCACCGCCACGATGACGGTTGCCGGCCTGTTCTATCTCGGCTTTGCGGTGCTCTACCTGTTGAACATGGCGGGCCTGCTGAATGGCTGAGCCTGGACAGCGCCCCCACCGGGCGCTTCGTCATGAGCCTCATGAGTTCTGCGCCGGGGGCTGCCACGCGCTAGGATAGGGCATGTCGATTCGCTCTTTTGCCAACAGGGACGCCGCATGACCCTTTCAGCCAACCCGACCACGCTGCCGGAACAGGGCAGTTCCGCCGGCGGCAACGCCGACGCCGGGACGCCGATGATCCGGGTCGAAAAGCTCTCGAAAACCTACCGCGACGGTTTCCAGGCCTTGAAGGAAGTCGACCTGACCATCCGCCGTGGCGAGATCTTCGCCCTGCTCGGCCCCAACGGCGCCGGCAAGACCACCCTGATCAGCGTGATCTGCGGGCTGGTCAATGCCAGCAGCGGCAGCGTCAAGGTCGACGGCTTCGATAACGTGATGCAGTATCGCGAGGCGCGCGAGCGCATCGGCCTGGTGCCCCAGGAGCTGACCAACGAGGCCTTCACCACGGTGTGGGATACGGTCAGCTTCAGCCGCGGGCTGTTCGGCAAGCCCAAGGACCCGGGCCACATCGAGAACGTGCTGCGCGCCCTGACCCTGTGGGACAAGCGCGACAACCGCCTGCTGGAACTCTCCGGCGGCATGAAGCGCCGGGTGCTGATCGCCAAGGCGCTGTCGCACCGGCCGCTGGTGCTGTTCCTCGACGAGCCCACCGCCGGCGTCGACGTGGAGCTGCGCCGCGAGATGTGGGAAGTGGTGCGCGGGCTGCGCGACCAGGGCGTGACCATCATCCTCACCACCCACTACATCGAGGAAGCCGAGGAGATGGCCGACCGCATCGGCGTGATCCGCCGCGGCGAGCTGGTGCTGGTGGAAGAGAAGGCGACGCTGATGCGCCAGCTGGGGCGCAAGGAGCTGACGCTGCACCTCGCCGTGCCGCTGGAAGCCGTGCCCGCCGCCCTCGCCGGCCACGATCTCGTGCTGGCCGACGAGGGCCATGCGCTGGTCTACACCTACGACGCCACCCGCCAGGACGAAGGCACCGGCATCGCCGGGCTGCTGGCCGACCTCGAGGCCACCGGCGTGCGCGTCAAGGACCTGCATACGCGGCAGAGCTCGCTCGAGGAGATCTTCGTCAACCTGGTACGGGAGAGCGCATGAACCTGCAATCGGTGAAGACCATCTACCTGGCCGAGATGGCCCGCAGCCTGCGCACCGTGCTGCAGAGCATCGTTTCGCCGGTGGTATCCACCTCGCTCTACTTCGTGGTGTTCGGCGCCGCCATCGGCTCGCGCATCAGCGAGGTGGACGGCGTGAGCTACGGCGCCTTCATCGTGCCCGGGCTGATCATGCTGATGCTGCTGACCCAGAGCGTCTCGACCGCCTCGTTCGGCATCTTCTTCCCACGCTTCTCGGGCACCATCTACGAGATCCTCTCGGCGCCGATCTCCTACTTCGAGGTCGTGCTCGGCTATGTCGGCGCGGCAGCCACGAAGTCGGTGATCCTGGGCTTGATCGTGCTCGGCACGGCGCGCCTGTTCGTGCCCTTCACGATCCAGTATCCGCTGGTGATGCTGCTGTTCCTGATCCTCACCGCGCTGACCTTCAGCCTGCTCGGCTTCATCATCGGCATCTGGGCCGACGGCTTCGAGAAGCTCCAGCTGGTACCGCTGCTGATCGTCACACCGCTGACCTTCCTCGGCGGCACCTTCTACTCCATCGACATGCTGCCGTCCTTCTGGCAGGCCGTGACGCTGCTCAACCCGGTGGTTTACCTGGTCAGCGGGTTCCGCTGGAGCTTCTACGGCTCGGGCGACGTCAGCATCTGGGCCAGCCTGGCCATCATCACGCTGTTCCTCGGCGTGGCCCTGGCCGTGGTCAACTGGATCTTCCGTACCGGCTATCGCCTCAAGCCCTGACCCCGCGTTCGATTTTCCCCGCCGCGGCGTTTGGGCATAGTCGCGGCTGGCACATGGCGAAGTTATTGACCATTCTTCAGTAGCTGTCTTCACGTAACAAAAAGTAATACAAATCGCTGAGCATCACGGGCAAGGATAACCACAAGGCTTCGCAGGAGGACGTCACGTAGCCGGGCGCCTCCTTTCAAGGGAACACTACATGACTGCTGGCAAGAACGAGGCTGGGGAGGGGGCTTCGCTCGACTGGCGCGACGAGTTCCAGGACTCGGCGCTGGAAGCCCTGTATCGACGCACCATGCAGCTGCAGGACGCACAGCAGCTACGTTACGCGCTATGGATCATTGCCGGCACCTTCCTGCTGTTCGGTGCAGCGGACTATATCCTGCTCGGTGCCAGTCTCGCCCTGCTGGCCCTGCTGTTGGTCCGCTTCGTGGTGGCCTCCAGCTGCCTGGCGCTGGCACGCCTGATCGGCCGCCATTCGGCGCAGGCCCATCGCCCCCGGCCGCTCAATCTGGTCTATTGCATTGCGATCAGCGGTTTGCTGGTATCGATCCTGCTGCACCCAGGCAGCGTGGGCCTGCACATCTCGAGCGTGGCGATATCGAGCCTGGCCATCTATCTGCTGGTGCCCAACCGCCTGCCATGGATACTGGCCTGGAACGGCTACCTGGCGGGTGGGTTCGTGCTGGTGGTGGCGCTGTGGAAGCCGCTCGCGCCCGGCATGTTGATCAGCAGCCTTCTGATTCTCGCCTTCGCCAACCTGATGGGCTGGCTGACCTACAGCCGCCTCAATCGGCTGCAGCGCAAGCAGTTCGCCCTGCTGGTGGCGGAGCGCGAGATCAACCGCAAGCTGCAGAAGGAGATCGAGGAGCGTCAGCTGCTCGAGGCCCAGCTGCGCCACATGGCCAGCACCGATCCACTGACCGGCATTGCCAACCGCCGACATTTCTTCGAGCTGGCCGAACGCGAATTCCGCCGGGCACAACGCGACGGTACGCCGCTGACGATCTGCATGGTCGATATCGACCTGTTCAAGACGCTCAACGACCATCACGGCCATGCCGTCGGCGACCTGGTCCTGACCACCGTCGCCTCGTGCTGCGCCTCGATGCTGCGCGAGACGGACATCATCGGCCGCTACGGCGGCGAGGAGTTCGTCATCGCCCTGCCCCAGGCCGATCTCGAAACCGCCAGCTTCATCGCCGAGCGCCTGCGCCACAAGGTGACCTCGCTGCGCCTGCCCATGCTCGATGAGGACCAGCATCTCTCCGTGACGGTGGGCATCAGCCAGGTCGAACCCGGTGAGGCGCGGCTCGAGCAGGCACTGCAACGCGCCGATGACGCGCTCTACGCGGGCAAGGCCCGCGGGCGCAACTGCGTGGTGGTGGCGGGCGAAGCCCCTTCCTCGATCGTCGCCCGGGTCTGAAGCCAACCGGCGCGGGTTGAACTGGCCCATGAGCCCGGTATGATTCGCTCTTCAGCTTGCCGGCACCACCCTTCGTGCCCTCTCGCAGCCTCCCTTCGCTTCGCAGGATTCCCAGGTCATGCCGATACAGCACTGCATCGTCCACGCCGTCGACAAGGCCGGAAGCGACCAGCCCGCCCGCCTGAGCCCCGCCACCGCGGAGCTGGCACCTTCGGCACTGCTGGAGGAGCTGCTCGCCCGCTTTCACGACGCCTACCACGCCAAGACCAAGGCCTGGGGACACTTCGTGACCGCAAGCGACGACCAGGCCGAGTCGGCCGCCGGGTTCGTCCCCGTCCTGGCCGATTATCTCGACGGCAAGCACGATTTCGCCGCCTTCACCCGCGGGGCCGCCGAGCGGCTGCTGCCTGTGGTCGACGCCCACCTCTCGGTCTCGGGCCACCTGCTGTGCGTCGATTACCATCAGGGCGAGACGCACTATCTCGCCCTGGCGCTGCTGCACCAGCGCGAGGGGTTCGGCGTCGGCGACTCGCTGCAGGTCGTACCCGCCACCCAGCTCAACCTGGCGCGCATGAGCCTGGGCCTGCGCATCAACCTGACCCAGTGGCGCGAGGGTGCCGCATCCCGCCATTACCTCTCGTGGATTCACGACCGCGGCGGCAAGAAGCTCTCCGAGGACCTGGCCGGCGTGCTCGGCGCCACCGAGGGCATCGACGCCACCGGCGAGACACGCACGCTGCTCAAGGCCTTCAGCGACTACGTGGAGCGGGAGGACATGCCCGAGGAGCAAAGCCGGGAGAAGACCGAGGCGCTGATCGACTACGCCAACGAGCAGGCGGGCCGCGGCGAGCCGATCACCCTGGAGGAACTCTCCGAGCTACTCGACGAGCAGCAGCCCAAGGCCTTCTACGACCACATCCGCAACGCCGACTATGGCCTCTCCCCCGAGATCCCACCCGACAAGCGCACCCTGCGGCAGTTTCGCCGCTTCACCGGGCGCGCCGGCGGCATGTCGATCAGCTTCGACTCACACCTGCTCGGCTCCAGCATCGAGTACGACGAAAGCCAGGACCGCCTGGTCATCAAGCAGCTACCCAAGCAGTTGAAGGAGCAGCTGAAGAAACGCCAGGGCTGACCCCGGCGCTCCCTGTCACCGGCGCGGTCGCTACTCGATGCCGTGGGCCGCTTCCGTCGTCGCCAGCCACTCGCGCAGCACCTGCTGCCCGCGCTGCTTGAGCCCGGGACCGTAGCGCTCGGCCTGCTCGCGCAGCGCTACCGGATCGATCTGCGCCGCTGCCAGCTCGGCGGCGTGACCGATCAGCCACGGCTCGATCCTGGCGGGGTCCACCTCGAGGTGGAACTGCAGGCCAAGCACCTGCTCGCCCACGGCGAAGGCCTGGTGAGAGCAGGCATGGCTGTACGCCAGGCGGGTGGCGCCGGGCGGCGTCTCGAACATGTCGCCGTGCCAGTGCAGCACCACGTCCGGGTTGCCGAGGTGGCGCAGCGGCCCTTCCTGACCGTCGCGGGTCAGCGAGACATCGGCGAAGCCGATCTCTTTCTGCGCCATGGGAAATACTCTGCCGCCCAGCGCCCGGGCGATCAGCTGCGCCCCGAGGCAGATGCCAAGCAGCGGGCGCCCCGAGTCGAGGCGATGACGGATGGCGTCCAGCTCCGCAGTGAGGAAGGGATAGAGCGCATCGTCGTTGGCCCCGAGGGGAGCGCCGAGCACCACCATCAGCTCGGGGCTGTCGACGTCCAGCGCCTCGAGGGCATCCGGCCCCAGCAGCCCCGGATCGAGGTAGCGAACCCGATAGCCGAATTCCTCCAGGATCGGCTCGAAGATACCCAGATCCTCGAAAGCCACGTGGCGAATGGCAACGACACTCTTCATGAACGAGAAGCTCCCTTTCCTTTCCAAACGGTTTGGCATGAGCGCCAATACCTCAGCAGCATAGCCAATGCAGCCTGTGCCAAGAAACAGGTCGAGTTTGCCGTTCGAGTGCAAAGCCGACTAGCTTGAGTGTGCAGCAGCGCGAAGGCACTTCAACGCAGCAGCGAGGAGGGAACCCTGGCCATGCAGGACAAGGAAGTGGCAACCCAGGAGAAACCGCTGGTGGTGATCACGGGGGCTTCGGGGGGCGTGGGAACGGCCCTGACCCAAAGCCTCAAGAACGACTATCGGATCATCGCCCTGGACCGTAACGAAGCGGAAGAGGCGGACGAAAGCTACGAATTCGACCTGACCGAGCTCGAATCCATCCGCAAGGCGATGGACAAGATCGCCGAGCGACACGGCCGCGACATCGCCGCGGTGGTGCATCTGGCCGCCTACTTCGACTTCACCGGCGAGGCGTCGCCGCTCTACGAGAAGGTCAACGAACAGGGCACCAGGAACCTGCTGGAGGCGCTCGAAGGCATGAACGTCGAGCGCTTCGTCTACTCCAGCACCATGCTGGTTCACGAACCGCAGGTACCGGGTCACCGTGTCAACGAAGAGACGCCGATCGGCCCCACCTGGCCCTACCCGCAGTCCAAGGCGCGCACCGAGGAAGTGATTCGCCGACATGCCCGCATGCCCTACACCCTGCTGCGGCTCGCCGGCATGTACGACGAGAAGACCAGCGTGCCCACGCTGTCACACCAGATCGCGCGCATCTACGAGCACACCTTCAAGAGCCACTTCTATTCGGGCAATACCAATGCCGGCCAGGCCTGCGTGCACAAGGAAGACATGATCGATGCCTTCCGCCGCACCATCGACCGCCGCCGCGAACTGCCCGAGCGCAACGAGATCCTCATCGGCGAGGAGCACGCCGTCAGCTACGAGGCGCTGCAGAACCGGCTCGGCGAGCTCATCCACGGCAAGAAGAAGTGGAAGACCGTGGTGATGCCGAAGCCGCTGGCCAAGACCGGCGCGCTGCTGGAGGAGAAGAGCGAGCCGCTGGTGCCGGACGACTTCGACAAGGGCGAGAAGCCCTTCATCCGGCCGTTCATGATCGACATGGCCGACGACCACTACGAGCTGGACATTCGCCGCGCCCGGGAGCAACTCGGCTGGGAACCTCGCCATCAGCTCTACGACACTCTCGAGGCCATGGTCGACCACCTGCTCGCCGATCCCCACGGCTGGTACCAGGCCAACGGCATCACCCCGCCCGACTGGGTCGAGGAGGCCGAGGAGAAGGGCGCCAATCCCGAGCGGGTACTCGAGGAGTATCAGACCCATGCCCGGCGCGAGCACTATCGCTTCCTGTGGGCGCACTTCTTCAACATCGCCCTGGGCGCCTGGCTGGTGGTCTCCCCCGCCACGCTAGGCTACGGCGGCGGCATGGCCGTGAGCGACATGGCCGCGGGGCTGCTGCTGGCGCTGTTCGGCGCGCTCTCGCTGTCGTTGAAGCTGAGCTGGGCGCGCTGGGCAGCCGCCGCCATCGGCCTGTGGGTGCTGTTCGCGCCGCTGGTGTTCTGGAGCGAGAGTGCCGCGGCTTATCTCAACGGCACCCTGGTCGGTACCCTGGCCATCGGCTTCGCCGCCCTGGTGCGACCGGCGCCGGGAATATCGCCCGCCGCGGCGATGACCGGCCCCACCACGCCGCCCGGCTGGAACAACAACCCCTCGAGCTGGCTCCAGCGCATGCCGATCATCGTGCTGGCCTTCGTCGGCTTCTTCGTCTCGCGCTACCTCGCCGCCTACCAGCTCGGCCACATCGATGCCGTATGGGACCCCTTCTTCGACGGCACCCGCAGTGGGCTCAACGGCACCGAGGACATCATCACCTCCGAGGCCTCCGAGGCGTGGCCGGTACCCGATGCCGGCCTGGGCGGCATCGTCTACATGCTGGAAATCCTGCTCGGCTTCATCGGTGCGGCCAACCGCTGGCGCACCATGCCCTGGATCGTCGCCTCGTTCGGCGTACTGATCGTGCCGCTGGGCGTGGTCTCGGTGACCTTCATCATCATCCAGCCGATCCTGATCGGCACCTGGTGCACCCTGTGCCTGATCCAGGCCGGCGCCATGCTGCTGCAGATCGCCTACGCCTTCAACGAATTCGTCGCCACCGGCGAGTTCCTCAAGCGGCGCCACAAGGCCGGGGCTCCGGTGCTCAAGATCTTCTTCACCGGCGACACCGACGAAGGGCCCAACGAATCGGTGGACGAGAACTTCCAGCGCAAGCCCGCCGCCATTCTCGGCGACGCGCTCTCCACCGGCGTGAACCTGCCCTGGAACCTGGCTCTGTCTATCCTGATCGGCGCCTGGCTGATGTTCACGCGGCTGACCTTCGGCGCCGAAGGCACCCTGGCCAACTGGGATCACCTGGTCGGTGCGCTGATCATCACCGTAGGCGTGGTCGCCATGGCCGAATCGGCCCGCCCCGTGCGCTGGCTGCTGATCCCGCTGGGGATCCTGCTGTTCTTCGTGCCCTTTTTGCATGGCGCCGACCTGCCATCCACCGTCAACAGCCTGGCCTGCGGCGCGGCGGTGATCGCACTGAGCCTGCGGCGGGGAGCGATCCGCGGCGAGTATGGCAGTTGGAGCCGGCTGCTGGCCTGAGCGTCACGGCAAGGTACGCCGGTCTCACCTTGCGACGAGACGCCGCTGGGCGCCTCGTCGCTTTTGGCGATCCCGGGCCGCTGGTATCGTGTCTGCATGCCTGCCACGAGCGACGCCCCCGCCATGACTTCTCGCCCCGATCCCCGCCTCCTGCTGCGCCTGATGGCGCTGTTGGGGCCCTATCGCGCCCGGCTGGCCATCGCCGCCCTGGCGCTGTTGCTGGCCTCCGCCAGCGTGCTGATGCTCGGCCAGGGGCTGCGCCTGGTAATCGACCAGGGCTTCCTCGCCGAGGACAGCACCCGCCTCAACCAGACACTGGCCGCCATGCTCGGCGTGGTCAGCGTACTGGCCGGGGCCTCCGCACTGCGCTACTACCAGGTGAGCTGGATCGGCGAGCGGCTGGCCGCCGACCTGCGCCGACAGGTCTACGACCACCTGCTCGACCTCGAGCCGGCCTTCTTCGAGAGCGCGGCCCATCGCGACCGCGGCCCGGCCGAGATCGCCTCGCGGCTGACCACCGACACCAGCGTGCTGCAAACCCTGTTCGGCTCGTCGATCTCGCTGGCACTGCGCAACCTGGTGATGCTGCTGGGCGCGGTGGCGCTGATGCTGGTCACCCAGCCCTGGCTCTCGGCGCTGGTGCTGATCGGCATCCCTGCCACGGTGCTGCCGATCCTGTGGTTCGGTCGCCGCGTGCGCCGTCTCTCGCGCTACAGCCAGGACCGGGTGGCCGAGCTTGGCCGCTACGCCAGCGAAACCCTCGACGGCATCCGCACCGTGCAGGCCTTTACTCACGAAGACATCGACCGCCACGCCTACGGCGAGCGCGTCGAGCAGGCCTTCGCCACCGCCGTGGTGCGCACCCGCCAGCGCGCCTGGCTGACCGGAGCGGCCATGCTGGCGGTATTCGCCGCGGTGGGCCTGATGCTGTGGCAAGGCGGCCAGGCGGTGCTGGCCGGCGAGATGAGCGCGGGCGAGCTTTCCGCCTTCGTCTTCTATGCCGTGCTGGCCGCCGGGGCGGTGGCCACCCTGGCCGAGGTTGCCGGCGACGTGCAGCGGGCCGCCGGCGCCGCCGAACGGCTGCTCGAACTGCTCGACGCCGAGCCGGGCATCCGCCCACCGGCGCAGCCGACGCCCCTGTCCCAGCCGCTGCGCGGCGAGATCCGCCTGGAGAAGGTGAGCTTTGCCTACCCGGGCCGCACGCTACCGGCGCTCGATTCGCTCGACTTGTGGATTCGACCCGGCGAGCGTATCGCCCTGGTGGGGCCTTCCGGGGCCGGCAAGAGTACGCTGCTCGGGCTACTGCTGCGCTTCCACGACCCCGACCGGGGCCGCGTGACCCTCGACGGGGTCGACCTGCGCGCGCTGGACCCACTCGAACTGCGCGCCGCCATGGGCCTGGTCGCCCAGGAGCCGGTGCTGTTCACCGGCTCGGTGGCCGACAACCTGCGCTACGGCAAGCCCGACGCCAGTCTTGACGAGCTTCGCGCCGCCGCCCGCGATGCCAACGCCCTGGGCTTCGTCGAGGCCCTGCCCCACGGCTTCGATACTCAGCTCGGCCCGGGCGGCGTGCAGCTCTCCGGCGGCCAGCGCCAGCGCCTGGCAATCGCCCGCGCGCTGCTCAAGGATCCCCGCGTGCTGCTGCTCGACGAAGCGACCAGCGCACTGGACGCCGAGAGCGAACGCCTGGTCCAGCAGGCGCTGGACAGGCTGATGGCCGGTCGCACCAGCCTGGTGATCGCCCACCGGCTGGCCACGGTGACCGCCGCCGACCGCCTGCTGGTGTTCGACGAAGGACGACTCGTCGCCGCCGGCCGCCACGCCGAACTGCTCGAGCAGAGCCCGCTCTATCGCCACCTGGCGGAGCTGCAGTTCGGGCGCCACCGGGCTGAGGCATGAGAAGGAGGGCGATTGGCCCTGTTCAGATGGCGTTTCAGATGGCGTTGCGCAAGCCCAGCTCGTAGGGGTGGGGATCGAGATAGGTCTGCTGGCGGATGTACGCCGAGCCGTGGCGCTTCACGTAGTGGTTGAGCAGGCGCACCGGCACGGCGAGATGCACGTGGCCCAGGCGATACTCCTCCACCGCCTGCAGCAGGTCCTGCTTGACCTCGCTGTCCACCGCCTGCTTCAGATAGCCGAGCACGTGCATCAGCGCGTTGGTGTGGGTCTTGCGCGTGGCCGGTCGCGACAGTGCCGCCATGAAGCGTTGCAGGTAAGAGCGCTTGACCTCCTCCAGTGGCAGGGCATGCCCCTCGCTACCCAGGTAGCGGCCCAGCTCGCGGTAGGCTTCCACGTGGTGTGCCATCAGCAGGTATTTCTGGCGGCTGTGGAACTGGATCAGGGCGTGGTACTCGCTCGCCGCTTCGACGTGGCGCTTCCAGTCGTCGAAGGCGAACACCCGGGTGATGAAGTTCTCGCGCAGCACGGCATCGTTCATGCGCGCCTCCTCCTCCAGCGGCAGCTCGGGGAAGCCTTCGCGCAGCACGCGCACGAACAGGCCGGAGTCGGCGTGGCTGGGCATGCCGTTCTCGTGATAGACCTTGACCCGCTCGAGCCCGCAGCTCGGCGAACCCTTCATCAGGATGAAGCCACGCAGGTGCCGGTGTCGGGCGACGAACGCCTCGCCGACCTCGCGCAATCGCTCGGTGACGTCGCGGGAGGGGTCGTCGGTGCCCACTACCCTCGGCGGCTCGCCGGGCGCGCCGACCAGGCGAATCGGCTCCCGCGGCACGCCGAGGCCGGCCTCGAGTTCGGGGCAGAACGGCTCGAAGGCGAAGCACTCCTGGAGCACTTCCAGGCAGTAGCGAGAACGCTTGTGCCCGCCGTTATAGCGCACCTGCTCGCCCATCAGGCAGGCACTGATGCCTACCGGGATCGCCTGCCCAGACGCCGTTGCCTCAGCCAAAGCTCGCTCTCCGCCAGCGGAATGTCGCTCTATCGTCGCGCTTCGACCCTCTCGGGGCAAGCTTCGAACGGACGCTACCAGGCCTCCCATTCGGTTTCGGCCGCGCGTGCCTCTCGCCGCACAAGCGCCCTGGGTACGGACGCCGGTAGCGGCGCATCGCCGTTACCCGAGTCCTGCGGCACTTTCCCCTCGTCGCCAAGCACGAAGGCGTTGATCAGGCGGGACAGGCGCTCCGCCTGGGTCCGCATCGCCGCGGCCGTCTCGCTGCTGTGCTCCACCATCACCGCGTTCTGCTGGGTCATGGCATCCATCTGGTTGACCGCCGTGTTGACCTCATGGATGCCCGCGCTCTGCTCGCGCGAACCGGCGCTGATCTCGGCAATCACCTCGCTGATCCGGCTGATACTGGCAAAGATTTCCTGCATGGTCTCGCCCGCCTGGTGCACGATTCCGGCCCCGTGCTGGGTGCGGTTCACCGAGTCGTCGATCAGCGCCTTGATCTCGCGCGCGGCATCGGCCGAGCGCTGTGCCAGGGAGCGCACCTCCTGTGCCACCACGGCAAAGCCGCGGCCGTGCTCGCCGGCCCTGGCCGCCTCGACCGAGGCATTCAGCGCCAGGATGTTGGTCTGGAAGGCGATACCGTCGATCAGCGAGACGATCTCCCCGATCTTCGTCGCAGCGTCGCTGATGTCGCCCATGGTCGACTCCACCCGCGCCATCGACTCCCTGCCCCGGCGCGCCACCTCGGCGCTGCCGCGGACCAGGCCATCGGCCTGCTGGGCATGGTCGGCGTTGTTCTGCACCGTGGAGGTGATCTGCTCCATGGCCGACGACGTCTGCTGCAGGTTGGCTGCGGCCTGGTCGGTACGCGAAGCGAGTTCCTCGCTGTCGCGGGCGATGGTCTGCGCCACGTCATAGACCCGATTGGCGCTTCCGCGGACGTCGCGCAGGGTAGCCTGTATGCGCGACAGGAAGCCGTTGAACTGGCTTGCCAGCTCGCCGATCTCGTCGCGGCTGGTCACGGTCAGGCGCCGGGTCAGGTCACCGTGCCCCTGGGCCACCGCTTGGGCAATCTCGTGCATATCGCTGGCGGTACGGCGGATCTGGCGCACCGTGCGGCGGGTGACCCAGATGGCCAGAAAGGTAATGGCCAGGTTGATGGCCGAGGCAACGAGCCAGAGTCGCACCAAGGTTTCGAACAACTGCTCACGGGCTGCCGCCTCGATGCCGAGCATGGCGGCGTCCACCTCGTTGGCGTACACGCCGGCGCCAATGATCCAGTTCCACTCGGGGATCGCCGCGGCATGGGAATACTTCGACTCCTCCCGGCCGGTGGCGGGGTTGAGCCACTCATATGCATAACCCCCGCCGCCCTGGCGGGCGATCTCGATCATGTCGCGGATGAGCGGCTTGCCGTTGGCATCCTCGAGATCGAGCAGATTGCGCCCCTCCTGTTCGGGTATCGCCGGCTGCACGAGCATGGTGCCCTGGTCATCAAACACGAAGAGGTAGTTGTCATCATCGAAGCGCAGGTCGCGCAGCAGGGCCTTGGCCTCGTGTTGCGCCACGGCCGGGTCGCCGCCACCGGCCGCCATGTTGCGGACCAGGGTCCGGGCCATCTCGACGATCCTCTCGACTCCCATGCGGCGAGACTCGATCATCAGCTCGCGCTGCCGCTCGAGCTGGGAGCGATTGGTCTCGATGCGCTCCAGTCCCTCGAGCACCAGCAGGCTGGAGGAGGATATGATAAGCGGTACCAGGACGAGCAATAGTATCTTGTTCTGCAGATTGAGCTCCGGCAACCGCTTGAGACCGGCGAACCGGGCTTCCTTGTTTGCGTACGTTTTCATGATCTGGCCATTTCGGCTGTGGGTGGTCGATGCGGATGGTCCAGCGTCGTTTCCGCAAGCCAATGAAGCCGCACAGCCGCCGGTCGCACCAGAGGCCTTGATACCTTTTCATGAAAGCGATGCTCATCTTGTTGACTTAGGTCAACTCATTCACCCACAGCGTTCGCCAGTCCCACCCGTCCTTGTGGACATAGGCCAGCCATAGGCGCTGAATCTCCAGCGTTTCCAGATAGCGACAGAGCGCCTCGGGCGATCTGTCGAGGCCGGCTGCGGCGGGCAGCCAGGCGGCATCGATCTCGGGCACGTGCCGAGCGGGTCGCACGAAGTCCTGGCTCAACACCGACAGGAAGTCCTCCAGTGCATGGAGGGTCGCTTGCAGTTGGAGGCGCACCGAGGGGGCAAGCGACGTGCTGCCGTGACAGACGATGACAAGGGCCTGGTAGAGCCGGAACAGCGCGACCGGCAGGGCTCGCTCGGCGTGACCCTGGTGGTAGTAATGCAGGATGGGGTAGGCGAGGTGCTGCTGCCCGACGCTGATGATCGTCGATTTCAATGCGTCGGTCTGACTGGCCAGCACGCTGAAATCGCCCTCCTCGCCCCATTGGCCCACGATGTCCGCCGGCGTAGCGCCCAGGGAGTGGATCGAGAGCGCCAGTTGGCGCTTCTGAACCACTGCAGACATGACCGAGAGGATATACGTCACGGCAAGCGTCAGCAGAAAAAAGCCGTTCGCTGCCGCGACCACGGACAGCAGTTGCCACTTGGCACCACCGGCCACGAAGTCACCGTACCCCAGCGTAGTGATGGTATAGCCGACGTAATAGAGTCGCTCCACGGGGTTGGCGTAGGTGCCGGAGTCTGGATGAAACACAGCCGTGGGATGACTGTTGAAGACCAGCCACCACCCCAGCCAGATCAGACCGACCCATACCAGCATCAGGCTGACGGTGACCCAGGGACCAACGGCCCGAAGCAGCCCATGCCGGGAGAAGCGCCGGTAGAACCACAGGGCCGTATACCAGGCGAACCGACCGAGAAGCCGTGTGATGGGCCCCGACCTGGCTGCGGAAAGCGTCGTCTGGACGGCGTCGTAGCACACCAGACCCAGCAGAAGAAAACCGCTGAGTGCGATGAAAGTCGACATGGCGCATCCTTTTGCCTAGCGAATGGATTCCTCCCGATACCCTAGTTCATCCAACGGATTTCACCGAGCCGACTCCCCGTATGCGTCATCAATATCGCGGCGAATCGGCGTTCTTGCCGTTGTGGGCAAACTTTCGTTTGGAATGCCAACTTTTCTTTTCATTAGGAAACCCGAGACAGGTTGATAAGCCGGTTGCCGATTCCTACGTTTATGCGTGATGGCAGACGCCAGCAGTGCCGGAAAGCCGGTAAATGGACGTACGATCTCGCTTGTGACTCGACAGGCAAACTAGGAAGGAGATCTGACATGGCACAGCGCAACCAGAATCCGGGCAACTTTGCCAACGATCCGCAGAAAGCTTCTCAAGCTGGCCAAAAGGGCGGCCAGCAAAGCGGTGGCAACTTTGCCAACGATCCGCAGAAGGCGTCAGAGGCCGGCCAGAAAGGCGGCCATGAAAGCGGTGGAAATTTCGCCAATGATCCGCAGCGCGCTGCCGAAGCCGGCCACAAGGGCGGCCAGCAGAGCAGTGGCAACTTCGCCAACGACCCGCAGCGCGCCTCCGAAGCCGGCCAGAAAGGCGGACACGAAAGCGGTGGCAACTTCGCCAACGACCCGCAGCGCGCCTCAGAAGCCGGCCAGAAAGGCGGCCAGCACAGCGGTGGCAATTTTGCCAACGACCCGCAGAAGGCCTCGGAGGCCGGCCAGAAGGGCGGCCAGCACAGCGGCGGCAACTTTGCCAACGACCCGCAGAAGGCCTCGGAAGCCGGCCGCAAGGGAGGCAAGAACCAGGGCCGCTAAGCGCCCTCTTCCGTTCCACCTCACGGATCGAGCCATGAAGCAGGAAGCTTCGAGGAACGGTTGAAACCACTCCCTACGGTAGTTTCACCTCACAAGGCTGTCAGGGTACGCCCTGGCAGCTTTTTCCGTGCGCGACGTTCCACACGCGACCAAGGTCGAGTTGCGACGGGGGTGGCGAACGCTCACCCTGGCCAGACAAAAAAGACCCCCCGAAGGGGGTCAGGTGGAGCACGCCAGCTCACATCGGTACATCGCCCTGGTCCTTAACCGTTGGCGACGTTGCCGAGGAAGGTGAAGCCGACCTTCCTGCAGCGTTGATCGGTTAGCTAACCAACACAATGCGATTACTGCGCCAATAATTATAGAATTTCTTACAAAACAAAGACCTGCAAAAAAAACAGCTACGCAGGCTTTGTGCCATATGTCGCCAGCTCGCCCCTTCTGCACCACCGAAGCTCACTTAAGAGCTGTTTTGCTGCATCATGATGCAACGCAAAATTAGCCGATGCCATATCCGACAAACCTGCCTCGTCGCTCAGGCCTACAGCAGCTCCCGCAAAACCTCCATCACTCGTCCGTCCACCGTGCGCTGCAGCTTGTCCTCGATCTCACTGCACAGCGACTCCACCTTCGGCCGCTCGTTGCCCACCGTCACGAAGGTCCATTCGCTCGCCTCCAGCCGGTCGTGCTCACCACTTTCGCAAACCGCCACAGCCGGGTTGCGGCCGTAGCGCTCGTGCAGGCCACCCATGCGCTGCCGCTTCTCCTTCAACGACGCGCAGCCAGGCAGGGAAATCCGTACCGTCATCACGGCAATGTGCATGCTACCTCCACTCTTCGAAGCGTTTTTCGCCCGTTGATGTCACGGCTCCACGCTAGCACATCCCTCCCTCACGATTGGGACCAGGAACGCCTCGGACGACTGGCTCGCTCATGCCAAACTGGCATGGCCCACGGCCCTCCCACCGATACCGCAACGCAACATGGCATGTTATATAAGCGCTGAGTTCTTCCGCTCCCTTCCTCAGGACGCTTCCCCATGCCCTTCGGCTGCTCCACCTCCGCCAGGCCTCGGTCTCTCCGTGGCCCGGCTCTGCTGTTGCTCGTCGCTGTTGCTCTATTCGCAAGCCCGCTGGCGCATGCCGCCACCGGACCGCTCGCATTGACGAATTCTCTGGTCGGCTTCGTCGCCGTGGTGCTGTTCGTGCTCGCCTATGCGCTGGTCATGGCCGAAGAGAAGCTGCACATGCGCAAGTCCAAGCCGGTGCTGGTCGCGGCCGGCCTGATCTGGTTCATGATCGGCTGGGTCTACGTCCGGGCGGGCATGCCCGCCGAGGCCGAGCATGCCTTCCGCGAGACCCTGCTCGAGTTCGCCGAACTGATGCTGTTCCTGCTGGTGGCGATGACCTACATCAACGCCATGGAGGAGCGACGAGTCTTCGACGCACTGCGCTCATGGATGGTGCGCAAGGGTTTCAGCTACCGCCAGCTGTTCTGGCTCACCGGTGGGCTCGCCTTCTTCATTTCACCGGTGGCCGACAACCTGACCACCGCCATGTTGATGTGCGCCGTGGTGATCAAGGTGGCCGAGGGCGACAGGCGCTTCATCAACCTGGCCTGCATCAACATCGTGGTGGCGGCCAACGCCGGCGGTGCCTTCAGCCCCTTCGGCGACATCACCACGCTGATGGTGTGGCAGGCCGGCATGCTGCAGTTCTATGAGTTCTTCGCCCTGCTGGTGCCTTCGCTGGTCAACTTCTTGGTGCCGGCGGTGGCCATGAGCCTGTTCGTCGGCGACCGCAGGCCGGAAGGCGACGAAGAGGAGATCGACCTCAAGCGCGGCGCGCGGCGTATCATCGGCCTGTTCCTGCTCACCGTGGCCACCGCCGTGGCCAGCCATAGCCTGCTGCACCTGCCGCCGGTGCTCGGCATGATGACGGGCCTCGGCTACCTGCAATTCTTCGGCTACTACCTGCGCCGTACCCTGCCCCGTTCGCTGGAGCGCAAGCGCGAGCGCTACACCCGCGCGGGTGACGAGCGCCGCTTGGCCCAGCTCGGCAGCGTGGTGCCGTTCGACGTGTTCAACCGCGTGGCACGGGCCGAGTGGGACACCCTGCTGTTCTTCTACGGGGTGGTGATGTGCGTCGGCGGCCTGGGCTTCCTCGGCTACCTGAGCCTGGTCTCGGAGCTGCTCTACAGTGGCTGGAATGCCACTTGGGCCAATATCGCGCTGGGCCTGGTTTCCGCGGTGGTGGACAACATTCCGGTAATGTTCGCCGTGCTGACCATGCAGCCGGAGATGTCCCACGGCCATTGGCTGTTGATCACGCTGACGGCCGGGGTCGGCGGCAGCCTGCTCTCCATCGGCTCCGCCGCCGGGGTTGCCTTGATGGGCCAGGCCCGCGGCTACTACACCTTTGCCGGACACCTGCGCTGGGCGCCGGTGATCGCGCTGGGCTACGCCGCCAGTATCCTCGTCCACCTGTGGCTGAATGCCGCCAGCTTCCATTGATCGAGCCTGCCTGGCGCCAAGGATGGCCCCGGGCAGCCTGCGCCGTCTACCGCCCCGGCGGCCACTCGGGGTGTGAAGGCAGCCCCTCGTAAGCCAACCAGGGCGAATCGTGGGAGATCATGGTGGATTTCCTCAGATGTCGATGGTCAGGTCCGGCACGAACAGGGGCGGCTCGAACTCCCCGGGGTACCCCCCCGGATTGGCCAGCACCCGCGTGCCATTGGCTTCGCAATCCACCGGCTCGTGCACGTGACCGTGAATCCACAGCGCCATGCGCCCCATCATGGCCGGCAGATGCGAGGCGAAGGCCGGCGACAGCGCATCGCCCCGGTAGCTTGGCGGAATACACTCGGCCAGGGGGGCGTGATGACTGATCACCACCCGAGGTCCGTCGAAGGGCTTGGCCAGCTCCGCCGCCAGCCAGGCCAATGCTTCGCTATGCAGCCGCTGGCTTTCGGCCGGGCTGAACCTCTCTCCTTCCGGCTGCTCGATGATACTGAAGTCCGGCATCAACCAGCGCGCCTTCTCTTCGGTCAGCGCCGGGTCGAAGTCCGGGTCATCGGCATAGAGCGCGAAGTCGGTCCACAGAGTGGTGCCGTGGAAGCGTACGCCCCCCAGCGTGAGCGAACGATTGTCGAGCAGATGAATACCCAGCCGCTCGGCCTCGGCGGCCAACGCCTGACGCAGCAGCGGCATGCAGCTGCCATAGAATTCATGGTTGCCCGGCACGTAGAGGATCGGCACCCCGGCGAAGCGTTCGGCGGCCCAGGCCAGGCCCTCCGCATGGCGGTGGATGTCACCGGCAAGAATGACGACGTCCGCCGCCACGTCCGGCAACTCGCGTCCTTCGTCGAAATGTTCCAGATGCAGGTCGGAAAGCACCCTGAGTCGCATGGCTACCTCCTCGTTTGCCGGCGCACCGGCAAGTACACCGCTCCGATCGGATTGACCCAGCATAAGCGGGCAGCGAGAGGCTTCGCCAGGTTTGGCTGATGCCAGCGCTTGCGACTATGTTGAGATGGCCCCGTAGCAAAGGGCACAACGACTCAATGGAGGGAGTCTCATGACCGTGCAGACCACCAATACGTCCGCCCAGGACGTCGTCGACATCCTCACCCTCGACCATCGCGAGATGGAAGGACTCCTCGATCAGATCAAGCAGTCCCCGGATGCCGGACAACGCCGCGATCTGACCGATACGCTGATCGCCGAGGTGATGCGTCATTCCGTCGCCGAGGAGATGTACGTCTACCCCGCGATGGAGAAGCGCATCCCCGACGGCGAGGAGGAAGCCGAGCACGACAGGGAGGAACACGATGTGATCGTGCAGGTAATGAAGCAGCTGGAAGACGCCGACGCCGCCGAGCCGGCATTCATGGAGCGCGTGCACAAGCTGGACGAACTGCTGCGCCACCACGCCAAGGACGAGGAAGCCGACCAGTTTCCCAAGCTGCGCCAGCGCATTCCCGGCGAGGACCTCGTCGAGTTGGGCAAGAAGGTGGAGAAAGCCAAGCAGCTGGCACCGACTCGCCCCCACCCCAGCGCCCCCCACTCCGAGCTGTTCCACAAGACCGTGGGCCCCGGCGTCGGCATGGTCGACCGTCTGCGCGACCGTCTCAGCGGCAGGATGACCGGCTGATCCCTTGACACAAGAGCTGTCACTTCGCCCGGGCACCTGAGAAAAGGCGCCCGGGTTTACTGTCTGAAAGTCTCTTCGATGGACTTTCCTTGGGCGAGCTCATCGACAAGCTTGCCCTCTAGGCGGAACTTCGAACCAGACCGAACTGCTAGAGTTGCGGTGAGGAAGCGCTGCACATGCCAAGCTCAACCAGGAGGAGCCCGCGATGAACGGCACGACCGCGCCCGACCGGAGGGAGGCACTCACGCTGCTGGCGCGCTGGGGCTATGCGGCTCGCGGCGTCGTCTATCTGCTGGTGGGAGGCCTCGCCGCGCTGGCGGCACTCGGCCAGGGCGGCGAGACCACGGACAGCCGCGGCGCGCTGGAGCGCCTGATGACCGCCCCGTGGGGCGGCGTGCTGCTCGGTGCGATCAGCGTGGGGCTGGTGGGCTACGCCGTCTGGCGCTGCACCCAGGCCGTCAAGGATACTGATCGTCACGGCACCGACGCCCAGGGCTTGGCGATACGCGCGGGCCTGTTGGTAAGCGCCAGCACGCATCTGCTCCTGGCGTTCTTTGCTGCCAGCCTGATCTTTACCCTGGGCGGCGGCTCCGGCGATTCCGGTAGTGGTTCGGAAAGCCTCGCCGGCTGGCTGATGCAGCAACCCTACGGACGCTGGCTGGTGGGCGCCGTTGGCTTGGCCATCATTGGCGCCGGCATCGCCCATGGCATCAAGGGTTGGAAAATGAAGTTTCATCGCCACTTCGACATGCCATCCCGCACCCAGCGCTGGGCCTACCCCGTCTGTCGTTTCGGGCTGGTGGTACGCGGGCTGGTATTCCTGCTCATCGGCGCCTTCTTCATCCTCGCCGCCTATGAAGTGGATCCCGGCGAGGCGGGCGGTCTCACAGACGTCTTCAGCACGTTGCGCAGCCAAGCCTTCGGTCGCTGGTTGCTGGCCTTCGTTGCCCTGGGCCTGTTCAGCTTCGGTCTCTACAGCCTGCTCGAAGCCGTGTACCGGCGCGTGAACACTCCCGGCTGAGCTCAACGCCGAAGTGCAAGTGCCGCCGTCTTGCCCACAGCACCCTGCACGGCTCAGTTGATGGAAAATCTTTCCAGGGGCATGTGTCGTTTCACGCGAAAGGCTGCATGGGCATAAACGAGGAATCAGTGGGTTAGGATTTTTTTCACCGATAAAGCTGCATACATAGGAAGCAAAAAATCTACATAATTTACGCTATAAGCCCACGGCCCGAACAGCCAGGCAGTAATATTACGAAAAGCCCACCAAAATGGTGGGCTGAAGCTACCTATACGGTAGTTATACGCGACTTGGCTTTATCGGCATCGGACTGATATTTTTGGCTGCCTATCCGGCAGTTCATCGGCTGTCCGAGGACATGCGCCTGCTCTATGTATTTTTGGCTGCCTACCCGGCAGTTAACAATGTAATAAAAACTTTAAACAACAGGTCAACTGTAGACTTAAGCTTACCTCCATGTCAAGCACCCTTTTAGCTTTAACGCTCGTAAGAAATTGAAATAAATATGAGATTTAGAACTGGAAAGAGAGAGGTTTCTGACAGTGAGTGTAAAAACCCGATGCTTCTCCACAATGGCTCCAAACATGGCTATCCATCTTCTAAATTATAACTTTGAGACACTTCTAAAAGGCACTGTACCTTTGTGCTTATGACCTGTTGCCAGCCCATATGAGTTAAACATTCCTTCTACTCCACCGTTATGCAAAACGTTTCTTTCCAACTGTATATGAATCATAAAAGGCTGACCAGTACTTTGACTTTCGAGGAAAGATGAGTGAAAACTATCAACAACCCTTGAGTTATTTACTTTCATGGGGTCAAACTTCTCACCTCTTTTCTCAGCACGTTTTTTAGCCCGTGCCAGCCTCCTCCGCATTGCACCTGGGAAAACTTTATCAACGGCTTGGTTTCGAAAAAACCTAACCTCTTCATATTCCCCACACACTACCGAGAAGATCTCACCAACTTCGAAAAGATCATGACCGGCCATCATTGAAAAGTACTCGTTATCTTGAAAGCGAGCCAGCTTATCTTTGTCTTCGCAAAAGAAATCAATAGCTCCCCCAAGAGATAGGCAGGACCAATTTGGAAATGAAACACCGATATCAAATGGATGATTGTTGATAATAAAATAGTGCAGTGCAGTAATACACCGCCCTGACAGCAAGGCACAGTCCGAATCAGTAGGAAGGTAATTTATAGAAAAGCAATACCGATTCATGACCCCTCACTTACCTTTTTGAAACAAACCACCCTTAACAAGCACAGCCATAAGATAATGGTATTCGGCACTAATGTCTTTCCCTGACGAGCCATCTTTCAAAAAATGATCCGACTGAGAGAGAATAGAGTAGAAATCTTGCCCAGACTTTGGCCCACGGCGCGCTATGAGTGAGGATCTATCAGCCCCATACTCGCTGACTCGAAGGGCCTTTTCTGCGTCAGCCTCCCACCAGTCGTCTATCATTTGAATAGCAGCACCTACTTTTGTTGACGAAAAACTCGCTGCTTCCCTCCCGTCGCAAGTTTTTGTTTTAACCAGACGCTTTCCAGACACATCATCACTGGAATCCTTTGTAACAAGCACCTGACTAGGATACACCTCTTGACAGAACTCCACTTTCATTCTAGCAGTAACATCAGCGAACCAAAAAGCTCTAGGGTCATGCAAGGCTCTACTCATTCCATCAGATATGATGCCGAGAAGATATTGTGAATGCTCATCCCAGCGCTTTGGATTCTTACCCCAAAAGTGAAGATTTTTAACAGATAGCTCTTCATCACATCCAGTGACCTTTAGGGAAATTTCCAGCTCTCTTGCATGCTGATTCTTCCAAAGCCAGCTACCGTCTAGCAGATTAATACAGTAACGCCTGGCAAGTTCATCAAAGCCACCTGCATCTCGATAGTTTGCAGCCAGCATTTTCATATGGGCATTAAGGTCACGATCACTACAAACCAAAGGCTGCATTGAGCCGGGCTGGATTCGCAAGGAAAATCGACAATATAAGTCCTCAATATTGGGCGGTACAAAACATGACTCAGAATGAAACAAATTACCGTACCCAAGCTTACTCAAAATAAGACTATCTCTCACTTTGCCAGCCGACGCATACCCCTCAGAATATGAAGCCTTAACGCCCTGCGAATGATAACTATCTACTTCTAATGGTTCAAAGTTGCTGAGCGGAGTCTTGTAGTAAAACACCGCTTTTCCAGGAGACAAGGAGCGCTCATAGCTCAAGTTGCTGCATAGACTAATCATTGGCTAGCTCTTGCTTTTACACTCTACCCATAAGCATAGCTGAATTTTCGATACGCATCCCCCAGAAAGCTTCTTCCGTCAGCGCTTGCCAACCTCGTAAGCGAAACTCTACCGGTGAAGCCAAGCGAGCGGCCCCAAGCAGCGACTCAGCATAGGCGTGTAAGGGCTCTAGAGCTCCTTCCCTTTGGGCAGGCTCCTCCAGCAAGCTGTATCCAGCCATTACTGGCTTCATGCTCTTGAATTTTCCAAAAAAAACAAGTGCTTGCTCTAATCCATCACATCCAATCAATTCAGGTACTATCCAACGGCCACTGCGCGGCAACCTCTTCAGTTCTTGGAACAACGAATCACCGCTCCCTACGCGACACCATTCCATTTCAGTGTCTTGCGCAGGAGGAAGCAAGACTCCCCCAGCAAAGCGGCTTGGAAAAGCTGCATGCATCAGCTCACTATCCATTGATTCCAGCGCATTCTCAGGATCATGCACGCGAACCAATATATCCATTGTCATATCACAGTAACGTGATGGCTTAAGCCCAGGCGGCATAACTTTCTTACCTACTACCCTTGTCTTGGCAGGAAGTTTTGTTTCACTCCCCCCTTGGTAGCTACGCAAAAACCACGCCACACTGTTAAAAGACAATTCAGCCCCATGCATTTTATTTAGTTTTATCTCATACTCTTTTGCCATACCCCATAAAGCTGTCAAAGAAGGAATACCATAGAGGTAAGGGATTGGCATAGCTGATGCATCATATACTTCAAGCTTCTTCAAATAAATAAATTTACCACCCCCATCCATTCCAGAATTAACTTTGCAAGTTGATAAGCGCGCGGCACCCTGTTTATCAATAAGGCCCCTTAAAATATTCTCCAAAGGCTTCAGGAGTGATGGGTGGTAAGCCAAGCCTCTCGTTTTACTGTTATCACACATCTGCTTGTTTAGTGCTGAGGCAGCCTCCCTAGCAGCCTCATCCTTAGAAATAAAACTATTTGAAGAAAACCTCCATTCTAGCGTATCATTCAAATAACAAGGCACTTGCTTGATATCTCCAACTGACTCTTTCCATTCAAATACAGGGGCAAGCCAATCAGCTAGGTGACTTTTAATTGCCGCGACGGCATGCCTTCGCTCAGTTTTTTTGATTTTATAGGTAGGGATCTCCTCAGATTTGATGATAGCTCTACATGCAGATAGAAAATCCTTATCAAAAATCGCACTTTTAGCGAACAGGGATTCACCGTCTTCTAAACGTCTAATACCCGAACCAGAAAGGCTGGCACTTTCATTTTTTACAAGATATGGTGGGTAATCCAAAATATTCAGGTTCCCTCCTGTCGATCCTGACAAATCACCTAAACTTGCCGAACGGGGGTATTTTATATTTAAAAACCTGCCTATTTTTTTGCGCGCCAACCTTTCAATTTCGGACATGAAGGAATGGGAAACAACAGGGGTTATGGAGACATAGTTAGATTTATACAAAAATCTAACTTGGGGAGAGTATCTGCTTACCACCTTCGGAATACGGTGAGTGCCACCATATCTTGACAGCTTTATTTTCCACTCCTGCAGAGCAGAGGGACTTACTTCAAGTGCTAACAGTGAACTCACCCAAACGTGACTTGCTTCTTTCAAGACAACGGATAGATTTACTGCGCCTCCTTGCCACAAGAAGCAAGCACCGAACAGCTTTGATTTATTATATGCTGCCGAGTTATGTGCCCAGCCAAGCTCCTTCGCCAATCCACTAGAGGATAAATAACCCGATATCATACAAGGTGGGTTGGAAATAATTCTCTGCCCAGATACTCGCGGGTCAGGAAATTTAAGATTGTGTGTATGCTGCCAGGAAACTTCCTTTAGACAACTCTCTAAGAAACTGGTATTTTTTAAAATTTTTCTGGCTGTGGTTTCATCAAGAAGATCCTCACCCACCTCCTTTCTTTGAGAAAGATTTGCCAGTGCGATCACAGCAACACTTTCGCTACCTGTTACGTCTAAGAGGGGCGTAAAAGGTGAAAAGTGCCTCCTGATTAAAGCCGAACGCTCTTGCACATTATTGTTATACACGATTTCTTCAATATGCATGAGAGTCACCAATGAGGAAGGTAGGTAGCTGCAGCCCCAAAGTCCGCTGGCATCTTTGCCCTGACTAGCTCAACAACTTGCCGAAGATAGAAAATGGGCTGGCTAGCATGCATCCTTAACCACACTGGCACTCTGTATGCGGGCTGCAAATACCCATCTTCAAGAAGAAGATAAACCTGTTCATGCGTAGTTTGGAGCAACACAGCTGCTTCTTTTACCGTTAGCAGCATATCGCCATAGTTAGATTTTTTTGATTTAGGATTACTTTCCACCACTTCAAATAGCACGCTAAGAATTTCCTTTAGGACGAAATTCTCTTCAGGACGCATTCCTCTTATCAAGCAAGCTGAAGAAACTCTCTTCCCCCAAGCAAATTCTAGCGGAGTTTTATTGTAACTTTTAACAAGCCTATCCCCAGACGCAATCAATTTTTTTGAAAGGTCGCTAGTATAGCTCCCTGGCCATTTAGAATAAAACCTTATCGCAAGCCGCAGTGACTCTATGACTTCTTGTGCGTTATCTAAATCAGTGTCTTCCACTATGCAAAAATATAGCAGCGCTGCATTTCTAATAGAAATAGAAGATGTGTAAGGCAATGGCGAACTAAAAGCGACTTCTGGCTCCGACACGAATTCACTTAGTAAGATGCTATCCCGATCAGCCCGGGTGACTGGCGCTAAAGACAAGTCATAACCGCATCGACAACGATCTATTAATTCATTTTCAAGATAAGAAATTGGACTACCGCAACTAGGGCAGTCATAGATGAGATTGACATGATGCTTTGTGCAGGCCGTATAGGTAAGATAATGCCAAGCTTGGGGTATATAGCGATTTTCTTCGAGACAAAGGGGACAGATAGGAATTATTGATTTTCTGAGGAAGCACCGGGGTATATGCTCACCCCCTCTTGCCACAGCACGGTAATTTCCGCAAAAGTCAGCTGCTGAATTCCGGAGTGATAGCGCCAATAGCGGGAGATCTTCATTGTCTGTTAACTTTTCAAATAGCGAGAGCGCCCGAACCCGAAAACTACTGCTTTGCCGTGCGTGCCAAATATTGACAGTTTTCAGCTCTAGAGGAAATGCTCCTCCCGCCTCGTGGTCCTGCTCTTGTAGCCACTCCTTGACAGCACCACTCAGTAGCCGATATGTCTCAAGAAAGTTGGCTTCAGCCAACCGTAGAAGATAGCTTTCCAGCGACTCGTCGGTGAATGGCTTTGGCCGAACCAGTAACTGCATATCCGCGCTCCTTCACCTTTTGTTTTTATATCATCATGCCTGGTTATTTAGAGAAACAACACAGCAAGCCCAATTAGTTCAACACCGGCACTTATGTTAGAATCATAATTCCATGAGTATCATCGAGAGGATTAGGATGCGATCACCCAGCAGATGACCTTGAGGTCGGGGATAACAACGCTACTCGTTACGTTCTCTCCATCATCAAGCTCTATTAGGCATAGCCGCCCTGACCAAGGTGATCAAGGTACGCCAGCACGTCTTTTACCCCGCCCTTCGCAACCTGCTGCTGTGCAGTGTTGCCACCAAGCGCTGGAATGGGGGTGTACCGGTACCAATCCTCTGCCGCTTCTCTGGAGCTTGCCCAAGTTTCGATGCGTGACAAAATCACTTCGGCATCCGGGTCATGGCCATGGAGCTGGTCAAGCCTACGATTGAGGAAAGCCAGAACCGCACTGGGATCTCGGATAATATGATTATCAGGGGGAGCTGGTGAAGTGTCACTACTGATGACACTGATGAAAAAACCCGCATCGACACTAGCCGTCGAGATCTTTAAGGTGTAGCGGCCAAGGTGAGAATCCACAGCGCGTAGAACGGCCTCACCTTCCCTTAAGTCGATGCATATGCCATCTTGCTCAAATTCACTTTGGCGGGCCTGTAGAGCACGGAACAAACGCTTCTCCATCTGCCTTCGCATGCGCATTGACCATTGAGGCATATTAACCTCCTTAAAGCAGACAAGGCCTGCCTTTGCGCTGATGACCGACCTCGGTCCGGGCCGTATCTATCAGCGATAACTATCGATTCGCGTCCGCGGTGAGGTCGTGCAGCACTACCCAGCCTTCTGGATATTCGTGTGTTTCAATGGCTTCGACCCTGCACCGATACACACCCTCACCGATTATAGTTCATAAATATGCAACGCTTTCCGCCTATCTCGGCAAGAGTGAGGATTGCACCGCCTACGCCCAGGCCAAGCTGGCCAACGGGGACCCAAGAAGCTGCCCATCAACTACATAAACCGGCATACCCCCTGGGGAGAGGCGCGTCAGCCACTCTGGGCTAGATTCGACAAGCGCCCAAGGGGATACCATATGCCATTATGGCCTCCTGAGTGACGGCCAATTGCTGCTCGCGAAGTCTCTCCAACAGCCTACTCAGCTCGCCACTCCGGCGGTCACGGTCCAGTGATTGAAATATGGGCTTCTGATCCAGGAAGGTCACGGGCTTGTTGGCACGTTCAGGAACAGCAGTATGCAGCCCTGGCACCAGCAGCCAAAACCTCTCACTTCCCACAAGCGGGAGGTACGTGTTGACTGCGATCGATACGCCCCCCGCGTCATAGTCACCGCAGTAACCCAGGTGAACGTCCTCAGGGAGAGACTTGAGCCAGCGATTGAGCGCGCCCTGCGCCTGGTCATGCCCGCGGTAGCAGAACAGCGTCTCGTGACACCACTCGGCCGGCAGCAGCACCAGCAAGTCCCACCACCGATCCATCACCGCCCCGTTCTCGATGATCATGACGCGCCGGCAGGCTTGCGGGTCCAGCGCCAGCCGGGAAGTCTCCACTGACAGCACGGTTCCTGGCGGCGTGGGCAACCTCACCACTTCGCCATCCTCACCCTTCACCGCTACTGCCCCACCCGGCATGGCGACCCGCTGCAGACTCCCCAGGGCCGCCTTGCCGGAGAGCTTTTCATCACGCACGGCGCCGGCCATGCCGATGCGGTCCTGCTGCATGTCGAGGGTCCGCAGGTCTGCTCCCATCTCCCGCTGAAAGGCAAGTGCCAGCACGTCGCGATCACGCTCCGTCAGGTGCAGGGTGTTCCCTACCCGCGTACCGACATCCAGTTCCTCGTGCAGCTGGGCCCATGCCTTGGTCACCCGGACGGATTGATACTGGTACCGGATCGCCTTCTGCACGCTGGCAGTCATGCGGCGCATGCATCCTCCTCCTTGCGGAACACGATATCGCTGACCTCAATGTTGCCCGAGTAGCGCTCCACCTCGTGGGCCTGGAGCTCGAAGGGTGGTACCGGCGCCCTGTCGGCCATGAGCGTTTGCAGGCGCTGCAGGACCGCCAGGAGCCACACCTCCTCCGGGTGCTCGACATCCAGCAAGCGATAGGCTTCCAGTGCGGAGGTCGGCCCTACCTCGAGCAGATGCGGCAGGGCCTCGAAGAGGTTGTCTAGCGCGGTATCGAAGGGGTCCTGTGGCTCCTCCACGATGTCGTTGCGGCTGTCTGTCACCTTCGTCGGGGCCTGGGCCTCCTCGCCCTCCTCGTTCAGGCTTGCCGCTTTCTGGCGCAGCACCCCCGAAACGATCTCCTCCAGGGAGTGAGCCTGCGAAGCGTCTTCGATGTTCGCGGTGGCGCGCAGATCCATGGGGGCCACGGTGGCGCAGACATCCGGGATATTGACCGCGCCCTCCACCAGCGATGGGTCCGGCGTGTACCCGGGGTTTCGCTCATAGTGGGTCAGGAAGACATCGATGAGACTGCTGTAACGCCGGGTATCGAGGTCCTTCTCGAGCTTGGCCAGGTTCTCCCGGAGCCCATGGGTGGCATCCACCAGATCGCCGCGCATCCGGTCGAGGTTCCGCCGCAAGACCTTCATCAACAGGTACTGCAGCGTGTCACTGGCGCCGGCCAGCCCGGCGAGATAGTTCGGCGTCAGGGTATCGAAGAGCCGGTTGAGGTCCTGAGCCTTGGTGATCGCCCGCTTGTTCTCGAGGATGCGCTGATCCAGGTCAGTGACCATGCTGAACTGGTGGTGGATATAGCCGGTAAACTGCTGTGTGATCTGCCGCAGCGTGTCGATCAGGTTGGCCACCAGTTCCTGGGCCTGGGCCTCACGGAGCTCCCTGTCCGCCTGCGCTCCAGTGCGCGTCGCCGCGGCGTAGGCACTCGCGATATGCTCCAGCTCTTCCACCAACCCACTGACATCAGCGTTCGACACCTGGCGCTGGTAGCTCTGCGTGACATGGTGCATGAGATCGCTGACCACCCGGGAGACCTGGCTGTAGGGCCGGTCCTCATCGAGGTCGAAGATCAGGCGGTGCTTGCGCAGCTGCTCGATGGCCTGCTGATTCTCGGCCGTCTCAGGGATCGCACCTCGGTTCTCCAGGCAGGCATCCGCCAGCAATTGGGCGTGGTGGTACAGCGCCCACAGGGCCTTCTGTGCATCGTCATGGCGCGCCATGGAAAAGGTCCTCCTGGTCCTGGCTCAGCTCCTCCTCTTCCTCCCGCTCGGCCGCCTCGATGCCCTCCTGCTGGCGCACCCACTCCATGAGGTCACGCAACAGCGACCACTTGCCCGTGGCTTGGTACATCGACCCCGAGGTACCGATAGGCTCCAGATACCCCATCTTGTCGAGCTTCTCCAGCAGGTGGCGCAGCCGCTGCCGGGGATCGCGCACCTTGCCGCGCAGCCCGAACTTGGTGGCAATCACCTCGAGCTCGTCCTGCAGTGCACTCGACGACTCGATGGCCTTGAGCCACTCACTCTCGCTGATCACATCCATGGCCACGATCGGGTGATGCTGCTCCGAGGTGGAGCGCGACATCCGCAACCAGCGAATCATGGCCTCCCAGTTGTTTGTCAGGTCGTCGAACTGGTGACGCAGGATGCGGCGCGTGCTGGCATCCTCGGTGTCGAGGTAGACCGCGTAGAAGCTGACCATGTCGCGGGTCTGCGCCAGCCCACGACCCAGCGGTGACAGGTAGGCGCTAACCTGCTCCTGATTCGCGGTCGAGGCCAGGTAGTTGTGGATCTCGGGCGTGGCCACCGAGCACACCACGCCGCCCTGCAGAAGGTGCTCCATTGTGGCGCGAAACAGGGGATCAGTGCTCATCGGTGGACTCCTGCGTCATGCTCTGGCTATCCGCCACAGCGTCATGTGTGTCAAGGACTTCCTCAGTCTCGGGCGACGGGGCTGGCGCCTCCGGTGCAGCGCGATTCACCAGGCCGGCCAGCAGCGGGTTATGCGTGTTGCTCTCCTTGGGCACCATGCTCATCACCCCCTTGCGCTTGTCGAGCAACACCTTGTTCTCGAAGTAGCGCAGCAGGTCTGTGGTGATGCGCGGCTCCGCGCAGAAGAGCGAGATGTTGCGGTCGTCCATCATGCGGAACAGCTTCACGCTGTTTTCCGGCGCCAGCTCCCCCAACTCATCGATGGGCCAGGTAATATTTACCCGCTCATCGGGGCACAGGTAACGAGCCAGCGCACTGAACAGCACCAGGATGGCCAGGCGCGAGATACCCTGACTGCCCGAAGCGTTGAGGTCGTTGTCGGTGCGGATCGGCACCCGCCTGTCCTGCTCGAAGAACTCGATCTCCAGCTCGACCATGCTCCTGAGGTCGTGCGTGCTCATTCGAGCGTGCTTGAGCTGACCGTCGATGGTGGTCAGCCGCTGCAACAAGGCTTCCCCCGGAAGCTCCGTGAACCCGGTCACCGCCCAATCAGCCCAGGCCGAGGCAAAGTCGGCCAGCTCACGCCAGAAGCCGAACTCGTGGATCTTCGACTTGACCTTCAGACTGACGTCGCTGATCACCGTAAACTCGTGACTGGTGTTCAGGTGGTTGTCGAGGCGACGCGTGATGCTCTTGGTGCTGCTGTCCAGCGTCTTGAGGCTCTCGTGGTAGTCGCTGAGCTCAGAGCCGATCGCATGGACGTTGACGATGACGCCCTTCTCTATCTCCGGCACACGATGCTCGAGGAGCGCTTCCAGGTCCTGCATCTGCTCCAGCGTGAAGGCATGGGTGCCCTCTTCGTGCTGACTCCGGTTGCGGCGATCCTCGCGCATGTTCTGCCAGCTCTGAAATATCTTCGAGCCGGGGTGTTGCGCCAGTATGGCCCCGCAACGCCGGGCACTCTGTAGGACGTTCTGGCGCTGGTGCTCCGCTACACCGTGCAGACGCGCCAGCTCATCGTTAAGCTGCTCACGCCCTCTCACCGTCACCTCGCTTGCTGGCGCGTCGGTCGTGGGCAGCAGCGGGATCTCCATGATGGTCTGAGCAACCGTGTCAGCCAGTCGGGTGTCGTCGTTGATCTCCGCCTTCAGCGTCCTGACCTTCCTCTCTGCCTCATCCCTGGCCGCATTCAGCGTCTTGTGGGAGTTCCGGTAGGCGGTCTTGGCTGCCTCCAGGGCGCTCTTCTCACGCGCCAGCATCCCCTCTGCTTTGCTCAAGGCCGTCTCGTACGCCGTCTTGTGCGACCACTGATCGCGAAGCCAGGCATCGTACTCGCTCACCCGCGGCCTCAGGCGCTCCGCCTCGTCGATGTCGTCCTTGAGGGTGCCCACCAGCTTACTGGTCTCGCGGATCGCCCCAGCATCTACCCCTTCGTCGCTCATGGCCTGTTCAAGCCAGTCACCCAGCTTCTTGAGCGCCACCTTTTCCCGGTGCTTTAAGTCCTCCTGGGATGCCTCGACGGAGGCCTGTTCGTCCTCGAGCCGTCCCTTGTCGAGCTGATGATCCGCGATGGCCTGCTGGTACTGCGCGTCGTGGTCGCGCTTGCGATTGTCGCGAAGTGCCTTGGCGGCATTCTGATGGCTCGTCAGGGCTTTTTGCGCCACCTCCAGCCGCTCTTCCACCTCCAGGACGCGAGCCTTCTGCTCCTCGCCTATCCGGTGCCGCAGGCTGGTATCGCTAGCCTTGGCCTGCCTCAGCCGACCTTCCGCCTGCTCGAGGCGGTTCTCGGCCATCTGCTTTGACTGGTCGGCCTTCTTCAGGTCGCTCGACGCCTGCTGAGCCTTGGCCTCCAGCCGTTCGGCGTCTTCCTTGGCGCTGCGCACGGCCACCTTGGACTTCTCGAGCCGCGCCAGCAGAACATCCTCCTGCTCGGCGGCGTCCGGCCGACTGACATCATCGAGCTCGAGGGTGATCCCGAAGGCCTGCTCCAGGTTGGGATTCTCGGCCAGGGCCGGCGACAGGTCGCGACGTGACAACAGGGCCGGGTCGAGCACCTTGCCCAGCGTGTCGTGCCAGGGAAGCTCGGAGTTACGCAGGAAGGCCAGCAGCGTGCCGTCCTCGGGGTATAGCTGGCGAGTCAGGGCGTCAAATTGGGACTTTTTGATCTCCCAGGTTCTGGCGGCGTCCTCATGCGCCCTGACCGCTTCCTCTCGCTCTTTCTGGCGGGCGGCGAAGTCGTCCCGAGCGCTATCCCGCTGCACCTCGGCGTTCGTGACCGCGGTCTGCGCATCCTCGATGGCCCGGGCCGAATCATCGAGCTGCGCCTGTTCCTCCTCCAACGGGGAGGCACTGCGCATCCGCTCGTCCTGAAGATCGCTGATCGCCCCCTGCAGCTCGTCCGCTTTCTCGCCGGCCTCCTGGTCGAGCGACTCGATGTCCTGAGCCTGGCGCTTGTGCAGGGCGCTGAGGTCCTCGCCCTGGCGCTCGATCAGGTTCTTCAACTGCGTGGCGATCTCTTGCCAGCGTCCCTGGAGGCGCGTCTGATCCTGGCGGAACTGCTGCTGGGTATCCGTCTTGCGTTTGTCGAACTCGCCCTGGATGTTGGCGACCTTGGAGGTCATCACCTCCAGATCCTTCTCGGCACCCATCAGGCGCGACTGGAGATCCGGGATCGATGCCACGCCCTCCTTGCTTCTCGCGATGTCCTCGGCTTCCCACTTCTCCAGATCGTCCTCGAGGCCCTGGATGCGGTTGCTTTCCAGCTCCACAGCTTGCTGATGCCGGATGATTTCGCCGTTGATCCGGTGGCGTTCCTCGTCGTGACGCGCCTCCAGTTCCTTGAGCTCCCGCTCCTTCCCCTCGCGAACCTCGTCGGCCTCCTCCGCCTTGGCCTGGGCCTCCTGGATCACGGAGCGCATCGCCGCTTCATGGGAGACCAGCGCCACCCGGCTATCCTGCAGGGCATAGTGGGACTGCAGGCCCTCCCGCAGCTTCGGCACAATCTTCTTGAACTCCTGCAGGCTCTGGAGATCGGCCCATAGGTCCACGTTCTTGTGGTGCGTTGGGGGCTCGCCGATCGAGATACGATCCTGCAGCATGGTATCGACGATCATGTTCTTGAGGCTTTCCAGCAGTCGCCCCTTGCTGGCGGCGACCGCCGTCATTGCCTCGATGTGCTGCATCCTTCCCATGCCGTCGCCCAGCGAGAACCGCCGCGCCTCGTTGCCGCGGCTGAACGGTGTGCTGTTGCGGCGGCGCCGGCGGCCACTCGACTGGGGGTCGTTCTGAATGATGGAGCGGTAGTCCATCACGCTGTTGATCTGATTACTGACGTTGACCCCGCTGTCCGGCAGCGGCTGGCGCAAGATGTCGTTGGCGCTCTCCCCTCGCTCGTAGTGCTCTTCCATGTCCGGATGGAACAGCGTGTCGTCCGCCGCACCCTCGACAAACCGGTAGGCGTACTGACCCTGTGGCTTGCGGTACATCACCGAGCAACAGACCTCCCCATCGCCGCGCTGGTACTCGAAGACGATCATGCTCTGCTCGTTGGGCAGGTAGTAGTCACTGAAATTCTTCTTGTCGGCGGCCTGGACCATCAGGCTAGCGGGATCCTTGCCGTAGAAGATGGGGATCAGGTTGAGTGCCGAGGTCTTGCCAGCGCCGTTCGTGCCCAGCACATAGCTGTGCCCACTGCAGGGAAACTTGGATCGCCGGCCGGTGATGAACGAGTGATGCAGGGTGATGCTGAGAAGTCCGCTCATGAAAGCCCCGACTCTGTGATTATTACAAATTAAAACCAGACTTTGGCTAACGGTTGTCGATACTAGTCATATACTTTTATTTCTAGACAATGCAGTCTTCGGATGCTCCAAAAACATTGTGGTTCAAACAATCTAAACAGACCTGCCTTCCAAGACTCTGGACCTCCTGCCAAAAGCATCATTATAGGTTCATGAATTCTTGCGGATTTTGTCCGAGCAATACGGCGCAGGGTCCGACGGTCAGTCCGGCTTAGCTTCGTAATACCGTCGGGATGGGTATGCCAATCTCCTAAATATGTATATAATCGCCCAGAGGTCTCATAAATAGAGGCCAACACTCGTTCTTGATATAAAGAGTCAGGAAAAAAACGATCTCTGTCAAAGCGAGCATTCGGCCCTGGACCTATTACTCTGGTAATTACCGTTACCCCTTCGGTGAGGTAGCCGACGAGTATCCCTCCAGTTTCGAATGGATATCCCTCAGTCGCTTGACGTTCCATATTGGCAAGCGCAGTATGCGAAATCCAACCGCTAGATACCACAGCAACCATGGTGAGCGCTCAACGAATATGTCCGCCACTGCGGCGGAATGTGTTGACCTTGTTCATCACGCATATCGACGATAGCAAGGTCCCAGTCAGGGTTCGGGTAAGTACCGTCTTTGTTGCCACACAAAGTTCCAACAGCGAGCCGGACTCCCATCAGCGAAACCTCGGCAATGTCAAAACTGGCTCCAGTGAATGTGGGATCCATACATCCAGCTGGCTGTACAAGCTCATCCTCGGGCCTTGCCATAGGCAAGGGGATCGTCTGGTCATTAAGTCCACACAGATGACACATCCAGCATCCTTCAGTTTTTTCGGGCACAATCCGACCTACCAAGCCACCCCAGCCTCCATTAGTCGTCGACAGCCATACGTATGGGATCCCTTGCTCAGCCGCCATATCTGCTAAATATTGGTTTAGTGGGATTGAGGCGCTGGCATCAAGAATCAGGTCAGCATCCCCGACCATTTTCTGCAGTATCTCGTCTTCGTTAAAATTGCCGCCATCGCCATCACGCTCTATATGCCGAACAGGCGCCGCACCGATCCGGACTTGATAACCATAAAAGCGTGTATGAGGATAGTGTTCGCATAGGTATTCGCTAAGGGCTTGCGCTTTTGCTAGACCCGCATAGGCTCGTCCAGTCGCCCAGCGAACGCTGTTGCCTGCTTCGAGGAGGTCACCGTCAAGTGCATGGATTTCACCAATCCCTGCACGGGCCAACTCTGTCAAAGCCACAGATCCTAGGCTGCCCAAGCCGAAAACTGCCACCTTCTTATGACGCAAGGTGACCAGCTCCGGTATTCGCTCGCGATAGAGATTATCTGATTCAAGCTCAGATCTAACCAAGGTTGAGACCGTATAACCTCCATTTGGCAAAGGCTTATCGTAGCGACGACTAATTATTATAAGCCAGTTATAACCGTACTTTCGCCAACTCAGCTCATCTTCGAAAACCAGGCCTAGTACATCGATACGCTTGACTTGCGGACCTGCTACATTTTTCTGCACAGGAAGAGTCTGCCATGAGTGCTTTAGCCCAGGATGCTCAGCCTTGACTTCCTTGATGAGCTGATCCGCATCTAGACTCTTCGGCCTATTTGCAAGCCGAACCCACTGTCCTCGGAGGTTTTGTAACTTTTTCCTTTGGTAACGATTTTTTAACCCATCTGATGCTTCCGCGACTGTGTCACCCTTGGCATTGGCAACCCTGAGGACAGCACCTCGAAACGGCAGCAGGTGGTCCACTCCCAAGTCGAGCACACCATGCGTATCGTCATGATCATGCTCAAGAGGCGGAACCGATACATGTGAATTATTTTCATAGTCGAGAAACGCGGTAAGAGGCTCCCCTTGATGGGCTTCGTTAGCAGCTACATCGCTAAAATCACTTGAGGTGGCGGATCTGGCTAGTTTTGGCAGCTGCTGATGGATAAGAGATGCTGCCGTATCCGATGCAGGTCGCCATTCCTCACCGTGATTGGCGAGCAAGCACAGCAAATTAGCCGACGGATGTTGATGTCGCCGAAACGCGAGGTCCTCTGACGTCACAGTCGGCGGGAAGTATGGATACTGCCGAGGAAACTGAACGTCGAGTTCAACTTCCCCCGGCTGAAGTGGATGGCTGGTCGTCACTCTCATGACAAGGCGGCCCTCACCCCGGGCCTCCTTGTCGTAGTGAAACCGCATACCAGCCTCAAGGAACGCCTTTTCCTCAAGCTCGAGCCTATGCGGATACCGCTCCCACCAAGGTTCCATCATATAGCTCCCACTGGGCGATGCCCCGGTGGTTTCGGTGGATCTTTAGGTCCAGGGCGTCCATCGGGGGGGCCCGGACGATCTTCTGGCGGACCAGGTGGCACGGAGTCAGGACGACCCGCGTGGTCTGGCTTACGACTGTCACCTTGCTTCATTTTGAACTTACCTCGTTGATTTCAAAATATTTTTTAGCTAACCCCTGTCCCTGATATAGAGCTGGGAAGGCGCTTCTACAGGTCCAAAGCAACACCGTCCGAACCCGTATAGATACTATACCCATATACTTTATGTACGTGTCAAGCTACCATGGGCATGACCTTTTGAACGTGGATACCGAGGCATTGATGAGGAAGGAAGGTGGTCAAGTGATCCGCCATGCCCAGTGGGGTACGCGCCGAAGGCTGGAGTTCATCGACTTCAGGCTTCTGTGGGAACGCCGTATCAACCGAGCTGATCTAGAGGAGTTTTTCGGCATATCAACACCTCAAGCATCAGCGGATTTAAAAGCCTATCGACAGCTTGCTCCTGATAACCTAGCTTACGACAGCAGTGAGCGAGCATACGTAGCTCAGGACGGCTTTCAGCCCGTCTTCGTCCGGCACGATGCTTCCGTCTACCTTCAGGATCTCGCATCCTTATATTCCGGGACTTTGCCGGAAAACTTATGCTTCATTGGCAATGCTCCTACATATGATGAAGTTCCGATACCTTATCGGCATGTCAACCCGACGGTACTCGGCGAAATACTGAATACCCTGCGTAAACCCTGCTCATTGGTAATTCGCTATCAATCCATGTCCACGGAGGAACCAACATGGCGCGCCATCAGCCCTCATGCGATAGCAAGCGACGGTTTGCGATTCCATGTGAGAGCATATTGTCATAAAAAAGAACGGTTTCAAGACTTTGTTCTGTCAAGAGTTCTTGAAACTGGAACAATACAACCAAATAATGTAGATGCTTCACAAGATGTAAAATGGCAAGAAATAGTTCGTGTCCACCTTGCTCCACACCCCGGTTTGTCTAAAGAACAGAGAGAGTCAGTCGAACGGGAGTATGAAATGGTTAGCGGCGTTCGAACAATTGAAGTACGACGAGCTCTCTTGTTTTACCTTCTCAACAGATTGCGATTAGATGAGTTCAGGGAGCTGAGATCTCCTAGATCTCAGCAAATTATAGCTTTGAACCCAGAAGAACTGAAGCCTGAACTATCAACCGTCTACGAACACAAGACCTAAAATCAACGCAACCGCCCCAACTCAGAGTTCAATTTGCCGGAACATGTATAAAACAACCAGCTAGCTAGAGGGGGGCATTGCAGTACTTACCCCTCCCTCGCTTGCAATATAATGTCGACATACTACATACCGCCATATACCCACCTAATTCACCAAGGGGTGCTGGAAATGAAGATGGCGAGAGATTTTCTCCTGTAGAATCAGGATGTTCCTTCCAGAACACGATTCAAGAGGACCTCTCGCCATGGGTGGCAAGGCATCCCCTTCGTTCCGGCCTGCAACAGCTTGGTGCATGTCGAACTCAATGGCCAATCGGCCAGCAGTGATGACGGTGCCCTGGTGCTGTGCGAAGCCTTGGACGCCAGCCAGATCATGGCCTGGCTGGTGCTTTTAATTCGGAAGAAAAATCTGAGATTTCTCCGTTTGCAACGATGAATTTTAATAAGTGTTCGAGTTGTTGAAACAAGAGAAGATTTCTTACGATCTTTCGTTATATTTCATGAATTAGCTCTACTCGTACCACCCGAATTCCTATTACTTAACGACGAAGCTCAGCCGACGCGAACCCGCGCAGTGGGTGAGCGATCGGCTGGAGCGACTGGATAAACATTTCCATCTCTACGCCGTGACAACGCATCCTCCAGGCCTGAGACGCCAGTCTTTTGGAGTATCTCGTTTTCATAGTCTGACATCATAGGCGTAGTTATCCCTTGCCGTTTTACCGAAATAAGAACAACTTATAGGAGTCCAGGCATGAAGAAATTATGAAATGATGCAGTAACGTATTGACGCATGTGATCAACTCCGAGACCAGTTAGACCCCGCTTGGGCAGAGGTCTATACTTGACAAATTGCCGAAATCAACACGCCTCCGAGGGAGTCTTTAGTGAAGAACCCGCACGACGACACCAAGCAGGCCATGGCTGAGCTGGACTCTGGGCAAGGGAAGCGCTCTGCCACCGCTGACAAGCTGTTCGAGGACCTTGGCATACAGCGCTTCGACAGCGTCTGGGACGCCCTGGAGGAGACCCCTCAGGACGCTCAACTCATGCGTCTGCGCTCCACCCTCCTTCAGGAGATCACCCAGCGCGTGGCGCGGTGGGAATGCCTTGACGTGGTAGCCGCCCATCGCCTGGGGGTCGCGCTGCCCGAGCTCGAGTGCCTGCGTGAAGGCAAGATCCACCACTTCTCACTCGAGGAGCTGTTGGCGATATGCAACCGGGCCGGGCTCAATGTCGAGCTAACCGTTACGGAAGCCTAACTGTCAGGAGGCAAGCTTTTGGCAGAGTCGATGATCATCAATGGCCAACCCGCCACCATCACGTATGACCAGGATCTGGGGCTGTTCCGCGGTGAGTTCACGGAGCTTGCCGGTTCAGCCGATTTCTACGCAGAGTCCCGGGAAGCGCTTGCCACCGAGGGCCGGGCCTCCCTGAAGGTCTACTTGGAGGTATGCCAGGAGCGAGGTCTATCGCCGTCCAAGCCACGGCCTGGCATCCTCGATGCTTTGCTGGCGCGGGAGAAACCCCAAATCGTGGAGGCGGCCAGGAAGACGGCCGGGGCCATGTTCGAAGATATCAAAGAGGAAGAAGAGATCGACGCGCCCCCTCCGACAGACGCCTTGCGCAAGGCCTTCGAGGGACACCGGGCAACCGTCATGGGGCAACATGCCGCTGGGTCAGGAAAAGCGTCCAGCCCTCTAATCAGCGAAGAGAGCTATCGGGCTGCCCTCAAGGAAGTCTCAGCGATGTTCGACCTGGACCCGGAGCCAGACCCCAGTTCAGAGAAGGGCCGGCGATTAGATGCCCTGATCAGCCTGATCGAGGCCTACGAGATCCTCAATTTCGGCATCGCTTCCCCAATCACCACCCCAATGGGGGAGGTTGTGACTCTGTCTGAGGAAGTCATCGCCGGAATGCTGCCGGGAGAGCTGCTCCACACCCCCCGTGACAGCGACCACTGGCAACAGTGGCGCGATGCCGCCGTGGAGAACCTACCCTACGCCACCCGCGTGCTCTCCGCTGCCGCCAGACAGCGGCTGCATGCGTCACGTCCCGAGGTCTGGCAGGACGTATTGTCCATTTGCCATGAAGCCCTGCGTATATCCGACGCCAGCAAGGATGCGAGAGGATCAGATGCCCTGGCCTCCCTGCTGGAGACAATGCGCTCTCTACGTGAGGTTGGGGCAATCCAGCGCGAAGACCTAGAGAGCTTCGAGTCTACGATCGGCATACCTGTCGAAACTCGCTCCCTCGAGGGGGATACCCACACCGCTGAAATCGCCTTCAAGGCGCTGAGCAAGGAGGATCTGGATGCCCTGGCCACCCACACATCCCCCGCTTGGGTCCGAGTATCTCGCCAACGCCTGGTGGTAGGCCTGGCAGATGGTCGATGGGTGAGCTGCCCTCTCGAGTGGTTTCCCCGCCTGCATAGCGCCAGCCAAGGTCAACTCGATAACGTGGAGCTCTCCCCGCTTGGGATTCACTGGCCCGACGTGGACGAAGATATCAGCACCTCCGGCCTCCTAGCCGGCTGCGGTGACATGAGCCGCAACGCAGGCCTCCGTGAGCGCTTTAAGACAGCTGACCCCGCCACGATCCGGAGCACCCTACCCTCGGGTAATAAGGTGTCCCTGTTGCTCAACGACGGACGCTGCCTGGGTGTTCCTCTGGCATACTGCACCCAGACAGGCGACTAGCCTCACCGCGTGATCCGCACCGCCGCCTCAATGGAGAACACATGGCCCAGGACGCCCTCCACCAGGCCCTCAGCGCCTTCCGGCACCAGCAGCGCATCGAGGACATGAACGACCTGCGTGACCGGTTCTACGCGCTCGCTGCAGCGGGCGGGGATGGAGAACAGAAGGATCTCCTGGAAGAGGCCATCGATTTTGTGAAGGAAGCCGGGGTCGACGCCCCTGGCTATCAGGTTGCCTGCCTCCTGCTCGGCACCGGTGAGCACCACTTCCACCACGGGGAGCCCAACCTGGCGCATGTCTTCCAAGGGGACATGCCCACGCTTGCCGAGATGATCGATCAGGAGGCTCGCACCACCCATGCGGCCCACTTGAAGCACGACCCAGCCTCCACTCCACCTCTCCCAGCCTACCTGAGACATCAGCGCCAGCAATTCACCATCGACGCCTCGGAGCTGAGAGATGGGGAATGGCGCCACTACGAGTTCACCTCACTCCGCAACCTCATTCTGGGCGAGCTCGAGCAACGTGTGGCCGGCACCCAGGCAGAACTCCTGCCGTTCACTACTCATCGAGTCGACCTCGGCGAAGGCTGGGTGGAGCGCCAGCATGTGCCGGCCTCCTCCGCGGACAACCTCGTGCGCCGTGATCTCGTGCTGTTCAACAAGCGGCTGGCGCATAGCCTCACCGATTACGCCATGACTGTCCTGCAGCGCGATAACGCCCTTCCTGCCGCTATCGGGATCACCCGGGAGCCGGACACTGGCCCGGGGCATCCTGAGCCGCTCTACACCGTCGCCCTGGTGAACCCCGGGGATGCCAGCGCCCTCAACTGTGGTGACATCATCGACTGCATGAACTGGCTTGGCACCTTCGAGCTGGCGCCGGTGCTTGAGGACGTGATGGCGTGGGGTGAAGCCCAGCTCGATCGGGTGCTTCCCGCTGAAATCGAGCGCCTGCAGGGTCACTATGCTGCGGTTCAAGGGCCGCCAGAGCCCTATCGGCAGATGATGGATGATCAGCTGGACAGGTTGCTGGAGGGCATCCGAGAACAGGTGGATCAACCCCTCCGGTGAACCGCCATTGCCCAGACCATCATAAATAGCGCTCCAACATCTCCCCTTCCAAGGCCCCAAACCGCCTCACTGGTATGCTGGGCACACGGCAAACCCTCAACCAGCGTGAGCCCCATGAACATCCATGCACAATTCCACGACGACAAGCCCAGCAGCCGCGAGCTCGTTGAGCGCTACTGCGCAGCCACGGAAAACGGCAAGTTTCAGGAAACGACGACTCACATCGCCAAGGACTTCGGCATACCGCAACATCGCCTGGCTGCGACGGTGAGAGAGGTTGCCACGCTCACTCGCGACGACATCCAGTGCATCGTGTGTGGAGCCTACTACCCGGTCGCCAACCGCAACGACATGACGCAGAACGCCTCGGTAATCAAGCGAGGCTCTGACTGGATATGTGGTCGCTGCCAAGAAGATGCCAAGCAGCAGGAAGCCGAGGAGCTTGAGGAGTCCCTCTGGGAAAGCCTCCACGACTATCAGCGCATCGGCAATGACGTGAACAGCCTCCCGGTCGAGCAGAGCGTGCGCCTACTAGCACTGCTCAAACACTCGGCCGATGAATCTCTCACCCAGATCCATCCTGTGAGCCACAACCGCATCGATACCCTGGCCGCCAGCGAGAATCATGAAATCGACCTAGCCAGCTCCCTTCTGGCTGCGCGCGTGATCGCCATCTCCCCTTACAGTCCGGCAGGAACGGTCGAAATCAACCAGGAAGCCCACGGCCACCGCTATCACCCCCGCCACGTTGCGTGGGAGCTCACGACTTACCCCGACGCCGAGGCGGCGCTGATAATGGTCGGCGGCATTGATGGCCCGGCGGTCTATCGCAAGCTCGATGAACGTCTGAGCAGCACAGCATTCCTAGAGGCCCATCAGGACGCCGTGAGGGAGATCGCCCACCGCGCGGCCAAAGAGGAAGTTCTCGCTTATCTCGAGCTCTGCCTGACCGAGCGGGGACTGCCCTTCCGCGTTGGCGAAAAGACAGAGCACGTCCTGACCATCGCCATGCAGAACTACTCGATTGGTCAGGTGTTCGCCATCATCTGGCGGGCTGCGCGAAGCGCCAGCGACTACCTCGTACGCAGCGGTTGCCCCAAGCGACAAGCGGCTAACGTGGTTCCTGGCGCAATGGAGAGCTTCATGCAGCGCGCGCTCGGGAATGGCTGGAACGTCGATCCTTTCAAGCGCCCGGGAAAGCAGGCGCAATCGGTGTTGAGCCGCGTCGTCTTCAACCAGATCCTGGGACTTCCCGATGGCGCGTTCTCGTTCAACCTGCCTGTGAGCCAGATAGTGGATCAGCAGATCGCCCAAAGGCTCGACGACGCCGGCGAGCCGAACACATCCCTAGACCCCGTGCCATCCTCGTAACCGAGACAAGGAGAAAACATGGCACTGCCCATCACGTCCACACGCTGGTCCCTGTGCCTGGTGCTTGCCGCGGCCTTGTCCGCGCCAGCCATCGCCGCAGACACCCCAGAGCCAGGCCACATCCACGTGACCGGCACCGGGGAGATCGATGTGGCGCCCGATAAGGCCACGCTCACCGACCGGCTGTGGGAGCAGACCGCGTTTGTGAAAGCGGAGAGCGCCGTGCTTATTCCGCACTATCGGGACCGCACGTTCTGATCTATCGTGACCGACCATTCCGGACCAATGTGACCGGCCATTCCGTTTCATCATGACCGATTACGGCCTGTTCCCGGAATCCGCGGTGACGATGCCGGAATCATAGGCCAAGTTCCCGGAATATCAACTAACTCGCTGGAATGATTCGGACTTTTACGGCATACCCCTCCTTTTGCCTTTGCCCCTGGAGGGGGACATGTCAGCACCGAGGATTCCCATGCGAACCATCACCGGGGTGTTGCGCCTCAAGTACGACGCCGGCCTCAGCCACGAGAAAATTGCTCGGGCCTTCGGCCTCTCCAAGGGCGTGGTCAGCCAGTACGTTAGCCTGACCCAAGTCGCCGGCATCACCTGGACGCTGCCGGACGGCACCGACGAGGTGGCGCACGAGGCGAGGCTGTTTCCCGCCAAGGCACCACCGGTGCGCTTCACGGCACCGGACTACTTCCAGGTCCGCCAGGCGCGCAAGGGCGTGACCCTGTTGCTGTGGGCGGAGTACGTCGAAATTCACGGCGACGGTCGTAAGCTGATTTTCTCCTACATATAGACTCCATGCTCGATACGGATCAGCAGGTCATGTACCTGTTGCGGATCTTCACTGAGAACTACTATCGGAGAGCGATCGTTCAGCTGCTTCAATGGTGTTTTCATCCAGCGCCGAGCCTTTTCCTTATCTCCAAAGACCCTTTCTGCTGCCCCCCATACGTCATTGTCGTTGAGGTACTCCACCATTTCACGACCGACATCTGGCATGTCCTGCCAGGCATGCTGCTCTTCAGAGTATGGAGCCTGAGGGTCGCACTGCTCCAATAGTTGGTCGAGCGAGTAAGGACGCTCTTCCAGTGGGACTGCCTCGGCGAAATTTGCTTCGAGGGAAGTGAGTGTGGCGCGCAGCCAGGCTTCAACCTCTGCGCACACCGCGTCGTTTTCCTCCGGCGGCACCAGAGTAGCATCGATCTCGGAACTGCGGCGTATGAAAAATTCATCAGGAATGATCAGGGAGTAGCCGCCACGCAGGTAGGCGATGATCTCGCCACTCATGGCGGCCATGTAGGAGCGATCGCTCTGCAGGCACTCCAGGGCCTCACGGAAGGCCTCCAGTGGCTGAGGGAAGCGGTCGCGAAGGTCGATGACCCGGTAAGCAAAAATTCTCTCCAGCGGATCGGTCGATGATGCTTGTGCTGGCGGTGTCATGAGCTGGCTGCCCCCGTGCTCGTGTACTGGGTATCAGAGTAGCCTAAAGACTGGCAGGCTCTCCCCTGCAAGGAGTCGGTGTCAGTCCAGAAAGGCGCCGATGCATTCCTCATCGATGGCGGCGTGCACTGCGTTCAGGGCGGCCTGGTCGGTGGCGAAGCGGTCGTCCCAGACATGGTAAGTACCATCCTCGTTGACGACTTCCAGCAGCCAGTCTGTTTCGTCTTCAAGCCGGAAGATATCGACCTGCAGGGTGTGGCCATCGCGGGTGATGGCCTGGCTGAGCGGGCTCTGAATCAGTTCGGGTTCGGTGCATATGAGGTGCTCTCCAGAATCGTTGTCGGGGTAAGGGGGATTACTCCACCCCAAGCGCCTTCACCACGGCATCCACCGGCTCGGTGTAGAAGCTGGTCTGGAACTTGGTGAACAGCTCGGCGGGGATGGTGGGGATGTCCATGGCGCTGCTCATGGGCAGGGTGACGCGCTTGCCGCCGGCATCGAACGCCACCTGCAGACACTCGGCGAGGCTCTCCACGGGCTTATGGCTGTGATCCCAAGTCAATGATTTGCAAAGCTGTTCAGGTAGCGTTGAGATCTTCACAGCGCAAGAGGGGGCGCTCGGTTACTCAGGACAGAGAATTCCTGGTTTAGATCAGCCAGGATGTTTCACTCCGGAATTCATCATCTGGCAGGCCAGCATCCAGCAGCACGTACGATGTTAGCACTGCTGATAACCGGGGCTTCTATATCTAGCAATGCTGGCACTTCAACTTCATGGCCACCACGAATGATTCGGTCGACGACATATCGCCGCCACCTCATCTATTACTACTGTAATGGCCACCCGCTATAATCGTTGACTCCACCGACCCAAGATCTTCAATAAGTTGCCTCAGGCTGAGATCATCATCGGTACCTATGCTCTCCAACCATTGCGCTATCGCCTGGAGCTCTTGTATCCGCAAGCGAATGTGACAACCTTTATTAGCCAACGGCGTATACCTATCGACAACCGTAGGATTGTCTTGATCCGCCCAATGTAGTATCTGCTTGATTGCCGGGAGACCAACTCCCAACGAACGAAGGCAATCAATGAAACGAAGTCGCCCTAGCGCCTCTTCATCGTAAAGTTGATAGCCATTGCACGGATCCCGTTGCGGTCGTAACAGACCCTCACGTGTGTAGTGGCGTACCGTTTCAGCAGAGACGCCACCAGCACGAGCCAATTCTGTGACTCGCATTGCCCTTTCCCTACATATCCATTCTACGTCAGCTTACAACCTTGAGGCTGCCCAAAGGTCAAGATCGAGCTGGGTCGACCCATGGCGGTCTCCATCGTAGTGCTGCACCTCCAAAATGTGGCCTTGAATCAAGGGTAAAAAAACAGATACGCATGAGAGCGGTACAAAGGATTCAAGAAGTTAATACTGCGCTGGTGTCATGCCGAATAACCAACCAAGACCAAAGTTTTGAACATACATCCATGCCGAAACGGTATAACCTATGGTAAAAGTCATCCCAGCCATTCGCCCAGGTCACCACTTCAATGAGGCCACTGCAGCTTACGGCAAGCTCCATCTTGATCCATGTCAATGGACAGGATTCGATTCTGCGCTAGGGTAAGATGTACATCACTCTGCAGGAGCCCTGCCGCATGGCCAGGCACGCGTCATTTCCCAAGCAATCCTCGCGGTCTGCCACCGCGTGGCATCGCTTTGGTCTGGTCATCCTGCTGGGCATGGTGCTACTGCTCTCTAGCGCCGCCACAATGGCAGATGTCCCTTCCTCGGCAGATGCTCCCTCCTCTACTGTGTCTGGCCAGGTTGGCGTTGAGCCTCACGCAGATGCGCACTCGAACATCGAGTTCATCAACGCAGACTATCCTCAACCGCGATGCCACCATGGCCATGGCACTCGTAATGTCGGCAGCGCCCTGTTGCGCCTGGAGCGCCAGGACTTGGACTTCGAGCCTCTTCCTTTGAGCATGACGGCCCCAGCCATAGCGCCCCGGGTTGTCACCGCCAGCGGCAGGCCAAGCGCTCTCCTCTCCCCCTCTTCGGTTCCAGTCTACCTTTTGACCCAACGCTACAGAGTCTAAGTCGACTCGCTCCCTGATCCCGCGCTTCCAGACATGGCTGTGCGGGAGAAACCCGTGCCCGCCCCACATTGATCCAGGCAACTGCCGGAGTGGCCGCTGTGCGTGGAGAGTCTCTTTCGCATGCACATTCGTAAGCACGCCAGCGGGCTCGGTATCGGGTACAGCTTAGCGGAAGTCACGAGGAGGCATTTATGAACGCACTGTTTTACTTCCTGATCTGGGCAGCGATCCTCTTTCTGATGATGCGCTTTGGCTGTGGTGCCCACGTCATGGGGCACCGCCATGGCAGGAGCAAGCATGGCGACGATAGTCGAGAGGATCCACACGCCACCGAGGGGCTGAAGTGGATTCCGCCAGCCGAGGACGTCGATCCCGTCTGCGGCAAGACCGTCAGAACCGAAAGGGCCAAGCCGAGCGTCCACGATGGCCACGTCTTTTACTTCTGTTCTCGTGACTGCCGGGAGCGCTTCGAGGTCGCGCCCGAACAATATCTCGCACCTGCAGCAAAGGACTTTACTACCCAACCGGAGAACGAAGATGCCTGATGCCGATGTTCCGTCGACAGCCAAGCCTCGCTCCGGAACCCGCTTGCCGGTCCAGGCTACGCCACGGATTCCCGTGATCACGCTCGGGATGAGCCTGGGGCTGTTTCTGGCCGTGACCTTCACCCTATGCGTCGGCTTCGACCTGCTGTTTCCCGACCAGGCGATGTATGAGAGCTGGCTTCGCCTGCTGCCTGGCTTCACCTGGTTGAGCTGGTCAAGCTTCTTCCTGGGCCTGGCTGAAAGCTTCGGCTACGGCTGGTACGTCGCCCTGGTCTTCGGCCCGCTCTACAACTTCTTTGCCACACGCTTTGGACGGTGAGAATCGGCGGGAGGCAGGCCCCATGGACAACACATGTAACGCTCCAAGCAGCCATTCAGGCTTGTTTCAGCTTTTTCGGCCATATTCGATGTTGCCAAGGAATTGGCAGCGACATCTCGCGCCTATCAGCGGCGAGTACCGATGTTTATTCCTCGCTGGGGACAGTGGCGGAAGCTAGCCGATTCCTCACGCAATACTCACGATGAGCGGGGGGCACTAACATGGATTCACACATCAACGCATGCCTGCGGTGGTGATTCCATTCCAACGAGGATGACGAAAGCTGACCGGGATCAAGAGCCGCATGCTTTCACCTCTATTTTTCTTGATCCTTGGGTTACCCACAGGTTTTAGCCTGACATCAGGGCAGGGTAATTCAACATGAAAGGAGATCCGACCATGTGGGGCGACATGATGGCGTATATGGGGAATTACGGCTGGGGGCATATGCTCTTCGGCTGGCTCATGATGGTGTTGTTCTGGGGCGCCGTCATTGCCTTGGCCGTTCTCCTCGTGCGTGGCATGACCCGAGGCCGGGGCGAGGCCATGTCTCAACAGCGGCCAACGGCACTGGACCTTCTGCAAGAACGCTATGCCCGCGGCGAGATCGACCGCGAGGAATACGAGCAACGCAGGCGCGATCTGCGGCATTGACGACGCTGCATAGGCACCATGGGGTCCCTCACTCGCGGAAAGGAAGACCCTGAGATACCCCCCAGCCAACGAAAGTAACGGAGATGGCTTCATGACTCAGCAGCACATCAAGCGGCGTGAGCATTCGCATCACGGTAAGCTGAAGGAAGGCACAGATGCCGGTTCCATGAACACCAACGGTCAAGGCGCTTCCCAGTTTACCTGCCCGATGCACCCGGAGGTCATATCCGACCAACCGGGTGATTGCCCGAAGTGCGGCATGCACCTCGTCCCCATGGGAAGTGACGACGCTCAGGCGCCTTCCGATCATGGTAAGCATGCCCCGTGCCACGGACATGGCACCGGCCATGCAGTCAGCGAACCGGTGCGCGGCGGCAAGTACGACAAGGTGCCGGCTGGACATGCCGGCGCCGTCTACACCTGCCCGATGCACCCCGAGGTGCGCCAGACCACCCCCGGGGCCTGCCCGCTGTGCGGCATGGGGCTAGAGCTAGAATCGGCGGCCGTCGGCGATGAGGGGCCGAATCCCGAGCTGGTCGACTTTACCCGGCGTTTCTGGGTCGCGGCCATACTCACGCTGCCGGTGCTGGTGCTGACCATGACCCCCTACCTGGGTGTTACGGCGATCCGCGACTTCTTCGGCGAACGCAGTGCCATGTGGATCGAGCTGGTGCTCAGCACGCCGGTCATCCTGTGGTCCGGCTGGCCGTTCTTCGTGCGCGGCTGGAATTCGTTCCGGACGATGAACCTCAACATGTTCAGCCTGATCGGCATGGGGGTCGGCGCTGCCTACCTGTTCTCGATCGTCGCGGTGCTGGCGCCCGGCATCTTTCCCGACGGGTTCCGCCGGGAAGACGGCTCCGTCGGAGTCTACTTCGAGGCCGCAGCGGTAATCGTAACCCTGGTCCTGCTAGGCCAGGTGATGGAGCTGCGCGCTCGCGAGGGCACCGGCAAGGCGATCCGGGCACTGCTCGACATGGCCGCCAAGACCGCGAGGGTGATCCGGCCCGACGGCAGCGAAGAGGAGATACCGCTGGAAGACGTGCAGGTCGGCGATCACCTGCGGGTGCGCCCCGGCGACAAGGTACCGGTGGACGGCATGGTGGTCGAGGGCCGCTCCTCGATCGACGAGTCGATGATCTCCGGCGAGCCGGTACCGGTGGAGAAGGTCCAAGGCGACCAGGTCACGGGGGCCACGATCAACGGCACCGGCAGCCTGGTCATGGAAGCCACCCGCGTCGGCGCCGACACCATGCTCAGCCAGATCGTCGAGATGGTGGCCGCTGCCCAGCGCTCGCGCGCACCGATTCAGAAATTCGCCGACAAGGTGGCGGGCAAGTTCGTGCCCGCGGTGATCGGCGTCGCCATTCTCTCCTTCATTAGCTGGGCGATCTGGGGTCCGGCGCCGGCGCTGTCCTATGCGCTGGTCTCGGCGGTGGCGGTGCTGATCATCGCCTGCCCCTGTGCGCTGGGCCTGGCCACGCCGATGTCGATCATGACGGCCACCGGGCGCGGCGCGCAGGCCGGCGTACTGATCAAGAATGCCGAGGCGCTGGAACGTTTCGCCAAGGTCGATACGCTGATGGTCGACAAGACCGGCACCCTGACCGAAGGCAAGCCGAAGCTGGTGGCGGTGCTGCCCGAGGAAGGGCATGACGAGGCCGAGGTGTTGCGCCTGGCGGCCAGCCTCGAGAAAGGCTCCGAGCACCCACTGGCCGAGGCCATCGTCGCCGGCGCCGAGGAGCGCGGCGTGTCCCTCGCCGATGCCACCGATTTCGAAGCCGTGACTGGCATGGGCGTCAAGGGGGTCGTGGACGGCAAGTCGGTGGCCCTCGGTAACGCCAAGCTGATGGCCGAACTGGGCCTCGATGGCGGCCGGATCTCCGAGACCGCGAACGCCCGCCGCGATGAAGGCGAAACGGTGATGTTCGTCGTGCTCGATGGCCAGATCGCCGGCCTGGTCAGCGTCGCCGACCCAGTGAAGGCAACCACGCCCGATGCCCTGAAGGCGCTGCACCGGCTGGGCTTTCGCATCATCATGGCCACCGGCGACAACGAGCGCACGGCCAAGGCGGTGGCCGACCGGCTGGGCATCGACGAGATCCGTGCCGACGTGCTGCCCGAGGACAAGGCGCGCATCATCCGTGAATTGCAGGAACAAGGCCGCAAGGTGGCCATGGCGGGCGACGGGGTGAACGACGCCCCCGCCCTCGCCCAGGCCGATGTGGGCATCGCCATGGGCACCGGCGCCGACGTGGCGATCGAAAGCGCCGGCTTCACCCTGGTCAAGGGCAACCTGGATGGCATCGTCCGTGCCCGCAAGCTATCGCTGGCCACCATGCGCAACATCAAGCAGAACCTGTTCTTCGCCCTGGTCTACAACGGGGCCGGCGTACCCATCGCCGCCGGGATTCTCTATCCGTTCTTCGGCATCCTGATCGGCCCAATCTTCGCTGCCTTCGCGATGAGCGCCTCCTCGCTGTCGGTGGTGATGAACTCGTTGCGCCTGCGCCGAGTGAGGATCGGATCATGAATGACGAAAAGGGGTGGCTGGAGCGAGGACCAAGCAAGGGCACCTTCTGGCTCATGGCAGCGCTCGCCCTGGCGGTGATGGGCTTCCTGCTCTGGGAGGAGCACAGGGTGCACCTGCTCGGCGCCCTGCCCTGGGTGATCCTGCTCGCCTGCCCGCTGATGCATGTGTTCATGCACGGCGGGCATGGAGGCCATGGTGGGCATGACAATCACAAGGGAGGACGCGATGAGTGATGACGTACCCGCCTACGGGCTGTGGGGCCTGGTCATTCTCAACTCGGCGATCTTCATCTTCTTCGCCTTCAGTTTCTTCAAGCCGCAGACGCGCCGGGACTGGCGCTCGCTCGGGGCCTTCAGCGCCTTCCTGGTGGCGTTGTTCACGGAGATGTACGGCTTTCCGCTGACCCTCTACTTCCTCTCCGGCTGGTTGCAATCACGCTTCCCTGAGGTGGACTGGTTCAGCCACGATGCGGGGCACCTGCTGGAGATGCTGTTCGGCTGGCAGGCCAACCCCCACTTCGGGCCCTTCCATCTGCTCAGCATGGTGTTCATCGCCGCTGGGTTCTGGCTCATCGCCGCCGGTTGGCGAGTGCTCTATGCCGCCCAGCAACGGGGAGAGCTGGCCACCAGCGGACTGTACGCCCATGTCCGGCATCCGCAGTACGCCGGCTTCGTGTTGGTGATGACCGGCTTCCTGCTGCAGTGGCCCACCCTGCTGACCCTGATCATGTTCCCGGTATTGGTGTGGATGTACTCACGACTGGCGATCCACGAAGAGCGCGAGGTAGCGCGCCAGTTCGGCGACAAATGGCAGACCTACGCGGCCAGCACGCCGCGATTCATTCCGCGTCTACGAGCCACTCACCCCAGTGGCCAGCGCCCCTAGGGACACCAGTCGGGAGCCAATCATGACGACTGCGGCACAGCAGGGGGTCGAAGAGCGCACGGCGGGTCTCGTAACCGTCGGAGCCTTGCTCGCGGCGTTGATACTCGCCAACTCACCACTGCGCGAGTTTTACCAACTGCTCCACCATACCCCCGTGTCGGTGCAGGTCGGCACCCTGGGCATCGACAAGCCATTGATCCTGTGGATCAACGACGGGCTGATGGTGTTCTTCTTCCTGCTCATGGGCGTCGAACTCAAGCGCGAGATGCTCGGTGGCATGCTGGGCTCGGCCCGGCAGGTGGCGCTGCCGGCGATCGCAGCAGCCGGTGGCATGCTGCTGCCAGCGCTGGTCTACCTACTCGTCAACGGCACCGAAGGCATCGCCGCCCACGGCTGGGCCGTGCCCACCGCTACCGACATCGTGCTAGCACTGGCGGTGTTGTCGTTGTTCGGCGAGCGCGTGCCTCCCGCGCTGAGGGTGTTCCTGATGGCCCTGGCGGTCTTCGACGACCTCGGCGCCATCGCCATCATCGCGCTGTTCTATACCGAGCGTCTCTCCGGGGAGGCGCTGTTGATTGCCGGTATGGCTCTTGCCGGCTTCGTCCTCCTAAATCGCTTCCGGGTCACGCGCGCCATGCCCTATGTGCTGCTGGGGCTGGTGCTGTGGGTAGCGGTACTCAAGTCCGGGGTCCATGCCACCCTGGCCGGCGTCGCCATCGCCCTGGCCATCCCCGCCAGAACTCGGGATGGCCTGCAGGAGGGCTCGCCCCTGGCTCGCACCTACCATGACCTGCGGCGCTGGGTCACCTTCGGGGTCGTCCCGGTGTTCGCCTTCTTCAACGCCGGAATCGTGATACGAGCAGCAGGCGACGGCTTCGGCGACGTCTTCTTCGGGGTGGCCTTCGGCCTCTTGCTGGGCAAGCAGTTGGGCGTCTTCTCCCTTGCCTGGCTGGCAATCCGGCTGCGCCTCGCGCGGCTTCCCACGGATGTGGGGTGGTGCCATCTGTACGGGGTGGCCGTGCTGGCTGGCATCGGATTCACCATGAGCCTGTTCATCGCCGGGCTCGCCTTCGATACGCCAGCGGCCCTGACCTCGGCCCGCCAGGGCGTGTTGGCCGCCTCGGCCATGGCGGCACTGATCGGTGGTGCGGTACTGGCGGTAACGCTGCCCCACTCGACAGCCCCGCAATCCGAGTCCGGGAGGCAAACATGAAACGCAGACCCTTTCTCGTCGGCGCGACCGTGGTGGCCGGCGGCGTCGGGGCGGCCTTCACGGCCGTGCCGTTCATTGCCTCCTGGCAGCCCAGTGCCCGCGCCAGAGCCGCCGGAGCCCCCGTCGAGGTCGACGTCGACAAGCTGGAGCCGGGGCAGCAGTTGACCGTGGAATGGCGAGGCAAGCCCGTCTGGGTCTTGCGTCGGACCCCGTCGATCCTCGAGCGACTGGCGACGCTAACGGATTCCGGCCGACTCCGCGATCCCCTCGCCGAGGTGGCGACGCAGCAGCCGGCCTATATCACCGGGCCACTGCGCTCGCTCGAGGAGGAATATCTGGTGGTCGTCGCGATCTGCACCCACCTCGGCTGCGTTCCCCTATTTCGACCGGAGCCGGGCTCGGTCGGCGACGACTGGCCGGGCGGCTACTTCTGCCCCTGCCACGGCTCCCGATTCGACTTCGCCGGACGCGTATTCAAGGCGGTGCCGGCCCCGATCAATCTGGAGGTCCCGCCGTACCGCTTCCTGTCCGATCACCAGATCGAGATCGGCGTCGACCCGAAGCCAACGACATCCTGACACTGAGAGGTATCCACTATGACCGCCAAAACATCCACCACCAAGCCACCCACGGCTCATAAAACCCCGCGCAAGCGCCAACCCACCGCCCCACCAGAGATGGACGCCCCGATGACCGCACCCGAGCCCGAAGAAGGCACCCTCCCGAGCCACCCGGCCACGGAGCTACTCGCCTATCAGACCGACCTGTGGCGACGCGGCGTACGCTACCTGGACACGCTGCGTGAGCGCGCGGACAACATGCTCGAGCATGAGCAGGCGGGCAAGCCGCCACTGCTCGACTTCGATTACGAGATGCTCGTGGATGGCCGTCGACTGGCGCGCCCCGCCAACTATGCCCTGCTGCGCATCACCCGGGTCGGCGAGGACTGCCTGGAGGACTGCCTCGACGAGACTAGGCCGCCGGTGATGATCGTCGACCCGCGTGCCGGCCACGGCCCAGGCATCGGCGGCTTCAAGCGCGACTCCGAGGTGGGCATGGCGCTCCACGAGGGACACCCGGTCTACTTCGTGATCTTCTTCCCCGAGCCCGTCCCCGGGCAGACGCTGGAGGACGTGCTGCACGTCCTGCGCCGCTTCGTCGAGACGCTGGCCGAGCGCCACCCCGGCCAGCCGCCGGTGCTCTACGGTAACTGCCAGGCGGGCTGGGCCATCGCGCTGCTCTCCGCCGACTGCGAGGGTCTGGTCGGGCCGGCGGTGCTGAACGGCTCGCCGCTCTCCTACTGGTCCGGCGAATCCGGCGTCAATCCCATGCGCCTCGCCGGCGGCCTGCTGGGCGGTGCCTGGCTGACGCACCTGATGGCCGACCTGGGAGACGGGCGCTTCGACGGTGCGAACCTCGCCACCAACTTCGAAGCCCTCAAGCCGGCGAATACCCTGTGGCAGAAGGACTATCAGCTGTTCGCCGACATCGACGGCCAGCGCGAACGCTTCCTCGAGTTCGAGCGCTGGTGGACGGGCTTCTATAGCCTGAGCAAAGAGGAGATCGTTGCCATCGTCGAGAACTTCTTCGTCGGCAACAAGCTGGAGCGTGGCGAGCTCGAGGTCTGCCCCGGCTGTAGCGTCGACCTCAAGCGCATCCGCAACCCCCTGGTGATCTTCGCCTCCGGCGGCGACAACATCACCCCGCCCCATCAGGCGCTCAACTGGATCCCCGCGGTCTATCCCGATACCGCGGCACTCAAGGCCGCCGACCAGCGCATCGTCTACCTGCTCAATCCCCACGTCGGGCATCTGGGCATCTTCGTCTCCTCCAAGGTGGCGCGCCTCGAGCACCGAGCGATCCTCGAGAGCGTCGGCAATTTGAATGACCTGGCCCCTGGCCTCTACGAGATGCGCATCGACAACCCCACCGGCGACCCCGACTGTCACAAGCCCCAGTTCCAGGTGCGCTTCGAGGAGCGCCGCGTGGAAGACCTGGACTATCCCGACCAGGCCCCGGCGTTCGAAGGGGTGCGAGCGCTCTCCGAGCACAATGTGGCCCTCTACGAGACCTTCATCGGGCCCTGGGTGCGGCTGTATACCACCCCCTGGTCCGCCGAGGCGCTGCGACAACTGCATCCGGCGCGGACCAGCCGGCTGATGTTCTCGGAACGCTTCTCCCCCTGGATGACCGGGGTGAAGTGGCTGGCCGAGATGGTGGAGACCGCGCCGGCGCCGATCGATAGTGACACCCCCTATCGGCAATGGGAGACGCTGGTGAGCGACTCTATCGCCTCGACGCTGGAGCTTGCGGGGACGACCCGAGACAGCATGTACGAGATGGGGTTTCACAGCCTCTACGGCGGGGGATGGTGGAGCGAGAACGAGTGACCCAGTCGAAGCCAACCCGGTTTACAGCCAATACCTATAGAGCAACCCAGTAATGGAGAGCAATAAATGAAGATCGAGACCTTTCATGACCTGATCGACTGGACTCGCCAGCTGCATGCCCAGTTGGCCGAATGCTTCAGGCACTGTGCCACCCAGCAGGAGGAGGCACGGGCCAAATCGCTTCTGGAGTATCTCGCCGATCACGAAGCGGTCCTGGAGCATACCGTGGCCAGCTTCGAGAAGCAGGCCGACCCCAAGGCCCTAAACACCTGGGTTTACGACTATCTGTCGCATGCGCCCATCAAACCCCATCAGGCGTGCAATTTGCCCTATGCCGAGATGGGCTTCGAAGACATCAGCCGGGAAGTCTTCTCGCTGCACGATCAGGTCATCGCGCTATACCGCTACCTGGAAGGACGCGCCGACATCCCCGAGGCTCGGGACCTCGTTCGCGAGCTCTTGAAGCTTGAGGAACACGAGGCAATGCGTCTGTCCCAACAGATCAACCGAGCCCGAGACCTGTAGTCGGGCGCTGAACAGGGACCATCTTTCGCCCCCGGAGTAAGGAAAACTCGACTATGCCAAACCGTCGATCGGCCATTCTGGTGGTCAACTGCGGGTCATCCAGCCTGAAGTTCGCCGTGTTCGGTGTGACGGAAGGGCTCGCACGGCTGGTATGGGGAGCGGCCAGTGGGATCGGCACGTCACAAGGCCGGCTCCAGATGTCGAGTGCACAGGGAACGGTTGACGACCACCCCGCGCGAATGGCTGATCATGCCACCGCCATCGAGAAGGTCGAAACCCTTCTTCAACAGCAGACAAGCCGACTGGACCTCGTCGGCATCGGGCACCGGGTGGTCCATGGTGGCCCCGATTGCGACTGCCCTCAACGGATCGATGCCTCCCTGCTGGACCGACTTCACGCTCTGGTGCCACTGGCTCCGCTGCACCTGCCACACAACCTGGCCGGGATCAGCGCCATGCGCACGCAATTCCCCGACGTGCCCCAACTCGCCTGCTTCGACACGGCGTTCCACCACGGCCTGCCCGCGGTTGCCCGGCATACCGGGTTGCCACGGGAATACGAGGCCGGGGGTGTACGCCGCTACGGCTTTCACGGGCTCTCCTACGAGTTCATCGTCGACGACCTGAGGCGGCGCCATGGCCCGGAGGCGTTACGTGAGCGCCTGATCGTGGCGCACCTGGGCAACGGCGCCTCCCTGGCGGCAATCCGGGACGGGTGCAGCATCGAGACGACGATGGGCTTCAGTGCCTTGGGCGGCATGCCCATGGGCACCCGCAGCGGGGATCTGGACCCCGGTATCCTGCTCTACCTGGCGAGTCACGACGGACTCGACGTCGCGGCGTTGGAAGCCCTGCTCTATCGACGCTCGGGGTTGCTGGGGCTTTCGGGGGTGAGTGCCGACATGCGGGAACTCCTGACGCACCGCGAGGATACGCCGGAGGCTGCGCAGGCCGTCGATTTCTTCTGCCATCGTGCCCGCCACTTCATCGGTGCCCTGAGCGCCGCGCTCGGCGGGCTGGACCGACTGATCTTCACCGGCGGCATCGGGGCGAACTCACCGGCGATCCGGGCACAGATCTGCGCGGGAATGGGGTATCTCGGCGTCACACTGGAGGAAGGACGCAACCGCACGCCCGGGCCGGTGATTTCCGCCGCCGAGGGCCCGGTCCGGGTTGAGGCCGTGGCGACCGATGAAGAGTGGATGATCGCCCGGCACGTGCAGCACACATTAACCAACACCCAGGAGGTGACATGACACAGACGGCAACGCCAGTGGCCCTTGAGACGCTCGATGACCTGATTCAGCGGGCCGGTGGCGGTGACCCGATCCGCGTCGCCGTGGTCAACGCGGCCCAGGCCGCGGTGCTGGAGACGCTTCGCGAGGCGGCGAGGCGACGCATCGCCGAGCCGGTGCTCATCGGCCGCCCCGCCAAGGTCGTCGAGGCCGCCGCGGCGATCGGGTGGGACCTCGATCCACAAGCGATGATCGAGGCCGAATCGGATGTGGAGGCCGCCCGCATCGGGGTGGAACTCGTGCAGGCCGGACGCGCGGAGGCGCTGATGAAGGGCCACCTCCACACCGATACTTTCATGCATGCCTTACTGGGCAATGGCCTACGACAGCCCGGACGTCGCGTCAGCCACATTTTTCTGGTGGACGTGCCCGACTGCCCACGCCTGCTGGCTGTGACCGATGCGGCCGTGAACATCGCCCCCGACCTCGACGCCAAGGCGCAGATTCTCCAGAACGCCATCGAGCTGATGCACATGATCGGGCTCGAACGGCCACGCGCCGCGGTCATTTCCGCCGTGGAAACGGTCAATCCGGCCATCGTCTCTACCCTGGATGCGGCCTGCCTGACCCTGATGGCCCGCCGCGGCCAGATTGCCGGCGCCGAGGTCGACGGGCCACTGGCCTTCGACAACGCCATCTCGGAACGGGCCGCGCGCGAAAAGGGCATCGACTCCCCGGTGGCGGGGAAGGCCGACATCCTGCTCATGCCGGATCTGGTGTCAGGCAACGTGTTGGCCAAGAACCTCGAGTACCATGCCGGCGCCACGGCGGCCGGGGTGGTCATGGGGCTGACGGTGCCGGCGGTACTGAGTTCCCGGGCCGACCCGCCCGAGGCGCGCCTGGCCGGACTGGCCGTGGCGGCGCTGATGTACTGCGCGGGGATCCGTCTGCCCGTGCCCTCCCCTGACGAAGCGGAAACCACCTTCTGCTGTTCCCCGCAACCCGAGTCAGCCTGCTGCCCCACGGAGGTGCGCTGATGGACACCACGACCCGAACCACCACCATCGATGGGACGACAGCGAGCCCACCGGCGACGACGACCGACCAGCGCCTGCACGCCATGCAGAGTCTGTTCACGGGTGGGCTGTCGCCGACCGCCGTCCAGCAGGCCTGGTGGGACTGGGCGCAACACCTGCTCCTGTCGCCGGACAAGCAGGCCGAGCTTCTCGGCAAGGCCCTGCGTAAGTGGCAGCGCTTCGGCAGTTACTGCGAGCGCGCCGGCCGGGCGCCGTGCGAGCCCTGCATCGAGCCGCTGCCCCAGGACAAGCGCTTTCGCGGCGACGCCTGGCAGCGCTGGCCCTTCAACGCGCTCTACCAGGGTTTCCTGCTGCAGCAGCAGTGGTGGCATGCGGCCACCACCGGCGTACCGGGCGTCTCGCGCCATCATCAGGCGATGGTGAATTTCGGTGCGCGGCAGATGCTCGACATCTGGTCGCCATCGAACTTCCTCGCCACCAATCCCGAACTGCAGGAGCAGACGCGGCGCGAGGGTGGCGCCAACCTGGCCCGTGGTGTCTCCAATCTGCTGGAGGACTGGCAGCGACGGCAGGACGGCGAGGGGCCGGTGGGGGTCGAAGCGTATCGGGTCGGCCGGGACGTGGCAGTGACGCCGGGCAAGGTGGTCTTCCGCAACCGGCTCATCGAGCTGATCCAGTATGCACCTGTCACCCAGGAGGTCCATGCCGAGCCGCTGCTGATCGTGCCGGCCTGGATCATGAAGTACTACATCCTCGACCTCTCCCCGGAGAACTCCCTGATCCGCTACCTGGTGGCACAGGGCCATACGGTGTTCGTCGTGTCCTGGAAGAACCCGGGCAGCGAGGACCGGGAACTGGGCATGGCCGACTACCGCCGGCTGGGGGTCATGGCGGCCCTCGACGCGGTCACGGCCATTTGCCCGCAGCAGCGTGTCCACGGCGTGGGCTATTGCCTGGGCGGGACGCTGCTGTCGATCGCCGCGGCCGCCATGGGGCGGGACGGTGACACTCGCCTGGCCAGCCTGACGCTGCTCGCCGCGCAGACCGACTTCAGCGAGGCCGGCGAGCTGATGCTGTTCATCGACGAGGACCAGGTACGCTTCATCGAGGACCTCATGGCGGTCAGGGGCTATCTGGATACGCGCCAGATGGCGGGCGCCTTCCAGTTGCTGCGTTCCCAGGACCTGATCTGGTCGAGGATGGTGCGCAGTTATCTGGCTGGCGAGCGTCCGCCCATGTTCGACCTGATGGCCTGGAACGCCGACGGCACCCGCATGCCGGCACGCATGCACAGCGAGTACCTCCGGTGGCTGTTCCTCGACAACGACCTCGCCGGTGGGCGCTACCGGGTGGACGAACGGCCCGTATCGCTGACCGACATCGAGATCCCCGTGTTTGCCGTCAGCACGCTCAAGGATCATGTCGCCCCCTGGCGCTCCGTCTACAAGGTCCAGTGGCTGACGCCGGCGGACGTCACCTTCGTGCTCTCCAGCGGCGGGCACAATGCGGGCATCGTCAACCCGCCCGGCGATTCCCGCCGCTATCACCAGATCTCGACCATCCGCCGCGACGACCCCTTCATGGATCCGGACGGCTGGCAGGTCACTGCCGCGCATCATGACGGCTCCTGGTGGCCCTGCTGGCAGGGCTGGCTGGCCGATCACAGCACCCAGCGCGTGCACGCCCGGGAGCCGGGGGTGACCAGAGGCTATCCGGCGCTGGACGAAGCGCCAGGACGTTATGTACTGGAGAAATGAGCCCGTCCTGCGGGCCTGGTAGATGAAGCGGTGCAACTGTAACCGCAAATTGAGCCATATACGTAGCTCGCCATGAGCTGCCGATCTGTGACACTTAAGGAGGTAACATCATGAAAGCACTCGTCTATCATGGTCCTGGCCAGCGTCGCTGGGAGGAAAAGCCGCGCCCGAGCATCACCAAGCCGACGGACGCGGTGGTACGCATTACTCATACCACCATCTGCGGCACCGACTTGCACATCCTCAAGGGCGACGTACCCGCCGTGGAGGATGGTCGTATCCTCGGCCACGAGGGTGTCGGCGTCGTCGAGGAAATCGGCGACGGCGTGAGCAACATCCAGATCGGCGACGAGGTGCTGATTTCCTGCATCACCTCCTGCGGCCGCTGCGACTATTGCAAGCGCGGTCTCTATGCCCACTGCCGCGACGGCGGCTGGATTCTCGGTCACCTGATCGACGGCACCCAGGCCGAGTACGTGCGTATACCGCACGCGGACAACAGCCTGCACCGATTGCCGAAGGACATGGACCGCGCCGCGGCGGTGATGCTTAGCGACATTCTGCCTACCGGCCATGAGATCGGCGCCTTGAACGGCGAGGTAGGGCTCGGCGACACGGTGGCCATTGTCGGCGCGGGGCCCATCGGCCTGGCGGCCCTGATGACCTCGCGCTTCTATTCTCCCGCCCGGATTATCATGATCGACCCCGACGAGAACCGCCTGGCCATGGCCAAGCAGCTCGGCGCCTCCGACACCATCGCACGAGATCCGCTCGACGCTATCGACGAGCTAACCGGTGGCGAAGGCGTAGACGTCGCCATGGAAGCAGTGGGGATCCCCGAGACCTTCGATATCTGCCAGCGCATCGTGCGCCCGGGGGGGCATATCGCCAACATCGGCGTGCACGGCAAGAGCGTCGAGTTCCGCCTGCAGGACCTCTGGATCAAGAATGTCACGGTGCGTACCGGCTTGGTGAACACCGACACGACCCCGGTGCTAATGCGCATCGTCGAGGCCGGTGGCGTCGAGCCCGCGGGCTTGGTGACCCACCGCTTCAAGCTCTACGACATCGAGAAGGCCTACGACGTGTTTTCCCAGGCGGCGAAGGAGCAGGCCATCAAGATGCTATTGACCGCCGAGTGACCAAGCGGGGACGACTTTTCAATGGCCACATCCTGGAGCTGGATGGGCGGCTGCGTATTCAGCTGGGGGCGCAACCCGCATGCGCCGTCCTGAATAATGAAAAGGGGAAACAGCGATGAAACGCGAACGAGTGGAACGGAAGTCTTTCCTGGATCCGGTATGTGGCATGACGATCAGCTTCAAGACCGCCGCCACGGGGAGTGAATACCGGGGGCAGCGCTATTACTTCTGCTCAGAGACGTGCCGCGAACAGTTCGAGACGGATCCCGAACGGTACGTTGGTGCGCACCACCAGCTGAATGACTGAGCCGTGGGTGAACGTAGAGGCCCTTCATCCATGACCCAGAACTCGGCCGTCTGCGCTGGCCCCGCGCGGGGCGATACCGTGACCGTAATCGGCGCCGGCCCCGCCGGGTTGGCCTGCGCCATCGTCCTGGCGCGCGCGGGAAAGCACGTGATCGTGCACGAGCGTCGCCGTCGTGTTGGTGCCCGCTTCCATGGCGATTTCCAAGGGCTGGAGAACTGGAGTGACGACATCGATGTGCTCGATGAGCTCGCAAGCACAGGGATCCGGTCCAGCTTCGAGCATCACGCCATCTCGCAAGTGACGGCCTTCGACGGCTGGGGCGGCCGCCACGAAATTCGCTCTAACCAGCCCCTGTACTACCTGGTCCGCCGGGGATCGGAAACGGGCACCCTGGATCACGCCCTGCTTGAGCAGGCCAAGGCCTGTGGTGTGGAGGTGAGGCTGTCGTCCCCCGTCAAGAACACACACGGCTCCACCGTAGAGGCCAAGGGACCAATGTTCGCCAACGTCATGGCGGTGGGCTACCTGTTCGAGACCGCCATGCCGGACGGCCAGTGGGCCTGCTTCAGCGACCACCTGGCGCCAGGCGGCTATGCCTACCTGCTGGTGCAGGGCGGACAGGGTACCGTCGCCACCTGTCTGTTCAGGGAGTTCACGCGCAATAACAAGTGCCTGACACGCACGATCGCATTCTTTACCGAGCAGGCCGGGCTGGACATGCGCAAGGCGCGTCCCTTCGGTGGCGTCGGTAACTATGGACCGCCCTGCCGGGGCGAGCACGAGGGGCGTCTGCTGGTGGGCGAGCAGGCGGGCTTTCAGGATGCGCTGGCGGGCTTTGGCATGCGTTACGCCCTGCGCTCGGGCGTTTTGGCCGCGCACAGCCTGCTGGAGGGTCGCGATTACGAATCGCTATGGCAGCGCTCGCTGCTGCCGGCGATCCGCCAGGGCATCAGCAACCGGCTGCTGTACACCAAGGCCGGAGACCGCGGGCGGCGGGCCATGTTTCGCCGAATGGCCAGGCGCGATGCGCGCCCAATGCTCGCCAAGCTTTACCACCCAAGCCTGCTGGGTCGGATCCTGTACCCGTTCGCGAGGCGTCAGGCGCGCATCCCTCAGCACGATCCCGACTGCTGCGACACCACCTGTACCTGCCTGCGCTGCCTGTGCCAGCGCCACGTCAGCTCGGGGACACTCGCAGCGCGCTAGAAGACCTTGGGCATGGGAAACCTAACGTAATGGAGGACGAGCATGGAACACCTCGACTTGAAAGACCGCAAGGGCCTGGTGGTGGGCATCGCCAACGAAGACAGTCTAGCCTGGTCAGCTGCCCGGCACTTCCGTAATGCCGGTGCGGAACTGGCGATCACCTATCTCAACGACAAGGCACGTCCCCATGTCGAGCCGCTGGCCCGGAAAGTGGACGCCGGACTGTTTCTCCCCTGTGACGTGACGGTGCCGGGGCAGCTGGAGGCAGTGTTCGAGGAGATCCGTCAGCGCTGGGGGCGACTGGATTTCTTCCTGCATGCCATCGCCTGGGCCCGCAAGGAGGATCTGCACGGGCGACTCACGGACTGCTCGGCCGAGGGCTTCTCCGAATCGATGGCCATTTCCTGCCACTCGCTGATTCGCATGGCCCAATTGGCCGAGCCGTTGATGGACCGGGGCGGCAGTCTCATGACGCTGAGCTACTTCGGCGCCGAGAAGGTCGTCGACCACTACAACGTCATGGGCCCCGTCAAGGCCGCACTGGAGGCCTCGGTACGCTACCTGGCCCATGAGCTTGGCCCTCGCAACATCCGCGTCAACGCCATCTCTGCAGGAGCGGTGGCAACCCGGGCTGCCTCCGGCATCGAGCATTTCGACGAGCTACTCAACGAGACCGTCAAGCGGGCACCGCTGCGCCGCACCGTGGACGCCGATGAGGTGGGTCGCACCGCGCTGGTGCTGGCCAGCGACTATGCCACCGGCATTACCGGCGAGGTGCTCCACGTCGATGCCGGCTTTCATATCGCCGGCATGGTCTTTCACTGATGGCGGGGGTCCTCAGCAAATCAGGAGCCGGCTTCACGGCTCTGCTCGCCGCCACCTTAGTCGTCTTCCTCGGCTACGGTACGGTGCTGCCGATTCTGCCGCTGTTCCTCGACCGGGTGCTGGCAGTGACTACCCCCGGGGACGTATCGCTGCACACCGGGCTGCTGACGGGGGTGTATACGCTGGCCTTGTTCGGCTTTGCCCCACTATGGGGAAGTCTCTCCGACCGCCTGGGCCGTCGGCCCGTCCTGCTATGGGGGCTGGCAGGGTTTGCACTGGCCATGCTGGGCTTCAGCCTGACTCGAAACCTGCCACTCGCCTATGGGGTACGGGCCCTTGCCGGCGCCTTTGCGGCGGCGGTGATCCCGGTGGCGTTGGCGCAGGCGGCCGAGTGTGACGACCCAACGCGCCGTGCACGGCGTTTTGCCTGGCTCAGTGCCGCCGCCACCTTGGGCTTCTTGTCCGGCCCCATGCTTAGCGGCTGGCTCGCCAGCATTCCCATGGTGATGCCTCAATCCGACATGGTCCTCGGCGGGCCAGTGGCATGGCCCTTCGTGGTCACGGCGGGATTTGCTGGTGCAGTGTGGCTGTTGATCTACCATCACGTCCGCGAACAGCCGGCTCACCGCTCGCCTTCCGACACGCATGCCTCCGAGCCGGACTCGACTCGAGCAATCGGTGGCTTCCTGACGCTGACGCTGCTGGCGATGCTCGGCCTGGGGGCCTTTGAGGTGGGGCTCAGCCTGCAGGCGAGGCAGTCTATTGGTCTCGACCCCTTCAGGGTCGGGTTGCTGTTCACGGAGTGCAGCCTGGTGATGCTGGCGGCGCAACTTCTGTGGTCGGCATACCCACCGAAACGCCTCTCTCCCAGCCATCTGATCGGCGGGTCCTTCCTGTTGATGGCCGTAGGCATTCTTGGCCTCCCGTATGCTTCGAACTTCTGGGGGGCATTCGTCGTGGTCGGGCTACTTGGCGCGGGATCAGGGCTGCTGGTTCCGCTACTGGCCTATCAGGTCTCCCTGGCCAGCGGGCCGGCACAGGGTGCGGCGCTGGGCAAGCAGACCGCCTTGGCCAGCCTTGGGCAAGCCGTGGGGTCTGCGGGCGCCGGATTGCTGTTCGCTGGCAGCGCGCTCGGCACCTACTGGGGGCTTGCGATCGTGCTTTTCGTTACCGCCATCCTCACATTCTTTGTTCACTATCATCCTCGAGTGATAGCACTGGTTAAACACGCACCGCGTCAGAATTAATGACAGTATTTCATGGCGGAAACAGGATTTGGCAACCTGAGTCTGCACACACGCCTCCTGCTTTCTTCGATCTTGATGCATATCAATGGACAGGTAGTATCACTGGTCTAAGGTGAGGGAGCCGTTTCTCGACAAGTTGTCTGCCACCATGGCCAAGAGCCCACCGACACGCCGCCTCAGTCTTGCCCACGCCTTGTCGTGGCTGCGTATCGGTATAGTCGCACTGATGCTGCTGGGTCTATTCCTGGTTGCGATTCAGTCCCACGCCCACCACGAGACTGCCTTCCTCCAGGGCAGCCCCCTGGCCGGGCAACACCTCGAGGCCCCCCAGGAGGCCCCCAGCTGCCACCATGGCCATGGTACGGGTTCTCTCGTCGGTGCCCTGCCGCACGTGACGCAGCAGGACATCAAATTCGCTACCGTTCCTCCCTCCTTGGGCGGTATGGACCCGGCGCCTCGGATACTCGCCAGCAGCGGTGTCCCGCAAGCTCTGCCCGACCCTTCTCCGGTTCCCGTCTATCTGCTGACACAACGGTTCAGATCCTGAGCCCTGGGTAATTCTCCTCACACCCAGTCGCTGTTACATGTCGGGTCCCGTGTGATTGACCTCTGTGCAGCACGTAGCCGAAATAATGTCAGCAAAGGGCCTGAATGGGCCCAACAGCTCGCTAGGAGAAGGATCATGGAAATTCGCAAGCATACTCTCGCTCTCGGACTCGCCCTGGCACTCGGTGCCAGTGGTAGCGGCATCGCTCTCGCCCAGAGCATGCCGACCAATCAGCCCAATCAGGGTAGCGGCATGACGGGCGGCAGCGGCGGCCAAGGCGGCATGGGCCCTGACATGATGGGCGGAATGATGGGCGGCGGCCAGGGCGGCATGGGCCCCGGCATGATGGGGGGCATGATGGGCGGCGGCGGCCAGGGCGGCATGGGCCCCGGCATGATGGGAGGCATGATGGGCGGCGGCATGATGCCCTGCCCGATGATGGGCGAGGGCATGGGCATGATGTCGATGCTCGACTCCGATCAGCGCAGCCAGATGCGCGAACTGATGCAGGAGCACCGCCCGGCCCAGTTCGAGCGCAAGGGGCGCCTGATGAACCTGCGCGACGACCTGATGGCCGAGATGCACGGCGAACGTCCGGACCCTGAGCAGGTGCAAGAACTCCACGGCCGCATGGCCGAGTTGCACGGCGAGATGATGGCCGAGATGGTGCGCATGCGTAACGCCATGCACGACCTCATGACCGATGAGCAGCGCGAGCAGCTCCGCCAGGCGGCGCCCGCCGACGTGGATCCCGAGGACCACGATGCCCATCACTGATCGGCGGAGTCACTGAATACGCAACATCAAGGACGGCCAACCCTGGCCGTCCACTCGGCGACAGCTGCAGGAGGCACGTGATGAGTGACACCAGGTCCAGAACGATCACCCTGACGGTACCCGGCATGGGCAGCGACCACTGCGCCGGCATCGTGCGCAAGACCCTCGAGCGCCTCGATGGCGTGAGCGAGATCCAGACCAATATCGCCAACCATCATGTCAGCGTGACGGTCGAGGAAGGCGGACCCGACGGCAACACCCTGAAGGGAGCCGTCGAGGGTGCCGGCTATGACGTGGCCGCCGTCAGCGGTGGTGGCCAGCAGCAGATTCGCCTGACGGTGCCCGGCATGGGCTCGGACCACTGCGCCGGCATCGTGCGCAAGACGCTCGAACGCCTCGATGGCGTGGGCGAGATCCAGACCAATATCGCCAGCCACCGCGTCAGTGTGACCATCGAGGCCGGTGGCCCCGATGGTGAGGCGCTGAAGCGCGCCGTCGAGGGGGCCGGCTATGACGTGGCCGCCGTGCAGACCGAGGAGCAGGAGGCGGGCGACGGCGACGCCGAGATCGAGGAGGCCTATCTTTCCCAGGCCCGCAAGCGGCTGATCATCGCTGCGGTACCCACCACCCTGATCATGCTGCTGATGATGCCGCACATGTTCTGGCAGCCGATTCCCGGCTACCTGGCCATCATCGCCGTGCTGGCCTTCCCGGTGGTGTTTCTCTATGGCGGTATCGCCACCCACAAGTCGACCTGGCGCTCGCTGAAGAACGGCACCTTCAACATGGACGTGCTGATCTCCATGGGCAGCCTGCCGCCCTACTTGATCGGCCTAGTCGGCTTCGTCTACCCCATGACCTCATTCATCGAGATGGCCGCCACCATCATGACCTTCCACCTGCTGGGCCGTTACCTGGAGGCACTCGCCAAGGGACGCGCCTCCCAGGCCATCCGCCGCCTGATGACCCTGGGTGCCAAGACAGCACGCGTCGAGCGCGATGGCGAGGAAGTCGAGGTGGCGGTGAAGGAGCTGGCCCCGGGCGACATCATGGTCGTGCGCCCCGGCGACAAGGTCCCCACCGACGGCGAGGTGGTCGAGGGCGAGAGCCACCTCGACGAGTCCATCGCCACCGGCGAATCGATCCCGGTCTACAAGAGCCCCGGCGACAGCGTGATCGGCGCCACCATCAACAAGGAGGGACGCTTGCGGGTCAAGGCGACCCGCGTCGGCGGCGATACCTTCCTCTCCCAAGTGGTGCGGCTGATCGACCAGGCTCAGGGCTCGCGGGTACCGATCCAGGAATTCGCCGATCGCATGACCGGCCGCTTCGTACCGGCGGTGCTGGCCATCGCCCTGGCCAGCCTGGTGGCCTGGGCACTGTTCCCGGATGCCCTGCGACCGATACTCGACTGGGGTGCGACCTTCCTGCCCTGGGTGAACCCCGAGGCCGCCACGCCGGTGCTGGCGATTCTCGCCGCCATCGCCGTGCTGGTCATCGCCTGTCCCTGCGCCCTGGGCCTGGCCACCCCCACGGCGCTGATGGTCGGCTCCGGCATCGGTGCTGAGCGTGGCATCCTGATCCGTTCCGGCGAAGCGATCCAGACCTTCAAGGACGTCAAGGTGATGGTGCTCGACAAGACCGGCACCATCACCCGCGGCGAACCAAAACTCACCGAGGCCATCGCCGCCGAAGGCGTCGACGAAAACCGCCTGCTGACCCTGGCGGCGAGCGTGGAGAACGCCTCGGAGCACCCTATCGCCCGAGCCATCGTCGACGGTGCCCGGGAGCGTGATGTGAAACCCGGCGAGGTCAGCGAGTTCCGTTCCACCGGTGCGCGCGGTGTCTCGGGCAAGGTTGGCGACGAAGTGGTGCTGATCGGCAATCGCCGGTTGCTGGAAGAGGAAGGCGTGACCGGCCTCGAGGCCCTGGATGACGCCATGGGCGAGCTCGAGGGCAAGGGCCGCACCGTGGTAATCGTCGCTGCCGACGGCCAGGCACTCGGCCTAGTGGCCGTGGCCGACACCCTCAAGCAGGAGTCGGTGGAGGCCATCCGCGGCATGCATGATCTCGGTCTGCACGTGGTGATGATCACCGGCGACAACGAACGCGCCGCCCGCGCCGTAGCTGAAGAGGTGGGCATCGACGAGGTCCAGGCCGGTGTGCTGCCGGAAGGCAAGGTTGATGCCATCCGCGCGCTGCAGGAACAACACGGCAACCACGTGGCCATGGTCGGCGACGGCATCAACGACGCCGCGGCACTGAAGCAGGCCAACGTGGGCATCGCCATCGGTGCCGGGGCCGACGTGGCCATCGAGGCGGCGGACGTGACCCTGGTACGCGGCGAGCTCACCGCCGTGGTGGACGCCATGCACCTCTCGCGAGCCACCTTCGCCAAGATCGTCCAGAACCTGATCTGGGCCAGCGCCTATAACGTGGCCGCCATCCCCATCGCCTCCATAGGCCTGTTGCACCCGATGATCGGCGTCATCGCCATGACCACCAGCTCCCTCTCGGTGATCGGCAACTCGCTGCTGCTCAAGCGGCGTTACGCCCGTGAGCAGCCCCGCGGAGAGCCTTCCACTGCCACCCCATCGGCCCAAGCCAAAGGCGACCGCGCATGAAACGACCAGAGTCCACCAAGACCCCCTCGGGAGAGGCCGAATCACAGAAAGAGCCGCCTTCCCCTGCCGGGGCACTCCATAAATGGATGATGACCGCCTGCGTGGTGCTGATGGGAGGCGCCGTGCTGCTGGTCATGTGGCGCGGGCAATCACTGAGCAGCGTCGCCTGGCTGCTGCTGCCCCTGGCCCTCTGTCTCGGCATGCACTTTCTGATGCACCGTCATGTCGGGCATGATCAGCGCGACCGAGATGAATAGCAGATATAAAAAAAACAGGACAATCGGCATCGGTGCCAGACACGCAATGCCGATGCCGTTCTGGTACGTTACTTTAGGAACAGTCAGGACAGATGTTATGCCGAGGGTAGCGATCAGGCAGCTATAACAGATCCAGACATCATTTTCTTACAGATCGTCCATCCTCCCAGTCTGCCGAACAAGGCGCATCGCTTCGTGCTGTTCCAGTTCAAGAAGGGATTCAAGCAACTCCCTTGCTTCAGGAATCTCCGCCTTGCCCACCAAGGTACGATAAAGATCCGTCACTTGATCATGGAAATCAAAAATCTCCCGGCAGATCTCATTAAAACCCAGCGCGGCATAGGGGGCATCACAGGTCCGATGCGTCCGGATCGGCTTGTGCTCCAGATAATCATACACATAGGTATTCAATGCTTTGGGATCCGCTCGATTTTTTAACTCACCAACAACATACTCCATCTCATGCTCATGAGCTGCCAGATAATTAAGAAGCATCTTGGCACGCTCTTCTTCATTATGATCGGCACAGTGAGAGAGACAACATGCCAAATGCTCATGAAGCTGCCGCGTCCAGTCAATCAGGTCACCAAAGGTCCGTATCTCCATGATCCCTACCCTTCAACATCAATGTGAATGAGTTCTGTCGTCTAAACTTGAGACTCCTTTGCGAGAGATAAAGAGTCGCTCGACAATCAAGATTGCCACCATCACAACGAGAGCAACAATTAACACTAAATAATCTGTCGTAGCCTTGACCCAAAGGAAGCCTACCAACACGGCTACATCCAAGAGTATAGCAATCACTAGCACCGCTGCGCTTGCACCAACTTCCTTACGCAGATGACGCAATACCCCCCAATGAATACCTATATCCATAATCAAATAGAAAATGATTCCAAGCGCAGCGATACGACTGAGGTCAAAGAATGCCGTTAAGATCAAGCCAAGCACGACCGTATAGACCAAGGTATGCTTCTGGATACTGCCTGGCATATGAAAGTGGCGATGTGGCACCAGCTTCATTTCCGTCAGCATTGCCAACATGCGTGAGACCGCAAATATACTGGCAATGATACCACCCGCGGTGGCCAGCATGGCGAGAATGACGGTGAACCAGACGGCGGCCTCCCCCAGCGCAGGACGGGCAGCAGCCGCCAACGAATAATCTTTCGTTTCGATTATCTCGCTCAGCGACAGATTACTGGCGACAGCGAAGCCCACCAGCGCATAGATCACCACACACAGGGCGATCGAGATCATGATCGCCCTGCCGACGTTGCGATGGGGATCTTTTATCTCTGAACCACTATTGGTGATCGTCGTGAACCCCTTGAAGGCCAGGATCCCCAACGCGGTTGCTCCTAGAAAGCCTGACAGAGATCCCTCGGGCGTCGACGCCGAGGTTTCCATGCCGACCGAGTCGGCGATGATGACACCGACGACCCCGAACAAGATGATCCCACCAATTTTTATGAACCCGAGTACTGACGCAACACCCTGAATCAGCTTGTTGGCGGAGAGGTTTAGTAAAAACGCAGATATCAGCAGCGCAACACCCAATAAGGGGACAAGCAGTGACCTATCCCCAAAATCGAAAAGCTCTAGCGTGTAGGACCCAAAGGTTCTCGCCAAAAAGCTTTGTGCTATCACCATGGAGAAATACATTAAAAGCGCATGGAAAGCGGTGGTCAGAGTTGGTCCATAAGCCTTGCTGAGGTACATGCCAATACCACCAGCTGACGGATAGGCATTGGACATTTTCACGTAGGAATAAGCACTGAAAGAGACGATTAGTGCCGCTGACAAGAAGGCTAACGGGAAAAGCACTCCCGTCATCTCGGCCATCTGTCCCGTCAAAGCAAAAATACCAGCGCCAATCATGACCCCGGTCCCTAAGGCAATCGCACCGACCAGCGAGAGGCTATTCTGCTTGTACTGTGGCGTTCTATCCATTGACTGCATCATCTCTCTCATGGGTGAATGAAACCAGACCCTACCGAAAGGAAAGCCCTCTTGACATTCTGAGACTCGCCCAATGACGAATAGTAGCGCGTAATTCAACACGACAGAATCAAAGTGTAGAACCTATGTGCAACCCAATAGTCAAATATTTTCTTTGGATACAACCTCCGAACCTAGCCGATGACGACGCGCCATCCACAGTATCAGCGGTGGCAAGATCAACCATTGGAGTAACGGCGAGAGGCCGGTGCCCAACCACGGCACACGGGGCATTAGCGGTGCATACTCCCACCGTTGACTGAATAACGTAGCGTGCCACTCCATCGCCACCGTGATACCGACGCCCACCAGCACGAAGCCCAGGCACTCCTTGGCCCCATAGCCCCGAAGCCAGTCACGACGTCGATGCCATACGGCCACCGACCAATACGCCATCAACGTGATCAATACATCGCCAAGGGCTGCCTGGGTACAAGCCTGCACAGCTTCCCAATGTGGCATCACAGGCATGCCCGCATACAACGGAACCTGAAGAAACTCCCAGGGAAGATTCAGCAGAAAGGCAAAGAGCGCTACATGAAGTTCCGGCGCCGAGCGGAGTAAGCGTAGCTTCATGCAGTGTTCACCTCAAGGCTAGCCCATGCGCGGTTATGACTACCATTCAATGGCAGCTCCAAGGCTCCTTCTTGGCGTTGTCCTTCACATTCTGATCGACAAAGCGATAATGCTCCTCCTTGAAGCGGTTCCACCAACCACGACTGATTTCGACCGCATATTTGTCGAGAATATCTTCGACGCAGTCGAGGCAGAGACGTGAGGCATCATAGGCCAGGTGAAGCTTTCGTTTCTTCTCATCGAACGAAACACTGTCTAGCCCGTATAGCTCATCAATATCTGCAACAGCCGCTTTCACCGCATCCAGATCGCTGGAATCAAGCTTTAAGTGTCGGTTCACCAAGGTCGTTTCAGAAACTCCCAACCGATGCTCTCTGTGTGCCATGAGAATTCTCCTCGTACTGTAATATCGTTAACGTTCTTCCAATATTATCGACATACCTCATATCACTTGTCTTGCTTATCGGTCCGATGTAGCAACCATGGTTCGCTGACTACGACATGCAGTGGTGACCAGGAACGCACCTGCTGCCAACATTGGTACCGTCAACAACTGTCCCATAGTGAGCCAATCAAAGGCGATGAAGCCCAATTGAGGATCGGGTAAGCGCACAAACTCCACGATGAAACGGAAGGTGCCATACAGAAGCAGGAATAGACCCGAGATAAGCCCTTGAGTTTGCGGTTTCCGTGACACCCACCACAACACGACAAACAGCACCACACCCTCCAGGACAAACTCGTAGAGTGCTGATGGATGTCGGGGTTCAGGCCCCAAGCCCAGCATGGGAGGGAAGATCATCGCCCAGGGCACTTCGCTGGCCCTCCCCGGCAACTCGTGATTGATGAAGTTGCCCAGACGCCCTGCCCCCAGACCGATCGGCACCAGCGGGGCGATGAAATCGGTCAGCTGAAGGTAGGCCAGGCGGTGACGGCGAGCGAACAGCCACGCGGCGATCAGTACGCCGGCCAGGCCCCCATGGAAACTCATGCCCCCTTCCCAGACCATGAACAGCCACAAGGGGTTGGTCAGGAGCTGATCGAGCCCATAGAACAACACGAAGCCCAGGCGGCCGCCGATGATGACGCCCAGAGCGCCATAGAAGATCAGGTCACCGATATCATCGTGGGTCAGGCCGAGGCGGTGCGCTCGCCGCCGCCCCAGCCACCATGCGGCCGTCAGCCCCACCACGTACATTAGGCCATACCAATGTAGCTGTACCGGTCCGAGGGAGAATGCCACTGGATCGATCTGTGGGTACGCAATCATGGCAATTTCCTCGCGACCTTCAAGCTTCTATGAACCGTTCGACGCTACGCCAGCGGGTTAGCGAATAGCCAAGCGTGCTCTCTTATCTACCAGCATAGCCTCATGGCCTGAATACAAGCTGAATCTTGACTCACGAAGTGAAAATTCAACCCAACACCAGGGGGGCATCGCTGGAGTGCCTCACATCAAGTACCACTGACGATTCGTTTTAGGCTGGGTGCTCTCGAGATACGGCATTCGAGTATCTAGAATGTGCCACCCAGCCTAGTCGATCCTGACGTTATGAATGGTTCACATGGCGGCATTTCCACAGATAGTAGACACAAGGCAATACCAGAAGCGTCAGTATCACCGCGCTCAACATACCGCCCACCATCGGGGCCGCAATGCGGCTGACTATTTCGGACCCCGTGCCGGAGCTGTACATCAGCGGCAGAAGACCGGCAATCGTCGAGACCGACGTCATCATTACCGGTCTCACCCTCAGGGCAGCACCGTGCAGCACGGCGTGGCGAAGTGTCTCACGACGGGGTTCTACTCCCTTGTGTTGACAGCGCTCGGTCATCTGCTGATAGGCCTGGTTGAGATAAACGAGCATGATCACTCCGATCTCGACTGCCACCCCGGCCAAAGCGATAAATCCCACTCCCACGGCCACGGAGAAGTTATAGCCCAGCAGATACATCAGCCAGATGGCCCCTACCATGGCCAGTGGTAGCGTGCCCATGATGATGGCTACCTCACTGAAGCGCTTGAAGCTCATGTAGAGCAGGATCACGATGATGGCCAACGTGAAAGGCACCACATAGCTCAGCTTCTCCTTGGCACGCAGCATGTATTCATATTGCCCGGACCACGTCACCGAATATCCGGTGGGTAGCTCGAGCTCCTCCGCCACGACATCCATGGCGCGCTGCACGTAGGTGCCGACATCCACACCCTCGATATCCACGAAGGTCCAACCGTTAGGGCGTGCGTTTTCGCTCTTGATCGCCGGTGGACCGTCCTCCACGTAGATGTCCGCCACGTCTGCTAGCGCGATACGCTGCCCATTGGCGGTGACGATCGGCAGCTCGGCCAGCCGCTCGGGGGAGTCCCGGTAATCCTGTGGGTAGCGCAGGTTGACCGGGTAGCGCTCCAATCCCTCGATGGTCTGAGTAATGTTCTGACCACCGATAGCGGTCGCCACCACTTGTTGCACGTCGGCAATGTTCAGGCCATAGCGCGCCGCCTGAGCGCGGTTGATATCAACCTTGATATAGCGACCTCCGGCCACCCGCTCGGAATAGACCGAAGCGGTACCAGGAACATCGCTAAGGATCGTCTCCAGCTGCTGTCCGATGGACTGAATCTGCTTGAGATCTTCTCCGCCCACCTTGATGCCCACCGGCGTCTTGATCCCGGTCGCCAGCATATCGATGCGCGTCGAAATCGGCATCACCCAGGCATTGGATACCCCCGGTATCCGCACCAGGCTGTCGAGTTCCTTCTTGAGCTTGTCGGTGGTCATCCCCTCTCGCCACTCTTCCCGCGGTTTGAGCTGAATGAATGTTTCGATCATGGTCAGCGGCGCAGGGTCGGTAGCCGTGTCGGCCCGTCCGATCTTGCCAAACACCGTGTCCACCTCCGGTACGCTGGCAATCAGTTTATCGGTCTGCTGAAGGAGCTCCCGCGCCTTGCCGATCGACAGCCCTGGATAAGTGGTCGGCATGTACATCAAGTCCCCTTCATCCAGGGGTGGAATAAACTCGCTGCCAATCTTGCTGACCGGCCAGAAACCTACCAGGGTTATCGCTAGCACCAGGGCGATGGTCGTCTTTGGGAATCTCAATACCGCCTTGAGTACCGGCATGTAGACCCCGACCAGCAGTCGATTGACCGGATTCTTGTGCTCAGGAAGTACGCGGCCGCGGATGAAATAGCCCATCAGCACCGGAACCAAGGTGACCGCCAGCCCGGCACTGGCTGCCATGGCATAGGTCTTGGTGAAGGCCAAGGGTGAAAACATTCGCCCCTCTTGGGCCTCGAGGGTAAAGACAGGAACAAAGCTGACAGTGATGATCAGCAAGCTGAAGAAAAGAGCCGGTCCCACTTCCACCGCCGAGTCGGCCACCACCTTCCAGCGGTTCTCACGCGTCAACGGTGTACGCTCCATGTGCTTGTGCAAATTCTCGATCAATACGACGGCGCCATCGATCATGGCACCGATCGCTATGGCGATACCCGCAAGCGACATGATGTTGGCGTTGATGCCCTGCCAGTTCATGATGATGAAGGCAGTGAGAATGCCCATCGGCAAGCTGATCATCGCCACTAACGCAGAGCGCAGATGGAACAGGAAGAGCACGCATACCAAGGCTACGATGGCTAACTCCTCGAGCAAGCCACGCAGCAGGTTGTCTACCGCCTTTTCGATCAAGCCTGAACGGTCATAGACCGTCACGACCTCCACCCCCTCCGGCAGGCTGGACTGGAGCTGCTCAAGCTTGGCCTTGACCCCATCGATCGTCTTCTGGGCATTCTCTCCTGTGCGCATGACGACGATGCCGCCGACGGTCTCACCTTCCCCGTTCAGTTCGGCAATGCCACGACGCATCTGGGGCCCCATCCCGATGTCGGCGACATCCTTGAGCAGCAGAGGCGTTCCATTGTCATCCACACCCAGCGGGATACTGGCAAGATCCTCACGACTCTGGATATAACCAGTGGCGCGCACCATGTACTCGGCTTCGGCCATCTCGACGACCGAGGCGCCAACTTCCTGGTTGGCCCGCTGTATAGCGGTCTGGATGTGAGCCAGGGGAATGTCGAAGGCACGCAGTTTCTCCGGATCTACCACGACCTGGTATTGCTTGACCATGCCGCCAAGCGCCGCGACTTCAGAGACGCCCGACACGGTCTGAAGCTCATACTTCAGGAACCAGTCCTGCAAGCTCCGCAACTCACTGAGATCATGTTGGCCAGTCTTGTCGATGAGGGCGTAGAGATAGACCCACCCCACGCCAGTGGCATCAGGGCCAAGCTGTGGGCGCGCACTGTCCGGCAGCGTAGGCGCCACCTGAGAAAGATACTCCAGCACACGAGAGCGTGCCCAGTAGGGATCGGTATCCTCATCAAAGATCACGTAGACGTAGGAGTCACCGAAGAAGGAGTATCCGCGTACCGTTGCCGCCCCGGGAACCGACAGCATGGCCGTGGTGAGCGGGTAGGTGACTTGATCTTCGACGACCTGCGGAGCCTGGCCCGGGTAGTTGGTCTTGATGATCACCTGCACATCTGACAAGTCCGGTAGAGCATCAATCGGGGTATTCTTGACTGAATAGATTCCCGCCCCCGCCAGAATCACGGCAGCAAGAAGCACGAGAAAACGGTTGCTTATTGACCAACGGATCAACGCAGGAATCATTACTTGCTCTCCCCAGTTGCATGGCCTTGATGGCTCATCACGTCTTGCTGGCCGCGTTCCGCATTACTGGTTTCTCCGTGATCCATGCCCTCATCGCTGGGTGCTTTGGTCTTCACATCATCAACATGCACACCGCGTAGAGCGAACTTGTCTTCCGCAATCCGTTCGAGTTCGGCATGGATGTCCATACCGTCTTTCAGCTGTTCAAGGCTAACCGTATCAGCAACCTGGAAATCCATGCTCATGGCCGGCCAGTTCCACGCCGCGATGGGGGCATGGGATAGCGTCACCATGCCATGATCCGGCATGACATCTTCGATGCGTGCCGGCACCCATACGGTCTCAACAAGGGAATTCTCATCGGCCTCTTCAGCACTGTCACTATGCTCCATTCGTCGAAAGTCTGATGTTCGACTTGACTCGGAATCCAGAAGGAACTGAGCCGACGTAACGATGCGATCGCCCTCCTCAAGGCCCGATAATATCTCGACGGTTTCCCAACCCACGCGCCCGACGTCGACTTCGATCGATTTGAATTTTCCATCACCCAATGCAAGAACGACACGCGACTGGCTTCCGGTGCGAATCAAGGCCTCACGGGGTATTTGCAATGCCTCAGTCGTCGTATCGGACATAATGGTCAGCTGAGAAAACATTCCAGGTTTTAGCGCCAGGTCATCGTTAGCGAAACGCACCCTTACACGAGCCGTACGCGTCTCACTATCAATACTTGGATATATATAGTCCACCACCCCTGTCCACTCCCGTTCGGGTAGATAGTCAAGAGTCATGCGAACCTCATCTCCCTCAGCGATCAACGCTGCCTGGCGCTCAAACACCTCTCCGACAGCCCACACATGATCAAGAACGCCAATACTCATCATGCTCATTCCCGGGCTCACGAACATTCCTTCACGCACTTGCAAGTTGTCCAAAACGCCACTCTGAGGTGCGCGCAAGATGATCGTCTGGCTGACCTGGCGTGTATCCTTGAGACTCTGGATGGCTTCAGTGGGAACTTGTAACGCGCGCAGCCTTTCCAAGGCGGCAGAAATCAGACGTTGGTTGCCGCGGTTCATTGCAAGCAACAATTCTTCCTGTGCATTCACGAGCGTCGGCGAATAGATCGAGTAGAGCGGTTGACCTTGGGTAACGCGATCGCCTTCGGACTTGGCAAATAACTTTTCTATCCACCCCTCGACGCGGGGATGGATATGTACCAGCTTGTCTTCATCGTATTGGACATAGCCAACTGTCCTTACCGTAGTGTCAAAGGTATCCTTTTCGACTGTGCCTGTTTTGACACCAAGATTGTTGACGACATCAGGAGAAATTTTTACTGTGCCAGGAGTATCCCCTTCGTCCTGATCATCATAAACCGGTACGAGGTCCATCCCCATCGGGGATTTCCCAGGCTTGTCTCGCTTATAGTTAGGATCCATCGGCGCCACCCAGTAAAGGGGAGCGCGCTCCCCCCTCTCTTCCACCCCAGTCTCACTACTATCGTTTCCAATAGCAGTTTCTACTGCATTCAGGATGAATGTGTTGCCTCCCAGGACCATACTGCCGGTCACGCCCAGAATGACGCCTAACAATATGACGAAAAAGTACCTACCCATTGGATTCATCGTGATGTCTCTTTTCAGGCTCGATAAGTCGTGAGTTAGCGTGCGGACGTGCCTTGGGACAGCAGGTAGTTGATATCCGAGATCACCTTGAGTCGTTGGGCTTTCAGGCCTATGAGCTCCACACTCGCATTGGTTTCATCAATTCGTGCCCGCACGGCTTCTGCAAAATCACCATCGTCATTGTTATAGGCATTCAGGGAAGCTGCGGCCTGTTCGCTCAGCTCTGGCAACAAGCGATTCCCATACAGTGCAAGCCTTTCATCAAGCCGCGACAACTTAGCCCAATTTGTTTCTAGCCTGGCAATCAGTTCACGTATCAAGCTTTCCCTTTGATATTGCACTGATTCATGGCGAGAGGCAGCCGCCGCCACTCGCTTGTCCTGTCGATTTTCCGTAAAGATAGGCACGTCGAATGTGACGCCGACGGAGAACAAATCCGCTCGGCTCCCACCCATGGGGTCGTCTTCGCGGTAGCCATACTGAGCCGACACACCCCATTCTGGCTTGTACTGCTGCCTCGCTGCATCGACTCCAATTTCCATGGCATCAATCGACTTATCGACTGCCAGCACGGCAGGGTGATACCTCACCCGCTCATACCATGCCTGACGATTGGGACGCTCAACGGCAGTGAAAAGCTTAGGTTCTTCCAATTCCAGCCCGGGGAAATCCGCCACTACCGGCATTATCGCGTCGCTCCCCAGCCATTCAGATAGCTGTCGTTCAACGGCCTCCTGTTGCTGCCTGAGATCGGTCAACCGGTCCTCCAGGCGAGTCAACTCCAACTGAGCACGAATCACATCGTCTTGGCGGGTCATTCCAAAGGCGGACGAATAACTCACCTCGGCGACATCAGCTAGCTGCTCAAACAAGCTACGATCACGCTCTATCCGCTCGATGCTCAGCTGAGCTCGAGTGGCCTCCAGCCAAAGCTGGCTGACCGTAGCCTCGACTCTGGCTTCCCTATCCTGCCGCAACATCGGCTGTTGGGCCGCAATCTGCTGCTTTTGTTGCTTGGCAAGCGCCAGGCTATCTCCTCTGGGAAATTTCTGACTGATTCCTACGCTGAACTGGGTCATACCTTCTTGATTCAAGTCAAAGGTATCAACCGGCAGATTTCCCGCTTTCAATGAAATCTGGGGATCAGGTAGCTGGGCCGATGCAATGGCCTCGTTCTCAAGGGCGGCTTCAGTGGACATACTTCCGGTTAACCAAGGGTCTTGATCAATGGCTATCTGTATCGCTTTTTGCAAACTGTCCGCTTCACTTCCGGCAACAGCAATAGCTGGCATCCAGGCGACACCCAAGACACCGGTGAGTAATAATGCAGCCTTGATCACAGCAGATCTCCACGAAAAGGTTATGCCACACAGCAAAACATCATCATAACTAAATTAAATACTCAGCCATAATACACCATGACTGGAAATCTATTCGGAAAACCAAAATCTTACTGGGACGCTGGTTGGCCAGCATTAGCTGGCCAACCACCGCGCATCACTGAATGTCTACATGCAGACTGTACTGGTGCATATCACTATCACCAAGCCCACCACTATCACCTGATACCATCAGGCGATATTCGCCTTTCTCGAGCTTTTCATCAATCGTGAAGTCTCCATTGAATGAATCTACTTCCGCAATAGTTTTCCCTGAATCATTCATCAACTTTGCCTTCATCCCAAGTGTAAGACTTGATGATCCTGGAAAGTGATCACTGGCAATTTTCACCTCCGAACTTTCGTTTAACGAAAGTGCATATTCATGTGGGAAGCCGCTGGTCAAAATCCCACCAGACGTAATCCCCTCCGTCAGCTGCCTGCCTTGGGATTCAGTATGACCAAAGCTCGCAAATGCCGGAGTAGCAACGATGCTAATAATGGCGGCGGCAAGTGCAAATTTGATTTTCATGTCAACTCTCCATTTCTGTTTGATGACAGGGCTAGACTACCCCTCCTACCTGAACCCAGGCTTAACAGGTAGACTTAAAAACCATGACACAGGTCATAACTGTTCACTTGCATTGCCAACATCATTTGTGGTTCCCCAAAAAATTACCCATGATTGGTCTGTAATAAAAAAGGCCAGCTCAAGGCTGGCCACTATGATGAAAAAAATCTGCCCCGACTACTTCATTCAGTATGCAGTATGAAGCTCATACCGGTTACGATCACTCTCAGCATTGCCTCCCAGTGATGATCCTGACACTTCAATTTGATAACTCCCAGGTTGCAGCTGTCTGTTGAGCTGAAAGTGACCTCGAGGGCTGGATGCTTCCGCTACACGGTTACCGGCATCATCATATAATATCGCTTTGATCTGATTACCCTGACTCGACACTCCCGCAAAGTGTTCACTTGAGACTCTCAGCGTCGTGGGCTGGTCAATCTTAATCTGGAAGCGTTTCGGGTGTCCATTAGCCAGGATCTGTGTAGGAGATACTCCTCTTTCCAAAACCGGCATCTCCTGGACACTGGCTCCCATATTGGCGAGGACAGGCATTGAAAACATGCTTGCCACTGCCATTCCAAAAGTAATTGTCTTGAACTTCATGAGAGGTCTCTCCGTTTTGGTGACACTGTCATGATAGTGGTGCAACTTGAAATAGAGCTGAATATACGTAGGTGAAGGGTAAAAAAAAGGTTCTTCGTCTCTTCACGTGGATTTGGCCTGATCGAACAGGCGGCCCACTGGGCTACCAATCAGGTAGATCATGGCGATGAAGTTGGCCTCGTTCCGGTAGCCGCGTGCGCGTGACCAAGCCGCCTGGAACAAGCCGTTCATCCCTTCCAGTCGCGCGTTCGTCAGCCCCGAGATCCAGCGCCTGACCACCGCGTCGGTGTGCCGCTCCAGCGTCTCCAGAGCTTTTCCCATGGGCTTCAGCAGTGGCTTCTCCGAGACCGCCGCCTTCATGACCTTGAGGTAGTTCGTGATACGCCACCGGGCCGCTCGCGGTGTCGGGGCCTTCTGGATCCAGCGCAGCTTCTCCTTGATCACCCAGGCGTCGGACGTGGCGCTCTGGTCAGCCACCAGTTCCTGGAGCGCCGCCAGCTGCTTGGGCGTCAGGTTCTCGTTTTCCAGGCTCTTCAGCAGGGCCCAGCGCAGCGACTTGGGGTGTCCCTGCTCCCGGCGCTCCTTCTTGCGTACCTCGTCCAGCCGCTTGGTGAAGGTCTGCACGATATGAAACCAGTCGACCGTGACCTCGGCCCTGGGAAGATGCTCGGCCACGCCGCTCAGGAAGGCCTGTGACATGTCACAGACGACCTCGGCCACGTTGTCCGGATCGCCGCCATGAGCCGCCAGGAAGGCGCTGAAGGCCTTGATGGTGTCCTTGCCGTGGCCGGGGACGGCGAAGATCACCGGCTCCTGCTTGCGCTGCATATCGAGGAACACCGTCACATAGCGCTGGCCGCGCCGGGAGGCGGTTTCATCAACACCGACGGTGGCCACCTTGGACAGGTCCAGCTCCCCCAGCATCCGACCGACGTAGTGATGCACGATGCGCCACAGCCGCTTGTCGGAGATCTCCAGCTGCCGGGAGACGGCCAGCACCGGCATCTCCTTGACCAACGACATGGCGGCTTGCTCGAACAGCAGGGTGAAGTCGCTGCCCGGCCGCGCCCAAGGGACCTCGATACGCTTGACGCCATGCACCGGGCACTTGGTACGCGGCACGCGAGCATGCAGGTAGCAGTGGTGCTGGAAGAAGTTCAGATGCCGCCAGGTCTTGTCGGCGAAGTCGTGAGCCGGGCAGGCCTTGCCGCAGTCAGGACAGGGGTAGAGGCTGCCCCGCTCGGCCTCGACGTAGAGGTCCAGCCGGTGGGGTGACACGGCGGTATCCAGGTGCTGGTCCTTGAGGATCCAGGGCGCTTCCAGGCCCAGGCCGAGGGTCAGAATCTGGGTGCCGTCCATGCCATGCCTCCTGTCGTCGTGGAGGCCATATCCTGGCCCAGCTCAGGGGGCGAATTCCACACCCAACGACGAAGAGCCGTATTTTCTGGTTGGCAGGAACGAAAGAGCAGCGACCTCAAAGGCGCTGTCGCTTCCCGTCCTGGTGAGGGTTCACGAAGGACTGGAGCAGCATACGGTCTAGCTGCAGGTCCCGCGGTTCCCTGAATTCCTCGATGCCAATCGTCATGCCGAGATGGCCGGCGGCAGGCTGGCCCCGGTAGGTGCCGAACAGACGATCCCACCAGCCCGCCCCATGAATGAGGCGTGATAATACGTATTCATGAGGGAATCCACCAGACAATATGCCGCTAGATGTCGCTCTCTCCTTGAGTAGTACTTCCTACGCCTCGAGTGGCCGAAACTTGCGATCCACGGGGTGGTGGCTACCCCAATAACTACAACAGCGAGTGCGAGCTTGAATTTCAAAACAATTCTCCTTTCCTGTTGGATGACAGCATCAGAGAGCGCCACACATCTGGATTCACCCTTAATAGGACCCATAAAAACCAATCTCGGTCATGTCTTTAACGCGCCATGCCTGGCGCACCAAAAAAAGGCTTGGGCATACACCCAAGCCAATGGATCAAAACAGCTTCTCTGCTATGCTACTAGCTCATCCATCCTAGAAACTATATTGGGCAGCCACCATCACACGGCTCGCGTCTTCTTCACGGCCATCGGCCAGCTCCGTTTCGAAGTAGCCGTACTCGATGCCATACATCAAGCGCTCACTGGGTGTCCACATAACGTTGACAAAAGCATTCTGGTTTTTTCTACCGGCATTCCCCTGCACTGAGGTATCACCAAGATCGACATCGGTATAGCCGTAAGAAGCATTAAGGCTATACTTTGGTGAGAGTTGTAATGAGACGCCTGCCGCCGCACCATTGCCCGATAGCGTTTGCAGCTTACCGTCGGTATCGACATAGGCATCGGCACCGTTGAAGAAATCGCCAGACAGGTAGAGGTAGCTGTTGGCACCTTCGCTGGCGTGTACAATTCCTCTCAAAGTCACTGGCCCAATACCGTAAGAGCCGCCAGCAAATGCCCCATAACCCATTTTCGTGTCCTTTTCGCTTCCAGTATCGTATTTCAGCTGTCGCGCGATACCTGCAAGGGAATAGGAAAAGTCCCCTATACTATCTTCATAGCGCAGGCTCAACGCAGGAATCGATGATACGGCATCGTCATTGTCCGGTAGCGAAGCCCCTCCTGGCACGGAGCCATCTATATTTTCGGCCAACTGAGCTTTAGGGTCTTCGACGGCCATCGAGAGATGGCCCATTGTGTAGCGAAGTTGAGCTACGCGAGATCCATAGCCATTGCCACCCGCCGTTCCAAAGAAATCCAGTGTGGGCGTGGAAGCGACAAAGGTGGTGTAATTCGACCAAGTCTGCCCAGCAAGGATGCCATTCCATGACCCATAGGCATGCCGTAATCTGAATCGAGGATTGTCATCGTTGTAGGACCAGAAGTCCCCCTCGATAACGGTGTCAAGCATGCTTCCATCGACAGGCGTGCTGGTTCGAAAGCCAATGCGGCTCTGGGTGGCGGATATCTGAAACTGATCACCGACCTTACCTTCCGACCTTTCGACTTCTCCAAAATAACCTTCGTTTGCCGATCCGGCATCCCGATCGAAGTTATAGGCCATATTCAGCCTGGCGTAACCATAAAGCCCTACAGTGGTCTCTCCCACTTCGGTTTCCAGGGCCGACGCAGACGTCGATCCGATTGCCAAGGCTATGGCCGTCATATTGATCAAGGGAGCCTTCTTGTTATTCCACATGATGACACCTCAATGTCTATAGCTTGTAATTGACGCCGCTTACGACACCATTAAATTAGCAAATGATTCTGAATCTACGCTGAATATTCCGTGACGAGATACCAGTCTTCTATAAAAAAAGGCCAGCTCACGGCTGGCCCTTCTGGTTCACATCATGACTGACAAGGGGAATCAATAGGCGACGTGTAGCTGATACCGATTGCTGAGATTATCCGCATTTTGGGTATACGACCATCCTGAGACTTCCACCTCGTATGCACCTGGTTGCAGCTGGCGTGAGAGCTGGAAGTGACCTCGCGGACTGGATGCTTCCGCCACACGACGACCGGAATCGTCATACAGCGTGGCCATGATCCGGACGCCTGAGCCCGATACGCCGGGGAATTGCTCGCTGGTTACCCTCAGCGTGGTAGGTTGATCGATATTGATCTGGAAGCGTTTCGGATGTCCGTTCGCCAGAATCTGCGTGGAGGAAATGCCTCTATCCAGCACCGGTAATTCCTGAGGAGCGGAGCCCCCCATAGCGGCCATAGTCGGCATTGAAAGTACACTTGCCACTGCGATCCCTAAAGTGACGATCTTGAGCTTCATGAGAGCATCCTCCTTGGTTGATGACACTCTCATGGTAGCGATACAACTTGAAATAGAACTGAAAATCCAATCGTGAATTGTGAAAAAACGCCACCTTTCGGTGGCGCCCGCATCAAAAACACAACTAGGGTCAGAACATCAGCCTCACTCCCGCCACGACGCCGGTGTCTTCGGTCGCACCACCGCTGGCCCGGGTAAGATCGGCCGTATCGCCATACTGCTTTTCCCAGTAGGCGCCGACATAGGGCGCGAAGCGCCTGGTTATCTCGTAACGCAGCCGCAATCCTGCGCGGACGGCGTTGAGGCCTTTGCCAACGCCGAACTCCTCGACCTCGCTGGCGGCAACGGCGATCTCGGTGCGTGGCTGAAGGTAGAGGCGCTGGGTCAGACGCAGGTCGTACTCACCCTCGAAACTGGCCGAGACGTCGCCTTCGTCGCTGACCTGCAGAGCAGCATCAACCTCGAAGACATAAGGCATGGTACCTAGGAGGCCAATCACGCCATAGGAACGCTCGGGATGATCGTCCGAGAAGACCCCGCCCTGGTAGCCCACGCCACCCTGCAGCTCCCAGAAGTCAGCGATCAACCGGCTATAGAGAAGCTCCAGGGATTCGAACTCGGCGTCCTCGCCATCGCCCTGGACGTTCTCGCCCTCGGACTTCAGGTAGACACGGTTGACGTCGCCGCCGTACCAGGCCTCGAAGTCCCAAACCACGGCCTCTTCCCCCTTGTCGGGCACGACGTACTCGAGCCGGTCGAACAGTGCCATGCCCATATTGTGTTCCACAACCGGTGACGGCCAGCCGGCCGGAGCATCGTAGCCGTCCTCTGCCTGGGCGACGGAAAACGCTGTCGTGGCCAGCAGGACACCGGCGGCGGTCAGTGGGATTCTGTTATTCATGCCTTCTCCTTACGAAACCTTGACGACCCGGAACATGCCGGCATCCATGTGGTAGAGCAGGTGGCAGTGGAAGGCCCAGCTGCCCTCGGCATCGGCGGTGATCAGCGCCGAGACGCGCTCCCCGGGCTTGACGTTCAGGGTGTGCTTGCGAGGAATGAGCTCGCCCTGGCCGTTCTCCAGCTCCATCCACATGCCATGCAGGTGGATGGGGTGCTCCATCATGGTGTCGTTGACCAGGATCAGGCGCAGGCGCTCGTCCTTGTTGAAGCGGATGGGGCCGGTCACCTCGCTGAACTTCTTGCCGTCAAAGGACCACATGTAGCGTTCCATGTTGCCGGTGAGGTGCAGTTCCAGTTCCCGCTCCGGTTCACGGCGGTCCGGCCAGGGAGTGAAGGCCTTGAGGTCCCGGTAGACCAGCATGCGTCGCGCCTCCGGGTCGATGCCGATGCCGGCCTGGTCGTAGCGGGATCCCGGCTGGGCCGCCCCCGCCGCCAACATGCCGTTGGCATTGATCCTGCTGCGCTCATTCGACATGCCCTGCATGTTGGAATGGTCCATGCCCTGCATGCTGGAGTGATCCAGGCCCTGCATGTCCGAGCCGTTCATGCCGGAATGATCCATGCCCTGCATGTCTGAGCCGCCCATCCCGGAGTGGTCCATGCCCTCCATGCCGTGGGCCCCCATGGCCTCCATGCCGCGGTCGGCAATCTTGCGTCGCTCGGGGATCTCGGCGGCCATGCCCTCGCGCGGCGCAAGGGTGGCGCGGGCGTAACCGCTGCGATCCATTGCCTCGGCGAAGATCGTATAGGCCGTGTCGTCCTCGGGGGCGACCAGCACGTCGTAGGTCTCGGCCACCCCTATCCGGAACTCGTCGACCGGTACCGGCTGCACCGGCTGACCGTCGGCTGCCACCACGGTCATCTTCAATCCGGGAATACGCACATCGAAGTAGGACATCGCCGAGCCGTTGATCACCCGCAGGCGGACCCGCTCACCGGCCTGGAACAACGCCGTCCAGTTCTCTTCGGGGGAATGACCATTGAGCAGGTAGGTGTAGGTGCTGCCGGTGACGTCGGCGATGTCGCGAGAGCTCATGCGCATCTTCGCCCACATACCACGCATCTCGGCGGTGGCAGCAAAGCCTTCCTCACGCACGTCGGCGAAGAAGTCGGCGATGGTGCGCTCCTGGAAGTTGTAGTAGCCCTCGGCGGTCTTCAGGTTACGGAACACCGACATGGGGTCCTCGAAGGTCCAGTCGGTGAGCAGCAGCACATGCTCACGGTCGTAGCGGAAGGGCTCGCGTCCGGCGGCATCGATGATCAGCGGGCCAGCATGGCCGAGCTGCTCCTGCAGGCCGGAGTGGCTGTGATACCAGTAGGTACCGTTCTGGCGAACGGGGAAACGGTAGGTGAAGGTCTCGCCCGGCGCGATGCCGGGAAAGCTCACTCCCGGTACGCCATCCATCCCAGGCGGCAGGATCAGGCCATGCCAGTGGATGGACGTGGGCTCGTCGAGCAGGTTGGTGACCCGCAGCACGGCGTCCTGGCCTTCCTTGAGCCGGATCATCGGCCCGGGGCTGGTGCCGTTGATGCTGATCGGGCGTGCCTCCTTGCCGTCGATCAGGATCGATTCGCGGCGGATGGCCAGCGACACCTCCGGCCCCTCTTCGACTCCCTTGGAATAGACATTGGTCTGACCCCAGGGGTTGGCCCAGCTAGGACGTAGGCTAAGGGCCGCTGCCGACCCAAGGCCAAGCGCCGCACCGCCTTTGAGGATCTGACGACGTGACATCGGGTGCGTGATGACGCGCGAGTTTGCCATGTGTGACTCCCGTCCATGTTTGACGCGAGCCAGTTTGACTGACGAACCTGAAACAGGCCTGAAAATGCGCAATTAATCGGTAGATTCCTTGATGGGCACCTCCATCCTCACGCACAAGCCCCCCAGTGCACTGGGCTCAAACCTCACTTTCCCGGCATAGCGCGTCATGAGTTGCCACAGAATAGACAAGCCAAGGCCATACCCAGGATGACTTTCATCCAGCCGCCGGCCGCGCTGGCCAAGGCGAGGCAGGTCATCTACTGGAACACCAGGACCGTCATCCTCAACGGTAATCCTGAGGACATCATCGAGCACAATGCGACTGTCCACTTTGCTACTGGCCCACTTGCCGGCATTGTCAAGCACAATCCCTAGCATTTCGGAAAAGTCCTGAGATTCGATGGGTACACGTTTCTCAAATTCCCCCGGCAAGCTCATGGTGAAATTAATGTTTGGGTAAAGACCTCGAAACATCTCGGTCAACCTTGTGCAATCACGATGGAGATCAGACATACGCCCCGCGTTTGGTCCCGCAATCCTTGACCGCCTAAGTTCTGCATCCAGTTGGGCGTGAATCTCCTCGAGACGCTGCACCAGCTTCTGGCGACGAGTATCATCAATAGGACGCGTCCCTCGCAGCACCTGGGTCACCGCCGCGAGCGGCGTCTTGAGTGCGTGAGACAGGTTTGCTACCGAGTCGCGAGATCGTTGCAAACGACTATCGATCTCATCCATGAATCGGTTGAGCTGAATGACGAAGCTATCTAGCTCAGAGGGAACATCCAAGGATAGACGCTCTCGATCTCCAGTTCGAAGTTCTCCAAGTTGATCCCGTAGGCGTGAGAGAGGTATCAAGCCTCGATTGACCGCCAGAATATTCAGCAGCACCAGGAGCAGTAACAGAACTGCCGCAATAGCCGCTACCCACCAGTGAAGCTCATGCAGCCCCGCTTCTACCTGAGAAAAATCTTCACCAACAAGAAGCACCCCACGCTCTTCCTCCAAAGAGAAAGACCGCCGATATACCAATAAATGTTGCTCACCATCCCTGACTTCCACGAGATCATCACTGGTGTCATCCAACAAAAAGTCCAGTGCCTTCACCCAACGTGGGTCTGAAGAGGAGATATCGCTTCCTAAGCGTAGAACGTACAAGTGGTGAAAGGCTTGAAAACCACGGCTGGCGGAATCCAGCACGATGGGGGTAGCAATATGATCCTTTTGGACTTGTTCAATCGCATGGTCGGCTTCTCGTTTCAGGCGCTCTCCGAGAAAATCGCGCGCCAGGTCTTGAAGCAAGATACCATGCAGCAGCCATGTGGCTCCGGTCACGATGATGGCAATACCAGAGAGCCAACCCAGCAAGCGGATTCGCAGGCTCCGTGGGTCAATTCGTAACAAAGACATACCCCTGCCCGCGCCGAGTCTGTATCGACGATTTCCCTACATGACGTCGCAATCTGGCAATGTACACTTCAATAATATTAGGCGTCGCCGCATCTTGATCCAATGCGTAAAGTTGCTGGAGGAGGCGTTCTTTAGAAAGCACTCGATCAGGATGATGCATAAAATAGCGCATAAGGGCAAATTCAGTTCCGGTCAATGACTGCCAAGCTCCCCCATTGACGCTGACAGATCGGCTTGCCTCATCCAACGTAATACCATTGAGAGAAAGCTCATGCGACGTACTGCCAAACTTCCTGCGAAGTAGTGCTCTAATCCTGGCTATTAGCTCAGGCTCATGAAAGGGCTTTGTCAAGTAATCATCAGCACCTTCTTCAAGACCTACGACCTTATCTTCCCATGTATCTCGAGCCGTCAGAATCAGAACAGGAAGGTCGTATCCATCCTTACGCCACTTCTTGAGCAAATCCAGCCCCGAGCCATCTGGAAGACCGAGGTCGAGGACTACCAGTTCATAGTGCTCGGTTGCCATAAGTGACCTGGCCACTTTCAGCGAAGTGGCCAAGTCAACCCGGTAACCGTTGTCTTTCAGACTTTCGGCCAGACTCTCTGCGAGAAGGTCGTCATCTTCCAGAAGCAACAGTTTCATGTGAAAAGCTTACCCCTGTAAATCGATATTCCCGGACATGCCGGCCTCATAATGGCCCGGAATGTTGCAGGCGTACTCCAGCCCGTCCACATTCTGGGGGGCAGTCCATACAAGCTCTGCGGTGTCACCCGGAGCGATGGTCACTGACGGCATGTTGCCACCATGCTCGCCTTCGGCCATGTCATGGCCTCCGTGACCACCATGGCTACCACCACCGCCATGGCTACCCCCCATCTCCTGCATCATCTTGCGATGTGCTTCCTGAGCCTCGGCATCACCGATGACGAATTCGTGCTCCACGTTACCAGTATTAACAATTTCGAACTTGATTGTTTCGCCGGGAGCAATGTTGAGCTTCTCCGAGTCGAACCACATGTCACCCGCCTCGACGCGGATGGTGCGATCGACCTCAGCATTGTTCACTGATGAATGTGAACCGCCGTGCTCACCTGCTGCAAAAGCAGCTGTCGTAGCGAGGCCGAGTGCTAGGGTCAGTAGAGTCTTGCGCATGATATGCCCTCTTTTAGTTGAGTCAGGGGAGTTCACTTGTAACGCACAAACCTGAAGACAAGCTGAACAAAGCAAAAAATAGTGTCAATCCACATCACACCTTGACATTGGGCCCACCCATAGGTTGTAAGCTCATAACTGAACTGAAGCCATGACTGCCTTCCCGGGGTGGGTAAGGCGATTTCTCTACCATCAGCAAGATGAGAGTACAGCACATGATCAAGCACAAGCAGCTTCTCGCCATCGCCCTGGCCGCCAGCATGGGTGTCGTCACCAGCGGTGCCGCCTCTGCGCAAGGTATGCAACAGGGTCAGGGCATGCAACAAGGCGGCATGATGGGCGGTCAGGGCGGTATGGGCCCCGGCATGATGATGGGCGGCCAAGGCGGCATGGGCCCTGGCATGATGATGGGCGGTCAAGGCGGAATGATGCCATGTCCGATGATGGCGAACATGGGCGGCATGGCCGAAATGCTCGACGAGGAGCAGCTGAGTTCCCTGCGCGAGATGCGCAGGGAACAACGTTCCGCCCACTTCGAACGCATGGGCGAGATGATGAACCTGCGTGACGACATGATGCTGCTGATGCAGGCGGAGCGTCCTGATCCGGAGGAAGTCCAGGCACTCCATGGTCAGATGGCCACCCTCCAGGGCGAGATGATGGCGGACAAGGTGCGCATGCGTAATCGGATGCAGGACCTGCTGAACGATGAGCAGCGCGAGCAGCTGAAGCAGGACCCTTCCTCCGACAACAACCCGCAGTGATACCCGATGCCCGCCGCCTGGCGGGCATCGCTCAGCCATCTCGCTCCATATTGCGCTGGGTCAAGGTGGTCAACCGGATGACTGGCACAGAATGACGCAAGGAAGTCGAGGGAATCACCATGACCGCACCGACCGTATCACAGCACCGCACACGTGGAGGACGCTTGCTGGCATTGCTGCTCGTGGTGCTGCTGTCGGTGACCAGCCTGGCCGGCCAGGCGGCCAAGGAGAGCTGCGCCGCTGACTGCAGCACGGCTGAGGTCGAGTTGTTCGATCACGCCGATCCTGAATGCGCCGGCTGCGCGGCCCTGGCGGCGACGCTTCTCGTCATTCCTGCCACCCCCGACACCCTGGCCGACACCGCCGGACCGGCCAAGGTCGAATTCATCGCCCCGCCCCCGCGCGAACCTCCCAGACCCTGACCGTGCATCCAACGCCTCGGTGATGCTGGCCATCGGCCTGCCACCGGATTTATCTGCACGTTCGTCAGGAGTCTTGTTATGTTCAGCAACGAATGCTTCGCCTTCATGGACTCAATGAGCTGGATGGGATGGCTGATGCCGCTGACGGTCACGCTTTTGCTTGGCCTAGGCATTGCCGCCCTCGTCAAATACCTGTTCGTTTCCCGTCACACCCAGGAGAACCGCTCATGAACCGCTTTGCCCCCACCCTCTTTTTCTCCACCGCGCTGCTGTTGGGCGCCGGCACCACCCAGGCCGCATCGCCGACCGAGGCCACCCTCTACAAGAATCCCCAGTGCGGCTGCTGCGACGAGTACGCCCGCCAGCTTGAGGAGCGCGGTGTCAGCGTGACCATCGTCGATGACGTGGAGCTGGGCAAGGTCAAGGAGCGCGTCGGCCTGCCCTACGGGCTCGGCGCCTGCCACACCATCGAGATGGGTGAATACGTGATCGAGGGGCATGTTCCCTTCGTGGCGATGGAGAAACTATTCGAGGAGCGTCCGGACACCGATGGCATCGGCCTGGCCGGCATGCCTATCGGGACCCCCGGGATGCCGGGCCCAAAGCAGGAAGACTGGAACGTCTACCAATTCCGCGACGGGGAGTCCAAGTCTTTCATGACGCTCTGAAAACTAGGTCAGACTGATTAAGCTCCGACTCAAGTCGGAGCTTTTTCTTCAGATCCGTGGCTTCAACAAGCCATTCAATAAATAAACGATTAATCAACTACCTAAGGGAGAACTCTATATCTACAACCTAGATGCTTTCATGGGTTTCGAATGATTTTCAGGAAACCAATATTTTAATCAGGACTTCTTCAATATTTCATTTAGACTCAGAGAGTCAATAAACTGAGTCGGAACAAAGGCTTCTTCCTCTGATACTGCAAGAGGATTATAATCTGAATATCTTGAAACCTCACTAAACAGAAGGCTTTCTGGTTTTTCTTTGAATGGATTATTCTGGCCGGGAAACATGACTTGGTATGCCTTGACAAGGTGCGCCAAATCAAGTGAATCAGCACCTTCGACCATTGCAATAGTAACAGCCTCATTAAGCAATGCTTTTAGACGCCGGACCTCCCCCCGGCTATAAGAAAAAAGGGGTAATGCTATATTTTTATCTTCCAATCTTGGCGGCGTATCGAAAGGCATCCTGACCGCCAACCCCTTAAGAAATCTTACAAACTCTTCTGGTCCATTTGACAATTTGAAATATGGAATAACTCTACGGCAAATTAGGCGGGAAGACCATTGTGGCTCTTCAGCAATTTGTGCAGCCCATGGCATCCCAACCAAAACGATAGGGATCTGTGACTCCTCGCTGATCATCTTTAATCGATTGGCAATGACCTGCCTATCACGAGCCGACTTGAACTCGAGAATCTCTTGAAACTCGTTTATTATTATTAACTCTGTTTTACAGCGTCTCAACGCCTTGATCAATGATTCCGTCAAACCAATATCACGACTTCTACCACGGCGATACTCACTACCAAATTGCCCAAGATCGCTGAGCATCTGAATCATCATCTGTTCGAGATTAAGCTTACTGGGGATACGACTTACCAATAATGGCTTAATTAAAACATCACCTTCTCGGCGCACATCAACCCTAGATTTGTAATGATTGATCAGATGAGTTTTACCTGACCCTGTATCACCGATAAGCAGCATGCACTGTGGCTCACCGCCTAATTTACGATAAGCTCTCAGCCGATCAAAATCTTGAAGAACCGTCGTGAGAACTGGGTGCTCCACAAAGCAATCAATGAAACTTTTCAGCCTTTCCCTATCATTTGGTTCAAGCTCAAACATCAGTATGGATCCCAACCGGACACATTCGACTCCCACTCATCAAGTATCGAATTACTACTCGAACCATTATTTTCACTAACATTTTCTTCTGGGATTTTTTTAGCGTTACTCTCATTCTCAGAACATACCGAAGAAGCCCCATCACTACCAATATTTTTATATCTGGCCAACTTCTTCATTCCACTAACGGATTTTTTGTTCTTCGGGCCGCTCTTAAGGAGTTCGACCTCATCTCTTATACGCCCCTCGATATACAACCTGGATTCAGATAACCCCACCCTATCTACTTGGGAATGGATGAACCTTCGCTGAAACCTCCGATTTGTTTGATGCTGAAATAACGACAACCCCACAGTGTAATCATCAGGATCTACAGCATTAGCTATAACGTACCCATCTTCACCGGGGAGATATACATACAACTTAGAAAGGTCATCAGGATCAATCTTTACTTTAACCTTAACACCACGGCTTTTACCAGAATTAGGAGTCAGCTTCCTGACAGCATCAAGCTCAACGCTTGAGTATCTCAAGCATGCAAACCTCACTCCATCTTTACCCAACACACGATCAATCGTGGGGGCCAATTCCATCTTGACTCGGAACTCATCATCATCGCGATAAATTATAGGAGGGAATTCCTTAACTCCTTGTTCCCATGAGATAATTGGAACGCTGTCTTTACGGCTATTGGAGTCTTGGTGATACACATCCACAACCCACTTATGAAAAAGCTCCATAAAAGTGGAAAATCGCATGACAGCATCTTTTTCCGGATTATAATCTTCCAACTGGTCAATACCGGAAAATGTTTTACCTGGCATTGAAATCAGGAAATTTTGGTTAATCTGCCCAAAAAATCTTTCAACCAAAGGCTTTAGCCATGGGCGCCCAACGGGATTATATTGAATATCACTTACAACCGATTGACATGCCAATTCAAGACTCTTACTCCAAAACTCGGCGCCATTATCCACTACCAGAGCTTCAATCTTCCCTTCACATGGCCAATCACAGTTAACCATTGGATACGTTTTCTTCACATACCCCTTGCTCAGCATAGCGTTAATAAGGGCCTTTCGAACCGAGTCATAGCCGGGTTCTTTATAACCAATATAAAAGCCAACTAGGCATTTGCTATATGAGTCAATCAATGCCGTTATATATGGTCTTCCCAACACGACCAACAATTCATCATCCAACAGCATAAGATCTAGAGCGGTGTGATCAACCTCAACCCTTTCTAGCACTCTAGTAGGCTGAACATGTGCACCTACAGGTTTATATTTTCGATCCGCGTATCGCTTACCATATCTTGCCAAATCGACATCATAAGGCGGAATATTAGATACTCTATGATAAAATGCTGTCTGACTCATCGGGTTCAGCTTCCCGGAGATCACACCTCTATTTGCAAGATTAATTAGATCACAATAATACACGTAAGCAAACCTTATAGACGGCCTTTCCTTACGCATATATTTCTCACTCATTGCTCGCCAAAAATAGTGACCATCATCTTCCATCTTGTTCTTCCTATTTCCTTTCTTATGGTGCTTTGGGATTAGAGCCTCCACTGAAAATCCATTATTTTTATATGCGCTATGCCAGCCAGCCAGTGTTCTCCAGCTTGGAACTGGACCATCTAGAGTTTGTAAGATCTCAGCGCCGCCTAGTAATGGCTTGAGGTTCTTCTCCGTCCAACCACCACTGATTCTTTTTTTAAAATACTGTATATATGTTAAACGTCTTAGTGCTTCATCTCGAAGTTTATCAGGATATGTATCAAGAGGCCTGCCACCTCCATCACTGGATTCGGGAACACAAATTTCACGAAAAAAAGCATCATTATGGGAATGCTTGGCGGCAGCTGATTTAGTTTCAGGCTTGCAAGGTTCTATGAATTCATCTTCAAATAGATCCAGCCCGAGATCATGACCATAATCGTCCACATCATCACCACACGACCGAGTCAACCCCTAACTTAGCCACTGAGAGATCACTACTCATCTCACCAATTGCCAACCATGAAATTACAGATGTAAGTACAGCACTGCTTGGCTCCCCCGTTTCATGCACCAAATCTCGTACTCGCACCTTCCCACTCTTCCTAACGATGTCCAGCAACATCAGGTGAAGTGGTGTTAGCGTCTTTAACCCGGAATATCGATGGAGGAGTTTAAGATTGCACAAGACTGGGTTTACTCTGATTTGATTATCTGTTACCAGCAATAGTGGAATACCATTTTCCATGGCACTTTTTTGGCGACAGATAAATTTTTCCTTGAAATCTTCATTCTCGAGCTCAGCATATGGTTTCACCTCAATGAAACTAGAACCACGAGATTTATCGAAAATTAGAAAATCTGGAGTATAAGGTAGTTTTTTGTCGCCAAATGAATAGTAGAAGCCTTCAGGTTGTGCCTCATAGGAGCTTATAGAGGGTGTATACTCGAAATGAAAACATGCATCAAATTCTAGTGAGGACTCAACAGTTAGCACCCTATTCATCTTAGGGCTAGCGAACTTGTACAAATTCTTGACGCGGGAATGCTTGAGGCGACGCCTGTACATAGCTTGCTACCATGTGGGTAAGGTTACAAAGCAAGCTAGGCTATGCAGGCTTATCCTGCAAATTATGCAAACTATCTGGGAATCTATGCAGATTTATGGTGCAAACGACAGCATGCTAAGCCACTCATCCTCGCCGCACTGGAGAACGACATGACACAGCCCCGCCTCGGCTTCATCGGCATCGGCCTGATGGGCGACCCCATGACGCGCCGCCTGCTGCAGGCCGGCGTTGCCGTCACGGTGTGGAACCGCACCCCGGCCAAGGCCGAGCCGCTGCGCGAGGCCGGCGCCACGCTTGCCGGCTCCATCGGCGAGTTGATGGCGGGCGTGGACGTGGTGATGCTGTGCCTGGCCAATACCGCCGTGGTGGAAGAGGTGGTGTTCGGCGAGGGCGGCGTAGCGGCGCATGGCCTCGCGGGCCAGCGCCTGGTCGACCTCTCCAGCAGCGACCCGGCGGCAACGCGCCGCTTTGCCGAGCGGCTGGAACAGGAGTGTGGCATGCGCTGGGTCGATGCACCGGTTTCCGGCGGCGTGGCGGGGGCCGAGGCCGGCAGCCTGGCGATCATGTGCGGCGGCGCGGAGGCGGACGTCGACGCCGTACGCCCCCTGCTCGCCCCGCTCTCGGCGCGGGTCACGCACATGGGCCCGGTGGGCGCCGGCCAGGTCACCAAGGTGTGCAACCAGATGATCGTCGGCTGCCAGGCGGCGGTGATCGCCGAGATGGTGGCCCTGGCCGAGGCCAGCGGTGTGGACGCCAGCCGCCTGACCGAGGCGCTGGCCGGCGGCTTCGCCGATTCCAAGCCGTTCCGGATCCTCGTTCCGCGCATGGCGGCGAGCGAGTTCGACAGCCCGGCCTGGCACCTGCGCACCCTGCTCAAGGATCTCGACCTGGCGCTGGCCCAGAGCCAGCGCGCCGGTAGCGCCACGCCCATGAGCGGTCTTGCGGCCCAGTTGATGCGCGCCCATGTCAATCATGGCCACGCCGAGCACGACCCGGCGACGCTGGTGGAAACATACCGCCGGAAGAAAGACTAACCCTGCGGCTCCTGCCCGCCGCGCTGCGCGGCAGGCGGCCTGGGATTCAGCAGGGGCTGGATCAGCATGCGGTCCAGCCTCAGCTCGCGGGGGTCGCGGAACGCGTCGATGCCGAGCGTCATGCCGAGGTGCCCGGCAGCGGGCTGGTCGCGGTAGGTGCCGAACAGCCGGTCCCACCAGGGCAGGTTGAAGCCGAAGTTGCTATCGGTTTCGCGGCGCACGATGGAGTGATGAACGCGATGCATGTCGGGCGTCACCACGATGAGGCGCAGCCGGCGGTCGAGCCACTCGGGCAGGCGCACGTTGCCGTGATTGAACATGGAAGTGGCATTGAGCAGCACCTCGAAGATCAGCACCGCCACGGCCGGTGCCCCCAATAGCATTACCACGGCGATCTTGATGCCCATCGAGACAAGGATCTCCAGCGGATGGAAACGCAGACCGGTGGTCACGTCGAACTCGAGATCCGCGTGGTGCATGCGGTGCAGGCGCCACAGCCAGGGCACGGCATGGAACAGTCGATGCTGGAAATAGATCGCCGCGTCCAGCAGCAGCAGCGAGAGCGGCAGCGCCAGCCACAGCGGCGCCGAGAGCAGATGGAACAGCCCCCAGCCGTGCTCGGCGGCCACCAGGGCGGCTCCCACCGCCGCCAGGGGAAAGAGCAGACGCACGGCCAGCGTATCCAGCACCAGGATCGACAGGTTGCCGGGCCAGCGCTGCCAGCGCCGTATTCGCTGCTCACGGCGCGCGGCGCGGAACTCCCACAGCGCCATGGCCGCGAGCACCGGCAGGAAGATGCCAAGGCGGATGAGCGGTTCGTGAAGCAGTAGTATCTCGCTCATGATCATGGCTCCGGCGTATTCCTGCCCTGATGGTATCGCTTCCGAGCGGGATTTGTCCCTTGCTCCACCCTTCCGTACACTTGTTTGACTCTCCCCTACACGATGCTACGCCGAGGCATGACCATGGCTTTCGATTCGACCTCTACCTACGTGGCTACCGATGCCTTGAAGCAGGCGGTGAATGCCGCCGTGACCCTGGAGCGACCGCTGCTGATCAAGGGCGAGCCGGGCACCGGCAAGACCCTGCTGGCCGAGGAGCTGGCGAACTCGCTGGGCACTCAACTGATCACCTGGCACATCAAGTCCACCACCAAGGCGGCCCAGGGCCTCTACGAGTATGACGCGGTGAGCCGCCTTCGCGACTCCCAGCTCGGCGTCGAGGGCGTGGAAAATGTCGAGAACTACATCAAGCCCGGCAAGCTGTGGGAAGCCTTCACCGCCGACGAGCGCGTGGTGCTGCTGATCGACGAGATCGACAAGGCCGACATCGAATTCCCCAACGACCTGCTCCAGGAGCTGGATCGCATGGAATTCCACGTCTACGAGACCGGCGAGACCATCTCCGCCAAGCATCGGCCGATCATCGTCATCACCTCGAACAACGAGAAGGAGCTGCCCGACGCCTTCCTGCGCCGCTGCTTCTTCCACTACATCGAGTTCCCCGACCGCGAGACCATGGCCGCCATCGTCGACGTGCACTTCCCCGATATCGCGCCGAAGCTGGTCAGCCAGGCGCTGGAGGTGTTCTTCGACCTGCGCCAGGCGCCGGGGCTGAAGAAGAAGCCCTCCACCTCTGAGCTGGTCGACTGGCTGAAGCTGCTGATGGCCGACGAGCTGGCCCGTGAGGCGCTCTACCATCGCGACCCGGTGAAGGCGATCCCGCCGCTCGCCGGTGCGCTGGTGAAGAACGAGCAGGATACCCAGTTGCTCGAACGGCTGGCGTTCATGATGCGTCGTCAAGGCAACCAGAGGCGCTGAGCCATGTTCATCGGCCTGTTCGAGACCTTGAAGCGCGCCGGCGTGCCGGTATCGCTGCGCGAGCTGCTCGACCTGCATGCGGTGGTCGAGCGCGGCGTGGTATTCGCCGACATGGAGGCGTTCTACCAGGTGGCGCGCACCGTGATGGTCAAGGACGAGCGCCACTTCGACCGCTTCGATCGCGCCTTCGCCGCCTGGTTCGATGGCCTGGAGAACCTGGACGCCGCCATCGAGGCGCTGATCCCGGACGACTGGCTGCGCCGTGAGTTCGAAAAGCAGCTCTCCGAGGAGGAGAAGGCCCAGATCGAATCGCTGGGCGGGCTCGAGAAGCTGATCGAAACCTTCAAGCAGCGCCTCGAGGAGCAGAAGGAGCGTCACGCCGGGGGCAACAAGTGGATCGGCACCGGCGGCACCAGCCCCTTCGGCGCCTACGGCTACAACCCCGAAGGCATTCGCATCGGCCAGGAGGGCTCGCGCCACCGCCGGGCAATCAAGGTGTGGGACGAGCGTCGCTTCCGCGACTACGACGACTCCCTCGAGCTCGGCACGCGCAACATCAAGATGGCGCTGCGCCGGCTGCGCAAGTTCGCCCGCCAGGGTGCGGCCGAGGAGTTCGACGTCGACGCCACCATCCGCGACACCGCCCGCGACGCCGGCCTGCTCAATGTGCGCATGCGCCCGGAGCGCCACAACGCGGTGAAGGTGCTGCTGTTCCTCGACGTGGGCGGCTCCATGGACGATCACATTCGCGTCTGCGAGGAGCTGTTCTCCGCCGCCCGCTCGGAGTTCAAGCATCTGGAGCACTACTACTTCCACAACTGCTTGTACGAAGGGGTCTGGCGCAGCAACTATCGGCGCACCAGCGAGCGCATCCCCACCATGGACGTGCTGCATACCTACGGCCGCGATTACCAGGTGGTGATCGTCGGCGATGCCGCCATGTCACCCTACGAGGTGACCCACCCCGGCGGCAGCGTGGAGCACTTCAACGAGGAGGCCGGTGCCGTATGGCTGAAGCGCCTGGCCGACAAGTTCCCCCGCCTGGCCTGGCTCAACCCCATGCCGCCGCGAGCCTGGGAGTATACCCACTCCACCCAGCTGATCCGTCAGTTGATCGACGACCGCATGTATCCCATGACCCTGGAGGGCCTGGAGAATGCCATGCGCGACCTGGCGCGCTGACCCAGGCGCCGCGAGCAGGAGCGATTCGGCTCAGGATCGCTTGCCCCACACCAAGCCCACCCCTATACTGTATTTTCATACAGTTTTAACATGACATCCACGCTATCCGGCCGGGCCGGAGGTTCTAGCGGATAGACTCGCTATAGCCCTATTTGGTTATTAGCTTGAAAAATAGCCTTCAAAGGCTATTATCCTGACATCACCGACGCGTAGAACATGCTCATGGCGCAGCGCATCGCCGTACTCACGGGCGATCTGGTCGATTCGCGCAAGGCCAGCGACCCCAAGCGGCTCTTCAAGATACTCGATACCGCCCTCGAGTCGATCACCGAGCGCTACGGTGGCCAAGGCGAGCGGTATCGTGGCGATGGGTTCCAGATCGCCTTGCCCGACCCGGCGGCAGCCCTGCCCGCCGCGGTGCTGCTGCGCGCAGCCCTGATTCGCCACTCGGAGGAGCGCCAGCGCTGGGATGCGCGTATCGCGGTCGCCATCGGCAAGGATCGCTGGCAACCCGAACAGCGGGTCACCGAGGCCAGCGGCGAGGTGTTCGTGCGCTCCGGCCAGACGCTGGATGCCATGAGCGAAGGCACCTCGCACCTGTGTCTCAGCCTGGTCGAGGAGGACGGCAGCGAGTGCCTGGCGCTGTTGACCCGCTTCGTCGACGACCTGATCGACGGCTGGTCGCGCTACGCCGCCGAGGCCGTCTATCTCAGCCTGTGGCACGAGGAATCCCAACAGGCGCTCGCCAAGCGGCTCGGCATTAGCCAGCCCAGCGTGCACAAGCGGCTACGCGCCGCGCGCTGGGCACTGCTCGAGGACTACCTTCGCCACCTCGGCCAACGCTTCAAGGACGACTCACGATGAATGCCGATCTCTCGCTGCTGCTGGGGCTGGTGCTGGTCCATCTGCTCGGCGACTTCGCCTTGCAGCCGAGCCGCTGGGTCGAGGCTCGCCTGGTGCGCAAGGTGCGCTCCCCCCAGCTCTACCTGCACGCGGCACTCCATGGCGGTTTGGCCCTGGCGGTGCTGGGCGCGGCCACCCTGAGCCGCGCTACCGCTGCGTCCTGGGGCGTGGTCCTGGGTGGCGCGGCAGCGATCGCCGTGAGTCATGCCATGATCGATCTCGGCAAGGCCTACCTGTCGCCGACGAGGCTGCGCTGGTTCATGCTCGACCAGGCATTGCATCTGCTGGTGCTGCTGGGCGTGTGGCTGGCCTGGCTGGGCCACTGGCAGCCGCTGCTTGCATTCTGGCACTGGCTGTTCACGCCCCGGGTGCTCGGCATCGTCGTTGCCTACCTGCTCGTCACTCGCCCGCTGTCGATCGTCATTGCCCTGGTGATACAACGCTGGAGCGCGCAGATCGACAATCCGGGCACGCTCATCGCTGCCGGCGCACGTATCGGCATGGCCGAGCGCGTGCTGGTGCTGACCCTGGTACTGCTCGATCAGTTGACCGCCATCGGCTTCCTGCTGGCCGCCAAGTCGGTGCTGCGCTTCGGCGAACTGCGCGGCGCCCAGGATCGCAAGCTGACCGAGTACGTGCTGATGGGCACCTTGCTCAGCGTCTCGACCGCGATGGTGCTCGGCCTGCTGATACGGCTGGTGGTACAGGGGAGCTGAGCATGCCGAAACGCTGGACCACCCTGTTGGGCATCGCCATGGCGGGCGCTTGGCTCGCCGGCTGCGCCGCGCCGGAACCGCTCGAGCGGCGCGACGGCTACGTGGTGGACCACACCCACGTCTCACCCTCGCACACCAGCCGCGTGCGTCACCTGGTGATCCACTACACCGACGTCGACGAGGCTGAATCGCTGGCCGTACTCACCGGCCCCCATGTCAGCGCCCACTACGTGCTGCCGCTGCCGGCACGAGAACACCGTGGCCAGCCGCGGGTCTATCAACTCGTCGACGAGGAGCGCCGCGCCTGGCATGCCGGCGCCAGCGCCTGGAAGGGCCGCACCGACCTCAACGACACCTCGATCGGCGTCGAGATCGTCAATACCGGGCCCGACCGCCCCTATGCCGAGGTGGAACGGCTGCTGGAAGAGGCCCCGGAGGCGTCGGTGGAGATCGGCTGGGCACCCTACCCCGAGGCACAGATCGAGGCGTTGATCGCCCTCTCCCGCGACATCATCGAACGCCACGACATCCACCCCACCGACGTGGTGGCCCACTCCGACATCGCGCCGACACGCAAGATCGACCCTGGCCCGCAGTTTCCCTGGCGCCAACTCCATGAGGCCGGCATCGGCGTATGGCCGAATGAGGAAGCCGTGGCTCGCTGGCAGGCCCGTTTCGAAGCCGAGAGCGTGCCACTCGCCACCCTTCAGCAAGCGCTCAGAAGCTGGGGCTACCGGCTGGAGGCAACGGGGGAGCTGGACCGCGAGACCCGCGCCGTGCTGCGCGCCTTCCAGATGCGCTTCCGCCCTGCCAACTATCGCGGGCAGCCGGATGCCGAAACCGCCGCGATTCTCTGGGCGCTGCTGGAAACGTATCGTCCCCTCGAACTGGAGCGGCTCGAGGAAACGGCGCCCGAATGACTCCTCCTACATCGTCGCCAGCCGCTCGCGGTCGTTGATGCCGGCCATGCGTACCAGCGCCAGGGCCTCGTCGAGGCTTTCCACCTCCTCGACCCGCACCATCTCGCTGTCGAGGCTGACCGGCTTGCCGGTCTTCTCGGAGAGCAGACGCTCCAGCGACGGCACGTCCATGTTCCCGTCCATCTTCAAGGCATCGACGCCGGCGCTGTCTGGCGCGCCTGGGAGATAAATGGTGCCGTTGGAGAAATCCACGGCGTAGGCGATCACCCCCGGGACGATGAAGAACAAGAGCCCCACGCCGTTGGCGATGGCCACCACCGGATCGATGCGACCGCTCATCTGGCCCTTGCGCTCGGGATGAAAGACTGTACCGCAGCCCACCAGGGCGGTGATCGACACGCCTAGCACCAGCCCGGCCAGGGCACGACGAATCTGGATCCTCATGGTAGGAGTGCTCCGCAGTAAGGTCGGGTTACCGACGCCGGACGATTGCCGCCCCTGGCGCCGCCATGGAGAATGGCGGGAGATTACCACAGTGAAAACTAATACGAGCGTTTGCATCTTTCACGGAGGCCCACATGAGCAACACCGCACTGCATACCTGCCAGGGCAGCGCCATCGAGCCACGACTGGAGGAACTGGCTCATCTGCGCATCACCGTGTTCCGCGATTTCCCCTATCTCTACGACGGCAGCTTCGACTACGAGGCCAACTACCTGCGCCGCTACGCCGAGTGTTCCGAGAGCCTGTTCGTGCTGGCCGAGGATGGCGATGCCCTGGTGGGGGCCGCCACGGGCATGCCGCTGGCCGAGGACGTGGAAGAATTCCGCACGCCGTTCGAACAGGCCGGCTTCGATATCGACAGCGTTTTCTATTACGGCGAATCGGTACTGCTGCCGAGCTACCGCGGCCGGGGTATCGGCAAGGCCTTCCTCGCCGAGCGCGAGCGTCATGCGGCCAAGCGCGGCTTTGCCACCGTCGCCTTCTGCGCCGTGGAGCGCCCCGACGACCATCCGCTGAAGCCGGAGGGCTACGTGCCGCTGCACGGCTTCTGGCGTTCGCAGGGCTACGAGCGCCACCCGGAGCTCGCCACCACCTTCCGCTGGAAGGACATCGGCGAGCCGGAGGAGAGCGACAAGCCGATGGTGTTCTGGCTGAAGTCATTGGGATAGCAGTCACACGAGGGGCGCCGGGGACAGGGCGGTCATTTGCCAGGGGTGAGGAGCACTGCTCCGAACGGGCTGGCCATGGATGGCCAGCCCCGGTCCTGCGAGCGGAGCAGGATGCGCGAGCGAAGCAGGGCGAAAGTCGCGCCCAGGGATGGGTTCACAGCGCCTCCTTGAAGCCCTGTCGACGGATCAGCCCCGAGGCAGACAACGCTTTTGCCGCCGTTACCCGTTGGCCGTACAATGCCCCGAACGCCGCCCGCCGCGGCACCTCGACTCATGTCAGCCATGCTGGAAGGAAACGCCGGACCCATGCGCGCCACTCAACTGTTGATCGCCACCCTCAAGGAAACGCCTGCCGACGCCGAGGTCATCAGCCATCAGCTGATGCTGCGTGCCGGCATGATCCGCCGCCTTACCTCGGGCCTGTACACTTGGCTACCGGTCGGCCTGCGCACCCTGCGCAAGGTGGAGCGGATCGTGCGCGAGGAGATGGATCGCGCCGGCGCCCAGGAAGTGCTGATGCCGGCGGTGCAGCCTGCCGAGCTGTGGCAGGAGTCCGGCCGCTGGGAGCAGTACGGACCCGAGCTGCTGCGCCTGAAGGACCGCCACGAGCGCGACTACTGCGTCGGCCCCACCCATGAAGAGGTGATCACCGACCTGATGCGCCGCGAGCTCTCCAGCTACAAGCAGCTGCCGGCCAACTTCTACCAGATCCAGACCAAGTTCCGCGACGAGATCCGGCCCCGCTTCGGGGTGATGCGCTCGCGCGAATTCATCATGAAGGACGCCTACTCCTTCCACATCGACCAGGCCTCCCTCAAGGAGACCTACCAGGCGATGTACGACGCCTACGTGCGGATCTTCACCCGTCTGGGCCTGGACTTCCGTCCCGTGCTGGCCGACACCGGCGCCATCGGCGGTACCGATTCCCATGAATTCCACGTGCTGGCCGACTCCGGCGAGGATGCCATCATCTTCTCCACCGAATCGGACTACGCCGCCAACATCGAGAAGGCCGAAGCACTGCCCGCACCGCTCGGCACCACGCCCGAGCGCGCCGCGCCGAGCGAGGCGCTGCGCCTGGTCGACACACCCAATGCCAGGACCATCGCCGCCCTGGTGGAACAGCATGGCCTGCCCATCGAGAAGACCATCAAGACGCTGATGGTCCGCGCCACCGAAGGCGGCCTGATCGCCCTGCTGGTTCGCGGCGACCATGAACTCAACGCCATCAAGGCCGAGAACCTGCCCGAGGTGGCCGAACCGCTGACCATGGCCACGGAGGAGGAGATCCGCGCGGCAGTCGGCGCCGGCCCCGGCTCGCTGGGCCCGGTCAACCTCGACATGCCGGTCATCATCGACCGCAGCGTGGCACTGATGAGCGACTTCGGCGCCGGCGCCAACGTCGACGGCAAGCACTATTTCGGCATCAACTGGGAACGCGACGTGGCGCTGCCCAAGGTCGCCGACATCCGCAACGTGGTCGAGGGCGACCCCTCGCCGGACGGCAAGGGCACCCTCTCGATCAAGCGCGGCATCGAGGTCGGCCACGTGTTCCAACTGGGCAAGAAGTACTCCGAGGCGATGAACGCCACGGTGCTCGACGACAACGGCAAGGCGGCCCACCCCTGGATGGGCTGCTACGGCATCGGCGTCACCCGCGTGGTGGCCGCCGCCATCGAGCAGAACCACGACGACAACGGGATCATCTGGCCCAACGCCATCGCCCCCTTCCAGGTGGCCCTGGTGCCGATGAACGCGCACAAGTCGCAGCGCGTACGCGAGGAGTCCGAGCGGCTCTACCAGGCGCTGACCGCCGCCGGCATCGACGTGCTGCTGGATGACCGCGACCTGCGCCCCGGCGTGAAGTTCGCCGACCAGGAGCTGATCGGCATTCCCCATCGCCTGGTGGTCGGCGACCGCGGGTTGGATAACGGCGAGCTGGAGTACAAGGGGCGGCGTGACAGTGAAGCGACCATGGTGCCTGCCGAGACGATCGTCGAGTTCCTGCGCGAGCGGGTCGGGGGGTAATCGAGGGCTGGCCGCGGCGCTGCTGGCCGCGGCCGGCCTGCTCGTCACCCTGCCGGCGGCGGCGCAGGCCCCGGGCGGTGATGGCGACATCCAAGCCACGGGGTTCCTCGACGCCCTGCCCGTTGCGCTGCAATCCTCGCCCCGCCAGCGCGTGCGGGTGGAGCCCGACGTGCCGCCCTCGCTGCGCCAGACCCTCGATACGCTGGTCACCACGCCACCCTCGCCGGATCAGGTGTGGGCGGCGCGCCAGTGGATGAGCGAGATGGAACCCAGGCTCGCTCGCTTTGTCAGCGACCAGCCCCTGCGCGGCGAGATGCTCACCCGGATCTACCATGAGGCCCGCCTGGCCGGCCTGGCCCCGGAGATCGTGCTGGCGGTCATCCAGGTCGAGAGCGCCTTCCAGCCGGAGGCCGTCTCCTCCGCCGGCGCCGTGGGGCTGATGCAGATCATGCCGTTCTGGATCCGCGAGCTGGGTCGCACGGCCGACGACCTGATGGACCCCTGGCTCAACCTGCGCTATGGCTGCACCATTCTCGCCCATTACCTGGCCGTGGAGCGCGGCGACCTCACCCGGGCGCTGGCCCGCTATAACGGCAGCCTGGGGCAGACCTGGTATCCCGAACGGGTGATGCGCGCCTGGACCGACCACTGGTGGATCGCGCGCTGAAGCAGCGTAGACGAATAAAAAAATGCCGGCCCAATTGGGCCGGCTACTGGGGGGAAAATCCCCCCTCCCCTGACGACTTGCTCTGCTGGCTGGCTCAGTGCTTGCGCTTGCGACGGTGGTCGCGAATCACGAAGCCGATCCAACCTGCCATGAAAGCGACCATCATCGCGACGGTTACCAGCCCGAAAACGACTGCATCATCCCAGTACATGGTGGTTTCTCCCCGTCACCTGATGTGATGGGTTCACTCTAGCCGGTTGACGCTCATGGAAAACTGACCTGCATCAAATTTCGCCTCGGCCGCCTGGAACGCCGCGCAGCGAATTGATGCAGGTCAGTTTTTCGAGGGGATTCGGGGGGCAGGAGGTCAGGGAACCTTGCGATCCTCGACCTGGGACGGCTCGACCCCCGCGGCAAGGGGATGCCCCTTGGCCAGCTCGGCGCGCGTCGCTTGGCGCACCTCGAGCACTTCCAGCGCATAGCCCAGGGTGTGCCCGGCCAGGGGGTGATTGGTGTCAATCACTACCGTATCGTCACCAACCTCGCGCACGGTGACGATCTGGGGGCCGTCGTCCCCGGGGGTCTGAAAGCGCATGCCGGGCGCCAGGCCCTCCTGGGGGAAGGCGCCGCGACCGACCTGCTGGACCAGGTCGTCGTTGCGCTCGCCGTAGGCCTCTTCGGGAGGCAGCGTGACACTCAACCTGTCGCCGGCCACGTGGCCCGCCAGGGCGCGCTCGAGGCCGGCCAGGATGTTGTCGTGGCCATGCAGGTACTCGAGGGGCTTGGCACGGGCCCGCGAGTCGTCGAGTACATGGCCCCGCTCATCGCGGAGCACATAGTGCAGGGTCACGACCCGCTGCGGGGCGATGTTCATGGCGGTCTCCTTTGGTCGTTGGCGGGGCTGGTGCCAGGCGATCACGAGCGCGGGCGCAGGTTCGCCACGGGCATCTCCAGCTGCTGCTGGCGATTGAGCAGGTTGAGCAGCACGATGGCCCGCTCGTCGCCCTTGTGACTGGCAAAGACCGCCTGCAGATCCTTGAACGGCCCTTCGGTGATCTCGACCTTCTCGCCGGCGCGAAAATAGACGTTGGCGACGTTCTCCTGGCCCTGGGCGCCCTGCTCACGCAGCATGGCCACCAGCTCCTCGGCGACCGGCAAGGGTCGGTCGCCGAAGGTGACGATCCTGAGCACGCCACGGGTCGAGCGGATCGGTCGCCAGTTGCTGGCGACGCGGTCGAGACGAATGAACAGGTAATGGGGAAACAGCGGCTCATCCAGCCATACCAGCTTGCCGCCACGCTTCTTCTGGACCTGCAGAATGGGGTGGAACAGCTCGTAGTCCTGGTTGGCGAGGTGCTCCGCGGCACGGAAGGACTCCCCTCCCTTGCACTGAACGACATACCAGCGCGGCAGGCTATCGTTCTCGTCTTCGATCGGCTGACGTTCGCTGTGGCTCATGAAGGTCTCCTACCGGGATATCCTGCTGGCATCGATGCCGGGCCTCTGCAACAATCGAGCGGCCGAACAATGGGGCCTGCCGGGCCGCCCGCCTCCGCCGAGCGGTGGGCCATTCTAACACTGTTGCCGGCAGCGGGCCGCCCCACCGGCCATCTACCATCGAGGAGTGTCGCCACGCATGACCATCCCCACCCCTCAGCGTAGCTGGGGAGCCGCCCTGAGCATTTACCTGCGCGCCCCCGTGATCACCATGCTGTTCCTGGGCTTCTCGGCCGGCTTGCCGTTCCTGCTGGTGTTCTCGACCCTTTCGGCCTGGCTGCGCAGCGACGGTGTCCAGGTAGCCGCCATCGGGTTCTTTGCCTGGATCGGCATGCTCTATTCGATCAAGTTCTTCTGGGCACCGGTGGTGGATCGCCTGGCCCTGCCCGCGTTGACGCGCGCCTTCGGCCAGCGACGCGGCTGGATGCTGCTGGCCCAGGCGATGATTGCCGGCGGGCTGGTGGGTCTGGCCAGCCTCGACCCGCAGCAGAACCTGGCGCTGGTGGCCGGCTTCGCCCTGCTGGTGGCCTTCGGCTCGGCCACCCAGGACATCGCCATCGATGCCTTTCGCATCGAATCGGCGCCGGACGACATGCAGGCGGCCATGGCCTCGACCTACATCATCGGCTATCGCGGCGGGCTGCTGGCCGCCGGGGCCGGCGCCCTCTACGTGGCCGCATGGCTCTCCTGGCAGGCCGCCTACCTGACCATGGCGCTGCTGGTCGGCGTGGGGGTCATCACGGTGCTGCTGCGCCCCGAACCCGAGCGGCTGTCGCTGACCACCCAGTTGATTCACGAACCCCGAGTGCGCGCCTTCATTCGCCTCAGCCGCGGCAAGCCGCGCCTGCTGCGCCGGATGGGTGCCTGGCTGATCGGCGCGGTGGTGTGCCCCTTCACCGATTTCGTCTCCCGGCATCGGCTCAAGGCGCTGTGGCTGCTGGTGTTCGTGGCGGTGTTCCGCATCAGCGACCTGGCGATGGCCTCGATGGCCAATCCGCTCTACATCGACATGGGCTTTTCGCTGGAGACCATCGCCAACGTCACCAACGTGTTCGGCATCGCCATGAGCATCGGCGGCGGCATCCTGGGCGGGCTGCTGGTGGCGCGCTACGGCATCGGCCCGATCCTGGTGCTGGGGGCGACGGCGGCGACCTTGACCAACCTGCTCTTCGCCGGCCTGGCGCTGGCCGGCCAGAGCCTGCCGATGCTGGTGATGGCGATCGTCGGCGACAACCTGGCCAATGGCCTGGCCAGCGCGGTGTTCATCGCCTTCCTGTCGAGCCTGACCTCGCGCGCCTACACCGCGACCCAGTACGCGCTGTTCTCTTCACTGATGACACTGCCGGGCAAGTTCCTGAGCGGCTTCGGCGGGATGGTCGTGGCGGCGGAGGGTTACGCCACCTTCTTCGTCATTTCCACGGCGCTGGGGCTGCCGGCCATCGCGCTGGCGATCTGGATCAGCCGCGACAAGGCACTGGTGCCGCCCCCCGCCCCCCGCGCGGCCTGACGCAGCGTCTCAGGCGTCGATCTGCTCCTGCAGCCACGCCAGCGCTCCCGGCGTGGTGCGCCACTGGTCGCGCATCAGCGTCCGGTACTGCCATGCCTCGGCGCGGGTGCCGGGCTCGGCGACGCTGTCCGGGCCCGACGGCACGGGACGGGTCTGCTCGGCGCACAGCATGGGCAACGCATGGGGGTTGTGGCGGCGCACCTCGCGCAGCGCCTCGTTGGCCTCGTCGAGGCGCTCCAGCCGGAACAGCGCCAGCGCCCGACCCATCAACAGCCCCAGAACCGGGGTGTCATCGCGGCGGGTCTCGGTCACGGCCAGCGCCTCACGGTCGCGCCCCTCACGCAGCAGCTGGTCGAGCACCAGCTCCTGCAGGCCCAGGCTGTCCTGGTCGTCGAGCGTCAGCAGCCGCTCGGCCAGGCGACGGGAGCGCTCCCGAGCCCCTCGCTCCATGCCGACCACGAGGGCCAGGCCGGTACGCAGCAGCACGGCATTGTCGGCACTGTCCCACAGGAAGGGACCCTCACCCTCGCCGCGGATCCGCTCGAGCCAGCGCTCCAGGCGATCGGCGAGCGGCTCGAACAGGCTCGGCGACATCCACGGCAGGCTGCCGAAGCGGCTGGTCAGGGCCAGGGTGAGCGACTCCACCACTCGCGGCGAGTCGAGCCACTCGGGATGCGCGCAGAGTTCGCGCAGCCAGTCACCGGCCTGGATCCAGGGATCGCCCTTGAGGCCCAGCGCGCTCTCGTCATCCACCTCGACCTGGAAATGCTTCTGCCAGGCGGCGTACAGGGTGTCCTCCCGCGCGCTGCTGTGGTACTCCAGCTCCCCTGCGGCCGTGCGGCGCACGTCCAGGCCGCGCGCAGTGGGCAATTCCGCCAATAGCTCCTGCAGCGAGGCCAGCGGCTCGGCCAGGTCCTCCTCGGCGTTGAGCAGCTGGTCGGCCAGGGTAGCGCCGGGGTTTTCCGCCAGGTCGGCGAGGAACTGCAGCTGGTCAGGCTCCAGTTCGCCCTTGCGCGCCAGGCGCCGGAACCAGAAGCGCGCGCGTTCGGCGGCCTCCTCCTCGTGCCCCTCGTGCAGCAGCAGCATGGCCTCGATATAGGCCAGGGTCGGCGAGTCGGGCAGCGCCTGCTGGGCGCGCACGAAGGCGGAACGGGCGCTGTCGAGGTCGTCGTTGTCCAGGTGCATCAGGCACAGCCGCTCCAGGGCCACGCCGCGCAGGAACAGCGGGCCGCGCTCGAGCACCTCGTCGAGCAGTTCGGCACGCTTGCGGATGAAGCCGCGCTCCTGGTAGAGATCGATCAACAGCTCGAAGGCCGGCTCGGCCTGGGCCGGCAGGCGCGACCAGTCGGCACGCTGGAACAACGACTCGAGGATCTGCTGGGCACGCCCGCGCTGGCCCGTCTCGGCGGCGATCAGCCCGGCCTCGAGCAGGGCCTGGGCGGGGGCATGGCCGCTCTCGAGCGCCGCCTTGAGCGTGGGCCCCTTCCAGTCGCGCAGCGAAAGCATCCACATCAGGTGGTCGGGTACTTCGGCGGGCATCGCGACGGCACCGCAACAGTGCTTGGTCTTGCGCCCGGAGTCGCACCAGCAGGGTTCGTTGCGGCCGGGGCGCGCCAAGGGTTCGCAGGTAAAGCCGGCGCGTTCGAGCGGGGTCTGGCTCCACAGGATCGGTGCCAACGCCTGGGCCATGGCCAGGTCGCCGCCCATCAGCTCGGCACCCTCCTCACGCGCCCAGGCCATCAGGGCCGGATAGCGCTCCTCCTCACGGATGGCTGCCAGGGCCCCCGACGCATAGCCCAGCAGCTGTTCCACCCATACTGCCAGCATCACACTCTCCGCCAGTTCAAAAGGCGAATATAGTAACAGGGAAGCGCGGCTCGGTGCTGCACGCAAGAGCGGTCGCACATGGCTCAACGCCTCGCCCAGGCCAGCAGTGGCCGGGTGCGGGCGTGCATGTCGAGGCGGGCCCCCAGGCGCACCAGATTCCAGTAGTGCCCGTTCAGCGTGCGCGACAGCAGCAGCACGTCGGCCGGCGGCTGCAGGCGGTCCATGGCCGCCCAGACTCGGGGCGTGAGATCGCGCAGGCGGCGATGCACTCGAACGTCCGAAAAGTCCTGGGGCCCGGGCGCGAACAGCGGCGCCACCGCCTCGGCGGCATCGCGATAAAGCGCCAGCGGCGCCCCCTGCCCCTGGCGCCCGCCCAGCCGGCGCAGGGCCTCATCCATGGCCATGGGGTCGCCGGCCAGGGTGGCGTCGAGCAGCTGCATCATCGCCTTGAGGTGCGCCTCGGGCACCGGGATCACCGCGCCCAGGTCGTAGATCACCAGCCGGCCTGCCGCGTCGACGGCGAAGTTGCCGGCATGCGGGTCGGCGTGCAGTTCGCCGTGGACGAACAGTTCCTCGGTGAGCCAGTCGGCCAGCGTCGCGGCGATGCGCTGACGCAGGGTGTCGTCCGCTCCTTCCAGCTCGCGCAGCGGCGTACCGGCCACATGGCGCATGGCCAGTACGCGCGGGCCGGAGAACTCGGGAAGCGGCTCGGGTATCGCCAGGCCCGCCAGATGCGCATAGCGCTGGCGATAGCGCGCCAGGGCGCAAGCCTCGGCGTGATAGTCGAGCTCGCTGCGCAGGCTGGCAGCCAGTTCCTCGAACAGCGCATCCAGGCGCGCCTGGGGCACCTTGAACCAGCGCCCCAGGCGCATGATGCGCTGGAGCTGAGCCAGGTCGCCCTCCAGCACCTCGGCCAGCCCCGGGTACTGTACCTTGAGCACCAGGGAATCGCCGCCATGGGTCACCGCACGATGCACCTGTCCCATGGAAGCACTGGCGAAGGGCCTGGTTTCGATCTCGCGGAAGTTGTCGCCCAGCTCGCCGTACTGCTCGACCAGGGTACGCTGTATGCCTTCCCACGGCATCGGCTCGGCCTGGCGCTGCAGGCGCCCAAGCTCGTCGGCGAGGTCCGGCGGCAGCAGGTCGTCCCACTGCGCCATGATCTGGGCCAGCTTCATCGCCGGGCCCTTGAGTTCGGAAAGCCCCTCGAACAGGGCCTCGCCCAGCGCGCGCCAGTCCGCCTCGCCGCCGAGCCGACTGCGCAGCAGGGTGCCACCGGTACGCGCCCCGAGTCCGAACAGTCGCCGTGTCCTACCCCGTTCCCGCATGATGGCACTCCTCTGCCTGACGGTGGCCTTCGCAACGGGGATGGTACCGCACGCGGCGCCCTAACCCCCTGGCCTCGATGGTCGATTACTGTAAGAATATCCACCAACACGACTGCACGGAAGGGTGACATGCGCCTGATCATCGCCGAAAAACCCAGCCTGGCCCGGGCCATCGCCGACGCCCTGCCGGGTGGCGTACGCCGCGAGGACGGTGCCCTTCACGCCGGCGACAGCGTGGTGACCTGGTGCCTCGGACACCTGCTGGAGCAGGCCCCGCCCGATGCCTACGACCCCGCCTTCAAGCAGTGGCGACTGGACCATCTGCCAATCCTGCCAAGCCGCTGGCAGCTAACCCCGCGGCCCAAGGCCAGGGGGCAGCTCGCCGTCATCCGCAAGCTGCTCAAGCAGGCCCGCGAAGTGGTGCATGCCGGCGATCCGGATCGCGAAGGGCAACTGCTGGTTCAGGAAGTGATCGAACACCTTGGCTGGAAGGGGCCGGTGGCACGCCTGCTGGTCAGCGACCTCAACCGGCCGGCGGTGCAGCGCGCCCTGGCGCGACTGGAAGACAACGCCCGCTACCAGCCGCTCTACCGGGCCGCCGAGTCGCGCGCCCGCGCCGACTGGTTGTACGGCATCAACCTCACTCGTGCCTGGACCTTGACCGGGAGACAGGCCGGCCACGAGGGCGTGCTCTCGGTGGGCCGGGTACAGACCCCGGTGCTCGGGCTGGTGGTCCGCCGTGACGCCGAGATTCGAGGCTTCGTCGCCTACCCCTTTTACGTATTGTGGGTCGACCTGGCGATCGCCAACGGCCAGCTGCGCGCCTGGTGGCAGCCCGGCGAAAGCCACCGACTCGACGACCAGGGGCGGCTGCTCGAACGCGCACCGGCCGAGGCCTTGGCCGCGCGCCTGCGCGGCGCCGAGGGACGGCTCACCTCGCTCGAGACACGCCAGAAGCGCCAGTCGGCCCCGCTGCCCTATTCGCTCTCGGCGCTGCAGGTGGACGCCGCGCGCCGCTTCGGACTCTCCGCCCAGGCGGTGCTGGACATCTGCCAGCGGCTCTACGAGCGCCACAAGCTGATCACCTACCCTCGCTCGGACTGTCGCTACCTGCCCCAGGAGCACCTGGCCCAGGCGCACGCGACCCTGAGTAGCGCCTGCGGCCAGGATGAGACCCTTCGCGGCTGGCTCGCCGGCGCCGACTTCGCCCTGCGCTCCAAGGCCTGGGACGACAAGAAAGTGGGCGCTCACCATGCCCTCGCCCCCACCGGCAAGCCGGCCGCACTCGAGCGGCTGGAGCGCGCCGAGGCCGACGTGTTCCGCCTGATCGCACGCAACGTGCTGGCCCAGTTCTACCCACCCTTGATCGCGCGCGAGGTCAAGGCGGAGTTCAGCATCCTCGACGAGTGCTTCCGCGCCAGCGGCCAGGAGCTGCTCCAGCCCGGCTGGAAGCCGCTGTTCACCACCCGCGAGGAGGCGCCGCCGCTGCCGGCCATGCGCGAGGGAGAGCCCTGCCGGGTCCAGGCCTGCGAGGTCGAGGAGCGCGAGACCCGACCGCCCGAGCCGTTCACCGACGCCAGCCTGATCAAGGCGATGATGAACATCGCCCGCTACGTGGACGACCCCGCGGTCAAGCGCACCCTGCGTGAGCACGACGGACTGGGCACCGAGGCCACCCGTGCCGGGATCATCGAGACCTTGATCGAGCGCGGCTACCTGGTGCGCCGACACAAGACCCTGCGCGCCACCCGCCTCGGCAGCGGCCTGATCGCCTCGCTGCCCGAGGCCGCTTCACGCCCGGAGCGCACCGCCTTGTGGGAGCAGCGCCTGACGGCCATCGCCGAACGCGACGACGACCCCGCACCGTTCCTCGCCGCACTGGTCGATGACCTGCGCAGCCTGCTGGGCAGCGCCGATGCGGGCCGGCTGCGCCAGGCCATGGCCACGGCACAGGGCGAAGCCACCGACGTGGCGAAACGGCGCACAGCGGCCGGCAAGAGCCGACGTGGGCGCAGCGCCTCGGCCCGGACACGCCGCAAGCCACGCGCGAAGGCATGATGCCGCTTGCTCTGGCAACCCGCCGCGGTATGCTGGCTGCCGGTGTTCGTCTCACAAGGCTTCACATGAACGACCAGACCCACCTGATCGTGGGCCCCGGCGCCCTGGGCCGCCTGCTGGCGCTGTCCCTGGCCGAGGTCGCACCGGTGGCGCTCGCCGGGCGGCGGACGCTGCCCGCGATCCAGACGCTGACCACACCGGACGGCAGCCGCCGGTCCCGCCGCGTTGCGACGTTCGAGGTCGGGCGACTGCCATCCGCGACGCCGGCCTTCGTACACCTGACCACCAAGGCCTACGATGCCGAAGCCGCCTACGCTGCTGTCATGGCGCGGCTGGCCGGCGCGCCGACGCTGGTGCTGTGGCAGAACGGCTATCGGGTACAGCCCGACCTCGACCGCCGCCATCCGGGGCCGGTGCTGTGCGCCTCCACCACCGAGGGGGCCTGGCTGGCCGGTGACGACGGCGTGGTGCATGCCGGCCGTGGCGTGACCTATGTCGGCGACCTCGCCAATCGCCACTCCCGGCGCTGCCTTGAGCTGGCTACCCTGCTCGGCCAGGCGGGGCTGGCCGCCGATGCTGTGGAGGACATCGAAACGCGACTGTGGCACAAGCTGGCGGTGAACGCGGCCATCAACCCGCTGGTGGCGCGCTTTCGTATCCGCAACGGCCAGCTGCGCGATCGCCCCTTCCGCCCCATGGTGGAGCGGGTCATCGACGAAGTGGCCAGGATCATGGCGGCAGAGGGCATTTCGCCCCCCGCAGGAGGCTGGGACGCGCTGGTGTGGCGGGTGGTGGCGGCAACCGCCGGCAACCGCGCCTCCATGTTGCAGGACGTGCTGGCCGGAAGGCCCACGGAGCGCGAGGCCATTCTCGGGCCCCTGCTGGCCGCCGCCCGTCGTCACGATATCGCCGCCCCCTGCCTGAGCGAACTCGACGACTCCCTGCTCGTCGCCCCGAGCCAGCGTTGAGAAGTCGTCTGGCGATCGCGCTATCGTGCTGCTAAGCTCTTGTAATTAGCTTCGTACGCCCAAGCTAGGCGCGTGTTTCGCTTCGCCGGTTCCGGAAAGCGACGCGTATCGCACAGGGAAATGGGTCAGAAACATGAGCACGTGTTTCAGAGGTGCCATCACCGTGGCCGCCGGCCTCACGCTGTTGCCCCTCGTGGCCATGGCAGATGCAGGCTTGCCTCAGGGTGAGCGCGCCCCCCCGTACAGCGAGCAAGCCGCCTACGCCGAGGCCTCTCGCGACCTGCTGGCATCCCTGACCTTCTCACCGCTGAATCGACCCTCCTACGCCAGCAGAACCAGCGACCTGATGTACCTCGACAACGGGGTCGTGCTGGAGGGGGGCGACCTCGAGACGCTCGATGGCCACACTTCGGGCTTTCGCGTGACGGCGGGGTTCTCGCCCGCAGACCTGCCACACCTCGACCTCGGTGCCGAGTTCACCTATCGCGAAAGCGATGAGGTCCCGACCCGCTACGCCGACCAGGCCATGCTGGTCAACACGACCACCCTGGGCGGCAGCCTGGTCGCAGGGGTACGCATGGGCCGGTTCGGGCTCTACGCCAAGTCGGGTTTCGCCGAGTGGGAGGGCGACCCGGTGACCCAGGGCGAGCCGCTTTACGCAGCGGCGAACGGCACCGCCCGCATCCAGGGCTTCGGCGCCCGACTTCAGCACAACCGGCTGGTGAGCCGGCTGGAGTTCGAGGAGATCGACGCGCCCAGCATGGCCCACCTGAACCTGATCACGGCCTCGCTCCACTACGCTTTCTAGGTGGCCGGCCCTGCTTCGGCGTGCCGAACCATAGATCGTTTAGGTTGGCCCTACCCCTATTGTCATAGCCGGGTGTTCTTACGCATCATGGCCTATAGTGAACTGGCTGGTCGCGCACTGCCGTGGCCACCATCCCTGAACCTGTTCCTGGAGTCACGAAGATGAGTCTCAGAATCGGCGATACCGCGCCCGATTTCACGGCGCAAACCACCCAGGGTACGCTGAACTTTCACGAATGGATCGGTGACAGCTGGTGCATTCTCTTCTCGCACCCCAAGGACTTCACCCCGGTGTGCACTACCGAGCTGGGCTACATGGCCAGGCTCAAGCCCGAGTTCGACAAGCGCAACACCAAGATCATCGGCCTGTCGGTGGATCCGGTCGACAACCACGCCGCCTGGGCCAAGGACATCGAGGAAACCCAGGGCACCGCGCCCAACTACCCGATGATCGGCGACGACAAGCTCGAAGTCGCCAAGCTCTATGACATGCTGCCCGCCGAGGAGAGCGGCAGCGCCGAGGGCCGCACGCCGGCCGACAACGCCACGGTGCGTTCGGTGTTCATCATCGGGCCGGACAAGAAGGTCAAGGCGATGCTGGTCTACCCGATGACCTCGGGCCGCGACTTCAACGAGGTGATGCGCCTGCTCGATTCGATCCAGCTCAACGCCAAGCACACCGTGGCTACGCCGGTGAACTGGCGACCCGGGGACGATGTGATCATCCCCCCAGCGGTCAGCGACGAGGAGGCCAAGAAGAAGTACCCGGAAGGCTTCACCACCATCAAGCCCTACCTGCGTACCGTCAAGCAGCCCCAGTAAGACACGGCTGAACCTACTGCACATGAATCGCCCCGGCCAAGCCGGGGCGATTCATGTCTGGGCGTAACGACAGGACCAAGGCACGAGCGCAGACACTCGTTAGCCCGTGTTGCGCAACCCCGCGGCAATCCCCGCCATGGTCACCATCAACGCGCGCGAGAGTTCGCCGCTGATGGCGCCGTCGGCGTCGCGGTTACGTTGCAAAAGCTCCGCCTGGAGGCCATGCAGCGGGTCGATGTAGGGGTTGCGTACCTCGATCGCCTGGCGGATCAGAGGGGTCTGTTCCAGCAGCTGCGGCTGGTCGAGAATTTCCAGCACCACCGACTGCAGCCGGGTGAAGCGCTGGCGCAGCTGGGCGCCCAGCTCCTTGAGCGCCGGCTCGTCGACCAGGCGCTGTTCGTAGTAGGAGGCGATGCCCACGTCAGCCTTGGCCAGCAGCATCTCCAGCATGTCCAGGTAGGTGCCGAAGAAGGGCCAGCGATCGCGCATCTCGCGTAGCACCTCGAGGCCGCCCTCCTCCTCGATCCGCGCCGAGAACGCTTCGCCGCTGCCCAGCCAGGCCGGCAGCATCAGGCGAATCTGGGTCCAGGCGAAGATCCACGGAATTGCACGCAGGGTCTCCACCCCGCCATCCTGGCGACGCTTGGTCGGGCGCGAGCCCAGCGGCAGATGCCCCAGCACGCCCTCCGGCGTCACCGCGCGGAAATAGGGCACGAAGTCGGGATCCTCGCGTACCACGCCGACATAGGCGCGGTGGGCGATCCCGGCCAGCCGGTCCATCTCCTCACGCCAGTGCGGCTCGGGCGCCGGCGGCGGCAGCAGGCTCGCCTCCAGCACCGCACAGGCGTAGATCTCCATGGAACGCAGGGCGATGTCGGGCTGGCCGAACTTGAAGCGGATCATCTCGCCCTGCTCGGTGACGCGCAGGCTGCCGTTCACCGAGCCCGGCGGCTGGGACAGGATGGCCGCATAGGCCGGACCACCGCCGCGCCCCACCGCACCGCCGCGGCCATGGAACAGGGTCAGGTCGACACCGTGGTGACGGCACACCTCCACCAGCCGCTCCTGCGCGCGGTACTGGGCCCAGGCCGCCGCCAGCTGGCCGGCGTCCTTGGCCGAATCGGAGTAGCCGATCATCACCTCCTGGCGCTCGCCGGCCAGTGCCCGATAGCCCGGCAGCGCCAGCAGGCGGTCGATCACGTCGCCGGCGCGGTTGAGGTCGTCGAGAGTCTCGAACAGCGGGGCGATGGGCAGCGACACGACACCCCCGACCTCCTTCATCAGCAGTGCCACCGTGAGCACATCGGATGGCTGGCCGGCCATGGAGATGATGTAGGTGCCGAGCGCCTCGGACTGCTCGTTGGCGATGACCAGGAAAGTATCGAGAACCTCGCGGGTCTCGGCCGAGCACTCCCAGCGCCTCGGGATCAGCGGCCGGCGCGATTCCAGCTCGGCCAGCAGGAAGGCCTGGCGCTGCTCCTCGCTCCAGTCGCGGTAGTGACCGAGCCCCAGGGTCTGGGTCAGTTCCTCCATGACCAGGGCGTGGCGGCTCGCCTCCTGGCGGATGTCGAGCTTGGTCAGGGTCACGCCGAATACCGCCACTCGACGCAGGGTGTCGAGCAGGGCGCCGTTGGCGATGGTGTCGAGGCCCACATCGCACAGCGAACGGTAGCAGGTGAGCAGCGGCGCGTAGAGCTGGTCGCTGTTCTCGATGATCGGACCACCCTCGTAGCTGCGCCCGTCGAGCTGGGCCTTGGCCCAGTCGCGGGTCGCCTCGACCCGCTGCAGCAGGCGCTTGAGCAGCTCGCGGTAGGGCTCGGCGACGTTGCCCACCTCGGCGCGCAGCGCGCTGTTGCACTTCCACATGGAAAGCTCGGCCTTGAGCTGTTCCAGGTCGCGCAGGTAGAGGTCCGCCGCCATCCAGCGCCCCAGCAGCAGCACCTCACGGGTGACCCGCGAGGTGACGTTGGGATTGCCGTCGCGGTCGCCGCCCATCCACGAGGCGAAGACGATCGGTGCGGCATCCAGCGGCAGGCGCTCGCCGGCGGATTCAAGCAGCAGGCTGTCGAGATCGCGGTGGAACGCCGGCACCGCCTGCCACAGCGAGTTCTCGATCACCGCGAAGCCCCACTTGGCCTCGTCCACCGGCGTCGGCCGTTCGTGACGGATCTCGTCGGTGTGCCAGGCCTGACTGATCAGCTCCTCGAGGCGCCCACGGGCGCGGCTGGCCCGCTCGGGATAGTCCAGCGAGGATTCGATCACGGTGAGGCACTCATCGATGGCATCGTACTTCTGGATCAGGGTTCGCCGGATGACCTCGGTGGGGTGGGCGGTCAGCACCAGCTCCACGCGCATGGTGGCCAGGCTCTCCACCAGCTTGCGCGGCGCATGGCCGGCATCGCGAGCCCGCTCGAGCAGTTCCGACAGCACCGGCTGCGAACCGGGCTTGTAATCCTCCACGCGACGAAAGCGCGCCCGGTAGTGCTGCTCGGCGATGTTGGCCAGGTTGAGGAACTGGTTGAACGCACGGGTGACCGGCAGCAGGTCGCGGTCGGGCAGCTTGCGCAGGTACTCGATCAGCTCGCGACTGCTCTGCACGTCCCCCTGTCGGCCGCTCTTGGCCAGGCCGCGGATGGTCTCGATGCGGTCGACGAAGCCCTTGCCCAGGTCATCGGCGATGGTGCGGCCCAGGCTGTCGCCGAGGATGCGTACGTTGTCGCGTAGGGATTCGTGCAGATCGCCACTCATGGCCGATCTCCTCCTGAAGTCGATTCGAAATGTCCCGCTGAGGGTGCGGAAGCTGTGCGCTCGAGCTGCTTGGCCTCTTGCCAATGCGCCTCCATGGTGGCCAGGTCGACGTCGCGGGTGGTCACGCCGCGCTCGGCCAAGGCCGATTCGACGTGGCGGAAGCGCCGCTCGAACTTGGCGTTGGTCTCGCGCAGGCACTGCTCGGGGTCGGCCTTGAGGGTACGCGCCAGGTTGGTCACGGCGAACAGCAGGTCGCCCACTTCGCGTGCCGCATGGCGGTGGTCGCCCTCGGCCAGGGCCTGCTCGACCTCGTCGAGCTCCTCGCGGATCTTGGCGATCACGCCGGCGGCATCGGGCCAGTCGAAGCCCACCCGGGCCGCGCGCTTGGAGAGCTTGGCGGCACGCGAGAGCGCCGGCAGCAGGCGCGGCACGTCGTCGAGCACCGAGGCCGGCGTCTCCTCCTCGCCGCGGGCGGCACGTTCATCTGCCTTGAGCGACTCCCAGCGGCTGTTGACCAACTGCGTCTCGACCTGCTCGGCACTCACGCCGGGCGGGCGACGCGACGCCAGGGTACCATCGGGAAAGACGTGGGGATGGCGACGCACCATCTTGTCGGTCAGGGTGTGCACCACGTCGTGGAAGTCGAAGCGCCCCTCTTCCCGGGCGAACTGGCTGTAGTAGACCACCTGGAACAGCAGGTCGCCGAGTTCGCCGGGCAGCTCCTCCCAGGCACGACGCTCGATGGCATCGGCCACCTCGTAGGCCTCCTCGAGGGTGTGCGGCACGATGCTGTCCCAGTCCTGCTCGAGATCCCACGGACAGCCCTGCCCGGGGTCGCGCAGCACGGCCATCAGCGTCAGCAGGTCGTCGATGGCGTGGCGGGTCTCGCTCATGGGCCGCTCCCCTTGTGCTTGGCTCCCTTGGCGCCCGTGCGCAGGCGCTGGACCTCGATCACGTTGGACAGCTGCTGGATGCGCGAGAACAATCTGCCCAGCGTCTCCAAGCCATCGACTTCCACGGTGATGCGCATGCGGGCGATGCCGTCGCGGGTATCGGTCAGGGTGTTCACCGACAGCACGTTGACCTTCTCGTTGCCGAGAATGCCGGTGACGTCGCGCAACAGGCCGGAACGGTCCCAGGCCTGTATCTCGATGTCGACCGGGTATTGGGTACGGGCACGCTGCCCCCACTCCACCTCGATGACCCGCTGCGGCTCGTCCAGGCGCAGCTGCAGGATGTTGGGGCAGTCCTGACGATGCACGGTGACGCCGCGGCCCTGGGTGATGAAGCCGACGATCGGCTCGCCGGGCACCGGATGGCAGCAGTTGGCCATGCTGGTCTTGAGATTGCCCACGCCGAGCACGGTGATGTCGCTGGCGGCCCCCTTGCCCGAGTCGCGCCGCGGCTTGGCCAGCAGGCGATCGAGCTGCTCCTGGTCGTCGGTCTCGCCGAACAGCTGCTGGGCCTGGTGCAGTACCTGGCCGATGCGAAGGTCCCCCGCCCCCAGCGCAGCGTACATGTCCTCGGGGGTCTGGTAGTTGACTTTCTGCGCCAGGGTGGCGAGGTCCATGTCCTCCACGTCGAGACGCTTCATCTCGCGATCGAACAGCGCCTTGCCTTCCTCCAGGTTCTGCTCGCGGGCCTGGTGCTTGAACCACGACTGGATCTTGGCCCGCGCGCGCGAAGTGCGCACGTAGCCGAGGCTGGGGTTGAGCCAGTCGCGGCTGGGACCGCCCTTGCTGGCGGTGAGGATCTCGACCTGTTGGCCGGTCCTTAGCTTGTAGGTGAGCGGCACGATGCGGCCATCGACCTTGGCCCCGCGGCAACGGTGGCCGACCTCGGTATGCACCCGGTAGGCGAAATCGATGGGCGTGGCGATGCGCGGCAGGTCGATGACGTGGCCGTCCGGCGTGAACACGTAGATGCGGTCCGGCGCCACGTCGCTGGAGAGCCCTTCGCGCAGGTCGCTGAAGTCGCCGACCTCGTCCTGCCACTCGAGGACCTGGCGCAGCCAGGCGATCTTCTCCTCGTAGCTGGTACTCTTGCCGCCGGTGTCGTGCCCCTTGTAGCGCCAGTGGGCGCAGACGCCGAGCTCGGCCTCGTCGTGCATGGTGAAGGTGCGGATCTGGATCTCCAGCACCTTGTTCTCGGGCCCCAGCACGGCGGTGTGCAACGACTGGTAGCCGTTCTTCTTGGGGTTGGCGATGTAATCGTCGAACTCGTTGGGCACGTGGTGCCAGCGCGAGTGCACCAACCCCAGCACGGTGTAGCAGTCGGCCACCTCCGGCACCAGGATGCGCACCGCGCGCACGTCGTTGACCTGGGAGAAGTCGATGCGCTTGCGCTTCATCTTGCGCCAGATCGAGTAGATGTGCTTGGCGCGACCGTTGACCTCGTACCGGTTGATGCCCTGGGCCTCGAGCATGCCCTTGAGGGTTTCGACCACGTCGTGGATGTAGCGGTCGCGGTCGAGGCGCTTCTCGGCCAGCTGACGGGCGATCGCCTTGTAGTCGTCCTCGTGCAGGTAGCGGAAGGAGAGGTCCTCGAGCTCCCACTTGACCTGACCGATGCCCAGCCGATGGGCCAGCGGGGCATAGATGTCGAACACCTCGCGGGCCACCTGCAGGCGCTTCTCGCGCGGGGCGTCCTTGACCTGGCGCAGCGCACAGGTGCGCTCGGCGATCTTGATCAGCGCCACGCGCACGTCGTCGATCATCGTGACCAGCATCTTGCGCAGGTTGTCCTGCTGGTCGTGCTGGACCAGGCCTTGGCTGGGCACCTGGGCGTTGCTGATGGCCGCCATCTGCAGCACGCCCTCGATCAGGTGCGCCACTTCCTTGCCGAACTGGCGCGCCACGGCATCGGCAGAGATCAGCCCTTCGCGCACGGCGCGATAGAGCACGGCGGCTTCGAGTGCCGGCTGGTCGAGCTTGAGCAGGGCCAGGATGTCCGCCATCTCGAGGCCCATGCGGTAGGTCGTGTCCTGGGGCAGCCAGGCCTTGTGGGGGCGGTCGGCCTCCCGGGTAAGGCGCCTGGCGAGTTCACACGCCTCGCGCATTTCCCCCGGGTCGCGCAGCTTGACGTCTTCCTGAAGGCGCTCCAGCCAGTGACCGATATCGACGTCACCATTGTCCGTCAGTGGCTGGTCGTCGCGAACTTTCACCATCTCTAGGCTCCTTGCGATGACGGCCGCGTTGCACCGTATTCGAGCAGCAACAGGGACTCCAGGTGCGAGGTGTGCACGAACATGTCGGCCACCGCCACCCGAGTGAGACGATAACCGCCATGCACGAGTCGTGCCGCATCGCGCGCCAGCGTGGCAGGGTCACAGGCAATGTAGACCAGCCGCGCCACGGGGCGTTCGATCAATGCGCGACACACCGCATCGGCCCCGTCGCGGGGCGGATCCAGCACCACCGCCTCGGGCGCGAGCCGTGCCAGGAGCTGGGCCACGGCCACCTGGTCGTTGAGGTCGAGCTGCTGGGCCTCGATGTCGAGCCCGTTGCGCCTCGCATTGTGCTGAAGCCTGGCGACCATGGCAGGGCTGCCCTCCGCCGCCGTGACCACGGCGCCATCGAGCGCCAGCGGCAGGCCGAAATTGCCGATGCCGGCAAACAGGTCCAGCACGCGCTGGCCGGCCACCGGCGCCAGCCACTGCCGCGCCGTCGCCACCAGCGCCCGATTGATCTGGTCGTTGACCTGGATGAAATCACCCGGCGCAAAGCCGAGCTCGAGTTCCGCGTCGCCCCCGGGCAAGCGGTAGTCGAGCGCCGGCGCCTCGCCCAACCACTCCAGGCTCGGCGCCTCGCGCCCCAACAGGCGAGCCACGCCGACGCCATGGGCTTGGCCGAACGCCTGCCAGCGATGCCGGTCTGCGCGGTTGTCGCGCAGTTGGCGCACCACCACCACGCGATGCGTGGCGGATGCCACCAGCTCGAGGTGCCCGACCAGGCGTGGCGCTTCGAGCCCTGCCAACAGCTCGCGCAGCGGTTCGAGCAGCGCCGACAGGTCGGGTTGCAGCACCTGACAGGTCTCGATGTCGATCAGCCGGCTGGCGTGACGTGCGCGAAAACCGAGATGCACGCGCCCCTGGGCATCCACCTTGACGCCCAGGCGGGCTCGTCGGCGGTAGCCGAGCGCCTCTCCCGCCAGCAATTCGGGCGGCTCGGCCAGTTCGAGGCCCTCTCGCTGGAGCAGTTCGACGAGTACCGTCCGCTTGTGCTCGCGCTGGGCTTCGACGGCGAGATGCTGCAGGTCGCAGCCGCCGCACTGGCCATAGTGGAGGCAGGGAGGCTCGGCCCGCTCGGCCGCCGGCTCGAGCAGCTCGCGGACATGGGCCTCGTCGTAGCGCTTGCGCGTGCGGTGTACCGCCACCTCGACGCGCTCACCGGGCAGCGCCCCTTCGACGAACAGGGTCTTGCCGCTGGCCGCATGCGCCACGCCCCGGCCATCGTGGGCGAGCCGTTCGATGACCACCGTCGCCTCTGCCGCCGCTGTCGCGGCAGCCGGTGCGTCGCCCCCACGTCGTTGCAGCCCCGAGACGCCGGTTCGCTGTCGCGCCGGCCGTCGCTTGCCAAGCATTGCCACCTCAAGCCTCCGGAGCGAACAGCCCGGTCGAGAGATAGCGATCGCCGCGGTCGCAGACGATGAAGACGATCACCGCGTTCTCGACGCCCTCGGCAACGCGCAGTGCGCCCGCCAGGGCTCCCCCGGACGAGACACCGGCCAGAATGCCCTCCTCCCGGGCCAGGCGTCGCATGTGCTCTTCGGCCTCGTGCTGGCCGATGTCGAGCACGCGGTCGACCCGGCTGGCATCGAAGATGCTGGGCAGGTACGCCTTGGGCCAGCGCCGGATGCCGGCAATGCTGGCGCCGTCCTCCGGCTGCAGGCCGATGATCTGGATGTCGGGGTTGCGCTCCTTGAGGTACGCCGATACGCCCATGATCGTTCCCGTGGTGCCCATGGAACTGACGAAGTGGGTGATCGTGCCGCCGGTCTGCTCCCACAGCTCGGGGCCGGTACCGCGGTAGTGCGCCAGCGGGTTGTCGGGGTTGGCGAACTGATTGAGCGGCTTGCCCTCGCCGCGCGCGATCATCGTCTCGGCCAGGTCGCGCGCCTCCTCCATGCCGCCCTCCTTGCTGACCGTGATCAGCTTGGCGCCATAGGCCGCCATGGCCTGCTTGCGCTCGCTCGAGGCGCTCTCCGGCATGATCAGGATCATGCGGTAGCCCTTGATCGTCGCGGCCATGGCCAGCGCGATCCCGGTGTTGCCCGACGTGGCTTCGATCAGGGTATCGCCTGGCGAGATGTCGCCCCGGGCCTCGGCCTGCTCCAGCATCGACAGTGCCGGACGATCCTTCACCGAGCCGGCGGGATTGTTGCCCTCGAGCTTGGCCAGCAGCGTGTTGTTGCGCCCTGCCGTGATGTGCTTGAGGCGAATCAACGGCGTATGCCCAACGATATCCTCGATGGTAGGGAACTGCATGTAAGCGTCCTTAGGGTAAGGTCTTTTCGCTAGTATATCCGTGCCGTCAAGCGCTGGACAGGCATGCCTCGACAATGTGGCATACTGAGCGGAAAGGCCCGTGACCAAGGAATGCCGATGTCGCTCGGAAATCGCCTGACGCTGTGGATACTGTGTCTTCCCCTGCTGGTGCTGTTGCTCGTGGCGGCATTCGTGCTGCACCTGGATACCGAATGGCGCAAGGCGGCCCTGCACGACCGCATCATTACCGCCGTCGAACAGCAGGCCCCCGAAATGGCCCGGGCCGTCATCGAGGCCGACCAGTCGCGGCTGGACGGCATGGCCAGGCGCCTGCTGGACATCGAAGAGGCGCGCGGCGTGGGGATCTATTCCGACAGCGGCATGATCCAGCTGGAGCTGGGCCGCAATCGCGCCCAGGTCGCGACGACGCCACCGCTCGAGCAACACCTCGACACCAGCAGCGACCTCTGGCGCCTGATGGTTCCGCTCGCCCCCACCGACCTGGAGGGCAGCGTGACCAGCCGCACCTGGCTGGAGCTCGACGTGGACAGCCGCCCGCTCACCCTCGGCTACTATCGACGCCTCGCCATCACGGGGCTGGGCCTGCTAATCCTCGGGCTGCTGCTGTTCGTGATCGCCTCGGCGCTCGGCCGGCGGGTGGACACCAGCCTGGACGATGCCGCCGAGGCATTGCGGCGGCTGCGTGGCGGCGACTTCGAGGCGCGCCTGGTCGAGGCCGGCGCCCCCGAGCTGCGGCGCCTGGCGCGCCATGTGAATGCACTCGGCGATGAACTCAGGCAATCCCACGAGAACATGCAGCGCCAGATCGAGCAGACCACCACCGACCTGGAAGAGTCGATGGAGACCATCGAGATAAAGAACATCGAACTCGACCTGGCCCATCGCAGGGCGCTCGAAGCCAACCGGATCAAGTCCGAGTTCCTGGCCAGCATGAGCCACGAGATACGCACCCCGCTCAACGGCATCGTCGGCTTCTGCCGCCTGCTGGGACGCTCGCGCCTCGAACCTCGCCAGCGCGAGTGGCTCGACCAGGTGCAGATCGCCTGCGACAACCTGCTCGCCCTGGTCAACGATGTGCTCGACTTCTCGCGCATGGAGGCTGGCCGCCTCGAGCTGGACCGCGCCGAACTGGACATGGTGTCGCTGGTCGACGAGGCGCTGGGCCAGCAGGCACCGCTGGCCCATCAGAAGGGGCTGCACCTGCTGGGCCTGGTCTACGACGACGTGCCTTCGCTGCTGCGTGGCGATCCGCTGCGCATCCGCCAGGTACTGACCAACCTGATCCACAACGCGCTGAAGTTCACCGAACAGGGCGAGGTCATCGTGAGGGTGATGCTCGAGGAGCAGAACGCCCAGGGCCGCGCCCTGCTGCGCGTCAGCATCAGCGACACCGGGATCGGGCTCACCCCGCAGGAACAGCACAGCCTGTTCCAGGCCTTCCGCCAGGCCGCCGCCAGCCACTCGCGCCACTATGGCGGCTCCGGGCTGGGCCTGGCGATCAGTCGCCAGTTGGTCGAGCAGATGGGCGGACAGATCACCGTGGAGAGCGAACCGTCACGGGGCTCGACGTTCTCCTTCACGTTGCCGCTGGACGTCATCGACGCCGCAGAGCTTGCGCCCGACCCCATCCTCGACAACGACCGGGTCGCCCTCTACGAGCCGCACGCGCCGACGCGTCACGCGCTGAATCACCTGCTCACGCTGTGGGGCGGCCAGGTGGAAGAGCTGCACCAGCCGGAGCTGACGCCGCCCTACCCGTCGCTGCTGGTCGCGGCGCTGCCCACCGAGCTGAACGAGGCGCTGCTCGACGAGTGGCGGGCGAGACTGCAGGCGAGCCCCTGCCCGGTATTGCTACTGGTCAACGTCGCACCGCTCGACATGCCGGACCTGCACCTGCCCGGCGGCTGCGAGATCCTCAGCAAGCCGGCGTCGCGCCAGGCCCTGGCGGATGCCCTGCGCCGCTGCAGCAAGGCGAAACGCTGCCCTGACACCGTCAAGGAGCGTCAGACCCGCGTGCTGGTCGTCGATGACAATGCCATCAACCGCCGCCTGCTGCGCGAATTGCTGCAGCGCCCCGGCCTGGAACTGGTCGAAGCCGCCAGCGGTGAAGAGGCCCTGGCGCTGGCAGAGGGTCCCCCCTTTCACCTGGCTCTGATGGACATACGCATGCCGGGCATGGACGGCATCGAGACCACCCAGGCCCTGCGCCGCCTGGGCGGACACTGGTCGAACTGCCCGGTCATCGCGGTCACCGCCCATGCGCACGAGAGCGAACGCGAGCGGCTGCAGGCGGCGGGGATGCAGGAAGTGCTGGTCAAGCCGGTGGATTCCAACCGCCTGGAGGCCGTTCTGCATCGCCATGTCGGCCCGGCGACGTTACTGCCCACGCTGCCCGCCGCGCAGGAGTCAGGGCTCGCCAGCGAGCTGGCCGTCGTCGACATGGGGCTCGGCACCCGCCTGGCCAACGGCAACGAGCGCCTGGCGCGCGAATTGCTGGGCGAGCTCGTCGCGTCGCTACCGAAGACCGTGGGCGAGCTGCGCGACGCCCTGGCCACCGGCGACCCCGAGAAGCTGCTGGACGTGGTGCATTCGCTCAACGGCGCCTGCCGCTACTGCGGTGCGCCCGAACTCGCCCTGGTGGCGGAAACGCTGGAAACGCGCCTGCGCTCGCGTGGGATGTCAGACGTCGACGCCTTGATCGACGACCTGTTCCAGGCCATCGAGCGCCTCGGCGAGTGGCATGCCGCGTATCAGGAGTACCCTTCCAGCACGACCATCGCCAGCGCCAGCTCGGCCTCGTCGCTCAAGGACAGATGAATGGCCCGGACCCCTGCCGTGGCGGCAAGCTCGTGAGCCCGCCCCGACAGCATCAATGACGGGCGACCCAGGGCATCGTTGGTCACTTGGATCTCGGCCCAGCGCATGCCATGACGCAACCCGGTGCCCAGCGCCTTGACGAAGGCCTCCTTGGCGGCGAAGCGCTTGGCGAGAAACGCCGCCCGGTCGCCACGCCTGGCCAGTTGCTCACGCTCCAACTCACCCAGCACGCGTGCCGGAAAGCGCTCCCCGTGGCGCACCATGGCGGCCTCGAAGCGCGCCACCCGGGCGATGTCGGTGCCGATGCCGATGATCATGCGTGATCGTGGTCGTGGTCGTGCGCCTCCAGCGAGGCGACGAAGCCAGCCTCCTGGCCGGCGATCACCAGCCGCTTCATCTCCGCCACCGCTTCCTTGAGCCCGACGAACAGCGCCCGGGCGATGATGGCATGGCCGATGTTGAGCTCGTGCAGCCCCGGAATCGCCGCGATCGCCTCGACGTTGTGGTAGTGCAGGCCGTGGCCGGCATTGACGGTGAGCCCAAGCTCCAGCGCCATCTCTGCCGCCGCCGTCAGCCGCGCGTGCTCCTGCCGCGCCGCTTCGCCGGTGCACTCGGCATAGGCCCCGGTGTGCAGCTCGATCACCGGCGCCCCGGCGCGACTGGCCGCCTCGATCTGGTCGGGCTCGGGGTCGATGAACAGCGACACCTCGCAGCCCACCGCCGCCAGTCGCCGGCAGGCGGCGGAGATCGCATCGATATTGCCGGCCACGTCCAGGCCGCCCTCGGTGGTGAGTTCCTCGCGTTTCTCGGGCACCAGGCAGACGTGCGCCGGGCGGACCTCCTCGGCCAGCGTCAGCATCTCCTCGGTCACCGCCATCTCCAGGTTCATGCGCGTGTTGAGCACCTCGGTGAGAAGGCGCACGTCGCGCTCCTGAATGTGCCGTCGATCCTCGCGCAGGTGCACGGTAATGCCGTCGGCGCCGGCTTCCTCGACCAGCAGCGCCGCCTGGACGGGGTCGGGATAGCGCGTGCCGCGCGCCTGACGCAGCGTAGCGATGTGATCGATATTGACGCCGAGCAGTATGCGCGGGGGATGCATGACGTTCTCCAGCGGGTCGATAGGAAACACTTTCAGTGTGAGGGGGAACGGCGCCGCTCGGCAAGCTGGCGCATCAGCTCGCGGGAGCGCAGCGGACGCGAACCGAGCAAGGGAGCCAGCGCCGCACGTGCAATCGCCTTGGCTGGGCCGGCCAGGCCCGGTGCCGCCCAGTCGCCGCCGGCCAGCAGGCGCAGGGTGCGCCCGTCGAGCCCCGGCTCGCCGGGCACGAAGGCCCGCGATGCGGTATCGAAGCGATAACGGCCGTGAGGGTCGAGTTCGCCGCCTTCCGGCGTGGTAAAGCGCGGCGAGGCGTCCAGCGTATCGAGCAGGGCGAATTCCAGGCGCCGCAGCGCCACGGCACGGCCCTCCGGGCGTGGCAACGCCTCGAGCAGGGCGGCATAGAAGGCGAACACCTCCGGCGTCGGCAGCTCGACCGGCAGCGTTCGCGTCAGCAGCTCGTTGGCGTAGAGGCCGCACAGCAGGCCCTCGCCGGCGAGCAGCGCCGCCGCGCCGCGGCTCTCCATCAGGCGCAGGCGCTTGAGCTCGCCTTCGCCCACCCAGGTCACGTGCAGCGGGGCGAAGGGCTGCAGCCGACCCCGCGAGCGCGAGCCTGGGCGCTGCACCCCTTGGGCCACCGCGCGCACACGGCCATGTTCGAGGGTGAACAGCTCGACCAGTGCACTGGTCTCGCGATAGGGGCGTTTATGAAGGAGAAAGGCCGGCTGCGGCTGCATGGTGGGTCGCCTGAACGAAGTGGGGACAAGCGCAGACAGGTCGGGGCAGTCTCAGTCCAGGTCGTAACCCAGGCTCTTCAGCGCCCGCTCGTCGTCCGACCAGCCGCGCTTCACCTTGACCCACAGGTTGAGCATGACCTTGGCGTCGAATGCGCGCTCCATGTCGAGCCGCGCCTCGCGGCCGATGCTCTTGATCCGCTCGCCCTTGTCGCCGATGAGGATCTTCTTCTGTCCGTCTCGCTCCACCAGGATGAGCGCGCTGATATGAACCACCCTGCCCTCGTCGCGGAACTCCTCGATCTCCACCGTGACCTGGTAGGGCAGCTCGTCGCCGAGCTGGCGCATGATTTTCTCGCGCACCAGCTCGGCCGCCAGGAAACGCTGGCTCCGGTCGGTGATCTGATCGTCGGGAAAATGATGCGTCCCCTCGGGCAGATGCTTGGCCACTTCCGCCTCGAGCTCCGGCACGTTGGTGCCATGCTTGGCCGAGATGGGAATGATGGCGGCAAAGTCGCGCCGCGCTCCGACCTCGCCGAGCCACGGCAGCAGCGTGCTCTTGTCCTCGAGCCGGTCGACCTTGTTGACCGCGAGGATCACCGGCGCCTCGACGTGCTCGAGCCGCGCCAGCACCACCTGATCCTCGTCGGTCCAGCGCGTGCGGTCGATGATGAAGACCACGCAGTCGACGTCGCGCAGGGCCTGGGTGGCCGCCTGGTTCATGAAGCGATTGATCGCCTTGTTACGGTCGCGCCCGAGGATGTGGATGCCCGGCGTATCGACGTAGATGAACTGCGCTTCCCCCTCGGTCTTGATACCCATGACCTGATGCCGGGTGGTCTGGGGCCGGCGTGAGGTGATCGAGACCTTCTGACCGAGAATCCGGTTCATCAGGGTCGACTTGCCGACGTTGGGGCGACCAACGATGGCCACGAAGCCACATGTCTCGCTCATGCTTTCTGTCCCTTGCGATTCTCCAACTGGAGCAGCGCGAGTTCGGCGGCCTGCTGCTCGGCGTGGCGGCGGCTGGACCCAGTGCCCAGGGTGTGGGAAGCCAGCAGTTCGACGTGACACTCCACGGTGAAGGTCTGGTCGTGGGCCTCGCCCTCCACCGAGACGACCTCGTAGCGCGGCAATGGCGACTGGCGCGACTGCAGAAACTCCTGCAAACGGGTCTTGGGATCCTTCTGGGTGTCCTGCAGGTCGATCGACTCCAGGCGCTCGGCGTACCAGGCCAGCACGCGGGCCCGGGCCACGTCCATGCCGGCATCGAGATAGATCGCCCCGAGCACGGCCTCGACCGCGTCGGCGAGGATCGAGTCGCGCCGGTGCCCGCCGCTCTTCATCTCGCCGGAACCCAGGCGAAGGCACTCGCCGAAGGCCATCTCGCGGGCCAGCTCGGCCAGGGTCTGGCCACGTACCAGGCGCGCGCGCAGACGCGACAGCTGCCCTTCCCGGGCCTGCGGGAAGCGTTCGTACAAGGCCTCGGCGATGACGAAGTTGACGATGGAGTCGCCGAGGAACTCCAGACGCTCGTTGTTCTGGCCTCCGAAGCTGCGGTGGGTCATGGCCAGTTCCAGCAGCGAGTCGTCGCGAAAACTGTGGCCGATGCGGCGGCTGAAGGCGGTAAGGGATTTGCTCACGTCATTCCTGTTATTTCTGGTCCATCAATGGATGCGGCGAACCTGGGTAAAGCTGGGCAAGCCACCATCCCAGTGCATCCACACGGCGAACGCCCGGCCGACGACGTTCTCCTCGGGCACGAAGCCCCAGTAGCGGCTGTCGTTGGAATGATCGCGGTTGTCACCCATGGTGAAATAGTGCCCGTCGGGCACGACGATCTCGCGCACGCGGGGACCCGGGTCACGTGGGTTATTGTAGATACGATGGCTGACCTCGCCCAGTCGCTCCTCCAGCAGCCACTCGCCGGGCGCCGAGGAAGGCGTCTCGTCCAGCAGTTGCTTGGGCACGAGTTCTCCATTGACGTAGAGCTGCTTGTCCTCGTAGCGCACGGTGTCGCCCGGCAGCCCGACCACCCGCTTGATGAAGTTCACCGAGGGTTCGCTGGGAAAGCGGAATACCATCACGTCGCCGCGCTCGGGCTCGCCGAGTTCGAGGACGCGGGTATGGGTCACCGGCAGGCGCAGGCCGTAGGCGTACTTGTTGACCAGGATGAAATCGCCCACCTCGAGGGTCGGACGCATCGAACCGGAAGGGATCTGGAACGGCTCCACCAGGAAGCTGCGCAGCAGCAGCACCACCAGCAGCACGGGGAAGAAGGAGCGCGCATAGTCGACCGGCCAGGGCTCCTTCATCGCCCGCTCACGGGCGGTCTCGTCGAGTCCTTCGGTGGTGCCCGCCTCCACGGCGGCCAGCCTCTGGCGCCGGGCGGGACGCAGCCAGACGATGTCGAGCAGCCAGATCAGGCCGGTGGCGGCCACGGCCACCACCAACAAAAGTGAAAAATCCATAGCGTCGGCGTTCCTAGTCGTTCACCTTGAGCACGGCCAGGAAGGCGTCCTGGGGAATTTCCACCCGACCGACCTGTTTCATGCGTTTCTTGCCCGCTTTCTGCTTCTCGAGCAGCTTCTTCTTGCGCGTCACGTCACCGCCATAGCACTTCGCGGTGACGTTCTTGCGCAGCGCCTTGACCGTGGAGCGCGCCACCACCTGGCCGCCGATGGCGGCCTGGATCGCCACGTCGAACATCTGGCGCGGAATCAGTTCCTTCATCTTCTCGACCAGCACGCGGCCGCGCGAATGGGCATGGTCGCGGTGGATGATCACCGCCAAGGCGTCGACCCGGTCGCCGTTGATCAACACGTCCAGGCGCACCAGCTTGGCCGCCTCGAAGCGCTCGAAGTTGTAGTCCAGCGAGGCATAGCCCTTGGAGATGGACTTGAGGCGGTCGAAGAAGTCCATCACCACTTCGCTCATGGGCAGCTCGTAGGTGAGCTGGATCTGGCTGCCGAGGAACTGCATGTCGAGCTGGTTGCCGCGACGGTTCTCGCACTCCATGATGACGTTGCCGACGAACTCCTGCGGCACCAGGATGCTGGCACGCACGATCGGCTCGCGCATCTCATCCACGTCGGCCATGTCGGGCAATTTAGAGGGATTGGAGACGTACTTGACGTCGCCGTTCTTCATCGCCAGTTCATAGACCACGGTAGGCGCCGTGGTGAGCAGATCCAGGTCGTATTCGCGCTCGAGCCGCTCCTGGATGATCTCCATGTGCAGGGTGCCGAGGAAGCCGACGCGGAAGCCGAAGCCCAGCGCGTCGGAGTTCTCGGGCTCGTATTCCAGCGAGGCATCGTTCAGCGCCAGCTTCTCCAGCGCATCGCGGAAATCCTCGTAGTCGTCGGCGCTGACCGGGAACATGCCGGCATAGACCTGCGGCTTGACCTTCTGGAAGCCGGGCAAACGCGGCACATCCGGGGTCTTGGCGTGGGTGATGGTGTCGCCCACCGGGGCACCGTGGATATCCTTGATGCCGGCCACCACGAAACCGACCTCGCCGGCACGCAGGATGTTGGTTTCCTTGCGCAGCGGCGTGAAGATGCCCACCTCGTTGGCCTGCCAGTCACGCCCGGTGGACTTGATGCGGATCTTCTCGCCCTTCTTCAGGGTGCCGTCGAAGATGCGCACCAGCGAGACCACGCCGAGGTAGTTGTCGAACCAGGAATCGATGATCAGTGCCTGCAGCGGCCCCTCGGGGTCGCCCTTGGGCGGCGGAATGTCGCGTACCAGGCGCTCGAGCAGCGCATCGATGCCGAGCCCGCTCTTGGCCGACACCTGACAGGCGTCGGTGGCGTCCAGCCCGATGATTTCCTCGATCTCGTGGGAGACCTTGTCGGGATCGGCCTGGGGCAGGTCCATCTTGTTGAGGACCGGCAGCACCTCGAGCCCCTGCTCGATGGCGGTGTAGCAGTTGGCCACCGACTGCGCCTCGACGCCCTGGGCCGCATCCACCACCAGCAGTGCCCCTTCGCAGGCATACAGTGAACGCGACACCTCGTAGGAGAAATCCACGTGCCCCGGGGTGTCGATGAAGTTGAGCTGGTAGGTATTGCCATCCTGGGCCTGGTAGTCGAGCGTGACCGACTGGGCCTTGATTGTGATGCCGCGCTCGCGCTCGAGATCCATCGAATCGAGCACCTGCTCCTTCAGTTCGCGCTCGGAAAGCCCACCGCAGGTCTGGATCAGGCGGTCCGCCAGGGTCGACTTGCCGTGGTCGATATGGGCAATGATCGAGAAATTCCGAATGTGCTTCAGTTTTTCGTTGCTTGCTTCGTTGCTCATCTAGCCCAATCCGGTGTTCGACACGAGCGCGGCAGCGGCAGAGTCATCGGCGCCCGCTAACGTCATGAGAATTCGATGGCCGGTATTGTACCGGCATGACCCGAGGTTGGACAGCTCAGCGGCCTGAGCCCTGAAAAAACACGAACACCTCCCGCCAAGGCGGGAGGTGTCCTGTACTCGTCCGGCACCGGGTCGGTTCAGTCACGCCCCAGGCGCAACGCCACGAACAGGGAGCGCCCTTCGCGATACAGGCGCACGGGTACGGCGCGATCGGTGGGCAGGTTCGCAGCCAGTTCGCGCAGCTGCTCGGCGCTCTCCACGACGTGGTGGTCGAGGCTGACGATCACGTCGCCCGGCAGGATCTTGGCCTCGGCCGCCGCCCCGCGGGGGTCGACGTCACGCACCAGCACACCGCTGTCGATCCCGAGGCGCTGACGCTCGGCCTCATCGAGCTCGGCCACGGCGATGCCCAGCCGCGCCTGGGCATCCGACCCACCGCCGCTCGCCTGCTCGGACTGCTCGCTGTCGGGCCAGTCGCCGATGGTCACCGCGATCTCCTGGCGCTCCCCGTCGCGTAGGATGGTCAGCTCGGCTTCATTGCCCGGCGTGACCCGACCGATCAGGCGCGGCAGGTTGCGCGAGCGTTCGACCTCCTCCCCGTCGACTTCCAGCACGATGTCGCCCGCCTGCAGGCCCGCCTGTGCCGCCGGCCCCGCGGGGTCGAGATCGGCAATCAGGGCGCCGCTGGGGCTGTCCATGCCAAACGACTCGGCCAGGTCGCGAGACACCGGCTGGATCATCACCCCGAGCCAGCCACGATGCACGCGGCCGTCGTCGCGAATCTGGCTGGCCACGTCCATGGCCACGTTGATGGGAATGGCGAAAGACAGCCCCATGAAGCCGCCGCTGCGGGTAAAGATCTGCGAGTTGATCCCCACCACTTCACCATCCAGGTTGAACAACGGCCCGCCCGAGTTGCCGGGGTTGATCGCCACGTCGGTCTGGATGAAGGGTACGTAGGCATCACGCGGCAGCGTGCGGTTGATCGCACTGACGATGCCGGCGGTCACCGAATGGTCGAAGCCGAAGGGAGAGCCGATGGCGGCCACCCACTCCCCCACACGAAGCTCGTCGGAATCGCCCATGTTCAGCGTCGGCAGATCCGAGGCGTCCACCTTGAGCAGGGCGACGTCCGTCTGGGTATCGGCCCCGACCAGTTCGGCTTGCAGCTCTCGACGGTCGTTGAGGCGCACGAGGATCTCGTCGGCTCCCTCGACCACGTGGGCATTGGTCAGGATGTAGCCATCTTCACTGATGACGAAGCCGGACCCCAGCGACTGCCGCTCACCGCCCCGCCCAGGGCCACCGCCTCCGGGCGGCATCGGGAAGCGGTCGCCGAAGAAGTGGCGGAAGATCTCGGGTATCTCCTGGCCGCCGAACCCCTCGAAGCCCTGCGAACGATCCGGCATGGCCCGGGTGGTCGAGATATTGACCACCCCGGGAGCAGCCTGCTCGACCAGCTCGGTGAAGTCGGGCAGGTCACGGGCGAAGGCAGACTGCCACGACAGCAGCACGGCCAACAGCAGCGCCCAGAGAGAGAACTGTCGCGTCAACGGTTTCATATGAGCTCCTGCATCAGCTTAACGTCGTTTCAAGCGGTAACTAGGGAGCCACGCGTCGCTTTTCAAGGTGGCTCGTACTTGTTGGTGGCCAAGGATTCACGACGAATTGCACGTGACGGGGGCAATCACTCCGGCGACTCGCGCCAGGCCAGATTCTCCGCCACCTGCACGAGTACCCGTGGGGGCAGCTCGCCCATGACGACGACCTGGTGGGGCCGCTCGTCAGCCACCACGTGGCGCACCACGGCGAGTGAGATCCCCAGGCGATGCAGCCCGGGGATGAGCCGCTCGTGCCCTTCCTCGATCGGTTCGACGAACAGGCTGAGCGTCGAGAGGCCATCGCTGTAGATGCGATGTCCCACCGGCCGCTCTCGATCCTGCGGCTCCGCCTCGCTGCCGATCGGCTGGTCGACGAAGCCGTCGGGCAGCCAGGTGGGAAACCAGGACTGCCGAGGTGGCTCGCGGTAGTCTTCCAGTATCACCCCGCCCTCGTGCAAGCGTGGCGACTGTAGTTCGGTAAACTGGAATGTCTCGACGACTCGCCCACGGTCGTCGATGAGTTCGCGCTTCAGCGGTAGCGACGTCTGGGCGTCGAGCCACAGACGCTGGCCGAAGCGCATCCCGTCGAGCGGCTCGATGTCCAGGCGTACGGCACCACGGTTGGCGATGCGTTCGTCATTGCCCAGGGAGAGCCGGTAGTACTGGTCCACATGGCGCGCGATACCCGCCGGGGAAGCCGGCGCACTCTCATCGGCGCTTGACCAGTTCATGCGGCTGATGTGGCCGCTGCGTTCGAAGAACACCGGCGGTCCGTCGAGAAAACGCGCCACTTCTCGCTCGACCCCGTCCTGGATGTCTCGCGAGAGTGCCAGGGTACGCACCCCATCGATACCGATGCGCACGGCGCGTGCCTGGAACACGAGGCAATGGTTGGCCCATAGGCTGCGCTCGAACCACTCCAGCGGCGTCTCGGGCGGCTCCCAGTCGGCCAACTGACGGCAGTCGAACCGCCCGGCGTCGGCCTGCCCTGCCGGGGCTTCGGCAACGACAGGCGACAGATGGGTCAGAAGCGCAGCGCTGCTGAGGAGAGCCAGGCGCCTTGCGATACGCCTGCCTGCCATCAGCGCTGCCCCAGTGTCTCGTTACCCGAGCCGCGCAGCAGAGGCATCCACACATCGCCGCTGCGATAGGTCGCGCCTTCGGCGTGGCGATCGAGATAGGACTGCAGCAGGCGCGCCTGCTCCTGGTCGGTGCGCTGCGACTGGCGGGGATTGGGCGTCATGAACAGAGGGGAATCGAAGCTGGCTCCCACCGGCATCAGGCCGGACTGCCCGCCCGAGGCCGCCGGAGAGAAGAACGGCATGCCCACGGGGGTCGCCTGGCCGCCGCTTCCCGCCTGGGCGGCAAGGTTGCGCGGCGCCTGGGTGGCAGCGGAGCGTGCCTCGCTGCCCGCCAGTTGGGCATCGCCACCGCTCGTGGTGAAATCGCTGCCTTGGTAGAACTGCACCCCGCTGATCACCATCAGCGTGACGGCGGCGGCAATTCCCGCACTGCGGGCAAGGGGGTAGGAGCGGCGCGGTGCGATGCGCGGCGTCTCCATGGTGGGCGCCGGTTCGGCTTCCAGCCTGGCCATGATTCCGGCCGACAGGTCCGTGCTGACATCGATGTCATGATCCCGCCGCAGCAGGCTGCGCATCAGGTGATAGCGCCGCCATGCCTCCGCCGCATCCGGCTCGCTCTCGAGCGTCTTCAGCACTCGGCGCAGCTCGAGATCATCACCTTCGCTGTCCATCAGGGCAGAAAGCGATTCCCGTGCATTCTGACTCATTCCTCACACCCCCACATCGACAAGGCACCCTGCCTTGCTATCAATGATTCCCGGCATTCCCGACCGCACCCAACCGGAATGCCGACAGCCCATGTTGCCGCTGTCATACAGCAGTCAATGCTTCAGACGTCATCGACGCGAGACAGTTCAGCGTCGAAGCAAAAACAGTATCGAAAACTTCATTCCGTGATCGATTCCCGCGTACGCGATGTGGTCACCAGCGGCTGGATGTGCTGGTCCACTGCCTCGCGGGCACGAAAGATTCGCGACCGCACCGTGCCCACCGGGCACTGCATGATATTGGCAATATCCTCATACGAGAGCCCGTCGAGTTCACGCAGGGTGATCGCCGTGCGCAGATCGTCGGGCAGGTTCTCGATCGCCTCGAACACGGCCGTTTCGAGCTGGTCCCGGGCCAGCGACGACTCCGGCGTCTCGATGTCCGACAGGCGTCCGGTATGGTCGAGGATCTCGGCGTCGACGATGTCGAGATCGCTGCCGGGCGGCCGCCGCCCCTTCGACACCAGATGGTTCTTCGCCGTGTTGATGGCGATGCGGTACATCCAGGTATAGAAGGCGCTCTCGGCGCGAAACTTGCCAAGCGCCCGGTAGGCCTTGATGAAGGCCTCCTGGGCCACGTCCTGCACCTCGGCGTGGTCCTGGATATAGCGTCCGATCAACCCGATGATCTTGTGCTGGTACTTCTTGACCAGCAGGTCGAAGGCTCGCGTATCGCCTTTTTGTGCACGCTCAACGAGCTGTTGATCGGTTTCCCGGTTACCCATTCACGCTCCCCCAGGCAGGGGAGGAACCCCGAAGCGGGATGAGCGACGAATTCGTCGTTAGGTAGTCTGCATGCATGGTATCAACCTGGAGCCCGTTGGCCGCTGTAAGTCCCTGGACGTCATCGCCCGTTTCGACAAGTGTTCCTGTTTCTTGGCCGCGCATCAAGCCGGCCGCCATGCCGCCGGCGCTGTGACAACCAGGGGGCCGCCGGGTTCCGTTGCGATTGCGGATTTCTTCCTCGGCGGGTGTATAGTAGTTCATCCTCTTGCCATCAACGCACCACGACACAGGTAGCAACATGTCAGATCAGCAGGTCAGCAACCTCAACGTCCTGTCCCAGGACGTACTGATCACCCCCGAAGCCCTCAAGAACGAAATCCCCCTCGGCGACGTCGCCGAGAGAACGGTGATCGAGGGCCGCCGGACCATCCAGAACATTCTCGACGGCAGCGACCCGCGCCTGCTGGTGGTGATCGGCCCCTGCTCGATCCACGACGTCGATGCCGCCCTGGACTATGCGCGCCGCCTGCGTCGCCTGGCCGACGAGGTGAAGGACAGCCTCTATATCGTGATGCGCGTCTACTTCGAGAAGCCCCGCACCACGGTCGGCTGGAAGGGGCTGATCAACGACCCGCATCTCAACGGCTCGTTCGAGATCGAGGAGGGTCTGCACATTGCCCGCAAGCTGCTGGTCGAACTCTCCGAGCTCGGCCTGCCGCTGGCCACCGAGGCCCTGGACCCGATCTCGCCGCAGTACCTGCAGGACTGCATCAGCTGGTCGGCGATCGGCGCCCGCACCACCGAATCCCAGACCCACCGCGAGATGTCTTCCGGCCTCTCCAGCCCGGTGGGTTTCAAGAACGGTACCGACGGCAGCCTCGACGTGGCGATCAACGCGCTGCAGTCGGTGTCGCACCCGCACAATTTCCTCGGCATCAACCAGAGCGGGCAGGTGGCGATCATCCGCACCCGCGGCAACGCCTACGCCCACGTGGTGCTGCGCGGCGGCAACGGCAAGCCCAACTACGACAGCGTCAGCGTGGCACTGGCCGAGCAGGAGCTGAAGAAGGCCGAGATCAAGCCCAACATCATGATCGACTGCTCCCACGCCAATTCCAACAAGGATCCGGCGCTGCAACCGCTGGTGCTGGAGAACGTCACCAACCAGATCCTCGAGGGCAATACCTCCATCATGGGGCTGATGGTCGAATCCAACCTCGGCTGGGGCAGCCAGAAGATCCTCGACGATCATAGCCAGATGCAGTACGGCGTCTCCATTACCGACGCCTGCATCGACTGGGCCACCACCGAGGAGACCCTGACCCGCATGGCCCGGAAGCTCACCCCGGTACTGGCCGAACGACGCCGAAGCTAACGTCGACTGCGCTCCATCAGAGGCCCGCACATGCGGGCCTTTTGCTGGCAGCGCAGTACATCTAGACGCCATCGATCTCTCTCATGAACGGCGGCAGCGCATCGAGCAATGCCTGGCCATAGCGCCGGGTCAGCACGCGACGGTCGAGCAACGTGATGCGCCCCTGATCGGCCTCCTTGCGAATCAGTCGGCCGCAGGCCTGCACCAGCTTGATCGAGGCATCGGGCACGCTGATGCGCATGAAGGGGTTGCCGCCCCGGCTCTCGATCCACTCGGCCAGGGTCGCCCCCACCGGATCGTCGGGCACGGCGAACGGCAGCCGGGTGATCACCACGTGGGTCAGGTAGTCGCCGGGCAGGTCGATGCCCTCGGCAAAGCTGGCCAGGCCGAAGATCACGCTGCCCTTCCCGGCATCCACCCTCGCCCGATGGCGTTCGATCAGCTCGCGCTTGGGCAGCCGGTCCTGGGCCAGCACCCGCTCGCGCCACTTCGCCGGCAGCACCTTTTCCACCGCACGCAGCTGCGCCCGCGACGAGAACAACATCAGCACCGCCTCCTTCTCGCCGAGCCCGCTGACGAAATCGACGATGGCCCGCTCGTGGGCGTCGCGGTCGCCGGGGTCCACGGCCTCGCGCGGCACGCTGAGCACCGCGCGGGAGTAGTCGAAGGGGCTCGGCAGGCGCTGGTAGCGGTAGCGATTGGCCAGCCCGGCGCGTTCCTGCAGGCGCTCGAAGCGACCAAGCGCCGTGAGCGTGGCCGAGGTCACCACGGCACCGAAGCAGCTGCCCCACAGGCTCCTGGCCAGGGTCGGTGCCGCCGACACGGGGCTCGCCGAGAAGACCAGTTCGGGATCGCTGCCGAAACGCTCCAGCGTCAGCCAGCGCGCTCTCGGCGCCTCGCCTTCCATGTCGGTTTCAGCGTAGGCCTCCCACAGCCCATGCGCCTCCAGCGCACGGCCATGCAACAGCGCCAGCAGCGGCAGCCACGCTTCGGCCTGCTCACGCGGCAGCCCGGTGTGCTTGTCGGGATCGAGGCTCTCGCGCAGGATGTCGCTCATGGTTTCGAGCGTGCGCGAAAGCTCGGCGAAGCCCACCAGCAGGTTGCCCGCATGCTGACGCAGGGCCTCGGGAACGCGCCCCATCTCGAAGCGGTACTGGTGACTCTCCTCGCCCTCTTCCAGCCCATGCTGGCGTCCGGCCAGCTGGTGGCCGAGTGAAAAGGCCTCGCCCAGGCGCGGCTCCAGCGCGGCGATGGCCTCCGGCAGGCCGGCCAGCAGCCGCGCCAGGGTCGGCTGTATCGCCAGCGCCTGGTGGAGCTCGGTCAGCGACTTCTTCAGGTTGCCCAGCCAGCGCAGGGTGCCGTTGATACCCACCCGGTGGGCAAAGTGATTCAACGCCTTGTCCGGCAGATGGTGGCCCTCGTCGAAGACGTAGATGCAGTCGCCGGGGGGCGGCAGCACTACGCCGCCACCCAGCGACAGGTCGGCCAGCACCAGGTCGTGGTTGGCGACGATGATGTCGGCGCTTTCCAGGTCACGCCGGGCACGAAAGAAGGCACAGGCGCCGAAATGGCCGCAGCGGCGGTTGGTGCACTGGCGGTGATCGATGGTCAGGCGCCGCCAGTCGGGGTCTTCGATGGCTTCCGGCCAGCTCTCGCGATCCCCTTCCCAGCGGCCGCTGCCGTAGGCGTCGGCCATTTCCTGCACCAGCGCCTGGAAATGATCGCCGGCGCCCTGGGCCAGGCTCTGCTCGAACAGCGACAGGGTGGGGTTGTCCTCGACGCCATCCAGCGCCTGCTCCAGGCGGGTCAGGCAGACGTAGCGTCCGCGCCCCTTGGCCAGGGCGTAGTCGAAGTCGAGGCCGCTATGGGCCTTGAGGGTGGGCAGGTCCTGCAGCAGCACCTGCTCCTGCAAGGCGATGGTGGCGGTGGCCACCACCAGGCGCTTGCCCCTGGCCTTGGCCACCGGCAGCGCCGCCAGCAGGTAGGCCAGAGTCTTGCCGGTGCCGGTGCCCGCCTCGAGCACGCAGACGTGCTCGTCGGAGAGCCGCCGGCCGGCATCGTCGGCCTCGATGGCGCTGAGCGTGCGGGCGATCTCGGCGATCATCAGCCGCTGGCCGTAGCGTGGCGTCAGCCCCTGGGCCTCCAGCACGCGGCGGTAGGCGCCCTGTATCTCGCCCTTGAGGACGTCATCCAGCATGAGCGCTCCCTTTCGAGGCCGAAGGGACTTGCCCGGCATGTGCGAGGCCGGGGACAGGTCGAACAGGAGGTCTTTTGCCATGGATGGCAAAAGTAGCGCCCAGGGATGGGTTCACAGCGCCTCCTCGAAGACCTTGTCGACGGCCTCCCCGCCACGGCGGTACTGGCCAGGCAAGCACATCAGCGCTCAACTCAGCGAAACACGATGGTTTAAAGCAGCCCCTCGGGCGGATGCTCGCAGGGCAGCTTGTCCTGGATATAGCGCTCGATCTCGGGCAGCGAGAAGGCGTCCTCCTCGCCAACGAAGCTGATCGACACCCCGGTGGCCCCGGCACGGCCGGTACGGCCGATACGGTGAACGTAGTCCTCCGGATCCTCGGGCAGGGTGTAGTTGATCACGTGGCTGACATCCTCGATATGGATGCCACGGCCGGCCACGTCGGTGGCCACCAGCACCTGCACCTCACCCTCGCGGAAACGCTCCAGGGTCTTGATGCGCTGGTTCTGCGGCACGTCGCCGGAGAGCATCGCCACGTTCACGTCGGCCTTCTTGAGCAGACCTTCGAGCTTGCGCACCAGGTCGCGGCGGTTGCCGAACACCATCACCCGGTCGAAGCTCTCCTGCTTGAGCAGGTTGATCAGCAGCTTCGGCTTGTCGTCATCGCTGACCATGTAGACGCGCTGATCGATGTTGGCCTTGTTGTCGACCGTGACCTCGATCTCGACGTGGGCCGGCTGATGCGTCCACTGGCTGGCCAGGTTGAGGATGTCCTGGGAAAAGGTGGCCGAGAACAGGAAGGTCTGGCGCTCCTCCTTCTTCGGGGTATGGCGAATGATGCGCTTGACGTCGGGGATGAAGCCCATCGACAGCATGCGATCGGCCTCGTCGAGCACCAGGATCTCGACCTGGGTCAGGTCGACGTCGCGCTTCTCGTGGAAGTCGAGCAGGCGCCCGGGCGTGGCCACCAGAATGTCGAGCTTCTTGCCCAGGTGTTCGCGCTGCTTCTGGTAGTCCATGCCACCGACGACGCTGGCCACATTGAGCTCGGTGAAGCGCGCCAGGGCCTTGGCGTCCTTCTCGATCTGCAGCGCCAGCTCTCGGGTCGGGGCGACGATCAGCGCGCGCGGGGCACCGGGCTTCTGCCCGTCCGGCACCTCCTCCTCGAGGAAGTAGGCCAGGATCGAGATCAGGAAGGCGGCGGTCTTGCCGGTGCCGGTCTGGGCCTTGCCGACCACGTCACCACCCAGCAGGGTGTGGGTCAGCGCCTCGGCCTGGATCGGCGTGCAGTACTCGAAACCCAGCGCATGAATGGCACGCATCAGCGGCAGGGGCAGATCGAAGTCGTGAAAGCGCCACTTGCCCGCCACGGCAGGCACCTGAAACTGGCGCAGATCCCAGTTCGACTGGCGGCGGCGCGGCTTGCGACGACGACGCTTGGGCTTGCGGTTCTCGGCCGGGGCTGTGGTCTGTTCCGACTCGCTCATAGGCTGTATGTCTTGTCCGTAGCAATGGATGAACTTTGTACAGCCGCATATTGTACCAGCCTATGGCGTCGAGGGCGCGCCTCTTGCATTGGACTGGTAGAATGGCGCTTTGCTGCCACAAGACACCCATTGGAGCCAGGCCCGATGACACGCCGCAAGAAGACTCGCTCGCTGGCCGACAAGGTGACCATCCGCACCGGCAAGCGCAAGGACTACAAGAAGTGGCGCCACGAGAACCCTGACCAGGTAACCTCGTCGCGCCGCTTCACCCAGAAGAAGCGCCAGCAGCGCAAGCTGCAGGCAGCGCGCAAGCTGGCCCGCCAGGAACAGGGCGCCAGCATCGCCATCCATCCCGAAAGTACATCGACATCCAGCGAGGAGCGTGACGAGTGATACGCCTGGTCTCGTTCAACATCAATGGGCTGCGCGCCCGCATGCACCAGCTCGAGGCGCTGATCGCCACCCACCAGCCGCTGGTGATCGGGCTGCAGGAAACCAAGGTCCACGACGACGAGTTTCCCCGCGAGGCGGTCGAGGCCATGGGCTACCACGTTCACTTTCACGGCCAGAAGGGTCACTACGGCGTCGCGCTGATGTGTCACAAGGCGCTCTGCCCCAGCGGCCCGGAGGAGGTCTTCTTCGGCCTGCCCGGCGACGGCGAGGAGTCCCAGCGCCGCCTGATCGGGGCCCGGCTGCGCACCGCCGATGGCGAGACGCTGACCGTGTGGAACGGCTACTTTCCCCAGGGCGAGAACGTCGCCCACCCGACCAAGTTTCCCAACAAGCGCGAGTTCTACGCCCAGTTGATCCAACTGCTGCGCGAACGGCACCGCCCCGACGAGCGGCTGGCGGTGATGGGGGATTTCAACATTTCCCCCGAGGACATCGACATCGGCATCGGCGAGGACAACCGCAAGCGCTGGCTGCGCGAAGGCAAGACCAGCTTCCAGCCCATCGAACGGGAGTGGCTCGGCACGCTCAAGGCGTGGGGGCTTACCGACAGCTATCGCGTGCGCCACCCCCAGGCGGATGACCGCTTCAGCTGGTTCGACTACCGCTCCCGCGGTTTCGAACGCGAACCCCGGCGCGGGCTGCGCATCGACTACATCCTGGTCACCGATCCCCTGGCCAAGCAGGTGCGCGACGCGGGCATCGACTACGACCTGCGCGGCATGGAACGGCCTTCGGATCACGCCCCGGTGTGGACCGACTTCGACATCTGAAGTCCTGATATCTCGCCCCGCAAGGGAAGCTTCTCCCTAGCGGGTCGAGAGCCAGCGCGGGTCAATCTCTTCTCCACGACGCTGCGCCTGCTGCATGGCCTGCCGGGCCAGCTCGGGCCGCCCCCAGGCGTGCGCCAGCAGGCCCAGGCGCCGCCAGTCCTGGCCTTCTCCACTGCGCCGCGCCAGCACGTGCCAGGCCTCGAGCGCGCGCTCGCGATCGCGGGCCGCTTCCCAGGCGCGAGCCAACAGACGCCGATTGTCCTGGGTGTCGGGCAGTGCCCCATCCTCCAGCGCCACCTGCAGGTATTCCGCGGCCCGGGCGGGCGTGCCGGCGGCCAGGTGCAGCTCGATGCGCTGGCGTAGATCGTCCTCCCCTGCCAGCACCCCGAACCGCCAGCCGGCCTCCCAGATCGCCGCGGCCCGTTGCGCGTCGCCCAGCCCCTGGGCCAATGCCGCCGCCCGGCGCCATGCGGCGGGCTCGGCCTGCGCGTTCAGCGAAGTTTCCAGGCTTTCCAGCGCCTGCTCGCCGCGCCCGGCACGCTGGAACACGGTAGCCGCCAGCGCCTGGCGGCGCTCGCCCGGGGTCGGGTCGGCGGCCAGGGCGCGCTCGACCCACGACGCCGCTTCCTCCCAGCGCTCGAGCTCCGCCAAGGCACGCGCCAGGCGCCAACGGTCGTCGGGGCTGCCGTCATGTCGCTGATGCCAGTCGAGCCACAGCGTTACTGCCTCTTCCGTCTGGCCGGCCGCCAAGCGCAGCCGGGCCTCTTCCTGCAGCCAGCGGTCACGCTGCGCCTGCGGTGCCTCCTGGGTGCGTCGCGCCTGGCGCAGTTGCTCGGCGGCTGCTTCGTGCTGCCCTACTCCGGCCGCGGCACCCGCGGCCAGTTGACGATACAGGGCGCCGGCCCAGCGGTCGGCGGCATTGCCACCTTCGAAGCGCTGCGCCTGGGCACGAGCACGCTCGGCCACCCGCTCGTGTTCGCCTTGCCGTAGCGCCTGCTGGAGCCGCTCCAGGTCGGCGATGATATCGCCGGAGAGCGCCGGCGCCTGGGCCGCTGCTATCGGCGCGACCAACAGCCCCGCACCAATGACGAGACCACAAACCAGGAGATTTCGTAAGGCACGCATCGCCATGGCTCACCTCAACTGAAATTCGAGGCGCTGCCGCGCACGCCGCACGCCGCTGGCCGGCTCGAACTGCCAGCGCGCCACGGCCTGCTCGGCGGCCGAATCGAAGACGTTTCGTGGCTGCGACTCGACCACACGGATGGATGAGCGATCGACGCTGCCGTCGGGACGAATCAGGAACTGCAGCTCCACGTGCCCTTCCAGGCCGCGCCGCTGTGCACGCAGGGGGTACTCCGGCGGTACGCGATTGGTCGGGGCGATCTGGCCGACATCCACCGGCCCCTGCTCGGCGGGAGCCGCCTGTTCGGCTGCCGACTCCGGCGTGGCGCTCGGCGCCGCCGGTGACGGGCTCGGCTCGGGCGCTGGTTCCGGCTCGGGTTCGGGCCGGGGCTCCGGAGCGGGCTGCGGCGGCGGCTCCGGCCGGACCTCACTGAGTTCGGGCAGGCTGGTGTCGAGCTCGAGCGGCTCTACCGTCTCCGGCGGCAGCTCCGGCTCGGGCATGGCGATCTCGCTCTCCAGCGGGGGCAGCGGCTCCGGCCGAGGCGGCGGGGTCGCTTCGGCCTGGGGAGGCGGCGGTTCGGCGCTGGGTTCCGCCACCTCCTCTTCCACGACCTCGGGCGCCTCGATCATGCTCATCGTCAGACTCTCGTCGATGACGTCGAACTCCTCCTCGGGCGGCGCCACCAGCAGGGCCAGCAGCCAGAACAGCAGCAGGGCGAGAGCCACCCCGCCCAGCGAGGAAAAAGGAATGCGCGTCACGACCGGCTCCGGCTCGCGGCCACCGCCACCTGCTCCACGCCGGCCTCGCGGATGCGATCCATCACTTCGATCAGCAGGCCGGTCGTCGAGTCGCGGTCGGCCTGGATCACCACCGAGCCGTCGTCGCTGACCAGCCCGGCCACCTCGCCACCAACGCGATGCAGATCCACCGCGCGACCGTCGACCCACACCGCCCCCTCGGGCGTGATGGCAACCATCACCTGGGCATCGGGCCGCGGGGAAGCGGCGCTGGATTCGGGTCGCTCGATCTCCACCCCGCTCTCCTTGATGAAGCTGGTGGTGACGATGAAGAAGATCAGCATGATGAAGACGACGTCCAGCATCGGCGTCAGGTTGACTTCGCTGGCCTCGCCGTCATCGGCGCCAAGGCGGCGTCTACGCATCGGTATCCTCCACGGCACGGGCCAGGCGGTCGTGCAGCCGCTGGTCCTCGCGACGAATGATCTGCTCGAGGCGGCTGGTGAACAACAGCCCCACCACCGCCACCGCCATGCTGGTCAGGGTCGGCAGGGTAGCCCGGGCTACGCCATCGGCCATGGCGCGGGCCTGGCTGGTATCGGTCATCGCCAGGCTGTCGAACACGGCGATCATGCCGGTCACCGTGCCCAGCAGCCCCAGCAGCGGGCACAGCGCCACCAGCAGCCTGAGCCACGGCAGCGGCCGGCGCAGCCGCCCGATCAGCTCCCGCGCCCAGGCTTCGCGCAGCGTGAGCGCGCTCCAGCTCAAGTGATCCTGGCGCGCCGCCCAGCGAGCGATCAGGGCACGCCGCGCGTGGCGGTAGGTGATGCGGAAATACCACACCCGCTCCAGCGCCAGGCTGAACAGCAGCATGGCGACCAGCGCGATCACCACCAGGACCGAGCCGCCCGCCTCGACCAGGCGCTGCAGCGGCTCAAGCCAGAGCGGGATCACGGCGAGCACTCCCGGTGATGCTGTCGGGCCCATGCGGGCGCTGCTCGAGCTGCTCGGCCAGGGCGGCGCTGGCCTGTCCCTCCACCAGCCCCGCCAGGCGACGGCTGCGACCCGCCAGCGCCGTATGCGCGAACAGCAGCGGCACGGCGGTGATCAGGCCCAGCACGGTCGTCACCAGCGCCTGACTGATGCCGCCGGCCATCAGCTGCGGATCGCCGGTGCCGAATACGGTGATCGCCTGGAAGGTCACGATCATTCCGGTGACGGTGCCCAGCAGCCCCAGCAGCGGCGCCACGGCGGCCAGCAGCTTGACGATCGGCTGGCCGCGCTCGAGGCGCGGTAGCTCGGCCAGCACCGCTTCGTCGAGGCGGGCCTCCAGCGCTTCCGGCACCGGGTCGTCCCTCAGCGCCCCGAAGCGCAGCAGCACGCGGCCGAGCGGGTTGTCCTCGCGCAGGGCGTCGAGATCGCGCAGCTGGCGACGCATGGCCAGGGTCACCTTGAGCAGGTAGGCATACTGCAGCAGCGCCACCAGCAGGCCGATGGCGCCCAGGCCGACCACCACGTAGCCCACGGCACCGCCCTGGTGGAAACGCTCGGGCAGGCTGGGACGCTGCGCCAGGGCCGCCATCACCTCACCACGGGTCGGGTCCAGTGTCAGCTCCCGCGACTCACCGGCATGGAAGGCCGCGAGGCCGTCGACCACTTCGGGCGGCGTGCGCTCGACCACGGACAGCCCCTCGCCATCGGCACCCCGGCGTAGCAGGTGGCTGTCGGTGAAGGCGGCGAAATCGCCCAGACGCACGACTTCACGGGGGGCAACTTCCCCACCGGCATCCGCTACCGGGGCTTCGAAGCGGATCACGCGGCCGGTGTCGACGGTCAGTCCGACCAGGCTGTCGGCGAAGGCTTCGAGATGCTCGAGTTCGAGCACCTCGGCATCATCGAGGCGGGGCGGCAACTCGGCACCGCCGACGAGCAGCCAGCTGTCCGCCAGACCGTCGCGCAGCTCGCCGCTATGCCGCTTCAGCGACGCCAGGATCGCCTCGAGTTCGTCGCCCTGCTCGTTCTGGCGCGCCTCGATGGCTTCGGCTCGTTCATCCAGCTCGCGTGCCCTCTGCTGCAGTTTTGCGTGACGCGCCTCGGCCTCGGCATGCGAGGCGCGCGCCTCTTCCAGGGCCGCCTCGAGCGCCTCGCGATCCTCGACCAGCTCGGCCAGGCGCGCGCGGTCACGGCCCTCGGCGGCTTCGCGCTCGGCACGCAGGCTTTCGAGCGGTTCCGTTTGGGCTTGCACCTGAGTCAGGCCAGTGCTCAGCCAGAGCGCTGCCAGCAGGCCCGCGGCAACACGTGTCACTGTCATGTGTCGTCCTCCACTGACTCGAGCGGCTGCGACAGCGGCACGCTGAGCAGTTCCGGTGCGCGGCGGTCGCGCGCGATGCGTAGCCCGTTGCGAACTTCGCGCCGCTGTGTCTCGTCCAGCGCCGCCCAGCTGCCCGCATCGGCCTGCCAGGCTCGTCCGGCGCGGCCGTCCGGCGTCAGATAGTAGAAGCCCACGCGACCCAGGCGCAGGTAGTCCACCTCGCGACGCGACTCCCCATCGCCGAGGTAACCGCGCCAGGCATCGACCTCGCGACCGTACTCCAGCTCGGCGCGCCAGGCTTCGACGATCCGCTCCCAGCGCTCGGCGGCGGACAGCTCACCGATCCGTGAACGCAGGCTGGCGACGCGTGCCAGGCGCTCCTCGCGCAGGAAGGGCATATCGCTCTCGATCCACCGCTCGAGCCGATCGACCATCCGAGCCTGGAGTGCCGGCAAGGCGTCGCGGGTCTCCTCCAGGGTATCCAGAGCCTGCTCACGCCGGCGCAGGGACTCCGCCTGGCGCTCGATCCGCGGGGCGAGTTCGGCGTTCTCGCGTGCCAGCCGCCGTTCGGCGCGCTCCAGCTCGCGCAGCTCCTCGAGCATGGCCCGCGATGCGTCATCGGCGGCGTCGATACGCGCCTGCAACTCGGCCTGGCTGCGCTGGGCCTGCCTGGCCTCTTCGCGAACAGCGGGGTCGGCGCTGGCTGCGGTGACAAGACCCAGCCAGAGCAAACACAGAAGGCAGGGTTGACGAAACGATCTCACTGGCTAACTCCCCAGACGTGTAACGGCGAATGGTCGCCATGGTTGGGCGGTGTCCGATGATGCCACTAATGATAATTGTTATCAATCCACTCACCCCGGCTCCCTCGGCCCATTCGGCCCTCTGTTACGGCCAAACCGGCTTAGGAATTGCGTAATGAAAGGTACGCTTTTCTTCATTAAGCGAAACGAAACGAAACGCTACAGTACCCTCGTCCTGCCCGTTAGAACGACCCCAGGGACGACAGTGGGCAACTGACTGCCCGACCATGCGACGCGCCCCCCCCGGCGCCCGTATGGGCACTGTTTCTGCCGCAGCCGACAACCTGCCCGCCCCCGGCGGCCTGCTTTTCATTCTTCAGGCGGTAGCTCCATGCGTCCCTTCATCGATGCCTCTCTCAGCAGCCAATGGAATGGCGGCTTCGTGATGGAGATTTTCCTCTCCAACCAGGGAACCCAATCGATCGTCGACTATCGGGTCGAATTCACACTGGACGGCACCATCACCGATATCTGGGATGGCGTGGTCGAGGCACACAGCGGCGATCGCTATACCATCGTCGACGACGACACCGACAACGACATCGCCCCGGGCGAGACGGTGCGCTTCAAGTTCAAGGTACTGACCGAAAGCGGACGGATGCCCTTCGAACTGACGGTCAATGGCACCACTCCCGAATTCTCACCCGAAGCGCAGACGCTGCTGCTCGCCGAGACCGTCGAGACCCAGTCGGTCGCCAGCCTGTTCGACGACAACGGCCAGGCCATCGTCGGCCCCGATACCACTGCCGCTGAGTTGCAGGCACTGATCGACGACGCCCCGGAGGGGGCCACACTGCATCTGGCGGCCGGTGACTATCGCTTCGATGCCATGATCGCCATCTCTCGCTCCGACATCAGCATCGTGGGAGCCGGGCGCGGCGAGACGCGCATCACCTTCACCGACGAAGCCCTCGCCGCGGGCGACTCGCATGCCTTCCTGGTGGAGAGCAAGGCGACTCAGTTTGCCGGCTATCTCCAGCAGAATGCCGCGTTGGGCGACGACACTCTGTCGCTCAAGACCGACCATGGCTTGCAGGCCGGCGATACCGTACGCATCTGGCAGGACAACACGGAAGAGTACTTCGCCGAGATCGGCGATACCTCCTGGCAGAAACTGAATGCTCCGTTGCGCACCAGCATGGCCAAGGTGGTCTCGGTGGACGGCGGCACGGTGATGCTCGACCGAGGCGTCCACTTCGATTTCGACGGCGGCGCGGCCAAGATACAGCGTTACGATGCGCTGGAGAACGTGACCCTGCGGGGCTTCACGCTGGGATACGAGCTGGGTACGCCCGACAAGGCATCGTTCAGCAACACACTCCCGGATCTGGCCGGCTACCAGGCGATCAAGTTGAACGGTACGGTGGCTGCCCACCTCAGCGACATCGAAGTGGTCAATGGCCCCTCTACCGCCTTCGAGTTCGCCCTCTCCCTCGACCTGCATGCCGACTCGCTCGGTGCGCACGGCGCCTTCAACAAGGGCAGCGGGGGCAATGGCTATGCCTTCGAGCTGCGCGAGAGCTACGATGGCACCCTGAGCAACCTCGAGGACTCGGGCATGCGTCATAGCGTGCTGTTCGCCTCGTGGCGCTCCTCGGTGGGCAACGACATTCACGTAACGTCCACGGATCGCGACATCAATTTCCACGGCGGCCAGGACCATGGCAATAGCGTGCATGTCGAGCGCTCCCTCCGCGACGCCGATTCCGACGGGCTCTCGCCCGTCGTGTGGTACAACGACGGCGGCGAGACGTTCGGTGCCATCACCGAGGCCGGTGCCAACCAGATCACGTTCGACTATGTGATCGGCTCGCGCCGTGACGACACCATCCAGGGAACCGACAACGGCGTCTATCTCGACGGCGCCCTGGGTCACGATACGCTGATCGGCGGCGCCGGAAACGACATCCTGCGTGGCGGCCGGGGCAACGATGTTCTCGACGGCGGCGCCGGTATCGACACCGCCCACATGGAGCAGAACCACGACGCCTATACCGTTCGCTTCGACGACGACGGCAGCATTCACATGGCGGGTGGCAGCGAAGACACCGATACGCTGGTCGGCATCGAAAGGGTGCTGTTCGCCGATGGCATCATGCTCGATGTCGCCACCCGCACCCTCTCCCAGGGAGAGGTACCGAGCGCTCCTACGCCGGAGGAGATCCTCGCCGGGGCGGAAGAAGACATGAGCGACATCGCCGTGTCATCTCCGATTTCGGACGTCCTCGAGTCGGGGGCGGAAATTGCCGATGAGACGGTAACCGCACCCACTATCACTGCCAGCGACATGGAAGTGGGACTGAGTGTGGTCAGCCGCTGGACCAGCGGCTATGTGATGCGCGTGGAGATCGCCAACCACTCGGCCAGCGATGTCGCCAGCCCCGAGATCTCCTTCACGCTACCCGCGGAGATCACCACCTTCTACGGCGCCACCCTGCTAGCGCGTGACGGCGATACGTACCGGATCGCCTACGATGGCAGTGATACGCTCAAGGCGGACGGTGTCATGCGCTTCTCCTTCAAGGCCTATGCGCCGGTCAGCGAGGCGCCGACCTCGCTGACCCTGAACGGTACCGGCCTGACCCTCCACCCAGAGGACCTGGTTGCCGGCGAGGCGGCAGATCCCGTGCTGCTCGACGCACTCGCCCCTGCCCCCACCGCGGCGGATTTCCTGGTGCTCACCAGCCAAGTCACCAAGACCTGGTCGGGCGGCTACATGAGCGAGGTGCTGGTCACCAACATCTCGGACGTCGTCATCGAGCAGCCGTTGGTGAGCTTCCGCCTCCCCGGGACCATTACCGACATGTGGAACGGAGAATATACGGCCACTGAGGAAGGCTATGTGGTGAACGCTCTCAATGGCGGCACGGTGCTGGATCCCGGCGAGACATGGCGCGTCTCCTACAAGGTGCGCGATGACAGCCAGGCCCTGCCCGAAAACCTCAACGCCGAAGGCGAGCTGGTTGGCATACCCACCGTGGAGGACGATGGCCTCATCGGCGGCGAAAGCGACGACGTCCTTCTGGGCACGGCGGCCAGCGATACCCTCTACGGTGGCCTGGGTGCCGACAGCCTGACCGGCGGCGAGGGGGGCGATCGCTTCGTCTACCTCTCGACCTACGAGTCCACGCCCTTCGACAGCGATATCATCGTCGACTTCGACCGCGGTGAAGGCGACCTGATCGACCTCTCGGGCATCGATGCGGATCTGGCCAGCGAAGGCGAGCAGGCGTTTGCCTGGGTCGGCAACGCCGCCTTCAGCGGCACGGCAGGCGAGCTGCGCAACGAAGGCGGATTGGTACAGGGCGACGTCAACGGCGACGGCGTCGTCGACCTGCAGATCAACGTGCTGGGCGTCGACGGCCTGCGCACCGAGGATTTCCTGCTCTAGTCAGGGCTGCTGTCGTGACCACGCCCGGCCATGTGCCGGGCGTATTTGCCCGTTTCCTTTGCTCGGAAGGTTCCTAACGCAGAAGACCCACCCCACGCAGCGGGATGAGCCTTGAAGCTTCAGCTAGTCTCGAATCAGTATCGCCAAGTCAGGTTAGCCATCACACTGCGTGGCGCACCGGAGAAAGCCTGATCCCACTTGAGGCTCGTCAGGTACTCCTCGTCGGTCACGTTGTTGACGTTCAAGGAAGCAGTTAGGCTTTCGCTGATGTCGTAGCTGGCCATCAGATCGACCAGGGTATAGGCGTCCTGCCGCGTCTCGCCAGGGAGATAATCACGCTCGCGATGGATTTCGTCCTGCCAGCGCACCCTGGCCCCAACCTTGAGCTGTGGCATGAACGGCAGACGATAGCTAGTCATCGCACGCAGCATATTGCGAGGAATGTAGGTATTTGTCGCCTCTCCTTCGGCATCCTCGATCTCCAGATAGGTATAGCCGACGCTGGCCTGCCAACCCTCGGCGAGTTCGCCTGCCAGTGTCACTTCGACACCCTCGCTGGTGATTCCGTCTCCACCCATGTAGATCGATGTGCCATCGGGCAAGGTACCAGCCGGCTGGGCCACGTTGTTTTGCTCGATGCGGAACAGCGCCAGGGAAGCATCGGCCCCACCGTTGAACAGATCGGCCTTGATACCAATTTCCTGTGCCACCCCGTCGATGGGTTCGAGATAGTCGCCGTTGCGGTCGATCTCGGTCTGTGGTTGGAAGATTTCGGTATGGCTAGCGTAGACCGACGCCTGATCGGTGACATCGAAGATCAGACCGGCATAGGGCGTCAGAACGCTGTTGTAAGTCGTATCCTGTGAGCTGCCATATTGTTCGCCAACGGTATCCAGCCAGCTCAGACGCGCCCCCACGACACCCGTCCAGCGATCGGCAAGGTCCAGCTTGGCCGCACTGTAGAAACTTCTCTCTTTGACAGTCGCATCGTTACCAAACGACGGTTCGCCAAAGCTGGGCTGAGGGTAACTGCCATTCCACTCGTTCAGCGGAGGCAAGCCTTGGGATGCTGCATCGTACAAAGAACTCTGCTGGTTACGACTCTGGCTCCAGTCACTGCCCAGCACCAACTGATGAGTCCGCCCAAGCAGTTCGATGTCGCCTTTAGCGTGCAAGTCGGCTATCCACTGCTCCAGATGCCGGTCATATTTACTGATGGTGAGCTGACTGGCATCGACTCGGCCAGTCGCGGCATCCGGCATACCATAAATGTAGAGCAACTGGGTATCCGAGAGCATGTCCAGGTGCGTCACAGTGCCCTTGAGTGTCCAGTTCTCTCCGAGTTCTTGAGCCAGCTCCAGAAAGCTGCGCCGCGTTTCCACATCCCAATAGGACCAGTCGGGTGCTGATGAAGTGGAAACATCGTAGTTGGTTGGATTGCCGGCCGAATCATACAGCGGCAGTGAACCCCACATGTTGCCGTCGGTATCGTTCTGCTGCCAGGTGTGCCCCACGGTCAACTGGGTGGTGTCGCTGACATCCGCTTCCAACACGCCATACAGCAGCCCGCGCTCGCGGCTCAAGCGATCCAGATAGGAATCGGTCTGTAGCCCCGAGGCCACAAGGCGCCCTCTCACCTTTCCCTCGCCGTCGAGCGGCCCTGCCACGTCCACGTCTAGACGCCGATGCTCCCATGAGCCCACGCTGGCAGTGACGCTGGCATGAGGCAGATCCGTGGGTCGCTTACGGATGAAATTAATGGTCGCGCCGGGGTTGCCCGAGCCAGACATCAGCCCCGTCGCACCGCGCACCACTTCGACACGATCATAGACAACGGTGTCTATGTCGCCGTGAACGTTGTTGTAAGGCATCGGCACCCGAAGGCCATCGACCTGAAAATTCGACACCTCGAACCCGCGAGCGGTGTAATAGGTGCGATCCGTCTCGAGCCGCTCAACCGTCACGCCCGGGGTACTCTCGAGCACGTCATTGACGGTATCGAGCTGGAAATCGTCCATTTGCGCCCGAGTCACGGTGGACACCGACTGCGGGGTCTCGCGAGGCGTTAGGTCGAGGCGCGTAGCGGTACTAGTGCGCGGAACGCGATAGCTGTCGGAGCCCTCCGTGACAAGAGAAAGCGCCTCGGCCTCAACGGTGATCGTCTCAAGCTCATTGGCAGAAGCGGCGGTCTGCCCAGCTTCCTGTGCCAGCAGCGATGGAGATACCACCATCATGACACTGACGGTAGCTAGCCCTAAAGCCTTCCGAACAGCCTTGGCAAGTGGATCGAAATCAGCTGAGAGGGGGACGGGGCGTAACATGTGGGACAGGCCTCAGTATGATAGTGTATAGCGAATGATAATGAATTAGATTAAATTTTAGCAAGCAAAATCTTAATTGCCTTCGGCAGGGGTTGGGCGAGGCAAGCCGGTAGCCGACAGGAGGGTCATCCACTCTATACGCGTCGCATCGATAATGAGAAACGCTTATACTTGGCACCAGATTTTAACGGTTGGTATCGATGGCTCCCACACCTACTGTGCTCACAAGCCTTGAAGGCGAAGACATCACGGCCGGCTACGGGGATCGTCGCGTTCTCGAGGACGTGGACTTCCGCGTCGCCGAGAGCCGTCTCACGGCGCTACTGGGCCCCAACGGCAGCATCGAGCACAGCGGCCCGCCTGAAGCGGTCTTCACCGCGGCCAACCTGAAGCAGGTATTCGATCTCGACGCCGACGTCATACGCGCCCCGAACACCGGTCGGCCGGTCTGCATCCCGGCCCTGGGCAGTGCCGCTGCTCTTGGCAGACTCAATGAGGAGCTACCCGCATGAGTACCAGAGCCACCCAGCACTTCTGCGCCCGGGAGAGCCTCGCCATGGGCGACCCGCTGGCGGGCAGTGCTGCCCACGCCGAGCGCAACCTGTTGCTCAGTTGGCCGCGGTCGAAATGGCGGCGCAGCCTGCGCCGGGCCAGCGATATGCCCGATGACGTAGCGGCTCAGCTCGAGGCCATCGCCGAGGCGGGGCGGCGGGTCAACCTGATTCATCGCCGCGACCAGCCCGGGGAGCATCACCGGCTCTATCTGATGCCGGAGAATCGCCGCTACGAGATGCCACGCGCCGAACTGCCGGCTGTTCTGGACGCACTGCAGCGGGGCGAACCCCTCACGCGCTGGGAAATGGGCCCGCCCCAAGGGTCGCTGCTGCTGTGCTGCACCCACGGCAAGAAGGACAAGTGCTGCGCCAAGTTCGGCTATGCCGCCTACAAGGCACTGGAGGCAGCGGTAGCGAAGCGCGCCCTGCCCTTCGAAGTGTGGGAGAGCACCCACCTGGGCGGCTGTCGGCTCGCAGCCAGCGCCGTGGCCTTTCCCGCGCTGCGCAAGTATGGCCGCATCGCTACCGAAGACGTGTTGCCGCTGCTAGAAGCCGAAATGGCAGACCGCCCCTACCTGCCCTGCTATCGCGGCGACTCCCGGCTCAGCCCGGTGCAGCAGTGCGCCCAGGTCGCGGCACTGGAGTGGCTGGCCTCGTGTGGCATTCATGCGGACGTGACGGTGGCCCCCTCGAGCAAAGGGCACGAACCGCGCCAGGATTGGCTGCAAGTGCGCTGGCGTAGCGCAGGCGACGAGGGGCGGCTCGCGGTGCGCTGCGAACCCAGGATGCTCCGGCGCTACGATACCTGTGCCGACCTGGCCGTGGGGCCGCCGGCGGCGAGCCAGGTCTGGGTGGCCACACAGGTCGAGGTCGCCGAAGGCCGCGCCGCTCGAGTCACGTCATGTTCGTGACGCTTTTCAGTTTTCGACACCCGACACGAACCCCGCGCCTGGCCCGGATGCTCGGCTGGCTGTGGTTGGCCACGACCCCGGCCATGGCCAGCGCCGATGGTGGCCTGGCCACTCTCGACTGGACGCTGGCCGAGACCCTGGTCGCCCTGGACCACCCACCCGATGCGGTCGCCCAGGTTGGCGACTATCACAACTGGGTCGGCGAACCCCGGCTGCCGACAAATGTGGCGGATATCGGGCTTCGCTCACAGCCCAACGTCGAGTTGCTCGCACAACTCGATCCGGCGCATATCCTCATTTCCCCCATGTTCGGCCACCTGGCACCCCGCCTGGAGCAGATCGGAGCGGTCGATATCCGGGAGATCTACACGCCGCAGGGGGACACCTGGAGCCAGATCCTCAGCCTGACCCGTGAACTCGGCATGGCGCATGGGCGCCAGGAGGAAGCCGAAGCGCTGATCGCCGCCACCGAGGCACGCTTCGAGTCACTGCGTCGAGCACTGCCGGAAGAAACGTCACCGCTGCTGGTCATCCAGTTCATGGACGAACGCCATGTTCGGGTCTTCGGGGAGCATGGCCTCTTCCAGGCCGTGATGGACCGCCTGGGCCTGGAGAATGCCTGGCAAGGCGAGACCAATTACTGGGGCTTTTCGCTGGTCGGGCTGGAGGCACTCGTTGGCCTGGAAGCCCGCCTGGTGGTAGTGGAACCCTACCCGACCGGCGTCGAGGAAAAGCTCGCCGACAGCGCCCTCTGGCAGTACCACCCCAGTGTTCGCGAGGAGAGCCTGATTACCCTGCCGCCGGTCTGGAGCTTCGGCGCCCTGCCCTCGGCGCAGCGCTTCGCCGAGCTGCTCGTTACGGCGTTGGGTGAGCACAGGCGTGATCGCAGCCGACTGGATCGGCAACCCTGATACCGGCATGGCTTCCGCGCCGGGTCCGGTGGCTTACAAACTCCTCAGGCCCCACATGAAGTAGGCGCCACCGATCAGCGAGGCGACCAGGCCGGCAGGGATCTCATAGGGAAAGATGGCCTGACGCCCCACCCAGTCGGCCAGTACCATCAGCAACATGCCCACCAGTGCCGCCCCCAGCAGATGGTGGCGCGCCCGGGACAGCCCCAGCAACCGGGCCATGTGCGGTGCCAGCAGCCCAACGAAGGAGAGCGGCCCGACCATCAAGGTGGCACAGGCCGTCAACAGGGCCACCAGCAGCAGCAGCCCCAGGCGAGCGCGATTCAATGAAATCCCCAGCGCCAGTGCGGTGGGCGCTCCCAGCGGCAGGATGTCCAGCCAGCGCGACAGCGGCAGCGTACAGAGCGCCAGCAGCGCCGCCATCGTTCCCACTACCAGGGCGCTGCCGAGGTCGACGTAATAGGTGGAACCCGCCAGCCAGGCCATCATCTGCTGGCCGCGCGGATCGCCCCCCGCCAGCATCACGCTTCGCACTGCATCGAACAGTGCGCCGATCGCCACCCCGCACAGCAGCAGGCGCTCGGGCACGAAGCCGCTGCGGCGATTGAACGCCACCAGGACCAGCAGCGAGGCGAATGCCCCCAGAGTTCCCACTGCGACCAGCATCCCGCTGGTGGGCGCGGGTATGAGGAAGATCCCCAGCATCAGCGCGATGGCGCAGCCACCGCTGATTCCCAGCACCTCGGGGCTTGCCATCGGGTTGGCGGAAAGCCGCTGCAGCAACGTGCCCGCAATGGCCAGCATCAGGCCACTGGCCGCCGCCGCCGTGACCCGCGGCACGCGCCACTGCATCACACTCCAGTCATGGGGTGCCAACCCATACCAGCCATCGGCGCCCTGTCCCAGCAGCAGCCCCAGCCCGATCGCCAGCAGCAAAGCGGTGGCCAGGCGCACGGCCAGCCGCTCAGGTGCGGGATGCCGGTTGGCCAACACGGCGGCGGGCTGAGGCGCTCGGTTGGCCTGCAGCTTCAAGCGTGGTATCAGCCACATGAGAAGCGGCGCCCCCAGGGCCCCGGTCACGGCCCCGGTGGGTACCAGCGTCGGCAGCACCCCGCTGAACTGCTGCAAGAGCAGATCGGTCGTCGCCAGCAGCACGGCTCCCAGCAACGTCCCCCACAGCAGGCGCTGGCCGAGGCGACGCGCTCCGGCCAACCGCACGATGTTGGGCGCCGCCAGGCCGATGAAGCCTATGATGCCCACCACGCTCACCACGCTACCGGTCAAAAAGACGGCCAGCCCCAGGCCGGCAAGACGCAGCGCCTTGAGCGAAACGCCAAGGCTCTTGGCACTGGCATCGTCCAGCTCCAGCACCGCCAACGGACGCAACAGGCATATGGCCGCCACGCTACCGACGGTGAGCTGCGGCCACAGCGTGGCGACTCCGCTCCAGCCGTTCTGCGCCAGCGATCCGGCCCCCCAGATCAAGAGTCCCGACAATAGCTCGTGATTGAACAGCAACAGCGCCGTCGCCAGCGCCCCCAGGTAGAGGTTGACCACCAGCCCCGCCAACACCACCACCACGGGCGCCAGCCCCCGGCGCCAGGCGAGCAGGAACACCAGGGCCATCGCCAGCCCACCGCCGGCCAAGGCCACCCATTCACGCCCCAGCGCCAGCAGTCCCGGTGCCAGCAGGGTCGCCGCCAGCAGCGCCAGGTTGGCGCCCGAGGCCACTCCCAGGGTCGTGGGCGATGCCAGCGGGTTGCGCAGAACCTGCTGCATCAGGACCCCGGCCAATGCCAGCCCGCCGCCGGCCAGCAGCGCCACCGTGAGCCGCGGCCACCAAGCGTAGTGCAGCAGCAGCTCACGAGACTCCTGTAACGAAGGGGCGACCAGTGCTTTCAGCCCCAATACGATACCGCCCTGATCCAACAGCCCGTTCCCGAGCAGCAATACCAGGGGCAGGCTCAGCAACAAGCAGGCACGCAACGGCGAGAGCCCACCCTTCACCTGCTCGAATGTCCGCACTCCCCCTGGCATGCCTTGGCTCCTGATCGTCTTCGCGAGTTGCAGCGGCATCCTAGCTGAAAACGATTATCAATAGAACCGTGTTACGACCTATTCTCATTCAAAGTAGAGCGAGTTTGACAGGAGCCCGCTTCGCATCCAAAATGCAAATCAATCTCATTAGTGCGATGAGGGCGATCCTATGCCATCGCAACGCTCCCGGCTCTACTACACCTGCGTCTTCCTGCATGTTTCCTTTCAGGCAATACGCCAAGCGGTGGCTCGCTCCCCCGCCGGCGACGAGACCCCCTGCTGGCTGGATGCACATACGCTCCGGCTGCTCTGCCGCGAGCTGCAGCGCTGCCGCTGGGAAGCGTCGCCCTTCAAGCACGTCGAAGCATCACTGAACACTGCCACCTACCACTGCGGCCTGCTCATGGCCCAGTGTCCCGGCGCCCTCAACCGACGGCTTTGCCAGCATCATCTCGATGCGATCATGGCGCCTCTGCAGGAGGCCATGCTGCAGCTGTCGGGAAAGCGTGACCGAGCCTCGAGCAGCCGCGCCACCTCACCTCGTAAGCGGCTGCTCAGTTGGCTGGGCTGGTAGGCACTCACAAGGGAACCCGCATGTTCGAAGTCAACGGCACCACCTTCGAGGTCAACGGCAAGCGCCTGCTCGAGCCCGTCGAATATCGCTTCGAGGAAGGCAAGATTTACGGCCTGATCGGACATAACGGGTCGGGCAAGTCGACATTGATCAAGCTGCTCGCTCAACAGCAGCCGGCGAGTCAAGGGGAGATCCGCCTCGACGGCCGCCCACTGAGCGCATGGGGCCAGCGCGAATTCGCCCGCCGGGTCGCCTATCTGCCCCAGCATCTCCCCAGCGCCGAGAACCTGATCGGTCGCGAGCTGATCGGCTTCGGTCGCTATCCCTGGCACGGCCTGTTGGGGCGTCATACCGCCGAGGACAAGGCCGCCATTCGGCGCGCCATCGAGTTCAGCCACACCGAAGCCTTCGCCGACCGCCTGGTGGATACCCTGTCGGGCGGCGAAAGGCAGCGCGTATGGCTGGCCATGCTGCTGGCCCAGCAGAGCCGCTTCCTGCTGCTTGACGAACCCTTGGCCGCACTGGACATCGCGCATCAGGTGGAGGTGCTGGCGCTGATTCGCCAGCTGTGCAACGACTTGCGGCTCGGGGTGGTCATCGTGCTGCACGACATCAACATGGCCTCGCGCTACTGCGACGAACTGCTCGCGCTCCACGGCGGCCGGGTCCTGGCTCACGGGGCTCCCGACACGATGATGACCGAAGCCACGCTGGAAGCCATCTACGGTCTGCCCATGCGCGTCATGCCGCACCCCAGCGGCGAACACCGCATCGCCGTCGCCCACTGAGCGACTCGCGTCTCTCCCCTGCCGGCCATCTACACCGAAATGCGCCGCGCTGGCGCAGCGCCCTGACAGACGAAATCGCCGCAGCCAGTGGGCTGCGGCGATGTCCGGGCAAAGGCCTCGCGGCGACGTCAGGAGACCGCTTGCTGGTAACGGCGCTCGACGTCCTCCCAGTTGATGACGTTGAAGAAGGCATTCACGTAATCAGGGCGCTTGTTCTGGTACTTCAGGTAGTAGGCGTGCTCCCACACGTCCAGGCCCAGCACCGGGGTGTTGCCATGCATGTGCGGGCTGTCCTGGTTGAGGGTGTTCTCCACCACCAGCTTCTTCTCGGGAGTGACGCTCAGCCACGCCCAGCCGCTGCCGAAGCGGCCCAGAGCGGCCTTGGTAAAGGCTTCCTTGAAGGCATCGAAACCGCCCAGTTCGCTATCGATGGCCTGGGCCACCCTGCCCTGGGGCTGGCCGCCCCCATTGGGAGCCATCATCTGCCAGAACTTGGCGTGGTTGGAGTGACCGCCGCCGTTGTTGATGACCTCCTGCCGCTTCTCCTGCGGAACGCGATCGATACTGGCCATCAGCTCGTCCACGGGAACGTCTTCCAGCCCGGTACCCTCCAGCGCGGCGTTGAGCTTGTCGACATAGGTCTTGTGGTGACGCGAGTGATGGATCTCCATGGTCATCGCATCGATATGGGGCTCTAGCGCATCGTAAGCGTAAGGAAGCTCGGGCAATGTATGCGGCATGTTCGCTCCTCCATGAAAACAACGGATAACGGGGAAACAATCCCCATGACTGCATCCAGCAAGCATGGCAAAGAGTGACGATTCACGCTAATAGCGATTGCATAGGCTTGATATAGCCAAGCCTGATGAGCAGCCTAAAAGAACGAAGCCGGCCATAGGGCCGGCTTCGTCACGCATGGGTGCGTTTTACAGCTTGCTCTCGAGCTCCGGTAGGATCTCGAACAGGTCACCGACCAGGCCGCTGACTGTCGAGAGCGCGACTTGGAAGATCCCGATCTTCTTCTTAAAGCTTCTGTTCCAGCTCCGGCAGGATCTCGAACAGGTCACCGACCAGGCCGTAATCGGCCACCTGGAAGATCGGCGCCTCCTCGTCCTTGTTGATCGCCACGATCACCTTGGAGTCCTTCATGCCGGCCAGGTGCTGGATCGCCCCGGAAATGCCCACGGCGATGTAGAGCTCCGGCGCGACGATCTTGCCGGTCTGGCCGACCTGCATGTCGTTGGGCACGAAGCCGGCGTCCACCGCGGCACGCGAGGCACCGATGGCCGCGCCCAGCTTGTCGGCGATACCCTCGAGCAGCTTGAAGTTCTCGCCGCTGCCCATGCCGCGACCGCCGGAGATGACCACCCGCGCCCCGCCCAGTTCGGGACGGTCGCTCTGGGCCAGCTCCTGCTTGAGGAAGGTGGACTGGCTATTCTCGGCCACGAACTCGACGCTCTCGACGCTGGCGCTGCCGCCCTCTGCCACCGCATCGAACGCCGTGGTGCGCACGGTGATCACCTTGAGCGCGTCGGCGCTCTTGACCGTGGCAATGGCATTGCCGGCATAGATGGGGCGCTTGAAGGTGTCGCCATCAACCACTTCGACGATCTCGGAGATCTGGCTGACGTCCTTCAGGGCGGCGACGCGCGGCAGCACGTTCTTGCCGGTGGTGGAGGCGGCGGCCAGCACGTGGCGGTAGTCGCCGGCGAGCTCGACCAGCAGCGCGCCCAGGGGCTCGGCGAGCTGGTGGGCATAGGCGGCGTGGTCGGCCACCCGCACCTTGCTCACGCCGTCGAGCCTGGCGGCGGCCTCGGCCACGGCACCGACGTTCTCGCCGGCCACCAGCACGTCGATGTCGCCGCCAATCGCCTGGGCCGCCGCGACCACATGGGCGGTGGCGCCGGCGAGCTGGCCGTCGTGATGTTCTGCAAGTACCAGGATGCTCATGAAATCGGCTCCCCTCAAAGCACTTTGGCTTCGTTCTTGAGTTTGTCCACGAGCTCGTCGACGGAGCCCACCTTGATGCCGCCCTTGCGCTCGGCCGGTGACTCGACCTTCTCCAGCGTCAGCCGGCTTGTCACCTCGACGCCGAGGTCCGCCGGCGACTTGACGTCGAGCGGCTTCTTCTTGGCCTTCATGATGTCGGGCAGCTTGGCGTAGCGCGGCTCGTTGAGGCGCAGGTCGGTGGTGATCACCGCCGGCAGGGTCAGCTCGACGGTCTGCAGGCCGCCGTCGACCTCACGCGTGACCTGGACCTTGTCGTTCTCGACCTTCACTTCCGAGGCGAAGGTGCCCTGGGGCAGGCCGGCCAGGGCGGCGAGCATCTGCCCGGTCTGGTTGTTGTCGGTGTCGATGGCCTGCTTGCCGAGAATGACGAGACCGGGCTGCTCCTCTTCCACCACCTTGGCCAGCAGCTTGGCCGCGGCCAGCGACTCGACGCGCTCTTCGGTCTCGACATGCACGGCGCGGTCGGCACCCAGCGCCAGCGCGGTGCGCAGCTGCTCCTGGGCGGCCTTGGGGCCGACGGTCACGGCGACCACCTCGGTGGCGACCCCTCGCTCCTTCAGCCGCACCGCCTCTTCCACGGCGATCTCGCAGAAGGGGTTCATGGCCATCTTGACGTTGGTGAGGTCGACGTCGGAGTGATCCGGCTTGACGCGGATCTTGACGTTGTAGTCGATGACGCGTTTGACCGCGACGAGTACTTTCATGGTGTCCTCGCTTGGTTCAGTGGGTGAACCGTTTGGTTTTGGACTCGCTGACGTCCTTCGCTAAAGGTCAGCGACCCCTTAGAACCGTTTGCTATTCCTTTATACGTTTCATGCAAGCGTTTGATAGGCGCCGTCTCGCAAAACCTTGCCAATTTGCCACAGCCAGGCCTGTCGCAACAATCCCTTCCCCGCCGCTGCGGGTGGTGGCGTCATACATTGCCATCGTAGGGCTGTCCTGAGTCGTTTATTATGCCTATCATGGAGAATATCGAGAAGCAAACGACCGTTTTATTTTCCTTCGACGTTGGTGGCAGCTGCTCCGACGCCGAAACCGAGGGAGGAGCGAGTGGATGTCTGAGCAAGTAGAACGCGATTCGATGGACTTCGACGTGGTGATCGTCGGCGCAGGCCCCTCGGGCCTGTCGGCCGCCTGCCGCCTGATGCAGCAGGCGGGCGAGGCCGGCCAGGAGCTGTCGGTGTGCGTGGTGGAAAAGGGTTCCGAAGTCGGTGCCCACATTCTCTCGGGCGCCGTGTTCGAGCCCCGCGCGCTGGCCGAGCTGTTCCCCGACTGGGAGGCGCGCGGCGCGCCGCTGACCACCCCGGCCACCCGCGATGAGGTCTACCTGCTCAGGGACGCCCAGAAAGCCCAGAAGCTGCCCAACGCCCTGGTGCCGAAGAGCATGCACAATACCGGCGGCGACCTCACGCGCTACGTGATCAGCGCCGGCAACCTGTGCCGCTGGCTGGCCGAACAGGCCGAGGAACTCGGCGTCGAGGTGTTCCCCGGCTTCGCCGCCCAGGAGGTCATTCACGACGACGACGGCACCGTGCGCGGCATCCTCATCGGCGACATGGGCGTGGCCGCCGACGGTACGCCCAAGGATAGCTATATGCCGGGCATGGAGCTGCGCGCCAAGTACACCCTGTTCGCCGAGGGCGCCCGCGGCCATCTGGGCAAAGGGCTGATCTCGCGCTTCAGGCTCGACGAGGGTCGCGACCCCCAGCATTACGGTATCGGCCTCAAGGAGCTGTGGGACATCCCCGCCGAGCAGCACGAGCCGGGGCTGGTCCTGCATGGTTCGGGCTGGCCGCTGGCCAAGGACACCCACGGCGGCTGGTTCCTCTATCACGCCGAAAACCATCAGGTGGTCGTCGGCCTGATCATGGACCTCTCCTACCAGAACCCCTGGCTCTCGCCGTTCGACGAGTTCCAGCGCATGAAGCATCATCCGGTATTGGCCAAGCATCTTGAGGGCGGCAAGCGGGTCGCCTATGGCGCGCGGGCCATCACCAAGGGCGGCCTCAACTGCCTGCCGAAGATGACCTTCCCCGGCGGGCTGCTGATCGGCTGCGACGCCGGCACGCTGAACTTCGCCAAGATCAAGGGCCTGCACACGGCGATGAAATCCGGCCTGGTGGCCGCCGAGGCGGTGTTCGAGGCCATCGCCGGCGGCGACGAAGGGGGCCAGGAGCTGACCGCCTTCAGCGAGAAGTGGGAGTCGAGCTGGGCCTACGCCGAGCTCAAGGAGACCGCCAGCTTCGGCCCGGCGCTTCACAAGTACGGCACCGTGGGCGGTGGTGCCTACAACTTTGTCAACCAACTGCTCGGCGGCAAGCTGCCCAACCTTCACGACACCACCCCGGATCACGCGGCCCTGAAGCCGGCCGCCGAGTTCGAGAAGATCGATTACCCCAAGCCCGACGGCAAGCTCTCCTTCGACAAGCTCTCCTCGGTGTTCCTGTCGAACACCAATCACGAGGAGGACCAGCCGAGCCACCTGAAGCTGCTGGACCCGGAGCTTCCCATTCGCGAGAACCTGCCCAAGTACGCCGAACCGGCCCAGCGTTACTGCCCGGCCGGGGTCTACGAAGTGGTCGAGGACGACGACGGCAAGCCGCGATTCCAGATCAACTTCCAGAACTGCGTGCACTGCAAGACCTGCGACATCAAGGACCCGGCGCAGAACATCAAGTGGGTAGCGCCCGAAGGCGGCGGCGGGCCCAACTACCCCAACATGTAGCAGCGGTAGCGAACAAGCGAAGGGCGTGCCATTGGCGCGCCCTTCGTGGTTGCGGCGAAGCCCCAGGGCCATCGCCGATCGCCGCCCCTCACTCAGTGGCGGCGATCGACGGCGGCCCGTGAGGATACCGGCACCAGTCGGGACAGCCGGGGGTGCGCCTCCCCCTCGCGTGGCAGCGCCGGGGTGTCCAGACTCAGCCCATGTACGGTCTCGAGGCAGTGGCGCACGGCCTCGATGCCGAAACCACGGCCGGCGAGAATTTCGCGATAGCTGACGGTGTGCAGGTCGTTGAAGCCGCTGGAGAACTCGAACTCCTCCCCGTCGCAGGCGATGCTGCGGAACGTGGATGACTGACCGCTGGCACGTTCGGGCAGGTCCTCGGCATCGATGGAGAGGAACCAGCGCACCCGGGCCTTTTCATACTCGAGGTAGCCGGCAGCCTTGTGCTCGTCATGGTAGTGCAGCGCCTGGCTCTCGAGCCCACCGAAGATCACATGCAGCATGTCGAAGAAGTGGATGCCGATTTCCGCCATCACGCCGAACGACTTGCGTGGATCGCCTTTCCAACTGGCCAGGTACCAGGGGCCGCGTACCGTGACGTAGGTCAGCTCGACCTCGTATCGTCCATTGCGCTGCTCGTGCATCACCTTGTCGCGCAGCTCGTGGATGGCCGGGTGGTGGCGCAATTGCATGATGCTGTAGACCCGATGTCCGGTCTCCTGCTCGATACTGCGCAGCTCATCGAGCTGAGCCGGCGTCGACACCAGCGGCTTCTCGCAGATCACGTCGCAGCCCAGATACAGACCGGCGGTGATATGGGCGCTGTGCAGGTGGTTGGGAGAACAGACCACCCAGTAGTCGATTCCCCTGCCCCGCTGCCGCCTGAGCCACCAGGCGTGCTCCATGAAACTCTCGAATTCGGTGAAGAAAGCGCATTCGGTGGAGATGGAGTCGATGATGCCTACCGAATCGTTGATGTCGTAAGCCGCCACCAGGGCGTGTCCCATCTCCTTGATGGCCTGCATGTGGCGAGGCGCGATGTATCCGGCAGCACCGATGAGGGCAAAATTCATGGTGTTCTCCCTCGGTTTCCTTGTCCGCCATTCGCTGAAGCCCATCGGCTGACGCAAGAGATCACTCGCATGAGTAAAGCCTAGTTCAGTCAGCCACGCGCCACTGGTCTCGACGGGTCTCGAATCCATTCGCTCCACGATCCCGGATAGAGCCGAGGCAGAGCGCGACCGGCAACGGCATAGGCCAGGACGTTGTGGCAGGCGGTCACACCGGAACCACAGTAGGCCACCACCGCCTCGTCAGGGGGAAGCTCGGCGTCCAGCACCTCGGAAGACTTGAAACGCCCCGCTTCGGTGAGATTGGCGGCGCTGGGGCGGCACACTGCTCCGGGAATGTGCCCGGCCACCGGATCGATGGGCTCGGCCTCGCCGCGGAAGCGCTCCTCGCTGCGGGCATCGAGCTTGAGTTCCCGCCCGGAGAAGACTTCGTCTGCGCTCATGAAGGCCCTATCGTCGAAACTCGGCTGCCAGCGGCTCGGCTCGGGTCGCACTTCCTGCCCCAGCATGAGCTCGCCGCCCTCCTCCTGCCAGGCGCGCAGCCCTCCGTCGAGTACGCGGACGTCGGGGTGTCCCGCCCACACGGCCAGCATCCACCAGGCCCGCGCTGCGGCCAGCTGACCGCCCATGTCGTCCAGCACCACCACGGCAACGTCCGGGGAGATGCCGAGCCGCTGCAGCGTGGCGACAAAGGCCTCGGGGGTGGGCAGAGGATGGCGACCGCCCCCGCCGGGTTCGGCCGCCAGGTCGCGATCGAGGTCGAGATGCAGACTACCGGGCACATGGCCGGCTTCCCACAGCCGACGACCGGCATCACCGTCGCCCAGCCGCGCGCGGCAGTCGAGCACTCGCGGGGGATGGCCGCCTTGCAGCGAATCGGCGAGTTCCTTGGCCGAGATGAGTACCTGGCTCATGCGCGTTCTCCTTGGATGGACGCTGTGGGCTCCTTCATGCCAGCGAGCAGTTCAATGGGCGCCCGGCAGGCGAGCAAGCGACGCCGCCCGGCCTGCTTGAAGTTTACCTCGATCACCGGGTCAGCGGGGTCGCCCTCCACCACCACGACCACTCCCTCGCCGAATACCGCATGTCGCAGCCGCTGTCCGGGATGATAGGGCGGTATGGCATAGGCCGCGCCCGGCTCGCCGACCGCGTGCCCCCGTTGCGTCAGTTCGATGCCAGCGTAGCCGACGGCGGCCAGGTAACGCGAGACCAGCCCGGGCGACGCCACCGCCAGGACGGCATCGCCTGCCGCCGGTTCCGCCAGCCGGGCCGCGACGTGTTGACAGTCCTCCCAGGCCGTCTCGGACAGGAAGCGGCTGGGGCGATGATCGCCGCCGTCGTGCAGCAGCATCAGACGTTCGCGGGCCCGCGTCACGGCGACGTAGAACAACCGCCTCTCCTCTTCCAGGCGCTCGGGAGAGAGCGGGTTGTCGCGGCTGTAATGCGGGAAATCCTCCTCGTTGACGCCGGCGACCACCACCAGCGGCCACTCCAGCCCCTTCGCCCCATGCACGGTGGTGATCAAAAGGCCATCGGCATGATTCTCCACGGGACGTTCGAGCAGTTCGAGGAAGGTGTCGATGTCCTGTGTCTCGCCGGCCTGCTCGACCAGCACGTCGAGCAGGCGCACGTCTTCTTCGCCCTTCTCACGACGCGCGGCGGCACGCTTGAGCACCTTTTCGGCATCCAGCGCCTCGACGATGTGTGCCAGCAGGCGCGCCGGCGGCCAGGCGCCGAGCCGCGGCAGCTCGCAAAGCAGCGCCCAGCGGCGCTTCAGGTTGCGTCGCTGCACGGGCTTGAGGCCCGCCAGCAGGGGATCGTCGCGCTCGGGATAGTGCTGGGTCTGCGCCAGACGCTGCGCCAGGGCAGCGAGGCGCTCGCGGGCAACGAAGGGCGTGGGCTGCTCGAGCAGGCGCAGCAGGTGCGCCGGGTCGTGCAGCAGGGTCGGCGTGCGCGCCAGACGCAGGTAGCCGGCCAGGGCCTGGACCAGCGGCAGGCGAAAGACGAAGCGATCCTCACGGGAGAGGCGGAACGGAATCCCGGCCTGCAGCAGCTGCAGCTGTACGGGAACCGACAGCGCCCAACTGCGCACCAGCAGGCATGCCTCGTCGAGCGTTCTTGCCGCGCGGCACCAGCGGTCGAGCGTCGTCAAGAGCGCCGCACTGCCCTGCTCGATGGCCAGTGCCGTGTTCGGGTTGCCGGGCGCGGCCAGGCACAGCTGGTCGGGGCGCCGACGGTTGGCGGCAATGGCATGGTTGGCCAGCAGCGCCAGCGCATGGCCATGGCGAAAGGTGGTCGAGAGCGGGTAGTCGATGGCCGCACCGAAGGTCGCGGTGAAGTGCTCGCGCATGGTGTCGGGATGGGCGCCGCGCCACTCGTAGATGCACTGGTTGGCATCCCCTACCGCCATCACGTCGGCATGGCGGCCGGCAAGCAGCGCCAGCAGGCGCAGCTGAGCCTGGTTGATGTCCTGGTACTCGTCGATGATCGCCTGATCGAGGAAGCCCTGGACCCGCCGCACCAGGCCGGGGTCGGCTTCCAGTGCACGCAGGGGGCGGTAGAGCAGGTCCGAGTAGGTCATCAGGCTGTGCTCGGCCAGCAGCGCCTCGAGCCGTTCGAAGGCCGCAGCGAAGTGTTCGCAGCCCTCGTCATGGTCGAGCCGTTCCAGCAGCGTGGCCGCCGGCACCATCTCGGCCTTCACCAGCCCGCAGAAGTGCGCCAGTGCCTCCAGGGTATCGGCTTCCAGTGCCAGCTCGCGCCGCTCGTCATCCTCCAGCACCTCGAGGGTCGCCTGGCGCAGCAGCCGCTCGACCTGCCAGTCGGCGGCCACCAGCCGGCGCGGGGCCAGCGCCCCCCAGCGGGTCAGGCTGGCGGTCAGGCGATGCCCCAGCGAATGGAAAGTGCGCACGTCGGGCAGGCGCTGTCCGGCGGGGGCCATCTCGACGAGCCGCCGCTGGAAATCCTCGCGCGCCGAGCGATTGAACATCAGCACCAGGATCCGGCTCGCCGGTACGCCGCGCTCGAGCAGGTGCAGCACGCGAGCGACCAGGGTGGTGGTCTTGCCGGCGCCCGCCACGGCAGCGACCCGCGCATGGCCGGCACCATGCTCGACGACGGCACGCTGCTCTTCCGTCAGCCTCACGAAGCCTCGTCGGGCAGTTCGCCCAGGGGTTGCCAGCAGCCGTCGCTGGTAAGCCCCAGCTCGATCACGCCACCCTCTGCTTGCCGCTGCTCGGCGTGCTCCACCAGGCGGTAGTAGACGTTACGCCCCAGGCGGGCGGCAAGGCCGAAGCGCACCGGGACCTCAGGCACCAGGACGCCATCGGGCGTGGCGCTGACGCGCAGCCGGTGCTCCTCATCCAGGCGCAGGCGATCGCCGGCGTGGGTCGTCAGCCACCAGTCGCCGGCGGCTTCGTCGTGCTCGGCGTCGACCACGATAAAGGGCCGGTCGACCACGCGGATGCGCTGCTTCTCCACCGGTGTCACCAGGTAGTAGTGGCCGTCCTCCTCTCGGCGCAGCAGCGTCGAGAGCAGCCGCACCAGGCGCGGCCGTGACATCTCGCGGCCGTCATGGAACCAGCGGCCGTCGGCGGCGATTTCCAGATCCATTTCCCCTGTCTGGGTCGGCTGCCAGCGGTCCACTGGCGGAATGGCACCATCGGCTACTACATGGTTGAGCAGCGGATCCAGATTCATGCTTGCCCCCGATATTTCGTCGTTTTCCGGCTATACCAGACCGGCCCGCGCCAACACCTCTCGTGTCTCGGCGGACACCTCGGGAGCGGCGTGACGAAACAGCCGGTAGAAATTGGCCGTGGTCTGCATGGCCACCTCCTCGACGCTGATGCCGCGCTCGCCGGCGATGCAATGCGCCACTTCCACCACCCAGGCCGGCTCGTTGGGCCGGCCGCGATGCGGCACCGGTGCCAGGTAGGGGCTGTCGGTCTCGATCAGCAGGCGGTCGAGCGGCACCCGGCGAGCCACCTCGCGCAGTGACTCGGCGTTGCGGAAGGTGACGATACCCGACAGCGAGATGTAGAAACCGTGGCGCACTGCCTCCCGTGCCATCTCGAGGTCCTCGGTGAAACAGTGCAGCACCCCGCCGATGGCCGGGTCGCTGTGCTCGCGAATCAGCGCCAGGGTGTCCTCGCGGGCGTCGCGGGTATGCACGATCACCGGCAGCTCGAGCTCGGTGGCGGCGACCAGCTGGCGGCGGAAGCGTTCACGCTGGATCTCCCGCGACGGCACGCGCTCGGGCGCCTTGTCGAGATAATGGTAGTCCAGGCCGCACTCGCCGATGGCCACGACTCCGAAACGCTCGGCGGTCTCCTTGATGCTCTCGAGCTCGGGTTCGCAGTCGAGCAGATGCAGCGGATGCACGCCGGCGGAAATCGCCACGTCGGCGTGCTCCCGGGCGATCCCGGCCAGCGTCGGCACGTCGTCCAGCGTCACGGCGACGGCCAGGAACTGGCGTACGTCGCGAGCCCGGGCCGCCTGCAGGGCGGCGGCGAGGCTGCCCTCGTGAGTGGCGGGGTCGAGGCGGTCGAGGTGGCAGTGCGAATCGACAAACATGCAGGGGGAAACTCGTCAGGTGTATGGCGCGGAACGCAGTGCTGTCCGCTCACAGGGTATAGGTCGGGGCGCCCTTGTCCAGTTGCCCGGCCAGCAGGGTCTCGATGCGGTCTCGCACGCCGTGGTCCTCGGGGCTGAAGTGGATACCGATACCCGGCACCCGCCGCCCCGCCACGCCATCGGGCGAGACCCAGACGACCTGGCCGGTCACCGGGACCCGCTCGCTCTCGCCGGGCAGGGTCAGCAGCAGATAGACCTCCTGGCCCAGCTCGTAGCGCTCGCGAGTGGGCACGAAGATGCCGCCCCGCTCCAGCAGCGGCATATAGGCGGAGAGCAGCGTCTGCTCGTCCTGGATCGTCAATGACAGGGCCTTCTGCGGCGCCATGAGTGCTCCTCCCTTTCGCCCCGCTCAGGAGCGCAGCAGGGTCGACCAGCGGACCAGCCAGGCCTCGAGGACCAGCTGGGGATTGGGGTTGCCGCCCGCTGCCAACAGTCGGCGCTGCTCGCGGGCAAAGTCCAGCAGCCGGAACCAATCCTGCACCCGGGCGTTCTTGACCGCCTGGCGGAACAGCGGCAGCAGGTCGGGATTGCGCACCTCGTCGGCCTCTCCCGACAGGCCCAGGCGAATGAGATCCTCGAGCCAGGCAATACCGTACCACAGGATCGATTCCAGGGACTGGCGGTCGAGGCGCGCCGCCTCGGCCACCGGCTCGGCGCCGCGCACCAGGGCATCGAAGGTCTCGTGCAACTGGTTGCGCAGCGCCCGGGAGTCGGGGGTCGCCAGCTCGACCGCCAGCAGCGGCAGGCCGCCCGAGACCCGGTACCAGAACGCGGCTTCCTCACGACTGCCCAGCTGCTCGCCCAGCCACGCCAGGCTATGCTCGGGTGAAGGCGACGGCAGGCTCCAGTGCTGGCAGCGCGAGCGAATGGTGGCCAGCATGCGCGAGGGCACGTCCGCCAGCAGCACGAACTGGGTGCGCTCCCCCGGCTCCTCCAGGCTCTTGAGCAAGGCGTTGGCGGCGGCCACGTTCATCGCCTCGGCCGGCGACAGCACGATCACGCGATGGCCGCCCTGCTGGGCCGTCTGGGCGACGAAGGCGTTGACCTCGCGAATGGGGTCGATACGGATCTGCCGCTTGCCCTCATCAGGCGACACGCGCAGCAGGTCGGGATGATAGCCGGACGCCAGCATGCGGCAGCCGTGGCACTGGCCGCAGGCCACCTCGCCCGGCGAGGTGCACAGGAGCTGTGCGACCAGGGCATCGGCGAAGCGCTGCTTGCCGACGCCATGCGGCCCCGAGAGCAACAACGCATGAGGCAGCCGAGCGCCACGGTACAGCGCCAGGAACCGACGCCACAACGGCTCGTGCCACGGCAGCGGGATCGGCAGGGAGGGCTCGCTCACAGCCACTCCCTCACTCGCTCTTCCAGGCATGCCGAAAGGCGCGCCTGCACGGTTTCCAAGGGGGCGTCGGCATCGATGACCGCCACCCGTCGGGGCGCCGCCCTGGCCCGTGCCAGGTAGACGCCACGCACGGCCTCGAAGAAGGCGGAATGCTCCTGCTCGAAACGATCGCGGGTATGGCCGCCAGCTGCCAAACGGCCCTGCAGGCGCCGCTGGGCCGCGTCCACCGGCATATCGAGCAGCAGCGTCAGGTCCGGCTCTAGGCCCTGCTGCACGAAGCGCTCCAGTTCGGCGATACGTGCCGGGTCGATGCCACGTCCCCCGCCCTGGTAGGCGAAGGTGGCATCGGTGAAACGATCGCAGAGCACCCAGGCGCCGCGGGCGAGCGCCGGGCGAATACGCTGCGCCAGGTGCTGAGCGCGAGCGGCGAACACCAGCAGCAGCTCGGCATCGGCGTCGAGCGGCTCGTCGGCTTGCGGTGAGAGCAGCAGTTCACGAATGGCTTCGGCTCGCGGCGTACCTCCCGGCTCCCGGGTGCGCACCACCTCGACGCCATGCGCCGTCAACCATTGAGCCACCCACGCCAGGTTGGTCGACTTGCCGACTCCCTCGCCGCCTTCCAGGGTGATGAATCGTCCACGCTGTTGCATCGGGGCTCCTGTGCGTCCGGCCGCTCAACGGTTGCGGATGTAGCGGTTCACGGCATTGTTGTGTTCGCGCAGCGTACGTGAGAAATGGTGCGTACCGTCGCCCCGCGAAACGAAGTAAAGGGTCTCGCCGGGCAGCGGGTCGACGGCGGCCTCGAGCGAGGCGCGCCCCGGCATGGCGATGGGCGTTGGCGGCATTCCGTCGATGGTATAGGTGTTGTATGGGGTCGATTCCTGCAGGTCGGCGCGGGTGATGCGTCCTTCGTAGCGCTCGCCCATGCCATAGATCACGGTAGGGTCGGTCTGCAGGCGCATGCCGCGCTCCAGGCGCCGCTTGAAGACACCGGCGATTTCGCGACGCTCCTCGGGAGCGCCGGTCTCGCGCTCGATCAGCGAGGCCATGATCAGCGCCTCGTAGGGCGTCTCGATGGGCAGGTTGTCGCTACGCGCCTCCCAGACCTCGTCCAGCACTTGCTCCATGCGTGCAAGCGCCTGGCGCAGGATATCCACGTCGCTCATGCCCTTGTGGTAGCGATAGGTATCGGGGAAGAACCAGCCCTCGGGGTGCCGTCCCTCGCGCTCGAGCAGCGCCATGATCTCTTCATCGCTAAGATCCGCGGTACGGTTCTCGAGCTTGGCGGCGGCATCGAGTCGGGCGCGCATCTGGCGGAAGGTCCAACCTTCGGGGATGGTCAACGGGTAGGTGACGACGCGATCGCTGCCGAGCAGCTCGATCAGCTCGCGCCCGCTCATGCCCGGCTCGAGCATGTACTCGCCGGTGCGCAGCTGGGGGATCGCCTCGGGCTCGATCCGCGTCAACAGGCGAAACGCCCACTCGTCCTCGATCGCACCGCGTGCCGCCAGATCCGCGATCACCCGGTTGTACCCCGCCCCGCGCGGCACCTCGTAGAGGGTCTCCTCCTCCACCGCAATGGGCGCCTCGAGCCGGCTCTGCCAATAGCGATAGCCGGCGAAGGCCGCCACGGCGGCCAGGAGGGCCAACACCACCAGAAACTTCACCAAACGCAGCATGCGTCTTCCTCGTTGCCCACTCTTCATTGCCCAGTACATTCCGTCCGCGGAACCAGGCCGGCGAATCTCGCTTCGCATGCCCAGCCGCGCAGCTCAATGCCCAAATTCGGCCGGGTATCCCAGCAGCTCATGGGCCTCGCGCTGGATGTCGCGGCGGAGGCCGGCCAGCGTCCAACACCGCTGCATGGCGCCATCGGCGGTATCGAGACGTATCACGGGCCAGAGCCCCTGGAGCGAATTGCCGAGCCACACGGCCTCGGCTTCGGCCAGCACCTCCGGCCCCGCGACGACCTCCGTGATCGGCAGGCGCTCCATCAGGGCCGCACGCAGCGTTCCGGCCACGCCGCTACCGTCCAGCCGCGGCGTCTCCAGGCGCCCCCGGCGCTGCCAGAACAGGTTCATGCAGGTGGCTTCGACCAGGCTCCCCTGGCTGTCGCAGAGCAGCCCTTCGGCCACCTCGGGGTCGTCCCACTCGCTGCGTGCCAGTACGTTCTCGAGCCGATTGAGGTGCTTGAGCCCCGCGAGCGCTGGCTGGATGCCCAACTGCAAACGGCAATGCCGCACCCGCACGCCCGCCTCCCAGCGCTCTACCTGGGGTGCGAAGCGGGACAGCTGCCACAGCAAGCGCGGCTCGGCCGGTGACGGGGGAAGGTAGCCTCGGCCTCCACTGCCTCGGGTCACGATCAGCTTGAGCACCATGAGGCCGGCCCCCGCCTGGCCGGGCAGGCCGTCGAGTTCGGCGGCAGCGGGCATGGGAATGCCCAGGGCACGGCACCCCCTGGCCAGGCGGGCCATGTGCTGCGGCCACAGCTGGGGTTCACCATCGCGCACCAGCACGGTCTCGAACAGCCCGTCGCCATAGGCCAGGCCGCGATCGTCGGCGGCAATCGGCGTATCCGATAGCGACCGGGTCATGTCACGCCCTCGACAGCCCGGCTCAGCGCAGCCGGGAGAAGACCAGGGTCCCGTTGGTGCCACCGAAGCCGAACGAATTGGACAGCGCCACGTCGATCTTCATCTCGCGCGCAGTATGCGGCACGTAATCCAGGTCGCAGCCCTCCTGGGGATTGTCCAGGTTGATCGTCGGTGGCGCCACCTGGTCACGAATCGCCAGGATGCAGAACACCGCCTCGACGGCGCCGGCGGCCCCCAGCAGATGGCCGATCATGGACTTGGTGGAACTCACCGCCACCGAGTTGGCCGCCTCGCCCATCACCTTGCGGACCGCTCGGCTCTCGGCCAGGTCGCCCGCCGGCGTCGAGGTGCCATGCGCATTGATGTAGTCGACCTGGGCGGGGTCGATGCGCGCATCGCGGATGGCATTGCGCATGGAGAGTGCCGCCCCGCTGCCGTCCTCGGGCGGCGCGGTCATGTGGTAGGCGTCGTCGCTCATGCCGAAGCCGGTCAGCTCGGCATAGATCCGCGCCCCGCGCGCCTTGGCGTGCTCGTACTCCTCCAGCACCAGGATACCCGCGCCGTCAGACAGCACGAAGCCGTCACGGTCGCGGTCCCAGGGGCGACTGGCGGCCTGGGGGTCGTCGTTGCGGGTCGACAGCGCCCGAGCGGCGGAGAACCCGCCCAGCCCCAGCGGCGTGGTGGCCATCTCGGCCCCGCCGCAGATCATCACGTCGGCATCGCCGTAGGCGATGGTGCGGGCACTGTAGCCGATGTTGTGGGTGCCGGTGGTGCAGGCCGTGGTGATGGCGATGTTGGGCCCGCGGAAGCCGTGCTGGATGGCCAGGTTGCCGGAGATCATGTTGATGATGGATCCCGGCACGAAGAAGGGCGAGATCCGACGCGCCCCCCCCTTGTGCATCGCGTTGTGGTTCTGTTCGATCATCGGCAGCCCGCCGATGCCGGAACCGATCGCCACGCCGATACGCTCGGCGTTCTCTTCGGTGCACTCGATGCCGGCATCCCGGATGGCCTGCGCTCCCGCCGCCACGCCGTACTGGATGAACAGGTCCATCTTGCGCGCATCTTTCGGGTTCAGGTACGGGCTGATGTCGAAGTTCTTGACCGAACCGCCGAAGCGAGTGTTGAAGCCGGCAGCATCGAAATGCTCGATAGGGGCAATACCGCTGTTGCCGGCCAGGATGTTCTCCCAGCTCTCCTCGACGGTGTTGCCCACCGGCGTGACCAGCCCCAGCCCGGTCACCACAACTCTACGAGCCATCAGAAATCCTCCAGACAACCTTGATGACACGGCCCTTCTCCAGGGCCGTCATTGCGCGCATTATACCGGACATGCTCCTCGCTTGGGCAGCCACGGCTCGACACAAAGCAAAAAGCCGCCCTGGGACTCAGGACGGCTTTTCCAGGGCCCTCGCAGGGCCCTTCACCTCAGCAAGCGGTGACGACCGCGCCCTTACTGGTGGGCGTTGACGTAATCGATGGCTTCCTGAACGGTGGTGATCTTCTCGGCTTCTTCATCGGGGATTTCGGTATCGAATTCCTCTTCGAGCGCCATGACCAGCTCGACGGTGTCCAGGGAATCGGCGCCCAGGTCCTCGGTGAAGGAGGAGCTGTTCTGGATGTCCTCTTCCTTGACGTTCAGGCGCTCGGCCACAACCTTCTTCACGCGCTCTTCGATGGTGCTCATTATACGTACTCCAGTCGTTCAAGTTAGCCGTTCAGATGACCAGCCGTTTGGTCCGCAAACTCAAGCTGCGGGGTAGTTTATAGACGCCCCCCCGTCGGCGCAACCACCGACCCGCGGGGGCTTCAACGCATGTTCATGCCGCCGTTGACCTGCAGCGTCTCGCCGGTGATGTAGCCAGCGGCGTCGCTTGCCAGGAAACCGACGGCAGCCGCAATCTCCCCGGGCTCGCCGAGGCGCGCCAGCGGAATCTGGGTCAGCAGCGCCTGATGCTGCTCTTCGGGCAGCGCCCGCGTCATGTCGGTGGCAATGAAGCCCGGCGCCACCGCATTGACGGTGATGGCCCGAGACGCCACCTCACGCGCCAGGGCGCGAGTGAACCCCTCCATCCCTGCCTTCGCGGCAGCATAGTTGGTCTGGCCGAGATTGCCCATGGTCGCCACGACCGAGCTGATGCTGACGATACGGCCGAAGCGGGCCTTGGTCATGCCGCGCAGGCACGCCTTGGTGACGCGATAGACCGACTTGAGGTTGGTGTCGAGCACCGCATCCCACTCGTCTTCCTTCATGCGCATCAGCAGGTTGTCCCGCGTGATGCCGGCGTTGTTGACCAGGATGGTGGGTGCCCCGAACTCCTCGGTGATGGCCTTGACCAGCGCATCGACACTGGCCTGGTCGGTCACGTCGAGCGCCCTGCCGGCGCCCTCGATACCGTTGGCACGCAGGTCCTCGTCGATCCTGGCCGCACCCGACTCCGTGGTGGCCGTGCCGATCACCACGCGCCCCTGACGGCCAAGCTCATGGGCAATGGCCTGACCGATGCCGCGGCTGGCGCCGGTCACCAGGGCGATTCTGCGTTCGCTGGACATAACCTGTTCCCGCTCCGACTGCTGTTGGGTCCTGGGGCTCGATGCCCCTCGTTGTATGGGCCGGCCGTGCCTTACTGGCCGACCGCCTCACGCGCCAGGCCAAGCGCCGCCTCGAGGCTGTCGGGATCGTTGACCGCCAGCCCCTTGCTGCCCTTGGCAATGCGCTTGCCGAGGCCGGTGAGCACCTTGCCCGGCCCGCACTCGATGAAGACCGAGGCACCCGCTGCCTCCATCGCCTCGACGCAGGCGGTCCAGCGCACCGGCTGATAGAGCTGCTCGACCAGGCGCGTGCGCAGGGTCTCGACATCGGCATGCGCCTGGGCATCGACGTTCTGGTAGACGGTATAGCGCGGCGGACGCATGTCGAGATCGGCCATGGCGGCCTTGAGCCGTTCGGCGGCCGGACGCATCAGGGCGCAGTGCGAAGGCACCGACACCGGCAGCGGCATGGCACGCTTGGCTCCTGCCTCCTGGCACAGGGCAATGGCCCGCTCCACGGCGGCCTTGTCGCCGGCGATCACCACCTGCCCCGGGGCATTGTAGTTCACCGCCGCCACCACCTCATTCTGCGCGGCCTCGGCGCAGGCCGTTTCAACGGTGGCATCCTCGAGCCCCAGGATGGCCGCCATGGCGCCACGACCGACCGGCACCGCTTCCTGCATCGCCTCGCCGCGCAGGCGCACCAGGCGCACGCCATCGGCGAAGCCCATGACACCGGCACACACCATGGCGCTGTATTCTCCCAGGCTATGACCCGCCATGGCGCCTGGGCGCGGTCCCTCCAGCTCCTGCCAGACGCGCCAGATGGCCACGCTGGCGGTCAACAGTGCCGGCTGGGTACAGGCGGTCGCGTTGAGAGCCTCGCCGGGCCCCTCCTGGACCACCTTCCACAGGTCGTAACCCAGAGCATCGGCGGCCTCCTCGAAGGTCGTGCGCACGACGCTGTAGCGTTCCGCCAGCTCCCGCAGCATGCCCACCTGCTGGGAGCCCTGCCCGGGAAAGACGAGGGCAAGGGGTTGAGTCATGTCATTCACCATTGCTCTTGTTGAGTGCTGTCACACCGGGTACCCAGCTCCATGGCGAGCCGCCCCGGCAAGCCGCGGTCGACCTCCTGCACGGCCCGCGACACGGCATAGGAGAAGCCGGTGACATCGGCGCTGCCGTGGCTCTTGATGACGATGCCGTCGAGCCCCAGCAGGCTGGCGCCATTGTAGCGCACCGGATCGAGCTCGTTTTTCAGCCGGCGCAGCGCCGGCCTCGCCAGCACACCGACCAGGCGGCTGCTCCAGTGCGACTCGAAGGTCGTCTGAACACGCTCGATCAACATGCGCGCCAATCCTTCACTGGCCTTGAGCACCGCATTACCGACGAAACCATCGCACACCACCACATCGGCGGAGCCGGCAAAGATGCCGTCCCCCTCGATGAAACCGATATAGTTCAGTGAGCCAAGCGCATCCAGCAGCGCATCCGCCTGACGCACCGTCTCGCTGCCCTTGGTGCCTTCGCTGCCCACGTTGAGCAGCGCCACCCTGGGAGCGGCGAGACCATCCACATGACGCGCCATGACTTCACCCATGCGGGCGAAGTCCACCAGCCGCTCCGCGCTGACGTCTACGTTGGCGCCGAGGTCCAGCAGATAGCAGCGCCCGTCGCCACGGGTGGGGATGGCCGTGCAGATGGCCGGGCGCGGAATGTCCGCCACGGTCCCCAACGCTCGCCGGGCCAAGGCCATCAGGGCGCCGGTATTGCCGGCACTGACACCGGCGGCGGCATCGCGACTGGCCACATGGGCGAGCATCCGCGCCATGCTGGTATCGTCGCCCCGCCTGAGCGCGTCGGAGGGCCGCTGATTCGGGTGAATCACGCCCGGCGCATGGTGAACGGACAGATGCGAACCGGCCGCGGCGAGATGCCGCGGCAGATTCTCGAGCGCGCTTGACAGCTGGTCGCCCGGACCGAATAGGTCGATCGCCAACCCCGGCCAGGCCTGGACGGCAGCGGCCGCACCATGTACGGCCACGGCGGGGCCGGCGTCTCCGCCCATCGCATCGATGGCAATCCGCACGTTCAAGTGCCGACGGTCATCGACGACGAGTCGACTCAGGCGTCGACCACCTTGCGACCACGGTAGAAACCGTCAGGAGAGACGTGATGGCGCAGGTGAGTGGTACCGGTTTCCTTGTCCTGGGACAGGGTCGGCGCACTCAGGGCGTCATGGCTGCGGCGCATGCCGCGCTTGGAACGGGTCTTACGATTCTGTTGAACTGCCATGGGTGTCACTCCGAAGTGAGACGATAAACAATCAGGATTTGCCCTTGAGGTGACGCAGCACCTCGAAAGGACTCGCGGGAGTCGGCTCGCTCGATTCGGCCTCCTCGCCGCTGCTCAGCTGGTCGCGCGAGACGCGGCAATGCGCCTCGTCGTGGTAAACCACCTGGGGCAAGCTGAGGATCAGTTCATCCTCGACCACCGCCAGCAGGTTCAGCTGTTCGTTTTCCACCAGCACCGGCTCGTGGGTGCTCGGCAGCTCTGCCGCCAGCGCATCGCTCGAGACCATGCCCAGCAGGAATTCGCTCTCGACATGCTGCGCCATGGGTTCGAGGCAGCGCCGGCAAGGCAGCTGCAGCTCGGCCTCGAGGCGACCGCGAATCTCGCGGCGGCCCTGGGCATCGATGCCGAAATCGAGCCACACCTGGCAGTCGCCCGCCTGGGCACCGACCTGCTCGGCCAGGCGCTCGAACTGGTCGAGCGCCATCAGGCCGGAGAGGCTTTCGCCACGAGCGGCGAGCCGATAGGGCTCGACCCTGTTGGGAAGTCGTGAGGTCAACATAGGCGCGCAATGATAGGCACTCCCCCAGCCCCTGTCAAAGACGCCCTCTCAACAAGTTACACTACCCGCCTGCCCGACCCCCGAACGCCTCTTCTTACCACGCACTGCAGGAGGGCTTCATGCCTCGACTCGTTCTCGCTTCCGGCTCCCGCTGGCGCCGCCAACTCCTCGACCGCCTGGGGCTGCCCTACGCCTGGGCCAGCCCCGACATCGACGAGACACCGCACCCCGGCGAAGCACCCGAGCCCCTGGTACACCGCCTGGCGCTGGCCAAGGCCAGCCGGGTGGCCGAGGAGTATCCCGACCACCTGGTGATCGGCTCCGACCAGGTCGCCACCTTCGACGGCGACATCCTCGGCAAGCCCGGTGACGAGGCCACGGCCCGGGCACAGCTGGCGCGCTTCTCCGGCCACCGGGTGACCTTTTTCACCGGATTGGCGCTTATCGATACGCGCAACGCGCGCCACTGGGTCTGCCACGAGCGCTACGACGCATGCTTTCGCCGGCTCAGCGACGCGGAGATCGCCCGCTACGTGGAGCGCGAGCAGCCGCTCGACAGCGCCGGCAGCTTTCGCATGGAGGGACTCGGCATCGCCCTGTTCGAGAAGCTCGAGGGCGACGACCCCAATACGCTGATCGGCCTGCCGCTGATTCGGCTGTGCCAGCTGCTACGCGAAGCGGGCCTCGACCCGTTGGGTGCTCAAGGCAACTGATAGCGTACCGGCGCGCGGCTGGAGGGCAGCCCCGCCCACTCGGCAGCGACCCGCCCGAACTGGCGGCTCAGGCGCTCGAAGGGATCCAGTCGCGGCGTGTAATTGTGCAATCGAAGCTCGCCGAACAGCTCGCGGCTCAGGGCATCGAGGCTGCTGATGCCGTCGATCAGCCCCAGCTCCAGGGCCTGCTGCCCGCTCCAGACCAGGCCGCTGAAGAGCCGCTCGTCCTCGACCAGGCGCTCACCGCGCCCCTGGCGCACGGCCTCGATGAACTGGCCATGGGTAATATCCATGACCCCCTGCCAGAAGTCGCGCACCTCCGGATCCACCTCGGAGAAAGGATCGAGGAAGTCCTTGTTCTCGCCGCTGACGTAGATGCGCCGCTCGATGCCGAGGCGCTCGATCGCCTCCTCGAAGCCGAAACTGGCAAAGATCACACCGATCGACCCCACCAGGCTGGCCGGGGCCGCCACGATCTCGTCGGCCGCCGCTGCCATGTAGTACGCACCGCTGGCGCCGACGTCCTCGATGACGGCGATGATCGGTTTGTCGCCCTCCTCGCGCAGGCGCAGGATCTCGTTGTAGACACGCTGGGACTGCACCGGACTGCCCCCGGGGCTGTTGATGTGCAGCACCACGGCGGCGGCATTGGGCGAGTCCCAGGCCCGATTGAGGCCCTCGATGATGCGCTCTGCGCTGGCCGGCGACTCGCTGTCGATCACACCCTCCACCTTGACCACCCCCAGGTGCTGTCGCTCCGGCTCCGACGTCGGGTCCCCGAACACGCCATAGAAGATAGCGGCCAACGATGCCAGGATCAGCACGATGAAGAAGAAGCGGAAGAACAGCTTCCAGCGCCGCGAGCGGCGCTGCTCGACCAACACCCCGTCGACCCAGCGGTCGAGCATCTCCAGCTGCGCCAGTCGCTGACGCTCCCGCAGCGCTTCGGCGCTCTCCGCCGGCGGCACCGGCTCCTCGCTCCCCGCCTGTCGCTCGCGACGCGCCTGCTCAGGCGTCAACTCCGGCCCTTGGGTCCAGCGATCTTCGTCGCGATCATGCCTGCCCTCATCCTGACGCTTGTCATCGCTCATCGGGTCGTCTTCCCTCTCGCCTGCTATCGGTTCAGCCAGTCGAACAGCTCGGTTACCGCCTGGGCAGTATAGACGGGACGGCTCGCCGCCAATCGCTCCGGGGCATGGACCCCCCAGGTCACCGCCACCCGGTCCATCCCCAGGGCGCGAGCCATCTCCATGTCGTACTCGGTATCCCCCACCATCACCGCCTCCTCGACAGGCACGTCGAGCTCGACCAGCAGCTCCTCGAGCATCTGGGGGTGCGGCTTGGAACGGGTCTCGTCGGCGGTGCGGCTAGCATGGAACCAGCCGCCGCTGCCGCTCTCGCGGAAGACACGTTCGAGCCCACGCCGGCTCTTGCCGGTGGCCACCGCCAGGCGTCTCGCCCGCGGCTCACGCAGCGTGGCGATGCCGGCTTCGACACCAGCGAAGAAAGGCATCGGCGTGCGATTACCCTCGACGAAGTGATGGGCGTAGCGGCTGCGCAGGAGCTCGAAGCGCTCGGCATCGATGCCCGGGCACAGCCGGTCGATGGCCTCGGGCAGCCCCAGGCCGATGATGTCGCGCACCGCCGCCTCCTCGAGGTGCCCCCAGCCGGCATCGCGGGCCGCCGCCTGCATGCAGGCAACGATACGGGCGGCGGAATCCATCAGGGTGCCGTCCCAGTCGAAGATCACCAGTCGATAGCGCATAGCGGCTCCGGTCGTGATTCCCATGGCGGCTCGGACTCAGCGGCTGCCGCGGGCTTGCGCCAGCGCCGTCTCGAGCTCGTCGGGTAACGGCGCACGGATTTGCACCGGCCGTCCACTGCCGGGCTCAGGGAAGGTCAGCGACTCGGCGTGCAGGAACAGGCGCGCCAGGCCCAGGTGCCGCGCCAGCGCCTCGCCTTCGCGGGAGCCGTACTTGTCGTCGCCGAGCAGGGGATGACCGGCATGGGCGGCATGCACGCGAATCTGATGCGTGCGCCCGGTGACCGGCTCGGCCTCGATCAGCGTGGCCCTGGGCAGCGCTTCGCGCACGGCAAAGCGGGTACGCGCCACCTTGCCGGCGGCATCCACGCGCACCCGGCGCTCACCGTTGCCGGCATCGTAGCGATCGAGACGCGCGCTGACGAACTCGCGGCGCGCCGGCCAGCGCCCCGCCACCAGCGCCAGATAGCGCTTGTCCATCTGGTGGCGCTTGAGCGCCTCGTTGAGCGTCAGCAGCGCCGGCCGCGACTTGGCCAGCAGCAGGCAGCCCGAGGTGTCGCGGTCGAGGCGATGGACCAGCTCGAGGAAGTCGAGGTCCTCTCGTACCTGGCGCAGCGCCTCGATCAGGCCGATCTTGACCCCGCTGCCGCCGTGCACGGGAAGCCCGGCCGGCTTGTTGAGCACCAGCCAGCCTGGCCCCTCCACCAGCACGCTGCCGGCGAGCAGGTTGCGCAACCCTTCGCTGACCTGCTTGACGGCCTCGCGCGGGGCCAGCTTGAGCGGCGGGATCCGTACCATGTCGCCCACCTGCAGGCGGTAGTCGGCCTTCACGCGCTTCTTGTTCACCCGCACCTCGCCCTTGCGCACGATGCGGTAGACCAGCGTTCGCGGCACGCCCTTCAGGCGTGTTATCAGGAAGTTGTCGACCCGCTGGCCCGACTGGCCCTCGCCCACTTCCACCCACTGTACGTCGCGACCCTCGGCCATGACTCTCCTGCTGAAAATCTGTTGTGAGGCAGCATTCTAACGCACTCGTCGATGCACTGCGCCAATTGCTGCGCCTGGGCAATACTGCTATATTGCCAGCTCGCTCGGATGGATCCCTTCGGTCCCATGGCGCCTGCACGACAGACACGCAGGCCGGAGCGACGAAATCGGGCGGCGACGACTCCCTTACCGCAGGTCCCGCCGCCGACGAGTGATAGCAGCAAGTAAAGAAGACAAGCAGTGACGCCACGCCCGGACCCGACTCGCGACACAGGCGAGCGGTGGCCACGGGAATCGTTCCACATCGTGCCGGTGGCCGGCGTTGGCGAATCGATGAATGCCAGGTGTCTGGCGGTGACCGCAGGGCCGGATGGGAGAAGCCCCACCGAGACATGTCCTGCCTCCGCCACGTACTCAACATGATCATGTCGTGCCGGGCCCGCTTCGGGTACCGGTACGATCGGGCGCCACTGCGCATCCGCGACATGCGCTGAGCACAAGCACGCAGCACCCAGAGGTTCGCCTTCTTCGAAGCCTACCGGCGCGTCCAGTTTGCGAGACAACATGAAACGGATGCTCATCAATGCGACCCAGCCCGAAGAGCTGCGCGTCGCGCTGGTAGATGGACAACGCCTATACGACCTGGACATCGAATCGGGTGCCAGGGAGCAAAAGAAAGCCAATATCTATCGCGGCAAGATCACCCGCGTCGAGCCCTCCCTCGAAGCCGCCTTCGTCGACTTCGGGGCCGATCGTCACGGCTTCCTCCCGCTCAAGGAGATCTCCCGCGAGTACTTCCTGAAGGAGACGTCGGGACGCCCCAGCATCAAGGAGGTGCTCAAGGAAGGCCAGGAAGTCATCGTTCAGGTCGACAAGGAGGAGCGCGGCAACAAGGGGGCAGCGCTGACCACCTTCATCAGCCTGGCCGGCCGCTTCCTCGTGCTGATGCCCAACAACCCCCGTGCCGGCGGTATCTCTCGACGCATCGAGGGCGACGAACGCACCCAGCTCAAGGAGGCGATGGGCCAGCTCACCGTGCCGGAGAAGATGGGCGTGATCGTGCGCACCGCCGGCATCGGTCGCAGCAGCGAGGAGCTGCAGTGGGACCTCAACTACCTCGTGCAGGTATGGGAGTCGATCACCGAGGAGGCCGGCAAGCGCCCCGCGCCGTTCCTGATCTACCGCGAGTCGGACGTCATCATCCGCGCCATGCGCGACTACCTGCGTCAGGACATCGGCGAGGTTCTCATCGATGATCCGACGGTACACCAGCGCGCCCTGGCCTTCATTCGCCAGGTCATGCCCTCGTACCAGCAGAAGATCAAGCTCTACGCCGACGAAGTCCCGCTGTTCTCGCGCTTCCAGATCGAATCCCAGATCGAGACTGCCTACGAGCGCGAAGTGAAGCTGCCCTCCGGCGGTTCCATCGTTATCGACCACACCGAGGCCCTGGTCTCCATCGACATCAACTCGGCGCGCGCCACCCGTGGCAGCGACATCGAGGAGACCGCGCTTCAGACCAACCTCGAGGCGGCCGACGAGATAGCTCGCCAGCTGCGCCTGCGCGACATCGGCGGCCTGGTGGTGATCGACTTCATCGACATGAGCCCGGCGCGCAACCAGCGCGAGGTCGAGAACCGCATGCGCGACGCGCTCAAGCTCGATCGCGCCCGGGTCCAGATCGGCCGCATCTCGCGCTTCGGCCTGATGGAGATGTCGCGCCAGCGGCTGCGCCCCTCTCTCGGCGAGACCAGCGGCGTGGTCTGCCCGCGCTGCAACGGCCAGGGCACCATCCGCGACGTACGCTCGCTGTCGCTGTCGATCATGCGCCTGATCGAAGAGGAGGCGATGAAGGAGCGCAGCGCCCAGATCCGCGCCATTCTGCCGGTGCCGGTGGCCACCTACCTGCTCAACGAGAAGCGTGCGGTGCTCGCCGATATCGAGAAGCGCCAGGGCGTGCGCGTTCTGGTGCTGCCCAACCCCGACATGGACACGCCGCACTACGACGTGCAGCGCCTGCGTGACGACCATATCGAGGAGGAAGGCGACCAGGACAAGTCCAGCTTCGAGCTCTCGGTGCATACCGAGATCGGCAAGGAGCCGGACATGAGCATCGCCAAGCCGGTCGCCCGCACCGAGGCGGCGGTCAAGACGGTGATCCACAACGAGCCGGCGCCGGCCTCCCTGCAACAGGAGCAAGCCCCGCCGCCGCCCGCTCCTCCGGCTGCCGCTGCCGCTGCCGCTCCCGCCGCCGGCGTGCTCGGCCGGCTGCTCAAAGGCGTCAGCAAGCTGCTCGGCGGTACCGAGAGCGATACCGCCACGCCGACCGAAACCCGCAAGCCGACCGCGTCATCGCCGGCCCGTAGCGGCGACGAAGAGCGTGGCGAGCGCAACGGTCGCCAGCGGCGGCGTTCGCGCAGCGACGCCCAGGACGACGGTCGTAGCCAACGCGGCCAGGCTCGCCAGCAGGAGAGTGCCCGCAGTGACTCCCGCCAGGAGGCACGCCAGGACGCTGCTGCCGGCCGCGGGGAAGGCCGTAGCGGCCGCGGCCGCAACCAGGCCCGTGCCGACAGGTCCCAGGCTGGCGAAGAGGGTCGCCAGGGCAACAAGCCCCGCAGCCGTGACGAGGCACCCCGCCGTCAGAAGGCCGAACCTCAGGAGAAGCCCGTCGAGTCAGCGGTCGAGCCCGCCAAGACGGACGATGGCAAGCCCAAGCGCACGCGCAACAACCCGCGCAACCGCTCGCGCCAGCACGCCATCAACCCGCAGGCCGAGGCCGAGCAGAAGCGCCTGCAAGCGGGCGAGCAGGCCGAACCAAGCAAGAGCGAGCCGTCGGAGCAGGCCCCCGTCGAAGGAGTGAAGGCCGAGCAGCCGAAGTCGCAAGCCAAGCCCGAAGGGAAGCCTGAGCAGGCCAGAGGCGAAGCGTCCAGGCCGCAGCCGACGCCCACCGAGCCAGCGAAGGCCGAGACGCCCAAGGCCGATGCGCCCAAGCCGGTGGAGAAGCCCGCCGAGCCGGTGAAGGCCGAGACGCCCAAGGCCGATGCACCCAAGCCGATGGAGACGCCCGCCGAGCCGGCGAAGGCCGAGACGCCCAAGGCCGATGCACCCAAGCCGGTGGAGACGCCCGCCGAGCCGGCCAAGGCCGAGCAGCCCAAGGCCGATGCGCCCAAGCCGGCGGAGACGCCCGTCGAGCCGGCCAAGGCCGAGCAGCCCAAGGCCGATGCACCCAAGCCGGTGGAGACGCCCGCCGAGCCGGCGAAGGCCGAGCAGCCCAAGGCCGATGCACCCAAGCCGGTGGAGAAGCCTGCCGAGCCGGCCAAGGCCAACCAGCCCAAGGACGAGACGCCCAAGGCCGACGCGCCCAAGCCGGCGGAGAAGCCTGCCGAGACGCCCAAGGCCGATGCGCCCAAGCCGGCGGAGAAGCCTGCCGAGACGCCCAAGGCCGATGCGCCCAAGCCGGTGGAGACGCCCGTCGAGACGGCGAAGGCCGAGACGCCCAAGGCCGAGACGCCCAAGGCCGACGCGCCCAAGCCGGCGGAGACGCCCGCCGAGGCGGCGAAGACCGAGACGCCCAAGCCGGAACAGTCCGGAACGGAGGCCAAGAAGCCCGAGACGAGCGGCGAACCGGCGGAACCGGCCCAATCGCAGGCGGCCTCACGGCGTCGGCGCCGCGCGCATAACGATCCGCGCGAAATTCGCCGTCGCGAGCAAGAGGGGCAGAAAGGCAGCCAGGGCTGATCCAGCCCCGGCCCAGGCCAAATGGCCCGCGCAGTTCACCTGCGCGGGCCATTTTCATACGGAGCCATTCAGATGGCGACGTGCGCTCAGGCCAGCCGGGGCTCGCGCTCGAGCGAGACGCCGAAGCGGGCCTGGACCCGCTCGACGATGCGCTCGGCAACCGCCAGCAGCTCGCCGGCACTACCGCCGCCGAAGTGCACCAGCACTAGCGCCTGACGCTCGTGGACACCGAAGTGGCCGGCCCGCCACCCCTTGAGACCACAGCGGTCGATCAGCCAGCCGGCGGCCAGCTTGGCGCGCCCATCCGGCAATTCGAAGAGCGGCATGTCGGGCCATGTTGCCAACAGCTGAGCGGCTTGCTTGCGCTCGACGATGGGGTTCTTGAAGAAGCTGCCGGCGTTTCCCAGCACAGCGGGATCGGGGAGCTTCTCGCGCCGAATGGCGCAAACTGCCTCGGCCACCTCGAGCGGCCCGGGGTGTCTGCCTACCCGCTGGGCCAGATCGCCATAGCCTAGGCGCGGCTGAGGCTCGCGGGAGAGGCGCAGGGTCAGCCCGGTGACGATCGCCTTGCTCTCCAGTTCGCCCTTGAAGATGCTGTCGCGATAGCCGAAGGCGCACTCCTCCACCGTCAGCCGCGCGCAACGGCCATCCTCGACGAACATGACGTCGACCGCTTCGAGCACTTCACACAGCTCGACACCGTAGGCGCCGATGTTCTGGATCGGTGCGGCACCGCAGGAGCCCGGAATCAGCGCCAGATTCTCGGTTCCCCACAGCTCACGGCCGGCCAGCGCCATGACCAGCGGATGCCACTCGACCCCCGCCCCGACGTGCACCAGCACGTTGTCACCTCGACGCTCCAGCCACCAGTAGCGCAGCGCCGGCTGAAGCACCAACCCCGGCAACCGCTCGGGCAGGATCAGGTTGCTGCCACCGCCCAACACGGTCAGCGGCCACGCCCGGGCACTCGCCAGGCGCAGCCAGCGGCGCAGCGGCTCGAGCGCCGCCGGCGCAGCGAAGCGCTCGGCGCGGCACGGCAGCCCCAGGGTATTGGCCGAACTCAGGTCGTAATCGGCCAGCAGGGTATCGCTCAAGGCCGCTGCCCCTCGAGCCGCGAGGCGATCTCCTCGACCAGGCCGCGAGAAGCGGACTCGATCAGGTCGAGCACCTCCTCGAAGCCACCCTCGCCGCCGTAGTAGGGGTCGGGTACCGCGCGGTCGATATGGCCGGCAAAGTCGAGGAACAGGCCGATGTGGGCCCGGCACCCGCCGGGGCACTGCGCCCTCAGTGCCGCGAGATTATCGTGGTCCATGGCCAGGAGGTAATCGAAACGCGTGAAATCATCGGCCGCGAGCTGGCGCGCGCGCAGCTCGCTCAGGTCGATGCCGCGCCGGCGAGCGGCATCCGCGGAGCGTGGGTCCGGCGCCCTGCCCACGTGCCAATCGCCGATGCCGCACGAATCGACCTCCACGCGGTGGGCCAGCCCGGCCGCCTCGAGTTCGCGGCGAAACACGCCTTCGGCGGTCGGGGAACGGCAGATATTGCCGAGACAGACGAACAGAACGCGCATCCTCCCTCCTTACTTCCTCGTGCTCAGCAGCGCCCTGACGCGCTCCAGGTCCTCGAGCGTATCGACGCCGGCTGGATTGGGCTCGGCGGCCAGCGCCACCTGTATGGCGTGGCCATGGTGAAGCGCCCGAAGCTGTTCGAGCTGCTCCAGCCGCTCCAGCGCCGAAGGGCTCCAGTCGCGATACTCGGCCAGGAACGCGGCGCGGTAGGCATACAGGCCGATATGGCGCAGCCAGGCATCGGTCCCGAGGCACTCGGGCCGCGCGGCAAAGGCCTCGCGATCCCAGGGAATGGGGGCCCGCGAGAAATAGAGGGCGCGGCCGGAAAGCGCCCGCACCACCTTGACCACATTGGGATTGAACAGCGTCTCGACGTCGGCGATGGGCTCGGCAAGCGTGGCAATGGAGGCGCCGGGATCGTCATGGAGTCGCCTGGCGACCTGGTCGATGAGACGCGGCGGGATCAGCGGTTCGTCGCCCTGCACGTTGACCAGCACGGCGTCGTCGGCGAGCCCCAGGTGTTCGGCGACCTCGGCCAGGCGGTCGGTGCCGGAAGGATGGTCGGCCCGCGTCATCACTACCTCGGCGCCCAGCGGCAGCATGGCGTCACGAATACGCGCATCGTCCGTGGCCACCACCACGCGGCTGGCTGCGCTCTCGCAGGCTCGGTGCCAAACATGGGCCACCATGGGCTCGCCGGCGAGGTCGAGCAGCGGCTTGCCCGGCAGGCGCGAGGAGCCGAAGCGCGCCGGAATCACCGCGACGAAGGCGTTGTCCGTCCCCATCACGCCTCTCCGGTACGGCCGGACGACGGCGGCAGCTTCTCGTCGACCTCCAGCCGGCGAGCCTCCTCGGGCAGCATGACCGGAATGCCATCGCGTATCGGGTAGGCCAGCCCATCATAGTGACACGCCAGCTCCTGGGCCTCGCGGTCGTACTTGAGCTTGCCCTTGCACAGCGGGCAAACCAACATGGCCAGCAGTTCCTTGTCCATCGTTTCACCTCTCTCGTCCGACCGTCGCGGGGCTGCGCCCCGCCTGATTTGCTACTCTTGCCGACGTGGCCAAGGGCGCTATCGCAGCCCGGCCAGCCGCCTGTCCAGCCAGGCCACGAAGTCTGCCGACGGCTCGGCCTCGACCTCCAGCACCCAGCCCTGCGCGAGGGTCATGGCGTCGCACTTCTCGGCATCCTTGGCCGTCATCACCACCGGCAGGTCATCGTCGAAGGCCAGATCCTCCGCCGTGAAACGGTGGTGGTCGGGAAACGCATGCGGCTTCGCCTCGACGCCCAGGTCCGCCAGGGTATCGAAGAAGCGCCCGGGATTGCCGATCCCCGCCACCGCATGCACCGGCCCGCGAAAAGGCAGCGGCGCCAGGGGAAACAGCGCATCGTCGGCCAATGCACGCCAGCGGGCCGGCGCCAGGCGAAAGCGGTAAGCGCCGTCTGGCGGTGCAAAGGCGGCTTCGCCGTTGACCAGCACGGCATCGACCTCGTTCAAGCGCGACAAGGGTTCGCGCAGCGGGCCTGCCGGCAGGCAGCGCCCGTTGCCGAAGCCGCGGCGGCCGTCGACCACCACCAGCTCGATGTCACGCCCCAGCGCCAGGTGCTGCAGGCCGTCGTCGCTGAGCACGATGTCGCAGCCCTGCTCGAGCAGTGCCCGCACCCCACGTGGACGGTCGGGATCGACCACCACCGGCATGCCGGTCTGGCGCACCAGCATGCGTGGCTCGTCACCGCTGCGGGCGGCCGGCGTCTGCGTCGTGACGCGTAAAGGATAGCCTGCCCCCTGCCCCGTCTTGCCGCCATAGCCCCGCGACACGATGCCCGGCCGCCAGCCACTCGCCTTCAGATGGCGGGCGAGCCAGGCCACCAGGGGAGATTTGCCCGTACCGCCCAGGGTCACGTTGCCGACCACGATCACCGGGACCCCGGCCTGCCATGCCGTGCGCCGCCCCTCGCGATAGGCCGCCGCGCGACGCGCCTGCACCCAGCGATACAGCGCCTCCAGCGGCCGCAGCGCCCTGAGCCAAGCGGCGTCGCCATAGGCCGCCCGTAGCCAGCGCTCGCCCAGGCCCCGGCTCATGACACCGAAGCTTCCTGGAACTGCAGCCGGTGCAGGGCGGCATAGGCGCCGTCGCGGGCCAGCAGCTCGGCATGGCTGCCCTGCTCGACGATTCGGCCCTGCTCCATCACCAGGATACGATCGGCGCGCTCGATGGTAGAGAGCCGGTGGGCGATGACCAGGGTGGTTCGCCCGTGGCAGACCACCTCGAGCGCCTGCTGGATGTAGCGCTCCGATTCGGTGTCCAGCGCCGAGGTCGCCTCGTCGAGGATCAGCAGCGGCGAATCCTTGAAGATCGCCCGGGCGATGGCGAGGCGCTGGCGCTGGCCGCCGGAGAGCATCACGCCGTTGTCACCGACGATGGTGTCGTAGCCGCTGGGCAGACGCTCGATGAATTCGTGGGCATAGGCCGCCTTCGCCGCCGCCTCGATGCTGCTGCGATCGGCATGCGGCACGCCATAGGCGATGTTGTCGGCGACGCTGGCGTTGAACAGGGTCACCTGCTGCGACACCAGGGCGATCTGGCGGCGCAGCGGCGCCAGGCGGTATTCGTCGATGGGCACGTCGTCGATCCGCACCTGGCCTGCCGTGGGGCTGTAGAAACGCGGCAACAACCCGGCCAGGGTCGACTTGCCGCTTCCCGAGCGGCCGACGATGGCGACCATCTCGCCGGGCTCGATGACGACGTCGATGCCCTTGAGCACTTCGGGCTGATCGTCGCCGTAGCGAAAGTGCACCCCGCGCAGTTCGACCCTGCCGCGCAGGCGATCGGGCTCGCGAGTCCCCTCGTCGGGCTCGGTCGGCACCCGCAGGAGGCCGAACAGCTCCCCGGCCGCGGCGATGCCCTTCTGGATCTCGCTGTTGATCTCGGTGAGCTGGCGCACCGGCTTGGCCATCAGCGAGGCGGCGGTAATGAAGGCGACGAACTCACCGGGCGTCATGTTGGCCAGCAGCGCCGGCGACATCGCCAGCCACACCAGGATGGCCAGCGACACCGCGATCATCAGCTGGATCACCGGCGTGCTGATGGCCTTGGTCAAGGCCTCCTTCATCTTCTGCTGGCGGTTGTAGTCGCTGGCCCGGGCGAAGCGCGCCTTCTCGAAGCCCTCGGCGCCGTGGGTGCGCACCACGCGATAGCCGGTGAGCGCCTCGGAGGCGACGTGGGTCACGTCGCCCATGGAGCTCTGGATGCGCTGTGAGATGCGCCGGAAACGCTTGCTGGCGTAGCTCACCACGCCGCCGATCAACGGCGTCACGGCTAGGAACAGCAGGGTCAGCATCCAGTTGGTCCACAGCAGGTAGGCCAGCAGACCGATCACGAACAGCCCTTCACGCAGCAGGATGGTGATGGCATTGGTCGCCGCCCCGGTGACCTGCTCCACGTGGTAGGTGACCCGTGAGATCAGATGCCCGCTGGAGTGCGAATCGAAGAAGCGTCCCGGCAGGTGCAGCATGTGGTTGAACACGTTGCAGCGCAGCGCATGCACGACGTTGCGCGCCACGTTGCTCATGAAGTAGGTGCCGAGGAAGGTCCCGAGCCCCCTGACCGCGAACATGAACACCACGAACAGCGGCAGGAACAAGCGGAAGGCGGCGTCCGGATCCTGGATGCCGTCGATCAGACGCTTCATCATCTCGGCCAGGGCCGTGCTCGAGGCCGCATAGAGCGCATAGCCGACGATCGCCAGGGTGAAGGAGATCCAGTGCGGCTTGACGTAGGCCAGCAGCTGCTTGTAGAGGGCCCAGCCCGAGTGTTGGGTCCGGTCTTGAGTCACGGTGTCTCCGCTTGCGTGGATGTTGCCTGTGTTTCGCGTGTGGCGATGCGAACTTGACGAATGCCTAGCCCTCCCGCCTGGTCCAGCGCCCGCACCACGTCGGCGTGCACGGCCCGGGCATCGGCCTCGATCACCAGCCCGTGCAGCCTGGCCTGCTCGGCCTCGGTGGAGAGCGCCTCGCCGAGCTCGTCGGCGTCGAACTCGCGCTCTCCCAGCCGGTACCCCCCCTGCGCCGTCACCGTCAGCGTGACCGGCGAGACCTCGAGGTCGACCCCCGCGGTGCTCTCGGGGAGCGTGAGTTCGAGCGCCTGCCGGGTCTCGAAGGTGGTCGATACCATGAAGAAGATCAGCAGCAGGAAGACCACGTCGATGAGCGGCGTGAGATTGACCTCCACCGGGTCGCGGCGACGGCGCGTGAACTTCACGAGCCCCGGGCCTCCGCGGCGGGGCGCTCGCCCTCGCGCTGTTCGCTGAAGCCCAGCTCGCCGCGATAGTGGGCGAGGAACTCCACCACCTGGCCGGCCTGCTCCTCCATGCGCACGGTGATGTCCTCGACTCGGCGCAGGAAGTAGCGGTGGAACATCAGCGCCGGGATCGCCACGGTGAGGCCCGCCGCGGTCGTCACCAGGGCACGCGAGATGCCGCCGGCCAGCTCGGCGGTGCGGCTGGCACCATCGGCGGAAACGATCACCGCGAACACTTCGATCATGCCCACCACGGTGCCCAGTAGCCCGATCAGCGGGGTGATGGCGGCAATGGTACCCAACGGACTCAGGAAGCGCTCCATGTCGTGGATCACCGCGGTGGCCGCCTCCTGCAGCCGGGCGCGGACCTGTTCGTGGCCCAGCCGGGCGTTGCGCAGCCCGGCCGCCAGCACCCCCCCCAGCGGCGAGTGACCTTCCAGCCAGTAGAGATTGACCTGGCCACGGGCGACCAGCGAGCAGACCTCCTGCCCCAAGCCGTAGGGTGCGATACGCTTGGCGCGCAGGGTCCAGAGGCGCTCGATGATGATCACCGTTGCCAGCAGCGAGCATCCCAGCAGCGGGATCATCAGCCAGCCGCCGGCGATGAGTGCATCCATCATGTCCATCGTCTTCCCCTCTTCACGCAACGAGCGCGGCGATCAATGGCGCGATTCTACCGCAAGGCACCTGCCTTCGACACCGCCGCGGCGCCAGGGCATGCCGCGCATGGCGAGGGGCTCGCCGCCCGCGTCGCGACCGAGCCAGAACGTCACGGCACCATCCAGGGCGGTGTTCCATTGGCAGCTGCCGGCCCGCCGGAATCGCCGCACCACCTCGTCATGGGGATGGCCGAAGGCGCCGTGGCGCGCCGCACTGTAGATCACATGACGCGGCGTCGCCCACTGTACCAGTTGCGGCCCCGAACTGGTGCGGCTGCCATGATGTCCTGCCACCAGCAGCGTGACCGGCTGCGCCACCTCGAGCAGGAAGAGGCGCTCGATGTCACGCCCGACGTCACCGGTGATCAGCAGGCGATCGCGACCCGCCGTCACCTCCAGCACGCAGGAGCGGTCGTTGCCCGACAGCTCCGTCGTCTCCTCGGGCGGCCACAGCACCCGGTAGGAGACGCCGTCCCGCTGCCAGGCCTGACCGCGCAGGCAGGTCTCGTAGCGCGCCTCGAGCGACTCGCCGGGTGGCGCCAGGAACCGCCCCACCGCATGTCGCTCGGTCAGCACGCTGAGGCCACCGGCATGGTCGAGATCGCCGTGGCTGACCACCACCTCATCGAAATACTGGCCCGCCGGCCATACTGAACTCAGCGGAGCGAAGCCCGAGGCGAAACGGGGCCCGGTATCGTAGAGCAAGCGATAGTTGGCACTGCGCAGCTCGATCAACTGGCCCTGGCCGACGTCCAGCACCCTGACCCGCAGGGTCTTCGCCTCGGGCACGGAAGGTGAGAGTCCCAGCATGGCCGGCACCAGCAGCAGCGTCGCTCCCAGGCGCAGCGCCCTGGCCAGGCCGGGCAGCGCCCACAGCAACGTCACGAGGCCGAGCATCGACGCCAGCGGCCAGACCTGCTCCGGCGCGGGCCACCACAGCGGCAGGCGCTCCACGGACAGCGTCAGCACGCCTACCAGAAGCCGGGTAGCGTGCTCGAAGAGCCACCAACACGCACTGCCGAGGTAGGGCAAGGGCGCGAACAGCCAGCCCAGCAGCCCGAGCGGCACCAGCACCAGGCTCACCAGCGGTACCGCCGCCAGATTGACCAGCGGCGCCGCCGGTGCCAGGCGGGCGAATGCCAGCAGCACGGCGGCAGCCATCAGCGGCGCCAGCAACAGCTGGGTGCGCAGCAACCCCCAGCCCCAGCCGCTCACGCCCCGGGGGCGCGGTCGCCCCTGCCAGATCAGGATCAGCAGCGCCACGGCCAGGAACGACAGCCACAGCCCCGGGCGCCACGCCGACAGCGGGTCGAACAGCACCACCAGACCCAAGGCCAGCCACCACGCCTGCCAGGGGCCGGGCGCATGGCGACCGCTGGCCACCCACAGTCCCACCAGGGTCATGATCATGGCGCGCATGGCCGGCGGCTGCAGACCCGCCAACCAGGCATAGCCCACGGCCGCGACGCCGGCCAGCCACCATGGCCATACCGCCATGCGCCAGCGGCTCGGCGTGAGCAGTCGAGCGAGAGCGCGTGCGACCAGCAGCATGAAGGCGGCAACCAGCCCGACATGCAGGCCGGAGATCACCATCAGATGGGTGGTACCGCTGGCGTTGAGCAGGTCCCAGTCGTCTCGCGTGAGCCGCTCGCCCGCTCCCAGGGTCAGGGCGGCCAGCCAGCGCACGGTCTGCGGGGAGAGCTCCCGCTCATCGAGATAGCCGAGCGCCCGCTGCCGCAGCGAGGTGGATGCCGCCTCCAGCCGCTCGGCGGCGGGCTCGCTGCGCACGTAGCCGGTCGCCTGGATGCCTTCGCGCCATAACCAGGCGCTGTAGTCGAACGTCCCGGGGTTGGCGAATCCCGTCGGTGGCCGCAGCCGCACGGTCATGGTCCAGCGTTCGCCCGGCGCGATCACCGGCGCCTCGAAGTAGCTCAGCCGCACCCGGCGCAGGGAGTCGCACGGCAACCTGGCGAAGTCCAACGGCCTGCACGACTCCACGCGCAGCATCAACCGACTGAGCCGTCCCTCCTCCTGGACCGACTCGATGCGCCCTTCCAGGGCGAGGTCGGCTCGCAGCAGGCCGTCGGGCAGCACGGCACCCCTGGCCAACAGCACCTGGGACGCCGCGAGAGCGACCACCGCCCCCAGCGCGACGCCCCGCCACTCCCCCCGCGCGACCCGCCACAGCTGGCACAGCGCCCAGATCTCGAACAGTCCCGGCGGCGCCCAGCGCCCCAGGCCCACGCCGGCCAGCACCGCCAACGCCAGCGGCATCGCCATGCCCAGTCGCACTCCCTCGCCCCCTTCTTTCCTGCCCCGGACACGCCTCGTCCCGTTGAGCCACATTCCGCCCACGGCATGGCGGCTCTCCCCCCAGACATGGATAATACCCGGGTCACGAAGCAGCGAGCCAATCCGACATGCCGCGCCGATTCCTGCAGCGCTACATGCCCAATCCCGAGACGCTCAGGCGCCAGCGTTCGCTGCGCTTCATGAGCCGCATGATCGGCGATCCCGGGCTATGGGTGCTCACCCGGCGAACCGTGGCCAACGCCTTCTCCGTGGGCATGTTCAGCGCCATGCTGCCGATCCCCTGCCAGATGGTGGTGGCCGCCCTCGGCGCCTGGCTGCTGCGCTGCAACCTTCCGCTCTCCGTGGGCCTGGTATGGATCACCAATCCCCTGACCATGCCGCTGGTCTTCTACGGCAACTACCGCATCGGCGCCTGGCTGATGGACACCCCGGCGCGCGAAGCCCCCGCCCGCATCTCGACCCGCTGGATCGCCGAACGCATGGCCGACATTCTGCCCGCCTTGGCGCTTGGCTCGGTGGCAACGGCCATCGTGCTGGCCATTCTGGCGAATCTGCTGGTACGCCTGGTATGGCGCTGGCGCATCTCACGCAGCTGGAAGCAGCGTACCCTGAAGCGACGCCTGCGGCGCCGTGACATGAACGACTAAGCCCCCGGAGCGGGGGCTTGGAAGGGTCTCGAACGCCTCGACGCTAGCCTCTCTCGCCCTGTTCGGTGAGGCGCCCCCCGTCCAACCTCATCACCCGATCCTGGTGCGCGGCAAGCGAAGGGTCATGAGTCACCACGACGAAGGCGCACTCCGTGGTGCGGGCCAGCTCGTCCATCAACGCCAGGATGCTGGCCGCGGTGGCCTGGTCGAGGTTGCCGGTCGGCTCGTCCATCAGCACCAGACTGGGGTCGGTGACCAGCGCCCGGGCGATGGCCACGCGCTGGCGCTCCCCCCCCGAGAGCTCGCCAGGCTTGTGGTCGGCCCGGTGCTCGATGCCCACCTTGACCAGCAGCTCGCGCGCCCTGGCTTCGGCGGCCTTCTTGCGCTGGCCGCGCACGATCAGCGGCAGCGCCGCGTTCTCCAGCGCGGTGAATTCGGCGAGCAGATGGTGGAACTGATAGACGAAGCCGATGTGTCGGTTGCGAAACCTGCCCAGCGCCGCCTCACCCAGCTCGAGCAACGACTCACCGGCGATGCTCACCTCGCCGCGGGTGGGACGATCGAGCCCCCCCAGCAGGTTGAGCAACGTGGTCTTGCCCGACCCCGAGCTGCCCACCACGGCGACCCGTTCCCCAGCGCGCACCTCGAGCGAGAGGCCATCGAGCACGGTGACGTCCTGCGGCCCCTCGCGATAGACGCGGGTGAGGTCACGACAGGCCAGCATCACCCTGCCGCTGGCCGTACGCTGCAACAGGCTCTCGTGGTTCGCGGTGGCCGAATCACTCATAGCGCAGTACCTCAGCGGGCTGCACGCGCGAGGCGCGCCAGGCCGGATAGAGAGTGGAGAGGAAGGTCAAGCCGAAGGCGGCGGCGACGATGTCTCGCACGTCGTCCCAGTGCAGGCGCGACGGTAGATCGCTGATGAAATAGACCCCGGCATCGAGGAACTGGATGCCCAGCGTCGACTCCACCCAGCCGATCAGATCGGAGACGGTCAGTGCCAGCAGGATACCCAGCCCCACGCCGATGGCGATGCCGATCACGCCGATCGCCAGACCCTGCACCACGAAGATGCCCATGATCGAACGTGGCGTAGCGCCGATGGTACGCAGAATGGCGATGTCGGCGTGCTTGTCGGTCACAACCATGACCAGGGTCGAGACGATGTTGAAGGCGGCCACGGCGATGATCACCGTGAGCAGCAGTGCGATCATGCGCTTCTCCATCTGGATGGCCTGGAACAGGTTACCATGGGAGAAGGTCCAGTCGATGCCGCGATAGCCGCCGCCCAACTGATCGATGATGGCACGGGTCTCGGCACCGGCGGCAAACAGGTCGTTCAGCTCGAGGCGCAGCCCGCCTACCGCATCACCCAGGCGCGCCAGGGCCTGCATGTCCTCGATGTTGGCGTAGGCCAGGCTGGCGTCGAGGTCGGCCCCGACGCTGAAGATCCCGCTCACCGTGAAGCGCTTGAGGCGCGGGAAGACGCCGGCCGGCGTGATCGAAGCCTCGGGCACCAGCAAGGTGACCCGGTCACCCACGCCGACGCCCAGGTGGCGCGCCAGCAGCGAACCCAGCACGACGTTCCACTCGCCTGGCTGCAGGTCGTCGAGACTGCCCTGGCGCATGTGGCGGCCGATGATCGAGACTCGCCCCTCCCAGTCGGGGTGAATGCCATTGACCATGGCGCCCTCGTTGCGTCCGCTCACCGAGAACATGCCCTGCTGCTGCACGTAGGGCGCGGCGCCGATCACCCGTTCACGCTGCATCAGTTGGTCGGCCAGCGCCTCCCACTCGACCAGGCCGCTGCGCGACTCGATCTTGGTGTGCGGCACCATGCCGAGGATGCGCGTGCGCAGCTCGTGGTCGAAGCCGTTCATCACCGAGAGCACCAGGATCAATACCGCCACGCCCAGCATCAGGCCCAGCATGGAGGTCATGGAGATGAAGGAAATGAAGTGGTTGCGGCGCTTGGCGCGCACATAGCGCAACCCGATCAACAGTGGCAGGCGGTCGAGCATCATCGCGTTCCTTGTCAGAGGGGGCCATGGTACGGTTTTTTGCGCTGCGCTGCATCGGGTGCGTGTGGATTGCCCAGTGCTTGCAAGATTGTCGATGCACGCCTACATTGCGCCGACTCGCTACCGGCACCGTCTTAAGACGCGACTCAAGAGGCTTCGTTCATGGCCAACCGCCTGCTTCCCGAATGGCATCCTCAGGATGCCATCCAGCTCACCTGGCCCAGCCCGACCAGCGATTGGGCGCCGCTGCTCGAGCGCATCGAGGCCACCATGGAAGCGATGGTAGTGGCCATCGCGCGCTATCAGCAGGTGCTGATCGCGGTGCCCGACACCGCCACCCGCAGCCATCTCGCACGGCGCTTCGCCAACCTGGGGGTCGATGCCTCGCGCCTGCGGCTGGCCGTGGCCGAGGCCGACGACACCTGGGCCCGGGACCATGGCCCCATCGCCATCGAGCGCGACGGCCAGCCCGTGCTGCTGGATTACGTCTTCACCGGCTGGGGCGGCAAGTTCGAGGCCGGACGCGACGACCGGTTGACCCGCCGGCTGGCCGAAGCCGGCGTCTACGCCTGCCCGATCGAGGGGCGCGACGTCGTGCTTGAAGGCGGCGCCATCGACACCGACGGCGCAGGTACCCTGCTCACCACCGAGGCCTGCCTGCTCAACCCCAACCGCAACCCGCAGCTCGACCGCGGGGCGGTAGAGGGCATGCTCAGGGCCGATTTCGGCATCGAGCGCGTGCTGTGGTTGGCCAATGGCCACCTCGAAGGCGATGACACCGACAGCCACGTGGATACCCTGGCACGCTTCTGCGACCCGGCCACCATCGCCTACATGCGCTGCGACGACGACGCCGACCCGCACTACCCGGCGCTGGCCGCCATGGAGGCCGAGCTCAAGGCGTTTCGCCGCGCCGACGGCGAGCCCTACCGCCTGGTGCCGCTGCCGTGGCCGCGCCCCTGCTACGATCCGGAGGACGGCCACCGGCTGCCGGCCACCTATGCCAACTTCCTGATCGTGAACTCCGCGGTGCTGGTGCCTGTCTATGGTGACGCCGCCGACAGCCGGGCGCTCGCCGCTCTGGCCGAGGCCTTCCCCGACCGCGACATCGTGCCGATCGACTGCCTTAGCGTGATCCGCCAGCACGGCAGCCTGCACTGTCTCACCATGCAGCTCCCCCTGGGCAGCCTGAACGCCGCTACACAGCAAGGAGAAACCTCATGACCCGCACCCTCAAGGTCGGCCTGGTCCAGCAACCCGCCTGGCCGGACAAGGAGCGCAGCCTGGCCGAGAGCGAAGCCGGCGTGCGCGAGTTGGCGGCTGCCGGCGCCGAGCTGGTACTGCTGCAGGAGCTGCATGCCACGCACTATTTCTGTCAGTACGAGGCCACCGAGCTGTTCGACCTGGCCGAGCCTCTGGACGGCCCCACCGGCCAGCGCCTGGCGGCGCTCGCGGCCGAACTCGGCATCGTGCTGGTGGGCTCGCTGTTCGAGCGCCGCGCCCCGGGCCTCTACCACAACACCGCCGTGGTCTACGACCGCGACCGCGGCCAGGTCGGCGTCTATCGCAAGATGCACATCCCCGACGATCCGGGCTTCTACGAGAAGTTCTACTTCGCCCCGGGCGATCAGGACGACAGCCGCAAGCAGGGCTTCCAGCCCATCGACACCTCGGTGGGCCGGCTGGGGCTATTGGTCTGCTGGGATCAGTGGTATCCGGAAGCGGCGCGCCTGATGGCACTGGCCGGCGCGGAAGTGCTGCTCTACCCCACCGCCATCGGCTGGAGCCCCGGCGACGACGACGGCGAGAAGTCACGCCAGAAGGAGGCCTGGACGCTGATCCAGCGCAGCCACGCGGTGGCCAACGGGCTGCCGGTGATCGTCGCCAACCGCGTCGGCCACGAACCGGACCACTCCGGCGTCGGCGACGGTATCGACTTCTGGGGGGGCAGCTTCGTCGCCGGCCCTCAGGGCGAGCTGCTGGCCCACGCCGGCACCGAGGCCGAACGCCTGCTGGTCACGCTCGACATGAGCCGCGGCGAGGACGTGCGGCGCATCTGGCCCTACCTGCGCGACCGTCGCATCGACGCCTATGGCGACCTGACCCGGCGCTATAGAGACTGAACGAATCGCGGCGGGTGGCCGAGCGAGCCATGCCCGCGCGGCCGACGGGCTGGAACTCAGGCCTCCGGCGCTTTCCAGAAATCGCGGATCGAGGCGATGCCCTGGGCACCCACGGCACGGGCGTGGTTGGCGTCGAAGCGGGTCATGCCGCCCAGCGCGAACACCGGCATGGCGGCGCGCTCCACCAACTGCTGGAAGTCATGCCAGCCCATCGGCGCCACTTCGGGGTGCGACGGCGTGGTGCGCAGCGGCGACAGGGTGACGAAGTCGCAGCCGATACGGGCGGCCTGACCGAGCTGCTGGCGATCGTGGGTCGATGCCGCCAGCCATTTGCTCTCGGCAATGGGCCGCCGCTCCAGACTCATCAGCCGCTCACTGGTCAGGTGGATGCCGTCTGCGTCGACGCGACCCAGCAGCTCCGGCTCGCCATTCAGCAGCAGGCGCGCCCCATGCCGGCGACACAGCGCCAGGGCGTGCTCGGCACGTTCCAGGTAGGCGGCTTCGTCGAGGGTCTTGGCCCGCAGCTGGACCAGGCGCACGCGATCCTCCACCAGCGCCCGCTCGAGACAGGTATCGAACACCGCCTCGTCCTGCTCCTCATCGGTAATGAGGTACTCGGTCGGCAGCATCACCGCCTGCAGGATCGGCAGATTGGCCGCCGGGAACGGGTAGTTGACCAGCTCGTCGAGCGGCACCCAGCGCACCGCCTGCCCTTCGCGCCCGAACGGCTCGCCGCTGAACTCATGCACCTGCCAGACATCGAGCAGGATGTGCTTGTCGGGATATTCGTGATGCACGCGAATCAGCGGCTGCGCGCGCCGGATCTCCACCCCGAGCTCCTCGTGCAGCTCGCGCTTGAGCCCCTCAAGGCCGGTCTCGTAGGGCGCCAGCTTGCCACCCGGAAACTCCCACAGACCACCATGATCGACGTTGGAGGGACGGCGGGCGATCAGCGCCTTCTGGCCATCGCTGCTGATGATGGCGGCCGCCGCCACGTGCACCCTTCTCTTCACCATTACGTTCATTGACTCCTACCCGCTGGTCCCGCACCGTCACGAGCGGCGCAGGGGTGATGTTCATGCGTCGCGGCCCTGTCTAGCTGCGATGGCCTAGCTGCGATAATCGGCATTGATGCTGACATAATCGTGGGACAGATCGGAGGTCCATACCGTGGCGCTCTCCTCGCCTCGGCCCAGCGCGATACGGATGACGATCTCCGCCTCGCGCATCACCCGACTACCCTGCTCCTCGGTGTATCCCGGGGCCCGGCCGCCGTTCTCGACCAGTCTCACGTCGCCCAGGTCGATGGTCACCCGCTCGACGTCGAAGTCGCGTACCGGGGCGCGCCCCACCGCCGCCAGGATGCGCCCCCAGTTGGCGTCGGAGGCGAACAGCGCCGTCTTCACCAGCGGCGAGTGCGCCACGGTGAAGGCCACCTCCAGCGCCTCCTCGCGGCTCGCCGCCTCGGTGACTTCGAGCGTGACGAACTTGGTGGCGCCCTCGCCGTCGCGGATGATCGCCTGTGCCAGCTCGGTCATGACCCGCTGCAAGCCGTTGCGGAACAGCGCGATCTCCTCGTCGCTGGCAACCGTGGCACCGCGGCCGGTGGCGATCAGCATGCAGGCATCGTTGGTCGAGGTGTCGCCGTCCACGGTGATGCAGTTGAACGAGCGATCCACCGTCTCGCGCAGCAGCGAATCGAGCAGCGCCTGCTCGATGGTGGCATCGGTGGCGACGAAGGCCAGCATGGTCGCCATGTTGGGCTTGATCATGCCCGAGCCCTTGCTGATGCCGTTGATGATCACCCTGCCCCCGCCCAGCTCCAGGGTCACGCTGGCCCCCTTGGGGCGCGTATCGGTGGTCAGGATGCCCTCGCCGGCCTGTTGCCACGCTTCGCTGTCGGCGCCAAGCGCCCCGAGCGCCGGCGCAAGGCCGCCCAGCAGCCGCTCCATCGGCAGCGGCTCGCCGATCACCCCGGTGGAGAACGGCAGCACCCTGTCCGCCGACACGCCGGCGAGCCCGGCCAGCTCGGCGCAGGTCGCCCGGGCATCGCGCAGGCCGGCCTGGCCGGTGCCGGCGTTGGCGTTGCCGGTGTTGATCACCAGCAGGCGGGCCCCCTCACCGCGCGCCTGGCAGGTCGCCAGGTGCTCCTTGGCCACGGTAACGGGCGCGGCGCAAAAGGCGTTGAGGGTAAAGCTGCCCGCCACCCGCGCACCCTCGGCAATCTCGATCACCACCAGGTCGCGCCGGCCCGGCTTCTTGATGCCCGCCATGGCGGTACCCAGGCGCAGCCCCTCGATGGCCGGCATGGCCGGAAAACGTGTCTCACCCACCGCCATGGAACGTTCACTCCTCAGTTAACAGCACGATCTGATGGCCGAGCGGCCCCGCACGCAAACGCGCCGCCAGGCACACGGCGCGCAGGCATTCGCTTCAGCTCAACTGGCCGCAGCACTGCTTGTACTTTTTGCCCGACCCACAGGGGCAGGGATCGTTGCGCCCCACCTTGGGTCCTTCCCGACGCACGGGGCGCGCGTCGGCCGCCGGCATCGCGGCCCCGGCCGGCTCCTCGCCCTCGGCAAGTTCGGGCGCCTCGTGACGGCTGGCAGCGGCGGCCTTCTCACGCTCCAGCGCCTCGCGCCGCTGGCGTTCGAGTTCGTCGACCTCCTCCGGGCGGCGCACCTGCACGTGGCTGGTGATCCGCGTGATGTCGGCCTTGATGTTGGCCAGCAGCGTCTGGAACAGCTCGAAGGCTTCGCGCTTGTACTCCTGCTTGGGGTTCTTCTGCGCATAGCCGCGCAGATGAATGCCGCGGCGTAGGTGATCCATCGACTGCAGATGCTCCTTCCAGCGCGTATCGAGCACCTGCAGCATGATCTGCTTCTCGAAGCGGCGCATTAGCTCGGCGCCGGCAATCTCGATCTTCTCCCGATAGATGCCGCGGTGCATCTCGTGCAGACGCTCGCGCAGCTGCTCCTCGTGGAAGCGCTCGTCCTGCTCGGACCACTCGATTACGGGTGCGTCGAGATGGAACTCGGTCTTGAGATGCTCCTGCAGGCCGGCCAGGTCCCACTGCTCCGGCAGGCTCTGCGGCGGCACGAAGTCGCTGATGGCGAGATCGAGCACCTCGTCGCGGATGCCCAGCACGTTCTCGGAAACGTCCTCGGCGGCGAGAATCTCGTTGCGCTGCTCGTAGATCACGCGGCGTTGGTCGTTGGCGACATCGTCGTACTCGAGCAACTGCTTGCGGATGTCGAAGTTGCGGCTCTCGACCTTCTTCTGCGCCCGCTCCACGGCATTGGTGACCATCTTGTGTTCGATCGCCTCGCCGCGCTCCAGGCCCAGCGCCTTCATCATGCGCTGCACCCGGTCGGAGCCGAACAGGCGCATCAGGCTGTCTTCCATGGAGAGGAAGAAACGCGTCGAGCCCGGGTCGCCCTGGCGGCCGGCACGGCCGCGCAGCTGGTTGTCGATGCGCCGCGACTCGTGGCGCTCGGAGCCGATCACGTGCAGGCCGCCGGCCTCCAGCACCGCCTCGTGACGCACCCGCCACTCTTCGCGCAGCGTCTCGATCTGCGCCGCGCTGGGGTTGTCGAGCTTGGCCGCCTCGGCCTCCCAGTTGCCGCCCAGCACGATGTCGGTACCGCGACCGGCCATGTTGGTGGCAATGGTGATGGCCCCGGGGCGACCGGCCTGAGCGATGATCTCGGCCTCGCTCTGGTGCTGCTTGGCGTTGAGCACGTTGAAGCGCAGCCCGGCCTGCTTCATCAGCCCGGCCAGGTACTCGGAGGTCTCGATGGAGGCGGTACCCACCAGCACCGGGCGGCCGGCCTCGGTCTCGGCCTTGACGTCGTCGATGATGGCCTCGAACTTCTCCTCCGCGGTGAGGTAGACCAGGTCGTTGAGGTCGCGGCGGATCAGTGGCCGGTTGGTGGGGATGACCACCACGTCGAGGCCGTAGATCTGGCGGAACTCGAAGGCCTCGGTATCGGCGGTGCCGGTCATGCCGGCCAGCTTGTCGTAGAGGCGGAAATAATTCTGGAAGGTGGTCGAGGCCAGCGTCTGGCTCTCGCGCTGCACGGGTACGCCCTCCTTGGCCTCCACCGCCTGGTGCAGGCCCTCGGACCAGCGCCGCCCCGGCATGGTGCGCCCGGTGTGCTCGTCGACGATCACCACCTGGTTGTTGGCGACGATGTAGTCGACGTCGCGGTGGTAGAGATGGCGGGCGCGCAGCGCCGAATGCATGTGGTGCAGCAGGTTGAGGTTCTGGGCAGCGTAGAGCGAATCGTTTTCGCCGAGCAGCCCCTCGGCGCGCATCAGCTCCTCGACCCTGTGGTGGCCAGCCTCGGTGATCTCGACCTGCTTGTGCTTCTCCTCGAGCAGGAAGTCGCCGCTGACGGGCGCCTCGTCGTCCTCGGAGACCTCGCCCTTCTCCAGTTGGGCCGCCAGGCGGTCGACCACCTTGTAGAGCTCGGTGTTCTCGTCCACCGCGCCGGAGATGATCAGCGGCGTGCGCGCCTCGTCGATCAGGATCGAGTCGACCTCGTCGACGATGGCGAAGCTCAGGCCGCGCTGGACCTTGTCCTCCAGCGAGAAGGCCATGTTGTCGCGCAGATAGTCGAAACCGTATTCATTGTTGGTGCCGTAGGTGATGTCGCAGGCATAGGCGGCACGCTTCTCCTCGGACGTCTGCCCCGAGTAGATGATGCCCACCGAAAGGCCGAGGAACTCGTACAGCGGGCGCATCCACTCGGCGTCGCGGCGCGCCAGGTAGTCGTTGACGGTCACCACGTGCACGCCATTGCCCGGCAGGGCGTTGAGATAGACCGCGAGCGTCGCCACCAGGGTCTTGCCCTCGCCGGTCTTCATCTCGGCGATGCGTCCGCGGTGCAGGGTCATGCCACCGATCATCTGCACGTCGAAGTGGCGCATGCCCATCACGCGCTTGCTGGCCTCGCGCACCGTGGCGAACGCCTCGGGCAGCAGGTCATCGAGGCTCTCGCCGGCGGAAAGGCGCTGGCGGAACTCCTCGCTGCGCGCCCGGAGCGCGGCATCGTCGAGCGCCTCGAACTGCGGTTCCAGCGCGTTGATCTGCGCCACCTGGCGCTGCATGCGTTTGACTTCGCGGTCGTTCTTGGAGCCGACGACCTTGCGTAACAAAGAATTGATCATGAAACGTCCATTCTGCGTGTCGCGTTCAGCCGGCGCTGTTCAGGACTGGCGGGAACCAGCCGTCACCGGCAGCATGGGTTGGCTTGGGGACGACGCGGCACGCGGGGAGGCCCGCGGCGGGAAAGGACGTCATGGGCGGCCGCCCAGCGACGCGGGGGCGCCAGGCGCTTTGGCACGACACGCCTTGCCACGGCCATCGGGCGCCGCTGCGGCCAGCGTGGCAAGGCGCGGCGGCGGGCCACGTAGCGACAGCGGGCACGCATCAGCGTGGGGGCGAGAATGCAGGTCTGTACCACCCGCTCGGCCAGGCGCAGCGTTTCCGCCTGGGTCAGGCCGGCCGGCAGCAGGCAGCTTACCAGCAGCCCGGCCAGCCACCAGCGCGACCGCTGACGACAGCGAGGCGACGCAGCCGACGGGCTGGCGACGCTACGATCCTGTGGCTGGGCGGCGGTCATGCTGTCGCGGGTCTCCGAGCGTGCTAGGCTTGGCGTGTTGGTTCGGACGAGAAACAAGCCCATGAGTATAAAGGTTAAGCGCTCACGAGCACAGCCCATGTCTCGCCTGCTGGGAGGCAAGGGCGAGCTGGCGCCGCTGATGCGCACGGCCAGGCTGGTCGCCCGGGCCCAGCAGCACCTTCGCGAGCACCTCCCGGAGGAAGTGCGTGAGCACCTGTTCGTAGGAGGCTATCGCGACGGCAAGCTGACCCTGCTCACCGATCGTGCGGTGTGGCTGACCTGGCTGCGCTATGAGCAGCCACGGCTGCTCGAGCTGCTGCACCAGCTGCCGGAATTCGCCACGGTCACCGGCTTCAGCCTGAAGGTGCGCCCCGTGCGCCCGCTCAAGGTGCCACCCCGCCAGGTGCGCACGCTGCCGGCCCCGGCCGCGGACGAAATCTCCGCCTGCGCCGCCGACGTCGACGACCCGCGCCTCAAGCGCGCCTTGGAACGCCTCGCCTCGCACGCCGAGCGAGATCTCTAGCGCGACCTGCCCCGCGTCGCTCACGCCAGGCGGAAGATGGTACCGTCGATGTCGACTTCGCGAATGTCGTCATAGGAGACGGTAATCCCGTTGATGTCGCCGGGTTCACCCTCGTGCTCGACCAACATCGTCTCGGGCACGACCTTCACGCCGGTGACCCCCACATGCTGGACACGCGCCGAGAAGCGCTTGCCCTCGCGCTCGACCACCAGCCGTTCCCCGAACATGCAGCGTCCTACCTGGGCCAGCAGCTCCTTCTTTTCAACGTGCTTGACGGTCATCGCTCTCCTCCCGCCTGACCATGCCGGCCGCAACCGGCACCGGTTCGAACTTGGGCCATTCGCTTTCACTGTAGGTGATGACGCAGGCCGGGACACCCCCTGCGGCCGACCCGGTCTGGAGCCGCACCACGCCCGGCGCTATGCTGGTCAACCGCCCCTTGCGCTACAATAGGTCGCCCATGTCACCAAGCAAGACCCAGTCCAGCTTCTATCGTCGCCTCTATCTCGCCCATCTGATTGCCAACGGCATCGCCAGCGTGCCGGCCATCATCGCCGCGACCGGCATGCCCCGGCGTACCGCCCAGGATACGCTCAAGGCGCTCGAGGAGTTGGACATGCGCTGCGAATTTCGTCCCGCCGCGGGCGAACGCCACAACAGCGGCCGCTACGAGATCACCGACTGGGGGCCCATCGACCGGGACTGGGTGGCCCGCCATGCCGAACGGCTGCGCCGCACCCTGGGCTATCCCGCGCTGTCATGAAGCGGCCTGGCTGGACCGCGGCACTGCTCGTACCCCTGGCACTCCTGCTGGAGGGTTGCGCCGGACCGGAGCTGCAGACACCGGGGCCCGGCGGCAGCGAGCCCCGGCTGACCTCCTACCAGGTCATTGCCGGCGATGGCTACCGCCTGCCGCTGCGCCACTGGCCTGCAACGGAGGAAACCGAGGTCGTGGTGCTGGCGATACACGGCTTCAACGACCATGCCGGCAGCTTCGAGATCATGGCCAGCGCCCTGAACGAACATGGCATCGAGGTCTATGCCCACGACCAGCGCGGCTTCGGCACCACTGCGCAGCGTCGAGTGTGGCCCGGCTACCAGCGGCTGCGTGACGACGTCCTCCTGCTCGCCGCGCTGCTGCGCGAGCGCCACCCCGATACGCCGTTGTACCTGGTCGGCAAGAGCATGGGCGCCGCGGTGACGCTGCTCGCCATGAGCGCCGACGAGCCGCCCCCGGTGGACGGCAGCGTGCTGATCTCCCCGGCCGTGTGGAGCAGGGAGGCCATGCCCTGGTACCAGCGCCTCGGATTATGGCTGGGCGTGCGCCTGATCCCCCAGGTCAGCTTCTCGATACGCACCCCCCGTCGCCTGGGCATCGAGCCGACCGACGACGAGGCGATCAAGCGGCAGTTGGCCAGCGACCCGCTGATCCTGCGCAGCGCGCGGGTCGACACCCTCTACGGCCTGACCCGCACCATGGGGCTTGCCCTCGAGGCCGCCAGCGAGCTGCCGCCACCCGCCCTGGTGCTCTACGGCGACGAGGACCAGATCATCCCCATGCAAGCCTACTGCGCCCTGCTGCGACGCCTCCCCGACGATGAAGGGATCCGCCTCGCGCTCTACCCCGGCGGCTACCACATGCTGACACGCTACACGCGGCGCGACCGCACCGAGCAGGACCTCGCAGCCTGGCTGCTTGCGCCCGGTGGCAAGCTGCCCTCAGGCTACGAGGTCACACGTGAGAGCACGCTGGCTTCGCACTGCGATTGAGCGCTAACGTCGCCGGGCAGGTGAATTCAACAGGACGAAAAAAAGCGGCGGGCAGGGCCCGCCGCAAGACACCGATCAGTCGCACTGACCGAGAGAGTGCCTGGTAGGGGTCAGATCTCGAAGCCGAGGCCGAACTCCTCCGCGGACAGTGCCATCAGCGGTTCGGCACCGGCCTGGATCATGCGCACATGGGCCAGGGTGCGCGGCAGCAGGCGCTGGAAGTAGAAGCGCGCCGTCTTGATCTTGGCCTCGTAGAAGGCGGCGTCGCCGCCGCCCGCCGCCAGTGCCTCGCGCGCCTGTCTGGCCGCTCGGGCGAAGAGGTAGGCCAGCGTCACGTAACCGGAGTACATCAGGTAGTCGACGCTGGCCGCCCCGACTTCTTCGCGATCGTTCATGGCCTTCATGCCAATGCCCATGGTCAGCTCGCCCCACTCGGCGTTGAGCTTGGCCAGCGGCGCGATGAACTCGGCCAGCTCGGCGTTGCCCTCTTCGGCCTTGCAGAACTTGTGAATCTCCTTGGTGAAGACCTTGAGGCTCTCGCCCTGGCTCATCAGCACCTTGCGGCCCAGCAGGTCGAGGGCCTGGATGCCGGTGGTGCCTTCATAGAGGCGCGTGATACGCGAATCGCGCACCAGCTGTTCCATGCCCCACTCCTGGATGAAGCCGTGGCCGCCGAAGACCTGCACGCCCTCGTTGGTGGCCTCGAAGCCCACCTCGGTGAGGAACGCCTTGACGATTGGGGTCAGCAGGCCCAGCAGGGTCTCGGCGCGCTCGCGCTCGGCGGCGTCCTGGCCGTGTTCGACGACATCGAGCAGCTGGGCGGTGTACAGCACCAGCATCCGGCCTCCCTCGGCAAAGGCCTTCTGGGTCAGCAGCATGCGCCGCACGTCCGGGTGAACGATGATCGGGTCGGCGGGCTTCTCGGGGGCCTGCGGGCCAGAGAGGGCACGCATCTGCAGGCGATCGCGAGCATAGGCCAGGGCATTCTGGAAGCTCGCCTCGGTCAGCCCCAGGCCCTGGATGCCCACGCCCAGGCGCGCGGCGTTCATCATGGTGAACATGCAGGCCAGCCCCTTGTTGGGCGGCCCGACGAGAAAGCCGCGGGCGGCATCGAAGTTCATCACGCAGGTGGCGTTGCCGTGGATGCCCATCTTGTGTTCCAGCGAGCCACAGGCTACGCCGTTACGCTCGCCCGGGTTGCCCTCGGCGTCGGGCAAGAACTTCGGTACCACGAACAGTGAGATGCCCTTGGAGCCCTCCGGCGCATCCGGCAGCTTGGCCAGTACCAGGTGGACGATGTTCTCGGCCAGGTCGTGCTCGCCCGCGGAGATGAAGATCTTGGTCCCTGTGATCTCGTAGGCGCCGTCGGCGGTGGGCACCGCGCGGGTCTTGATCAACCCCAGGTCGGTGCCGCAGTGCGGCTCGGTCAGGCACATGGTGCCGGTCCACACGCCCTCCACCAGCTTGGTGAGGTAGGTGGCCTGCTGCTCCTCGGTGCCATGATGACGCAGCGCATCGGCGGCGCCATGGGACAGCCCGGGATACATGCCCCAGGCCAGGTTGGTGGAGCACACCATCTCGTTGAGTACCATGGCCAGCGAGTGCGGCAGCCCCTGGCCGCCGTGGGCGGGGTCCGCCGCCAGGCTCGGCCAGCCGCCTTCGACGTACTGCTGGTAGGCTTCACGGAACCCCTTGGGCGCCTTGACCTCGCCGCCCTCCAGCAGGCAGCCCTCCCGGTCACCGCTCTGATTCAGCGGCAGCAGTACCTCGCGGGCAAAGCGCGCCCCCTCCTCGAGGATGGCGGCCACCACGTCGGGCGTGGCCTCTTCACCGCCCGGCAGCCGGGCATAGTGTGCGGGATAGTCCAGCAACTCATCCATCACGAAGCGAAGGTCGCGCAGGGGGGCCTGGTAGTCGGGCATCTCTACTCTCCACAAAGGTCGCCATTAGGTCGCCTGAAAGCGGGCGAGTGAAAGCAGCGAGGGCCGCTTTCAAACATGTGTTTGAAACTAGCTCGCCGAAGCCTTGGAGTCAAGCGCCCGTTTTAATTCTCGGCTCACCCACGAGCCCGGCCAGGCGCCCTATGCCACGGGAGAGGTGTTCAGGAAGCGTACAGAAAGCAAGAAAATAGCGCACATACATATGGAGTGATAAACAATGGCGCGCAAGATAAAAACCAAACCCACCCATGCCGGGCACAGGACCCGCCTTGTTCCTAGGGCATAGCCTCCTGCAGCTTCTCCCGTAGCGCCTCCAGCCGCGCCTTGAGCTCGACGAGCTCCGAGGCCGGCTGGCCGCTGGCCATTACCACGCAGTCGGGGATCTCCTGAGCGCGGGCCTGCAAAGCCCTCCCCTGCTCGGTGAGAAACAGCTCCACGACCCGCTCGTCGCGACGGCTGCGCACCCGCCGGAGCAACCCATCGGCCTCCAGGCGCTTGAATACGGGAGTGAGCGAACCGGTATCGGTCATCAGGTGGCGGCTGATGGCCCCGGCGCTCAGTCCATCCTCCTGCCACAGGATCAGTAGCACCAGGTACTGCGGGTAGGTAAGGCCAAGCCCCTTGAGCAGGGGCTTGTAGAACTTGGTCATCAGCAGCGAGGTGGAGTAGAGCGTGAAGCAGAGCTGGTTGTCGAGCTTGAGGTCGGCGCCGATCTCCTGACTGGCCATCACGGGGGCTCCCCTGTTCTTGTCGTGCGTCTCGTCGTGCGCCCTACGCTAGCGCGCCAGCCGATGCCTGCCAAGGCGCCGCTGCCAACGCTCACTGCATGCGAATGCCCCCGTCCAGGCGGATCACCTCGCCGTTGAGCATGGCGTTGGTGATGATCTGTTCGGCCAGGCGGGCGAACTCATCGGGCTTTCCCAGGCGCTTGGGGAACGGCACCGAGGCGGCCAGTGCCTTGGCGGCCTCGTCGGGAATCTCGCTCATCATCGGCGTCTGGAACACCCCAGGCGCGATGGCCATCACCCGGATGCCATGGCGCGACAGCTCGCGTGCCGCCGGCAGGCTCATGCCCACCACCCCGGCCTTGGAGGCGCTGTAGGCGCACTGCCCCACTTGGCCGTCGAAGGCGGCAATGGAGGCGGTATTGACAATGACGCCGCGCTCGCCGTCGTCGTTCGGTCCATTCTTCGCCATGGCGGAGGCCGCCAGCCGCATCACGTTGAAGGTGCCGATCAGGTTGATCTGCACGGTACGCGCATAGGCCTCGAGATCGGCGGGGTTGCCTTCGCGATCGACCAGCTTGGCCACGCTGACCACACCGGCGCAGTGCACCACGCCGGCCAGCCCCGCTTCACCGCCAAGGGCGACGGCGGCGTCGACCGCCGCCTGCATGTCCTCGGCCGAGGTCACGTCGCCGCGCACCGCGCGGGCCGCCTCACCCAGCTTTTCGGCGTGGGCATCGACGTCCACGCTCAGGTCGCACAGCACCACCCGGCCGCCGCCGGCAACGAGCCGCTCGGCCGTGGCCGCTCCCAGGCCGGAGGCGGCGCCGGTGATCAGAAAGGTACGGTCCTTCACTTGCATTGGGTTGTCTCCCGGTTCATTTGGCTGCCTCGGCCTTCTCGGCGGCATCGGCGCGCAGCTTGAAGCGCTGGATCTTGCCGCTGGGCGTCTTGGGCAGTGCATCGACGAACTCGATCACCCGCGGGAAGGCGTGAGTGGAGAGTCGCTCGCGCACGCGCTGGCGAATCTCCTCGGCCAGCTCGTCGCTCGCCTCGAAGCCCTCGCGCAGCACCACATAGGACTTGATGATTTCGCCGCGGATGTCATCGGGCTGGCCCACCGCGGCGGATTCCGCCACGGCCGGATGGGTCAGCACGGTGTTCTCCACGTCGGTGGGCCCGACCCGGTAACCGGCCGTAGTGATGATGTCGTCGTCGCGGCCGGCGAACTGGAAGGTGCCGTCCTCGTTGCGGATCACCACGTCGCCGGTCAGGTAGTACCCCTTGGCGAACGGATGCTTCTCCTGCCAGGTATAGCCGGCGAAGAAGTGCGCCGGCGAACGCTCGATGTCCACCGCCAGCACGCCGGGCTCCCCCGGGGGCAGCTCGTTGTATTCGGCGTCGAGAATGGCCAGGCGATAGCCCGGCATCGGCACGCCCATGGCACCGACGTGCTTGGGATGCTCCAGGGCATGATGGTTGCAGCAGGTCATGCCGGTTTCGGTCTGGCCGTAGTGATCCATCACCGGACAGCCCAGCGAGCGCTCGACCCAGGTCACCACTTCGGTGTTGAGCGGCTCGCCGGCGGAGCTGGCCACGCGCAGCTCGAGACTCTCGTGGGCGCTGTCGAACAGCCCCGAGGCCTTCATCAGGCGATAGGCGGTCGGGGCGGCGGCGAAGTTGGTGATGCGGTGCCGCTGCATGAACGCCAACGCTCCTTCGGCGCTGAAGCCGGCCTCGCAGAAGTGCGTGGTCACGCCCAGCAGCAGCGGCCCGGCAATGGCGTAGTAGAGCCCGTAGGCCCAGCCGGGGTCGGCCATGTTCCAGAAGCGGTCGCTCTCGCGCAAGTCGATGGCCAGCTCCATGTAGAGCGCGAAGGCCGGCATGCCGGAGAGCGGCACCGCCACGCCCTTGGGCTTGCCCACGGTGCCCGAGGTGAACATCTGCAGGAACGGTGCTTCCGGCGAGAGCCGTGGCGGGTTGGCCTGGATCGGTGAATGACCCAGCGCCTCGCTCCAGTCGAGGTCGCTGGCATGCCCTTCGCTCGGCCCGCCCACCGCCAGCACCGGCGGGCACTGGGAGAGGCCGTCGAACTTGAAGCGGTTGGCGTGATCGGTGATCACCAGCTTGGTGTCGGCCCGGCCCAGGCGGTAGTCGACGGCATCGGGGCCGAAGGCAGTGAACAAGGGCTGATAGACCGCCCCGATACGCCAAGTGGCCAGCACCGCGACCAGCAGCTCGCGAGAGCGCGGCAGCATGCAGGCGATGCGATCGCCGACCCCGAGGCCACGCTCGGCGAACCAGCCGGCCAGCCGGGCGCTCTGTGCCTCGAGCTCGGCGTAGGTGAGCCGGTTGACGTTGCCCTGGGTATCCTCGTGAACCAGCGCCAGCACGTCGCCCCGTCCCGCACGCAGGTGGCGGCCGCAGCAGGACTCGTAGGCGTTGAACTTGCCGTCGCCGTGATCATCGAGACGGTCAATGACCGCATCGATGGAAAAACGCCCGTAGTAGGTGGAATACGCAGGAAGGGTTGGCGTGCTCATTGACTGCCCTCTTGTGCCGGATTGTGCTTGTTGTTGAACTCTTACTGCTTAGATGCCGTTGACGTAAGCGTCAACCTAGCAAGCGCTAGGTACAAACTAGAAGCAAAGCCGGGACGGGGCAACCCCCGCGGTAGCGGTCGTAGGCTAGACCTTGGTCGAGTCAGGAAGCCGGGATCAGGAAGCGCGAGAGGAGGAAGTGATCATGGCCACCAGCTCATGGGCCAGGTCGTCCGGCTTGCGCGGCCCCTCGGGGTCGTACCAGCGCACCGTCCAATTCAAAGCGCCCATGACGAAGCGCGACACCAGGAAACGGTCGCCATGGATGAGCCCGGCGACCAGGGCTTCGTCGATGACCTGCTCCCAGAGTTCTTCGTAGGCGTCGCGCAGATGGCTGAGGTGATCCCGTGCCGAGGGGTCCAGCCGGCGCCACTCGTAGAGCGCGACGACATGCGCGTTGCGGTCGGTCAGCAGCGTCTGCAGGTGAGCCCGGGCCATGGCGTGCAGGCGTTCGCTGGCTGATTCCCCGCACTCCTCCAGGGCCTGGCGCGCCAGCGTCAGGGCGTTCTGGGTGCCCTCCTCGATGACGGCGGCGAGGATCTCCTGCTTGTCGCGAAAATGGTGGAACAGGCTACCGGACTTGATGCCCATCTCCTGGGCGAGCATGCGCACCGTGGTGCGATCGAAGCCCTCCTGGACGAACAATTGAGCGGCCAGACGGGTCAATTCCTTGCGGCGTGGGGACTCGTTAACGACATTCATCGGGTTTACACTAGCGCTTGCTTGGTTGATCTTGAGAAAAGCACAGCGTCGCCGGCAGGTCAACGCGACTGCTGCAGAGCACGCCCAACGATACGCTCGAGAGCCCTGTCGAGGTCAGCTCTCGAGGACGACAAACACAACGGATGATTCGACAGGAGAGCGCCACCATGAGCAGCCCTACCGACATCGTGTTCCTTTCCGCCGCCCGCACCCCGATGGGCGGCATGCTGGGTAGCCTCTCGAGCCTGACCGCTCCGGAGCTCGCCGCCACCGCCATTCGCGCCGCCATCGAGCGCGCCGGCATCGAGTCCAGCGCCATCGACGAAGGCATCCTGGGCTGCGTGCTGCCGGGTGGCGTCAAGCAGGGGCCCGCCCGCCAGGCGATGCGCCAGGCCGGCATTCCCGATGGCATCGGTGCCACCACCATCAACAAGCTGTGCGGCTCGGGCATGAAGGCGACCATGCTGGCCCACGACCTGATCCGTGCCGGCAGCGGCGAGGTGATCCTGGCCGGCGGCATGGAGTCGATGTCCAACGCCCCGCACGTGCTGACCAAGGCGCGCACCGGCTATCGACTGGGCCACGGCGAGCTCAAGGATCACATGTTCCTCGACGGCCTCGAGGACGCCGAGACCGGCAAGCTGATGGGCGTGTTCGCCCAGGACATCGCCAGCGAGCGCGGCTACTCACGCGAGCGCCTGGACGACTTCGCCATCGCCTCGCTGGAGCGCGCCATGGAGGCCACCAACGCCGGCCACCTGAAGGCCGAAATGGCGCCGGTCACCGTCACCAGCCGCCAGGGCGAGAGCGTGGTCGAGCACGACGAGCAGCCATTCCAGGCCAAGCTCGACAAGATCCGCCAGCTGCGCCCCGCCTTCGCCAAGGACGGGACCATCACCGCCGCCAACTCCAGCTCGATCTCCGACGGCGCCTCCGCGCTGATCCTGGCCAGCCAGGCCGCCGCCGACCGGCTCGGCGCCAGGCCCCTGGCACGCATGCTGGGCCATAGCACCCACTCCCAGCATCCCAGCGAGTTCACCATCGCCCCGGTGGGCGCCATCGACAAGCTGATGAAAAAGCTCAGCTGGAGTGTGGCCGACGTCGATCTGTTCGAGATCAACGAGGCCTTCGCCGTGGTCACCCTGCTGGCCATGGACGGGCTCGACATCCCCCACGACAAGGTCAACGTCTACGGCGGCGCCTGCGCCCAGGGCCACCCCATCGGCTCCACCGGCTCGCGCATCATCGCCACGCTGATCCATGCCCTGCGCACCCGTGGCGGCAAGCGCGGTATCGCCAGCCTGTGCATCGGCGGCGGCGAGGCCACCGCGGTGGCGGTCGAACTGATCGACTGAGCCACCCCTGCCACCAGACGCCCGCAGCCCCGGCAGGGGCTGCGGGCGTCGTCATGAACGGGGCAGCGACAGGCGATCGAGCCGCAGCCGCTCGCGGGCATCGAACAGGCGACGGCTGCCCACGGCCACCGCAACCAAGGTGCCGAAGCCGGTGCCCAGCGTGATCGCGAACATGATCAGGATCTGATACTTCACCGCCAGGCTTGGCGCCGTGCCGGCGAGTATCTGCCCCGTCATCATGCCCGGCAGGCTGACCACCCCCGCGGCGGCCATGGCATTGATCATCGGCATCAGCCCGCTGCGCATCGCCTCGCGACGAATGTCGCCGATCGCCACTTGCCAGGGTTCGCCGAGCATCAGGCGGTTCTCGATCACGCCGCGCTGACGCCAGGCGGTATCGGTCAGGCGATCCAGCGCCAAGGCCACCCCGGTCATGGTGTTGCCAAGCAGCATGCCCAGCAGCGGAATGGCGTACTGCGGGCGATACCACGGCTCGGGGCCGATGACGACCGTCAGGGTCAGTACGGCGACGGTGAACGAGGAGAGAAACATCGACAGCGTGCCGATGCCGAAGGCCCAGCCACCCAGCAGGCGGCGCTTCTGGCGCGCCATCACCTCGCGCCCGGCGACCAGCAGCATGGCCAGCGCCATCAGCACGACCCATGCCAGTCGCTCGGCGGCGAACAGCGCCTCGAGCACCAGACCGACCAGCGCCAGCTGGATCACGGTACGCAGCGCGGCAATCAGCAGGCTGCGGCTCATGCCCAGCCGCATCGCGGCGGTGCAGCCGGCGAGAAGCATCACCATTGTCGCCGCCAGCGCCAGCTGCCACCAGGAGAGCGCAATCACGTCCATGCGACCTCCACCTCCTCCAGCCGTCCGCCGGCGATCCGCCAGTGGCGGCGCCCCACCCGGGCGATCTGCCCGCGGTCATGGGCGACCCACAGCGTCGGCCAGCCGCGCTCATGAATACGCGCCGCCAGCCAGGCTTCCACCCGCGCGCCGGTCTCGGCGTCCAGGTTGGCGGTGGGCTCGTCGACCAGCAGCGCCCTGGGCTCGCGGCTCACGGCCCGCAGCAGCGCCAGGCGCTGCTTCTCGCCGGTGGAGAGCCGCCCCACCTGCCAGGTCAGGGCGTCTTCCGCCAGCCCCAGCGTCTGTAGTTCGGCAGCCCCTGGCAGCTTGACGAAGTGCTCGGCCACCGTTTCCGCCCACCAGTGGCTCTCGGCGGGCACCAGCATCACCCGACGCCGCCAGGCGTGGCCGAGCGTTTGCGACTGGGCCTGCCCGCCCAGCCAGACTTCGCCGGCATGCGGCTCGAGGTCGGCCACGGCGCGCAGCAGTCGGCTCTTGCCTGAACCGCTGGCCCCGGAGAGGCAGACGATCTCGCCGGGCGAGACCTTAAGGTCGATGCCATTCAGCGCACCGATGCCGACGCCGGCGAGCCGCAGAGGTTCGGTTGGGCCCAAGTCGCTTCCCCATCATAGCCGTTGGCCGAATCATAGCAGCGCAGGCCCTGGATTCGACACGCCTGGCGGCATTGCTCACATATGGAAAAGCATATATCTTTCGCCCATCCCTTCGCGTGCAGGAGCGGTACATGTCCGACGACACTCTCTCGCAGGCTCCCTCCTCCGCCAAAGGCATGGGGCGATTCGAGCGCTTTCTCTCCGTGTGGGTAGCGCTTGCCATCGTGGCCGGTGTGCTGCTCGGCCAGTTCGCCCCTGCCGTGCCCGAAACACTAGCCCGGTTCGAGGTCGCCCAGGTATCGATCCCGGTGGCAATCCTGATCTGGGCCATGATCTTCCCGATGATGGCCCAGATCGATTTCGCCGCCGTGCTCGGCGTTCGCCGCCAGCCCAAGGGGCTTATCATCACCACCACGGTGAACTGGCTGATCAAGCCTTTCACCATGTTCGTCATCGCCTGGTTCTTCCTGATGGTGGTGTTTCGTCCGCTGATCCCCGAGCCTCTCGCACAGCAGTACCTGGCAGGCGCGATCCTGCTGGGTGCCGCGCCCTGCACCGCGATGGTCTTCGTCTGGAGCACCCTGACCCGTGGCGACGCTGCCTACACCCTGGTACAGGTGGCTCTCAACGACCTGATCATGCTGTTCGCCTTCGCCCCCATCGTGGTGTTTCTGCTCGGCGTCTCCAACGTCCAGGTGCCTTGGGATACCGTGGCGCTGTCAGTCCTGCTCTATATCGTCATTCCGCTGACCGCCGGCTATCTGACCCGGCGCTTTCTCATCGCCCGCCACGGCAATGAATGGTATGACAATGTCTTCATGAAGCGGGTGGGGCCGATCACTCCCATCGGTCTGATCGTCACCCTGGTGCTGCTGTTCGCCTTCCAGGGCGACGTGATCCTCACCAACCCACTGCACATCGTACTGATCGCGATTCCGCTGATCGTGCAGACCTTCCTGATCTTCTACATCGCCTACGGCTGGGCCAGGGCCTGGAGAGTGCCGCACAACGTGGCCGCCCCCGGTGCGATGATCGGCGCCAGCAACTTTTTCGAGCTGGCCGTGGCCGCCGCCATCGCGCTGTTCGGCCTGCAGTCCGGCGCGGCGCTGGCCACGGTGGTGGGCGTGCTGGTGGAGGTGCCGCTGATGCTGGCCCTGGTGCGCATCGCCAACAACACCCGACACCTCTTTTCACCAGCCAGCGTGGGCCAGGGCTAAGCCGGCTCGAGCAGCGTTTCAATCGGGCGCTGCACGGGCGTCTCCGTGTCTTCGGGCTTCTGCCGGGAACCAACCGCAGGCGGCCCCCATGACCCGGTCATGCCATGGGCAGGTTGCGCAGCGGGCAGCACGAAGCGCTGGGCCTGCTCCTGCATGCGCAGCGATTGCACCTCGAGCTCGCCGGCACCTGCCGCGGCCTGTTCGACGAGCAGGCTGCTGTCACGGGTGGAAGCCTCCATCTGCCCCATGGCCCGGTTCACCTCCTCGATGCCGAGCCGCTGCTCTGCCGAGGCGTGTACGACCTGCTCCATCAGCCTATCGACCCTTTCGATGGCCGCCATGATGCCCCGGGTATGCTCGGCGGCCCGCAGCGAGAGGACGTTGCCCTCGGCCACGCTCGCCCGGGACGCCTGGATGCGCTGCTGGATGTCCCGCGCTGCCTCGGCGCTACGCGATGCCAGGGCGCGGACCTCGCTTGCCACCACCGCGAAGCCCCGGCCCTGATCGCCTGCGCGAGCCGCCTCGACCGAGGCGTTGAGCGCCAGGATGTTGGTCTGGAAGGCGATCGACTCGATCACCCCGACGATGCTGGCGATCTCGTCGGAGTGGCCATGGATCTCGTCCATGGTAGCGACGAAGCGCGTGATGACGCCCTCGCCTTCTCGTGCACGCTGGGTGGCGGCCTCCGCCGACTCGCCCACCTGACGGGCATTGTCGGCGTTGCTGGCAACCGTCGCCGTCAGCTGCTCCAGGCTGGCGGCGGTCTGCTCGAGCGCCACGGCCTGCTGGCGGGTCCGGGCCGCCAGCGCCTGGTTGTGTGAGGCCATCTCGCGACTGCCCAGGTGGACGCTGTCACTGGCGCTGCTCAGGAGGCCCACAGTCCCGATCAGCGAACGCTGCATGGTGGCGAGCTCGGCATACAGCTGGCCGATCTCGTTGCGCCCCCTCGCCTCCACCGGGGCGGACAGGTCGCCCCTCGCGATACGCTGGAAGTGCTCGACGATGCGTCGCAGCGGCCGGATGACGTTAATCGTGACGCCCCAGATGACGCCGGCGATCAACACGACCGCGAGCAGCAGCGCCGCCAGGATTGCCCAGGTCATGCCATTGGCCAGGCGCTCGAAGCGCCGCGTCAGGGCCTCGCCCCGTGCCGTCGAGCCGGCAAGAAAGGCATCGGCCGCCTCGACGAAGGCCTGGCCACTGTCGTGAACGCGAGACTGCCCGGAGCGATAGCCGGCGTCATCGCCCTCCTCGAGCAGCAGCATCTGCAGCTTCATGTTGTTGTCCACCAGCGACCGGTAGCGCTCGACGAGCGCCTCGACATCCGCCCCGCGCTGCTCGGCCACGGGCATGTCGAGAAACGCCCGGAAGGCTCGCTCGGCGCCGGCCAGGCTGCCCCCCGCACGCTCCAGCACCGGTCCCGGCAGCTCGAAGGCCGGCGCCCGCATCAGCTCGGCGGCGCGGTCCATGTCCAGGCGTGCCTGAAGCAGGCTGGTATAGGTGCGGTTCAGCGCACCCGCCTGCTCCACGTTGAGACGATTGAGCGTACCGAAGGCGTCGCGGCTCAGATGATTGGAAACCAGGCCCAGCCCACCGGCTCCCGCGATCAACACGCTGAAAGCCACCAGCACCAGCGACCAACTGAGCCGTACCGTCATGTCTTGGAATCGTTGCATACCTTCCCCGCGTCCTGGTTGTCATCCGACACGGCCCATGCAGGCCGCCCGCGGGTAGATTAGTAACAGCTGAAGATGACAGTTCGGGGTAGGCAACGTCTGACGGCAGGAAGATCAACAGAGCGCGGCGCGGCGCTCCGGGCGATTGCCCATATGCTGCAATCGCGCCTGCAAGGCATCCAGGCGGGACGCCTCACCGGCCTCGGCGGCAGCGAGGACGGCCGTCATCCAGTCGGCGAGGCGCTCGGCCAGCCGATAATAGACCCACTGGCCGTCGCGGCGATCCTGCAGCAGCCCGCATTCGCGCAGCTGCGCCAGATGGCGCGATATCTTGGGCTGGGATTCGCCGAGTGCATGGGTCATCTCGCACACGCACAGCTCACCCTCGCGCCGGATCAGCAGCGTCAACTGCAGGCGAGTCTCGTCGGCGAGGCACTTGAACAGGCGGGTCGGGGTCGCTGAGGGCACGCCATCTCTCGCGGTTGCTGAGTCTGCCTCCATCTTACCGCAGCCGACCCGCCCGTCTCAGCCGTAACGTCCGGTGATGTAGTCCTCGGCCTTCTTGGTGGCCGGCGTGGAGAACATCGTCTTGGTGTCGTTGTACTCGATGATCTCGCCGAGATGGAAGAAGGCGGTATAGTCGGCCACCCGCGCCGCCTGCTGCATGTTGTGGGTCACCGTGACGATGGTGAACTGCTTCTTCAGCTTGTCCATCAGGTCCTCGATGGTGGCGGTGGAGATGGGGTCGAGCGCCGAGGTCGGCTCATCCATCAGGATCACGTCGGGCTGCACGGCGATCGCCCGCGCGATGCACAGGCGCTGCTGCTGGCCGCCCGACAGCGAGGTACCGGGCTGGTGCAGCTTGTCCTTGACCTCCTCCCACAGGCCGGCGTCGCGCAGGGCGCGCTCCACCAGTTCGTCCTGCTCGGCCTTGCGCCCGACCAGATCGTGCATGCGCGGGGCATAGGCGATGTTCTCGTAGATCGACTTGGGAAACGGGTTGGGCTTCTGGAACACCATGCCCACGCGGCGCCTGAGCGCCACCTCATCCATCTTGCGGGCGTTGACGTCGCGACCATCCATCTCCACCAGCCCCTCGATGCGCACGCCGGGGATCAGGTCGTTCATGCGGTTGAGACAGCGCAGAAAGGTCGACTTGCCGCAGCCCGACGGGCCGATCAGTGCGGTGACGTTCTTCTGATACAGGTCGATGTTGAGGCTCTTCAGCGCCTGGGTGTCGCCGTACCAGAGACTGAGGTCGCGCACGCGGATGCTCAATTCATGGTTGGCATCAGGGTTGTGCGTCACCGGCTGGCCGGTCTGGGGTCGGGACATGGGGGTACTACTCCGCTCGGAAACTTGAATGTTCATCGATTCGTGACCTCGGTTGGCCTACCAGCGGCGCTCGAATTTCTTGCGCAGGATGACGGCACTGGCGTTGAGGAAAATGAGGATGGACAACAGGACCAGAATGCCGCCCGCGGTCTTCTCGACGAAGGCGCGCTCCGGCTCGCCGGCCCAAGTGAAGATCTGTGCCGGCAGTACGGTGGCGGCCTGGGTGAACGAGGCCGAAACGTCGGGAATGAAGGCTACCATGCCGACGATGATCAGCGGTGCCGTCTCGCCCATGGCCTGGGCCAGGCCGATGATCGAGCCGGTCATGATGCCCGGCATGGCCAGCGGCAGCACGTGGTCGCGCACCACCTGCCAGCGCGAACAGCCCACGCCGAAGGCGGCGTGGCGGATCGAGTCGGGTACGCTGCGCAGCGCCGTACGGGTGGCAATAATGATCACGGGAAGCGTCATCAGTGCCAACGTCATCCCGCCTACCAGCGGCGACGAGCGCGGCACACCGAAGAAGCCGATGAAGATCGCCAGGCCCAGCAGACCGAACAGGATCGAAGGAATCGCCGCCAGATTGTTGATGTTGATCTCGATGAGCTGGGTCAGGCGATTGTCGGGCGCGAACTCCTCGAGATAGACCGCCGTCATCACCCCGATGGGGAAGGAAATGGCCAGCGTCACCAGCATGGTCAGCACCGTACCCACCGCAGCGGACAGGATGCCCGCGCTCTCGGCCATCTTGGAATCACCACGCGTGAAAAAGGTGGTGTTGAAGCGCAGCGCCATTCGCCCGGCTTCGACCAGCTCGTCGACTGCCTCGCGCTCGTTGTCGCGCAGCTTGTTGGCATGCCCCTTCAGGTACTGGTCGACCTGGCTGTTGGCCAGCACCCAGCGGGTCTCGCTGGTGCCCAGCAGGTCGGGGTCGTTGCGAATCATGCCCGGAATGAGGCGCTCGAAGGTACGACTCACCAGCCGGGCCACCTCGGGGTCCATGGCGGCGCGCCCCATGCGGGTCGCATCCTCGTTGTACTCCAGCTCGACCTGGACATAGGCCTGCTGGAAGGCCGGCAGCCCCTTGCTCAGCATGTCGGCGAAGAACAGCACCAGGAACAGGCCTGCCAGCCCCAGCGCACTCATGGAAATCCACTTCAGCCGCGCCGACCGGCGGTGACGCTTCTTCAGCTGTGCGCTGATGACGTCGAAGGATTGGCTCATCGGGTCGTGTCCTCGGCGTTACAGGTTGTTGACGCGGTACTTGGCGCGGAAGCGGCGGATCATCAGCACGGATACCAGATTCAAACTCAAGGTGACGGCAAACAGCACCAGCCCCAGGGCGAAGGCCGAGAGCGTCTCGGCGCTCTCGAACTCCAGATCACCGGTCAGCGCAGCCACGATGCGCACCGTCACGGTGGTCATGTCCTCGAGCGGGTTGGCCGTCAAGTTGGGCCGCATGCCGGCGGCCATCACCACGATCATGGTTTCGCCCAGGGCACGCGACACCGCCAGCAGCGAGGCCGAGATGATGCCGGGCAGCGCCGCAGGTATGACCACGTCACGAATGGTCTCGCCCTTGGTCATTCCCAGGGCCAATGAGCCCTGGCGCATGCTGTCCGGTACCGAGTTGATCACGTCATCGGAGAGCGAAGAGATGAAGGGGATGATCATGATGCCCATCACCACGCCGGGGGCAAGCGCGTTGTTGTAGGACGCATCCAGCCCGATGGCATTGGCGAGGTTGACGATGATCGGCGCCACGGTAATCGCCGCGAAGAAACCATAGACCACGGTGGGTATGCCGGCGAGTACTTCGAGGGTCGGCTTGGCCAAGGTGCGCACGCGCCGGGGTGCGAACTCCGCCATGTAGATGGCGGCCAGCAAGCCGATGGGGATGGCGACCAGCATGGCGATCGCGGTGATCATGAAGGTACCGGCGAACAGCGGTACCGAGCCGAACTGGGCAGCACTACCGCCCTCGTCGGCGCGGCCTGCCGCGGCAAGGAAACTCGCCCCGGGGTTCCAGACGGTCCCGGTGATGAAGTCCCAGAAGCTGTGCATCTGGAAGAAGCGCAGCGCCTCGAAGACGATCGAGAACAGAATCCCGAAGGTGGTGAATATCGAGATCAGCGCAGCGCTCACCAGCAGCCAGCGAATCACTCGCTCAATTGCCTGTCGAGCGTGGAAGTCGGGACGCACGCAGCGGATGCCGACAGCGGCACCGATGGCGGCGACTGCCAGGCTGACCGTCAGCAAGTAGGCAGTGGGAATCTCGGCGCCCAGCAGCAGCATGAGGAAGGCGCCGACGGCGCCGACCAGCAGCGCCGGACCGGCGGTGGCAATCACGGTGAACCAGGCATACTGATCGGGCTGAGCGTACATGGCCTGGCCCGACGCTCGGACCCTGGCAGCCTTGGTTCGCCCCAGCGTGAAGGCAACCAGACCCAGCAACAGCAGGCCGCCTAGGAAGAGTGTCAGAAGGTGGTTGGTCTGCATATCTCTCTCTCGGTGACGACGACGGCAGGTGGCTGCCGGAACGTGCGACGGCCGGCAGCCCGTAGGCTGCCGGCCGAACCAGGCCTCCCTGCCTGCTACCTGCTTATTTCAGGTCGGAAACCTGCAGGCTGGCACGCTCCTCCACCTTCCCGCGCGTCTGCTCGCGCTCCGCCTCGGGCAGCGGAATCAGGCCGAGGTCGGTCAGGTAGCCGCCTTCGCCGATCATCTCCTCGGAGACGAACATCTCGACATAGTCGTACAGCGGCGGCACGTCCTGGGCGTGCTGGTTCTTGACGTAGAAGAACAGCGAGCGGGCGATCGGATAGTCGCCGGCGCTGATCGCTTCGGATTGCGCCTCGACGCCATCGATGCTGGCGGCGGTCAGGGCGTCCGGGTTCTCGACGAGGAAAGAGTAGCCGAAGATGCCGAAGGCCTTGGTATCCTCGGAGAGGCGCTGGACGATCAGGTTGTCGTTCTCACCCGCGTCGATGTAGGCACCGTCGGCGCGAATCTCGGTATAGCCCTCCTCGCCGTACACGTCCATCTCGCTGGATACGGCCTCCATGACCAGTTCCTCGAAGGCATCGCGGGTACCCGAGGTGCTGGGCGGGCCGTAGATGGAGATCTCGCGATCCGGCAGCGAGGCGTCGATGTCGCTCCACTTCTCGTAGGGGTTGTCCACCAGCTCGCCATCGACCGGCACCTTGGCGGCCACGGCGAGGAACAGCTGCTCGAGGGTCAGGTCGAGCGCTTCGTTGGCGCTGGACTGGGCGAAGACGATGCCGTCGGAGCCGATCTTGACCTCGGTGACCTCGGTCACGCCGTTCTCTTCGCAACGCTCGAGCTCGGAGGGCTTGATGCGGCGCGAGGCGTTGGAGATATCCGGAGTGCCCTCACCCACACCGTTGCAGAACAGACGAATGCCGCCGCCGGAGCCGGTCGACTCGATCACCGGCGTCGGATAATCGGTGACGGCACCGAACTCTTCCGTCACGTAGCTGGCAAACGGGTAGACGGTGCTGGAGCCGACGATGCGGATCTGATCGCGAGCCTGTGCGACGCCCACTACGCCCATGACGGCGGCGGCGACGATCGTAGCCTTGAAGACACGGCCCTGGTTGGTGCGGTTCATGCGGGTCACTCCTGTCGATGAGAAAGGTATCTCGCCTTTGCATGGCATAAGATGCCGCGACTCGATGACAGCTTCGTGACAATGTGACCAAACTTTATCGCCGCCCGGATCCGTCCGGCGTCAGACCCGCCCGGCCCGCCAGCAGGCGCAGCCCCAGGTTGCCGGCCAGCGATGCCCCCAGCATGGTGGCCACCATGGGCCAGGCGCTGTCGATCTGGAAGGCACCCACCAGCACCCCGGCCAGCGCCCCGCAGGAGAACTGGATGCTGCCCTGCAGGGCCGCCGCCGTGGCGCTCATGTGATGGAAGTGGTCGAGCAGCGAGGAGATGGCATTGGGTGCCACCAGGCCGATGGTGCCGGCGAACAGCATGACCAGCGGCACCACGCTCCATAGCGACTCCAGCCCGGTGGCGACCAGCAGGGCGAGCCCGGAGGCCGCCGTCAGTTGGATGGCCAGCCCCAGGCGCAGATTCTGCTGCGGGCTGCGCCAGCGCAGCAGGCGAATGTTGAGGCGATTGGAGGCGGCCATGGTGACCACGTTGACGCCGAATACCAGCGGATAGTGCCCCGGGCTCAGCCCATAGTGCTCCAGGTAGAGGAACGGCGAAGCGGTAATGAAAGCAAACAGCCCGGCAAAGGACATCGACGCCGCGCACACGTAACCCATGGCCTCGCGGTGGCGCAGCACGCTGGCGTAGTTGCCCAGCATCTGGCGCGGCGAGGCGGCAGGCGCGCCGGGATCCCGGGTCTCCGGCAGCCGGGTACCCATCAGCCACATCAGGAAGGCGGCATAGCCGGCAAGGAAGACGAAGATCAGCCACCAGTCGCCGAGATAGAGCAGCCCGCTGCCCACCACCGGCGCCACCAGGGGCGCCAGCAGCATGATGATTGCCATGGTCGACATCACCTTGGCCGCCTCGCGACCGCTGAAGCAATCACGCACGATGGCCGCCGAGTTGACCACCGTGGCCCCGCCGCCCAGCGCCTGTACGAAGCGCCACGCCAGGAGCTCGGACAACGAATCGACGCTGGTGATCACCAGGCTGGCCAGGAGGAAGGCCACCAGGCCCCCCAGCAGCACCGGCTTGCGCCCCACCCGGTCGGAGAGCGGCCCGAACAGCAGCTGGCCCAGGGCGAAGCCGGCCAGGAAGGCGCTCAGCGAGAGTTCGGTATGGTGGATGCTGGCACCGATGCTGTCGGCAAGCGCCGCCATGGCAGGCAGATAGGCGTCGATGGCGAAGGGCGCCAGCGCCGTGTTGGTTGCCACCAGCAGGGCCACGCGTCGGGCAGAGAGGGTCAAGAGAGCTCCGTTGCGACCTGGGGGAGAAAAAGCTAGGACGCTAATCATAGCGTAACTCCCGGCGCGCTGCCTCGGCCAGGCGGCTGTTCGCTACTCCCTCCAGTTGCTAAAGTGGCCCGATACCGACCCTCAGGAGAGACCGTCATGGCAGAGGACCTGCTTAGCCAACTCAAGACGATGAGCACCGTGGTGGCCGACACCGGCGACATCGACGCCATCCGCCGTTTCCAGCCCACCGATGCCACCACCAACCCCTCGCTGATCCTCCAGGCCGCCCAGCATGAGGACCGACGCGAGCGCCTGGGGCAGATCGCCCGGCAGGCCACCGACATCGACGACGCCCTGGATGCCGTTGCCGTCGAGATCGGCAGCGAGATCAGCAGCCTGGTACCCGGCTTCGTCTCCACCGAGGTCAGCGCCCGGCTCTCCTTCGATACCGAGGCGACCCTGGCCCGCGCGCGCTCGCTGATCGAGCGCTACGATCGCCACGGCATCGGTCCCGAGCGCATCCTGATCAAGATCGCCTCGACCTGGGAGGGCATTCGCGCCGCCCGTCGCCTGGAGCGGGAGGGCATTCACTGCAATCTCACCCTGCTGTTCAGCTTCGCCCAGGCCCAGGCCTGCGCCGATGCCGGCGTGACGCTGGTCTCGCCCTTCGTCGGCCGCATTCTCGACTGGTACCGGGCGGAGTGGCCGGATGCCGACTTCAGCGGTGACAACGATCCCGGCGTCAAGTCGGTCAGGCGCATCTACGAGCACTACAAGGGGCACGGCTACAAGACCATCGTGATGGGCGCCAGCTTCCGCAACGTCGGCGAGATCCTGTCGCTGGCCGGCTGCGATCGCCTGACCATCTCCCCCGCCCTGCTCGGCGAACTGGCCGAGAGCCAAGAGCGACTCGAACGCCGGCTGAGCCCGGCCGGCGCCGAGACCTCGCCGCCGGAGCCCCAGGACGAGTCGGAGTTCCGCTGGGAAATGAACGAGGATGCCATGGCCACCGAGAAACTGGCCGAAGGCATACGCAAGTTCACCGCTGACCAACGCAAGCTGGAGAAGCTGCTGGGCGAGCTGCGCCAGTAACGGGGCTCGGTCACCGGAACAGGCCGCGAAGCGGCGCGACGGGCGTGGCGTCTCACCAGGCGCCACGCCGTAGGAAAGCGGGGCTAGTGCTTGTCGCTGTGCGAGGTTTCCTGCGCCTCCAGCATCTCGACCAGCGGCTGGAACTCTTCCCGATTGTGCTCGCTCATGCGCATCAGGATGCGATGCGCCTCGAGGATCCGCAGGCGCATCTCCTCCATGTCGGCGGGGACCTCGGGCAGGTCACTGAGCTCGCAGGCTTCGGTGAGCGGGGCCTCGACCATGGCGAAGTACTGGGCGAAGCCCATGACCTCGAGCATGCGCTGCACGTCGGGGTTGTTCACCACGATGGTGGGCTTGTAGAGGATCCGATCCTTGACCGCCATGGCGACCTTGGCCAGGAAGCCCAGGGCGGTGGAGTCCACGTTGGTGGCCTCGCGCAGGTCGATTATCAGGGACTGCAGGCCCGGCGTCCGGGCAAGCTGCTGGGCCTGGGTATCCAGCGTCGCGCAGAGCGTCAAGCGTACGTCGCCGCACAGCTTGAGCACGAAGACACCGGAGTCGAACGCCGCCTGGACGCGGCCTTCATTCGTGATCATTGCCAAATCCGCTCAACATCATGATCGTCAGGTCATCGGGCAGTTCCTGTCCGCCGTCATCCCCTTCGGCATCGATGTCGCGGGGAGTGTCCAGCATCAGGCTGTCGCGAAGCCGCTCCAACGTCGTACAGGTCAGCACTCGTTGCTCGAGTTCCCTGAGCCGCGCGTCGAGCGTCTCGCCCGGCAGGCACTCCAGAATTCCATCCGAACACAACCATAACCGGAAGTTCGGCGGTAACCTATACCTCAAACGTGGATACTCCACGTCGGGGAACAGGCCCACCGGCATGCCCTCTCCGGGCAGCTCCAGCACCTCGCCATCCGCCACCAGCAGTGGCTTCGGCAATTGCGCACCCAGCGAATAGTGAAGCTCGCGGGTCTGCTGGTCAATGACCCCGACGAACAGCGTGGCATGCTTGCCGATCCCGGCATCGAGCAGCTCGCGATTGAGGGCCGCCAGCCAGCGCGCCGGCAACGCCTCGGGCTGGCGGGCATCCCAGTCGCCCAGCCAGCGGTTGAACAGGTACTTGAGCAGGACGGTGACGAACGCGGACGAGGCCCCATGGCCGGACACATCGGCAAAATAGAACAGCGTATAGCGCTCGTCAAAGCGCTGGAAATCGAGAAAGTCCCCCGAGAGGTAGAGCGACGGGATCAGCCAGTAGTCGCAGGTCACGCCACCGATGGACTGGGGATGGGGCGGCAGCAGCTTGCGCTGAATCTGCCCTCCCGCCTGCTGGTCGAGGCGCAGCAGCGCCAGGTGCGTTTCCAGGCTCTCGTTGAGCTCTTCCAGGTGCGCATTGAGCTGCGCCAGGCGCTCGCGGTCGTGCTTGCGCTCATTCTCCAACTGCCGCAGCTCGATCGCCTTGCGGATCATCCGCCGCAGCAGCTGGCCGTGGCGCATGGGCTCGACGACGTAGTCCACCAGCCCCACGTCGACCGCCGTCAGCAGGTCGGCGTCGAGCCGTGAATCGCTGACCACGATGGTAGGCAAACGCTCCGTCAGGCTCGACCACGCCAGGCTGGGAATCGCCTGGGCATGGGCCACGACCAGCACTGTTTCCGCCGGCAGGTCCTCGAGGCGTTCCGCGGCATACACGGCCAGACCGTCGCGTGCGATGGTGTCGGCCAGAGCGTCGCGATAGGCGCCGGGCTCGTCGAGTAGGCCGATCAACGGCTTGGCTGCATCCATCGGCTCAGGCCTCAATCGGCGGGTTCGGCATTGTCGAAGGCGTCGTCAAAATCGGCGTCGTCGAACTCGAAATCGAAGTCGTCGCTGGCGAAGGGGTCGTCGCCCTGGTCGCCGTCCGACACCTCGAAGCGTCGGCGCTGCAGGTACGCATCGCGAATGAAGACATAGCGGTCTCCACGGATCAACTCTTCCTGGTCGAGAAAGCCTGCCCGCGCGTCGACGATGCGCAGCGCGGTCAGACCATAGCGTACCTTGTCGTCCTCGACGTAGGTCAGCGGGTAGGTATACATGTCGAGCGGCAAGCCGGAGGTATCCCTGACCGTGCTCGGTCCCAGCAGGGGCAGCACCAGATAGGGCCCCTCGCCTACGCCCCAGGCGCCCAGGGTCTGGCCGAAATCCTCCTCCTCGGCGGTGATGCCCATGTGGGTGGCGAAATCCCACAGGCCGACGATGCCGACCGTCGAGTTGATCAGGAAGCGTGACGTGGCCAGCCCGGCATTGGCCGGCTTGCCCTGCAGCAGGCTGTTGAGCGTGGTGCGGATCTCGCCCAGGTTGGAGAAGAAGTTGCCGACGCCGGTCTGCACCGGTTGCGGCGTGACGTTGCGATAGCCGCGCGCCACCGGCTTGAGCACGGTCCTGTCGATCGCCTCGTTGAAGGTGAACACCCGGCGATTGAAGCCCTCCCAGGGGTCATCGGGATGGCGCTCCTCCTCGGCCACCCGCCCGGCACAGCCCGCCAGCATGGCTACGGCCGCCAGGACGGCCAGAAGGCGGGTGACAATACCGGTCTGCTTCACGACCATCGGCTACGTCTCCTCATGTGTTGGCGTGAGGCGATGCGTCACAGACGACGCACCACCACGCAGCCGGCACTGTACCCGGCACCGAACGAGCAGACTACCCCCAGTGCGCCCGGGGGCAGGTCGGCATGATGCAAGTGGAAGGCAATGATCGAACCTGCCGAGCTGGTATTGGCGTAGCGGTCGAGAATGATCGGCGCCTGGCCCGGCTCGGGGTCGTGGCCCAGCACCCGCCGGGCGATCAGGTCATTCATGTGGCGATTGGCCTGGTGCAGCCACAGGCGCGAGAGGCTGTCGCCGGAGAGCTCAAGGCTGGCCAGGTGCTCGCCGATGAGCGCCGCCACCATGGGGCAGACTTCCTTGAACACCCGCCGCCCCTCCTGGACGAACAGCTTGTCGCTGGCCAGGGGATCGCTGTCGGAGACCCGATTGAGAAAACCGGCGTTGTTGCGAATGGCATTGGAGAATTTCGTGGCCAGCCGCGTGCCGAGGATCTCGAAACGGGTCTCGGCCGTGGCCAGCGCGGCATCCTCGATCACGATGGCGGTGCAGGCATCGCCGAAGATGAAGTGGCTGTCGCGGTCGCGGAAGTTGAGGTGGGCCGAGCAGATCTCGGGGCTGACCACCAGGGCGCGCCTGACGTTGCCGCCGCGTATGGCGCCAGCCGCCAGGTCGATGGCGAAGGTGGCCGAACTGCAGGCCACGTTCATGTCGAAGGCATGCCCCCCGGTCCCCAGCGCCGCCTGCAGCTCCACCGCCACCGCGGGATAGGGGCGCTCCAGGTTGGAGCAGGCGACGATCACCATGTCGATGTCAGCGGCGGCGACGCCGGCGGCCTCGAGCGCCTGGCGCGCCGCCGCGAGGCCCATTTCGCACTGGATCGAGGGTTCGTCGTTGCCGCGCTGCGGCAGGCGCGGGCGCATGCGCTCGGGATCGAGGATACCGGCGGCGTCCATCACGTAGCGGCTGTGGATACCGGACGCCTTGACGATGAAGTCGCTGCTGGAGTGCAGCAGCGGCTCGCGCTCACCGGCCTCGATGGCGGCGGCGTGACGCGCGTTCTCGGCGTCCACCCAGGCGTTGAACGACGCCACCAGGGCATCGTTGTCGATGGCGTGCTCCGGCGTGAACAGCCCCGTACCGGTAATCACGACGTCTGTCATCATGTTCTCCCTCGTGCGGCCGTCTCGCCGCAGGCTCGGCATCGGCGAACCGATGCCTCATGTCTCGTATATCGGCGCGCCAGGGTCAGCCTTGACCCTGCCCCACCAGCTCCATCCAGCGCCGCTCGAGGCGCTTGACCGATACCGGCATGCGGGTCCCGAGCTGCTGGGCGAACAGCGACACCCGCAGCTCCTCGATCCACCAGCCGAACTCCACCAGCTCGGGATCCTCGTGACCACCGCGGCGCTGGCTCTCGCGCCGTGCGGCCAGGCGCGCCTCGAAATCCTGGACTTCCTGCATGTGCATCTGGTCGCGCATGCGCTCGCGCGGCGCCTTCTCCAGCCGGATCAGTGCCGCCTCCATGTAGCGCGGGTACTCCTCCAGCCACTCCCCCGCCTCGTTCACGAAGCCGGGATGTACCAGCCGCTGCATCTGGGCCTTGAGATCACTGTATACCAGGGCCAGTGCCAGGTTGAGGTTGCCCTTTAGTGCCTTGGTCACGGCCAGATGGCCTTCGAGCGAGCGCTTGAGCGTGGCGACGAGCGCCTCGGCGCCCGGCACCAGCTCGGCACGGGTCGCCTCGAGTCGCGCCTCGAGCTCGGCGGCCGAGCGCGGCAGCGGCGACGCCGCCACGGTGCGGGCGAATACCGCCTCGACCACATCGTCGACCAGTTCGCGCTTGCTGCCCACCTTGGTGAACAGCAGGGCACACGCCTCGAGCTCCTTCAGCCGCTGGATGCTGCGCACCTGGTCCGGCAGGCGGGCCATGGCCAGCCGAGCCACGCCACGGCGGTGCGCTTGCTCGGCCTTGCCGGGGTGGTCGAACAGCTCGACACGGAAGGCCTCGCCCTCGGGCACCAATGCCGGATACGCCTCGACCCGGATGCCTGCCTGGGTCGTCACCCGCGACTGGGGCAATGGCGATTCGGGCAGGCCGGTGACGTCGGGCGCCTCGCTGACCTCGGCGGCCAGCGCTCGGGCGCCCTCGCCCGCCGCCGCCTCGAAGCGGCGCTCGAGCTCGCGCACGTCGCGTCCCTGGCCCAGCGGCCGGCCCTCGTGGTCAACCACGCGGACGTTCATGATCAGGTGCGGCTCGAGCTGATCGGTGCGCCAGTCGTCGGGGTGAACCCTCACGCCGGTGCGGCGACGCAGGAACTCGCCCAGGGCCTCGGTGAGCGGTACGTCGTCGGGCGTCAGCGTCTCCAACGCGGCGTCGACCCAGTCGGGAATCGGCACCACCTGGCGCCGAATCGCCTTCGGCAACGACTTGAGCAGGGCGATGCACTTTTCACGCAGCAGCCCCGGCACCAACCACTCGAGCCGTGCCCGCGGCAGCTGCGGCAGCATCGCCGCCGGCACCGTCAGGGTCACGCCGTCGTCCGGCGCGCCGGGCTCGAAGCGATAGTCGAGCGGATAGCGCACTCCGCCGAGCAACAGCTCGTCGGGGTATTGGGCCTGGGTGACCTCCTTCGCTTCACGCGCCAGCAGCACGGCGCGGTCGAACTTGAGGATATCGGGATCGTCGGCTTCGGCCTTCCTGCGCCATGCCTCGAAGCCCTTGCCGTTGACGATGTCGGCGGGAATCCGCTCATCGTAGAAGGCGAACAGCGTCTCCTCGTCGACCAGGATGTCGCGCTTGCGCGCCCGGTCCTCGAGCTCTTCGACCTCTTCCACCAGGGCGCGATTGTAGTCGAAGAACTCGCCCCGGGTGCGAAAATCGCCCTCCACCAGGGCGCGGCGGATGAACAGCTCGCGTGCCTCCCGCGGGGCGATGGGGCCGTAGTGCACGCTGCGCCCGCTGACGATGGGCAGGCCGAACAGCGTGACCTGCTCCTTGGCCACCACCTGGGCACGCTTCATCTCCCAGTGCGGCTCGCTGTAGCTGCGCTTGACCAGGTGCCCGGCCGCGGGCTCGACCCACTGCGGCTCGATCCTGGCCACGGTCCGGGCGAACAGCCGGGTGGTCTCCACCAGCTCGAAGGCCATCAGCCACTTGGGTGGTTTCTTGGCCAGCCCCGAGCCGGGATGGATGACGAACTTGCGGTTGCGCGCCCCCAGGTACTCTCGGTTCTCGGTGAGCATGCCCAGATGCGAGAGCAGGCCCGGCAGCAGCGCCTTGTGCAATTGCACGGCACTCTGGCGGCGCGCCTGTTGGCGGGCCCGGTCATGTTCTTCCCCGTCCTGCGCTGGCTCGGGCAACGGTGCCGGCACCTCGATCCCCATTTCGCGCAGCAGCTGGCGCAGCTGGCGAAAGGTATCGTGCCACTCGCGCAGGCGCAGGTAGTTGAGGTAGTGCTCCTTGCACCATCGCCGCAGCTGGTTGCCGCTGAGCTCGTCGCGGGCAGCCTCGAAGCCCTGCCACAGGTTGAGCAGCGCGACGAAGTCGGAGTCCGGATCGTGCCAGCGACGATGGGCCTGGTCGGCGGCCTGGCGCTTCTCCGCCGGGCGGTCGCGCGGGTCCTGCACCGCCAGCGCCGAGACCACCACCAGCACGTCGCGCAGCCCGCCCTGCTCGGCGCCCGCCAGCACCATGCGCGCCAGGCGCGGATCGATCGGCAGCCGGGCGAGCTTGCGTCCTACCGGCGTCAGGCGGTTGGCCTCGTCCACCGCGCCCAGCTCGAACAGCAGGCGGAAGCCATCCTTGATGAAGCGCGAGTCGGGGGGATCGACGAAGGGGAACTGCTCGATGTCGCCAAGCTTGAGGGAAAGCATCGACAGGATCACCGACGCCAGGTTGGTGCGTCGGATCTCGGGGTCGGTGAATTCGGGGCGTGAGAGGAAATCCTCCTCGTCGTAGAGGCGGATGCACACCCCCTCGGCCACCCGCCCGCAGCGACCCTTGCGCTGGTCGGCGCTGGCCTGGCTGACCGGCTCCACCGGCAGGCGCTGGATCTTGGCGCGGTAGCTGTAACGGCTGATGCGCACCAGTCCCGGGTCGATCACGTAGCGAATGCCGGGCACGGTGAGCGAGGTCTCGGCGACGTTGGTGGCCAGCACGATGCGACGCCCGGCATGCGGGGCGAAGACGCGGTTCTGCTCGGCGTTGGAGAGCCGCGCATAGAGCGGCAGGATCTCGGTGGCCTTGAGGTCGGCACGCCGCAGGGTGTCCGCGGTCTCGCGGATCTCGCGCTCGCCGGGCAGGAACACCAGGATGTCGCGGGGGCCGTGGAACCAGCGCCTGTCGCGCTCGGTCTGCTCGATCTCCGCCACGGCGTGGAGGATGCCCTCCTGCAGGGTGCGGTCGGCCTCATCCTCTTCCTCGCGCACCAGCGGACGATAGCGCACCTCGACCGGGTAGGTGCGGCCCGAGACCTCTACCACCGGGGCGGGCCTGGGTTCGCCGTCGGCGCCGGGCAGCGCGAAATGCTCGGCGAAGCGCGCCACGTCGATGGTCGCCGAGGTGATGATCAGCTTGAGCTCGGGCCGGCGCGGCAGCAGGCGCTTGAGGTAGCCGAGCAGGAAGTCGATGTTGAGGCTGCGCTCGTGGGCCTCGTCGATGACGATCGCTTCGTAGCGACTGAGATCCGGGTCGTGGCGGGTCTCGGCCAGCAGGATGCCGTCGGTCATCAGCTTGACCAGGGTAGCGTCGCCGGTCTGGTCGGTGAAGCGCACCTGGTAGCCCACCTGCTCGCCCAGCGGCACCTCGAGCTCCTCGGCCAGGCGCGTGGCCACCGAGCGCGCCGCCAGCCGCCGCGGCTGGGTGTGGCCGATCAGGCCGCGCCGCCCGAGGCCCAGCTCCAGGCACAGCTTGGGCAGCTGGGTGGTCTTGCCGGAGCCGGTCTCGCCGGCCACCACCACCACCTGGTGCTTGCGCAGAGCGGCGAGGATCTCGTCGCGGCGCTCTGCCACCGGCAGCTCGGGAGGATAGTTCAGCGCCACCGGCCGGGCCCGGCGGCTGGCCGCCAGCGCCGCGGAACGCTCGACGTCGCGCGCCACCTCGGCCAGGCCGCGGTCAACCGGCTTGCCCTCGCGCAGGCGCCGCGCCAGGCCGTTCAGCCTGCGCGAAAGGGGCTCGCGATCGCGCAACATGACCTCGCCCAGCGCCTGCTCGAGGCGCTGCAGCTCGATCTTGTCATCGGTATGTCCAGCGGGGGTAGCGGTACTCACGAAACGCCTCTTGCCAAGGAAAAACCTGCCCGCCCCGGTATGCCGGAGCGGGCAGGTCATTGTAACGCTGCTGGCCGAAGCTCGGCCAATGCCGGGCGTGCCGGCCGTCGCCAACCCGACGCGGCCCTAGCGCTCCCCCTGCTCGTCGCGAAGCTGGCGCCGCAGCACCTTGCCGACGTTGGTCTTGGGCAGCTCGTCGCGGAACTCGACGAACCGCGGCACCTTGTAGCCGGCCAGCTCCTTCTTGCACCACTCGCGCAGGCTCTTCTCGTCCAGGCTTTCGTCCCTTGCGACCACGAACAGCTTGACCGCCTCGCCGCTGTTCTCGTCGGGCACCCCGACCGCCGCCGACTCGACCACGCCCGGATGCTTGGCGACGACGTCCTCGATCTCGTTGGGATAGACGTTGAAGCCGGACACCAGGATCATGTCCTTCTTTCGATCGACGATACGGATGTAGCCATCCTCCTGCAGTACCGCGATGTCGCCGGTATGGAACCAGCCATCTTCGGTCAGCACCTTGGCCGTCTCCTCGTCGAGGTTCCAGTAACCCTTCATCACCTGGGGGCCCTTGACGCACAGCTCGCCCGGCTCGCCCAGCGGCAGAGGGGTGCCGTCGGCGTCGACCACCTTCACCGAAGTGCCCGCCACCGGCTTGCCGATGGTGCCGAGCTGGATGGCGTCGATTGGGTTGAAGCTGACGATCGGGGACGTCTCGGTGAGCCCGTAGCCCTCGGCGATGGGGCATCCGGTGATCTCCTCCCAGCGGCTCGCCGCCGCCTTGGTCAACGCCATGCCACCGGAAATCGTCAGGTGCAGGCGCGAGAAATCGAGCTTGCGGAAATCCTCGCGGTTGCACAGTGCGTTGAACAGGGTATTGAGGCCGATGAAACCCGAGAACTTGATCTTCTGCAGCTCCTTGACGAAGTTGTCCAGGTCACGGGGATTGGTGATCAGGATCGAGTGATTGCCAGTCTCCATCAGGAACAGGCAGTTCACCGTGAAGGTGTAGATGTGGTAGACCGGCAGCGGCGCGATCACCACCTCCTTGCCCTGGGCCAAGCCAGGCCCGATGGCCCCCTCCGCCTGGAGCATGTTGGCCACCAGGTTGCAGTGGGTGAGCATGGTGCCCTTGGGCATGCCGGTGGTGCCCCCGGTGTACTGCAGCGCGGCGATGTCGTCGAGCCCCCGCTCGACCTCGCGGTGCTGGCGCGAGGCGCCGTCTCGGAGCGCCTTGCGAAACGGTACCGCCATCGGCAGCGAATAGGACGGCACCATCTTCTTGACGTGCTTGACCACGGCGTTGATCAGGAAGCGCTTGGGGAAACCGTGCAGGTCACCAAGCTCGGTGACCAGCACGTGCTCGATGTCGGTGCGATCGAGCACCTTCTCGAGCTTGCTCGCCATGTTGGCCAGGATCAGGATCGCCCGTGCTCCGGAGTCCTTGAACTGGTGGGCCATCTCGCGCTCGGTGTAGAGCGGGTTGGTGTTGACGACCGCCAGCCCGGCGCGCAGGGCGCCGAACACCGCCACCGGGAACTGCAGTACGTTGGGCAGTTGGATGGCGATGCGATCGCCCGGCTGCAGCCCGGTCTCGTGCTGCAGCCAGGCGGCAAAATCGGCCGACAGACGATCGAGCTCGGCAAAGGTGAGGGTCTGCCCCATGCAGGTGAATGCCGGGTTGTCGGCAAAGCGTTTCACCGCCGCATGGAAGACGTCCATCAGCGATCGATACTTCTCCATGCCCTTCAGCTCGGGACCGTTGAGGATACCGGCGTTGGCTTGCTCACTCATTGGCGCTATCTCCACAGCGTCGGCGGCGGTCGCTCACCCCTCGACCTCGTCCGTTGTTATTTTGACGGGCTATTTTACTGCCCCAAATTTACTGCCCCTAACGATATACCAGGCATCACCCGGCTGTAAAACGAACGATTCAAACAACCGTTCATTCAATAGGCACCCCGCGTGGACGCCCCGCTGACTATCAAACTGGGCAAAAGGCAGTAGAAAGGCAAGCCGGCAGGCAGCAGGAACCTCAGCCTGCGGACTCGGCCATGAGGCGCGCGACGACGCGACCGTGGCGCCACACCAGCAGCTCACCCGGCACCATGCGTACCCAGGCCTCGTTGCAGGTCAATGGCTCGGTCGCGATCACCGAGACGATGTCGTCGGGCGTGGTGTGCTCGGCAAAATTGACCGTCAGCTCGGCATCGGAGAGCTCCGCACTGCCGAACGGGGCGCGGCGAGTGATATGGGCCAGCTTCGTCGAGCAGTAGGTGTAGAGGAACTCGCCGTCGGCCAGCAGCAGGTTGAACACGCCCATGGCCCGCAGCGTCTCGCACAGCCGGTGAAGCCGCCGCCAGAGCGCCGCATGTCGCTCGCCCAGCGTGGCATCGTCTTCCGTCAGCACGGGCGGCTCGGGGAAGCGCTCGCGCAGCGAAGCCAGCAGCCAGCAGAAGGCGTGTTCGCTGTCGGTGTCGCCCACCGGCCGGTAGAAATTCAGCGGCAGGCCCTGCCACGCCTCGAGCTGGCCGTTATGGGCATAGCACCAGGTTCGCCCCCACATCTCGCGGGTGAACGGATGGGTATTCGCCAGGCGCACTTCGCCGACGTTGGCCTGACGGATATGGCTGATGGCAATGTGCGACTTGATCGGATAGTCGGTGATCAGCCGCGCAATGGGGGAGCGTACCGAGGGGTGCGGGTCGCGAAAGTCGCGATAGCCGCCCGCCTCGTAGAAGGCGATTCCCCAGCCGTCGCGATGCGGCCCGGTGCCGCCGCCGCGATGCAGGAAGCCGGTGAAGCTGAAGCAAATGTCGGTGGGCACGTTGGCGCTCATGCCCAGCAGCTCACACATGCGGCTCCTCCCGGGGCGCTGCACGGCGTCGCCGCGCAATTCTCCACAACAGCAGCAAGAGCACGAGGGCAGCCAGCAGGGTACCGAGCAGCCAGCGCCAACGCGGCTCGTCCAAGGTCTCCTCGAGCGGCCCGGCCAGCATGGGGCGCCATTCCCGCCAGCGCTCCTGGGCGATCCGCGGCAGCGCCTGCACGTGCCTGACGACACGCTCGACCGGCTCCGGCAATGCCGATCCGGCTCGCTCGCGCACCGGTGACAACTCCTCGTGGAAGCGTGCCACTTCCAGGGCAGGGCTGGCATCAACCTGGTCGATCGCCGTGTCGACCTCGGAGAACAACATCAGCCGCGGCAGGTACAGCTCGCGCGTCTCGCCTTCCAGGGTGACTTCGCCGCGCAGGATCAAGGGTACGCTGAGGGCCGTGTCCAGCTCGGGCAGCGCCATGCTCCAGCGCCGCTCGGCGACGGGCTCCGCCTCGAGACGAGCCCCCTGGAGCTGGCCATAGAGGCGCGTGTTGTCACGATCGAGCGAGGGGTGTTCGGCGGCGAGGAGCACCTGCTGGCCGGCCTCGTCATGCTGCGCGGCCACGGCCGGAAGCACGTTGATGGGCTGCACCCGCTGGCGCCGAAAGCCCTGGCCCTCGGCGCGAACGACGAACTGGGCAGTCCCCTGCAGCGCGGGTGCGGGCAAGCGACCGACGAATCGCGCTTCCTGTTGCTTGAGGGCCACGGCCGACTGCACCGATCCCGAGTCATCGTGCAGCTCCGCGGTCAGGCGCAGGTGCGCAGGCAGCGCCTCGACGGCCACTGTCTCACCATCGCGAGCGAGCCAGGCCTCCACCGGCACGTCGAAGCCCAGGTAGAGCGTACTCGGCACGCCGGCCGTCTGCAGGCTGAGCGGCGACTCGACCGTGATCCGGCTATCCTGCCCCGGCGCGCCCTCGAGTCGCCACTGTCCCGGCTGGGGGCTGGGTACCTGGACGAGGTCGTAGCGCGACTCGCTACGCCACTCGGCGCCCTCGGGCGGCGAGTCCGCGGAATAGCGCCGGCCATCCGGCCCCACCAGCTCCGGCTCCTCACCGCCCTCGCCACGGAACAGCAGCGCGGTGAAGCCCCGCAGGCCCGGCTCGATGAGAAACCGCTGGTCGGTGACCGGCACCCGGTCGCTGGGAAAGATGCGGTCGACGATGGCGAGGAAGGCGCCCAGCAGGGCATCGGGGCCGGCGACCGGCGCAGACAGCCCGCCGGTCATCTGCGCGAGGCGCTCCACCAGGTCGAGGTCGGCCTCGTCGGAAAAGGCGATGGCGTGTACCACGACGCCCTCCTCGGCCAGTCTCGGGCCGAGCTCATCGAGCAGCGCCTCGCGCGAGGCCCTGTCGATGGCCGGCTTGCTGCCGCGCCAGTCGGGCAGGTCGATCATGCCGTCGGTGAGTAGCACCAGATGGCGCGGGCCCGCGACCTCCTCACCCGCCGCTGCCTGGTAGATGGCCGATTCGATGTCGGTGTACTGCTGGTAGTTGACCAACAGGCTGGACAGCGCCCGGGCGCGATCACGCCATTCGAGATTGGCCGGTCCTGGCGGCATCGGGTTCGCCACCCGCTCGCCGAAGGTCCAGATGCCGGCCCTGGCCCCATTGGGTACCAGGGTGACCAGCAGCTCCAGCGCCTCGATGGCCAACTGGTCGGGATCGTTGTGACGCATGCTGCCGGAAACGTCGATGATGACCCGGACTTCCGGGTGCGCTTCGTCGAGTGAAGCGGCAGACAGGCAGCTCGACACGACCAGGCATCCGGCCAGAGCGGCCAGCCTGTGCCATATCTTGTTCCACTCCCTCCCCATCGGGGCTCCCTAGCCGAGTTTCGGCTCCCGGCGCTCGTGCTGCCGGCGCAGCTGCTCGCCAGACCGGCCATTGCGCCTGCTGTTATCGTGCGACTCGTCGTCGTTCTGCTTGCGCTTTCCCTGCCCCCCTGCGTCGGGCGTGGCCTCCCTGCGCAGCAGCCATGCCTGGAGAATGCCCACGGCGATACCCAGCAGGGCTCCGGCGCCCACCAGCAGGCCGGACGAGACCAACCCTGAAACGTTGCGCTCGAGCAAGGCAACGGCCGCTACCACCACCGCCGGTGCCATGCCGGTATAGAACTCTCCCTCCTCCACCAGCGGCAACCGGAACCGGGTCGGCATCAACAGGATGCCCGCCACCATCCAGGTGATCGGCAGGCGCAGCAGGCGCGGTAGGAAGGCCAACCCCAGGTAACCGGTCACCAGCACGACCAGCGACAAACCCAAGTAGGTCAGCCATAGTAGGGACATCGAATCGGATGTCAGCATCGATACCTCGTTCTCGCGTCACGATTCGCCCCTTGGCGGATCGTACAGGATGGAAAGTCACCTTGAGTATGGTACACGCGCCCCAATGAAAGCACAGCCGCCACATCGTCCGTTTCCCGCTGCGCCTCACACCGAGCCCCTCCCTTCGCCGGTCGAACGATTTCGACGCGCCGAGGACCCCGAGTGGCATTGGTTGGAGGAGCGCGACGATGACCGCGTTCAGGCCTTCCTCGAGGCCGCCAACGAGGAATCCCAGGCCTGGATGGCACCACTCGGGAGCCTGATCGAGCGGCTCTACCACGGCCATCTCGCACGTCGCGAACTGACCGTTCACGGCCTGCGCACCGCCCTGGATCACTATACCTACTGGAGCGAGACGGCGGCCGATGCCGATTACCCGGTGTGGTGGCGTCACCCCAACGGCCAACCAACGCAAGCGAGCGTCTTTCTCGATCTGCAGGCTCGTGCCACGCCGGACCACTACCTGGAGCTGGGCGACATGGCGCTGTCGCCGGACGAACGCTGGCTGGCCTGGACCGAGGACACCAGCGGCGACGAGCGCTTCTCGCTCTATCTCAAGGCGCTGCCCGACGGCGAGCCATGCCGGCTGCTGGAGGAGATCGGCCCGGAGCTGACCTGGGCCGAAGACAACGCCACGCTGTTGTTCACCCGCTACGATGCCACCCAGCGGCCAGACAGCATCTGGCGCCTGCCGCTCGCGCAGGGCCAGGCCGGCGAACCCTCGCTGGTACTGCGCGAGGGGGACCCCGAGTTCTGGCTTGGCCTGGGCAAGACACGCTCGCGCCAATGGCTGGTGCTGGAGAGCGCCTCGAAGGACACCAGCGAATGCCACCTGCTGCCGGCACTGTCGCCAGGACAGGCGCCGCGCTGCTTCCGGCCGCGGGAGAAGGGCGTGGAGTACGGACTGGAGCACCGTCCCGGTCATTTCTACATCCTGCACAACCGCAACGGCCCCCACTTTCGCCTGGACGTGGCCGACGAACACGACCTCGACGCCCCGTGGCGACCGCTGATCGGCCACCGCGACGACACCACGCTCGAAGACGTCGAGGCCTTCGATTGGGGCCTGGCCATCACCGAGCGAGACCACCACGAGGCACAGGTTCGTATACGCATCGTCGAACTCGACGCGAGCCATTCGCCGCGACGCGACGAACGCCTGCCGCTGCCGGAATCGCCTTGCAGCGTAATGTTAGGCGACGTGCCGCATTTCGACAGTCGCCGGCTGCGCCTGCGCGAGGAGTCCTTCGTCATGCCGGTACGCTGGCTCGAGCACGACCTCGACAGCGGGGAGCGCCGGGTGCTGAAGACCCAGCCGATCCACGGCAACCTGCAGCCGGCGGACCTGTGCTGCGAGCGCATCTGGGCACGCGCCCACGATGGCGAGCGGATACCGGTGTCGGTGGTCATGCGCGCCGACCTCGCCGGCCATCCCCTGCCCACCCTGCTCTACGGCTACGGTGCCTATGGCGAGGTCCTCGACCCCTGGTTCTCGGTCGCCAGGCTCGAGCTGCTCGCGCGCGGCGTCGCCTTCGCCGTCGCCCACGTACGCGGCGGCGGCGACCGCGGCGAGCCCTGGTACCTCGCTGGCAAGCTCGAGCACAAGGAAAACAGCTTTCGCGACTTCCTCGCCGCACGCAACGCCTTGGTGGAGAAGGGGTTCAGCGACGGCGAACGGATCGCCGCCTATGGCGCCAGCGCCGGAGGGCTGCTGGTCGGCGCCAGCCTCAACCTGGCCCCCGAAGCCTTCTGTGCCGCGGTGCTCGATGTCCCCTTCGTCGACGTGCTGCGCACCATGGAGAATCCCGACCTGCCGCTGACCACCGCCGAGTACACCGAGTGGGGCAACCCCCACGAGCCCGACGCGCGCAAGCGCATCCGCGCCTACTCGCCGCTGGACAACCTTTCCCCCCAGCCCTACCCCGCCCTGTTTCTCCAGGGCAGCTGGCACGACTCCCGGGTCCCCTACTGGGAGCCAGCCAAGCTCTATGCGCGGCTGACCGAGATGGGCACTGCGCGGGGGCCGATACTGCTGCGCACAGACATGACCGCCGGGCATGGCGGCGCCTCGGGCCGGTTCAAGGCGTGGCACGACAATGCTCGCCAGGACGCCTTCATTCTCTGGGCGCTGGGGCTCGACGACAAGGAGCCTTGACCGTAAGCAAAAGACCCGGCCGAGGCCGGGTCTTCACGTTGGGATGAACGCTCAGGCGCCGCCACCCCCGGCACCCCCGCCGCTGCCGCCACCCGAACCGCCGCTGTCACCGCCACCGGAACCGCCGCTATCCCCGCCGCCGGAACCGCCGCTGTCACCGCCACCGGAACCGCCGCTATCCCCGCCACCGGAGCCGCCGCTGTCACCGCCACCGGAGCCGCCGCTATCCCCGCCACCGGAGCCGTCACCGCCACCGGAGCCGCCACCGTCACCGCCACCGGAGCCGCCACCGTCACCGCCACCGGAGCCGCCGCCGTCACCGCCACCGGAACCACCGCCGCCGCCTTCACCTCCGCCGTTTCCCGTCCCGCCGGAGCCGCCGCCGATATCATCGCCGCCGCCATTGTCCCCGCCGCCGTTGTCGCCGCCGCCGTTGTCGCCGCCGTCGTTGTCCCCGCCGTCGTTGTCGCCGTCGTCATTGTCGCCGCCGCCGTTGTCGCCGTCGCCGTTGTCGCCGCCGTCGTTGTCCCCGCCGTCGTTGTCGCCGTCGTCATTGTCGCCGTCGTCATTGTCGCCGTCGTCATTGTCGCCGCCGTCGTTGTCGCCGTCGTCGTTGTCGCCGTCGTCGTTGTCGCCGCCGTCGTTGTCGCCGCCATCGTTGTCGCCGCCGCCGTTGTCGCCGCCGCTGCCACCACTGCCGTTATTGCTGGGTGGCGAGGTGCGCGTGCTCACCAGGCCACCCTCGCCGCCCACGGAGCCGTCCAGCCCCGCCCCCAGCCCCCCGGCTCCCGGCGGCGGCAGCCACTTCAGCAGCTCTTGCAGCTCCTCATCGCTCAGCACGACGCCTTCATTGAAGAGCGCATGCCAGCGCTCGGCCATGGTCTCGTCGCTGAGCGGCTCGCTCCAGAGCGGCGCCTGTGCCAGGACGTTCGTCGTCATGACGCCAAGCGCCAGGCCTGCCGTCGTCATCCATATCCGTCTCATGTTCCCCTCCCATCAACCTTGCCCAGGCAGCCGGGCCATTCGCATTGCCCTCTGAAAGAAACATAAAATTACAGATGGCAACACTCAGCATCATGGCGAACGGGAGAAATGGCTATAAGCCACTCGCGTGAAAATGCCGTAGCAGGCGACTGATGAGAAAGCGAAAGGCGATGGGTGAGGCGCAGGCTCGAAAAGTACCAGGCACCTCGAATCCTGGAGGGATCAGCCGTCAATCGGCAGTATGGCGATGATGTGGTCTTCCAGCGCGTCCTCGGGAACGTCCCGCTGGGAAATGGCGAAACTGCGCACGCTGATCCCCTTGCGATGCACCCGCTCGGGGTCGCCGCAGATCAGCGGGTGCCAACCGGCGAGCCGACGCCCTTCCGCAATGCGGCGGTAGGCGCAGGACTTAGGCAGCCAGCGGAATTCGTCGACACGCTGTGGCGTGAGCCGGGCGCAGTCGGGCACCCGCGCCTGGCGGTTGGGGTAGTCGCTGCAGCGACAGCTGTGGATATCCAGCAGCTCGCAGGCCACGCCGAGCACGGCGAGATCGCCGCTGTCATCATCCTGGAACTTGAGCAGGCAGCACTGGCCACAACCATCGCACAGCGCTTCCCACTCCTCGGCGGTGAGCTCCTCGAGATCGAAGCGCTCCCAGAAACGCTCACGCATGATCAGTAGCGTGCCTCGGTGGGGGTCCGGTAGAGGTCCAACAGGTACGCCTCCTTGGCCGGCGGCAGCTGGAGGTAGTACCCCTTGTCGCGAATCCCCGCCATGATGTCGCTCGCCTTGGCTCGCGCCAGCGTCTTCTCCGGCGTCAGGACCAGGGTCATGGCCGGGACCGGCTTGCCGAAGCGTTCGAGCAGCGCTTCGGGCACCTCGGCCAGGCCGCGGCGCTTGTCCACGTAGAGATACATCTCTTCCTTGCGCGAACTCTTGTAGATCTCGCACAGCAGCTTGTCGCCTTGCATACGGTCGTCCGTCATTCGGCTTTCACCTCGTCCAGTGCCTGTACCAGGGGAGCCGAGAGGCAGTCGCCACGCCAGCCGCCGGGAAGGGGTAGCGGTTCGGCGGCCAGGTCGGCCGCAATCAGGGCTTCGAGGTCACGCCGGCGCATCAGCACCTCCGGCGCCACCCCCAGCCTCTCGGCACGTTCGTTCACGACGCGCTTGAGTGCCTTCATGCGACGCTTGTACTCCGCTCCCAGCGGTGACGGCTGCGCCGGCGGCAACGCCTCGGCCTCGCACTGTCGCGCCTGCTTCACCAGTGCCAGCAGGGTGTCGCCATCGCGCTTGATCTGGCTCGGCTTGATGTCGTCGATCCCGGCGAGCTGATGGCGATTCTCGGGCATGCGCTCGGCAATGCCGTAGAGCACCCGGTCGTTGAACAACCAGCCCCGTGGCAGGTTGCGTCGCCGGGCTTCGCCCTCGCGCCAGGTGGTCAGCAGCCGGTAGGCTTCGACCTGCCGGGGCGAGAGCCGCCACAGCTGGCGGTGGCGGCGGTACCACTGCCCGTCCGCCTCGTCGCTGCGCAGTGCCTGGGCCAGCAGCTCGCGGCAGTCGGCCTCCAGCCATTCGCGCCGCCCCTGCCGTTCCAGCGCATCGCGCTGGTGCTCCCAGACCCTGAGCAGGAACACCACGTCGAGAGCCGCGTAGAGGCATTGGGCCTCGCTCAGCGGACGCTGCAGCCAGTCGGAACGGGTCTCGTCCTTGGGCAGCGTCTCACCGGTCCAGTGCTGTACCAGGCGCTGGTAGCCCATGGCGGGATCCTCCCCCAGCAGGGCCTGGGCCACCTGGGTATCCACCAGCGGGGCCACCGTCACGCCTGCCCAGTGCGCCAGCACCTCGAGATCCTCGCTGCTGGCATGCAGCAGCTTCAGCGGCCCCTCGCCCAGCAGCCGGCGAAAGGCATCGGTGCAGCCGACCGCCAGCGGGTCGACCAGCCAGGCCGGGCCACCAGCGGAGAACTGGATCAGGGCCGGCACCGGATGGAAGGTCTTCTCGCGGAAGAACTCGGTGTCCAGCGCGATCACCTCGGCCTGAGCCACCTCGGCGCAGGCGGCATCCAGCGCCTCGGGCGTATCGATCCAGCGTATCTCGGGGGTCAGGGTCATGCGTTCGTCCAGCTGGGTGAAGTCAGGGTAACGGCGTCAATCGCCGCGAAACGGCAGGCGCCCGTTGAAGGCACGGCTGAGGGTGCCGCCGTCGACATACTCGAGCTCGCCCCCCATGGGCACCCCATAGGCCAGCCGCGAGAGCGTGACGCCGTGAGGCATGAGCTGGGTGGCGATGTAGTGCGCCGTGGCTTCGCCCTCCACGGTGGGGTTGGTGGCCAGGATCACCTCGCTGACGCCACCTTCGGCGATACGCGCCTCGAGCCGGTCGAGACCGATGTCCTCGGGGCCGATGCCATCCAGTGGCGAAAGATGGCCGTGAAGGACGAAATAACGCCCGCGGTAGCCTCCCGCCTCCTCGATGGCCAACTGGTCGGCCGGCGACTCTACCACGCACAGCAGGGCATCGTCGCGCCTGGCGCTGGTACACAGGCCGCAGACCTCCTCCTCGGTGAGGGTGCGGCAACGCCGGCAATAACCCACCTGCTCGAGAGCCTGCGCGAGCACGTCGGCCAGGCGGCGCCCACCGTCGCGGTCGCGCTCGAGCAGATGCATCGCCATGCGCTGCGCGGTCTTGGGCCCCACGCCCGGCAGCACCCGCAGCGACTCCATCAATCTCTCGACAAGAGGGGAAAAACTCATCAGAAGGGCATCTTGAAACCCGGTGGCAGGTTCAGCCCTGCCGTGGCCTCTTCCATCTTGGTGCGCGAGGTCGTCTCGACCTTGCGCACGGCATCGTTGACCGCCGCGGCCAGCAGGTCCTCGAGCAGCTCCTTGTCCTCCTCCATGACGCTGGGGTCGATGTCGACCTTGCTCACGTCGTGGCGGCCGTTCATGGTGACCTTGACCATGCCGGCGCCGGCCTCGCCGGTCACCTCGGCCTTGGCGATCTCCTCCTGGACACGCTGCATCTTCTGCTGCATCTCCTGGGCCTGCTTCATCAGGTTGCCCATTCCACCTTTCATCATGATCGTTCCTCTCGATTGGCAAATGAAACCGCGGGTGTCAGGCCCTTGGTGCCGTTTCCGCCGGCTTGACGGTCGTTTCGATCAGGCGTGCACCGAAAGTGTCCTGGAGCTGCCTGACATGCGGGTCGCGCTGCAGGGCCGCCACGGCCTCGGCGTGGCGTTCGGCGGCGATCCGATCGGCGCGCTGCCGGGGCGTTTCCACCTGGGTGGGCAAGGCCCCGGGCTCGATGACGAGCTGCCGCGCAATGCCGATGCCCGCCAGCGCCTCCTGCACGCGACGCACGTGGATCTCGGCGTTCATGGCCTCTTGCGACGGGTCCAGGCGCAGCGTCAGCCGACGGCCGTCATCGGCTTCGACCACGCAGTGGGCGGCGAGGTTGCGTGTCAGCCCACCCAGCCCGAGAGATTCGAAGTCCTGCAGCCAGCGGTCATGGTCGAACCGCTCCCCGGGGGCGGCAGCCGACGGTGGCGGCGTTGCGGCGACCGGGTCGGGGGGGGCGAGGCCGGGATTCGGCGCCTCGAGGACGGCGGTATCGCCCTCTTCCATGCGTGACACCGTGTCCTGAGCGGCGGCGGGAGGGGGCGCAGACGCCTGCTCCCTGGCGTCCGGCTCCGCGACAGGCGTTGCCGCGCGGGAGACGACGGGGGCGCTCGGCGCGGGCGCGGCGGGTGCCTCGACGGGCTCGTCCGGCACCGGCAGGGCGGGCTCCTCCCAGGGCGGCGGCGGTTCGGGCGCCCGCTCGGCCTCGGCGTCCGCCAGCGGGGGGCTCGGCGCCGACGTCGGCTCGGGCTGACGCGACGCGGCGGTGGGCGTCCCCCCCTCCCCGCGGGCCTCGGCCGGCGGCTCGCCCTCCCCGCCCGCGGGTGCGGCGGGCGTGCCGCCACTGCCCGCGCCACGCAGCGGCAGCGGTGTCTTCGCCGGCTGGGGCACGCCCTGGGGGCGGAAGGCCAGCATGCGCAACAGGGTCATCTCCAGCGCCGTGCGCAGGTCGGGCGCGTGGGTCATGTCGCCACGCCCCTGGATGCCGATCTGGTAGTAGAGCTGCACGTCCTCGGCAGTGAAGCGCGAGGCCAGGGCCAGCGCCGTCTCGCGATCGCCGTGGCCGTTGTCCACTGCATCCGGCACCATCTGCGCCACGGCCAGGCGGTGCAGCACGGCGGTCATGTCGTCGAGCACCGCGGCGAAATCCGGCCCCTGCTCGGCCAGTTGGCCAATCTCGGCCAGCAGCCGGGGGGCGTCGACGTCGGCCAGGGCCTCGACCAGCGCCAGCACATGGCGGTGGTCCAGGGTGCCGAGCATGGCGGCGACATCGGCATGGCGGACCTGCCCCTGGCCGAAGGCAATCGCCTGGTCGGTCAGGCTCATGGCATCGCGCATGGAGCCGTCGGCGGCACGGCCCAGCAGCCACAGGGCGCTCTCTTCGAAACCGATGCCCTCGGCTTCGAGCACCTTGGCCAGGTGGCCGACGATGCGCTCCGGCGGCATGTTCTTGAGCGTGAACTGCAGGCAGCGCGACAGCACCGTGGCCGGCAGCTTCTGGGGGTCGGTGGTGGCGAGCAGGAACTTGACGTGGGGCGGCGGCTCTTCCAGCGTCTTGAGCAAGGCATTGAAGCTGCTGGTGGAGAGCATGTGCACCTCGTCGATGAGGTACACCTTGTAGCGCCCCTGGGTGGGGGCGTACTGCACGTTGTCGAGCAGCTCGCGGGTGTCCTCCACCTTGGTGCGCGAGGCGGCGTCGACCTCGAGAAGATCGACGAAGCGGCCTTCGTCGATGGCTCGGCAGCTGTCGCACTGGCCGCAGGGCGTGGAGGTGATCCCGTCGTCGCCGTGCCCCTTGGCGGTACAGTTGAGGCACTTGGCGAGTATTCTTGCCAGAGTCGTCTTGCCGACGCCTCGCGTGCCGGTGAACAGGTAGGCGTGGTGCAAACGCCCTTGGTCGAGGGCGTTCACCAGCGCACGCTGGACGTGCTCCTGGCCGACCAGTTCATGGAACGTACGCGGCCGCCACTTGCGGGCCAGAACCTGATAGCTCATTGCAGCACGAATTCCTTGCAGCGGGGCTGGCGGGCAGCCGGTCGGAGCAGGGCCTGCTTCGCCCCGGCGAAAGTCCGGTCGACGCGCCGAACGCGAAAGTCCTCATTCTACCGGCTGTGGCCAAAGGCGCAAAGTTCGCCCCTTCGCGGTACGCCTGCCTGCACCGCGGCCGGCAGGCTATGGCTCCCGGCTCAGCGCGTCGTCGAGCGCCATGGCCGGATAGGTCCCGAGCAACGCCCGGGCGCGCCGGCGCAGGAAGTCGAGCACCTTGGCCTGTTTCCAGTTGTCACGGTAGATCAGGCCGAAGCTGAAGGTCATGGCCGGCGAGAAGGGGCGCATCACCACGTCGTCTCGGGGAGCGAGCTGATCCTGGGCGGTGATCGGGTTCATCACCGTGATGCCGACATGGCTGGCCACCAGAGCGGGGATGGTGCCGATGTTGGCCTCTGTCTTGCCGGCGATCCGCACGCGGTGCTGGCTGGCCAGCTCCAGCAGCGGGTTGGTGCTGATGCTCGGCTGGTTGCTGATCACCAGATGCTGGTCGCGCAGGTCCTGCACGTCGACGCGCTCGCGAGCCGCCAAGGGATGTTCCCGTGGCATCAGGCACAGCGCCTCGGTGGTGAACCAAGGCTCCACCCGCAGCACCCGCGATGTGATCGGCAGGGTGACGAAGCCAATGTCAGCGTGACTCGACTCCACTGCCAGTTGCACCTCGTGGCTCGACATCATGTCGAGGCTGACGCTGAACTGCCGGTTCTCCGCCAGCAGCGCCGCCACCAGCCGCGGCACGAAGCCGAACGACAGCCCGGGGACTGCGGCGATGCGCAGCCGCGAGGTACCGAACTCCTTGAGCGCCAGCACGCTGTGGCGCAGCTCCTCGATGTTGCCCATCAGGCGCAGGATCTCATCGTAGAGTTCGCGTGCCTCGGGCGTCGCCACCAGGCGGTTCTTCTCGCGCAGGAACAGCTGGATGCCCAGATTCTCCTCGAGCTGGGCCAGCGAGCGGCTCACCCCCGACTGAGTGATGCCCAGAGTGCGCGCCGCCTGGGAGGCGGTACCCGCCTCGAACAGGGTCTTGAAGATCGCCAGCGCCTTGAGCGAGTGGATATTGACATCCGCCATGACCAAAACTCATCGAATTCAATAAAAAGATCATATATTGAAATACTTGGCTTTCGCTACATAGACTGCTGAACAACCGTTCACCGACACATAATGATAACGAGCGAGCCAAATGGACCCATCGCCTCTGTTCTACCAGGCCGGCCCCACCCTGCCCGAAGTCAGCCACGCCAAGGGCGTCTACCTGTGGGATGAGTCCGGCCGCCAATACCTGGATGGCTGCTCCGGCGCCATCGCCTGCAACCTCGGCCATGGTCGGGCCGACATCCGCGACGCCATGCTTGCCCAGCTCGACCGGGTCGCCTTCACCTACCGCACCCAGTTCGAGAATGCCCCGGCGGTCGCCCTGGCCGAGACGCTGGTGACCCTTACCCATCGTCAGTTGGAGAAGGTGTTCTTCGTCTCCAGCGGCTCGGAGGCGGTGGAGTCGGCGCTCAAGCTGGCGCGCCAGTACTTCGTCGCCCGGGGCGAGCCGCAGCGCCAGCGCTTCGTCTCGCTGCGCCCCTCCTATCACGGCAGCACCCTGGGGGCGCTGGGCGTGACCGGCTACGAGCCGCTGGAAGCCCCCTTCGCCGACATCACTACCGCGTCGCTCAAGGTGCCTGGCCCCGATTTCTTTCGTCATGGCGACGCCGACGACGCCCGGCACGTGGCACGGGTGCTGGAAGAGACCCGCGCCACCATCGAGGCCACCGGTCCCGAGACGATCATCGCCTTCGTACTCGAACCGGTGGGCGGCGCCAGCACCGGCGCGCGCCTGCTCGACCGGCGCTACCTGGAAGGCATTCGTGCGCTGTGCGACGAGTTCGGCTGCCTGTTGATTCTCGATGAAGTGCTGACCGGCGTCGGCCGTACCGGGGCCTGGTTCGCCTACCAGCACTACGGCGTTACGCCCGACCTGCTGGCCACCGCCAAGGGGCTCGGTGCCGGCTACTACCCGGTGGGGGCGGTGCTGTCGCGTGCCGATATCGTCGAGACGGTCATGGCCTCTGGCGGCTTCCAGCACGGCCATACCTATGCCGGCAACCCGCTGGCCTGCGCCACCGGGCTGGCGGTGATCGATGCCATGCAGCGCGAGCACGTGCTCGACAACGTGGCGGCCCGCGGCCGCGAGCTGAAGGAGGGACTGCAGGCGCTCAAGGCCCGCTTCCCCTGGGTCGGCGACGTGCGCGGCCTGGGGCTGCTATGGGGCGTGGAGCTGGTCGCCGATGCCGATACCAAGGCGCCCTTCCCCGCCGAGCAGAACCGCTTCGCCCGCATCACGGCGCTGGCCAGGGAAGAGGGACTGCTGATCTACCCACGGCGGACACTGAACGGCGTGGCCGGCGACCACTTCCTGGTCACCCCGCCGCTGACCATCGACGCCGCCGACACCGCCGAGCTGCTGCTCCGGCTCGAACGCACCATGCTGCGCTTCGACCGCGAGGTGACCGCCTCGAACGCCAAGGCCGCGACACCCTGACCGCCAGATGGAAAAGGCACCCTCATGACGCTTCTCAATCAGAAACATCGCGACATCGACGAGGCCATCGCCGCCATTCCGCACGGCGCCTCGATCATGGTCGGCGGCTTCGGCTCGCCGGGCACGCCCTTCGCCCTGGTCGACGAGCTGCTGGCCCAGGGCCAGCGCGACCTCACCCTGATCAAGAACGACGCCAACGAGCCGGGCATCGGCATCGGCAAGCTGATCGCGGCCGGTCGGGTGCGTCGCCTGATCACCTCGCACATTGGCCTCAACCGTGACGCCATCGCGGCGATGAACCGCGGCGAGCTGGAGGTAGAGCTGTTCCCTCAGGGGCTGCTCGCCGAGAAGATCCGCAGCGCCGGAGCCGGCCATCACGCCTTCATCACCGACATCGGCCAGGGCACCGAGATCGCCGGCAAGCGCCGCGAAATCGAGCTGGATGGCCGCACCTGGGGCATCGAGCCGGCGCTCTACGCCGATTTCGCCCTGGTCCACGCCGAGCGCGCCGACCGCTACGGCAACCTGATCTACCGTGCCACTGCGAGCAACTTCAACCCACTGATGGCCATGGCCGCCGATACCGTCATCGCCCAGGCCTACCGGGTCGACGAGCCCGGCAGCCTGGTCCTCGAGGCGATCCACACCCCCTGCGCCTTCGTCAGCCAGGTAGTGGAGGTCGCTCGCGACACCAGCGAACAAGGGAGGCGCGCCCATGTCGGCTGATCAGCAACGCATCCTCGCCCGCGCCGCCCGCGAGGTGATCCCGGGGCAGATCGTCAACCTCGGTATCGGCCTGCCCACCCAGCTGTTCCACTACCTGCCCGACGAGATGGAGGTGCTGGTGCACTCCGAGAACGGCGTGCTGGGCTGTCGTCCACGTCGCGACGACGAAGCTCCCGACTGGGACATGATCGACTCCGGGGGCGCCTACATCGCCACCCGCCCCGGCGCCAGCGTGTTCGACAGCGCCATGTCCTTCGCCATGATCCGCCGCAGCCGCGTAGACCTCACCTTCATGGGCGCCTTCGAGGTGGATGAACTGGGCAACCTGGCCAACTGGAAGATCCCCGGCAAGTTCTCGCCGGGCATCGGTGGCGCCATGGAGCTGGCGCAGAAGGTCAGGCGCCTGGTGATCCTGTGCTCGCACAACGACAAGCACGGCAACCCCAAGATACTCAAGCGCTGCCGCCTGCCGCTCACCGCCGAGCGCTGCGTGTCGCGCATCGTCACCGACAAGGCGGTGCTCGACGTCACGCCGCAAGGGCTCGCCGTGGTGGATATCGCCGATGGCTTGAGCGTGGCCGAGCTGCGCGAGGCCACCGAAGCCGAGCTGATCGTCGACGAGCGTCGACTGGGGAGATTCTGATGCTGAGCGCCATCGAGCAGCGCATCGTCGCACGCTGCGAAGCGCTGATGGACGACACCCTGGCGCTGACCCGCGACCTGGTGCGCGGCTATAGCGTGCTGGGCGAGGAGCACGGCGCGCTGGAGACGATGGAGCGCTGGTTCGAGCGCCTCGATCTGCCGGTCACCCGGGTACCGCTGGATGCACCCGGCTTCGCCGACCATCCCCATCGGGCCCCCGTCGAATGGGACTGTGCGGGACGCTACAATCTGTTGGCCCGGCTCAACGCCGACGCTCCGGGGCCGCACCTGGTGCTCAATGGCCACCTCGACGTGGTGCCCGCCGAACCCACCCACATGTGGACCCGCCCGCCGTGGGAGCCCTGGGAGCAGGACGGTTGGCTCTACGGGCGCGGCGCCGGCGACATGAAGGCCGGGATCGCCGCCATGACCCTGGCCGTGCAGGCGGTGCGCGAGGCCGGCGTGGCCATCGACTTCCCGCTGACCCTACAGACGGTGATCGAGGAGGAGTGCACCGGCAACGGTGCCCTGGCCTGCCTGCACCAGGGCTACAGCGGCGACTTCGTGCTGATCCCCGAGCCCTTCGGCCCCCGGATCTATGCCGGCCAGGTCGGAGTGCTGTGGTTCCGCATGCACCTGGAGGGGGTGCCGGCCCATGTGCTCGACACCCGCGCCGGGCGCAACGCCATCGAGACCCTGGTCGAATACCTGCCGGCCTTCAAGGCGCTGGAGGCGGAGATCAACGGCCTGCCGCGCCAGGCCCCCTACGACGCCCTCGACAGCCCCTTCAACCTCAGCATCGGCAAGATCGAGGGGGGCAACTGGGCCTCCAGCGTGCCCGCCCATGCCCTCCTCGAGGGCCGCGTCGGCTTCCCGCCGGGCATGATGCCCGACGAGGTGATGGAGCGTGTGCGGCGGTGCATCGCGGCACGCCACGCCGAGCTTGCCGATGGTAGCCCCGCACCCCGGGTGGAGTTCCATGGCTTCCGCTCCGAGGGTCACTTAATCGACCTCGAGGCACCGGGCATCGCCCTGCTCTCGCGCTGCCACCGGGACCTGCTCGGCGAGCCGCCGGCCACCTACCTCTCCACCTGCACCACCGACCTGCGCGCCTTCCACGTCAGCGGGCGAATCAACGGCACCTGCTACGGGCCGGTGGCCCAGCGCATCCATGGTGTCGACGAGTGCGTCGAGATCGACTCGATCCGTCACGTGCTGACCACCTACGCGCTGTTCATCCATCGCTGGGCGGAGATGGCCAGAGCCGCAGGAGATCGTTCATGAAGGAAGCGTATCTCGTCGACTACGCCCGCAGTGCCTTCACCCGCGCCCACCCGCGCAAGCCGGAGGTGGACGGCTGGGCCGAGACCCGCGGCGATGCCCTGCTCGCCCGGGTGATCGACGCCCTGCTCGAGCGCGGCGGCCTCGCCCCCGACGCTGTGGAGGAGTTCAGCATCGGCTGTGCGTTGCCGGTCAAGGAGCAGTGGAGCTTCGGCGGCCGCTACCCGCTGTGGCTGTCACAGCGGCTCGGCCCGCAGGGCCGCGCGTGTGCCAGCCGCCAGATCGACCAGCAGTGCGGCTCGGGGCTGGCCGCCCTGCGCAGCGCCGCCCGCGAGATCCAGGCCGGCGCGGTGGAAGTGGCCATGGCGGGCGGTTTCGAGAACATGACCCGCGTGCCGATGGGCCCCGCGCTGTTCAAGGAAGGCGTACTGACCACCCCCGCTACCCTGCAGAACGCTCCCTGGCTCGAACTCGACGTGGCGCTGAACATGGGCCTTACCGCCGAGCGCCTGGCGGCATCGACCGGCATCGCGCGTGAGGAGATGGACGCCTTCGCCCTCGAATCCCACCGCCGCGCGGCGCGGGCCGAGGCGGAGAGTTGCTTCGACGGCGAGCGTCTGGCACTGGCCAACCCCGCCGGTGAAACGATCGTGCGAGACGCCAACATTCGGCCCGACACCAGCGCGGAACGGCTCGCCGGGCTCGACCCGGTGTTTCTCGAAGGCGGCCGGGTCACCGCCGGCAACAGCTCGCCGCTGACCTCGGGCGCCGCCGCCACGCTGCTGATGTCGGCAGCTGCAGTAGAGCACCATGGTGCCAGGCCGCTGGCCCGCATCGTGGCATTCGCCGATGTGGGCGTGGCCCCGGAGTCCATGGGCGCCGGAGCCGCCGCGGCCGCCGAGCGAGCACTGGCCCAGGCCGGCCTGCGTCCGGAGCAGATCGACGCCTGGGAGATCAACGAGGCGTTCGCCGCCGTGCCGCTTCACGCCATGCGCCAGCTCGGGCTCGACCCCGCCAGGGTCAACGTCTGGGGCGGCGCCCTGGCCCTGGGCCACCCGCTGGGGGCCACCGGCGTGCGCCTGGCCGGCACCCTGGCGCGCATCCTCGCTCACGATGGCGGTCGCTTCGGCTGCGCCACGGCCTGTGTGGGTGGCGGCCAAGGCATCGCCGTGATCCTGGAGCGCATGTGACGGCACGGTCAATGCTTGCTAGGCTAGAATATTTGAATTTAGCAATATAACAGGAAGCAATAAGGCCGCGAGGCCCAGAACCGCTGCGATGGACGGCAGCAACGGCGAGGCATGCCGCGACGCTGCATGTGCTGCAAGCCCGCAGACATACACCAACAAGAGCAGGAATCGACATGACAAATCACAACAAACCGTTCCACCGTTCCATGATCGGGGCCATGACACTGATCGGCGCCGTTTCCCTGGCCAGCCTGCCGGTCCAGGCGCGAGATCTACCCGAGATCCGGGACGACGTCTTCCAGGTGGCCAACTCCGGCGCCTATCCTCCCTTCAGCTATGTCGACACGTCCGGCAACCTGGTCGGCTTCGATGTGGATATCGCCAATGCCCTGGCCGACAGGATGGGCGTCGAGGCCAACATCCAGACCTCGCCGTGGAACGGCATCGTCGCCGCCCTGGCCGGCGGCCGCTTCGACGCCTGCATCTGCAGCATGAGCGTGACGGAAGAGCGCGAAAAGGCCGTGGACTTCACCGACAGCTATTACCGTTCGGGACTCTCCATCTGGGTGCAGGAGGGCACCGACGACGTCAACGGGATCGACGACTTCGAAGGCAAGAACGTCGGCTCCACCCTCGGAGAGACCGGCAATCAGTGGGCCACCGAGCATGGCGAAGGCAAATGGCGCAACCAGACCTTCCAGGGCCTGCCCGACATGTTGAACGCGCTGACCACGGGACGCATCGACGTCATGGTCGCCGATGACATTCCCGTCTACGTGGCGCTCAACGAGCAGGACCTCGCCATCAAGCAGGTGGATGTCGGCGAATTGCCCAGTTGGCCCGCGGCCATTTCCATCCAGAAGAACACGCCGGAGCTGAAGGAAGCGCTCAATACGGCACTGGCCGAGATCAAGGCGGATGGCACCTACCAGGGGATCGTCGACAGGTGGATCGGCGAAGGGGTCGAGTTCGACTGAAGTTTCGTGCGCCGGCAGGGCACGAGCCCTGCTGGCCCGAGGGGTTCATACACAATAAGAGGTCGAGGGGACCATGGACATCAACCTGATGATGGAGATAGCGCCACTGCTGGTGAAAGCGGCGTGGATCACCATCGACATATCGGCTCGAGGCCTGTTCTTCGGTTTCTTCATCGCCTCGGCGCTGGTGGCGTTTCGCACCTCACGCCATCTTCCCGTTCGCTGGCTGGCCCGCACCTACATCAGCGTCGTCCGCGGCACCCCCTATTTCGTCCAGCTGCTGCTGGTCTTCTACGGCGGACCCGCGATCGGCCTGCGCCTGGATCCTTTCACCTGCGGCGTGGTGGTCGGTGCCTTCAACATCGGCGCCTACATGAGCGAAGCCATTCGCGGCGCCATCGAATCGGTCGACAGCGGGCAGGATGAGGCCTCACGGTCGCTGGGGTTTGGCCGCTTAGCCACGCTACGCCACATCATCTTGCCTCAGTCGGCGGGCCTGATGATTCGCTCCATCGGCGTGCTCGCCATCATCCTGGTCAAGAACTCGTCGTTGGTCTCCATCATCTCCGTGGTCGAGCTGACCTACCAGGCCCAGCGCTTGACCGGGTCCACCTACAAGCCCCTGGAGGTCTTCTCGCTCAGCGCGCTGATGTACATCGTCATCATCTACGCGGTGATGGGCATCGTCGAGCTCCTCTACCGTCGCGCCACGCGATACACCTATCTCTAGGGCATTGAACACGCAATGGAACCGATGCGCCGATAGCGCCGCCGGACAATGGAACCACCAGGGTTAAGCCGCCATGGAATTCGATTTCAGCCCCGTCATCACCTATTTTCCGATTCTCATCAAGGGCATCGGTGCCACACTCCTGATCGGCGTGGTGGTCGCCCTTCTGTCGATCATCGGCGGCCAGCTCGTCGCCGTGATCTCCCTCTACACGAGAAAAGCCGTGAGCTGGCCGCTGCGTTTCCTGATCTGGCTGTTCATGACCACCCCACTGCTGCTCCAGCTCTACTTCCTGTACTTCGGTATCGGACAGTGGGTGTTGATCCCCGCCATCGCGGTAGGCGTGCTGGGACTCGGCTTTCACTACATGGCCTACAACGCCGACATCTTCATCGCCACCATCAAGTCGGTCTCGAACGGTCAGTACGAAGCCTCGCGCTCGCTGGGCTTCGGCCATCTCGCCACGCTCTTCCACATCATCATTCCACAGGCGTTCTATCGCGCCATTCCTCAGCTCGGCAACAACATGATCATCATGGTCAAGGACATCTCGGTGCTTTCCGCCATCGGCATCGCCGAGCTGGTCTACCTCTCCCAATATGCCATCAGCGTGACCTTCCGGCCCTTCGAGTTCTATATCACCATCGCGGCCATCTACTACCTGATCAACATTGTGATGGAAACCGGCCAATCGTGGGTGGAGCGCCGTGCCGCCATTCGTAGATAACAAGGACCTGACATGACAACAGCAACAACAGACACTCCCATGGTGGAGCTCAAGGGCGTCAAGAAACGCTTCGGTGACCTCGAGGTGCTCAAGGGTATCGACCTCAAGGTCGAACGCGGCAAGATCATCTCGATCATCGGCCCGTCGGGATCGGGGAAGAGCACGCTGCTTCGATCCATCAACTATCTGGAAGTGATCGACGAGGGCAGCATTCTGCTGGATGGCGTCCAGGTCAACCGGCCGGACCTGAAGGGTCTCGCCTTCGAGCGGCACATCAACCACATCCGCCAGAACATGGGCATGGTGTTCCAGCACTTCAATCTGTTTCCGCACCTCTCGACGCTCGACAACGTGACCCTGGCGCCGAGGAAACTGAAGGGGATGGACGCCAGGAGCGCGAGGGAGCTGGGCATGGAGCTTCTGGAGCGCGTGGGACTGGCCGACAAGGCCTCGGCCTACCCCAGTTCCCTGTCGGGCGGACAGAAGCAGCGCGTCGCCATTGCACGCGCCCTGGCCATGCAGCCCAAGGTCATGCTGTTCGACGAAGCGACCTCGGCGCTGGACCCCGAGCTGGTGGAAGAGGTGAACCAGGTCATGAAGCGCCTCGCCGAAGAACACATGACCATGCTCATCGTCACCCACGAGATGGCCTTCGCCCGCGACGTCTCCGACTGGGCCATGTTCATGGACGGCGGCGTGGTGGTCGAGGAGAACACCCCCGAGCGCCTGTTCACCCACCCCGATCAGGATCGCACCCGCCATTTTCTGCGCAAGCACCTGGCGAGCCAGACCGCGGCGCAAGCACTCCCCTGAGCCGCCGCCGCGGCGCCGCATACGGCAGCGGGGAGGCCAATGGCCTCCCCGCTACTGGATTATCCTGCCGCCCGGCTGAGGGTTGCCCGACTCAGGCGCAGTCCGCCGCCCCTTGGCCGAACATGTCGAACAGCAGCTCGCGCCCCATGGCGCTCAGCACGAAACGTCCCTGCTCGTTGTAGACGGCGGCCTCGCTGCTCTCCAGCACGCGCTGGCAGGCAGGCCACTCCTGGGAGGCTTCGCGCAGCTGGCGCAGGGCGCGGCTATCGAGACCGCGGAAGGGAATGGTGATGGTCTCCAGCACGTGGCCCTGCTGGTAGAGCAGGAAGGCGGCGTTCGACAGGCACTGGCGCAGGCTGCGCTGGATGCCGGCGTTGGGCGTGGTGTCGATCTGCATGGTGCACTTCCTCTCGCAAGGGGTTTGCTGCGCCGCATGATACCACTAAAGTCTAATTCTACCAAGGTCTAACAAGCCAGGCGCCCCGCTCTCGGCTCAACGCCCCGGGAACGAGACATGCCGGCTCTTTCCGGCAGGACGCACGCACGACGCCATGCCGTGCAGGACGGCCGAAGAAGATCGAGAACAGCGAACACCGCAGTGTGATGTGATCGGACGATCGAGAATGAGGAGACAGCGGGTGCACGGGCGGGAGGCCGAAATGGAGGCGGCCCCGACAGCCACATCCCGGCACACGCGGCCACCACTACCGTTGCTCCCTTCCGGGCCTGGCGGGGTTTGCGGTTTAGCGTTGCGGGAGGACCGACGAGGCCACCACGACACGAAGCCTTGAGGCTTCGAACCCGGCGTTGCATCAATGGCTTGCCGAGTGCGCGTGCACTATACCAGTGGCCGCTCAGGCCGGCAAGCGCGCCTGAAAAGCCCGGGGGTGCCAAACCATGTGTAACGTTGATATTTCGTGTAGGGTTAAGAATAAGCGAGGCACAAGCACGACAACCAAACGCTCAGGAGGGGCACCATGAATAAAGATCCCAACAAGGGCTATATTGCGCTGCTTGGCTGGAGTCTCAACGCCATCGAAGCCGCCGAGAACTTCGACCGTCGCTATATCGTCGTGGCTCCCGAGTGGGCTGAGGAGTACTGCCAGAAGCATGATATACCCCATATTTCATGGAATTTCGAACGGCTCAACGATCGCTCGATGGAGATCGCCGAGACGCTCAAGGAGCGGGGCGTGGACGTGGCGATCCCGCTGTTCGAGGAGACCGTGGAATGGGCCGGCGCCATCAACTCGGTGCTGCTCGACAAGCCGCGGCTCTACGGACAATCGCTGCTGCTGCGCGACAAGGCGCTGATGAAGCGTCGCGCCCAGCTTGGCGGCATCCGCGTGGGCATCTTCGAAGAGGCTCACGACAAAGGTGACGTCATACGCTTTCTCAAGCGCGTCAACCAGACGCTGCTCAAGCTCGACGGCGATCCCAACGACCCTATCCACCTGAAGGCCTTCGACAAGGCCGGCTGCCTGGGGCACCGGGTGATCCGCACCCCCGACGAGGTCGATACGATTCCCGACGAGGAGTTCCCCGTGCTGATGGAATCGCACCTGGACGGCTGGGAGTTCGCCGTGGAGGCGTGGATCCACGACGGCAAGATCGCCTTTCTCAACATCTCGGAGTACGTCACCCTGGGCTACTCCGTTTTCGTTCCCGCCTCGCCGGAGCTCGAGCAGTACCGTCCCCAGATCACCGCCCAGATCGAAAAGCTGATCAAGGCCTTCGATATCGATTTCGGCCTGATCCATCCCGAGTACTTCGTCACCAGCGACGGCGAGATGTACTTCGGTGAAGTCGCCTATCGCCCGCCGGGTTTCAAGGTGTTCGAGCTTCTCGAGCGGGTCTACGGCTTCAATGCCTACCAGGCCAGCATGCTGGTGTTCGATCCGAAGAGTACCGCCGAGGAGGTCAAGGCCTTCTTTCCCAAGGAGGTGGAAGATGCCAAGTGCTATGCCGGCTGCTTCGGGGTCTACCCACGACGTCGTGTGGTCAGCCGCCTGGAGATTCCCGAGGAGGTCGAGGACGACCCCTACTTCGAGTCCCACGAACTGACCCCGCCCCTGGAGGAAACCGTGACCAAGCGTACCGCCTTCGGTACCCATTGGGGCCTGATCTACTTCAAGGGCGACGATCCGCATCGACTGCGGGATCTGCTCAAGCAACAGGAAGAACTTGATTTCTACGTCTGAGCAAGGCGTCATGGATGGAACAGTTTGAAGACAAGGAGTCGGCGTGGCCAACAACCGCGACACGCAGGATAACGGCCAGCCCCCGGCGAGCGATGAAAAGCTGCAGGGTCTGCTGGCTCACCTGGACGAGGCAATCGCCCTACTCGGCGAGGCGCGAGATTTCGCCAAGCCCGGCAAGCTCCCCCGCGTTCTGGACACGGCTCGCCGCGTGCTGCTCCAGCCGGGTGGCGCGGCGGCCCTGGAGTCTCGTGCCAGGGCGCTGGAAGAGGCCGGCGTGTTCCTCGATTCGGATTGGGCCACCCCGCAGTATCTGCTGCCCTACCTCACCACCTATTCGCTCAAGAGCGCGGAAGCCAATACCGTGGTGATCGAGGCATTGAGCGAGCTCAGGCTGCTGGCGGTGGCCAAAGGCGATTACTCGCACACGCTGATCTCCGCCGAGCAGGCCCACCACTACCTGACCCAGGTGATGGCCCTCAACCTGTGGCTGCTGTTCAGCACGCCCAGCGAGGCCGAGCGGGAAACCCAAGGCCGGCTGGCGCAGATTCCCCGGCATCTGTTTCGCCATCTGGCCGAGCGCATCGGCTACGAGCACATCATCGACAAGCTGATCGAGGAGATCTGGCGCATTCTCCAGCAGCGCCCGATCCAGGTCGACTCGGTCAAGCAGATGATCACCCAGATCGCCATCTGCCAGGCCGACCCCGATATCGACTTGGGCATTAGCGGCCAGGGCGCCGATCGTCTGGTGAGTTCGCTCTACGGACCGTCCCAGGGTTGTCGCGAAGACCCCGGGCTTGAGGTGTATCGTGAGCGCTTGGCAAGCATGGACAATGCCGCCCTGCAGGGCGAGGCCACCGGCTTTGCTCGGGCCATGCACGATACCGGGCTGGTGTCACCTTACCATCCGGTGCTGTTAAGGCACCTCGTCGACCATAATGATCACCTGCTTGCCGAGGCATTGGGCCTCTCCTCGACCGGGCGCGACTGCCTGATGTGCTATCGAGAGCTGGTGCATGCATTGATCCGCAGCGCGGTGCATCCCCCCACGTCACAAGCCGTCTACGGCCTGGCGCTGATGCTGGAGCGCGGCATCCTCTACCAGCCCCCCGTGGCGCCTGCCCTGTGGCGGCAACTGGGGCTGTCGCTCTCCGAATGGTCCCAGGCACGACTCAACCTGGCCCTGGGGGAAGCCGTCTCGCCGCGGGCTCGCCTGCTGGAAGGCGTACTGTGCATGCTCGGACTGCCACTGGGCGTGGGTCAGGGCAACAACCCGACCTGCCAGTCGGCACGGGCGCTCTCCATGTGGGCCTACAACGACCCCGACTACCTGCTGCAGATGGTGGCCTGGGCGGCCCGCGACGACGAGATCGTCATGCATTTCGAGGGCGAGGCCATCTCCTCGATGGCGAGTCTTGGCGGCGTAGCCCAGAGCCTGCCCATGGACCTCGATCCGGTGTCGCTGATCGTGGTGCCACATCTCGACCGCATCTATGCGGAAATGGGCAGGCGCTGCGCCGATCGCGAAGGCGACCCGCATCGCTGGGTCAATCCGGAATTTCACGGCTGGTGGTCGGGCCGTGGCTTTCGCATCAACGTCGATGTCGCCACCGGCCAGCTGCATGAACTGGAAACTTTCCTGCGCCACTTCTACGCCAGCTACCACCCCTACTACAACGGCAACCAGCCGCTCATCCATCCACAGCCGGCAGGTATCGCCGTCACCGACAGCGCGGCGCGGTTCATCGGCTGGCATGCCATCACCATCCTGCGAGTCTCGCTGGATCCGTCGGACGTGATGCGGGTCTATTTCTACAACCCGAACAATGATAGCGGCCAGGACTGGGGCGATGACGTACGCGTCAGCACCGCCGGAAACGGCGAGCGCTTCGGCGAGGCCTCGCTACCCTTCGAGCAGTTCGCCTCGCGTCTCTACATCTTCCATTACGACCCGCTGGAGCGCGGCGAGCTGGCCCAGATCAGCCAGGAGGAGCTCGACCGGGTGACCCAGTACATCCACCGCAGTTGGGGCGCCGACCGTATCCCCTCGGCGGATTTCCAGGCCGATTCCGGCCCGCGCCCGCAGGATTACTGATCGAGACGCACTGACAGCCAGCGCGCCCAGAACGGGGCGAACAGCATCAGGGCCACCATGCGCAACAGGTGGTGGAAGGCCACGAAGACCGGGTCCAGGTCCAGCGCCACCGCCAGGATCGCCATCTCGCCGATGCCGCCGGGCGCCAGCGCCAGCAGCGCCACGTCCCGCGGCACACCGACCCAGCGGTGAATCAGCTCGGCGAAGCCGGCGAGCACCGCCAGCGCCGCCAGGGTGGCGACGAAGGCCTCGAACAGGTAGCGCCCCAGCCGCGCCGAGGAGAGCCCGCGGAAGCGCGAGCCGATGGCACAGCCCAGCACCCAAAGCATCAGGTTCATGCCCACATCCGGCAGGCCGAGGCTGGCGATGCCGAAGCCGGAGAGCGCGCCGGCGAACAGCAGCGGCGTCAGCAGCGTCGGCGAGGGCAACCGCAGCCGGCGGCCCAGCGGCAACAGCAGCGGCAATGCCAGCAGCATCCAGAGGGACGAGGGTTCTCGGTCCACGGCGGCGGCCACCTCGGCACCGCTGGCCCCCTCGAAGAGCCAGAACAGCGGCGGCAGGAGCAGCACCACCAGCACCACGCGCAGCGACTGGGCGACGGCGATGCGTCGCGGGTCGCCGCCGCACGTCTCGCCCATCAGGATCATCGCCGTCATCGCGCCGGGCGCCGAGGCGAACCAGGCGCTCACCGAGTCGAAGCCGCAGCGCCGGTACCAGGCCGCTGCCGCCGCCGTCGAGGCAGCCACGCCGAGCAGCAGCAGCGCGGCGGAGAGCGGCCAGTCGAGTACGCGCTCGGCCAGCTGCGGGGTCACCTGGCTGCCCAGCACCAGGCCGAGCACGCCGAGGAAGACTTCCCGCAGCGGCTCGGGGACGCCGACATCGACGCCCCTCGCCGAGACCACCAGGTTGGCCACCAGTGGGCCTAGCATCCAAGCCAGCGGCATTCCGATGAGCTGGAACACCACCCCACCCAAGGCGCCGATGCCCAGAGACCTGGCCAGTGCCTTACCTATGGTGCGTTCCACACGGCTCCCTTCCATTAACCGGCTAACGAAACGAGTATGCCATAATGCCCGCCCCGCGTCTGACTGCCGGAGTCGCCATGCCCCGCCTCGACCAACTGCTCGTTTCCCAGGGCCTGGCCCGTTCGCGCACGCGTGCCCAACGGCTCATCCGCCATGGCCGGGTGAGCCTGGCGGAGACCGGGCGAGTGCTGCACAAGCCGGGGGAGAAGCTGCCCGAGGAAACCCTTCTGGTAGTGACCGAGGATCCCGAGGAGCGCTACGTATCACGCGCGGGCCTGAAGCTGGAAGCGTTGATCGAGGCCTTGGGCATGACGCTGGAAGGCAAGCTGGTACTCGACGTGGGCCAGTCCACCGGCGGCTTCACCGACTGCGCCCTGGCCTTCGGTGCACGCCACGTGATCGGTATCGAGGTGGGCCATGGCCAGCTCGACGCCGATCTGCGCAACGACACCCGCGTGACCTGCCTGGAGGGACTCAACGCCCGTAGCATGGCCGGCGAGCCCCGCCTGCGCGAGGCGCTCACCGCCCAGGGTGCGGCGGCACCCGATCTGGCGGTGATGGACGTCTCGTTCATTTCGCAGACGCTGATCCTGCCGCAGCTCGCCGCCCTGCTGCGCCCGGGTGGCGAGCTGCTGAGCCTGGTCAAGCCGCAGTTCGAGGTGGGTCCGGGCGGCGTCAACGCACGCGGCATCGTGACCGACCCGCGGCGCTACGGCGAGGTGGAAGCCGCCATTCGTGCCTGCTGCGACGAGCTGGATCTGGCGATACGACACTGGCAGCAGAGCCCGATCACCGGCGGCGACGGCAACCGGGAGTTCCTGCTGCACGCGGTGAAACGCTGACGGCCTCAACGCCCGCCGTCGCCGCCGCCTCCGCCGATCTCGATGTCCCCCGGATCGCCACCCGCCCCGGGAGGCGGAAAGTTCTCGCTACAGTCGTCCTCTGGCGTCAACGTCTGCACCTTCTTCTTGGCGCCGTCATCGGCGCGGTGCAACCACACATCGAGCTGGTTGAAGGCGATGTCGATCTCGTGCTCGGCGAACAGCTCGCCGATCCGGCAGTTGATCTCGTCGGTGGCGAACAACCGGTCGCCGAGCGAGTTGACGAAGACCCGCAGCTCGAAGGTGAGCGTGCTCTCGCCATAGTTCATGAAGAATACCTGCGGCTCGGGGTCGCTCAACACTCGGGGGTTCTCGTCGGCGACCTGGCGCAGCAGCCGGTGCACCAGGCGCTGGTCCGAGCCGTAGGCAACACCGAAGGAGAGCACGACCCGGGTGATGGTGTCCGACAGTGACCAGTTGATCAACTGGTCGGTGACGAAGGTCTTGTTGGGGATGATGATCTCCTTGCGATCGAAGTCGGTCACCGTGGTGGCCCGGATGCGTATCCGGCTCACCGTGCCGGTGAGGTTGCCCAGGGTGATGGTGTCGCCGATGCGCACCGGCCGCTCGAACAGGATGATCAGGCCCGAGACGAAGTTGGCGAAGATCTCCTGCAGGCCGAAGCCCAGGCCCACGCCCAGCGCCGCCACCAGCCACTGCAGCTGGCTCCAGGCCACGCCCAGGGTGGCCAGAGCCACCACCAGGCCGGTCCCGACGATGGTGTAGGAGAGCAGCGTCGAAATGGCGTAGGCGCTGCCCTGCTTGAGCTCCAGTCGCGACAGCACCATGACCTCGAGCAGACCCGGCAGGTTGCGCGCCATCACCAGGGTCAGCACGAAGATCAGCGCCGCGGTGAAGATATCGGCGACCGACAGCGCGCTGGTGACGAGCTCCGAGCCAACCCCTTCTCCCGCCTCCCAGATCGCCACGTCGTCCAAGTAGCCCAGCACCGTGAGCAGGTCGGACCACACCAAGTAGAGCAGCAGGGCGAAGCCGATCAGCAACAGCAGCTTGGAGAGACGCAGCGACTGCTGGTTGATCTGCTCCATGTCCAGCGGTGGCTCTTCGACCACTTCGAGCCCGCCCTCGGCGCCCTCCTGGGCCTGGGTCCGGCGCCGCATCAGCGCCCGGCGGAACGCCAGGCGGCGAGCCGCTACCGCCAGGCCGCGCACCACCGAGGCCTCGACCAGGATCCACATCGCCAGCAAATAGAGCGTGATGACGAAGCGGCCGATCAGGCTCAGCGCCGTGTATTCGAAACCGGAAACGATCAGCCCCACCAGCACCAGCGGCACGGCGGCCATCAGTAGCCCCAGTATCAGGCGGAACAGCTTGACGCCGAAGAAGGGGGTATGCGCCAGGATCAGCCGTGCGAGCAGCACGCTCATGGCCAGCAGCCCGGCCAGCAGCAGCGTCAGGGCGATGGGCCGCGTGGTCAGGCTGATCTCGCCATCGCGGGCCAGGGCAGAGATCAGCAGTACCGGCACCAGCGCCACGCCGAGCCAGCCTAGCAGCCAGCGCAGCCGCGAGACATAGCCCGACGGCCAGTAGAAGTGCTTGGTCGCCACCCCGTCGCGCACCAGCAGGCGTCGCGACCAGGCCAGGAAGGCCCAGGCCAGGGCCAGGTGCAGGAAGGCCTGCCCCAGCCCCGATGCGATCCCCGATTCGATGGCGCCGAGCGAGACCCCGACGCCCGCCAGGGTCAGCGGGCCGGGTAGGGCCAGCAGGGCATTGAGGCCGACCGCCAGCGGCGTATGCGCCTGGGAATCGCTGCGCAGCCGGCCGATCTGCTCGTGCAGCGCGGTTAGCCGGCGCTGCACGCGACGCCGAAGCCCCAGCAGCACGACCGCCACCAGCACGAACGGCGCACCGGCCAGGGCTTCGCCCCCGGGGGTCCGCCAGTGCACCGGCAGCACCTCGCGCCATTCGCCCTGCTGCCATTCGGTGACCAGGTTGGCGGGCAGATGGCGAAACCAGGCCAGATCCAGCGGCCGGGTATTGGCGATCCAGAACAGCTGCTCGTCGATGGTCGTGCGCAGCTCGCGAGAGGTGTCCAGCAGCTGCTGCTGGTTGAGCTGCAGCTCGATGGCCGCACTCAGCAGGCCGCCGTAGGTCTGCTCGAGCTGGTCGACCAGTTGGCGGCGTGAATGGTAGAGCCCCTGCAGCGACTCCACCAGCGCCTCGCTGACCTCGACCCCGGCCTCCTCGAGACGCTGGTTGGCCAGGCGTTCACTCTGGCGCAGGCTGTCGCGCTGGCGCACCAGGTCGAACTGGCGCAGGCGCAGGTCGGCGATCTCGTCCTGCAGGTTGCGCCTGGCATCGACCTGGGGCAATGAGCGGCGCTGCTCGCGCAGGATGCGCGACAGCAGCAGACTGCCGCGAATCGCCTCGATCTGCTCGTTGAGGCTCCGCTCGAGCTGGCGGACATGGTCGAGCTGGCTACGAACCGCCAGGCTTTCGCGCACCAGCCCGTTGTGGCGGTCGTTGGCCCGCAGCAGCTCGAGACTGAGATCACGATTGATCTGCTGGGCGCGTTCGAGTACCGGGTGGCCGGCCTCGAGCAGCGGGTCGTCTCGCGCGGCATCGGCGATCGCCTGTTCCGTGGCCATGCGGCGCTGACGGTCGATCACGCTCTGCAGCAGCGTCAGCTCGGCTTCCTGGCGCGCTATCTGCTGTGTCAGCAGGTCGCGCCGCTGCTGCGCCAGTTCGCGCAGCCGCGTATTGCTGCCCAGCTCGCGCTGTCGCAGGCGTAGCGTGCGTTCGGCCAGACGCCGCTCGACCTTGAGCTGCCACAGCTGCGGCGAATCGTCGCTCGCCCCCTGCCCCTCCAGCACATCGAGCGAGCGGCGCGTACGCTCGGCGGTCTGCATCGCCTCGGCAATGGCCTGCTGGGCACGCTCCGGCAGGGTCTGGGCGGAGAGCAGCTGGGCGTTGACATCGGCCAGTCGGTCCTGTTGCTGCTGCAGCTCGAACACCGCCTCCTGCTGGCGATACTCCAGTTCATCCAGCGGGATGTCGTCGAGCTCGGCGATGGTGCGATCGAGCGCCGCCTCTTCCTCCTCGAGGAGCTCCCGCTCCAGGCGCAACAGCTCGCCGGGCGCCTCCTCCAGCCGCTGCTCCAGGGCCTCGAGGCGCTCCTCTACCCCCTGCAACTGCTCGAGCGCGCTCAGCGTGGCCTCGAGCGCGTCGATGTCGCGCTGTTCGGCGTCGGTTACGCTCGCGCCCTCCTCGGGGCGCAGTTCGGCCAGGCGCTCTTCCACCACGCTGCGATCGGGCAGGGTCTCCTCGGCCACCACCCGACCACAGGCAAACAGCAACAGCAGCAGGACGAACCAGACGGGAAAGCGCCAGGCCGGCCGAGTGGCCCGGCAGCGACGGCGGTGCACTGGATAAGGCAATTCGTTCACTCTAGCTCTCGGTTGGCGGGATCTCGCGGCGTGGTGCTGATTCTCGGTCCCGCAGCAGCGCAAGGCAATGGGGAGCCGTCACTATTCCGCTCATTAAGCCGCCAGCGCCGCAGGATTAGCGGGAGTCGATAGATCGGCGCATGGTTGACTTGGCCCCCGGACATGGTAGAAACGGCACACACGCTTCCTTCGGTCCCGCTGCCATGATGCTTCGTCCTTCGTCATACCAGACTCTTCTTGCGTTGCTGCTGGCCGGGGCCGCCGGCAGCGCCGTGGCCCAGGAAGGCCCGCTCAGTGCAGAAGAGCGCGCGGCGATCGAGGCGCGCATCGATACGCTCGGCCAGGAGCTGGATTCGCTGCGCCAGCGATTGGCCCAGGACCGGCTGCAGTCCGGCGAGCGCCGTCTCGGCCTTGGCGAGGTCATCACCATCGCCTCGGAGCAAGAGCTCGAGCCCATGGAGGAGCGCCGCCAGCTCGAACGGGAATCGTCGCGCAATCCCTTCGCGATCACCACCCATCGGCGCAACTACCTGCTGCCGCTGAACTACGATCGCCGCCCCAACGAGGCCGTCTTCGGCGACGTCGACCGCGACGGCACCCCCGACCGCGCCGAGGTCAAGTTCCAGTTCAGCGCCAAGTTCAACCTGATCGAACGACTCTTCGGCGATTACGGCGGCGATCTCTACTTCGCCTATACCCAGCGCAGCTGGTGGCAGGCCTACAACGCCGACTCCTCCTCGCCCTTCCGCGAGACCAACTACGAGCCGGAGGTCTTCATCGACTTCGAGAATCGCTGGTCGCTGCTGGGTTGGACCAACGTCAACAATCGGTTGAGCTTCAATCACCAGTCCAACGGGCGCTCGGGTGAGATGTCGCGCAGTTGGAACCGCATGATCCTGGAATCGACCTTCGTCAACGACGACTGGCTGGTCAGCGTAGCGCCCCACTGGCGCATACCCGAGTCAGAGGGCGACGACGACAACCCCGACATCGAGCGCTACATGGGCTACGGTACCATCGGCGTGGCGCGCCGCTTCGGCGACAGCGAGATCGGCGTGGAATGGCACGGCAACCCCAGCGCCGGCCACATGGGCACGCGAGTGGATTACTCCTGGCCGTTGCACGGCAACATCCGCGGCCACGTGCAGTATTTCTACGGTTACGGCGACAGCATGATCGACTACGATCACCGCACCCAGCGCATCGGCATCGGCTTCAGCCTCAACCCGATCTTCTCGGGCAGCAGCCGCCTGTTTCCGGATTGAGCCCTCGGGCACCGAGTGCAACGGCGTTGAAGTCGCAGTCGCTAATGCTATGCTGAGGCTGTCAACCAGCCAGCAAGGGAGAGTGTCATGGCCACGCGAACTCCGCACGTCGACGAAACCACCCGCCAGCTCAAGGTAGATCTGCAGCAACTCACCCACACCCTGGAGGAACTGGTCAGCGCCACGGCTGACGATTCACGCAGCAATATCAAGGAGCTCCGGACGCGTGCCGAGAAACGGCTTAAGGAGACCCGCGAGCGACTCGAAGCGCGCGGTGAACGGCTCTACGGCGAAGCCCGCGACACTCTGCACCACCAGGCCGACGCCTGCGACCGCTACGTGCACGACAATCCCTGGACCAGTATCGGCATCGGCGCCGTGGTGGGCGTGGTCATCGGCATGCTCATCGGGCGTCGCTGATGGCGTCGAGTGACGGACCGGTACAACGCCTGTTCATCATCGGCAAGCGGCTACTGGCTAGCCTGGTGGCCACCGGCGAGACGCGCCTGCGCCTCGCCGTGCTGGAGCTCGAGGAGGAGCGTGCCCGCCTCGTCACCCTGCTGCTGTTGCTGGGCCTGAGCCTGGTGCTGCTGCTGCTGGGGCTGGGCATGCTGGTGCTGCTGGTGGTGGTGCTGTTCTGGGATACCCACCGCCTGGCGGCCATGCTCCTCTGCGCCGCCGTGTTGCTGGCCGGCGGCGGCCTGACCGCCGCCCTGGCCCTGCGTCAGGCCCGCCGCCACACCCTGCTCAAGGAGACCCTGGCCCAGCTCGCCCTGGACCGCCACCTGGTGGAGGAGCAGCGTGACCCGTCGCGACAGTGACCGAAACCGCCGGCAGTCCCGTGCGCAGCGCAAGGCCGCCCTCGTTGCCGCCATCGAGCAGCAGCGCATCGACATCCTGGTCGAGGCGGAGCGCTGGCAACACGCCTCCGCGGCCCTCGATGCGGGCTGGCAGCGCATCAAGCGCTATCGGGGGCTGGTGTACCTGGCCGGCGGCGCCCTGCTGGTCGGCGGCGCACGCCACCCCAGCTCGCTGCTGCGCATGGTCAGGCGACTCGCTGCCGGCGGCCTGCTGCTCAACCGGGCGCGGCGAATCCTGCAGCAGGTCCGCTGAAGCCGGTCGCGTGTCAGGCGCGGCACAGTGCCTTCCATATGACCTTCATATGGCCTTACTGCCCTATAGCTGCGCCTCGGCGTGATGGCGCCGGTGAGCCACGCCCGGGACCCACTTCATCCAGCTCTCGCCGCGCTTGAGGCGTTTCTCGATGAAGCGACGCGTGCGACGCTGGCCCTCGCTGGTGTCGGAGGCCCATACCGCCAGCGCCGCCAGGAACAGGCTGGTCAGTGCCATCTCCTCCACCTGGGCACGCCGGGTGCCGTAGCGCGCCTCGAGACGCGCCGCCTCGCGCAGCCACTGGACGGTGCGCGACAGGTCGAAGACCATCGGCACCCAGGTATGCGGATGCGGCAGGTGCGCCTTGGCCTTGAGCATTTGAACGGTCACCTGCCGATGCGCCGCGTAGGCATCGAACCAGGCCTGCAGGCAGTGCTCGATCCGCACCCGCTCCGGCCAGTCGTCGAAGGTGTCGGGCTTCGCGGCCAGCATGGCGCGCCAGCCCCGCTGGAACCAGGCGTTGGCCACGTCGTCCATGTCGCGAAAGCGCTCCAGCACCACGGACATCGGCAGCTCCAGGCTGCGTGCCACCTCGGACAGCCGCACCGCCCGCCAGCCGTGCGTCTCGGCCTGGCGCACGGCCTCGTCGACGATACGGTCGGCGAAGGGGGACGCCTCGGAGGTGGAGGAATCCTGAATCGCGATCATGGTCATGGCGGGCCCTCTGCTTCCGGCATGGTTCTGTCATGCAGCATAGACCGGATTCCGGGCGGAGCCATCAGCCCGCACGCTCCAGATAGTGGATGCAGAACAGCGAGTCACGGTCGGTCCAGTGCGCCCTCGGCTCGAAACCCGCGCGGCCGGCCAGCTCGCGAAAGCCGGCGATGCTGTACTTGTAGGAATTTTCGGTATGCAGGCTCTCGCCGGCCTCGAAGTCGACCCGCTCCCCCGCGATGCGGATAGCCTGGTCGTGCAGGCTCACCAGATGCATCTCGATGCGTGAATCGGCCTCGTTGTAGAAGGCGCGATGGCGAAACCCGTCCAGCTCGACCTCGGCTTCGAACTCGTGTCGCAGGCGCCGCAGCAGGTTGAGGTTGAAGGCCGCGGTCACGCCGGCCGCGTCGTTGTAGGCCGCATCGAGGATCGCCCGGTCCTTGATCAGGTCGACGCCGACGAGCAGTCCCCCGCCCGGCGGCAGCAGCGCGGCCAGCCCTTCGAGGAAGCTTTCGGCCTCCTCGGGGGTGAAGTTGCCGATGCTCGAGCCGGGAAAGAAGGCTACGGGGCGCTCACCCGCCAGGCCCTCCGGCCAGGCCATGGGGCGCGTGAAGTCGGCCCAGGCGGCATGCACCTCGAGCCAGGGATGATCCACCGCCAGGCAGCGAGTGCTCTCGAGCAGGAAGTCGCGGGAGATGTCCACGCCCAGGTAGCAGGCCGGGTGCAACGCCTCGAGCAGCAGGCGCACCTTGCGGCTGGCGCCGCTGCCCAGCTCGATCAGGGTGGCGTCACGACCCACCACTTCAGCGATGTCCGCGGCGGCGGCGCGCAGGATCGCCTCCTCGGTGCGGGTCGGGTAGTACTCGGGCTGCAGGCAGATGGCGTCGAACAGCTCGGAGCCGCGCCGGTCGTAGAAGAACTTGGGCGACGTGCACTTGGGCGAGGCGGTGAGGCCTGCCAGCAGCTCCTCGCAGAGCGAACCCGCCGCCTCCGGCGGGTGCTGGTCGTGAAAGCGTACGAGCGGATCCATATCAAGCCTCCCTGGCGAGCCGGAAACCGGAAAATGCCCAGCGGGCATGGGGCGGGAAGAAGTTGCGGTAGGTCGACCGGATGTGATCGACCGGTGTGGCGCAGCAGCCACCGCGCAGCACCATCTGCCCGGACATGAACTTGCCGTTGTACTCCCCCAGCGTGCCCGGCAGCGGGCGATAGCCGGGATAGGGCCGGTAGGCGCTGCCGGTCCACTCCCAGACGTCGCCGTACAACTGGCGCGCGGCCCGCCCCCGGGCCGCGGCCGCCACCGGCTGCAGGTGGTCGCGCTCGACGAAGTTGCCCGCTACGCCCACGTCCCTGGCGGCCACCTCCCACTCCGCCTCGCTGGGCAGACGTGCCCCCGCCCAACGGGCATAGGCGTCGGCCTCGAAGAAGCTGACATGGGCCACCGGCGCCTGCCGGTCCACCGGCCGCAGCCCGCCCAAGGTAAAGTGATACCACTCGCCGTCACGCTGGACCCAATACAGCGGCGCCTGCCAGCCCGCCTGGCCGACCTGCTGCCAGCCATCGGAGAGCCACAGCTCGGGGCGCGCGTAGCCGCCGTCCTCGATGAAGGCCAGGTACTCGCCGTTGGTCACCGGGCGGCTGGCCAGTTGGAACGCTTCGAGGAACTGGCGATGGACCGGTCCCTCGTTGTCGTAGGCAAAGCCCGATTGCAGGTCGTGGCCGATCTCGCGGATACCGGCGTCATGCTCGAGCCAGGCCGGCTCACCGGGTTCCGCCGCCACCGGCGGTGCCAGGTCGTCGCGATAGACCGGGCACAGCGGGTTCTGGGCCAGGATGTGCTTGATGTCCATGAGCAGCAGCTCCTGGTGCTGCTGCTCGTGGTGAAGCCCCAGCTCGACGCGGCGCAGGATCTCGGCGGCATGCTCGGGCGGAGGCGACTCGAGCAGTGACGCCATGGCCGCATCGACATGGGCGCGGAAGCGGTAGACATCGGCCACCGTGGGACGCGACAGCGTTCCGCGCCGGGGCCGCGGAAACGGCACGCCGTGAGTCTCGTAGTAGGAATTGAACAGAGAGTCGTAGGCGGGGTCGGGCGTTCGGTAGCGAGGCTGAAAGGGAGCGAGGAGGAAAGCTTCGAAGAACCAGGTGACGTGGGCGAGATGCCACTTCGGTGGACTGACGTCATCCATGCTCTGGATCACGTAGTCCTCGGTGCAAAGCGGCTCGCAGAGCTGCTCTGAGGCGCGGCGAACGCGCTGGTAACGTCTCAGCCACTCCTTCTTGTGCTGTGTATCGGAGGTATCCAACTGGTGGTGAGCTTTCAACTCGTGGGCTAGCGGGGGCATGGCGCACTCCTTTGACGAACCCCATCCTGGGAGCCTGTCGGACGTGACGCTGATCTCTCGTGACGATCGGTCAAATCCGACAGGCTCCGAGACGAACCGATGCCACCAGCGTAGCAACGCCCCGCGCCGCTTCTGGTTACGTTAGGTAAGGTTTTGTCGCGCCCGCGCAGCGGGTGACCGAGCGCGGGCCCTACAGCGCCAGACCGCAGGCCACGCCGGAAGCCCAGGCCCACTGGAAGTTGTGGCCGCCGAGCTCACCGGTAACGTCGAGCACTTCGCCAATGAAACGCAGCTGAGGCACCCCCTCGACGCTGAAGTCCTTCGACGATATCGGTGCGGTGTCGACCCCGCCCAGGGTCACCTCGGCGGTGCGCCAACCCTCGGTGCCGGCCGGCTTGAGGCACCAACGCCCCAGGCGCTGCTGCCACGCCTCGATGCGGGCATTGGAGAGTTCGGCCAGGACAGGATCCTCGCCGTGCCACTCGACCAGTGCCTGGGCCAGGCGACGCGGCAAGTTCTCGCCGAGCCAGGTGGAGAGCTGGCGGCGCGGCGTGGTCCGGCGCGCCTCGGCAAGCGCTGCGGGCAGGTCCAGCCCGGGCAGCAGGTCGATCTCGAGTTCGTCGCCCGGTTGCCAGTAACTCGAGATCTGCAGCATGCCGGGGCCGGACAGGCCGCGGTGGGTGAACAGCATCGGCTCGCGATAGCGACGCTCGCGCCCCGGCCCCAGGCGCTGGCCGCCACGTACGGCGCTGACCGCCACGTCGCAGCTCACGCCGGCCAGGTCGGCCACCCGCGCCTTCCATTGCGAAGTCAGCGTGAACGGCACCAGCGCCGGGCGCGTCGCGGTCACCCCCAGGCCGAACTGGCGGGCGACGTCATAGCCGAAGCCGGTGGCCCCCATGGTGGGGATCGACAGACCGCCGGTGGCGATCACCACGGCACCGGCCTCGATACGCCCCATGGAGGTGGCGAGCCGCATGCCCTCGCCGGCGGCCTCGATGCGCTCGATGGAGGTCTTCAAGCGCAGTTCCACTCCGGCCCACTCGCATTCGGTGAGCAGCACGTCGAGCAGCGCCTTGGCGGAATGGGCGCAGAACAGCTGGCCCGGCGCCTTCTCCACGTAATCGAGGCCGTGCCGCTCCACCAGTTCGACGAAGTGCTCCGGGCGATAGCGCTTCAGCGCCGAGATGCAGAAGTGCGGATTGGCCGAGAAGAAGTTGGCCGGCCCGCTGGCCAGGTTGGTGAAGTTGCAGCGCCCGCCCCCCGACATCAGGATCTTCTTGCCGGGCTTGTTGGCGTGGTCGAGCACCAGCACGCGCCGCCCCGCATGACCCGCCGTGAGCGCACACATCAACCCGGCGGCACCCGCACCGACGATCACGACGTCGAACCTTGAAGACGGCATGGCATTTCCGTAGCTGGAGGAGTCAGGAAGGGCTTGATCGGAAAAGCGGCCGATTCTAGCAGAATTCGCTGACAACCGGCCACGGCCGATCGATACGTCGAGTAGGTTCTTTTTGCTACCGCCAGGTGTTACTTAAACATGCTCTAATACAGTTTTTTGCATTAGAGCAATACGACTAAAGGATGAGAAATATAACCCGGGTTAATCCACGATCTTAAATTACATTGGGTAAGTGACACTCAGCACAAAAAGTTACACTCAACCTTCAGCCTACACAAAAAATAACATATCAACAAAACCACCAAGAAGAGTTTATAACGCTTTATCACGCAAGGGATTCCGGAGGGACGTCGCCTATGTCCACCCACGCCTACGTTCTCGTTGTGCTACGTACGCTCAATAACCCCGTGGAAAAGGAGTATGTACGAGCCCTGCGAAAAAAAGGTTATACGATCGAGTTCGTCACACAAGAGCAGGACCCCCTCCCCATCCTGCTCTCTCATCCGCCCATCGCCGCCTGCTTCGAGTACGACTACCCCGATTTGCAGGGCCTGACCGACTTGAGGCAGGCCAAGCAGCGTGCCGCCTCGGTGCCCCTGCTCATGATCACCCAGGCCCATTCGGAGAGCCTGGCGGTATGGGCCTTCCGCACCCGGGTATGGGATTACTTCGTCCAGCCGGTCGACCTCTCCCGATTCATGGCGGTCATGGAGAGCCTCTTTCAGCTGCGCTCGGCCAACGCCGGCACGCCGGCGAGAAAGCAGGTGGCGGAGTTGAGCAACCAGATCCCCCCCGAAGCCCGGCTTCACTGCCACTCGGCCAACCATCAGCGCATCCAGCTGGACCGCGCCATCAGCTACATCGAGCAGCACCTGCACCAGAAAGTGGTCCAGGCCGACGTCGCCGAGCAGTGCGGCCTCACCCCCTTCCAGCTCAGCCGGCTGTTTCGCAAGCTCACCGACAATACCTTTCAGGGATTCCTGCTGGAACGACGCATCGAGGAGGCCAAGCGGCTGCTCGCCAATCCCAGGATGTCGGTCACGGATGTCTGCTTCAGCGTCGGTTTTCGCGACCTCTCCTATTTCACGCGTACCTTCCAGAAGCACATGGGGAAGACGCCGACGCTATATCGTCAGGGGCTCTTTCACCACGACACCTCCCCCTTACCCCTCGCCTCGTCCGAGAACGCCGCGCCTCCCCCCTGCATGGAGGGTGAAATGGTGGCTGTGCCAGTGGGCAACGCTCGTGACTGACAGCATACGTAGTGAAGAAAAAGGGCGCTGACCGCAAAGGCAGGGAGCCGGCCAGCGCCAAAAGCGCATCAATCCACCAGAACGGGTATTTCCGCGAGAATGCCGAAGTTCTCGCCGCCGGTCTGACCCTTGGGTTCGTGGTAACTACAGCTAGGCAGAAAATAGATACTCTTCTGGCGCCAGCCGCTCTCCTGCGAATCACTGCTCCACTTTGCTAGATCGCCGTCGGAATCTCGAATATTCATCGCAGTGACAAAGTCATCCCAGCGCGTCACACCATCAGGATCGGCATTGGACCAAGTGCCAGGAGACACTCCCTCACTATCTTCGGGAGGCTCCTCCATTTGCCAAGGCGCATCGTCATCGATCTTGTTGGCTTGATCTACGATCCAGGCGATGTTCAGATTGACTGCTCCCACCAGAGGGTTGCTTGGCGCAATGCCATCCTGGCAGTCAACGACGGGTAACGTGAGGTTCCACAAGCGTTCCTTGTCTGTCTCTTCTACCCAGCAGTCGTAGAGCGCCTGGAAAGCGGCCTGTACCTGGCCGTTATTGGTGGAAATATCCTCACCGAAGCGCATCTCTTCGGGGTTGCCGTCGCCACAAATCAAGGCCTTCAACTCACTGGCACTTGAGGCTCCGCTATCATCGTGCTGGAAATTGGTCCAGCCCCCCGTCTGATCGCCTTCGGGAATGAAGCGCCCCACATCGCATGAATAGGTATCCCCATCCGTAATGGCTTCGCGGCACATGGCGATAGGCTGGTCGACGTCCTCCGGGCGCAGTTTGCCGGCAAAGCCAATGTACGCCACCGCCCGGGCCGACGCCTTGTAGCCCTCGTCGAACCCCAGCACGCGACCGAAGAAGGCCTCCACTGGTGTCTGATCCCGGGCTGTCACCACCTCGACGGCGTTGATGAAGCTTGGGTTGCTATCTAACTCTTCGGCTGTCTTCCCGGCCAGGTCCACAGGTTCCACATCAGACATGTTGGGTGTGAAGCCTCGCGTAGAACCAGGGGCCAGACCAAAACTCCAGTGGCCTCGTTGGACACTCAGCACTTCGACAGTCTCTTTCTGGCTATTGTTAGACTGGGCCGCCTCCGTTGCCCAGGCTTCGGCACTCTTGTAGTTGACCCCATCATAGGGTTCGGTACCGTCATTGACTCGCGAGCCGTCCTTCACGTACAGGAAGCGAGCCCCGGCCAATGCACCGGCATCAGAGGCATTCTGCAGTTCATTCCTTGCTACGAACAGATTTCCACCGTCTACCGAGAGCGCCGTAAAGGCCAGCAGCATGAAGAGCGCCAGCGTCACCAGAACAATGGAAACCCCTCCCTGCCGTCGAGGAGAGCCATGGCGCCAACCTGCTTGTCGTTGACTGGTATTCATGGTCATTCCGCTCGCATGGTAGTGGTGGAAGAGAGCTCCAGGACGCCGCCCAATGTTCCGAGAAAGCTGGGCAACAGCAGGAACTGATAGGGATAGTCAACGGTAACGGTGACTTCACTGCCAGGCGGCATGTTGACATCGGACCGCTGAATGTCGATAACCATCTCGGCCGTCCCGCCAAGCGATATCAGGTACTGCTCGGCATAGTCACGGATCGCTTGCTCGATGGCATTGTCCTCGGCGACGAGATCGCGAGGCGCAGGCTCGAACAGGATCCCCCTTCTGGCCCCTTCCCGGCTGGCATTGGTCAGCGTCGCCTTGTCGAAGAGCGCGACACTGAACTCGATGATTCCAAACAGCAGGAGGAACAAGAGTGTGGCCGAGATGGCGAATTCCACGGTCTCGGTGCCCTGCTGTCGGCGAAGTGACCTGCCTTGAAACCTGTTCCCCTTCATGTTCCGTTCCTCCGCAGATGACTCCAGGCCCGTTGGGGTCAGTTCGCACGCACACCTCGACTGTCGCCGTTTCGGCGCAGCAGCCCCTCCAGGTTCCTGGCGTTCTCGCTGGCGGTGACGTAATAAGCCGGCGAGAGGCGCATCGCCTCGTCAAAGAAGCCCATGGCATCCTCGTAGCGCCCTTCGAGCATCGAGATGTAGCCGATATCGTTGTAGGCCTTGGCCCGGTCGCCGTTGCGCGCCACCGCCTCGATTGCCGTCTCGAAGTCGCCCTCGCGGGCATAGACCAGGCCCAGGTTGCGCCAGGCCAGCTCGTAGCGGGGGTTGGCGCTCACCGCACGGCGCAGGGAGAGTCGCGCGCCTTCCCAGTCACCGGCCAGGTAGCGCGAATAACCCAGGTTGTTGAGCACCAGCGGTGTGCTGGGGCTTGCCTCCAGCGCCTTTTCGTAGTGGCGCCGAGCCCGTTCGAAGTCGCCGCGGATGTCGGCGATCACCCCCAGGGCGTTATGCGCTTGCCAGGGCACATCGGGACGTGAGGCGAGCGGCTGCAATTGCTGTTCGGCATTGTCGTAGTCGCGCTGTTCGAGCAGCACGATGCCCAGCGCGGTGCGCGCCCCCATGTGGCTGCCGTCGATCTCCATGGCCCAGCGATACGCCTTCTCGGCCAGGTCGTGATTGCCGCGGCCATGGTGAATGATGCCGATTCGATAGAGAGGGTCCGCCTTGGGCGACTTCTCCATGCGCAGACCGCGCAGGTACTCGAACAGTGCCCGGTCGACGTCGTTGCCGCGCAGGGCAGCCGCCCCGTTGCGGTAGGCCTCTTCGGGCGAGGCAACGGGAAACGCCGTGCTGTACTCGACCGACGAGCCCCCATCCCCCAGTGACGCATAGGGATCCGAGCCTGACTGGCGCTGGGCGTTGCTGGCACAGCCTCCCAGCAACAGGGCCAGTGAGATACCGACAACCGTGTTCTTGAGCGTGAGTTTCATGCGACTCTCCTGAGGCTCAGTGGTGGGGTGGAAGGCTCAACGACCGGCCAAGGCCGCCATGGCGCCCAGCAGCGGGGGCCCCAGGGCCACCACGAAGAAACTGGGAAAGACGCAGAAGATCAGCGGGAAGAGCATCTTGGTGCTGACCTTGGCGGCCTTCTCTTCGGCTTCCTGGGTGCGCTTGTCACGCAGTTCCACGGCAAACAGGCGCAACGTCATGGCGATACTGGTGCCGAAGCGCATGCTCTGCAGCAGGGTGGTGACGAGACCACGAATGTCGTCGACGCCAGTGCGCTCCTCCAGATCGCGCAACGCCGCCTTGTTGTCCATGCCGGCGCGGGTCTGCAGGCCGAACAGATGCAGCTCCTCGGCCAGCTCCGGGTGGCTGATTTCCAGATCGCGCGCCACGCGCTGGATCGCCGCCGCCAGGCCCAGCCCCGCCTCGCTGCACACCACCAGCAGGTCCAGGGCATCCGGTAGGCCACGCCGCAGCAGCCGCGTGCGACGCTTGATCGCACGCTCCAACCAGAAGCGCGGCAACAGGTAACCGGCGATCGCCGACCCTGCCACCAGCATCACGCTGACCACCGGCTCCAGGCGCACGAAGGGCACGACCACCAGCAACAGCAGAATGGGCGGCACCACGGTGAGCAACAGGCGAACGCCAAAGAAGAGGTTGACCGCCCCGGGAGAGCGCTTGCCGGCCCGGCGCAACTCCAGGGCGATACGGCTGCGTGCTTCTTCCTCGGTGGGCACGAGCCGTTCGCCCATGGGCCCAAGCCATTCGCGCAGGCCGGTTTCCGCATTCGCCGTACCGCTGGCGCCGCTCGCTTCCAGGCTGCGCAGGCGGCGGCGCAGCGGATCGGACAGTCCCATGACCACGAACATGACGGCAATCAGCAGGGCAAAGATGGCCAAGCCCAGCAGGCTGGCGAAGGCCAGCTGGATTGACTCGGGGTCCTCGAACCTGTCGCTGAGCGGCTGCAGCCACTGCATCAATCGTTCCATTTCATGCCCTCCTCTATACCTCGATGCGCACGATCTTGCGCATCCACAGGATGCCGATGACGATCATCACGAAGGCCGCGACCACCAGCTGGCGCCCGACCGGGTCCTGGGTCAGCATGGGGATGAAATTGGGCGAGACCACGGTAAGCACGCCGGCGAGAACGAACGGCAGCAATGACAGGATCCAGGCCGCCATGCGCCCCTGGGCGGAAAGCGTCTTCACCTTGCGCTGGAAGCGGAAGCGATCGCGCACTACCGAGGCCAGGCCATCGAGCAACTCGGCGAGATTGCCACCGGTTTCCTTCTGAATCAGCACCGAGGTGACGAAGATCATCACCGTCACGCTCTGCACCCGCCGCAGCAGGCCCAGCATGGCATTGCGCATGTCGCCGCCGTAGCTGATCTCCATGAAGGTGGTGCGAAACTCGCCGGCGATGGGCTCGGCCATCTCCTCGGCCACCAGATGCATGGCATCGCTGAACGGGTGGCCGGCACGCAGCGCCCGGGACATGATGATCAACGCATCGGGAAGCTGCTCCTCGAACTTGGCAAGACGCTGGTTGCGCAGGCGCAGCAGGCGCATGAAGGGCAACGACGCCACACCCAGCCCCAGCGGCACGCCGAGAAGGGGTTGAGGCAGCAGCAGGAAACCCAGCACACCCGCGATGCCGCCCAGGCAGATCGAGTAGAGCACCACGCGGTAGGCCGGCGTCTCTTGTCCGCTCTGTTCGACCAGTTGGCGCACGCGCGCCAAGCCTGGCAGTCGCTCGATTGCCCGCTCCAGCGGCGAGAGCTCACGCAGGTACTGACTCCGCACCAGCGAGACCTGCCCCGTCCTGGCCTCGCCGGAGATCGCCTGCAGGCGCTTCTTGAGCCGCTTCTGTGCCTGGCGGTTCTCGCCGAACGCGGGCACCAAAAAGCTCTGCATCAGCAGGAAAGCGGCGATGAACACCATACCGATGACGATCGTCTGATCGGAGAGCTCGATGTTCAGCAGGCTGCTCAGATCCATGACCGCACGCCTCTCGCGTTCTGGAAGATCTCCAGGCCGGGATCGTACCCGCGCCGCTTCAGGTGATCATGGAAGCCCGGCACCACCCCCGTCGCCACGTAGCGGCCGAGTACCTTGCCGTCGGCATCGACACCTTCGCGATCGAAGCGAAAGATCTCGGACATGGTGATGATCTCGCCCTCCTGGCCGTTGACCTCCTGAACGCTGACCAGACGTCGCACGCCATCCTCCTGGCGTTCGACCTGCACCACCACGTCGATGGCCGAGGCGATCTGCGAACGCAGCGCCTGCGGCGGCAGCTGGTAGCCGCTCATCGCCACCATGTTCTCGATTCGCGTCAGCGCATCGCGTGGCGTATTGGCGTGAATGGTGGTCAGCGAGCCGTCGTGGCCGGTGTTCATCGCCTGCAGCATGTCGAAGGCCTCTCCCCCCCGCACTTCGCCGACGATGATTCGATCGGGCCGCATGCGCAGGCTGTTGCGCACCAGGTCGCGCTGGCTGATCTCGCCCTTGCCCTCGATGTTGGGCGGGCGAGTCTCGAGGCGACCCACGTGGGGCTGCTGCAGCTGCAGTTCGGCCGAATCTTCAATGGTAACGATGCGTTCGTCGTGGGGAATGAAGCTCGACAGGATGTTGAGCAGCGTGGTCTTGCCGGCGCCGGTACCGCCGGAAACCAGCACGTTGAGCCTCGCCTTGACCACCTTTTCCAATAGCCGCGCGATTTCCGGCGACACGCTGCCGTACTCGATCAGGCTATCGATGCCCAGGCGCTCGACGGCAAAGCGGCGAATGGAGAGCATGGGGCCATCGATGGCCAGCGGCGGAATCACCGCGTTGACCCGCGAGCCATCCTTGAGGCGCGCATCGACCATCGGCGATGACTCGTCGATGCGACGGCCAACACTGGAGACGATGCGGTCGATGATCGACATCAGGTGAGCGTCGCTGTCGAAGCGCAGCGCTGTCTGCTCCAGCTTGCCGTGGCGCTCCACGTAGATGGGCGTGGTGCCATTGACCAGGATATCGGATACCGATTTGTCGGCGAGCAGGGTTTCCAGCGGCCCCAGGCCCAGCACCTCGTCCTGCAGCTCGGTGACGATGCGCTGGCGAACCCCGGCGTTGAACGGCAAGGATTCCTTGCTCATCAACGACTCGCATACCTGCTGCACCTGCAGGCGCGCCTCTCGCTCATCCAGCGTACTCAGCAGGGTCAGGTCCATGACCTTGACCAGCTTGCGGAAGAGCTTCTGCTTGTACTCCTGCTCCTCTCGCGACAACCGCACGGCGCCGCGGCTAGCCCAGCCGGCACGTAGCTCGCCCTCGGTTCCCGGTGTCATGCTCATGCGCTCGTGCTGATTCATGGCCGTACTCCTGATGACTCTCTTGTGTGTTGTCGTCATTGCCACGGGGCAGGCTCAATGTCTTCTCGGCAAGGCCCAGCCCAGCAGCGAGCGCTTGCGAACCATGCCGGCCCCGGGCGAGGGTGCGTCCAAGGCTTCGGCGAGCCCCTTGAGCTGACGGGTCAATGGCGCCTTGGGAGCGATGTCGCGCAGAGGGCTACCCACATTGATACTGTGGCTGGCACGCTTGAAGTCGTTGGGCAGGGTATGGAGCGTCAGGCCCGGCAGGGCGTCGCTGATCGCACCGAGGCCGACGTCATTCTTCCTGTCGTAGCGGTTGACGACCACACTGATCCGCGCTGGCGAGATACGCAGCTCATGCACAAGGATGTCGCGCAGCCGCTGGGCATCGTGGAGATGGGCCACGCTCTGCTGCATCACCATCAGCACCTGGTCGGCGTGTTCCAGCACGCAGGCGGTGGCACCGTTGAGCCAGCGCGGCAGGTCGATCACGACCTCGTCGTTGTTTCCACCCAGCACCTGAAGAAGCTGCTCGACCCGCGCCTCGGGTACCTCACCGAGCCCCAGGTGATCGCCTGGCGACGAGGCGAGCAGCGCCAGGCCGCTCTCATGACGCTGGAGGTAAGCCTCCAGCGCCAGGCCATCGAGACTGTCGGCCGACTCCAGCGCCCGCACCAGACCGTGGTCGGGCACCAGGTTGAAATAAAGCGGCAACGAGCCGAACTGCACGTCCATGTCCACCAGCACCGTTTCGCGCTCCCGGTGGGCCAGGCGATGGGCCAGGTTGGCCGCCACCAGGCTGGCCCCAGAGCCCCCCTTGGCATTGATCACCGCAGTGGTGCGCGCCACCTTCCCCGGCTCCTGCTGACGGTCGTTGGCCAGTTCGCGCAGGAACTGCATGATCTCGCTGTCATCGACCGGCGGCGAGAAGAAGTCCCTGGCGCCGGCACGCATGGCCAGGCGGATCATTTCCACGTTGCCCTTGGGACCCACCACCAGCAGTGGCGGACGTTCGCTGGCCGGGCGCTCCTGTACCGCCGTCAGCTCGGCCTCCCAGCGGTTGCCGACAAGCAGCACCAGGGCATCAGGCAAAGGGGCAACGCCCTCCAGCGGATCGACATTGCCATTGACCATCAACACCGAGGTCACCTGGATGTTGCCCTGGCTGCACAGCAGCGCCTCCAGAGCCTTCAGCTCCTCCTGGGCCCTCCCTGCCAGCAGTATCTCGAGCCGTTTTCGCATGGTGTCACCTGCCTGTGGTCGGAATAAGTGGGCCGTTCATTGTTCGGCACTGGGCGCCTGGCCACCCCCGGCAGCCGGCAAGCGATAAACGCGCATCGCCTCGGCCGCCTTGGCGCCATGCAGCGATGGCACTTCATCGCCGGGCTCATAGGTCTGGATCGCCTTGGTATGGCGCACACTGTCGCCGTAGGGTGGCAGGTCGGCCCCCGGCCGCGGTGCCATGCACGCCGTCAGGACCATGGCGAGGGCAATGATTGCCAGCCCTTGAATAGCGGACCGTGAAATAGCGGTACCCTTGCCTCGAGCACTCTCGTTCATGTGGTAATCGCTCATGGTGCGTTCCCCTTGGCTAGGCTGACGTAGCAGTAGTGAGCGGCGTTCAGAGATCATGGCCGAAGCGCCCTTCGGTACCACCTTCCGAGCTGCTCGACATCAGCTCCAGATCCAGGCTCGAGGGCCTGGGGCGCGTGCCACCCTCCTCATCGAGGGATCTGAAGCTGCCCAGCAGGTAGAACTCGAGGTCGCTGGGGGGCACGAAGGAACCGGTAGGCAGACGCACCTGCTCGGGCGAAAAAGAACGCGCCAGCCGCGGCGTAACGAAGATCACCAGCTCGGTCTGGTCCTTGATGTACTCCTGGCTGCGAAACAGCGCCCCAAGTACGGGCACTTCCCCGAGCCCGGGGAGCTTGGAGACATTCTCGCGCAGGCTCTCGTTGAGCATGCCGGCGATGGCAATGGTCTGGCCGGTAGCCAGCTCCAGCGTGGAGCTGGCGCTGCGCTTGCTCAGGGCCGGCACGAAGAACTGGGCACTCACGCCGCTACCCACCCCGACCTGCAGGCTGTTGGCCGGCACCAGATCGGAGACCGAGACATCCACCTTTAGGTTGATGGTGCCGGAGTCCAGCACCACCGGCAGGAAGCCAAGCCCCACGCCGAACTCCTTGTGCTCGATGGCGACCTGGCCGTCGCCCTGGGGCACCGGGATGGGAAACTCACCGCCGGCGAGGAAGCGTGCCGGCTCGCCGGTCAGGGTGGTCAGGTTGGGCTCGGCAAGAATCTTGGCCACCCCTTCGCGGCTGGCCGCATCGAGCACCAGGTTGAGCAGATAGTCGCCGCGCAGATAGCTGGCGAAGATGCCGGTATCCTCAATGGTCGCGGTCGCAGGGGCAAACTCATCGACAACAGGGCCGATCGGCGTTCCGCCACCAAACACCGGCACCCGGCCCCCCAGGCCCTCGGCTCCCTCGAAGACGGCATCGGGGAAGGTGGCCCCACCGCTGACAGCCCCGCCGCGGAACGCTGACGAGCCGACATTGAAGACGTTGAAGTTGGCCTCGAGCCGCTTGACCAGCGAGCGCGACACCTCCGCCACCTTGACGTCGAGCATCACCTGCTGGGCACCGCCGACCTGCATCAGGTTGAGCACCGTCCCTTCCTCGCCGCCGGCAAAGCGCTGGGCAAGCTGCAGGGCGGTTTCCAGCCGCTGGGCACTGGATACCGAGCCACTGAGCACGATACCGTCCTGAGACGAGCGCACCTGAATGCTCTCATCGGGCAGCAGCACGTGCAGGTGACTCTTGAGCGCCTCGAGATCATGGGTCACGGTGACGTTGAGCGTACCCTGGATGTTCTCCGACTGGTCCCACAGCACCACGTTGGTGGTCCCGGTGGACTTGCCCAGCACGTACAGCTGGCGCGACCCCATCACCACCAGATCGGCGATCTCGGGATTGCCTACCGAGACCACCCGCACCGCCCGCGGGAACTGCAGCACCTGGGCCTTGTTCAGCTCCACCGCCACCGACACCGATCGCCCCTCCACCGGCATGGCCACGCTGCGCGGGCGCTCCTGCGCCTCAATATCGATGGCCCACCCCAGGATGATGGCTGCCACAAGGGCCCATAGATACCCTCTCCACACCTCGTTTCGAATGACCATGTCGATTCTCCCTGCCTGTTCGTTAGTCGCGGCGCCACCGGATATCGCCGTCTTTCTTATCCTGGCGGCACTACCGCCGGGTCTTCTGCCGCTTCTCAGGCGGCTTTCAGTTCCGTACGCTCACGGTGCTCGATTGGGTTCCGCGTATCACCGTCACCTGGCGCGGTGCCTGGGCCACGGTGGTGCGCGGTGGCGGCGCGGTGCGCTCGCGGGGCGGCTCGACGTTGAGCAGCTCGCGCTGGGAGGCCAGCAGGTCGGGTGTCTCCTCCTGTTCCAGCGGATTGCGCAGGGTCAGCTGCACCTTGCCCTCCTGGGTCGCCTTGACCAGCGTCTCGGCGTCCTGGGTCGAGACTTCGAGGGTGACGGCACGCACGATGACCGGGCCGTCGCGCTCCTGGCTGGCGATCTGGTCCACCGCCAGCACCTTGAGATTGCGCAGCACCGTCTTCGACTCGACACTGTCGCGGCTGCCGTTGCGCTTGCTGGAGACCACGTCGACGCGGTTGCCGGGCAGCAGGAAGCCGGCCACGCCGACCACATCGTCGACGCGTACGCTCATGGCGCGCATGCCGGGATCGAGCAGCGCGGCCAGCGCGCTGCCGCCCATGTGCTCGGAGACCCTGCCCGCCAGCACCACCTCGCCGGGGTAGATCACCTGGTTGCTGACCCGGCCGACGACCTGCTCGATGTCGTGGAAGCTGTTGGGAGGCACCACGTCCCTAGGCATGTTCACCATCTTGAGATCGGAGGCCTCGACCTTGCTGCCGAACGGTACCTGCAGGGCAGCCACCACCACCTGGGTGACATCGGGATCGCCCTCGTCGCCGGACTGCGTCTGCATCCAGTTCATGGCCACCCCGGCGGCCCCCAGCGCCATGACCAGCGAAAGCGAGAACATGGCGAAGATACCCTTGCGTTTCATGGTGCATCCCTCCGGTTGAGGGCGGTTTCCCCGTCTCCGGCGTCGGAGTCAGAGAAATCGCCGAAATAGGTCTGCCAGGCCCAGGCGAGCACCTCCCGGTCGGGTGCCTCGCCGCCCCAGTAGCGCAGGTGATCGACCGCCAACCCCAGCAGATCGCGCGGATGGCAGGCCAGCAGCGGCACGCCGAGGCGCGCATGCAGCTCGAAGATCACGAAATCGACCAGGGCCGAGTCGAAGGGAATGCCGCTCTCGCGGCACTGCTGCGCCCAGACCCGCCGGTAGGCGTCCGGGTCCAGCGGTGCGAAGCGAATCTTGTAGCCGATGCGGCGCAGGAAGGCGGCATCGGCCAGCGACAGCGGGTCGAGGTTGGTGGAGAACACCAGCGCCACGTCGAAAGGCACGCTGAAGTGGTAGCCGTTGGCCAGCGCCAGGAAATCGCGACGCTCCTCGAGCGGAACGATCCAGCGGTTGAAGAGCTCGGTAGGGCTCATGCGCTGGCGGCCCAGGTCGTCGATGACCAGCATGCCATTGTTGGCCAGCAGCTGGACCGGTGCCTGGTGGATGCGGGTAGCGGCGTCGTACTGCACCTCGAGCCGCTCCATGGTCAGCTCGCCGCCGGTGACGATACAGGGGCGGTGGCAGCGCACGTAGCGGGGGTCGTGGCCATGCTGCAGGTAGAGCCGGGCCGTGGACGAGGTCTCGACTGGGTCTTCCAGCGCCTGGTGCACAGCGGGGTCGAAGCAGCGCACCGCCTTGCCGCCCACCAGGATGGCGTGGGGCACCAGCACCTCGCCCTCCAGCAGCCTTACCAGGCGGCGGGCGATATAGCTCTTGCCGGTACCGGCATGGCCGTGGATGAACATGGCGCGGCCGGAGTGCAGCCCCGGCGCCAACTGGTCGAGCAGGGCGGGGTCGATCACGGTATCGGCAAAGGCCTCGCGAACCGTGTCGCGCTGGATGCCCACCTCACTGAGCGCCTGCTCGCGGATGCTTGCGTTATAGGCTTCCAGGGGGACCGGCGCCTTGCCGCTGTAGCCATCGCGGGCGAACGCCTCCAGCGCCGAGGCGCGGCCGCGGTCGGTAAGGCCGAAGCGCAGCGCCCCTGCTTCGCCCTGGCCGCGCACCTCCACCCGCCCCTCCTCGCGCAGGAAGCGGCACACCTCCTCCACCACGCTGCCGGCGAGCGCACTCTCGTGGCTGAGATGATGCAGATCCATCACACCCTGCTCGAAGAGCTGCTTGACCAGCAGGTCGCCCAGGTAGAGCAGCGACAGCCCGGTCTCCGCCACCGTGCCGGGGCGCGGTGCCCGTCGGGCTGCCGAGCCCTCAGCATCGGCGGGGTGCAACATCGGCGCTGGTTGGAGCATGGCGAGCCTCACATTGGTTTACAAAGCGTGTTATTCCTTCGATTACCTGGCAATGGCCGCTGGTCGTTTGTTATGGCTTCTCGGCGACACATCCCTATCCAACCAGCGACCAGTGCCAGAGCATCCATCCCGTCGTGCCGATCGCGATCGACACCGCGAAGGGAAACTTCCTGCCCATCACCTCGCCCTCTCTGGGCGCGATATAGATCGGCCTTCCCGTTACTACCAACGTCCTCATCATCAATCCGTAGCGGCTCCAGGGAGATAAAGTCGTGCGATTGAATAATGCCGATACGGCAAATAGCAGCGCGATGATTCCGCCTACCACGATGCTGGCGAGACCCGCCTTAAAGACACCAAATGGACCCAGGAACGTGCCGATCGCCGCCATTAGCTTGACATCACCCGCACCGGTAAAGCCCATCAGGTAGCCCGGCATCAGAATGGCCAACCCCACCAGAAGACCGTAGAGGGCGGCCAGGACACCGCCGGCTCCCGCTGCCCAACCCTGCAGCAGAATCCCCACAGTAGCCCCGGTCATGATGAGAATATTAGGAATACGCCGAGTACTAATGTCCCAGTATATACTTACCATCAGGTAGGCACCTAGAATGAGATAAACTTGCTGAGACATATTCATATCCTCAGTAAAAAGGACGTCAAGTTGCCTTGACGTCCTTGCACATCTCATGAAACAGCAGTGCCACCAAGGGCTACAAGAATATCGTTCAGATAAGCTTTAGCCTGCGTACCTATACCAGTGAAAACGGCGGCACCTACAGCCACAATTAACCCACCTACCAAGGCCCATTCCACCACCTCGGTTCCCTCTTCTTCCTTCCAGAAACGCTCGATCCCTTGCATCAGCTTGTTCATGACTTTCTCCTTCGGTTTGCGTCAGTAACCTTGCTAGATTCATGCATGGTTTCGTTCGGGAGCGTCGGGCCTTCCGAGCGCCCACGTGACTGAGCATCGTCGTTACAAACCAGTTACGCTTGGAGAATCCTTGCGAGCAGTGAAAGAATCTTGCGCAAGCGAGGAAAAAAGTGCGCGGTAGGGCACAGGCGAGGTACTCATTGAGAAAAATATACAAGGCTTATACGATCAAAAGCACAAGGTAGAACCGTCGTTGTGAATTTGTTGTCACATTCGCTGCCGCCAGAACGAGTAGGCTGTCAAGGAACCGGCCAAGGATGCGCCCCCCTGCGACTGCCGAATCATCACAAGAGCCCCTATGAACACATCGCGCCCTCTTCTCTTTGTTTCCCGGCGGCTGGCCTCGCTGGCCGGCCTGGCGTGGCTGGCCGCCACGCTCGCCCTGGCCGGCCTGCCTGCGGCGGCCCAGGAGCGCACCGCGGTGATCGGCGCCCGCGCCGAGCTGCAGCCCTGGTCCGACCCGCTGGAGGCGCTTGGCACCCTGCGCGCCGACGAGAGCGTGACGCTCTCGGCCACGGTGACCGAGATCGTCGCCGAGCTGAACTTCACCGATGGTGAAGCGGTGGAGGCCGGCCAGCTGCTGATCCGGCTGGAAGATAGCGAGGAGCGCGCCCAGCTGCGCGTCGCCCAGGCCCTGCGCGACGAGCGCCGCGGCGCGGTCGACCGCTTGAGCCAGCTGCAGAGCCGCAACATGGCGCCGCGGGCCGACGTGGAGGACAGCCAGGCGCGGCTGCGCCAGGTGGAAGCCGAGATCCAGGCGCTGGAGGCGCGGCTGACCAACTACCGTCTGCGCGCGCCCTTCGACGGCGTGGTGGGCTTTCGCAACATCAGCCTGGGCAGCCTGGTCACTCCCGGCACCGAGCTGGTCACGCTGGACAAGCTCGACGTGATGAAGCTCGACTTCAGCGTGCCGGAGGTCTACCTGGCGATCCTCGCGCCCGGGCTGCCGCTCAGCGCACGCAGCGTGGCCTTTCCCGACGAGGTCTTCGAGGGCGAGGTGGCCAGCGTCGGCTCCCGGGTCGACCCCGTCAGCCGCAGCGTCACGGTGCGCGCCGAGCTCGATAACCCCGAGCTGCGCCTGCGCCCGGGCATGCTGATGGAGGTCGTGCTGCAGCGCCGCCCACGCCAGGCCGTGGTGGTGCCCGAGTCGGCGCTGATCCCCAGCGGCGACCGTCAGTACGTGCTGGTGATCGACGAGGCCGACGAGAATCGCCTGGAGCGCCGCGAGGTGCAGGTCGGCGAGCGCCGCACCGGCCAGGCCGAGATCCTCGAGGGGCTCGAGCCCGACGAACTGGTGGTCTCCCACGGGGTACAGCGCGCCCGCGAGGGCGATCGGGTGCGGCTGCTGGGCATCGCCAGCGAGGAGAGTTCGATCCGCGAGATTCTCGAGGCGAATCGCGGTGAGGGAGAGGCCTGATGCGCCTGTCCGACGTTTCCGTCCAGCGGCCGGTGCTGGCGACGGTACTGGCGCTACTGATCGTCGCCTTCGGCCTGCTCTCGCTGCAGCGGCTCTCGCTGCAGGAGTATCCCTCCATCGACCCGCCGGTGATCAGCATCGACACCCGCTACCCCGGCGCCGCGGCCAACGTGGTCGAGTCGCGCATCACCCAGGTGCTGGAGGACCGCATCGCCGGCATCGAGGGAATCGAGGTGGTGACCTCGTCGAGCGAGGACGGCCACTCGCGGATCAATATCGAATTCGGCCTCGAGATGGACATCGATGCCGCGGCCAACGACGTGCGCGACCGCATCAGTGGCGCCCAGCGCAACCTGCCTGACGACGCCGAGCCACCCGAAGTGCAGAAGACCGACTCCAGCGAGGATGTCGTGCTGTGGCTGAGCCTCTCCGGCGAGGGCTACTCCATACCGGAGCTGACCGACTACGCCAACCGCTACCTCGCCGATCGCCTCTCGGTGCAGCCCGGCGTGGCCCGGGTGCGCGTGGGCGGCGGCAGCGACTACGCCATGCGCGTATGGATCGACCGCAACGCCCTGGCCGCGCGAGACCTCACCGTCGGCGACGTGGAAAACGCACTGCGCGCCGAAAACGTCGAGCTGCCCGCCGGCGCGATCGAATCCCGCGAGCGCCAGTTCATCGTGCGCCTGCCACGCGCCTTCGCCGTAGCGGAAGATTTCCAGCGCCTGGCCATCGGCCAGGGCAGCGATGGCTATCTGATCCGCCTGGGCGACGTGGCCCGGGTCGAGGTCGGCTCGGTGGACGATCGCTCGATCTTCCGCGCCAACGGCGTGCCGATGGTGGGGCTCGGCATGATGATGCAGTCCACTGCCAACGTGCTGGAACTCTCCCAGGGCGTCCAGGCGGAGATGCAGCGGCTGCAGGCCACCCTGCCCGAGGGCATGGAGCTGAGCCTCAACTTCGACGCCTCGGTGTTCGTGGCAGGTGCCATCGAGCAGGTGGTGCTGACGCTGTTCATCGCCATGGGGCTGGTGGTGGTGGTGATCTTCATGTTCCTCGGCAACGTGCGTACCACTCTGGTCCCCGCGGTGACGGTGCCCATCGCCATTGTCGGTTCGTTCATCGCGCTGGCGGTGATGGGGTTCTCGATCAACCTGCTCACGCTGCTGGCACTGGTGCTGGCCATCGGGCTGATCGTCGACGACGCCATCGTGGTGCTGGAGAACATCAACCGCCGCATGCACGACTACGGCGAGACGCCGCTGGTGGCGGCCTTCCGCGGCACCCGCCAGATCGCCTTCGCCGTGATCGCCACCACCCTGGTACTGATCGCGGTGTTCGTGCCGCTCAGCTTCCTGCAGGGCAACGTGGGCCGCCTGTTTTCCGAGTTCGCCCTGACCATGGCCGCGGCGGTGGCCATCTCCAGCCTGCTGGCGCTGACCCTCACGCCGATGATGGCCTCGAAGATCCTGAAGCCGGGCATGGACGACAGCCTGGCAGCGCGTGGCGTGCAGTGGCTGCTCGAGCGCTCGCAGCGCCTCTACCGTACGCTGCTCGAAGCGGTGCTCAAGGCGCGCCTGGCCGTGCTGGCGGTGTTCGTCGCGCTGGTGGTCGCCACCCTGTGGATGGCCGAGCGGCTGCCCAACGAGTACACCCCGCGCGAAGATCGCGGCAACTTCTTCATCCTGATCAACGGGCCGGAGGGCGCCACCTTCGACTACATGATGGACTACATGGACGAGATCGAACTGCGCCTGCAGCCACTGGTGGATACGGGCGAGCTCGAGCGCGTGGTGGTGCGCGCCCCGCGCGGCTTCGGCAACATCGAGAACTTCAACGGCGGCTTCGCCATCATCAACCTGGCCGAGTGGGGGGAGCGACGCAGCGCCTGGGAGATCATGGACGACGTGCGCCGGCGCCTGGCAGACCTGCCCGGCATCCAGGCCATCCCGGTGATGCGCCAAGGCTTCGGCCAGCGCGTGCAGAAGCCGGTGCAGTTCGTGCTCGGCGGCGGCACCTACGAACAGCTCGCCGAGTGGCGCGACCTGATGCTCGAGCACATTCGCGAACACAACCCGCGCCTGTCAGACCTGGAGAGCGACTACCGCGAAACCCAGCCGCAGCTGCGGGTGGACATCGACTACGAGCGCGCGGCATCGCTCGGGGTCACGGTAAGCGAGATCGGGCGCACCCTGGAGGTCATGCTGGGCGGGCGCAACGTGACCCGCTACGTCGACAACGGCGAAGAGTACGACGTCATCGTCGAGGGCGACCGCGCCAGGCAGAACAGCCCGCGCGCGCTGGACAACATCCAGGTGCGCTCGGCCCGCTCGGGCGAGCTGATTCCCCTGGCGAGCCTGGTGACCCTGACCGACTTCGCCGGCGCCAGCACGCTCAACCGCTTCAACCGGATCCGCGCCATCACCATCGAGGCCAACCTGGAGGGCGGCTATCCGCTGGGCGAGGCCCTCGAGTACCTGGAGCGGACGGCCGCCGAGATCCTCCCGCCGGAAGCCCAGACCAACGTGGCCGGCCCCTCGCGGGATTACCGCGAGGCCAGCGGCGCGACCACCTTCCTGCTGGTGCTGGGCGCGCTGGTGGTGTTCCTGGTGCTGGCGGCGCAGTTCGAGAGCTTCGTCCATCCCTTCGTGATCATGCTCACCGTGCCGCTGGCGATGAGCGGCGCCCTGCTCGGCCTGCTGCTCACCGGCCAGTCGCTCAATATCTACAGCCAGGTGGGCCTGGTGATGCTGATCGGGCTGGCGGCCAAGAACGGCATCCTGATCGTGGAGTTCGCCAACCAGCTGCGCGACCAGGGCCTCGCCTTTCGCGACGCCCTGCTCGATGCCTCGGTGACCCGCCTGCGGCCGATCCTGATGACCGCCGTGACCACCATGGCCGGCGCCATTCCGTTGATCGTCTCCAGCGGTGCGGGCTCCGAGGCGCGCATGGTGATCGGCACCGTCATCATGGCAGGCGTGGCGGCCGCCACCTTCTTCACCCTGTTCGTGGTGCCGGTGGCCTACGACCTGCTGGCCCGCCGCACCGGTTCGCCCGGCGTGATCCGCCAGCGCCTGGAAGAAGAGATGGCACGCGCGCCGAACTCGTAACCCGATATGGCGTGCGCCGGGGCCACGAGCGCGCCGGCCCCGCTCAGTCAATGCCGGCGCACCTTGGGCACGAACTGCCGCGCAAACTGCTTGAACGAGGCCTTGACGGTACCCAGCGCCTCCGGATCGCCGTGCAGCAGCGCCGACATGTAGGCCTGGGCCTGCTCACGCTTGATATGGGGCGGAATCGGCGGAATGTTGGGGTCGGTGACGACCTCCAGCACCACCGGGCGGTCGGCCGTCAGGGCGCGATCCCAGGCACCGGCCAGGGCCTCGGGCTCGGTGACCTTGATTCCCTTGAGGCCGATCAGGTCGGCATACTCGGCATAGGGGAAGTCGGGGATGTTCTGCGACGCCTCGTACTTCGGGTCGCCCTCCATCACGCGCATTTCCCAGGTCACCTGATTGAGGTCCTGGTTATTGAGGACCATGACGATCAGGCGCGGATCGGCCCAGCGCTGCCAGTACTTGGCAACGGTGACAAGCTCCGCACAGCCGTTCATCTGCATCGCCCCATCGCCGACCAAGGCGATGGCGACGCGATCCGGGTAGGCAAACTTGGCGGCAATGGCATAAGGCACGCCATTGCCCATGGAGGCCAGGCCACCGGAGAGCGAGGCCATCATGCCGCGGCGCAGCTTGAGGTCACGCGCATACCAGTTCGCCGCGGAGCCGGAATCGCTGGTCAGGATGCAGTTGTCGGGCAGCTTCGGCGACAGTTCCCAGAAAACGCGCTGTGGGTTGATCGGGTCGGCTTCGGCCATGGCACGCTGCTCGAGCACCTCCCACCACTGGGCAACGCTCTTCTCGATATGCTCGCGCCAGTCGCGGTCGGTCTTTTGCTCGAGATGCGGTAGCAAGGCCTGCAGCGTACCCGCACTGTCGCCGACCAGATTCACTTCCATCGGGTATCGAATGCTCAGCATGCGCGGATCGATGTCGATCTGTACGCCGCGCGCCTGCCCCTCCTCGGGCAGGAATTCGGAATAGGGAAACCCCGAGCCGATCATCAGCAGCGTGTCGCAGTTGGCCATCAGCTCCCAGCTGGCGTTGGTTCCCAGCAATCCGATCGAGCCCGTCACGAAGGGCAAGTCGTCGGGCAGCGCCGCGCGTCCGAGCAGCGCCTTGGCGACCCCGGCGCCGAGCCGCTCCGCCACCTGGATCACCTCGTCGACGGCGCCCAGCGCCCCGGCACCCACCAGGATGGCGACTCGCTCGCCCTCGTTGAGCACGGCGGCGGCGCGCCGCAGCTCCTCTTCATGAGGCACCACGCGCGGCCGCGCATAGCCGACCCCCGAGTGGACGGTGCCGTGGGCATGCGCTGGCGTTTGTACCGCCGGCTGCGACTGCAGGTCGTTGGGTATGACGATGGCGGTCACGGTGCGCTCCGACAGCGCGATACGCATCGCGCGGTCGATCAGATGACGGACCTGGGCGGGACTGGTCGCCATGTAGACGAATTCGTGGGCAACATCCTTGAACAGCGAGACGAGATCCACCTCCTGATGGTACTCGCCCCCCAGCGCGGCCCTCGCCTGCTGGCCGACGACTGCAACCACGGGCTGGTGATCCTTCTTGGCGTCGTAGAGCCCATTGAGCAGATGGATGGCCCCCGGTCCGGATGTCGCTGTACAGACCCCGACCTCGCCGGTGAACTTGGCATGAGCGCAAGCCATGAACGCCGCCATTTCCTCGTGGCGCGTCTGGATGAACTCGAAGCGGTCGCCCGCTCGGTTCAGAGCCCCCATGATCCCGTTGCTGCCGTCGCCTGGATACCCGTAGATGCGCTTGACGCCCCACTCGCCCAGACGGCTGATGATGAAGTCGCTGACCAGTTCACTCATACCTGCCCTCCGATAGCATCGACAGTGCTCGGCTTCGGACTCCCGGCACATTCCTTCCATGAAAGACACTAGAGCTATAGCCAGAGGATTCGAGATGGTCAACGTGACATGACGAGCGGCCTGGTGGCGTTCATTCGTCCCGTTGCGGACGGAAGCGGCAAGGAAGAATCGGCATGACTTCCAGCCTGATGCGCATGCAAAGGGCCACCCCAAGGGTGGCCCCGTCATCATCCGGCTCGGCCATGCCCTCAACAGTCGCCGAGTCGCTCGCCCTCGATGCTGGTCTCCAGCAGCATCTGCCCCATGGGCGATTCGGTGTCGATGTTCACGCTGCCCTCGACGCGCTCGCCCAGGAAATCCATGCGGCCGTCGATATTGGCCTCGCCACCGTCGGCGCGACAGATCATCTTGTAGTCGACCCCATCCGCCGAGACGTTGTGCTCGAGCAGCTCACAGCCCTCCTCCACTTCGAGGAACTGGAAATCGGCGTCGTCCAGGTCGCCCTGGGCGATGCATTCCTGGTGGCTGTCGGTCTGGTCGGGAATCGGCACGTCGCCCTTGACGGTCGTCGTGCTGGAAAACTGCCACTGACCCGGCACGATGTTGGGTGACTCGGCCATGGCCGTGAGCGGCAGGATCAGCACGGCGGCAGCAAGCAAGGGTCTAAAGGACATGAAAGGTCTCCGTTGTGAATGATCGTGGTGAAGAAGCGCGCTTCTCTGCGACTCGACACGCCCAGCTTACCCCAGCGGCCGCAGGAAGAGGAGGAAGCGCGACTCGTGCCCGACTTGGCTCAGGGGAGCGTGGCGCTGGCCTGCTCGCCCAGGGCCAGCTCCTCCAGCGCCAGCGGGCGGCCGAACAGATAGCCCTGGAAGGCCTCGCAGCCATGCTCCAGCAGCCAGCGGTGCTGCGCCTCCGTCTCGACGCCCTCGGCCGTGACCTCGAGCCCGAGGCTGTTCGCCAGGGTGATGGTAGTGGTGACGATGGCGGCATCGACCGGATCGTCGAGCACGCCTTCGATGAACGACTTGTCGATCTTGAGCTCGTCCAGGGGGAGCCGCTTCAGGTAGTTCAGCGACGAATAGCCGGTGCCGAAATCGTCGAGGGAGAAGCGGATGCCGAGCTTGCTGAGGCGCAGCATGATGTTGCGCACCCGCTCCGGCTCTTCCATCAGCAGGCTCTCGGTGACCTCGAGGACCAGGCGCGCGGGGTCGGCCCCCGTTCCCTCCAGGGTGTGCTGCACGCGGGCGACGAAGTCGGGCTGGTGAAACTGCACCGAGCTGACGTTGACCGAGATCGTCAGCGCTTCCTTGCCGCGCTCCTGCGACCAGGCGGCCAGCTGACGGCAGGCGGTCTCCAGCACCCAGTAGCCGATCGGCAGTATCAGCCGGTTCTTCTCCGCCAGCGGAATGAATAGGCCGGGGGGGACCAGGCCACGGCGCGGGTGCTCCCAGCGAATCAGCGCCTCGACGCCGGTCACCCTGGCGCGGTCGTCCACCTGGACCTGGTAGTGCAGGCGCAGCTCGTCGCGGGCCAGCGCCTGGTGCAGGTCGGCCTCGAGATGGACCCGCTCCATCACGTCGGCCTGCATGTCGGCGTTGAAGAAACGCAGGGTATTGCCGCCCGCCAACTTGGCCTGCTGCAGGGCCATGTCGGCCTGGCGCATGGCGCTGTCGACGTTGGCCTGGCCGTTGGCAAACAAGGTGATGCCAATGCTCGCCGAGATCGGCAGGGCCAGTACCTGTTCGTCGTCGGCCTGGGCGCTCGTGATCTGGCCCAGCAACTTCTCGGCCACGCGTTCGGCGGCATGGGCCGCCTGCTCCACGTCGAGGCCGAGGTCGTGAATGAGCAGCACGAACTCATCGGCCCCCAGCCGCGCCAGGGTGTCGCTCTCGCGCACGACCTCTTCCAGCTTCTGCGCCACCCGTCGCAGGAAGCGGTCGCCCCGCTGCAACCCCTGGGTCTCGTTGATGACCTTGAAGTCGTCCAGATCGATGAACAGCAGGGCCGCGTAGCGCTCGCTGCGACGTGTGCCCTTGACCACCATCTCCAGGCGATCGAGCAGCAGGCGCCGGTTGGGCAGCCCGGTCAGCGAATCGTAGAAGGTCAGCCGGTGCTTGCTCTCCTGGATCTCGCGATACTCGGTGACGTCGGTGGAGATCCCGCAGAGTGCATGAATCGAGCCATCGGCCCGGCGCAACGGCAGCTTGATCGACAGGAAGGTGACGACTTTCTCGCCCTGCTCGATGACCCGCCGGTCATTGAAGTGCAGCTCCGCCGCCGTGACCGAATCGAAGAGATCACGGTCGGTCTTGCCCAGGACCGACTCGGCCGGCAGTCCGACGAGCTCGCAGCCCTTGCGATTGACGTATTGGTAGCGGAAATCGCTCGACTTGACGTAGATGCAGGCGTCGAGGCTGTCGAGAATGGTGGTCAGCTCTTCGCGGCTGACCCGCAGCCGCTCGACTTCACTCAGCAATCTGCGGCGGTATGCCAGACCGGCCAGTGCCAGAACCGGCGCCACGACCAGCGCCGCCACGCTCCAGCCGACGGCCGGCATGGCTCCCAGCCCCGCCGAGGCGAACGCCACCGACGGCAGGCCGGCCGGCAGCCCGGCGAGCGTGAATCGACGAGCCCTGGCCCGCCAGTCTGAATTGGACATCCCGTCACCCGTTGAAAGGATACGCATGGTTATAGCAGATCATTCTAAAATAACTGATCAACGCTAGCGATGCGCTCGCTTTCGCCGACCCGCTCTGCTCTACGGCGCCGCCCCTTCGCTCCCATGGCAGCCGACTCTCCATCATCACCCCGCGGGCAATGAAGCGAAAGCAAAGAATCAGCGCCTGGATGGCGGCTTTTTCAGGCTTGGGGGAACGTAAGCGTTACGATAGCGAGCCAAAGCAAAGGGGATCTGTCTAAAGGTAGGAATAGGTAGAGAGCCCGGCCTTGCGGCCGGGCGAACCCTTGCGTCCTTGCCGCTCTCCCGGTCATCCTCACCGGGCATCCTTGGGGTGGCGTCTTCCTGACCCGGCTTCCTTGCGGAGCTTCCTTGCCCTTATCGACAGCATGGCAGCCTTCCAGCAAAACACCGTTAACCTGAGATAAGTTCTCTTGTAGGAAATAACCGACAAGCGGTGTAGGAAAAATACCTACAACAGGAGCATGAGCCTTTACCTCATGCCTGAAGATTGGCGCCCTCCTCCGGCCGCCCCCTGCATGCTGAATGTCACCCCACACCGAGACGCCGGCAATGAGGCCCAGAAGCGCGTTCCGTGTTATCCCCATCCGAATTGCATGCAATCTTCGACCAATGTCGCGTTAATGGCCCGAGGAATTCGTTTCTATAGTCTAAATTGCATGCAATCTGTGAGACGACGATGACGCAACCTGCCATTGCCGAAACACCTCGTGCGGTGCGAACCGCCACCGCCGAGGTCCACAACGTGGTCAAGCAACGAATCCTCGACGGCCACTACCGAGCCAGGGAGTACGTGCGCGAGGCCAGCGTCGCACGGGAGCTCGGCGTGAGCCGCACCCCGGTACGCGAGGCGCTACGCGAGCTGGTATCCGAGGGTTGGCTGGAGGCGATTCCGCACCACGGTGCACGGGTTGTGGCCTGGACCGAGCGGGACGCTCGCGAGGTCTTCGAACTGCGCCTGGTGCTCGAGCCCATGGCCGTGAGGCTGGCCAGCGAGCGGATGGAACGAACCCGCCTGGTGTATCTCGAAACACTGGCCAACCGCATGGAAGCCCTCGTCGAGCGCATCGAGCGGGAACCGGAAATGCGCAACGAGATCGCACGGCTCAACCACGAGTTTCACCGAGAGCTGATCGCCGCGAGCGACAACCAGCGCCTGGCAGCGGTGCTCGACGGCGTGGTGCGGACCTCGGTGATCCGGCGCAACTTCGGTAACTACGACCTGGCCAACCTGCGCCGCAGCATGCGCCACCATCGTGAGATCCTCGAGGCGATCGCCGCCGGCAGCCCCACCTGGGCCGAGAGCGTGATGCGCTCCCATCTGCTGGCCGCTCAGGCCCTGCACGTGCGATTCCCCGACGCGCCTGACGACCCACAGGCACTTCCCGGCTGATCCAGCCCCAGCGAGAGGCAGCACAACAACAATGACGACACACGACACCACTCCCCCGCTCCCCCTCGACGACATCAAGGTTCTCGAGCTTGGTCAGTTGATCGCCGGCCCGTACTGCGGCCAGGTGCTCGCCGACTTCGGTGCCCAGGTGACCAAGGTCGAGCCACCCGGAAAGGGCGACGCCATGCGCCAGTGGGGCGAGGCGGACCCTGCGAACGGCGAGCCCCTGTGGTGGAACGTCATCGCCCGCAACAAGCAGTCGGTGACCCTCGACCTTCGGCAGCCGCGGGGCCAGGAACTGCTGCGCGAGCTGGCTGGTCAGGCCGACGTGCTGGTCGAGAACTTTCGCCCCGGCACCATGGAGCGCTGGGGGCTGGGCTACGACACACTCTCCCGCGACAACCCCGGGCTGGTGATGGTACGGGTCACCGGCTTCGGCCAGGATGGCCCCTACGCTTCGCGCGCCGGCTTCGCCTCGGTGTGCGAGGCCATGGGCGGGCTGCGCTACCTGAGCGGCTATCCGGACCGTCCGCCGGTGCGCGTCGGCATCTCACTGGGCGACACCCTGGCCGGGCTGCACGCCGCACTGGGCACCATGATGGCGCTGCATCAGCGCGATCGTACCGGCCACGGACAGGTAGTCGACAGCTCGATCTTCGAGTCGGTGCTGGCGATGATGGAGAACCTGATCCCCGAATATGCCCGCGCCGGCAAGGTACGCGAGCGCAGCGGCAGCTTCCTGCCCAAGATCGCGCCCTCCAACGCCTATCCGGCCCGCGACGGACGCGACATTATCATCGGCGCCAACCAGGACACCGTGTTCCGCCGGCTGTGCGAGGCGATGGGCCAGCCGCGCCTGGCCGACCATCCCGACTACGCCACCCACCGGGCCCGCGGCGACAACCAGCAGGCCATCGACGACCTGATCGCCGCCTGGACACAGCAGCACGATGCCCAGCACGTCGTCGATATCCTGGCCGATGCCGGGGTACCGGCAGGCCTCGTCTACCGCGCCCCCGACATGCTCGACGACCCCCACTTCCAGGCCCGCGAATCGATCGTCGAGGTCCCCGATCGCCGGGGCCGACCGCTGCCCATGCAGAACGTGTTCCCGCGCCTCAGCGAGACGCCGGGGCGGGTGCGCCACGTAGGTCCGGCCCTGGGCGAGCACACCGCGGCCGTGCTCTCCGACTGGCTCGGACTCACCGCCGAGGCCATCGAGGCCTTGCGCGCCGACGGTGTGATCTGAGGAGGCCGCCATGGAGCCCATCATCGTTCTGGTCGTCCTCGTGGGGCTGATCGTGATCGGCTTTCCGATCTTCCTCGCCTTGGGGCTGTCGGGGCTGATCGGCCTCTACATGGCCCGCGGCTCGCTGGCGTTCTTCTTCGCCCCGTCGTCGTTGTTCGGCCAGCTCAACGCCTTCGAGCTGATCGCCCTGCCGCTGTTCATCCTGATGGGCAATTTCCTCGGGGCGACACCGGTGGGTTCGAGCCTGTTCACCGCCGCGGTGCGCTGGCTCAACTGGCTGCGCGGCAGCCTGGCGATCTCCTCGGTGGGTGCCTCGGCGATGTTCGGTGCCGTTTCGGGGGTGAGCCTCGCCGGCGTCGCCGCGGTGGGCTCCATCGCCGTGCCGCAGATGCTCCAGCGCGGCTACAGCCGCTCGCTGGCGGCCGGTGCCGTGGTCAGCGCCGGCGCGCTGGCCATGCTGATTCCCCCCAGCGTGCCGTTCATCATCTACGGGGCGGTGTCCAGCGTCTCGGTGGCCGACCTGTTCATCGGCGGCATCGTGCCCGGCATCGTGCTGGCATTGGCCCTGTCGCTGTTCATCTACCTTCGTGTGCGGCTGAACCCGGCCGAGGCGCCGGCCAGCAAAGAGCGCTTCACCTGGAGGCAGCGCTGGGCAAGCCTGGCCAACATCTGGCACGCCGCCCTGCTGGTGGTCGCCGTGCTGGGCTCCATCTACTCGGGCCTGGCCACCCCGAGCGAGGCCGCCGGCATCGGCGCGGCCGGCGCCTTTCTGATCGCCACCCTGGTGTTCCGTAGCCTCAGCTGGGCCAAGTTCCTCGAGATCCTCGGCACCACCGCCCGCATCAGCGGCGCCATTCTGCTGATCATCGGCTGCGCCAAGATCTTCGGCGACTACCTCAACATGGTGCGGGTGCCCCAGATGCTCACCGAGGCACTCACCGCCACCGGGCTGCCCGCCTGGGCGATCCTGCTGGCGGTGATGCTGCTGCTGATCCTGCTGGGCATGATCGTCGACGCGGTGTCGCTGATCGTGGTGACCACGCCGGTGCTGCTGCCGCTGGTCATCGCCCTGGGCTACGACCCGCTGTGGTTCGGCATCGTCATGGTGCTCAACCTGGAGATCGCCGTAGTCACGCCTCCGGTGGGGCTCAACCTCTACGCCCTGCGCGGGGTCTGCCCCGAACTCTCGGTGGAGGAAATCATCAAGAGCGCCCTGCCCTTCGTCGCCGTGCAGTTCCTCGTGCTGATGCTGTTCGTGTTCGTGCCCAGCCTCAGCCTGTGGTTACCGGGGCTGATGTAGCCCCGGCGTAGCAACGTCAGTGAAATGAACCGCTACAACAACAAAGGGAGACTCACCATGACCTTGTCCCGTCGCCAAATACTCAAGTACGGCACCTTCGCCACTGCCGGCGCCACCCTGTTCGGTACCCAGAGCCTGCTCGCTCCCCACAGCCACGCCGCCACCACCCTCACCGGAGTCACCTACCTGCCCGACTCCTACAAGGCGTTGACCTACGGCTCCAATCGCTTCGTGGAAATGCTCCAGGAGAGCGGCGGCGATGCGCTGACGGTGGAGTTCTACGATTCCGGCCAGCTGCTCAAGGTGGACGAGCAGTTGCCCGCGCTGCGCTCGCGCAGCATCGACTTCATGTTCCACACCTTCTCGTACATCACCCGCTCGATCCCCATCCTCGGCGTGACCGGTCTGCCCGGGGTCGTGGGCGAGCTCTATCGCCACCCGGAGCGCCTGCGCCAGGGCAGTCCGCTGATGGAGCTGATCAACGAAGTGCTCGCCGAGGATAATCTCTACCTGCTCACTTCCGGCGGCGGCATCCTCGAACCCGAGTACCTGTGGAGCACCGAGAAGAGCCCGATCCGCAGCCTCGACGAGGTACGCGGCAAGAAGATACGCATCGTCGGCTTCGAGGCCACCCAGGCCTTCGAACCCTACAACGTGGGGGCGGCCCGCATCCCCTCGTCGGAAACCTATATGGCGCTGCAACGCGGCACCGTGGATGCCGGTATCTTCAACATCTCGACGATCATCGGACGCAGCCTGCAGGAGCAGCTCAAGTACTGCTACAAGCTGCCGATCACCGGCTTCTCGGTGGCGCCGTTCATGCTGCGCGACACCTGGGACAACCTCGACGACGACGTGCGTGGCGTGCTGCAGCAGGCCGCCGACTGGTACGACGAGAACTTCATCGAATACTGCAACAACGATATCTATCCCAACGAGTACTGGCCGCAAGTGGAGGACGCCGGCATCGAGATCATCGAGCCCACGGAGGAGGACCTCGAGACCTTCAATGCCGGCGTCCAGGACGTCTGGGACCACTGGAAGGGCGAGGTCGGCGAAGAAGTCGGCAGCCGTGCCATTGCGCTGGCCCTGGGCGAGGCATAAGGAGAGCGCCCATGACCGCTTCTGCCACGCGCAGCTGGGACGGCCTGATGGCCGTCCTGCGCTGGACCTCGATGGCGGTGCTGGTGTTCATGATGGTGTCGATCTGCTACGACGCCATCATGCGCTACGCCTTCGCGGCCCCGACCAGCTGGAGCCTGGAGATCAACTCCTTTCTGCTGGTCTATCTGGCCGTGATCGGCGCCGCCGAAGCCCAGCGCCACGATGCGCATATCCGCATCACCTTCTTCAAGGACAAGCTGCCGCCGCGCAGCCGCGCCGCGATCGACATCGTCACCGGCCTGCTCGGCGTGGTGTTCTGCGCCATCCTGGTGTGGCGAGGCGGCATCATGGCGCTGCAGGCCTACGAATACAGCGAGCGCGTCTCGAGTTCGCTGGGCACGCCGATGGTCTTTCCCTACGCCCTGCTGCCCATCGGCTTTGCCACGCTCGGCCTGCAGTTCCTGATGGATGCCGCCCGCGCCCTGCCCCGTCTGCGCCACGGTCTCGACGAGGAGGTACCCCATGGCTGACACCCTGAGTCATAAGCTGATCCGGGCCCACCTGGTGGGTGGCGAGATGGTTCCAGGCCAGGAGATTGCCCTGCGCATGGACCAGGCGCTGCTGCAGGACATTCTCGGCACCCTGGTCATGCTTGAGCTCGATGCCATGGGCCTGAAACGAGTACACACCACCCCCAGCGTGCAATACATCGACCACACCCTGCTGCAGCCGGACAATATCAACGCCGATGCCCATCTCTTCCTGAAGAGCGCCTGCGAACGCCTTGGCGTGTGGTACAGCGGGCCGGGGAACGGCATCAGCCACCCCGTGCACATGGAGCGATTCGGCGTGCCCGGCCAGAGTCTGGTGGGCTGCGACAGCCACACCACCGCCGCCGGCGCCCTGGGCATGCTGGCCATCGGTGCCGGTGGCATCGAAGTGGCCATGGCCATGGCCGGCGAGCCGCTCTACCTGCCGATGCCCGAAGTCATCGGCGTCCGCCTGGAGGGCGAGCTGCCCGACTGGGTCAGTGCCAAGGATGTCATTCTCGAGCTGCTGCGCCGCCACGGAGTCGCCGGAGCCAGGAACTGCATTCTCGAGTACTACGGCCCCGGCCTGGCCACTCTGGACGCCATGGATCGCCATGTGCTGGCCAACATGGGTACCGAAATGGGCGCCACCGCCAGCGTCTTTCCCAGCGACGAGGTGACGCGAGACTTTCTGCGCGCGCGGGATCGGGGGGCCGACTGGCAACCGCTGACCGCCGACGCGGGCTGTCGCTATGACCGCGACGAGCATATCGACCTGGCGGCGCTGGAGCCGCTGATCGCGCTGCCTTCCAGCCCCGACAAGGTGGTCCCTGTTGCCCAGGTCGCGGGAGAACCGCTGCATCAGGCCTATATCGGCTCCTCCGGCAATCCCGGCTACCGCGATTTCGCAGTGGTGGCCGAAGTCGTCAAGGGGCGCCGCGTGTCCAGCGAGGTCTCGCTGGACATCAACCCCTCGACTCGCCAGGTGCTGTCCGCGCTGATCGCCGAAGGCCACCTCGCGGCCCTGGTCGAAGCCGGCGCGCGCCTGCACCAGCCGGGCTGCAACGGCTGCATCGGCATGGGTCAGGCCCCCGCCGCCGGGCGCAACAGCCTGCGCACCGTGCCGCGCAACTTCCCGGGTCGCTCCGGTACCCGGGAGGACAGCGTCTTCCTGTGCAGCCCGGAAACCGCGGCGGCCTCGGCTCTGACGGGCACGATCACCGACCCGCGCACCCTCGCCATGCCCTACCCGCACGTGCGCGAGCCGGCGCGCATGACGCTCAGCGACGACTGGTTCGTGCCACCGCTGCCTCCCGAGCGCGCACGGCACGTGTCGCTGCTCGCCACCGACAACACGCCGCCGCTGCCGGTGCTGAACCCGCCGCCCGACCGCATCGAGGTTCCCATCCTGCTCAAGACCGGCGACAACGTCTCCACCGACGACATCATGCCCGCCGGCGCACGCGTGCTGCCGCTGTGGAGCAACGTCCATGCTTCGGCCGAGCACACCTTCGAGGCGCTGGCCCCGGATTACGTGGCGCGCGCCAGGGAGCGTGGCGATGCGGGGCACGCCATCATCGGCGGCAGCAACTACGGGCAGGGCTCGAGTCGCGAGAACGCCGCGCTGGTGCCACGATTGCTCGGCCTGCAGGTGGTGATCGCCAAAAGCATTGCGCGGATCCACTGGCAGAATCTGCCCTGCTTCGGGGTGTTGCCGCTGACCTTCGCCGACCCGACGGATTACGACCGGATCGAGCAGGGGCAGACCCTGGCCATCGACGACCTGACGCGCCAACTGGCCGCCGGGAGGCGCATCCAGGCCACGCTCGACGGCGCTCCGCTCGAGCTCGTGCATGAGCTAAGCCCGCGCCAGGTGGCCATTCTCACCGCCGGCGGTGTGATCAACTGGCTGCGGGAACGCGGTATCTCGTCTACCAAGGAGAGCGTGTCATGACGGCACTCAAGCCACCGCCACACGTGGAAATCGTCGAGGTCGCCCCCCGCGACGGCTTCCAGTCGATCCGCGACCCGCTGCCTACCATCGACAAGCGGCGCTGCATCGAGGCGCTGCTCGACGCCGGGGTGGCGCGCCTGGAGATCGGCTCCTTCGTCAGCCCCAAGGCGATTCCGCAGATGGCCGACACCGGCGAACTGGTGGCGGCCTTCGCCGACCGACCTGACGTGCGCCTCTCGGCGCTGGTGCCCAATCTCAAGGGCGCCGAGCGGGCGCTGGCATGCGGCATCCGCGAGGTGGTCTACGTGGTCTCGGTATCGGAGTCGCACAACCAGAGCAACGTGCGGCGCAGCCCCGACGAGTCGCTAGAGGATCTGGGCCGGGTCATCGCTTGCCTGCGCCAGAGCGAAGGCACCCGCTTGCGCCTCGACCTGGGCACCAGCTTCGACTGCCCCTTCGAGGGCACCGTCTCCTGGCAGCAGGTCGATCGCGTGCTCGGCAGGGCACTCGAATTGGCCGGCGAGCTGCCGCTGGAGGTGGCCCTGTGCGACACCACCGGCCGCGCCAGCCCCTACCAGGTGGCCGACCACTTCTCCCGCCTGCGTGAGCGTCACGCTCAGCCGGGGCTTGGGTGGGCCTTCCATGGCCACGACACCTACGGCATGGGCGTGGCCAATGCGCTGTTCGCCATCCACCACGGCGCCACGGCGGTGGACACCGCCTGCTCGGGCCTGGGCGGCTGCCCCTTCGCCCCCGGCGCCACCGGCAACACCGCCACCGAGGACCTGCTCTACGCCCTGCACGGCGGCGGGGTCGCCACCGGCATCGACCTGCCGGCACTGCTCCAGGCCGCCGACCTGATCGCCGCGCTGCCCGGCGGCCAGACCGCCAGCCACCTGCGCCAGGTCCCCCGCGAGAAGGTTGATTGACATCGTGCCGTTGATCGTCCTGCTGGCCACCACCTTGGTGCTGGCCTTCTCCTCGCTGGTGGCCCTGTTTCCTGCCGCCATCGCCCCGGAACTGGCAGCAGCGCTGGGGGTCTCCTCAGCCACGGTGGGCCTGCAGGTCAGCCTGATCTTCGCCGGCGCCATGCTGTCAGCGATGATCGGCGGGCCGTTGACCCGACGCCTGGGCCCGTGCCGTACCAGTCAGCTCTCGCTGGGCCTGTTGGGCAGCGCGGCCGCCCTGCTGGCCATTCCATCGCTGCCGGTCTTCGCGTTGGCTTCCTTGATTGCCGGGCTGGGTTACGGCATGACCAATCCTTCCGCCTCGGTGCTGCTGGTGCGCTTCACCCCAGCCGAGCATCGCGGGCTGATCTTCTCGCTCAAGCAGGCCGGCGTGCCGCTCGGCGGGGTGTTGGCCGGTGCCAGCGCCCCGGCACTTGCCCTGACGGTGGGCTGGCAGGCCGGCCTGCTCACGCTCACGGCGCTGGCAGCGGGGGGAATTCTCGCCCTTCAGCGCACACGGCAAGCGTGGGACGACCAGCGAGAACCGCGTACCCAACTGCTCGTCACCCCCTTTGCCGGCCTGCTGCTGGTATGGCGGCAGCGCGCGCTGCGCCATGTCGCCCTGTTCAGCCTGTGCTTCTCGGCTATCCAGCTATCGGTCTCGGCCTTCACCGTGGCCTTGTTGGTCGAGGATCTCGCCTTCGGCCTGGTGCAAGCAGGCCTGGTGATGTCGGCGGTGCAGGTCAGCGGTGTGGTGGGGCGCATCGGCTGGGGCTGGGTCGGCGATCGCCTGGGCGACCGTCTGATCACGCTCGCCATCATTGCCTGCACGACCACCGCAGGCGCCTTGCTCGTGGCCGTGATGACGCCGGCCTGGCCGCAGTGGCTGGTGGTCACGCTGCTGTGTCTGCTGAGCCTTTCTTCATTGGGCTGGAACGGTGTCTTCATGGCCGAGATCACCCATTTGGCCCCACCCGAACGCATCGCCGACGCCGCCGGCGGCTGCCTGGTGTTCACCTACAGCGGTGTCCTGCTGGGGTTACCGCTGGTCACCCTGCTGCACGGCCTGGTCGGACGCTACACCCCGCTCTTCGCCCTGCTGGGAGGAATCTCGCTGTTCGGGCTGTGGCTGATTCGCCAGGCGCGCCGGGCGCTTGTCTTGCGCGACGCGGGTGAGGCCTATCACCATATCGAGAGGTAACCAGGTGCCCGTCATTGGCGCCGTTGCGCCGGCACCTCCACCTCGATGCGCTCCGCCAGGCTCGCGAGGCTGTCGTGAAGCAGTTGCAATACATAGCCGGGGTTGTGAACGTAGGCGCCGGGGTCCTTCTTCGCGAACTGGTAGTTGTAGGCCGCCTTCAGCAGGCGCGGCGTCCAGCTCTGGTAGCGGTTGGGGAAGATGGCCTCGTCGGGGCTGATGTCGCCATTTCCGTCGCTGTCGGCGAAGAAATAGGGGAAGGTATCCGCGGCGTAGCCGATCGGCTTTTCTGAGACCTCTTCGGCATAGCGGACGATCGCTTCGCCGAGGCGGGTGCGCAGGGTCTCGATTTCGCCGTGAATGCCTTCGGCGGTGTTACCGTCGCCGTCGAAGTCGCCGTGGCGTGTGCGGATCGCGGTGATCTCGTCGACGCCGCGGTGACAGCTCAGGCACGTCTCGGTGGCGACCCGGGTCGTGTGGGGATCATGGCAGGAGGTACAGTTGCTCGCGCTCGGCACGTGCGGGAAGCGCCCTACATAGTCGCGCCCGGCATACTGGTAGCCGCCGCGAACGTGCGCGCCGTGCAGCGTCGCCGCCGCGACAGCATAGTGCACGTTGATGAAGCCGAGCTCGGAGACGACCGCGTCCTCGTCGAGGCCCTCGACCCGTGCGGCGACCGTGTCGCTGGACGCACGCCCCTGATGGCAGGCCGTGCAGACCGCCGACCCGCCCAACGCCGCGACACTGACGCCCGATGGAAACGTCACCGCGTCGAGCTCATGCGCGGCGGTGGTATGGCAGGAGGCGCATCCGATGGGCGCATTGATTGCCGCCGGGGTATCGACGACGCCCGCCGTGCTGCCATCTGCGCCCAAAAAGTCGATAAAGCCCGGCTGGGAATGGCAGGCCGCACAGTTCGTCGGTACCTCGCCTTCCGCATTCCAGTACGTGAACGCCGGCGACCGGTAGTCGCCGTGCGGCGCCGCGAGCCACGCCTCGACGATCGCGGAGAGCGCGGCGTCATCATTCTGCGCCAGGGCAGGAGATGCCAAGGCGAGCGTCGCAATGACGGCAATACGACGGATACACTGGCTGAACATAGGGTCCCCTTCCTGTTGCACTGCGACCTGTTGCCACGGACGCCCGAGGCCCGTGTCGTCCGGGTTTGGTCTATCTTCGATCATAGACGAGGGGCTTACATTCGGAAACACAATGACAGACCCCAAAGACAGCACCTCCCATGAGACCGGCCGCCATGCGGTTCGCCTGCCGGGTCCCGCGCTTGCAGCCCTCTACCTCGGCGTCGTCCTGCTGCCGCTCGCGGTGGCGCTGTTCGGCCGCGCCGCGCCGGCCGACCCGTGGGAGCACGCGGCGGCGGCCCTCGGCATGGTTGCGGTCGTCGCGATGGCGGTACAGTTCGTGACCTCGGGCCGCTTCGATCGCGTCTCGCGCCATCTCGGCATCGACAAGATCATGGCGTTCCACAAGATCGCGGCGTGGTGGGTACTGGTCGCGGTGGTGCTGCATCCGCTGTTCTACGTGCTGCCCACCTGGCTCGACGCACCGGCGCTGGGGCGCGAGCGACTCGAGGTTTACCTGACTTTGCCGCACTACCGCAGCGGGGTCGTGGCCTGGGCCGCCTTCGCGCTGCTGCTCGTCACGTCGCTGCTTCGCGAGAAACTACCGTGGCGCTACGAGACCTGGCGGGCCACGCACCTGCCACTCGGGGTCCTGGCGGTAGCGGGCAGCCTGCACCATGCCTTCGCGGCCGGCCGGTTCACCTCCGCCTCGCCGCTGCCGCCGATCTGGCTCGCCACCGGCGTCGCTGTCGCAGCGGTGGTCGGGGTGCTCTATGGCTGGCGCTGGTTCAAGCTGCACCGGCACCCGTGGACGCTCGCCAGCGTCTCGCGCGTCGCCGACCGGATGTGGCAGCTGCATGTCGAGCCCGCCCCCGGCACGCCACCCCTGATCTACCGCGCCGGCCAGTTCGTCTGGCTGACCGTCGGGCGGCGACGGTTTCCGCTCCTGGATCACCCCTTCTCGCTCTCCGACAGCCCCCTCGATCCCGGCACCAGGCTGATCATCAAGGAGGTGGGGGACTTCACGAGCACGGTGGGCGCGTTGGTGCCCGGTACGCCGATCGGGCTCGACGGGCCCTACGGCGAGTTCGTGCTGGAGGGCAGCGACGCCGAGGCCGTGATCCTGATCGCGGGCGGGGTCGGCATCGCGCCGATCATGGGCCTGCTGCGCGACATGCTGGCGCGGGGCGAGCGACGTCCCGTTCGGCTCGCCTACGCCGTCGGCGCCCCGGCGAACTTCGCCTGCCTCGACGAGATCGAGGCGGCCCGCACGCGGCTCGACCTTCACGTGCTCCTGCTCTCCGAGAGCTCCGCCCCCGACTACCGCGGCGAGGTCGGCCGGCTCGATCGGCAACGGCTGACAACGCTTCTCGAAGGGCTCGACCTGGCACGCTCTGTCGTGCTCATGTGCGGCCCCGGCGGGATGGTCACGGCGGTCTCGGACGCGCTTCTCGACGTGGGCATGCCGATGCGGCGCATCCTCTATGAGCGCTTCGACTACACTGCCGGCTCGTCGCGCCAGGATCGCCGCCGCACCCGCCGCTTTGCCGCCATCGGCGCCGGCCTGGCGCTGGGGGTGGCGATGTTCGCCCTGGCCGCTAGCTGAGCAGTGTGGAGCGCTCGGCTACGCGCCCCAGACATGAGCAAAGACTTGCAGGTTTTATTAACAAGAAAATCTTCAAGCTTGAAACTTCAACCTTGAACTATCACGAATTCCTTTCTAGTCTGAGATGGCCATCTCGCTGCAAAGTGTGACGAGACAGGTAAGGTAATTTTTTAAAAAACAACAAGCTAGGTAACAATGACAATGAAAGCCCGCTTGTCAGCAGTTCCTTCGGCCATCTGTGTGGCAGTACTGTCTGCCTCCCTGCCTTTGGCGGCTGAGCCAAACGAGCAGCAGAATCAAGGAGAGAACGCTGCTCAACAGGTGCCTTTACCTCCCTGGCAGGATGGTGATGAAGCCGGCATGGCGAATACCCAAGGTCCGAGCACTTGGCAGCGTTGTGCCAGTCACCTCATGCAGCCCGAAGCACAGGCATACGAGCTGGCCTATCCCCGCAGCGCGTCGATGCCGCAATCTCCTTTCGCCGAACCGGAAAGTAACCGCTTCGACCCTTCCAGCGGCATTCCGGGGACTCGTCACGGATTCAATACCGAATCGATCAACGGCAACATCGGCGGGCAGGGCACCCAGATCGACGGGCTCGGCCATTTCGCTCATCTTCCAGAGCCCTGGAACGGTGAAGGGCAATTTCCCTCCGAGGCGCTGCGTTACTACGGCGGCTTCACCCAGGAAGAGGTGAAACCGGCCCCCGAGGCCCCCCTGGATCGACTCGGACTCGAGAATCTGCCACCTATCGTTACCTCTGCCGTGTTGCTGGATGCCGCGGCCTACCTCAACGAGGGCGAGCCACTCGCAGCCGGCGACTTGATCACTCGTGACGACCTCCAAGGCATGATCGAAGCCCAGGGACTCGCCTGGCGCGGCCTGCAGCCCGGCGATGTGCTCTACATCCATACCGGCTGGGGCAAGCTCTGGAACAGCGACGACGAGCGTTACTATGCCCAGGGTCCGGGGCTGGCTTTCGATACCGTGGAGTGGCTGGAGGAACAGGCCATTGTGCTGGTCGCCCTGGACAACCCCTTCACCGACCCCGCCCCGGAAGGAATGCTGACGGGCGAGGCAATCCCTGAAGGGGTTCCGGATGGGCTGCCCTTTGCCATCCACCATTACAACCTGACGCAATCAGGCATCTATCAAATTCAAAATGCGCGGCTGGACGAGTTGGCCGCGGATCGAGTCTGGACCTCGTGCACCATGATTCTTCCTCCCGTGACGAAGGGAGCCGCACAGGCACCGGTCAGACCCGTTGCCATCGGTACACCGACACGCGACTGACATCGCGAACCCCTCACGACAATAACAACGGAGATACACAATGAAGCGCAACATCCGCTGGCCTATTACCTTCGGCACCGCCTTGGTCTCTCTGGGACTGATGAGTCAGGCTTCGGCCGAGACGGCAACCCTGCGCACCGTCAGTGCCTTCACTCCCGGCACAGCCATCCCGCACACCTTCGAGATGTTTCTCGAGGAGATCGAGAACGATACCGAGGCACCGATCGACATCGACTTCATCGGTGGCCCCGAGACCATGCCCCCCTTTCAAGTAGGCAACGCGGTGAGCAACGGCGTGGTGGACATGGCGTTTGTTACCTCGGCGTTCTACACCAGTTCACTGCCGGCCGCCCATGCGCTCAACCTGACGCGCTACTCCCCCGAAGAGTTACGGGAAACGGGCCGTTTCGAGCAGTTACAAGAGATGTGGCGCGAGCAGATGAACGTGCATTACCTGGCCTATACCAACTATGGCAATCGCTACCACCTGTACCTCAACGAGCCGATCAGCAGCCCGGAGCTCAACGGTCTGCGCATGCGCATC